>NZ_JARZAI010000033.1 GCF_029893355.1 Kitasatospora sp. MAA4
CTCGGCCTCAAGTGGCCTTCGCCGTAACCGACCTGACGGCCTGTCCGACGTGTTGAACTTTAGCCCAGCCCCGCTCCGAAAAGCGAATCCGGCCCTACTCACCGAAATGCCAGCACAGCAAAACAACGCCCCCTGCGACGACGCGCAGAAAGGCGAAATGCATTGCTGGGAAATGGTGTTTCAGGAGAGTGGCCGCCCCGGGACCGTCCGCGCCGATGCGTGTCCGGTGCTCCCTGCCGAGCGACTAGGGAACACTACGCCCTGACGGGAGCCGATGCAAACACGGCCGGCCCGCCTGCGCAGACGAGCTGCGGGCGGGCCGGCCGGATCGCGTCACGCGAGCGTGACGTGAGGGATCAGCTGTTGGTCGGGAACCCCAGGTTGATGCCACCGTGCGAGGGGTCGAGCCAGCGCTGCGTGACGGCCTTGCCCCGGGTGAAGAACTGCACGCCGTCCGGGCCGTAGGCGTGCGTGTCGCCGAACAGCGAGGCCTTCCAGCCGCCGAACGAGTAGTAGGCGACCGGCACCGGGATCGGCACGTTGATACCGACCATGCCGACCTCCACCTCGTGCTGGAAGCGCCGCGCCGCGCCGCCGTCGTTGGTGAAGATGGCGGTCCCGTTGCCGTACGGGTTGGCGTTGATGAGCTCCAGGCCCTCCTCGTAGGAGGAGACCCGGACCACCGAGAGGATCGGGCCGAAGATCTCGTCGTTGTAGACGGACATGCCCGGCTTCACATGGTCGAAGAGCGTCGGGCCGAGCCAGAAGCCGTCCGTCGTGACACCACCGTCGATGTCCGTCTCGGTGATCGAATGCTTCCGGCCGTCGACGGCCAGCTCCGCGCCGTCCGCAATACCGGACTCGACGTACGAGGTCACCTTGTCGCGGTGCTGGCCGGTGACCAGCGGGCCCATCTCGGAGTCGCCGTTGCAGCCGGGGCCGACCTTCAGCTCGGCCATCCGCTGCTTGATCTTGTCGACCAGCTCGTCGCCGATCGGGTCGACCGCGACCAGCACCGAGACCGCCATGCAGCGCTCGCCGGCCGCGCCGAAGCCGGCGTTGATGGCCGCGTCGGCGCTCAGGTCGAGGTCGGCGTCGGGCAGGACCAGCATGTGGTTCTTGGCGCCGCCCAGCGCCTGCACCCGCTTGCCGTAGCGGGTACCGGTCTCGTAGACGTAGCGGGCGATCGGGGTGGAGCCGACGAAGCTGACCGACTTGACGTCGGGGTGCTCCAGCAGGCGGTCGACCGCGACCTTGTCACCGTGCACGACGTTGAAGACGCCGTCGGGGAGACCGGCCTCCTTCCAGAGCTGCGCGATGAAGTTCGCCGCGGACGGGTCCTTCTCGGAGGGCTTGAGGATCACCGTGTTGCCCGCCGCGATCGCCAGCGGGAAGAACCACATCGGCACCATCGCGGGGAAGTTGAACGGCGAGATGATCGCGACCGGACCCAGCGGCTGGCGGATCGAGTAGACGTCGATCCCGGTGGAGGCCTGCTCGGTGAAGCCGCCCTTGAGCAGCTGCGGGATGCCGCAGGCGTACTCCACGACCTCCTGGCCGCGGGCCAGTTCGCCGAGCGCGTCCGAGTGCACCTTGCCGTGCTCGGACACGATGATCGCGGCCAGCTCGTCCTTGCGGGCGTTGAAGAGCTCGCGGAAGGCGAAGAGCACCGAGGTGCGCTTGGCGATCGAGGCGTTGCGCCACTCGGCGAACGCCGAGACCGCGGAGCTGACGGCCTGGTCGACCTCGGCGATTCCGGCGAAGTCGACCTGGCCGGAGATCCGACCGGTGGCCGGGTCGTAGATGTCGCCGCGGCGGGGTGCGACACCCGCGGTCGGAACCGACGCACCGTTGATCCAGTGGGTGCAGTGCTTGTTCGTGGTGGGCTTGCTCAAGGTCGTCTGCCTCCGAAGTTCCCGGGCGGCTCAGCTGCCCGCCGGACCCTTGTGCGGCGCCGCCCGGGCTCTGCGCCGGGCGGCGGGGATCACGGCGCTACCGCGCTCTCCTCCCAGTCTGCTCGCCCCTGCACCCCGGCTCAACGAGCACACTGCTGGAGATACCCCGGTTGGCCTTACAGCTCGTACCCTCCTGCTTCTCACGGATGCTCCCGCGCCCCACCGAGCCCGCCCGCAGCCTCGTGCAGCGCGAGTTCCAGCAGGACGGGGTCGTTGAGCGCACCCGACCCGTCCGGCGGGACCAGCCAGTGCAGGCCCCGCCCTCGGCGGTCCGGGTGCGGCACCAGGACCCAGGTGCCGTCCCCCGCGCCGCGCACGCCCGTCCCCACCCACCAGGCGGCCGTGCCGACGGGGACGAAGAACCCCACGGTCCCGTCACCCGGATCGACCAGCACCGGCCCGTGCCCGCCGAGCAACGGCCCGAGCACCTTCAGCGCCGGGTGCCCGAGCGGCCCGGGGACCAACAGGACGTCCCAGAGCCGCCCGGCCGGCAGCAGCACCACGCCCAGTCCGCTGCGGTGCCACTCGCGCCGACACGCCTGCGGGTCCGGCGCGGCGGCCGACAACCACTCCACCGCGGTGGTGGGTCCGGTGCTCTCCATGGCTCGTCCTCTGCTCGCCCGACGCGGCGGGCATCGAAGCCGCCGTCCACGAGGAGAGAGCGCTGAGCTGCGGTTCTCTTACACAGGTCCGGCTGCACAGGTCCGGCCCGCGGTCCTGCGGGTGCGGTCAGGCGCGGTCGCCGAAGACCGTGCGGTGCCAGTCCTTCCGAGCGACCGCCGTGATGTCGTACATGACGTGCTTGACCTGCGTGTACTCGTCGAGCGAGTACTGCGACATGTCCTTGCCGAAGCCGGAGGACTTGTAACCGCCGTGCGGCATCTCGCTGATGATCGGGATGTGGTCGTTGATCCAGACGCACCCGGCGGCGATCTCCCGGGTCGCCCGCAGCGAGCGCTGGATGTCGCGGGTCCAGGCCGAGGCCGCCAGGCCGTACGGCGTGTCGTTGGCCAGCCGCATGCCCTCGTCGTCCGAGTCGAAGGGCAGTACCACCAGCACCGGGCCGAAGATCTCGCCCTGCACCACCTCGCTGTCCTGCGCGACGTCGGTGATCAGCGTCGGCCGGTAGTACGCGCCGCGGGTCAGGTCGGTGCCGTCGTGGCCGACCTCCGGGGCCGCGCCGCCGGTGACCACCCGCGCGCCGTAGCCGCGGGCGCGCTCGACGAAGCCGGCCACCCGGTCGCGGTGGGTGAAGGAGACCAGCGGGCCCAGGTCGGTCCGCGGGTTCAGCGGGTCGCCGAGCCGGACGGCCGCGAAGAGCTCGGCCACCCCCGCCACGAAGGCCTCGTAGAGCGGGCGCTGGACGTATGCGCGGGTCGCGGCGGTGCAGTCCTGGCCGCTGTTGATCAGCGAGCCGGCCACCGCGCCGTGCACGGCGGCGTCCAGGTCCGCGTCCTCGAAGACCACGAACGGTGCCTTGCCGCCGAGCTCCAGGTGCGTCCGCTTGACGGTCGCGGTGGCCAGCTCGGCGACCCGCTTGCCGACCGGCGTCGAGCCGGTGAAGGAGACCATCGAGACGCCCGGGTGCGAGACCAGGTGCTCGCCCGCCGAGCGCCCGGCGCCGGTGACGACGTTGACCACGCCGTCGGGGATGCCCGCCTCGGTGCAGGCCCGGGCGAACATCAGCGAGGTGAGCGGCGTCAGCTCGGCGGGCTTGAGCACGATGGTGTTGCCGGCCGCGATGGCCGGCAGGATCTTCCAGGCCGCCATCTGCAGCGGGTAGTTCCACGGCGAGATCGAGCCGACCACGCCGATCGGCTCGCGGCGCACGTAGGACGTGTGGTCGCCCGAGTACTCGCCGGCCGCCTTGCCCTCCAGGTTGCGGGCGGCCCCGGCGAAGAAGGCGGTGTTGTCGATCGTTCCGGGCACGTCGAACTCGGTCGAGAGCTTGATCGGCTTGCCGGTCTGCGCGGTCTCCACCCGGGCGAAGTCCTCGGCGCGGTCGGCCAGGATCGCGCTGAGGCGCAGCAGCGCCTCCGAGCGGCTGCCGGGCGTGGCCCGCGACCAGTCGGGCAGGGCTGCGGCGGCCGCGGCCACCGCAGCGTCGACGTCCGCCGTCGAGGCCAGCCGTACCCGCTCGACGGTGCTGCCGTCGGCGGGGTTGACCACGTCGAAGGACTCGCTGCCGGTGCCACCGGTCAACTTGCCCGCGATGTACTGTGCGCCGTCCGTGAAGCTGGTCAGATCCATTGTTCGGTTCTCCTCCGCGTGCCCATGCCGCCCATTCCAACCGCTCCGGCTCGCCGACGATGCCCGCTCACCGACAAACCGGACAAGACTCACTCCGCCAGCCGATCCGGCAAGGGCCTTACAGAGTGCCAACGGCTCGGACGGGCAACAGGTCGTCGCCAGGATGCATGATTCACCTGACACCTTGCTCCCCCACAGCCAGGAGGACACCGCCGTGCTCCCCACCGTCGCCCGCGTGCTCGACCTCGACGTGATGCGGCGCGGCCTGCCGCAGGTGGTCGCCGGCGCCGACCAGCTGGAGCGGTTGGTGCGCTGGGTGCACGTCAGCGAGCTGCACGACGTGGCGGGCGTGCTGCAGGGCGGCGAGCTGGTGCTCACCACCGGCATCGCGCTGCCCGAGGACCGCGACGGCCTCGCCCGCTACGTCCGCGAGCTGGTGGAGGTCGGCGCGGCCGGCCTGGTGGTGGAGTTCGGCCGCCGCTACTTCGACTCGCTGCCCCGGGCCCTGGTGCACGCCGCCGAGCAGCGCGGCCTGCCGGTCATCGTGCTCCGCCGCGAACTGCGCTTCGTCGCGATCACCGAGGCCGTGCACGCGCTGGTGGTCAACGCGCAGCTGGAGCAGCTGCGCGCCTCCGAGGCGGTGCACCAGGTCTTCAACGAGCTGGCAGTCGAGGGCGCCGAGCCCAACGAGGTGCTGCGGCAGATCGCCCGGATGGCCAGTGCCCCGGTCGTCCTGGAGAACCTCAGCCACCAGGTGCTGGCGCACGACTCGGCGGGCAGCCCGGAGAACGAGCTGCTGGAGGACTGGGAGCGCCGCTCGCGCGGCGTGCGCCCGACCGGCCGGACCGGCTACGACCCGCGCAGCGGCTGGCTGGTGACCACCGTGGGAGCGCGCGGGCAGGACTGGGGGCGCCTGGTCCTGGTGAACGAGCCGGGCGGGCGCGCGGACAACGGGCAGGAAGGCCCGCTCGCGATGCTGCTGGAACGCGGCGCAGCCACCCTGGCGCTCAACCGGCTGCTGGTCCGCGACCGGGAGAGCCTGGAACGCCAGACCCACCGCACGCTGCTCTCCGGCATCCTCACGCATGCCCTGACGGTCTCCGAAGTCGCCCTGCGGGCCCAGGCGTTGGGCGTACCGCTGGAGGGCCGCCGACTGGTCGGCGTGGTGCTGCGGCAGCGCGGCGGGCTGATCCCGGCCGCGCTGGAGGCGCAGTCCCGCCTGCGGGACTTCACCGAACTGGCCGCCACCGCCGCCCGATCCTGCCGACTCGCCGCTCTGGTCGGCGCACTCGACGACGACGGCGTCGGCCTGCTGGTCGCCCTCGGCTCGCAGCAGGACGAGCACACGGCGCTCGAAGCGTTCGCGGCCGCACTGCGCAAGTTGTCGGCGGACAGCGGCAAGGAGGCGCCCTCGCGCGAGATCGCGGAGCCGGTGATCGCGGTGGGCTCCTCGGTGGGGTCGGTGCGCGACGCGCGGCGCACCCTGATGGAGGCCACCCAGGTCGCGGACGCCGCGCTGCACGACGCGCCGGGCGCGCGAGCGGCCTCGTACTACCGCCTGCCGGACGTCCGGCTGCGCGGCCTGCTGCACCTGCTGCGCGAGGACGCCCGCCTGCAGACCTACGTGGAGCGCGAGTTGGGTCCGCTGCTGGCACACGACGCCGAGCACGGCTCGCAGTTGGTACCGCTGCTGCGGGTCTACCTGGAGCAGGGCAGGAACAAGTCGGCCGCGGCAGACGCGGCGCATCTGTCGCGGCCGTCCTTCTACGACCGGCTGCACAAGGTGGAGCGGATCCTGGCCGTGGACCTGGACCAGGTGGAGTCCTGCCTCTCCCTGCACGTGGCCCTGCTCGCGCTGGACGCCGTCCGGCGCTGAGCAGGGCCACGGACGCGGGTCAGACCGTGTACTTGTCCGCCACGCTGAGCGCCTCGTCCAGCACGGCGAGACCGGTCTTGGCCTCCTCCTCGCTGACGGTGCACGGCGGCACCACGTGGAAGCGGTTCATGTTGGTGAACGGCCACAGCCCGCGCTTCTTGCACGCCGCCGCCAGCTCGGCCATCGGACCGTTGGCCGCGCCCGCCGCGTTGTAGCCGACCAGCGGCTCGCGGGTGCTGCGGTCCTTGACCAGGTCCAGCGCCCAGAAGACGCCCAGGCCGCGCACCTCGCCGATCGAGGGGTGCCGCTCCGCCAGCTCGCGCAGGCCGGGGCCGAGCACCTGCTCGCCGATCCGCTTGGCGTTCTCCACGATGCCCTCCTCGGCCATCGCGTTGATGGTGGCGACGGCGGAGGCGCAGGCCAGCGGGTGGCCGGAGTAGGTGAGCCCGCCCGGGAACGGCCGCTCGGCGAAGGTCGCGGCGATCTCGGCGCTGATCGCGACGCCGCCCAGCGGCACGTAGCCGGAGTTGACGCCCTTGGCGAAGGTCAGCAGGTCGGGGACGACACCCCAGTGGTCGGCGGCGAACCACTCGCCGGTGCGCCCGAAGCCGGACATCACCTCGTCCAGGATGAAGACGATCCCGTACCGATCGCAGATCTCGCGGACGCCGGCCAGGTAGCCGGGCGGCGGGATCAGGATGCCGGCGGTGCCGACGACGGACTCCAGGATGATCGCGGCGACGGTCTGCGGACCCTCGAAGGCGATCACCTCCTCCAGGTGCGCCAGCGCGCGCTCGCACTCCTGCGCCTCGTTCTCGGCGTGGAAGTGCGAGCGGTAGGCGTACGGGCCCCAGAAGTGCACGACGCCGGAGATGCCGGTCTCGCTCGGCCAGCGGCGCGGGTCGCCGGTCAGGGCGATCGCGTTGCCGGTGGCGCCGTGGTACGAGCGGTAGGTGGACATGATCTTCTGCCGGCCGGTGTGCAGCCGGGCCATCCGGACGGCGTTCTCGACCGCCTCGGCGCCGCCGTTGGTGAAGAAGATCTTGTCGAGGTCGCCGGGGGTGCGCTCGGCGATCAGCCGGGCGGCCTCGCTGCGCGGCTCGACGGCGAAGCCGGGGGCGAGCGTGCAGAGCTTGGCGGCCTGCTCCTGGATCGCGGCGACGACCTTGGGGTGCTGGTGGCCGATGTTGGTGTTCACCAGCTGGGAGGAGAAGTCGAGGAAGCGGTTGCCCTCGTAGTCCCAGAAGTACGAGCCCTCGGCCCCGGCCACCGCGAGGGGGTCGATCAGGGCCTGTGCGGACCACGAGTGGAAGACGTGTGCGCGGTCGGCGGCCTTGACGGCCAGCCCGGCGGCGGGATCGGCAGTGGGGATGCTCATATCGCAAGGGTAGGGAAGGGCGCCGCCGCCGTGCAGCGGCATCTTGTCAGGCGGTCACCCCGACAGCCGACAGGGTGGCAAACGCGCGGGCCCGGGAGTGCCTCCCGGGCCCGCGGCAGAGCAGTCGGACGATCGGATCAGATGGCCGTCATGACGTGCTTGATCCGGGTGTAGTCCTCGAAGCCGTACGAGGAGAGGTCCTTGCCGTAGCCGGACTTCTTGAAGCCGCCGTGCGGCATCTCGGCGACCAGCGGGATGTGGGTGTTGATCCACACGCAGCCGAAGTCGAGCACCCGGGACATCCGCATGGCGCGGGCGTGGTCCTTCGTCCAGACGGAGGAGGCCAGCGCGAACTCCACCCCGTTGGCGTAGGAGACGGCCTGCTCCTCGTCGGTGAACTTCTGCACGGTGATCACCGGGCCGAAGACCTCGTTCTGGATGATCTCGTCGTCCTGGTTGAGGCCGGAGACCACGGTGGGGGCGTAGAAGTAGCCGACCTCGCCGACCCGGTGGCCGCCCGCCTCGACCTTGGCGTGCGCCGGCAGGCGGTCGATGAAGCCGGTCACCTGCGCCAGCTGGTTGGCGTTGTTGAGCGGGCCGTAGAGCACGTCCTCGTCGTCCACGCCGCCGGTCTTCGTCTCGGCGGCGGCCTTGGCCAGCGCCGTCACGAAGGCGTCGTGGATGGACTCGTGCACCAGCACGCGGGTGGCGGCGGTGCAGTCCTGACCGGCGTTGAAGAAGCCGGCCACCGAGATGCCCTCGACCGCCTCGGCGATGTCGGCGTCCTCGAAGACCACCACCGGGGCCTTGCCGCCCAGCTCCAGGTGGACCCGCTTGACGTCCTTGGCGGCGCTGGCGGCCACCTGGATGCCGGCCCGGACCGAGCCGGTGATGGAGGCCATCGCCGGGGTGTGGTGCTCGACCATCAGGCGGCCGGTCTCGCGGTCACCGCAGATCACGTTGAAGACGCCGGCCGGCAGGCCGAGGTCGGCCAGGATGCCGCCGACGATCTCGGCCAGCAGCACGGTGGAGGCCGGCGTGGTGTCGGAGGGCTTGAGGACCACGGTGTTGCCCGCGGCGATGGCCGGCGCGAACTTCCAGACCGCCATCATCATCGGGTAGTTCCACGGCGCGACCTGGGCGCAGACGCCGACCGGCTCGCGGCGCACGATCGAGGTCATCCCGTCCATGTACTCGCCCGCGGCCTTGCCCTCCAGCAGACGGGCGGCGCCGGCGAAGAAGCGGATCTGGTCGGCCATCGGGCCGATCTCCTCCGACAGGGTGAGCCCGCGCGGCTTGCCGGTGTTGCGACACTCGGCGTCCACCAGCTCGTCCGCCCGCGCCTCGACCGCGTCGGCGATCTTCAGCAGCAGCTTCTGCCGGGTCGACGGCGTCGCGTCGCGCCAGGTCCGGAAGGCGGCGGCAGCCGAGGCCATCGCGGCGTCGACGTCGGCCGCACCCGACAGCGGGGAGGTCGCGTACGCCTGACCGGTGGTCGGGTCGACCACCTCCAGCGTGCGGCCGTCCGCCGCGTCGACGAACTCGCCGTTGATGTAGTTGCGCAGCGTACGAAGGTCGCTCACGACTCTCTCCTCGGGTTGCGGACGGCGCGGTGGCGCTGGTCCGGCGGGGGGCTCTGCCAGTGGACCCGGACGGTTGACCAGGCACGGCGCTCGGCGGAGCGCCGAGTGGCCGGGTCGGGTACGACACGGTCCACTGGTGGGGAGCGTACGCCCAGCTGGCGGGCGCGCGGGTGACCTCGCCAGGGTAACCGCATTCTTGCTGGAATCGACATACCCGTGCGCGGATCACGATGAAATCCGCATCGATTTCTGATCCGGACGACGAAATCAGTATCCGATCCACTTGCGAACACACCAGCGATCAGGCACAGTGGCGGCGTGGCCAACCGCGACCGGAACAGCAGCGTTCCCCTCGACTCCGTCTCCAAGGCGATCATCGAGCAGCTGCAGGAGGACGGCCGCCGCGCGTACGCGACCATCGGCAAGGCCGTCGGCCTCTCCGAGGCCGCCGTCCGGCAGCGGGTCCAGAAACTGCTCGACCAGGGCGTGATGCAGATCGTCGCCGTCACCGACCCGCTGACCGTCGGATTCACCCGGCAGGCGATGGTCGGGATCAACGTCGAGGGAGATATCGAGCCGGTCGCCGACGCGCTGGCCGCCCTCGACGAGGTCGACTACGTGGTCTGCACCGCCGGCTCGTTCGACCTCCTGGCCGAGCTGGTGTGCGAGGACGACGAGCACCTGCTCGAAATGATCAACAAGCGAATCCGTGCGCTTCCCGGCGTGCGGAGGACCGAGAGCTTCGTTTACCTGAAACTCCGGAAACAGACCTACACCTGGGGCACCCGATGAGCGCCGACCCGGCACCGAAGGACCTTTCGAAGACCGCCTACGACCACCTGTGGATGCACTTCACCCGCATGTCGTCGTACGAGAACGCCCCCGTGCCGACGATCGTCAAGGGCGAGGGCACCTACATCTGGGACACCAACGGCAAGAAGTACCTGGACGGCCTCTCCGGCCTGTTCGTGGTCAACGCCGGCCACGGCCGCCGCGAGCTCGCCGAGGTGGCCGCCAAGCAGGCCGCCGAGCTGGCCTTCTTCCCGGTGTGGAGCTACGCCCACCCGAAGGCCATCGAGCTGGCCGAGCGGCTGGCGCACTACGCCCCGGGCGACCTGAACAAGGTCTTCTTCTCCACCGGTGGCGGCGAGGCGGTCGAGACCGCCTGGAAGCTGGCCAAGCAGTTCTTCAAGCTGACCGGCAAGCCGACCAAGCACAAGGTCATCTCGCGTGCGGTCGCCTACCACGGCACCCCGCAGGGCGCCCTGTCGATCACCGGCCTGCCGGGCCTGAAGGCCCCGTTCGAGCCGCTGGTGCCGGGCACCTTCCGGGCCCCGAACACCAACATCTACCGCGCCCCCGCGTTCCTGGAGAGCGCCGACGGCACGGTCGACCCCGAGGCGTACGGCCGCTGGTGCGCCGACGAGATCGAGGTCGCGATCCTCAACGAGGGCGCCGACACCGTCGCCGCCGTCTTCCTCGAGCCGGTGCAGAACGCCGGTGGCTGCTTCCCGCCGCCGCCCGGGTACTTCCAGCGCGTGCGCGAGATCTGCGACCGGCACGACGTGCTGCTCGTCTCGGACGAGGTCATCTGCGCCTTCGGCCGTCTGGGCACCATGTTCGGCGCCGACAAGTTCGGCTACCAGCCCGACATGATCACCTGCGCCAAGGGCATGACCTCGGGCTACTCCCCGATCGGCGCCACGATCATCTCGGACCGCCTCGCCGAGCCGTTCTACAAGGGTGACAACACCTTCCTGCACGGCTACACCTTCGGTGGCCACCCGGTCTCCTCCGCGGTGGCACTGGCCAACCTCGACATCTTCGAGCGCGAGGGCCTCAACCAGCACGTCCTCGACAACGAGGCCGCCTTCCTGGGCACCCTGGGCAAGCTGCGCGACCTGCCGATCGTCGGCGACGTCCGCGGCAACGGGTACTTCTACGGCATCGAGCTCGTCAAGGACAAGGTCACCAAGGAGTCGTTCAACGACGACGAGGTCGAGCGCGTGCTCTACGGCTTCCTGTCGAAGGCGCTCTTCGACAACGGCCTGTACTGCCGCGCCGACGACCGTGGCGACCCGGTCATCCAGCTGGCCCCGCCGCTGATCTCGAACCAGTCGACCTTCGACGAGATCGAGCAGATCCTGCGGGTCAGCCTCACCGACGCGTGGGCGAAGATCTGATCGTCTGAATCTTTCCGACCCACCCTCCGCCGCGGGGCGGTCCCGGCAGTCCCCTCCTCAGGACTGCCGGGACCGCCCCGCGGTGTTTTGGCTGATCTTCTGACTGGTTCATCCAGGTATAACCCGACTCGACCGGGTGCGCCGCAACCTCAGCGCGACCTTGTCGTTCTAATCTGACGACTGTCATTCCCTGCACCCGTGCAGAGGCCCCCAGGACCGGCGGAGGAACTCCATGTCAGCGGCCCCGTCTGCGGCCCCGCCGGACAACGACGTGCTGTGGGCCCGCGGGATCGTCAAGTCCCACAACGGCACCCCCGCGCTGCGCGACGTCTCGATCGGGATCCGCGAGGGCGAGGTGCTCGCCATCACCGGACCGCGCGGCTCGGGCAAGAGCACCCTGCTCGGCTGCCTGTCCGCGCTGCTGCCGGTGGACCGCGGCGAGGTCTGGTTCAACAGCTCCCCCGTGCACACCCTCAGCCGGGCCGGACGCGAGAAGCTACGGCGCGACCGCTTCGGCTTCGTCGGCCCCGAACCCCGGCTGGTCCCCGAGCTGACCGCCCGGGAGAACGTCGCGCTGCCGCTGCTGCTGGCGGGAGCCGGCCACAAGGCCGCCTACAGCGCGGCCGACGACTGGCTGGAGCGCCTGGACGTCACCGTCTGCGCCAAGCGCCGGCCGTCCGAACTGGTGCAGACCGAGCGCCAGCGGATCGCCGTGGCCCGCGCCCTCGCGCCGCTCCCCCGGGTGGTCTTCGCCGACGACCCGACCGCGCCGCTGCACCGCGAGGCCCAGGACCAGGTGCTGCGGATACTGACCAGCGCGGCCCGCTCCCACCAGCTCACCCTGGTGCTGGCCACCCACGACCCCGAGCTCGCCCGCTACGCCGACCGGACGGTCGCCCTGGTGGACGGCCGCACCCCCGTACCCGCCGCCCCGGTGCGCCGCGGCACGCCCGTTCCGGCCGCGTACTGAAGGGCTGAGGGAGACTCAGGTGTTCTATCTCCGCCTGGTCAGGGGATACCGGGTCATCGACCTGGGCCGCTGGCTGCTCACCGCCGTCGCCGCGGCGGTGGTCGCCGGCTTCCTGCTGCGGGCCCTGGGCCTGGCGCTGAGCGACCCGCCCGTCGGGGCGACCGACCGGCTGCTCTGGTGCCTGCCGCCGCTCGTCGCGGTCGGCTGGTTCGCCGCGATCGCCGCCCGGGCAGTGCCCGCGCAGCGGCCCGAGCGGATGGCCGGGCTGACCGCGGCCGGGGCCGGACCGCGCTGGATCCGGCTGATGATCGCCGGCGAGATCGCCCTCGCCTGCGCCGCCGGCAGCGTCGTCTCGCTGCTGGTCTTCCTGGTGCTGCGCAACAACATCGCCGGCGCCTGGCTCGCGCCGGACCTGGGGATGGGCGTCGCGCTGCCGCTCGCCGCGCCGATCACCCTGCTCACCCTGCTGCCGCTGGCCGCCGGCCTCGCCGCGGCCTTCGCGGTGCCGGTACGGGAGGAGCTGCCCGGCGGCGCCGACCCGGCCGAGGCCCGGCACTTCCACCCGGCCCGGACCGTCCTGGCCGGTGCACTGGCACTCGGCGGCACCCTGACGGAGCTGTACGGGTTGCGCCCGGCCGCGCCCGTCGACCCGCACCCGCTGCGGCTGCCGGCCGACCTCGGACGCACCAGCGTCAACCTGCTGATCGGCTGGGGCATCGCCGCGCTGGGACTCGCGCTGCTGACCGGGCCGCTGCTCGCGTTCGCCGGACGGCTGCTGGCGCTGGGACGGCCCAGTGCCCGTCGGCTGCTGGCCGGGCGCGGGCTGACCGACCAGGCCGGCCGACTCGGCGCGCCGCCGGCCGTGCTGGCGCTCACCGTCGCGGTCGTCCTGACGGCCGTCCGGCAGTGGGTGACGCCCGGGATGCGCAGCGGCGAGCCGCTGCCGGCCGCCGAGGCGGTGCTGATCACCGGCTGCGTGACCGCGGCCGCGATCGCCCGGTTGACCGAGCTGCGCACCGCCCGGCGTCCGGCCACGGCGACGCTGCACCAGCTGGGCGCCTCGCCGCAGCTGCTGTTCGGTGCCGCCGCCCTGCGCTGGCTGGCCGGCGGCACCGTCCTGCTGCTGACCGGCGGGACGACCGCCGCGCTGGCCGCAGGCATCCTGCGCAGCTAGCTACCCCGCGGCTGCGAGCTGGCCGCAGGCTCCGTCGATCTCCTGGCCGCGGGTGTCGCGGACCGTGGTGGGCACGCCGTGCGCGACCAGGCGGCGGACGAACTCGCGCTCGTCCTCGGGCCGGGAGGCGGTCCACTTGGAGCCGGGCGTGGGGTTGAGCGGGATCAGGTTGACGTGCACCCGGTGGTTCTTGATCAACCGGCCGAGCAGGTCGGCGCGCCAGGCCTGGTCGTTGATGTCCTTGATCAGCGCGTACTCGATGGAGATCCGGCGTCCGGACTTCTCCGCGTAGTTCCACGCGGCGTCCAGCACCTCGGCGACCTTCCAGCGGGTGTTCACCGGGACCAGCTCGTCGCGCAGCTCGTCGTCCGGCGCGTGCAGGGAGAGCGCCAGCCGGACGCTCAGCTCCTCGTCCGCCAGGCGGTTCATCGCCGGCACCAGGCCGACGGTGGAGACCGTGATGCCGCGCTGCGACATGCCGAAGCCGTCCGGCGCCGGGTCGGTCAGCCGGCGGATCGCGGCGAGCACCCGGTTGAAGTTGGCCAGCGGCTCACCCATGCCCATGAAGACCACGTTGCTCAGCCGGGCCTCGCCGCCGGGGATCTCGCCGGCCTTGAGCGCCCGGATGCCCGCGGCGATCTGCTCGACGATCTCCGCGGTGGAGAGGTTGCGGGTCAGACCGGCCTGGCCGGTGGCGCAGAACGGGCAGTTCATCCCGCAGCCGGCCTGCGAGCTGATGCACATCGTCACCCGGTCGGGGTAGCGCATCAGCACGGACTCGACGAGCGTGCCGTCGAAGAGCTTCCAGAGCGTCTTGCGGGTGGTGTCGTCGTCGCAGGAGACGTGCCGGACCACCGACATCAGCTCGGGCAGCAGCTCCTTGGTCAGCTTCTCGCGGCTCGCGGCCGGGATGTCCGTCCAGCCGGCCGGGTCGTTGGAGATCCGGCCGAAGTAGTGGTTGGACAGCTGCTTGGCGCGGAACGGCTGTTCGCCCAGCTCGGCGACCGCCTCCTTGCGCTGTGCGGGGCTGAGGTCGGCAAGGTGTCGCGGGGGCTTGGCGCCGCGCGGCGCGACGAAGGTGAGTTCTCCGGGTGCAGGCATGGTTGTTCCAGTGTCGCAGATGGGGAAAGCCCCGGACGCTGGGCGCCCGGGGCTCTCGACGGTGTGAGGTGGGTCAGCTTCCGACGAAGGCCGCCAGCAGCAGCCAGACCACCGGAGCGGTCGGCAGCAGCGAGTCCAGCCGGTCCATGATGCCGCCGTGGCCGGGAAGCAGCGTGCCCATGTCCTTGATGCCCAGGTCGCGCTTGATCATCGACTCGGCGAGGTCGCCGAGGGTGGCGACGACCGCGGCGCACCCGCCCAGGATCAGGCCCTGCCACCAGTGGCCGTCGTCGATGATCCACTGCATCAGCAGCGCACCGGCCAGCATCGACAGGCCAATGCCGCCGGCCAGGCCCTCGCGGGTCTTGCCGGGGCTGATCGTCGGGGCCAGCTTGTTCTTGCCGAACTTGTAGCCGACGGCGTAGGCGCCGGTGTCACTGCAGACGGTGACCACCAGGAAGAGCACGATCCGCTGCGGTCCGTCGTGGGCCGCCAGCAGCAGCGCCACGAAGGTGGCCAGGAACGGCACGTAGAAGGCGGTGAAGACGCCGGCCGTTATGTCGCGCAGGTAGTTCTCCGGCGGCTTGCGCATCCGCCAGACCATCACCGCCAGCGCCGTCAGCGCGAGTGACGCGGCCGCGCCCTGCGCGCCGATCCAGTAGCCCGTCGTCAGCATGGCCACCCCGCCGGCCAGCAACGGCAGCAGCGGGACATCCACCTGCTTGCGCTCGGCGAGCCGGCTGGTCAGCTCCCAGATCCCGACCGAGACCGCGGCGACGACGACGAAGAGGAAGAGCACCTTCACCACGAAGAGCGAGGCGACGATCACCGCACCGAGGCCGACCCCGACTCCTATCGCGGCCTGCAGGTTGCGGCCGCCGCGCTGCTTGCGGGGCTGCTGCGGATCGGGCTGGGCCACAGGTGTCTCCTGCCCTGGGTGGGACGGCACGCCGGCCGGGTGGGGGTGTCCGGCAGTCGGGCCGCTGTCGGCGGCCGCCGGTCGGGTCTGCGGGGGGCTGTCCGGCCCGCGGGTCGGGCCGGACAGCGAAGGGAGCACGGCTGTCTCCTCGGCCGCCGACGGGGGCGGCTCGGGTGAGGAGTCCTGGACGCGAGGCATGGACTGAGTCTGTGCCGCTTCGGCCCCCGGATACACCGCGGGCCGCTGTGCGTGACCCGTTCGGTGTCCGGTCGGCGGCCGCAGGTGATCCGGTGAAGCCTGGGTCTGCTGGGTTCCGCCCCGCCTGCCTGGGGCGTTCGGGGCGTCGTCCATCAGACTTCGAGCAGCTCGGCTTCCTTGTGCGTCAGGAGCACGTCCACCTGCGCGACGTACTTCGCGGTGACGTCGTCCAGCTCCTTCTCGGCGCGGCGGACCTCGTCCTCGCCGCTCTCCTTGTCCTTGACCAGCTTGTCCAGGGTCTCCTTGGCCTTGCGGCGGACGGCCCGGATGGAGATCTTGGCGTCCTCGCCCTTGGTGCGGGCGACCTTGATGTACTCCTTGCGGCGTTCCTCGGTCAGCTGCGGGAACGACACCCGGATGATGGAACCGTCGTTGGACGGGTTGACGCCCAGGTCGGAGTCGCGGATCGCCTGCTCGACGTTGCGCAGCGAGCTCTTGTCGAACGGCGTGATGACCGCCATCCGGGGCTCCGGCACGGAGAACGAGGCGAGCTGGTTGATCGGGGTCAGCGCACCGTAGTACTCGGCCACGATCTTGTTGAACATCGCCGGGTGGGCCCGGCCGGTGCGGATGGCGGCGAAGTCTTCCTTCGCGACCAGGACGGTCTTCTCCATCTTCTCCTCGGCCTCGAGGAGGATCTCTTCGATCACAGTCTGCTCCCTGTCCGGTTGCCTTGTGGCGTACTGGTGCGCCTGCGAGTGCGGCGCGGCTGACTACTGCTCAGGCCCGGACGGAATCCTGGCTGATGAGTGTGCCGATCTTCTCACTGTTGACCGCGCGGGCGATATTGCCCTCCGCCAGCAGCTCGAAAACCAGGATCGGCAGGCCGTTGTCCTTGCACAGGGTGATCGCGGTGAGGTCGGCGACCTTGAGATCCCGCGAGATCACCTCGGAGTACTCCAGCGCGTCGAAGCGCACGGCGTCCGGGTTGGTCTTGGGGTCGGAGTCGTAGACACCGTCGACCCCGTTCTTCCCCATCAGCAGCACCTCGGCGTGGATCTCCAGGGCCCGCTGCACGGCGGTGGTGTCGGTGGAGAAGTAGGGCATGCCCATACCGGCGCCGAAGATCACGACGCGGCCCTTCTCCAGGTGCCGGATGGCGCGCAACGGCAGGTAGGGCTCGGCGACCTGACCCATCGTGATCGCGGTCTGCACCCGCGTCTCGATGCCTTCCTTCATCAGGAAGTCCTGGAGGGCCAGGCAGTTCATCACCGTGCCGAGCATGCCCATGTAGTCGGAGCGGGCCCGGTCCATGCCGCGGACCTGGAGTTCGGCGCCGCGGAAGAAGTTGCCGCCGCCGATCACCACGGCGACCTCGGTGCCATTGCGGACCACCGTGGCGATCTCGCGGGCGATCTTGTGGACGACGTCGGGGTCGACGCCGAGTCCGCCTCCACCTGCGAAGGCTTCACCGGACAGCTTGAGCAGAACGCGGCGACCCGTTCCCCCCGGCGTGGTCTCCTGGGTCTCCTGCATGGACTTCTCCTTCTACCTGCTGCTTCACAGGGCCGGGTGTGCGGGGCCCAGACCTGCGCGTACACGCGAGGAGGCCACTGCCGCGGGAACCGGTTCGGTGTCCTGCACGGCAATGGCCTCCTCGTCGTTCATGGTGCCGACCCGCTGGTCACAGCGGGCGGCGACGGTTCCTACCTTAGGCGGGAACCCCGGTGAACGTGGATCAGACGCCGACGCGGAAGCGGGCGAAGCGCTTGAGGGAGACGCCGGCCTCGTCGAGGACCTTGGCGACGCTCTTCTTGTTGTCCTTCGCGAAGGCCTGCTCCAGAACGGAGTTCTCCTTCACGAAGCCCGTGACGCGACCCTCGACGATCTTCGGCAGGGCAGCCTCGGGCTTGCCCTCCTCGCGAGCGGTGGCCTCGGCGACGCGGCGCTCGTTCTCGATGTCCTCGGCCGGGATGTCCTCGCGGGAGAGGTACTTCGGCGCGAAGGCGGCGATGTGCTGGGCGACGTCCTTGGCGGTCAGGGCGTCTTCCTTGTCCAGCTCCACCAGGACGCCGACCTGCGGCGGCAGGTCGGGCGAGGTGCGGTGCAGGTAGACAGCGACGAAGTTGTCGCCGGCGAACTGCGCGAAGCGGGCGAGGACGATCTTCTCGCCGAGGTTGGCGTTGGCCTCGTCCACGTACTGCTGGACGGTCTTGCCGGCCTCGATCTCGCTGGCCAGGGCGGCCTCGATGTCGGCCGGGGCGGCAACGGCGATGTGCTCGGCGATCGCGTCGGCGACGGCGACGAACTTGTCGCTCTTGGCGACGAAGTCGGTCTCGCAGCGCAGCTCGACCAGCACGCCGGACTTGTTGTCCGCACCGATCTTGGCGACGACGGCGCCGTTGGTGGCGTCACGGCCCTCGCGCTTGGCGACGCCCTTCTGGCCCTTGATGCGGAGCAGCTCGACGGCCTTGTCGACGTCGCCGTCGGACTCCTCGATCGCCTTCTTGCAGTCCATCATGCCGGCGCCGGTGAGCTCACGGAGCTTCTTGACGTCCGCGGCGGTGAAGTTCGCCATGGTGTGAATCTCTTCTCACGTCTCGCGTGTCTGCGGGGAGGTGCGCCGGGGCTCGTGGTTCAGCCCCGGCACGTGGAGAGAGGGGCACTCGCCGGTACGTACCGGCGAGTGCCCCTCACCCTTGGGTACGTCAGGCCTGCTCGGCCTCGGCGGCCGGAGCCTCGACCTCGGCCGCGGGGGCCTCGACCTCGGCGGCGGGCGCCTCGGCGGCGGGGGCCTCGGCGACGGCGTCGGCGGCGGGGGCCTCGTCAGCGGCCTTCTCGCCACCCAGGAGCTCCTGCTCCCAGTCGGCCAGCGGCTGGTCGGCGCCCGGCTCGGCCTTGACGTCGGCCTTGGCGACACCCGCACGGGCCTTGAGGCCCTCCGCGACGGCGTCGGCGATCACGCGGGTCAGGCGCGTGACGGAGCGGATCGCGTCGTCGTTGCCCGGGATCTTGTAGTCGACCTCGTCGGGGTCACAGTTGGTGTCGAGGATGGCGACGACCGGGATGTTGAGCTTCCGGGCCTCGCCGACCGCGATGTGCTCCTTCTTGGTGTCCACGATCCAGACGGCGCTGGGAACGCGCTGCATGTCGCGGATACCGCCGAGGGTCTTCTCGAGCTTGGTGTGCTCGCGCTCCAGAACCAGGAGCTCCTTCTTGGTGAGGCCAGAGCCGGCCACATCCGTGAAGTCGATCTCGCCGAGCTCCTTCATCCGCTGAAGGCGCTTGTAGACGGTCTGGAAGTTGGTCAGCATGCCGCCGAGCCAGCGCTGGTTGACGTAGGGCATGCCCACGCGACCGGCCTGCTCAGCGATGGCCTCCTGGGCCTGCTTCTTGGTGCCGACGAAGAGGACGCTGCCGCCGTGGGCAACGGTCTCCTTGACGAACTCGAACGCGCGGTCGATGTAGTTCAGCGACTGCAGCAGGTCGATGATGTAGATGCCGTTGCGCTCCGTGAGGATGAAGCGCTTCATCTTCGGGTTCCAACGACGGGTCTGGTGACCGAAGTGGACGCCGCTCTCAAGCAGCTCCCGCATCGTGACGACGGCCATGGCCGTGCTCCTCAGGTGTTGCGCCTGGCGCGTTGCTCGCACGCTTGCGCGCGCTGGTGGGCAACGACCAGGTCAGGCTCGGTTTTGTCCGTGCCGGTCAGGATGACCGTCACGCCTGACGCCCCGAACGTGCCGAGCCGCTTGGCCTGGGCGGCGTAGCCGCGACAGGCTCGGGCGGACCGAGCGGCACTCGCATCGGGCGGGAGTGGCGAGCAGGACCCGGAGGGGTGCTGGTTCGCGCACTGATTCGCCGGTGGCGGGGCGTGCGAAGTCGACCCGGCGGACCGGGTCGCGTGAGAAGTGTACGGGAAGCGCCGTGCGACCGGCGACTCTGTGCTGCGGCGGCCCGGCCGGGGGGCGCTGCGGCGGGGTGCGGGGCGAGGTGCGGGGCGAGGTGCGGGGCGAGCCGGGCATGGTACGGGCGGGGTGGGGCGGTGCTGCGGTGGGGGTGCGGTAGGGGTGACAGATGAGGCCGGTGAGGAGGTTTGAGGGCTCACCGAGGCTCGGGATTGGTCACTGTGGGTGATAGTCGTTGTCCACAGGGGCCGGGTTGTCCACAGCTTTCGGGGTGGGGCTGGTGGCATCGGCCGGGGTGGCGGAACCTCCGGCTATGACGATCTCCGGATTCACTCGGCTTCCTCGGCACTGGTCCCGGCACTGGCCCCAGCACCTGTCCCGGCGCTGGGCTCTCGCGCTCGTTGGGGGTCCGATGCCCTCAACCGGTCTGCCGCCGCCGGCGCCGGACGGGCGTCGGCAGACCGCCATGCTGGCGCTGTTCGTCGTCACGGTGATGTTCGCGCTGGCCCCCGGGCCGGCCGCACGGGCGTCGCCCGCCTCTGGTGGCGGGCCGGCGTCACGGTCGGGGCGGGCCTGGCCGGCGGGCGGACCGTCCGGTGTGCTGCGGCGGTTCGAGGCGCCACCCGCGCCGTGGGCCGCCGGTCACCGCGGTGTCGACCTGGCGGCCTCGGCCGGCGAGCCGGTCCGGGCTGCGGCCGCAGGCGTGGTCGCCTTCGCCGGGGTGGTGGCCGGGCGGCCGGTGGTAACGGTCGAGCACCCCGGCACCGGGACTCCCCCGCTGCGCACCACCTACCTGCCGGTGACTGGCAGCGTCGCGGTCGGCACGTCGGTGGCGGCCGGGGTGGTCATCGGCGTCATCGCCCCCGGCAGCGGACACTGCGCCTCGGGGTGCCTGCACTGGGGACTGCTCCGCGGTAACCGCTATCTCGACCCGCTCGCCCTGCTGGGCGCCGGCCGGGCCCGGCTGCTACCGCTGGGCACCCCGGCGCAGGCGTCAGGAGGCGGCCTCGGAGCCGACGCCCGCCAGACCGTGCAGGGCCAGGGCGACGGCGGCATCCGCCACGGCCCCGCGCTCCTCCTCCGGACGGCCCTCGGTCCGCTTCACGGCGGCCTCGACCACTCCCTGCAGCAACGCTGCCGCGAGACGCGGCTGGTCGTGGCCCAGCTCCTGGAGTGCGTTGACGACCAGCGTCACCAGCCCGGTGTGGGCCGTCCTGATCCGCTCACGAGCGGCGTCGTCCAGTTCGAGCGCGGAGATGGCGGCGATGGCGCGGTGCCGCGGGTCGTCGGCCAACGCCAGCTGACCGCGGACGTAGGCCTCGATCTGGCTCAGGGGCGTCGCGCAGGAGGCCATCCCGGCCTCGATCTCGGCGGCCCAGAGCGGGAAGTCGCTCTCGCAGAGCTGCTCGACGACGGCGGCGCGCGAGCGGAAGTACTCGTACACGGAGGAGCGGGCGAGCCCGGTCCGCGAGGCCAGAGCGGGGAAGGTGAGAGCGTCCATCCCGCCTTCGGTCAGCAACGATCGGGCAGCGTCGAGGAGAGCTGCACGCTGCAGCTGACGATGCTCGGCCAGGGTGGCTGCACGGATCTTCGGCACCCTCCCACTGTACGGAGCCCTCACATCCGCCGGAACGGTGGCACGCATACCGGTCCTGCGGGTATCCGGCCGACACGCAGCGGCTGTCGCTTCGAGAGCTGCACGGCGGATCGGCTCAGCGCAGGTCGGAGAGTTTCGCACGCAACTGGAGCACGGACTTGGTGTGGATCTGGCTCACCCTGCTCTCCGTCACCCCCAGCACCTGACCGATCTCCGCCAGCGTGAGGCCCTCGTAGTAGTAGAGCGTCACCACGGTCTTCTCCCGCTCCGGCAGGGTGTTGATCGCACGGGCCAGCAGCCTGCGCAGTTCACGGTCCTCGGCGACCTCGACCGGGTTGTCGGCGCCGCTGTCCTCCAGGGTGTCCATCAGACTCAGCCGGTCGCCGCTCTCACCGGCCGGGTGGAGGAGCTCGTCGAGCGCGACGACGTTGGCCAGGAAGAGCTGACTGAAGATCGCGTGCAGATCCTCGATCGCGATCCCCATCTCCGCCGCCACCTCCGGCTCGTGCGGAGTACGGCGCAGCCGGGCCTCCAGCGCGGCATAGGTGCGCTCGACCGCCTTCGCCTTCTGCCGGACCGAGCGGGGGATCCAGTCGAGCGCGCGGAGTTCGTCGATGATCGCGCCACGGATGCGGCTGATCGCGTAGGTCTCGAACTTGATGGCCCGGTCGATGTCGAACTTCTCGATCGCGTCGATCAGGCCGAAGACGCCGGAGGAGACGAAGTCCGCCTGCTCGACGTTGGCCGGCAGACCGACACCGACCCGGCCGGCCACGTACTTCACCAGGGGGGAGTAGTGAAGGATCAGTTGCTCGCGCAGTTTGGGGTCAGCGGTCTCCTTGTAGGAGCGCCAGAGCGATTCCAGTGCGGTCCGCTGCACAGCGCCGGGTGCGCTCGGCGTAGCTGAAGGTGCCGGCGGCGCCGGTGTGCTCGCTGCGGAGGCGGGCGCGGGGACAGACACCGGGGCAGCGGCGGGTGCGGGGAGCGCGGGCACTGCCGCTCTGCCGGGCTTGGGGACCGGGGCCCGGGCCGAGGCTCCGAGCGGGCCTTCGGCGCTCGCGGCGGACGACGACCTCGGCGCGGCAGCAACGGCCGCGATCGGCAATCC
Organism: Kitasatospora sp. MAA4; assembly: GCF_029893355.1. GTDB lineage: Bacteria > Actinomycetota > Actinomycetes > Streptomycetales > Streptomycetaceae > Kitasatospora. The sequence goes on from NZ_JARZAI010000033.1 coordinate 22,201, forward strand.
CGGCACGGCTGCTCCCGGCACGGTCGGACCCGACGCGGCGTCACGCCGCGCACGCTGCGAGGTCACCGCCGGGCGGCTGCCACTGCTTCGGCCGCCCGAGGAGAGCTCAGGCCGCCGGCTGGGTGACGCACCCTCAGCGCGTGCCCCGGTTGGCCCTCGCGCGCCCTCTCCCGCGCGGGGCGCCAGACCGGAGTCGGTTCCCGTCGCAGCACCGCTCGCCGGACCCGCCACCGCGTCCGCAGCCGTACCGGTCTCCTCGGCGGCCACCGCGCCACTCGACAAACCACCGCTCGACAAACCACCGGGCACCCCGCTCGGCAGGCCGACCGACGGCCCAGCCGACTGACCGGCTGAGGCCTCCGCTGCGGCCTCGCCTGCGCCCCTGGCGGTCGCCGGGTCGCGACGCCGGCGCCGTTCGGACCGCTCGGCCTCGCCAGCAGGTGAGCCCGCCAGGGCGGTGCGGTGGATTTCACCGTCCGCCGCCTGCGCCCTGGGCGACGGCGATGCCGGGGAGTTCCGCGCCTTCGGCTGGGCATCGATGCCGGAACGGGGCTCCTTGCCAGAGCCCCCCAAGGGCCGGGCGGCGCCGGTCGCCCTGCGTCCGGGAATGTGTGTGGGCATACGTGGGTCTGCGCCGTTCTGCCGAGTCATGTGCTGATAAGGAAGCCATAGCGAGCGTAGCGTGACCGAGTCGATGCACTGTGCTACCACCACCTGGCCGTCGCTCGTTCCGGTGGCGTTCACTCCGTCGCAGGAACGTGCACGCCCTGTCCAGTGCCCGCGCGCCGGGCGCAGGTTGCGGGTCGGAGGGCCGACGTTCGCGTCATGTGTCTCCCATTCACCTCCGGCGTAGAGGTGTCCCGTTGACTGCCGGCCCGCGCGCCGGTCCGTCCGACAGCCGTCAGCGGATCACCCGCCAGTGCGACCCCTCCCGCTGGACGAACCCCAGCGAGCAGAGTTCGTACAGCTGCTTGAGGACCTCGTCCGCGGGGAAGCCCGAGCGGCGCGCGAGGTACTCCACGGGTGCGCCGTCCCGGCCGGACGGGATCGCCTCCAACACCTGGGCGGCCATCGGCCGCAGGACGTCCCGCGGGCGCACCTCGCTGCTGCGCAGCGGCGCCAGATCCTCGCCGATCGCTCCGATCAGCTCGACGACCTCGGCGGCGTCCGTGACCAGGGTGGCTGCGCCGCTCCTGAGCAACGCGTGTACACCGGCGGAGAGTTCGGAGGTGACCGGCCCGCAGACGCCCATCGTGTGCCGGTTGAGCGCGTGCGCCCGCCGCGCCGTGCTCAGGGCTCCGCTGCGCAGTGCGGCCTCGACCACCACCGTCCCCCGGGTCAACGCCGCTATCACCCGGTTGCGCAGCACGAAGCGAAAGCGGTTCGGGTGCTCACCCGGCGGGAGTTCGCTGACCAGTTGGCCCTGCCCGGAGATCCGACGGATCAGCTCGGTGTTCCCGCGCGGGTAGGCCACATCCACGCCGCAGGCGAGCACGCCCACGGTCATGCCCCCGACTGCCAGGGCGCCGCGATGGGCGGCCGAGTCGATCCCGTAGGCGGCGCCCGAGACGACAACCCAGCCGCGCTCGGCGAGTTGGGCGGCGAGTTCTCCGGCGACGTGGGCACCGTAGGCGGTGCAGGCCCGGGCGCCGACCACGGCGACGGACCGCAGGGCGAGCAGCCGCAGCGAACCGGTTCCCCGCACCCAGAGCCCGACCGGCATGGCCTCCCCCAGGTCGTTGAGCTGGCTGGGCCACTCGGGCTCGGCCGGGGTGACGAAGCGCCCGCCGACGGCCTCCACACGAGCGAGGTCGGCGGCCGGATCGCACCCGGCCAACCTGGCGTTCAGGCCCGCGAGTCGATCCTGGTCCAGGTGCAGGGCGGGATGCCCCGCCCGGGTGCGGATCAGCTGGAGGAGTTCGGCCGCCGGGCGTTCGAGCAGCCACTTGCCCACCGCTGTGTCACCGGGCTCGGCGAGCCTGGTGAGGGCGGCGCGGGCGAGGCGCTCCTCCCCGAAGTCCCGCTCGTGCAAAGACTTGCCGGGTTCTCCGGGTTCTCCGGGTTCGCCCAGGTCGAGGGCGGTCTGAACAGCGTGCATCGGTACCTCCCCAGGAGTGTGGTCAGCCGCGGGCATCGCGGGAGGGGCCCTGCAGGGGCAGGCTGGTCGGGAAGCCCCGGCGCAGCACCAGGGCGTTGCGCAACTCGGTGCGGCCGGGTGCATCGCGCCCGGCGAGGTCCGCGACCGTCCAGGCGACGCGGAGCACCCGGTCGAGGCCGCGCGCGGTGAGCATGCCGCGCTCCATCTCGCGTTCCGCGTCGGCCAGTGCGCTCGGCTCCGGTCGCCAGCGGGAGCGCAGCTCGCGGCCCGGGACCTGGGAGTTGGTCCGCCAGGGCGTCCCCTCGTAGCGGGCGGCGGCCCGTTCTCTGGCGGCGCGCACCCGCTCGGCGACCACCGCCGTGGTCTCGGCGGAGCTGTCCCGGTCCAGCAGCTCCGCCCTGGTCACCGGGTCCACCTGCACGCGCAGATCCACCCGGTCCAACAGCGGCCCCGAGAGCCGCCCCTGATACCGGCTCACCATGGCCGGGGTGCAGTCGCACCCCTCCCCGCGGCGCGAGTACCGCCCGCACGGACAGGGGTTCGCCGCGAGGCACAACAGGAAGCGGGCGGGCAGCCGGAGCGATCCGGCCGATCGTGCGATGACCACCTCGCCGGACTCCAGTGGCTGGCGCAGGGCGTCCAGGACGCGGCCGGGAAACTCCGGCGCCTCGTCCAGGAAGAGCACCCCTCGGTGGGCGAGCGAGACGGCACCGGGCCGGGGAAGGCCGCTGCCGCCGCCGACGATCGCCGGCATGGTGGTCGAGTGGTGCGGGGCGCAGTAGGGCGGGGTGTCGACCAGCGGGCGCCCGGGCGGAAGCAGCCCGGCGACCGAATGGACGGCGGTCACCTCCAGCGCCTCGCGCTGGGTCAGCGCGGGCAGCAACCCGGGCAGGCGCTCCGCCAGCATCGTCTTCCCCGCGCCCGGCGGCCCCTTCAGATAGAGGTGGTGCCCGCCGGCGGCGGCGATCTCCAGGGCTTGGCGCGCTTCGTACTGGCCGGCGACGTCCGCCAGGTCGGGCCCGAACTGCGGGTCCGCGCCGAACTGGCGGACTGCGGCGCCCGGTAGCAGCAGCCCGGAGAGCAGCGCGTCGGGACGGCCCGCGACCGGATCCGGCGGCTCCTCGGGCACCGGCTGGTCGGTGAGCAGGGCGATCAGTTGGCGAAGGCTCCGGATCCCGAGCACCGAGACCCCGGGGACCAGCGCCGCCTCGGCAGCCGTCTGCTCGGCGACCACCACCTGCCGGTACCCGGCCTCCGCGGCGGCGAGCACCGAGGGCAGCACCCCGCGGACCGGTCTGACCCTGCCGTCCAGCCCCAGCTCACCGATGATCAGCAGATCGGCGATGGCGGCAGGTGGCAGCCGCTCGGCGGCCGCGAGCACCGCACAGGCGACCGCGAGGTCGAAGCCGCTGCCGCTCTTGGGCACCGAGGCCGGGCTGAGCCCGACCGTCAGCTTGCGTTGCGGCCAGCTCTCCCCGCTGTTCGCGACGGCCGCCCTGACCCGGTCGCGGGCCTCGCTGAGTGCTTTGTCGGGAAGGCCCACCAGGGTGAACGCGGCGACGCCGGGTTCGAGGTCGGCCTGGACCTCCACCACCACGCCGTCGACGCCGACCAGGGCCACCGAACACGTCCGGGCGAAGGCCATCTCAGAGCACCCCCCGAAGGTGCTCGACCGAGGCCGCGCCCTTGACCCGGCTGACCACGCAGACCAGGTCGATCCGCACGCCGCCGGGCGGCAGAGGCACCGCGCCGGGCGGCGGGCCGCAGCCCGTGACCCCCTCGGCCAGCAGCGCGAAGTGCACCGGCCATCGCTCGCTCAGCCAGCGCTCGGCGAGCCGTCTCAGCCGGTCGGCCTTGGCCGGGCCGATGGCCTCGGCCGGCTGCTGGAACCCGTGCTCCGACCGGGTCTTCACCTCGCAGACGGCCACCGTGTCGCCGTCCAGCGCCACGATGTCGAGCTCGCCGGCCGAGCAGCGCCAGTTGCGCTCCAGGACCTGTAGGCCTCCCGAGCCGAGCCAGCGGGCAGCCACCTCCTCGCCGTAGCGACCGAGGGCAGTCTGTGCGTTCTGCACGGTGATCACCTCCCTGCCGGGAGGCTGCCAGCGCGGTCCGAGGCCCGCCAGTACCCTTCTGATTCCTGTGGACAACCCCGGGGCTGTGGACAACCGGGCTCACCCGGTCGGCGGTGTCAGTTGCCGAAGCCCGCCTCGTCCGACGGCAGTTCGAGGTCGCTCTTGGCCAGCTCCTCGACATTGACGTCCTTGAACGTCAGCACCCGCACCTTGCGGACGAATCTGGCCGGCCGGTACATGTCCCACACCCAGGCGTCGGCCATCGAAACCTCGAAGAACACCTCACCCTGGACCGAGTGCACCTGCAGCTCGTAGTCGTTGGTGAGGTAGAAACGCCGCTCGGTCTCGATGACGTACTTGAACAGCCCGACGACGTCCTTGTACTCCCGGTAGAGCTTGAGCTCCATCTCGGTCTCGTACTTTTCGAGATCTTCGGCACTCATGCACGCGTCCCCTCAGTTCGGCAGGTCCTTCACCATTGTGGACCACTGCACCCTCAGTCAGAGCCGTACCGGAACGACTGGCGGACCCTGGGCCAGCAACCGCTCCACCAGCTCAGCGAGCCCCCGCGGGTAGACCGTCTCGGCGGTGGCCCGCAGCTCGGCCACCGTCCACCAGTGCGCCTCGCGCAGCTGGGGCTGCTCCGCCGCCGGGCTGCCCGAGCAGTCCAGCGCGGTCTCCTCGGTGCGCGCGAGGTGGAACCACTGCTCCTGCTCGTACTCCTCGCCGTCGTAGCTGAACGCGGCGCGGTCGACCGCGACCACCGGCCCCAGCCGCACCGCGGTCAGTCCGGTCTCCTCGGCGAGTTCGCGCAGCGCTGCCGCGCGCGTCCCCTCCCCGGGCTCCAGACCGCCGCCCGGGGTGAACCACCAGGTCCGCGCGGGCTCCGCGGGGTCGAATCCGTGGAAGAGCAGCAGCCGGTCGGCCTCGTCCAGCAGCAGCACCCGCGCCGCTCTGCGCCGCAGCACTGTCATCGATCCGCACCGCCTCTCGCCCGCCGGCCCGAAACCAGCCCGCCCGAAACCAGCCCGCCCGAACCCGGCCCGCCCGTAACCAGCCCGCCCGAAGCCGGGCGGCACGCCAAGGGCACCGCGATCCGACCACCGTTGTCAACGGCCCCCGGCCCGCACCGGGACGTCAGCGGTCAGCGCCGCAGCCGCCGCGCCAGCGCGCTCAGTGAGCCGACCAGCGAGGTCAGCACGATCAGCGCGGCGCCGGCCAGCATCGCGTAGCCGGCCTGTTCGAGCGGCCCGCTCCGGTCGTCGCCCGCGCCGCCGAGCGCGTCGAACGCCGGCGTGCGCCCGAGCAGGCCGACCCGGGCCCACGGCCAGGCGGTGGCCTCCACCCGGCCGAGCACGTCGCCGGTCGCCACCGTCCCGGCGAGCTGGTCGAGGTGCACCCGGGAGTCCTGCGAGCCGACCCGGTTGTCGCCGAGCACGAAGAGCCGCCCGGCCGGCACGGTGGCCGTGAAGGGGGTGGACGCGAGGGGTGTGACGCCCTGCAGTGCGTTGCGGTTCAGGTACGGCTCGTCGACCGGCGTGCCGTTGACCGTCAGACGCCCCTGCGCGTCGCAGCAGGCCACGGTGTCCCCACCCACGCCGACCACCCGCTTGACCAGCGTCTCGCTGCCCCAGCTCCGGTCGTGGAAGACCACCACGTCGCCGCGGCCCACCGCAGCCCCGCCGACCTTGCGCGCGAGCACCGTGTCGTTGATCCCGATGGTCGGCTCCATCGATCCGGTGGGCACGCTGTACGGCCGGTAGTCCACCGCGATCAGGCCGAAGCCGCCGAGCAGCAGGACCAGGCCCACCGCCAGCGCGACGCCCTGCAGCACCGCGCCCGCCCGCCGACCCGCGCGCCGGGCCGGCGGGGAGCCGGCGGCCGGGCCGGTGGTTTCTGCGGCGAGGCTGCTCATCGGGACCGTCCAGGGGGAACAGGGGGAAGAAGGGGCCGGACACGGCGGCGGGCCGTGGCACGTCCGAGCAGATTACTCGTCGGTACCACGGCCCGCGCAAGAGCAGGGGACAAGCTCAGTCCCGGCGCCGCCGCAGCCACCAGGCGATCGGCAGCGCGCCGCCGACCGCGGCCACCGGCGGGACCAGGCCCTCGGCGGAGACCGCCTTCTGGTTGGAGATCCCCTTCTGGCTGAAGGTGGACGGGATCGGGAGGGTGTCCCAGCGGTTCAGCGGCCAGGCGACCACGAAGGCCCGCCCGACCACGTCCTTGTCCGGGACGCTGCCGCCGCCGGGCTGATCCATGTGGAAGCGCGAGTCCAGCGAGTCGTCCCGGTGGTCGCCCATCACCCAGATGCTGTTCGGCGGCACCTTGATCGGCCCGAACGGCTTGGTCCCGCAGGCCGTCGCGCCCGGGTAGACGTACGGCTCGTCGAGCGCGACGCCGTTGACCATGAGCGGACCGTTGCCGTTGCACTGCACGGTGTCGCCACCGACCCCGACCACGCGCTTGATCAGGTCCTTCTCGTTGGCCGACGGCATCAGGCCGATGAAGCTCAGCACGTCCTGGACGCCGCGGACCACCGAGTTGCTGCTCTGCGGGGTGGGCTCGTCGTTCAGCCAGCCGCCCGGGTCGTGGAAGACCACGACCTCTCCGCGGTCCGGCGTCGAGCCGAACCACGGCGTGAGCTTGTCCACCAGGACCCGGTCGCCCACCTGAAGGGTGTTCTGCATCGACTCCGAGGGAATCGAGAACGCCTGGACGAAGAAGGTCTTGATGACCAGCGCCAGGACCAGGGCGATGCCGATCAGGATCGGCAGTTCCTTCCAGAACGACCGCTGCTTGCGCTCGCCCGGTGGTTTCTCGCGCTCCACGGGCTCCTCGGGTACGTCCGCAGGGCCGTTCCCGGACGCAGCCGACTCGTCGGCGGGCTCCGAAGGCTCTGCGGATTCGGTGGACTGGGCCGTACGGTTGCCGGCACCCTCGGGCTCGCCTGCTCCTGCGCGGGCGCCGATCACCAGATCCCCCACGACATCTCCTCCCTGCTGTGCGGGCGTGTCTCACGCCCGCGCTCACCAGTGCCGCGCAGCGGGCACCACGCTCTGTGACGACCAGGCCTGTCCTCTTCAGAACGGCCTGACACCAGCACAGCCTTGGGGAGCGGTCCGCATCGACTGCGGGCGCTCCTGCACTTCTCTATCACTCCGGGCGGTCCACCGGGGGCTTCCCACACGGCGGTCGGATCTTCAACCCGCGCCCGCACGCTTCCGGCGCCGCCGTCGCACGACGGCCGGATGAACGCCCAACATCCCCATAACGAGCGAAGGTTCCATCAGATCCGGCCTGGACGCCACGGATTGCGGATCGTTTCCGGGACCGGCCCGCGGTGCGGCAGCGGCGGCGAAGCCGGCCCGGGTGGCGAGCGGCGCGCCGCCGCCGGCCGCGGCCGCCGGGTGCGCCGCCGGACCGGCGGGGATCTGCTGAACTCGGCCGAGCGGCCAGGCGATCAGGAAGGCCCGGCCGACCACGTCCTTCAGCGGCACGCTGCCGCCGCCCGGATTGCCCATGTGGTAGCGGGAGTCGGCGGAGACGTCGCGGTGGTCGCCCATCACCCAGAGGCTGTTCGGCGGCACCTTCACCGAGAAGGGAATGCGCGAGGGCGGGTTGCCGGGCGCGAGGTACGGCTCGTCGATCGCCGCGCCGTTGACGGTGATCCGGCCCTGCGGGTCGCAGCAGGCCACGGTGTCACCGCCGACCCCGACGACCCGCTTGATCAGGTCCTGTCGGCTGCTGGAGGGCAGCAACCCGACGTAGCTGAAGGCCGATTTGATCCCGTGGCTGATCGGTCCGTCGGTGCCGGTCGCCGGGTCGTTCTCCAACCAGCCGCCCGGGTCCTGGAAGACCACCACGTCGCCGCGCTGCGGTTGGCTGCCGAACCAGGGCGTCAGCTTGTCCACCAGCACCCGGTCGCCGATCCGGATGGTCTGCTCCATCGAGCCGGAGGGGATCACGAAGACCTGGACGAAGAAGGTCTTCAGCGCCAGGGCGAGGAGCAGGGCGACCACGCCGACCAGCGGCACCTCGCGCGCCAGGGAGCGCTTGACGCGGCGCGAGGCGCGCCGGGCCGTTCTGCGCCGCTGCGCGCGCCCGCGCTCCGCGACGGGCTCGTCCAGCAGGTTCGACGACGCCCTACCCCTGGTGCCCATGACCACCGCTCCCCCCTGCGGAGGCGACGGCGGCGAAGCCGGCCGGGCGGTCCAGACCCGTCCAGTGCCCGATCGGGAAGACCACCCAGTCGGCCCGCCCGATCACCTTGCCGGTCGGGACGAAACCGCCGCCCGGGTCGCCCAGGTGGTCCCGGGAGTCCCGCGAGTCGCTGCGGTGGTCCCCCATCATCCAGAGCTCGCCGGGCGGTACCACGATGTCGAAGCCGACGGTCGACGGCGCGTCGCCGGGGAAGAGGTAGTCGGACTCGGCGAGCGGGACGCCGTTGACGGTGAGCCGCTGGTCGCCCACGTGATAGGTCACCCGATCGCCGCCGACGCCGATCACCCGCTTGACGAAGACCGAGCCGTCCGAGGGCGCCAGGCCGAGCGAGGCGCCGATCCTGCGCAGGTCGGGCCCGAGTCCAGTCGGCCGGTCGTCCTCCGGGAGGAAGGAGCCGGTGCCGTCGAAGACCACCACGTCACCGCGCTGGACCCGGCCGCCGAAGCTGTACGCCAGCTTGTTCACCACCAGGCGGTCGCCGGGCCGCAGCACGTTCTCCATCGAGGCCGACGGGACGGCGAAGGGCTGGGCCACGAAGCCGTTGACGAGCAGCAGGATCAGCAGGCAGGCGCCGGCGAGGGCGAACAGGTCGCGGGTGCGCCAGCCGCGCGCCTCGGCGTCGTCGTCGGCAGCCCCGGAAACGGCCGCAGACCGCGACGGCGTCCGCACACCCTCGGGTGCGGGACTGCCGTCGCGGTCCGCGATCGGTTCGTGCGTGCTCATCGGGGTGAGCTTAGCCGCCCCGGATGAGCGTCCTGCACCCCCTGCCGAAGCGGGGGGCGACGGATCAGCGGTCGCGCTTCTCCTTGATCTTCGCGGCCTTGCCGCGCAGGTCACGCAGGTAGTACAGCTTGGCGCGACGCACGTCACCGCGGGTGACGACCTCGATCTTCTCGACGATCGGGGTGTGCACCGGGAAGGTACGCTCCACGCCGACGTTGAAGCTCACCTTGCGGACGGTGAAGGTCTCACCGATGCCCGAACCGTGGCGGCGGATCACGACGCCCTGGAAGACCTGGACACGAGAGCGGGTGCCCTCGATGACCCGGACGTGAACCTTCAGGGTGTCACCGGCGCGGAAGGCCGGGATGTCGGAACGCAGCGAGGCCGCGTCGACAGCAGCGAGCTTGTTGCTCATGTTGCTCTCCATCGCAGGCGCCACGGGCCGCCCACGGAAATTGGTCCTGATGGGGTGAGCTGCGGGTCGCGTCGGCTGGCGGTAGACCCCCCGTGGCGGGGGTACCGGACCACTGGATCCCCTGCGGGGAGCCCAGCGACAGACAGCAGCCGCCTATTCTTCCACAGGATCGACCGTGGACCGAAATCGGCCCAGGTCCGCGTCCCAGAACAGGCCGAGGATGCTGAGCGCCTCGCGGTCCTTCTTGTCGAAGTCGCCGTTGCTCCAGCGCGCCACCAGATCCGGGCGGTGGGCCAGGGTGCGGGCGAAGGCCTGCTCGCGGCGCCAGCGGGCGATCTTCCCGTGGTTGCCGCTGAGCAGCACCTCGGGCACCTCCCGGCCGCGCCACTCGGCGGGCTTGGTGTAGACCGGGCCCTCCAGCAGGTCGGCCATCGCGCCGGGGGCGAAGGAGTCGTCGCGGTGCGACTCGGCGTTGCCGAGCACCCCGGGCAGCAGCCGGGCGATCGCCTCGACCATCACCAGCACGGCGACCTCGCCGCCGGCCAGCACGTAGTCGCCGATCGAGGCCTCGACCACCGGCATCCGGGTGGCGGCCTCGTCGATGACCCGGCGGTCGATGCCCTCGTAGCGGGCCGGCGCGAACGCCAGCCAGGGGCGTCCGGCCAGCTCCTGGGCCAGCTCCTGGGTGAACGGCACGCCGCTGGGCGTGGGCACCACCAGGGTCGGGACGAGCCCGGGCGGCCCGTCGGCGAGCACCGCGTCGAGCGCGGCGCCCCACGGCTCCGGCTTCATCACCATGCCGGGTCCGCCGCCGTACGGCGTGTCGTCCACCGTTCGGTGCACGTCGGTGGTCCAGCCGCGCAGGTCGTGCAGGCGCACGTCGAGCTGCCCGCGGGCGCGGGCCTTGCCGACCAGCGAGACGTTCAGCGGCTCCAGGTACTCCGGGAAGATGCTGACGACGTCGATCCGCATGCCGTGCTGCTCGGTCACTCGGAACCCTCGGCGGCGTCGGCGTCCTCGGGGAGGTCGACCTCGGCGTTCTCGGGGTCGATCAGGCCGCCGGGCGGGTCGATGACGACCCGCTGGTTCTCCAGGTCGACGGTCGGCACGATCTTCGAGACGAACGGGATCAGCACCTCGGTGCCGTCCGGCCGGGTCACCGTGAGCAGGTCCTGGTACGGCAGGTGGACGACCTCGGTGAGCTCGCCGATCGGGGTCCCGTCGAGCAGTACCGCGTCCAGCCCGATCAGCTGGTGGTCGTAGTACTCCTCCGGGTCCTCCGGCATCTCCTCCGGATCGACCTCGGCGATCAGCAGGGTGTTGCGCAGCGCCTCCGCGGCGTTGCGGTCCTGCACGCCGGCGAAGCGCAGCAGCAGCCGACCGCTGTGCACCTTGCCCGACTCGACGGTCAGCGGGCCGACCGAGGCGGGGTCGGTGAACAGCACCGCACCCGGGCCGAGCCGGAGCTCGGGCTCGTCCGTACGGACCTCGACACTGACGTCCCCCTTGATGCCGTGGGCGCGGCCGATCCGGCCGACGACGAGCTGCACGGTGAGCACTCCTGAGCTTCGGGAAGATGGTGGAAAAAAGACGGTGGGAAAAAAGGACCGGCCGGGACGCGTTGACGCGTCCCGGCCGGTCCCGAGCAGACGACGACAGCCGTCAGCGGATGCTGTCTGCATCGACCAGGTCGACGCGGACGTTGCGCCCGCCGAGGGCGCCGACCACAGTGCGCAGAGCGCGTGCGGTACGGCCGCCACGGCCGATCACCTTGCCGAGGTCATCGGGGTGCACCCGGACCTCGATGGTGTTGCCCCGGCGCAGGTTGCGCGAGCGCACCTGCACCTCGTCGGGGTGCTCGACGATGCCCTTCACCAGATGGTCCAGGGCGTCCTCGATCACGATCAGGCCTCGGTGGTCTCGGCGTCAGCCTCGACCTTGTCCGACTTCTTGGCCTTCGGGGTGATGGCAACACCGGTGGTGCTGTCCTCGAAGCCGGCAACGGCCTTCGCGAAGAGGTGCGAGAAGTCCTCGACCTTGGGCTCGGCGACGAGCAGCGGGGCCGGGGCGGGCAGGCCCTTGTACTTCTGCCAGTCACCGGTCAGCTTGAGGATCGCGAGCACGGGCTCGGTCGGCTGGGCGCCGACGGACAGCCAGTACTGGGCGCGGTCGCTGTCGACCTCGATCTTCGAGGGGTTGTACGTCGGCTGGTAGATGCCGATCTCCTCGATCGCACGGCCGTCGCGCTTGGTGCGCGAGTCGGCGATGACGATGCGGTAGTGAGGGGAGCGGATCTTACCGAGACGCTTGAGCTTGATCTTGACTGCCACGGGAGTGGGTTCTCCTGGAGTTGACGTGGGTGAGCGACCGCTCTCCTGCGTGGGGTTGCAGGGTCGGCCGTTCGAATGACACGCCAGCCGTAGGAGAGAGGGGTCCTGCTCGGCTGCCGGGTATCAGCTATCGATTGTGCCACACGACGGCGTCCTACCCGACCGGGGCAGTGCCCCGGCCAGGGAGAGCGACCTCACGTGATCTTGAACGGCTGCATGCAGGCCCCGCAGACGATCGAGGCCTGAGCGAGCACCGACGGCACGACCCGGACGTTGCGGCCGCAGCCGCAGACGGCCTTGACGCGGACGCCGCCGCCCGAGGACCCGTGCCGGCCGGCCGGGCCGCGGAAGGCGCGCAGCACGCCGCCGTCCCCGGTGACGGCCTGCTGGTGAGCACCCAGCGCAAGCTCCAGGCGGTCGATGGTGGTGGCGTACCGCTCCTCGGTCTCGGCGAGCATGGTCACCTGGGAGAAGCCGCTGCTGGCGTGCGGCTCGACCGGGTGCGCCAGGCCCAACTCGGAGGCGAGCAACAGGAATCGGCGGTTGTGGTAGCGCCCGGCCCGGGAGGTGTCCCGGATGTCGCGGGCGGCTGCCAGACCGTGGGCGGCCTCGTGCAGCAGCCGCTCGAAGCCGAGCTGGGTGCCGCAGGCCGAGGACGACTCGCCGATCAGCGCCTCGGGCGAGGCGAGGTCGGGCAGGTCGTGGTGGTAGGCCTGGATGTCGCTCCAGGCGGCGGCCAGTTCGGCCGCGAGGACGAGGGGCTGTGTCGTGCTCACGCTATGCCAACGAGGGAGTGCGTGCCGTTGTTCCATCCTTGGGCATTTACTGGGAATTCCCAGCGAATGCTCAGCTCTGTGTGACAGTGCCGTTCTTGAGCGCGTGGAATCTGACGCAAGGCCAACCCCCTCAATGTCTGCAACCCGTCGTTCCTCGCCGGGTCCGCCGTTCCCGGGCACGCCGAATTGGCCGCTCCCAGGCGTACGGCCCGGGGCCCGGTCGACTTGACAGGGCCACGGGCCGTTTACCGTACCGCTAGTTCAGCCTGGCGGGGAGTTGACCGGTCAGTAGACCGGACAGCGTCACCGACTAGTTACTCAGTAGGCCCTTGCGACGATCGCGATGTTTCCCGATTGGTCGTCCGAGGCCGGAACAGAACCGTCTTCGGCAACAATGCAACGCACCGAGACACCCTGCTCGGCAAGCTTGGCCTCGCCCTGCGGACCGAGTTCCGCCCAGGAGATCCGACCCCAACCGGTGGCGGCGGCCTCGACCGCCTCGTCGATGGTGGCGACCTCCACCGTGCGGGCCTCGCGGCGCGCGCGGGACTGCGCGAGCAGCAGCGCCTGGTCCTCCTCCAGGATGCCGGGCAGCACGGCGGCCAGGCTGTCCACCGACACCGGCTCCTTGCCGCCGGGGATCCGGCGGGCCAGCATCGCGGTGCCGGCCTCCAGGTCGCGCGGACCGACCTCGATGCGCACCGGGACGCCCTTGAGCTCCCAGTCCACCGCGCGGCGCCCGAACGGGGTGTCGGTGCGGTCGTCGACCACCACGCGGACGCCGACGGCCTCCAGCTGGGCGCCGATCTCGCGCACCTTGGCCAGCACCGCCTCGTCGCCCTTGATGGCCAGCACGACGGCCTGCACGGCCGCCAGCCGCGGCGGGACCCGCAGGCCGCTGTCGTCGCCGTGCGACATGATCAGGCCGCCGACCATCCGGGTCGAGACGCCCCAGGAGGTCTGCCAGACGTGCTCGCGCTCCGAGCCGTTGGACAGGAAGGTGGTGTTGAACGCCTTGGCGAAGTTCTGGCCCAGCTCGTGACTGGTGCCCATCTGCAGGGCCTTGCCGTCACCCATCATCGACTCGAGGGTGAGGGTGTTGATCGCGCCGGCGAAGCGCTCCTTGGCCGTCTTGCGGCCGAGCGTCACGTCGATGCCCAGCACGTCGGTCATGAAGCCGGCGTAGACCTCGGTGTGGATCCGCGAGGCGTACGCCCGCGCGTCCTCGTACGTGGCGTGCGCGGTGTGGCCCTCCTGCCAGAGGAACTCGGTGGTGCGCAGGAAGGCCCGCGGGCGCAGCTCCCAGCGGACCACGTTGGCCCACTGGTTGATCAGCAGGGGCAGGTCGCGGTGGCTCTGCACCCACTTGGAGAAGTACTCGTTGATGATCGTCTCGGAGGTCGGCCGGACGACGATCGGCTCCTCGAGCTCCTTGCCGCCGCCGTGCGTGACCACCGCGAGCTCGGGGGCGAAGCCCTCGACGTGCTCGGCCTCCTTGGTCAGGTAGGACTGCGGGATGAACATCGGGAAGTAGGCGTTCTGCGCGCCGGCCTTCTTGATCCGCGCGTCCAGGTCCTGCTGCATCCGCTCCCACAGCGCGTACGCGTACGGTCGGATGACCATGGTGCCGCGCACCGGACCGTTGTCGGCCAGCTCGGCCTTGTTGATCAGATCCTGGTACCAGCGCGGGAAGTCTTCCGCCTGGGGGGTGAGAACGGGTGCCTTAGCCATGGTGCGAGGGTACGGGGCCGAGCCGACCGACTGTGAATCGGCGGCGCGCGAGGAGAGCGCGAGGGGCGCACGACCACCCGGCGCGGATACCCCCGTGCACCCCTCTGGACGCCGCGCCCGGCGCGCTGTTCGCTGGATGCGGGGCGGGACAGTTGGGGGGAGCATTCGCAGCACGTCCACGGACCGGATGGGAGGCCGCAGGAATGGCTTCAGCGCAAGGCACGGCGACACGGTCGGAACGGGCCGACAGGAGCACACGGGCACGGGACTGGGCCGAGATCCAGGAGCGCATGCTCGTCCCGCTCTACGAGGCGGTCTACCAGCGCCTGGAGGTCGGCCCGGCCGGCAGCGTGCTCGGGCTCGGCTGCCGCTCCGGGCTGGCGCTGCTGCTGGCCGCCGCCCGGGGCGCCCAGGTGACCGGCCTGGAGTCGGCGCCCGAGCTGCGCGAGCTGGCCCGCGACCGCCGGCTGCGGGTGCTGGCGGACGGCCTGCGCGAGCCGGCCGATCCGGATTACCCCCGGACGGCCCACTCGCTGGTCACCGTCTTCGAGGAGCTGCACCGGGTCGAGGACCCGCAGCAGCTGGTCGCGGCCGCGGCCGACGCGGTGCTGCCCGGCGGCCACCTGGTGCTGGCCGGCTGGGGCCCGGCCGAGCGGTGCGAGAGCGCCGCCGTGCTGGAGGTCGCGCACCGGCGCAGCGCGCCGCTGCCGGACCGGGACCCGTTCGCGCTGAGCTCCCCGGGTGCGCTGGAGCAGCTGCCGGCCCGCGCCGGGTTGCGGCCGGCCGGGAGCGGCCGGGTGAGCTGCCCGTTCGCCTACCCGGACCTGGACAGCGCGGTACGCGGCCTGCTCTCCACCGGCCTGTTCGACGCGGCGGTGGAGTACTCCGGCGAGGTGCTGGTGACCAAGGAGCTGGTCGAGGCGCTGCACCCGTTCGGCCTCTCCGACGGCTCGGTGCGGATGGCCAACGTCTTCCGGTACGTGGTGGCCGAGAAGCCGCGCCAGGCCTAGGAAACCGGGGTCCACTCCTCGCGGGTGAGCGCGAAGCGATCGTGGTCGCGCCAGGCGCCGGACATGAAGAGCATCCGCGGGGTGAAGCCCTCGTGCCGGAAGCCGAGCCGGCGGGCCAGCGCGACCGAGCGCTCGTTGTCCGGCTGCACGTTGATCTCCAGCCGGTGCAGGCCGAGTCCGCCGTTCGCCTGGTCGGCGAAGCAGCGGTCGATCACCAGCCGCATGCCCTCGGTCATCCGGCCCGTGCCGTTGAACGGGACGTAACTGTCGTAGCCGAGAGCGCCGTTGCAGAAGCGACCCATCACGATGTTGGCCACGTTGCACTTGCCGACCAGCCCACCGGTCTCCCGGTCGATGATCAGAAAGGTGCGCAGCCCGGGCCCCTGACGCTGCAGCAACTCGGGCAGCCCGTCCGGCTCCAGCGGGTTCCACTGGCCGATGTGCTCGGCGGACCGCCGCACGGCCTCGGCGTACGCCCCGGCGTCGGCGGGCCTGGGCTCTCGGATCGTCACTCGCATCATCCGGACATCATCGGGCATGCCGACGGCCCGCCACCACGGAGGTGACGGGCCGCCAGGGTGAAGACAGGGGCCCCCAAGGATCAGAGCAGGTCCTTGAACTCCTTGGGGAGCTCGAAGTCGGCCGGGCCCTTGCCCGCGCCGAGGCCGAACGCCCCGCCGTCGGCCTGCGGCGCACCGGCCGGGCCGAGTGCCTTGCGCTCGGCGGCGGCCTGCTCCTCCTGCGCCCGCTTCAGCGGGTTGCCGGACTTCTTGCGGCCCTTGGCGGGCTGGGCCTTCTTGCCCGCCTTCTTGCCGCCACCCATGCCCGGCATCCCCGGCATGCCGGGGATGCCCTTGCCGGAGGCCATCGCGGACATCATCTTGCGGGCGTCGAAGAACCGCTCGACCAGGTTGTTGACCTCGCCGACACCGACGCCCGAACCCTTGGCGATGCGCAGCCGGCGCGAGCCGTTGATGATCTTCGGGTCGGTCCGCTCGGCCGGGGTCATCGACTTGATGATCGCGCCGACGCGGTTGACGTCCTTGTCATCGATGTTGTTGATCTGGTCGCGGATCTGGCCCATACCCGGGAGCATGCCGAGCAGCTTGGAGATGGAGCCCATCTTCTGGACCTGCTCCAGCTGCGACAGGAAGTCGTCGAGCGTGAAGTCCTTGCCGCCGCCCTGCAGCTTCGAGGCCATCTTCTCGGCCTCGGCCTGCGAGAAGGTCTGCTCGGCCTTCTCGATCAGCGAGAGCATGTCGCCCATGCCCAGGATGCGCGAGGCCATCCGGTCCGGGTGGAAGGCGTCGAAGTCGCCGACCTTCTCGCCGTTGGAGGCGAACATGATCTGACGGCCGGTCACGTGGGCCACCGACAGCGCCGCGCCACCGCGGGCGTCGCCGTCCAGCTTGGAGAGCACCACGCCGGTGAAGTCGACGCCGTCGAGGAAGGCCTGCGCGGTGGTGACCGCGTCCTGGCCGATCATCGCGTCGACGACGAAGAGCACCTCGTCCGGGTTGACCGCGGCCCGGATGTCGGCGGCCTGCTGCATCAGCTCGGCGTCGATGCCCAGGCGGCCGGCGGTGTCGACGATGACGACGTCGTACTGCTTCTGCTTGGCGTACTCGATCGAGTCGCGGGCGACCTGGACCGGGTCGCCGACACCGTTGCCGGGCTGCGGGCCGTAGAACGCCACCCCGGCGCGCTCGGCGACCACGCCGAGCTGGGTGACGGCGTTGGGGCGCTGGAGGTCGCAGGCGACCAGCAGCGGGGTGTGCTTCTGGCTCTTCAGCCAGTGGCCCAGCTTGCCCGCCAGGGTGGTCTTACCGGCACCCTGGAGGCCGGCGAGCATGATGACCGTCGGGCCGGTCTTGGCGTAGCGCAGTCGGCGGGTCTCGCCACCGAGGATGTTGATGAGCTCCTCGTTGACGATCTTGATGATCTGCTGGGCGGGGTTCAGCGCGCCCGAGACCTCGGAGCCCATCGCGCGGTCCTTGACCTGCTTGATGAAGGCCCGCACCACGGGGAGCGCGACATCGGCCTCGAGGAGGGCGATGCGGATCTCGCGGGCGGTGGCGTCGATGTCCGCCTCACTGAGGCGGCCCTTGCCCCGGAGGTTCTTGAACGTCGCTGCGAGGCGGTCGGAAAGAGTGTCGAACACGTCGGTCGCGGGTCCCTTGCGGCATCGGTATGAGTACGGTCGTCGCCCACCAGGGTATCCGGCCGCTCAAGCTGCGGTCTCCACCCCGGTCAGCCCAGTGTGCGCTGCACCGCGGCGGCCACCTCGCGGGCCTGTTCAGGGGCCAGCGGCCGGCCGGCCGGGTCGGTGAGGTAGAAGGCGTCGACGGCGTCGGCGCCCAGCGTGGAGACGTGCGCGGTGCGGACCCGGACGCCGGCCTCGTCCAGCGCCCGGCCGATCCGGTGCAGCAGGCCGGGGGCGTCGTGCGCGCGGACCTCCAGGACCGTCGCCGAGGCCGAGGCGCCGCCCGGGGCGACCGCGACCACCGGCGGCGGGGTGGAGATGCCGCGCCGGCGCGGGGCGGCGGCGTCGCGCTCGGCGAGCCGCCGGGCGACGTCCAGCGAGCCGTCCATGGCCCGGCGCAGGTCGGCCCGCAGCCGGGCTGCCTCGGGCAGTTCGCCGTACTCGGCGGCGACCGTCCAGGAGAGCAGCAGGACCGGGCCCGCGCCGATCGGGTCGAGTTCGCACAGGTGCAGCGAGCGGACGGCCAAGCGGTGCAGGGCCAGCACCCCGGCCACCGTGCCGAGCAGGCCGGGGCGGTCCGGGACGGCGAGGTCCAGCCGCACGCCCATCGGCTCGCCCGCCTCGGGGTCGTGCGCGGCCTCGGCCCGCAGCGAGAGCGCCGGGCCCTCGGTGCGGGCCGCCTCGATGGCGAGCCGCTCGTGGTCGACGGAGGGGGCGAGGGCGGGCGGCAGCGCCGGGTCGCCCTCCTTGCCCGCCGGCGGGCAGGAGGGGCCCTTGGTCAGCACCGCGGCCACCCGGTCGACCAGGCCGGCCACCAGCGAGGCCCGCCAGCTGCTCCAGGCGGCCGGGCCGGTCGCGGTGGCGTCCGCCTCGGTGAGCGCGTGCAGCAGCTCCAGGTGGCGCACCGTGCCCACGGTCTTGGCGATCAGTTCGACGGTGGCCGGGTCGTCCGGGTCGCGCCGGGTGGCCGTCTCGACCAGCGTCAGGTGGTGGCGGACCAGCATCGCCAGGCTCTCGGTGTCGTCCTGGTCGAAGCCCATCCGGGAGGCCACGTCGCGGACGATCACCTCGCCCGCCTCGGAGTGGTCGCCGGGCCAGCCCTTGCCCAGGTCGTGCAGCAGCGCGGCGACCAGCAGCAGGTCCGGACGGGCCACCCGGCGGGTCATCGCGGCCGCGCGCACCGCCGTCTCCACCAGGTGCCGGTCCACCGTCCAGACGTGCACGGCGTTGCGCTGCGGACGGCAGCGCACCCGCTCCCAGTCCGGCAGCAGCCGGGTGATCAGCCCCTCGGCCTCCAGCGCCTCCCAGACCGGTACGCCGGGCTCGCCGGCGCCCAGCAGGGTGATCAGCTGCTCGCGCGCCTCGTCCGGCCAGGGCACCGGCAGCGGCTTGCTCTCGGCGGCCAGCCGGCGGACCGTCGCGTGGCCGACCACCAGACCGGCCTGCGCCGCCGCGGCGGCCACCCGCAGGACGAGCACCGGGTCGTGCGCGGGACGGGCGCCCAGCGCGAGCACCGCCTCGCCGTCCTGCTCCACCACGCCCTCGGCCAGCGGCCGGCGCACTACCGCGCCGCGGGCCGCCGCGCCCGCGCCCCGCCCGGAGCCGCCGAACGGGAAGGAGAACGGGCGCCGCCCCTTGGTCGAGCGCGCCGCGAGCACCCGGTCGACGGCCCGCCAGGTCACGTCGCCGGCGTAGGAGATGGTCCGGGCCGCCTCGTAGATCTGTCGCAGCAGGGTGTCCGCGTCCAGCACGCCGAGGGTGGCGGCGACCTGGTCCTGGTCCTGCAGCGAGAGCCGCTCGGTGGCCCGTCCGGTGGTCAGGTGCAGCGCGTCGCGGACGTCGGAGAGCCGCTGGACGGCGGCGGCCAGGCCCTCGCGCGGGGCGTCGGCGAGCCAGGAGGCGGCGATCGCGTCCAGCGCCACCGCGTCCCGCAGGCCGCCGCGGGCCTCCTTCAGGTCGGGCTCCAGCAGGAACGCCAGCTCGCCGTGCCGCTCGGCCCGGGCGCGCCCGAGTTCGCGCAGTTCGGGCAGCCGGTCGGCCGCGCCGGCCCGCCAGTCGGCCAGTATCGCGGAGCGCAGTGCGGCGGTCAGCTCGGCGTCCCCGGCGATGTGCCGGGCGTCCAGCAGGCCGAGCTGGGCCCTGAGGTCGGCCGCGGCCACCGTGCGGGCCTCGGCGAGGCTGCGGACCGAGTGGTCCAGGGCGACCCCGCTGTCCCACACCGGGTACCAGAGCCGCTCGGCGAGGGCGCCCACCTCGGCGCCGTCGTGCAGCAGCAGGACGTCCAGGTCGCTGCGCGGGGACAGTTCGCCGCGCCCGTAGCCGCCGACGGCGACCAGGGCGACGTGCGCGGGCGGGTCGGCCTGCTCCAGCAGCGAGCTGAGCCAGCGGTCCGCCAGCTCGGCCAGCGCGATGCGGCGCGCGGGTCCTGACAGGCCTGGCCGGGCTAGCAGTTCGGCCCGGTCCGCGGGGTGTCCGGCGGGTTCCGTCGAGTCGGTGGGGGTCACTGCGGGCTCTCCGTCCGTCGTACGGGCGGCATGGCGGGCCGCCGGAGAATGCCGTCGGCGGACCTGCGGATTCACCGGGAATCCGCAGGTCCGCTTTCTTTCGGGGACTAGAGCGCGTCGGGCCCGCGCTCGCCGGTGCGCACTCGGACGACGGAGTCGACCGGGACGACCCAGACCTTGCCGTCGCCGATCTTGCCGGTCCGGGCGGCCTTCACCAGGACGTCCAGCAGCTCGTCGGCGTCGGCGTCCTCGACCAGGACCTCTATCCGGATCTTGGGGACCAGGTCGACGGTGTACTCGGCGCCCCGGTAGACCTCGGTGTGTCCGCGCTGACGGCCGTAGCCGCTGGCCTCGGTGACGGTCAGTCCGTCCACCCCGAAGGCCTGCAGGGCCTCCTTGACCGCATCCAGGCGGTAGGGCTTGATCACGGCGGTGATGAGCTTCATCAGGCGTCGACCTCGGTCTTCGTGGCGGTGGTGGAACCGGCGGGGGCCGGGGCGTGGCTCGACAGGGCGCGGCTGAGGCTGGCGCCGACCGTGCTGAAGTCGTACGCCGACTCGGCGTGTTCGACCTGGTCGATGCCGGCCACCTCGACGTCCTCGCTGACCCGGAAGCCGATGGTCTTCTGGATCGCCTGGCCGAGCAACCAGGAGATCACGAAGGAGTAGACCGCGACCACGGCCACGCCCATCGCCTGCTTGCCGAGTTGGCCGATGCCGCCGCCGTAGAACAGGCCGCGCGCGGTCTGGCCGACGTGGCCGGTGGCGAAGAAGCCGATCAGCAGCGAGCCGATCGCACCGCCGACCGCGTGCACGCCCACCACGTCGAGCGAGTCGTCGAAGCCGAGGCGGTACTTGAGGCTGATCGCCGCGGCGCAGATCGCACCGGCGATCAGGCCGATGGCCACCGCGCCGAGCATGCTGACCGAGCCGCAGGCCGGGGTGATGGCGACCAGGCCGGCCACCGCGCCGGAGGCCGCGCCCAGCGAGGTGAAGGCGCCGTGCTTGATCCGCTCGAAGGCGAGCCAGCCGAGCATCGCGGCGCCGGTGGCGATCTGGGTGTTCATGAAGGCCATGCCGGCCAGGCCGTTGGCGGCCAGCGCCGAGCCGGCGTTGAAGCCGAACCAGCCGAACCAGAGCAGCCCGGAGCCGAGCATCACCAGCGGGAGGCTGTGCGGGCGCATCGGGTCCTTCTTGAAGCCGACCCGCTTGCCGAGCACCAGGCACAGGGCAAGGCCCGCCATACCGGCGTTGATGTGCACGGCGGTTCCGCCGGCGAAGTCGATCACGCCGTTGCGGTCGCCGAGCCAGCCGCCGTGGCCGTTGTCGAAGAAGAACACCCAGTGCGCGACCGGGAAGTAGACGATGGTCACCCAGAGCGCCACGAACAGGCCCCAGGCGGCGAACTTCGCGCGGTCCGCGATCGCGCCGCTGATCAGCGCCGGGGTGATCACCGCGAACATCAGCTGGAAGGCGGAGAAGGCGGTGACCGGAATGCTTCCGGCCAGATCGTTCATGCCGATCCCGCGCATCCCGACGTGGTCCAGGTTGCCGATCAGGCCGTGGAAGGCGTCGGTGCCGAAGCTCAGGCTGTACCCGTAGAGGACCCAGAGTACGGTCACGATGCCGAGCGCGATGAAGCTCATGACCAGCATGTTGAGGACACTCTTGACCCTGACCATGCCGCCGTAGAAGAAGGCCAGACCCGGGGTCATCAACATGACCAGGGCCGCACTGATGAGCACAAAGGCGGTATCGCCTGCGCTGAAGCCGTCCGGCATCGGCGTCTCCTCGTGAATGAAGGCCGCTCCACGCCCGGGATCCCTGTCCCGTGCCACCCGGGGTGTCGGCGATGAGAGGAGAGTGCCGAAGGCGGGTTTCGGCCAGTGCGGCTCGGTGTTTCGCAGCCGTGACGCTGACGACGCAGACGTTACGAGTGCGTGAACTTCGGCCGTGCCATGACAGCCGGTGAGGTACCGTGCCGCACCGTCGACCGGAACCCGCCGGTCCGGGGGCTCAGACCGCCTCGAACTCCGGGATCTGGTCGACCACCAGCTCCGCCAGCCGGTTGACCGCGGGGACGCTGCGGAAGTCGGCGGTGGCCGCCGCGGAGGTCTTGCGGACCCGGGTGTTCAGCCGCTCCGAGCGCACCTTGCCCGCGATCTCCACAGCCTCCTCGGCGATCAGCGCGGCCTGCTCCGGCTCGCCCTGGAGCAGGTGGACGCTGGCCATCCCGACCAGGTTGAAGGCGTAGCTGCGGGTGTGGTTCTCCATGTCGGCGCGGAACAGGTCGACGGCGGTGGCCATCACCGGGGCGGCCATCGAGGCGTACCGCGGGCTGCGGCTGGAGTGGTAGGCGAGGTCCCGGAAGGAGTGCGCGTTCTCCGCGTAGAGCTCGGCCTTGGAGAAGAACCGCAGCCAGTCCGGGTCGTTGTCGATCGGCCCGCAGTCGGTGAAGGTGTCCTCGGCCAGCCGGACCGCCCGGGCGCAGCGGTTGACCTCACCGGTGTTGGAGTACGCGCGCGCCTCCATCGCGTAGAGCAGCGCCTGCTGGCGCGGCGTGGCGGTGTCCCGACTGCCGTACTGGGCCAGGTGGATCAGTTCCAGCGCGTCGTCACCGCGGTTGAGGTGGATCATCTGGCGGCTCATGTCGGTGAGGATCAGCGCGCCGAACGGGCGGTCGCCGGCCTCCTTGGCGGCGTGCAGCGCCAGCACGTAGTACTTCTGGGCACTGGGGTGCATGCCGACGTCGTAGGACATCCAGCCGGCCAGGTGGGCGAGTTCGGCGGTGAGCCGGAACAGCCGCTGGGTGATGTGCGGCGGGTAGGTCTCCTGCAACAGGTCGGTGATCTCGTGGAGTTGGCCGACGACTGCCTTGCGGCGCAGCCCGCCGCCGTTCTGCGCGTCCCACTGGCGGAACATCACGGTGGTCTGCTCCAGGAGTTGGAGCTCGGGTTCGGAGAGCCGGCCGGTGAACGGCTCCCCGCCGTTGGCGGCGGCCAGGATCGGCGTCGGGCTGCCGCTGGGACCGGGGGTGAGCCAGCGCTGCATCGGCTCGATCAGCGCTGCGCCGGCCGTCAGGGCGAGTGAAGTCCCCAGGAAGCCGCGCCGGTTGAGCATCAGGTCGCTGCGCGAGTACTCGCTGATCAACTGGACGGTCTGCGGCCCGCTCCACGGCAGGTCGACCCCGCCGCCGGCCACCGTGGAGACCGGGATCGCGGCGCGCAGGCCCAGATCCTCGACGTCCACCACCGTGCCGAAGCGCTCGGAGAAGAGATCCGACATGATCTTCGGGATCGGCTCGCGCGGCTGCTCGCCGTCCAGCCAGCGGCGCACCCGCGAGGTGTCCGTGCTGACGTGGTGCGCGCCGAGCTGCCGTGCCTTGCGGTTGACCTGCCTGGCAAGCTCGCCCTTGGACCACCCACTGCGCGCGAACCACGCCGTCAGCTTCTCGTTAGGCTGTTTGTCTGCCATCCGGAGCCACCCCAGTCCCGACCGGCCCCCGCAGGGGTCATCACTTGTTTCGCCGCGCACCCGCCGCTGTGGTTCGCTTGCCGAACGTAACGCCGTTTGCGCCGTCCGGGGGATGGTTCATCGGGAAACGCCACCATTCGCCACCCCCGCGAGTGAACCGCGCAGGACGCCCGCACGCTTCACTGGAAGCCGGCCGGACCGGTGTTCGGCCCCTGGAGTAGGACCGGACGGCAAGCGATATTGGCAGCGCGTTCCCGCCACCGCGCGCCGCCCGCACACATCGCACTCCGGACGCGAGAATTGACGGAACGTCACAGTCCCGTAACCGCCGGCAATCGAAACCTGTTGGGGGAGGCATGGACAACCTGTTCGGCGATCTACGGTTCGGCTCGCGCCGCCGTACCCGCGCCACCGTGTGCCAGGCGGCCGCGGAGTACGCCGGGCACTGGGGCTGGACGGTGGCCCTCGGCGCCGCCCCCCGCTCCGCCTGCGCGGCCCGCTGCGCCTGCGCCCGCCCGCACTGCGCGGCGCCCGGCCTCCACCAGACCCGCGGGGCCGCCCCCCGCGAACTGCCGCCCGGTGCGGCCCCGCACGAGGTCAGAGCACTCTGGGGCGCCGACGCCGAGGCCACCGTGCTGCTGCCGACCGGCCGCGCCTTCGACGTCCTGGACGTCCCCGAGCCGGCCGGCCTGCGGGCGCTGGTCCGGCTGGAGCGGATGGGCACCCAGGTCGGCCCGGTGCTCGCGGCACCGACCGGCCGACTGCTCTTCTTCGTCGCCCGCGGCACCGCCCCGCTGCTGCCCGACCTGCTCTACCGGATGGGCTGGGACGACGCCGCCCTCGACCTGGTCTGCCACGGCGAGGGCGGCTACGTCGCCGCGCCGCCGACCGTGCTCGGCACGCTCGGCCCGGTGCGCTGGCTGCGCCGCCCGTGCCGGGAGAGCGCCACCCGCCCGCCGGAGGCCCGGCTGCTGCTCGGCACGCTCGCCTACGCCTGCCACCGCGGCCGCGAGCGGGTGGCGGCCGAGCCGGCCTGGCTCGCCTCGTAGCGAAGGGTCGCCCCCCGATGGGAGGCGACCCTTTCGTGAGCAGTCGGTGTGTCAGTCGCCGATCAGCGCGTCCACGAACGCGGCCGGCTCGAACGGCGCCAGGTCGTCCGCGCCCTCGCCGAGGCCGATCAGCTTGACCGGGACGCCCAGCTCGCGCTGGACCGCGACCACGATGCCGCCCTTGGCCGTGCCGTCCAGCTTGGTCAGCACGATGCCGGTGATGTCCACCACCTCGGCGAACACCCGGGCCTGCACCAGGCCGTTCTGGCCGGTGGTGGCGTCCAGCACCAGCAGCACCTCGTCCACCGGGCCGTGCTTCTCGACGACCCGCTTGACCTTGCCCAGCTCGTCCATCAGGCCGGTCTTGGTGTGCAGGCGGCCCGCCGTGTCGATCAGGACGGTGTCGGCGCCCTCGGCGATGCCCTCCTTGACGGCGTCGAACGCGACCGAGGCCGGGTCGCCGCCCTCGGGTCCGCGCACGGTGCGCGCGCCGACCCGCTCGCCCCAGGTCTGCAGCTGGTCGGCAGCGGCGGCGCGGAAGGTGTCGGCCGCGCCGAGCACCACCGTGCGGCCGTCGGCCACCAGGACCCGGCCGAGCTTGCCCGAGGTGGTGGTCTTGCCGACGCCGTTGACGCCGACCACCAGCAGGACGGCCGGGCGGCCGTCCTCGTGCTTGGCGGTCTTCAGCGAGCGGTCCGCCTCGGTGCCGATCAGCGCGACCAGCTCCTCGTGCAGCAGGGCGCGCAGCTCGGCCGGGGTGCGGGTGCCGAGCACCTTGACCCGGGTGCGCAGCCGCTCGACCAGCTCCTGGGTGGGCGCCACGCCGACGTCCGCGACGAGCAGGGTCTCCTCGATCTCCTCCCAGGTGTCCTCGTCCAGACGCTCGCGGGAGAGCAGCGTGAGCAGGCCCTTGCCCAGCGAGTTCTGCGAGCGGGAGAGACGCGAGCGCAGCCGGACCAGCCGGCCGGCGGTGGGCTCCGGGACCTCCAGCGCCGGGACCTGGACAGCCTCCTCGACGGTCGCCTCGGCGACCTCCGCAGCCTCGACGGTCTCGGGGAGCTGGACCTCCTCGACGGTCTGGACCGGTTCCGCGCGGGGCGGAGCGGCCTCCTCGCCGATCTGGGGCTCGCTCGGGGTCGGCGGCGCGAGGGTCGCGGACGCCGACTTCGGGGGAAGTTCCTTACGTCGTCTGCCGCTGACGACGAGGCCTGCGACCGCTCCGATGGCGATCACGGCGATGACTACGGCAAGGATCACGTATTCCATATCGAGACCAGTATCCGTGACGCGCAGCCGCAGCAGGAGTAACGGCCCTACGGCGTTGCCGTCGCCTGCTGCCTGGGCAGCTGCTTCCGCTCGCGGTGCTCGTCGCGCAGGCGCTGGCTGATCACCTGGGAGATGCCGTCGCCCTTCATGGTCACGCCGTACAGCGCGTCGGCGGACTCCATGGTGAGTTTCTGGTGGGTGATGACGATCAGCTGGGAGCTGTCCCGCAGCTCCTCCATGATCGCGATCAGCCGGCGCAGGTTGGTCTCGTCGAGCGCCGCCTCCACCTCGTCCATCACGTAGAACGGGCTGGGTCTGGCCTTGAAGATGGCCACCAGCAGCGCGACCGCGGTGAGCGAGCGCTCGCCGCCGGAGAGCAGCGAGAGGCGCTTGACCTTCTTGCCCGGCGGACGGGCCTCCACCTCGACGCCGGTGGTGAGCATGTTGTCCGGGTCGGTCAGCACGAGCCGTCCCTCGCCGCCGGGGAAGAGCCGCGAGAAGACGCCCTCGAACTGGGCCGCGGTGTCGTGGTAGGCCGCGGTGAAGAGCTGCTCGACCCGCTGGTCCACGTCCCGGACGATCTCCATCAGGTCGCGGCGGCTGCGCTTGAGGTCGTCCAGCTGCTCGCCGAGGAACTGGTGGCGCTCCTCCAGCGCGGTGAACTCCTCCAGCGCGAGCGGGTTGACCTTGCCGAGCTGCTGGTAGGCACGCTCGGCCGCGCGCAGCCGCTTCTCCTGCTCGGCGCGGTCGTACGCGGTGGGTTCGCCCGGCTGCTGCCCCTCCTCGGGGGTGGGTGGCGGCACCGGCTGGTCCGGGCCGTAGCCGGCCAGCAGGTCGGTGCCCTCGATGCCGAACTCCTCCAGCGCCCTGGCCTCCAGCTGCTCGATCCGCAGTCGCTTCTCGGCGCGCAGCACCTCGTCGCGGTGCCCGGCGTCGACCAGCTTGTCCAGCTCCGCCTTGAGTTCCCGGCCGCGTTCGCGCTCGGCCCGCAGCTCGGCCTCCCGGCCGGACCTGGTCTGCTCGACCGCCGAGCGCTCGGCGTCGGCGCGGGCCAGCGAGACCTCCAGGCAGCCGAGCAGCTGCCGGGCGCCGTCCGCGACGGCGGTGGCGACGGCCGCGTCCTGCTCGGCCCGGCGGCGGCGGACGGCGGCGCGGGCCCGGGCCTCGCGCTCGGCGCGGGCGCCGCGGTCCAGCGCGTCGGCCCGGCCGGCCAGCGCGCGGACCCGCTCCTCATGGGTGCGGACCGCCAGCCGGGCCTCCATCTCGACCTGCCTGGCCTGCGCGGACGCCTGCGCCAACCGGTCCTGCTCGGCGGCGTCCGGCTCGTCGTCGCCGGTCTCGGCCAGCTCCTCGGCCGTCTCCAGCCGGGCGGCCAGCTCCTCGGCGGCCTCGCGGGCGGTGGCCAGGCCGAGTTCGGCACGCTCCACGGCGACGGCGCTGCGCTCGGCCTCGCCGTCCGCCGCGCGGGCCTGGCCGCCGAGCCGGCCGAGCGAGCCGGCCACCTCGGCGCGCTGCCGCTCGGCCCGGCGGCGGCCGGCGGCCAGCTGCTCGACCTCGGCGGCCAGTTCGGCGCGGGCCGCCTTCGCCCGGTCCAGCTGCTCGGCCGACTCGGCGCAGCGCGCGTCGAGTGCCTCGATGGCCCGGGCGGTCTCGTCGACGGCGGCCTGGGTCTCCAGCAGGCTGGGCGGGGCGGCCGAGCCGCCCTGGGCGAGACCGCGGGCGAGCAGGTCGCCGTCGGCGGTGACCGCGGTGAGTCCGGAACGGGCGGCGAGCAGCTGCTGCGCCGCGTCGAGGTCGGCGACGACCACCGCGTCGGCCAGCAGGGCGCGCACCACCGCGAGCAAAGCCGGTGGGCCGTCCACCAGTTCGGCGGCCGGACGGGCTCCGGCGGGCAGCGCGCCCAGGGCCGGTGCGGGCGCGGACTCGACCGCGGCTGCCGGGTCGGCGATCAGCAGGGCCGCCCGGCCCGCGTCCTCCTTGCGGAGCAGCCGCAGCGCCTGCGCGGCGGTGTCCAGGCTGTCCACGGCCAGCGCGTCCGCTGCCGCGCCGAGAGCGGCGGCGATCGCCACCTGATGGCCCTCGGCCACCCGCAGCAGTGCGCCTGCCGGTCCGAGCAGTCCGGCGGGGCGGTCGGCGGCGCTCAGCAGGGCGCCCGTGCCGTCCTTGCGCCGCAGGCCGAGCGAGAGTGCCTCGTGCCGGGCCGTCAACGCGGCGCGCTCCCGTTCGGCGGAGCTCGCGGCGTCCCGGACGGCGCTCAGGTGGCGCTCCGCGCCGGCCAATCGCTCACGCGCCGCCTCGTGCGCCGCCTCCAGCTCCTCGTCCCCCGCCTCCAGCCCGGCCACCTGCTCCTCCAGCAGCTCGAACTCCTGCCGTGCGGCCTGCGCCCGCTGGGTCGCCTCGTCCCGGGCGGCGGCCAGCCGGCCGATCTCCGCCTCGGCGCTCGCCGCCCGGGAACGGGCTGCGGCGGCCTGCCCCTGCAACCGGGCCAGGCCCTCGCGGCGGTCGGCGATCGCCCGCGCGACCGCCTTCAACCGCCGCTCCTCCGCGGTGAGCGCGCGCTCCAACTCGCCGCGCGCGTCGACGGCGTCGGCCAGCGCCTCCTCGGCCTGCTCCAGCGCCTCGGCGAGGGTGGTCTCCTCGGCACGGATCCGCTCGGCCTCGCGCTCCATGTCCTCCGGGTCGCGCCCGCGCCGCTCCTCGGCCGCTCCCCCGGCGGCGGCGTGCCGCAGCCGCGCCTCGGCCAGACCGATCGTCCCGCGGGTCCGCTCGACCAGGGCGGAGAGCCGGTACCAGGCCTGCCGGGCACTCTCCAGCCGCGGACCGAGCTGCTCGACCTGCGCCTCCAGGACCGCCTCGCGCTGCTGCGCCGCCGCCGACTCCTGCTCGACGGTGGAGCGGCGCAGCCGCAGCGCCAGCTCGTCGGCCGCCTCCGCCTCGACGGCCCGGCGCAGCGTCAGCAGGTCGTCGGCGAGCAGCCGCAGCCGCGCATCGCGCAGGTCGGCCTGGATGCCGGCGGCCCGCCGGGCGATCCGGGCCTGGCGGCCCAGCGGTCCCAGCTGGCGGCGCAGTTCGGCGACCAGGTCCTGCACCCGGTTGAGGTTGGCGGCCATCGCGTCCAGCTTCCGCAGCGCCTTCTCCTTGCGCTTGCGGTGCTTGAGGACGCCGGCCGCCTCCTCGATGAAGGCGCGCCGCCCCATCGGGTCGGCGTGCAGGACCGAGTCCAGCTGGCCCTGGCCGACGATCACGTGCATCTCGCGGCCGATGCCGGAGTCGGAGAGCAGCTCCTGGATGTCGAGCAGGCGGCAGGTCTCGCCGTTCAGCGCGTACTCGCTGCCGCCGTTGCGGAACATCGTGCGGGTGATCGTCACCTCGGCGTAGTCGATCGGCAGGGCGCCGTCGGTGTTGTCGATGGTGAGACTGACCTCGGCCCGGCCGAGCGGCGCGCGCCCGGTGGTCCCGGCGAAGATGACGTCCTCCATCTTCCCGCCGCGCAGCGACTTGGCACCCTGCTCCCCCATCACCCAGGAGAGCGCGTCGACCACGTTGGACTTGCCGGAGCCGTTCGGGCCGACCACGCACGTGATGCCTGGTTCGAAGCGCAGGGTGGTGGCGGAGGCGAAGGACTTGAAGCCTCGCAGCGTCAGGCTCTTCAGGTGCACGGATCGACTGTATCCGGAGGGACCGGCTGCGAACCGTCAGGCCGCGCTCGCCGGTTTCGCCGTGGCGACCGGTGGGCAGTCTCAGGAAAACGGCCCCGCGTGATCAGCGGGGCGACCTGCCGCGGGACACGCCGGCGGGTACTGGGGGCGACCGGGGGGCACTGGGGCAGGCAGATACGACGAAGGGACGCCGGTGAGGGCGTCCCTGATGATCGCGTCCCGTGCGGAAGCGGAATGCGTCAACATGCGGCGAGGTCGACCGATCGGTTCAGGGCCGGTCGACAGCGATCGTGGATTCAGGTGAGCGCGGGCTCGCGCTGCTCCAGATCGATGCTGCTGAGCAGAGAGTGCTCGTCAGCGACAGCTACGAGTGCGTCGTTCTCAGCCTGCATCCGAGTCAGCTCGGATTCCAGGTCCTGGACGCGCAGCTGAAGCCGCCGCATCTCGGAAAGCATTCGCGGGTCGGGGCCGCCGACGTACCCGAGAAGCGCCTTTGCCATGATGAATGGTCCTCCACGCTGAGTGACCGAACCGGTACGGTATAGGTCGAGGGAAGGGGTCACGCACGCGCTGCGGATAACGGGCAGTGCTGGCTGGGCATACAGGTCAAACACTGTGGATGTACGGCCACAGGGCATGGCCCTGCCCGAAAAACGCGATCGAGTGCGCGGGTTTCCAGCGTCTCACCAAAGACCCTACGGGTCAACACGATCACCGCGTGCTACGACGCCGCTGTCACCTGCATGGCGGGATGGGCACACCATGGGGTCGCGGAGGTGTCCACCCGGTGGAGGTGGATCACTGCTCGATGCGGAGTCAACCACGGCAGGGCGCCGATCGCAACCGCGCAGTACGGCAGGTTGACCCGGGGGGCACCCGTTCCGGTGATCTTCCGACTGGGCGCCACCCGCTCGGGCGCACCGGGGCGACGGAGCGTGATCGTCAGCGGATGGCGAACCCGTCGTAGCCGTCGCCGGTGGCGCTCCAGATCTCGGTCACGCCGGCCACCCGCCCGGGGGTGTCGGGGCCGCGCAGCAGTGCCAGCAGGCGCTCGCAGTCCCGGTGGGCCCCCTCGGCGACCACCTGCACCCGACCGTCGCCCAGATTGCTCGCGTAGCCGGTCAGGCCGATCTCCAGCGCACGCGCCCTGGTCCACCAGCGGAAGCCGACCTGCTGCACGGACCCCCGCACCCAGATGGTGGCTCGGACTACTTCTTGCATCCCACGACCATAGTCGGGCAATACCGGTCACTTCACGCCGACGCCGAGAGCCCTGACGTACGGTCCTTGCACGACGACACACAGTGACGGATCGAGGAGCTGACGCCATGACACGACCCGGACTACTGACGCTCGCACTCTGCTGTGCCGCCCTCGCGGCCGGCACCGGCCACGCCACCGCCGCCGCATCGGGCGACCCCTCGGCGCGGGTGCTGGCGCTGGTCAACCAGGACCGCCGGCAGGTCGGCTGCGGACCGCTGACCGCCGACCGGCGGCTCGACGCCCTGGCCCAGCGCCACAGCGACGACATGGCCGCCCGCGGCTTCTTCGCCCACACCGACCCGGACGGCCGCAGCCCGTGGGACCGCGCCCGGGCCGCCTCCATCGGCTACCTCGGCGGCGAGAACATCGCGCGCGGCCAACCGACCCCCGAGGCCGTGGTGAGCGCCTGGATGGACAGTCCCGGCCACCGCGCCAACCTGCTCGACTGCCGCTTCACCACCCTGGGCACCGGCCTGCACCAGGGCGCGGGCGGCCCGTGGTGGACGCAGGACTTCGGCTACCCGCAGAACGCCCGCTAGACCCCGGCCCGGCCGCGGCCCCGGTCACCCGGTCATCCGGTCGGCCGCGGGACCTCGCGGCCGACCGGGTGAATCGGCGGGCGCCGGCTCAGAAGTCCCCGCCGCCACCGCCGAAGTCGCCGCCTCCGAAGCCACCATCGGAGAAGCCTCCGTCGGAGAAGCCCCCGCCGAAGTCCTGAGCGTTGAAGTCGCCGCCGGAGAAGTCGCCGCCCTGGAAGGAGGAGTCCTGCCCGCCGCCCTCGTACCCGTCCGGGCCGGAGGCCGCCCAGGCGTCGCCGCCGGAGAAGACCGAGCCGAGCATGGTGCCGACCAGCAGGCCCGGCAGCAGGCCCGAGCCGTAGCCGCCGAAGTAGCCGCCCGCCCACGGCCCGTAGGCGGGACCGGCGTTCCAGTAGGGCTGGGGTCCCTGGTCGGTCTGGACGGTGCGGATCGCCGGGTCCAGGCCGACGGCCAGCCGCTGCGCGTCGGCCGCGCAGACCGGCACGGTCCGGGCCGCGCCGCCCTCCGGCGCCCAGTCCGCGTCCTGCGTGGACGGGCCGTGTCGCGGGTCGAAGAAGCACGGCGGACGGCGGTCCGGCAGCGGCCGTCCCTCGCGGCGGGCGGCCAGCGCGGCCAGCGCGAACCGGCCGTCCTCCAGCGCCTCGGTGACGGCCCTGACGTCGGCGGGCTCCTTCGCCGCGTCCATGGTGCGCTTGGCGCTCTCGTAGGCGTCCAGGGCGTGCGTGTAGTCGGCGCGCTGGGCGTCGTCCGCGTCAGCGGCGGCCGGGCTGAAGTCCAGCCGCTCCAGCTCCTCGCCGAAGGCGGTGATGTCCTCGTCGACCACGACGCGCAGCCGGTCCAGCTCGGCGGCCCGCTGCTCGGCCCTGCGCTTGGCAGCGCGCCGGAAGAGCAGGAAGACGCCGCAGCCGGCCAGCGCCAGCAGCACCAGCGGAACCACGATCGCCGCAGTGCTGAAGCCGGACGAGCCCGCGGACCCGGGCGCGTGGCCGTGCACCTGGGGCGCAGCGTTGTCGACGAAGCTGTTCAGGGTGCCGTTGACGTCGCCCCGGTGCGCGTCGAAGGCGGCCTGCGCGTAGTTCTGCGCACTCTGCTGGGAGAGCGCGCCCGGGTTGCTGCCCACCGCGAACTCGGTGCCGCGCCAGACGGCGTAGACACCGTTGACGCCGGTGGTGGTGCGCAGGTCCCTGATCACCGTCTTCGCCGGGTACTGGTCGGTGGCGGGCACCACCGCGACGAATATCGGCTTGTCGACGGCCTTGATCCGGGCGGTCAGCGCGTCGGCCTGGGCCTGCGAGAACTGGCCCGTCATCGCCGGGTCCACGTAGACCCTGCCCTGCTTGAGCGCGGCGGAGGCGGCGTCGAGACCGCCCGCGGCGGACGCGGCGCCGGGGGCGAGCAGCAGGAGCAGCAGCCCGAGCAGCGCCACCAGGGCGGCGGCCGGACCGGTGACCCGGGAACGGCGGGAAACGATTCTCATAGCCCCGACGCTACCGGGCCGCCGAACCGTTCCTCCGAGCCCGCGGCGCGCCGCGGATTCCCAGGCGGAGTCGCACGAGGCGCCAACTTCGCGCCGATGCAGTCGAGTTGGATCGCATGGGCAATAATGGCCCAACAATCGGTCAACACTATTACTCTTACGCAAGTGTGACGTTCGGCACGCCCCCTCGAACCCGGTAGCCTTCGCGCTCTCCGGAGACGAACGTCGGCAGCCGTCCCGACGCGACCGCCGGTACCACCGGCCGACCTCACGAGGGTAGGAACATGGCAGGCCAATGGGCGGGTGCGCCCGCCGAAGAGGCGGAGGGGCACGCCGAGGTCCCCGGGCAGCGACGAGCCCCGGCCGAGCGGCCCACCACCCGCAGAGCGGACCTGCGACGGGCTCCGCAGTCCCCGGCCGGCGCACGGAGGGACGGACGGCGCGCGTGCCGCGCGCACAACCGCCGCCCGGCGCGCGGGACCGGCGGCACGGCCGCGCTGCTGGTGCTCGTCCTACCGCTCGTAGGTGCGCTCCTTGACCAGCTGTTCGGTTCCGGTCCGGGCTGGACCTTCGGCGTGCTCACCGTCCTCGGCACCGCCGCGGCCGCCTGGCTGAGCAGCCGGGCCGGCTGGTGGTGGGTGGTTACCGCCCCTCCTCCGGTGGTACTCGTCGTCACGGCCGCAACCCAACTACTGGCCGACTCGTCTAAGTACCAGGACGGGAAAGCGCTGGCCACCGACGCCGCGCGGTGGGCCATCCACGGGTTCCCGGTGATGGCGTCGGCCGTCGCGGCCGCCGTCGCCGTGGTGTCGGTGCGCGTCGTACGAGAGAGCGGAGGTCGTCGTGCCTGAGCACACCGGAGCCGGCCGGGGCGGTCGCCCCGCCCGCCGGACCGCGGCGCAGCGCCGCACCGCGCCGCTGGTCGTCGCCGGCCGGACGATCGCCTGTGCGACCTCGCTCGCCGTGCTGGGCACCTGCGGTTTCAGCTGGTACGCCTACCAGTCGCTGACCAACGGCCTGACCACCTCCAGTGCCCTGAACGACCTCAGGAACGGCGCGCCGCCGCATCTGGACAACTCGGTCAACCTGCTGCTGATCGGCCTGGACAGCCGCAAGGACATGAACGGCGACGACCTGCCCGGCCAGTTCGTCCAGGACGAGCTGCACGCCGGATCCAGCAGCGAGGTCGGCGGCTACAACACCAACACCCTGATGGTGATGCACATCCCGGCCAACGGCGGGCAGGTCACCGCGCTCTCCATCCCGCGCGACGACTACGTGCAGACGGTCGGCGCCGACGGGAAGATGCACAAGATCAAGGAGGCCTACGGCATCGCCAAGTCGATGGCCGAGGCCAAGTTGGGCGGCAAGGGGCTCTCCAAGGCCGACTTGGAGAAGCAGACCCGGGAGGCCGGCCGCAAGGCCACCCTGGCGACCGTGCAGTCCTTCCTGGGCATTCCGATCGACCACTTCGCCGAGGTCAACCTGCTGGGCTTCTACGACATCGCCAAGGCCGTCGAGCCCATCCAGGTCTGCCTGAACCACGCCACCAAGGACCCCGCGATCGAGGGCCAGGGCTCCGGCGCCGACTTCACCGCGGGCCTGAACACCCTGAACGCCTCGCAGGCGCTCTCCTTCGTCCGCCAGCGGCACAACCTGGCCAACGGCGACCTCGACCGCACCCACCGCCAACAGGCCTTCATCTCCTCGGTGGTGGCGAAGCTGAAGAGCGCCGGGGTGATCGGCGACCTGGGGAAGATGCAGCAGCTCTTCGACGTGGTCAAGAAGGACGTGGTGATGGACGACCGCTGGAACGTCCTGGACTTCGCGCAGCAGGCGCCCAACCTCTCCGGCGGACACGTCGAGGCCAACACCCTGCCGATCGCCGGCTTCGCGACCGTCAACGGGCAGGACGTGAACAAGGTCGACCCGGTCCAGATCAAGCGGATCGTCCAGCAGTTGACCGGGCACGACCCCGCCCCGGCCGCGGCGGCCTCCGCCGACAGCCCGGCGGAGGCCGCCCCCTCCGCTCCCGTGCCCTCGGCCGGAAAAGCCTCCGGGACGGTCGACGTGATCAACACCTCGGCCAGCGCCGGCGCCGCCGCCACCGAGTCCAAGGCGCTGACCGCACTGGGCTTCACCGCCGGCCGGATCGGCCAGGGACCTCGGCAGACCAGGACCACGGTCACCTACGGCACCGGCGCCAAGGATGCGGCCGACCAGATCGCGGCCCGCTACGGCGTGACGGCGACCGCGAGTTCGGCGACCCGCGCGGGGCATGTCGAGCTCACCCTGGGCACCGGCTACACCCCGCCGGGCGGCGCTCCCGGCGCCGCGCCACCCCCGTCCGCCGGCGGCCCGGCGGACCCGGCGGCCAACATCCCGATGCAGGGTCCCCCGGTGAAGATGGGCGGCATCCCCTGTGTCGACTAACCCCTGTGTCGACTGAACCCTGCGTCGGCCGGCGCCCGCCGGGGTTCCTCACCCGCATGCAGCACAGGGCATAGTGGGAGCATCCGCGCTGTGCACAGCGTTTTAGCTGATCGGAGTACTTGGTGATCATCGGCCTCGTGACCGCCGTGGCGGCCTCCGCCTGTTACGGCACCGGCTCGGTGCTACAGGCAGTCGGCTCCCGCCGGTCGGCCCGCGAGGAGGCGGCCGCGGCCGCCGGCACGACGGCAGCGGACGACGCCCCGGCGATGGTCACCGAACACGGCGGCCCGAGCCTCACCTCCACCGCCAAGGCCGTGGTGACCTGGGAGTTCATCCTCGGCACCGCACTCGACCTGATCGGCTTCCTGCTCGGCGCACTGGCCGCCCGCCTGCTGCCGCTCTTCCTCTCCCAGACGGTGATCAGCGCCAACCTGGTGATCACGGCGGTGCTCAGCATCAGGCTGCTCGGCATGCGGCTCAAGCGGCCCGAGTGGGCCTCGATCGCGGTGGTCTGCGCCGCGCTGGTGATGCTCGCGGTGGCGGCAGGGCCGGAGGGCACCGGCACGACGCCGATCGCCACCCACTGGTGGCTGCTGCTGATCTCGGTGGCGGTGATCGCCGGCGGCTCGCTGGTGGTGCGCCGACTGGGCACCAGCGGGGCGATCGTGGCCGGCCTGCTCTCCGGCCTCGGCTTCGGCGCGCTCGGCATCGGGGTGCGCATCCTGAACGGCGTGGACCCCCTGGACCTGGGCCAACTGCTCAGCGACCCGGCCCTCTACGCGATCCTGGTCGGCGGCCTGGGCGGGATGTACCTGCACACCGTCGCCCTGCAGATCGGCTCGGTGAACGGTGCGACCGCCGCCCTGGTGGTCGGCGAGACCGTGGTCCCGGGCGTGATCGGGGTGCTCTGGCTGGGCGACGCCACCCGGCACGGCCTGGGGTGGATGGGCATCGCCGGCTTCGTCCTCGCGGTCGCCGGCGCGGTCGCGGTGGCCCACTTCGGGCAGGGCGAGGAGGCGCTGCCGGCCGGCGCCCGGGAGCCCGAACTCACCACCCGCTGACCGGGATCAGCGCGGCCGGGGGACGCGCTGGCAGCGCGGGCAGTAGTAGCTGGAGCGGTTCATCCAGGCGGCCCGCCGGATCGGGGTGGCGCAGCGGTAGCAGGGCTCGCCCTCGCGGCCGTAGGCGTCCAGCGAGCGGGAGAAGTAGCCGCTCTCGCCGTTCACGTTGACGTAGAGGCTGTCGAAGCTGGTGCCGCCGACCGCCAGCGCCGCGTTCATCACCTCGCGGGCGTTGGCCAGCAGGGTGGCGGCCAGCGGCCGGGTGAGGCTCTCGGTGGGGCGGTCGTAGTGCAGCTTGGAGCGCCAGAGCGCCTCGTCCGCGTAGATGTTGCCGACCCCGCTGATCAGCGTCTGGTCGAGCAGAGCGCGCTTGACGGTGGTGCGGCGGGCGCGCAGCGCGACGGTGAAGGCCGCGTCGTCGAAGCGGGGGTCGAGCGGGTCGCGGGCGATGTGCGCGAGCGAGACCGGGGTGGCCTCCGGGTCGCCGGCCTCGGCCTGCTCGACGGCGAGGCCGCCGAAGGTGCGCTGGTCCACGAAGCGCAGCTCGCGCCCGCCGTCGGTGAAGCGCAGCCGGACCCGCAGGTGCGTCTCGTCCGGGGTGGCCGGGTCCTGGACGAGCAGCTGCCCGCTCATCCCGAGGTGGCCCAGCATCGAGCTCTCGCCCTCGTCCAGCGGGAGCCAGAGGTACTTGCCGCGCCGCTGGGCGCTGCCGAGCGTGGTACCGGTGAGCAGGGCGGCGAACTCGCCGGCCCCGGCGGCCTGGCGCCGCACCGCGCGCGGGTGCAGAACCTGCACCTCGGCGACGGTACGGCCGGTCACCCAGCGCGCGAGTCCGCGCCGGACGACCTCGACCTCGGGCAGTTCGGGCACGGCGCGGCTCCCGTCTTTGCCGGTCGGTCTTAGGCGGCGGGGTCGGCGTGCTTGGCCTTGATCGCGCGCCAGGCGCTCTCGGCGGCCTTCTGCTCGGCTTCCTTCTTGGACCGGCCGGTACCGCTGCCGTAGTCCTCGCCGGCCACCCGGGCGGCCGCGTTGAAGGTCTTCTCGTGGTCCGGACCGGACTCTTCCACGACGTACTCGGGCACGCCGATGCCCACCGAGGCGGTCAGTTCCTGGAGGCTGGTCTTCCAGTCCAGGCCGGCGCCCAGCTGCGAGGACTCCGCGATCAGGGGATCGAAGAGCCGGTGCACGAACTCGGTCGCGGCCGGCAGGCCCTGGTCAAGGTAGATGGCGCCGATCACGGCTTCGACGGTGTCCGCGAGGATCGAGGACTTGTCGCGTCCGCCGGTGCCCTCTTCGCCCTTGCCGAGCCGGATGAAGGTGCCGAGCTCCAGGCCGCGGCCGACCTCGGCCAGCGCACGGGAGTTCACCACCGCGGCGCGCAGCTTGGCGAGCGTGCCCTCCGGGACATCCGGGTGGATGCGGTAGAGGGTGTCGGTCACCACAAGGCCGAGCACCGAGTCCCCGAGGAACTCCAGGCGCTCGTTGGTGGGCAGCCCACCATTTTCATAGGCGTACGAACGGTGGGTCAGCGAACGCACCAGAAGGGCGCGCTCAAGTGTGTACCCGAGGCGCCCTTCCAGGACGTCGTAGTCGGTCGACGCCGGCCCGCCGCCCTTCCCCCCATTGCTGGGAGACGACTTGCGGGAGGAGTTGTCATCCGACATCGAACGCCCGCCGATCAGACCGAGAGGACCTGGCGACGGTTGTACGTGCCGCAGCTCGGGCACGCGGTGTGACCGAGCTTCGGCTCGTGGCAGCGGTCGCACGCCACGAGGGCCGGGACGACGGCCTTCCAGTTGGAACGTCGGTGGCGCGTGTTGCTGCGCGACATCTTCCGCTTCGGAACAGCCACGGCTACTTCTCCTGATCTTCGGCAGAACCCTCACGGGTGCTGCTGGTCTTGATTCCGTCACCCTCGTCGCCAGGGGCGGCGGAGAGTCCCTGCAATGCCGCCCACCGGGGGTCGGCGACATCATGGTGGTGGTCCGGGTCGTCGCTCAGGCGTGCTCCGCATTCGGAGCACAGACCCAGGCAGTCTTCCTGGCACACCGGCTGCAGCGGCAGTGCAAGCACCACCGCGTCACGCAGCACCGGCTGAAGGTCGAAGTAATCGCCCTCCAACCGGTAGATCTCATCCTCGTCCTCGTCGGACTGCTCCTCGTCGGAGGTTCCGCCGGTCCGGGTGCGCCCGCGCTCGTCGGCCTCCGGGTAGTAGTACAGCTCCTGGAAGTCGACGTCGAGGCTGTCCTCGACGGGCTCCAGGCAGCGCACACACTCTCCGGCGACGTCGGCCTCAACGGTGCCCGTAACGAGCACCCCTTCGACCACCGACTCCAGGCGCAGCTCCAGGACGATCTCGCTGTCCGCAGGAACGCCGATCACGTCGACGATCCCCAGGCCCTCGGGGGCCTTCAGGGTGCGGGACACCTTGCGCAGCGAACCGGGGCGACGGCCGAGCTCATGCGTGTCGAACACGAGCGGGTCGCGGTGGTCGAGGCGGTTCAAGGTGTCCTGACTTCCTACGGCGGGCGCATTCCTGCGCCACGCGAGTGGTTCTTGGGGTTGGTCCGGGTGCCTGGCACTGGTGCGCGGGCAGCCGAACAGTCCGGTATGGAAAGACCGGAGTGGTCAGACTACCGGAGAGCG
The DNA here is from genome assembly GCF_029893355.1 of Kitasatospora sp. MAA4. Classification (GTDB taxonomy): domain Bacteria; phylum Actinomycetota; class Actinomycetes; order Streptomycetales; family Streptomycetaceae; genus Kitasatospora. The sequence continues at coordinate 61,150 of NZ_JARZAI010000033.1, forward strand.
GCGCCAGGCCCAACTCAGCGGCCGCCGAGCTCCCGGAGCCTGGTCATGTCGATCATGCTGGTGTCGAAGAAGCTGGTCTCGTCCAGACCGGCCTGCACCGGGTGCGGCTGCTGCTGTTGCTGGTAGCCGTACGGGTCGTAGCCCTGCTGCTGCGCGGCCGGGTAGGGCTGCTCCTGCTGCTGGTAGCCGTAGGGCGCCGCCGCGTACGGGTCGGCCTGCTGCTGGCCCTGGTAGCCGTACTGGCCCTGGCCGCCGTACGGGTCGGCCTGGACCGCCGGGTCGTAGCCACCGCCGTAGACCTCGGCGTACTCGTTGCCGCCTTGCTGCTGCTGGGCGTACGGGTTCTCCTGGCCGCCCTGGTACTGCGCCGCGGCGGCGTACGGGACGTCGCCGGGCGCGGCCTGCCAGCCGGCCTCGACGGGCGTCTGCTCGGGCCAGCTCTGCTGCTGCGGCACCTCGGCCCGGTACCAGGTGGGCTGGTCCTCGCCGGTGTCCGCGAGGTGGGCGAAGCCCTCCTCCTCGGCGAAGCCGGAGGCCACCGCCTCGGCGCGGTCCTTCTGGCTCTGGGCCTCGTCCGCGGCGGCCAGGTAGGCGCCGAGCTCGTCGATCGGGGCCTTGCCGAGCAGCTTGTCGCGGCCGCGGCCGACCGCCTCCAGGGTGCCGCTGAGCACGGCCTGCAGGGTGGCCAGCTTCACATCGACGTACTCGTCGACCTCGGGGCTCGGGGTGTCGCGCGGCTGGAACTCCTCGCCGTCCCCGTCGTTGTTCTCGTACGCACTCTGCTCGCCGCGCAGCTTGTCCCGGCCGCGGCCGACCGCGCCCAGCGTCTTGGTCAGCACGACCTCGAAGTTGGCCAGCTTGCTGTCGACGTAGTCGTCCGCCTCCTGGCGCTTGGCGGCGATCTCCTCGCGCGCCTCGGCCAGGATCCGGTCGGCCTCCGCCTGCGAACGGCGGACCACCTCGGTGTCCGAGATCAGCGAGCCGCGCTCGGCGTGCGCCCCCTGGATGATCAGATCCGCCTCACCGCGGGCGTCCGCCACCAACTGCTCGTGGTCGGCCATCACCGACTGGGCCTGGGCGAGTTCGGTCGGCAGCGCCTCGCGCAGCTCCTGGAGCATGGCGACCAGCTCGGCCCGGTTCACCACACAGGAGGACGACATGGGCATCGAGCGGGCGTTCTCGACCGCGGCGACGATCTCATCGACTTTGTTCTGCACGTCCACGGGTCTTCGTGTCTTTCCGTGTGCCGCCGAGATACGGGCGGAGGCAGCGGAGCCGGGCGGCACCCGGGGGTGTCCGGGGAAGCCGCGAGGCGGGAGTACAGACTGTACGTCCACCACGGGGTGGGGTGACAACGCCGTGCACCGCGCCGCCACCCGGGAGGCGGACAGCGCATGACGATCCGCCAGCCGGGACTACTGTGCGGCGCGCTCGGCGATCCGGTCGACCAGGCGCTGGTGGACCACCGGCGGGATCAGGTGCGAGACGTCGCCGCCGTACGAGGCCACCTCCTTGACCAGGGTCGAGGAGAGGAAGCTGTAGGTCGGGGAGGTCGGCACGAAGAGCGTCTCGACGCCGGTCAGACCGCGGTTCATCTGGGCCATCTGCAGCTCGTAGTCGAAGTCGCTGACCGCCCGCAGGCCCTTGACGATGGCCGGGATGTTGCGCGCCTTGCAGAAGTCCACCAGCAGGCCGTGGTGCGACTCGACCTCGATGTTGCCGTAGCCGGCGGTGGTCTCCTCGATCAGCGCGATGCGCTCCTCGATGCTGAACAGGCCCTGCTTGTTCTTGTTGATCAGCACCGCGACGTGCACGACGTCGTAGAGCTTGGAGGCCCGCTCGATGATGTCGAGGTGGCCATTGGTGATCGGGTCGAACGAGCCCGGGCAGACGGCGCGGCGCATGAGGTGGGTGTCCCTTCGGTAGTTCGCCCGGTCAGTTCGCCCGGCCGGCTGCGGCGGCCTCGGGCCCGGTGGCCTGGCCGTACCAGAGCGTGCCCTCGCCGTAGCGGCGCGAGCGCAGTGCTTCGAAGCCCTCGGGCCAGCCGAACTCGCCGCCACGGGTGCTGCGCTCCACGGTGACGAGTGCGTCGTCCGTGAGCCAGTCCCCCGAGCGGAGTGTGATCAGCATCTCGCACAGCTCCTGGTCCGTGACCGCGTACGGCGGGTCCAGGAAGACCACGTCGTACGGCTCCTCGGGCGCCCGGCCGGCGACCACCCGCTCGGCCCGGTCGGCGCGCACCTCCGCGCCCGGCAGCGCCAGCGTCCTGACGTTCTCCCGGATCACCTTGGCCGCCGAGGCGTCCGCCTCGACCAGCAGGACGTGCGCGGCGCCCCGGGAGAGCGCCTCCAGGCCCACCGCGCCGGAACCGCCGAAGAGATCGAGCATGCGGACCCCGGCGAGGGTGCCGCGCAGCGCCTGCAGCGTGGAGAACATCGCCTCGCGGGCCTTGTCGGAGGTCGGGCGGGTGCTGCGGCCTGGCGGTACGGCCAGCCGACGGCCACCGGCCACCCCGGCGATCACGCGGGTCATGACGATCCTGAACTGTCGGAGCTGTCTCTGCCATGACCACGCTATACGCCCTCCTGCCCGGGACCGGACAGGAGGGCGGTGGGTCGGGCAGCGGCTACTCCTGGGGCACCGCGCCCAGCAGGGCGGGCGAGGCGTAGCGGGACCAGGAGAGGCAGCCGTCGGGCGGGCAGTGCTCGGGGCGGCGCGGGTCGTGGCCCAGCTCGCGCAGCTTGGTACGGACGGAGTCCGGCGTGCGGCCGAACCGGGCGGCTATCCGGGCGATGGTCTCGTTCTCGTGGAAGCGCCGGACCAGCTCCTCCTCGTGCTGCGGCACCCAGGGGGCGCCGTGGCCGGGGTAGAGCTCGCGCAGCACGTCGCGGTCGGGGATCGGCTCGGAGACGTCGGCGACGATCGCCAGGGCGCGCAGGGCGCGGTTGAGCGCGATCCGCAGGCTGGCGACGTCCTCCACCGGGAGGCGGAGCCGGCCGGAGGCCAGCGGGTCGGCGGCCGCGCCCTCGCGCCAGCCGGTCAGGGTGAGGGTGACCTCTCGGTCGTCGTCGCTGGCGAGTTCGATCCGAAAGACCTTGTCGCCGAGCGGGAGCTCGTTGAGATGACGGAATGCCACGGCAGGACCCCCAAGTGTCGTGCCAGGAACGCACCTTGGGGGTGCGCCCTGAACACCTTCATTCTCTCGTGGGGCACTGACAATCAGCCTTTCTCGAGGTACTCCGCACGGTCCTCGTCGAGCAGGCTCTCCAGCGCGGTTCGCAGGTCCGGATGGTCCGTCAGCTCCGGGTCGACGGCGACCAGCCGGGCCGCCTCCTCGCGGGCGGTGGCGATGACGTCCTCGTCCTCCAGCACGGAGAGAACCTTGAGCGAGGACTTCACGCCGGACTGCGCCTGGCCCAGCACGTCGCCCTCGCGGCGCTGCTCCAGGTCGATCCGGGAGAGCTCGAAGCCGTCCAGCGTGCCGGCCACCGCGTCCAGCCGGGCCCGCGCCGAACTGCCGGCCGGCATCTCGCTGACCAGCAGGCAGAGCCCGGGCGCGCTGCCGCGCCCGACCCGGCCGCGCAGCTGGTGCAGTTGGGAGACCCCGAAGCGGTCGGCGTCCATGATCACCATGGCGGTGGCGTTCGGCACGTTCACGCCGACCTCGATCACCGTGGTCGCCACCAGGACGTCCACCTGGCCGGCCGTGAAGCGCCGCATGACGTCGTCCTTGGCCTCCGGCGTGAGCCTGCCGTGCAGGATCTCCACCCGCAGTCCCGCCAGCGGGCCCTTGGCCAGCATCTCGGCGGTGGCCACCACGGCGAGCGGCGGGCGGCGCTCGTCGCTGCCGGCGCCGAGATCCTCGGGGTCGTCGGCGGCGGCCTTGCGGCGCTTCTTCGGGTCCTCCGGCTCGTCGCCGATCCGCGGGCAGACCACGTACGCCTGATGGCCCTTGCCGACCTCCTCGCGGATCCGCTCCCAGGCCCGGGCGAGGAAGTTGGGCTTCTCCAGCGAGGGCACCACATGGCTGGAGATCGGCGAGCGGCCGGCCGGCAACTGGTCCAGGACCGAGGTCTCCAGATCGCCGAAGACCGTCATCGCCACCGTGCGCGGGATCGGCGTCGCGGTCATCACCAGCAGGTGCGGGGGCTTCTCGCCCTTGGCGCGCAGCGCGTCGCGCTGCTCGACGCCGAACCGGTGCTGCTCGTCCACGACGACCAGGCCGAGATCCTGGAACTGCACCTTGTCCTGGATCAGCGCGTGCGTGCCGATCGCGATCCCGGCGTCCCCGCAGGCCATGTCGAGCAGCACCTGGCGGCGGGCCGGCACGCCCATCGAGCCGGTCAGCAGGACCACCTTGGTGCCCAGCTCCGAGCCCCCCAACATCCCTCCCTCGGCCAACTCCCCCATCATCTCGACGATCGAGCGGTGGTGCTGCTGAGCGAGCACCTCGGTCGGCGCCAGCAGCACCGCCTGGCCGCCGGCGTCCACCACCGTGAGCATCGCCCGCAGCGCGACCATCGTCTTGCCGCTGCCGACCTCGCCCTGCAGCAGCCGGTGCATGGGGTGCTCGGTCGCCAGGTCGCCGAAGATCTCGGCCGAAACGGTCTGCTGGCCCTGGGTCAGGGTGAACGGGAGCTTGGCGTCGAAGGCATCCAGCAGGCCGCCGGAGCGGGCCGGCCGGGCGACCGCGGGCAGCGCGGAGTCGGCGGCCCGGCGCTGCGCGAGGGCGACCTGGAGGACGAACGCCTCGTCCCAGCGCAGCCGGTTCTGCGCGCGCTCGCGGTCGGCGTGGGTGCGCGGGCGGTGGATCGACTCCAGGGCCTCGGGCAGCGGGATCAGCGCGTGCTCGGCCCGCAGCTCGGCCGGCAGCGGCTCGCCCACGCCCTCCCAGCCGGTGGCGGCGAGGGTGTCCAGCGCCATGTCCACGCACTGGGACAGCTTCCAGCTCGGGAACTGGGCGCTGGCCGGGTAGACCGGGATGAGCCGGCCGGCGAACTTCTCGGCCACCGAGGAGTCCGCGTCGGCGTCCAGCAGCTGGTAGTCGGGCGCGGCCAGCTGCCTGGTCCGGTTGAAGACGCCGACCTTGCCGGCGAACAGGCCCTGCGAGCCGGGCCGCAACTCCTTCTGCCGCCAGCCCTGGTTGAAGAAGACCAGCGTCAGCTTGCCCCGGCCGTCGGTGACCACCACTTCGAGGCGGTCGCCGCGGCGCTGCTTGAACGGGATCAGGGTGACCTTCTCGATCCGCGCGAGCACCGTGACGTGCTCGTCCACGTCGAGGTCGTCCAGGCTGGTCAACTCACCGCGTTCGGCGTACCGGCGCGGGTAGTGGTGCAGCAGGTCGCCGACCGTGCGCAGCTTGAGGCTGTCGGCGAGCACCTTCGCGGTGCGGTCGCCGACGAGCTTGGTCAGGGGTTCGTCCAGTGCGGCCATCACGCCCTATTGGACACCACGGGTCGGACAGGCGGCGTTACTCCACCCCGATGAGCAGCGGCGCGCTCTGCTGGCCGCCGTCGAAGACCACGGTGTCCACCTCGGGGCGCTGCCTGCGGGCGTGCGCCACCAACTGGTCGGCCAGGCCCGGCGGGACGCCCTCGCCGAGCACCAGGGTGACCAGCTCGCCACCGGCCGCGAGCATCCGGGAGAGCAGCTCGGCGCCGGTGGCGGCGATGCCCTGGCCGATCACCGCCACGTCGCCGTCGATCAGGCCGAGCACGTCGCCGGCCTGGCAGACCCCGGCCATCGTCCAGGACTCCCCCTCGGCCACGGCCAGTTCGGCGTACCGGGTGGCGCCGGCGGCCGAGGTCATCGCGACCACGTCCTCGTCGAAGCGGCGCCCCGCCTCGTGCACGGCGAGCGCGGCCAGGCCCTGCACCGGCGAGCGGGTGGGCAGCACGGCGACCCGGACGCCCTCCTCGCGCAGCTGGTCGGCGGCGGCGCCGGCGGTGGCCCGCAGCTCGGCGTCGTTGAGCAGCACGATCACCTCCCCGGCCGCGCAGCCCCGGACCGCCTGCGCCAGCTCGGCGCTGGACGGCGGCGCGTCCGGGTCGGCCCGCAGGACGGCGGCGCCGGCCTGGAGGCAGAGCTCGGCCAGCCCCTCGCCGGTGACCACGCTGAGCACGGCGCGAGCGGCCGGACCGGCCTCGCCGCCCGTCCCCGCGCGGGCGGCGGCCTCGGCGAAGTGGGTGATCCGGATCCGGTACGGCCGGCCGGCCTCGACACCGGCCTCCACCGCCGCGCCCGCGTCGTCCACGTGCACATGGACGTTCCACAGCCCGTCGCCGCCGCCGACCACCAGCGAGTCGCCCAGACCCGCCAGGCGCTCGCGCAGCGCGGGCAGCGCCGCGTCGGGCGCGTCCAGCAGGTAGATCACCTCGAAGGCCGGGTGGCCGGGCCCGGGCGGCCGCAGATGGCCCTCGCAGCCCGCCGCCGCGACGGTTCCCAGATCCTCGCCCAGCGCGACCGGGCCCATCGGCTGCTGCCCGGTGACCGCGTCCGCGAGCGCGCCCAGCACCGCGACCAGACCGCGCCCGCCGGCATCCACCACGCCCGCCCGGGCCAGCACGTCCAGCTGGGAGGGGGTGCGCAGCAGGGCCTGCCGGGCCTCCTGGTGGGCGGCGCCGGCGATCTCCGCCAGGCCGCCGCCGGCCTGCTCGGCCCGCTCGGCGCTGTCGGCGGCGCAGGCGGCCACCGTCAGCAGGGTGCCCTCCACCGGCTCGGCCACCGCCTGGTAGGCCGCCTCGCAGCCGCGGCGCAGGGCCGCGCTCAGCGCCTGGGGTCCGCCGCCGCGCTGCGCCAGCACCTCGGCCGTCCCGCGCAGCAGCTGGGCCAGGATCACCCCGGAGTTCCCGCGGGCGCCGATCAGCGCGCCCTTGGCCATCGCCCTGACCGCGATGTCCAGGCCGGGTTCGCCGGTGGCGTCGAAGCACTCCTCGACGGCGGCGGTGGCGGACTCGGCGGTCAGGTAGAGGTTGGTCCCGGTGTCCCCGTCCGGCACGGGGTACACGTTGAGCGCGTCGATCTCCTCCCGGGCCTGGCCGAGCGCGGACAGCGCGAGCCGGCACCAGGTGCGGACGGCGAGGGCGTCGAGCGTGTCCTGCACCGGGTCTCCTCCAGGTGAACGCGACGGGAACGTGGGGCGCGACCGGGAAGACCGGGCCCCGGTGCCCTTCGGCAGGTTATCCGGGCGGTGACGGGATCACTGCTGGCAGGAGGCCTGGCGGGGGCGACGGCCCGGCCGGTCGTGGTAATTTCGTTGAACGGGAGTAGCCGTTGTATGCTGCTCCGGTTGCCTGGAACAGTCCAGGCTCACCCCTTGAGTCGATCCGGGTCACGCGAGTGCTCCGGGGCGGATCAGCCGGGGTTTTCGAACGTAAATGATTCTGAAGTCTTGGAGTGACTCCTGTGGCTGCCAACTGCGACGTCTGCGGCAAGGGGCCGGGCTTCGGCAACAGCATCTCCCACTCGCACCGCCGTACCCCTCGTCGTTGGAACCCCAACATCCAGAGGGTGCGCGCTGTGATTGGGCGGACGCCGAAGCGGCTCAACGTCTGCACCTCGTGCATCAAGGCCGGTAAGGTCTCGCGCTGACGCGCAGACCGGTAAGCCGGTCCTCCAGTAAGCCGATTCATCCTCGGATGGGTCGGCTTTCTGTTTGGTCTTCATACCACTCTGTAGGGCCCGGCACACTGTGCCGGGCCCTACAGAGGTTTTCTCAGTGCTGCGGCTGCCGCTGCCGCCACGCGTGGTCGACCGGGCCGATGCCCTCGCCGAGCGCGAAGCCGGCCCGGATCGCCCCGGTGACGTACTCCTTGGCGGCCGCGACGGCGGACGGCATGTCCTGGCCCTTGGCGAGCTCGGAGGCGATGGCGCTGGCCAGCGTGCAGCCGGTGCCGTGGGTGTGCCGGTTGTCGTAGCGGGCCGAGCGGAACCAGTGCTCTGAGCCGTCCGCGCCGACCAGCAGGTCGGCGGCCTCGCCCGCCAGGTGGCCGCCCTTGACCAGCACCCAGCGCGGGCCGAGCGCCAGCAGCGCCTCGGCCGCCGGGCGCATCTCGCGCTCCTCGACGACGGTGATGCCGGTGAGCTGCGCCACTTCGTGCAGGTTCGGGGTGGCCAGCGTGGCGACCGGCAGGAGGCGTTCCCGGACGGTGGCGACGGCCTCGGCGGCGAGCAGCGCGTCGCCGTGCTTGGAGACGCCGACCGGGTCCACCACCACCGGCGCGTCGACGCCGGCCAGCAGCTCGGAGACCGTCTCGACCAGCTCGATCGAGGCGAGCATGCCGGTCTTCACGGCCTGCACGCCGATGTCGTCCACCACACTGCGGAACTGCGCCCGGACGGCCTGCGCCGGCAGCTCCCAGTAGCCCTGGACGCCCAGCGAGTTCTGCGCGGTGACGGCGGTGATCACGCTCATCCCGTGCACGCCGAGGGCCAGCATGGTCTTGAGGTCGGCCTGGATGCCGGCGCCGCCGCCTGAGTCGGAGCCGGCGACGGTGAGGACCCGCGGGGGGGCTGTTGCAGCAGACATGTCGCCCAACCTACCGGGCGAGCCTCACAGCACCGCTTCCGATTCCGCCCACTGGTCCGGCGGGACGGTCTTCAGACGGTGGACGGCGTCGGCGACCGGCAGCAGCACGATCTCGGTGCCGCGCAGCGCGGTGAAGTGCCCGAAGGCGCCCTTGTGCACGGCCTCCACGGCGTGCCAGCCGAAGCGGGTGGCGAGCACCCGGTCCCGGGCGGTGGGGGTGCCGCCGCGCTGGACATGGCCGAGGATGACCGGCTTGGACTCCTTGCCGAGCAGGTCCTCCAGTTCGTGCGCGAGCCGGGTGCCGATCCCGCCGAACGTCTGGTGGCCGTACTGGTCGACCGAGCCGTGGTCGAAGGGGAACGTGCCGGGCGCCGGCTTGGCGCCCTCGGCGACCGCGATGATGGCGAAGGTCTTGCCTCGCTCGAAGCGCTCCTCGATCATCCGGGCGACCGCCTCGATGTCGAACGGCTTCTCCGGGATGAGGATGCCGTGCGCGCCGCCCGCCATGCCCGCGGTGAGGGTGATCCAGCCGGTGTGCCGGCCCATCAGCTCGACCACCATGACCCGCTGGTGCGACTCGGCGGTGGTCTTCAGCCGGTCGATCGCCTCGGTGGCGACGTGCACGGCGGTGTCGAAGCCGAAGGTGACGTCGGTGGCCTCGATGTCGTTGTCGATCGTCTTGGGCACGCCGACCACCGGCAGCCCGGCGTCGCTGAACATCTTGGCGGCGGTCAGCGTGCCCTCGCCGCCGATCGCGATCAGCGCGTCGATGCCGAGGTTGCCGGCCAGGATGCGGGCGTTCTGGACGGCCCACTCGATCCGCTCGCGCTGCACCCGCGCCGAGCCGAGGATGGTGCCGCCCATGGTGAGCAGGCCGGTGACGTCGTCGTGGCTGACGATCCGGGCCCGACCCTCGATCAGGCCCCGGAAGCCGTCCTCGATTCCGAGGATCTCGTCCCCGTGCACGTCCAGGCCCCGATGGACCACCGAGCGGATCACCGCGTTGAGCCCGGGGCAGTCGCCACCACTGGTCAGAACACCGATTCGCATACTGGCTGTGCTCTCCCGCTCCGTGCTCAACCCGGACAGACGCCGACAATCAGCGCAAGCCTAGCGGTCGCGGGTGTGAGCCAGGTCACTGCGCGAAGTGGTCCCACCCCGCGGTGCGCTCCCAGGGGGCGCCGTCGACGGTCACCCGGCCCTTGCGGCCGGGGCGGGCCGGGGCGGTCACCTCGCCGACCACGCGCCAGCGGGCCGGCAGCTGGACGCCTGCCGGGAAGGTCGCCACGATGGCGTGGTCCTCGCCTCCGGAGAGCACCCAGACCAGCGGGTCGACGCCGACCGCCTGGCCGATGTCGGCCATCTGCGCGGGCACGTCGAAGTCGGCGGCCTTCAGGTCGATGTCCACCGAACTGGCGGCGGCCACGTGCCCGAGGTCGGCGACCAGGCCGTCGCTGACGTCGATCATCGAGGTCGCGCCGAGCTCGGCCGCCGCCGGACCCGCGTGGTACGGCGGCTCGGGGCGGCGGTGCGCCTCGACGAAGGCGCGCGGCGAGCGGAAGCCGCGCGACAGGACGGTGAGGCCGGCCGCGGACCAGCCCAGCCAGCCGGTCACCGCGACCACGTCGCCGGTCCTGGCGCCCGAACGCACCACCGGCGCGCGGCCCTGCAGGTCGCCCAGCGCGGTGATCGCCAGGGTGATGGTGTCGCCGCGGACCACGTCCCCGCCGACCACGGCGGCGCCGGCCACCTGGCACTCGTCGCGCAGACCGTCCATCATCTCGGTGGCCCAGGTGGTGGGCAGGTCCGCGGGGGCGACCAGGCCCAGCAGTATCGCGGTCGGCACCGCGCCCATCGCGGCGATGTCGGCGAGGTTCTGGGCGGCGGACTTGCGGCCCACGTCGTAGGCGGTGGACCAGTCGCGGCGGAAGTGCCGACCCTCGATCAGCACGTCGGTGGTGGCGACCACCCGGCCGTCGGGGGCGCGGACCACGGCGGCGTCGTCGCCGGGACCGAGTTCCACCGCCGGGGTGAGCGGCAGTCGGGCGGTGAGTTCCCTGATGAGCCCGAACTCGCCGAGCTCGCCCACGGTCCCCTGCATGTGCCGTCCTCTCCTGCATCCTCGCGCGGTCGTACGGCGGCACGGCGCGCTCCCCGCGCGAAGCGTACGCCCCTGGAGTACCCCGAGGTCTCCCCTCCCGGGCCTGCCGCGCGGTAGCGTGGTGATCCAGCTCCCTGCGGCGTGCCCGCACCACCCATCCCACCGTGCGGCCCGCCGGCGGAGCCTGTTGTGGACCAGCACCCCCAGCCGCCGGGAGGTTCTCCGTGGTACAGGCATACATCCTGATCCAGACCGAAGTGGGCAAGGCCACTGCCGTGGCCCAGTCCATCGCCAAGATCGCCGGCGTTCTGCAGGCCGAGGACGTCACAGGTCCCTATGACGTCATCGTCCGCGCCGAGGCGGACACCGTCGACGACCTGGGCCGTCTGGTCGTCGCCCAGATCCAGCAGGTCGAGGGGATCACTCGGACCCTGACCTGTCCGGTGGTGCACCTGTAGGAGCGCACCCGGCGGCGACGCCAGGCGGCCCCGGCGCACCACGCGCCGGGGCCGCCGTGCTGTCGGAAGCAGACCGTCAGCGCAGGCCGGTGGAGCGGCGCAGCGCCGCCTGGAGCAGCCGGTCGATCAGCTCGGAGTACGGCACTCCGGTCGCCTCCCACATCTTCGGGTAGGCCGAGATCGGGGTGAAGCCGGGCATGGTGTTGATCTCGTTGACCACCCAGCGCCCGTCGTTGAGCAGGAAGAAGTCGACCCGGGCCAGGCCCTCGCAGCTGAGCGCCTCGAAGGCGGCCACCGCCTGACGGCGGATCTCCGCCGTCTCGGCCTCGGTCAGCTTCGCCGGGATCTGCACCTCGGAGGAGTCGATGTACTTCGCCTCGAAGCTGTAGAAGTCGAAGCCGCCGCCGACCAGCACCTCGGCCGGCACGCTGGCCCGCGGGCCGTCCTCGAACTCCAGGACGGCGCACTCGATCTCGCGGCCCTCAAGGCCCGCCTCGACGATCACCCTGGGGTCGTGCCGGCGGGCCTCGTCGATCGCGGCGTCCAGCTCGGTGAGGTCCTTGACCTTGGTGATCCCGATGCTGGAGCCGGCCCGGCAGGGCTTGACGAAGACCGGCAGGCCCAGCGCGGCGATCCGCTCGCGGGCTGCGGCGCGCCCCTGCTCGCTCTCCCAGTCGCGCGGGCGGACCATCGTGTACGGGCCGACGCCGATGCCGAAGGACTCCAGCACCCGCTTGGTGTACTCCTTGTCCATGCCGACCGCGCTGGCCAGCACGCCGGAGCCGACGTACGGCACTCCGGAGAGCTCCAACAGGCCCTGCAGCGTGCCGTCCTCGCCCCACGGGCCGTGCAGCAGCGGCAGCACGACGTCGACCTCGCCGAGCACCTTGGGCGCGGCACCGGGCTCGCTCCAGAGCACCTCGCGGGAGGCCGGACTGGACGGCAGGACGACCTGGCCGTCCAGCTGTTCGGCGATCTGCGCGACGTCCGGCAGGCGGCCGTCGGTGATCGCCATCCGGGACGGCTCGTCGCTGACCAGGGCCCAGCGGCCCTCGTGGGTGATGCCGATCGGCAGCACGTCGTACTTGGTCCGGTCGACGGCCTTCAGGACGCTGCCGGCCGTGGACACCGAGATCGCGTGCTCGGAACTGCGGCCGCCGAAGACGACGGCGACGCGAGGCTTGCGCCCGTCGCCGGTGGTCTGCGGGTTCGGGGAGGTCGGTTCGATGCTCATATCGGACATGAGACTACCGTGCGACTCCTTGGTTCCCCCGTAGCGTGCTCAGCTCAGCGCCGCTCGGACTTCGCCGAGCGGGCCATCAGCTGGGTCAGCGCCTGCTGGGTGGGCCGGCCGTTGTGCACCACGTCCACCACCGCCTCGACGATCGGCATGTCGACGCCGCTGCGCCGGGCCAGGTCCAGCACCGACTCGCAGGACTTCACGCCCTCCGCGGTCTGCCGGGTCGCCGCGATGGTCTCGGCCAGCGACATCCCGCGGCCCAGGTTGGTGCCGAAGGTGTGGTTGCGGGAGAGCGGTGAGGAGCAGGTGGCCACCAGGTCGCCCATCCCGGCCAGCCCCGCGAAGGTCAGCGGGTCCGCGCCCAGCGCCACGCCGAGGCGGGTGATCTCGGCCAGTCCCCGGGTCATCAGGGTGGCCTTGGTGTTGTCGCCCAGGCCCATCCCGTCGGCCATGCCGACCGCCAGGCCGATCACGTTCTTGACCGCGCCGCCCAGTTCGCAGCCGACCACGTCGGTGTTGGTGTAGGGGCGGAAGTACGGTGTGTGGCAGGCCGCCTGGAGCCGCTGGGCGACCGACTCGTCGGCGCAGGCGACGACGGTCGCGGCCGGCTGGCGGTTGGCGATCTCGGGGGCCAGGTTGGGCCCGCTGACCACCGCGACGCGCTCCGGGCCGACGCCGGCCACCTCGCTGATCACCTCGCTCATCCGCTTGGCGGTGCCGAGTTCGATGCCCTTCATGAGGCTGACCAGGACGGTCTTCGGGTCCAGCAGCGGGGTCCAGGCCGCGAGGTTCTGCCGCAGGGTCTGCGAGGGCACCGCGAGTACCGCGAAGTCGGCGCCGGCCAGCGCGGCGGCCGCGTCGGTGGTGGCGCCCACGCCGGCCGGGAGCTTGAGGTCGGGCAGGTAGTCGGGATTGACCCGGGTGGTCGCGATGGCGTCCACCAGCTCCTGGCGCCGGCCCCAGAGGGTCACCTCGCAGCCCGCGTCGGCCAGGATCATCGCGAAGGCGGTCCCCCAGGAACCGGTTCCGAAGACTGCACAGCGGGTCACTTGGCGGACTCCTCATCGGTGGTGACGGCGCGGTCGCGCCGGTCGGCGGCCAGTTGGCCGCGGGCCTGCGAGGCCCGGCGCATGTCGAAGCGCTCGGCGGGCGGCTGCTCACCGCGGATGCCGGCCAGCACGTCGGTGATGGCCGTCATGATGTCCTCGGTGGCCTCGCGCAGCACCTGCGCGGTGATCTCCTGACCCTGATACCTGCTCAGGTCCACCGGCGGACCGGCCACCACCTGCACCCGGTGCCGGGGGAAGAGGCTGAGGCTGGCCTTGCCCTTGCCGCGCCCGCCGTAGCCGTACGGCGGGAAGATCTCGTGGGCACCCCAGTGCGCCACCGGGATGACCGGCGCGCCGGTCATCAGGGCCACTCTGGCCGCGCCGCTCTTGCCGGTCATCGGCCACAGGTCGGGGTCCCGGGTGAGCGTGCCCTCGGGGTAGAACTGCACGACCTGGCCGTGGTTGATCGCGTCGATGGCGGCCCGGAACGCCTTGGCGGCGTCGGTGGAGTCGCGGTACACCGGGATCTGGCCGGTCTTGCGGAGCATGAATCCGATGAACGGCACCGAGAAGACCGCCGACTTGCCGAGCATCCGCGGCGGGCGGCCGCTGTTGTACTGGAAATGCGCGTAGATCAGCGGATCGATCACCGAGTTGTGGTTCACCACCGTCAGGAAACCGCCCTCCTTGGGGAAGTTCTCCCAGCCGCGCCATTCCGGCTTCACCAGTGCGGTCGTCACCGGTTTCACCAGGACCGCGGCGAAGCGGTACCAGATTCCGTAGTCCGCGTTGCCGAAACTGGCGTACGAGCGGCGGGCCACCCCAGGTCCTCCTCGTGTGGTGCGGCACGTGGGGTGCCGCAACTGTCAGTGTGTCCTTGGGTCCGGTCCGAGTGACCAACAGCACGTCACACCCCGCGGGGCTGTCTGGCGCGGACTCCCGGCCCGGCGCCAGAATGGCGCGGATGACCCAGCACACCGTACGCCCAGTCTCCCCCGCCGCGCGGGGCCGGTGGTCCGGCCGGTCGTCGGGTTGGTCGCTGATCGTGCCGGTCAAGGCGCTCGCGCGGGCCAAGACCCGACTGGGTGAGTACGCCGGCGAGCACCGCGAGGAACTCGCGCTGGCCTTCGCGCTGGACACCGTGGCGGCCGCGCTGAACTGCCCCGCCGTCGACCGGGTCCTGGTGGTCTCGGACGACCCGGTGGCCGGGCCGCTGCTGGCCCGGTTGGGCGCGGTGCTGGTGATCGACGAGCCGGGCGGCGGCCTCAACCCCGCACTGGCGCACGGCGCCGCCCGCGCGCGGGTGCTGGCCCCCGACGCGCCCCTCGCCGCCCTCTCCGCCGACCTCCCCGCGCTGCGGCCGGACGAACTGGCGCGAGTGCTGGCCGCGGTACCCGCGCCCGGGCGCGCCTTCCTGGCCGACTCCCCCGGCATCGGCACCACGCTGCTGGCCTGTTCCCCGGGCCGACCGCTGGAACCGGCCTTCGGCGGCGCCTCGCGCGCGCGGCACACGGCGGGCGGAGCGCTCGAACTCGCGCTCCCCGACGTGCCGTCCGTGCGCCGGGACGTCGACACCGCGGCCGACCTCGCCGAGGCGCTGCGCCTGGGCGTCGGCCCGCGCACGGCCTCCGCGGCGGCTGCGCTGGTCCGAACTCCGTCTGTCGGTGGGGCGGTCTAAGCTGACGGCATGCAGGCCACCGCGTTCACTTACGACTCCGAGACCCGGTCCGGCTCCGTGCTGCTGGACGACGGCACCGCGGTGCCCTTCGACGCCGCCGCGTTCGACGCGGGCGGCCTTCGGCTGCTGCGGCCCGGCCAACGGGTGCGGATCCGCACCGAGGGTGCGGGGGACGCTCGCCGGGTGGTCTTCGTGACCTTGCAGACCTTCGCCGACCCGGGCGCCTGACACCGGACTTAGACCGACGCACACGACACAGCCGCGGGGGGGGGGGGGGGGGGGGGGCGGGGGGGGGGGGGCCGGGGGGGGGGGGGGGGCCGGGGGGGGGGCGGGGGGGGCGCGGGGGGGGGGTGGGGCCGGTTTGCTGGGGGGATCGCAACCGGTAGGAGGGCCAGTCATGC
>NZ_JARZAI010000034.1 GCF_029893355.1 Kitasatospora sp. MAA4
CAAGACGCTCGACTGGGATACCCCAGCCGAGCGTCTACGTGATCTACTCACCACCTAGAACCAGTGGTGTTGCGACGACCCCTGGAACCCAAGACCTGACCTGGGCCTTCGATGGAGCCGCTTTCGGGATTCGAACCCGAGACCTACGCATTACGAGCCCGAGAGTGATCATGTCGGCCGCTGCCAGCATCGGCCACTTGGTGATGAACCCGCAGGTCAGGACGCTGCACTGCGATCCACGATCCCGTCCGAACCGGCACGTGCTACGCCGTCCGCTCACGCATCGCTCGCGCAGCTCGCGCCCTGCTCGACTCCAACATGGCGGGCTGCTAGCTACGCCGGGGCACCAACAGCGAGATGGATCGGTTCGTCTAGATCAGCCATGCAGATGGCTATCCAGAGGCCGGGAGGCTGCCGGGATACGGTCCATACCCAGCAGCCTTCGCAGATTCATGCCGGCCACACCCAACGATCCCGCCCGACCCGCCGATGTTCGGCAGGGCTGCAATCACGTCGACGACCCCGGCAGGGGGATGGGGCCGCTTCCCTCGCCGTCCGACGGACCGGCTTCCAGCCGGGCGGTCTTCGGGCGGGGACTCCTTCGGCCTCCCCCGGCCCGCCAGGCACCCGTCGGCGCCGCACAGGCGACCACGCCGTCAGGATCACGGCGCCGGATCCATCGTTCGGGCCAGGTTGCTCTCGAATGAGCGAGACAGTCGTGATGATCTCTGGCTCGACTTCGGCGATGCCCCGGACTGGGTGCCGGGCGGAGAGGGCGTCGCTTCGGCACAGTCGTACCGGTCGCCTTCGCGACGTGCACCCTATCGGACGAACAGTCACAGATCTGGACCGGGACTCGATGAGCCTGACTGTTCCCGAAACTGACGTACCTTCACGTCCGCTCTGGCATACTCCTCACGTCATGATCGATAGCGCGGGGGTGCGGAAGTGACGCAGGGACAGGAGTTCGACTGGCTCGCGGAAGCCATCTCGAGCTTCGGTGCGTCATGCAAGGTCATGGTGAACGGACCAGGCGACCCCGAGGCGTCAATTCGTCCGCCTCTGCAGAGCCTCCTGGAGGCTGTGGGCAGCCACGACGCCATGGACGGCGTGCTGTGGCACTCCGAAACGCCCCTGCGTGATGTGGGCGTGCGTCCTGACTACGCGGTCGAGGTGCACGGCGAAATCGTCGGCTATGTCGAGGTCAAGCGCCCTGGTCAGCCGGTTGATCCAGAGAAGTTCACGGGACGGAACAAGAAGCAGTGGGAACGGCTGCGCGACTTGCCGAACGTGCTCTACACCAACGGCACTGAGTGGCGTCTATTCCGCACCGGCGAGCTGATCGGTTCCCCGGTCCTCTTCGACGGCGATCTAGGAAGCGCAGGACGCTCGTTGTCCGCCCGCGAGCCCGCCGCGTTCCATGCCCTTCTGCGGACCTTCCTCCACTGGGTTCCTGAGCCGATCCGCCACGTCTCCAGCTTGGTCCGGCGCGCCGCGCCGCTGTGCCGCCTGCTGCGTGCGGCGGTCCTGGAGCAGTTGGAGTGGGAGGGACAGCACGCAGCTGAGGGCGCGCGCCCTGAGGAACTGCGGTTCACCGGGCTGAAGAACGACTGGCGAAGGCTGCTCTTCCCGACAGCCGACGACGCGACCTTCGCCGACGGGTACGCCCAGACGGTGACCTTCGCGCTTCTGTTGGCGCGCACGGAAGACATCTCCCTGAAGGGCGTGGGGCTGCACGAGATCGGCCGCCGCCTGGATGCCGGACACGCCTTGATGGGCAAGGCCCTTCAGCTCCTGACCGACAACATCACGGTGAGCTTCGAGGTCAGCCTCGATCTGCTTATCCAGGTGATCGACGCGGTCGACTGGGCGGCGATCCGCAAGGGCCGGCGGGATGCGTACCTACACCTGTACGAGTCGTTCCTGGAGGTGTACGACGAGAAGCTGCGCCAGAAGAGCGGCTCGTACTACACCCCGCGCGAAGTGGTCGAGGAGATGGTGCGCCTCACTGAGGACGTGCTGCGTACCCGCTTGGGCCGCCCGGCCGGATACGCGGACGACAGCGTGCGCATCGTCGATCCAGCGATGGGGACGGGCACGTACCTTCACGCGGTCATCGAGCACGTCGCCGCTTGGACGGCGGAGAACGTTGGCCCTGGGGCGACGCCGGATGCGATAGGCAGTCTAGCGAAGCGCCTGATCGGCTTCGAGCTGCAGATGGGCCCATTCGCCGTGGCCGAGCTACGGGCGTCGGACCTGCTCAAGCGGCATCAAGCGGTCGCACCGCCTGACGGCATGAAGCTGTTCGTCACCGACACGTTGGACAACCCCTACCTGGCCGAAGAAACCCTCGCCTCGACGTACGGCGTGATCTCGGAGTCACGTAGGCGGGCGAACGAGGTGAAGGCCAGCACACCGGTCACCGTCGCGATCGGCAACCCGCCCTACGACGACAAGGCCAAGGGCCGCGGCGGCTGGGTCGAGAAGGGAAGCCCAGCGCAGGGTGTCACCCCCATCGAGGCGTTCAAGTGGCCCGGAAACGGCCGCTACGAGCACGTGCTCAAGAACCTGTACATCTACTTCTGGCGCTGGGCAACCTGGAAGGTCTTCGACGCCCATCCGCAGGACCAGCAGGGGGTCGTCTGCTTCATCACCCCCTCGGGCTTCACCACGGGGCCTGGCGGGCGCGGCATGCGCAACTACCTGCGGCGCACCTGCGACGAGGGGTGGATCATCGACCTGTCCCCGGAAGGTCACCGCCCGGATGTGGCCAGCCGGATCTTCCCCGGTGTCGCCCAGCCGCTGGCCATCTGCATTTTCGTGCGCAGCAAGGACACTGATCCCGAGCGGCCCGCCCGCATCCACTACCGAGCCGTACACGGCAAGCGGGTTGCCAAGTACGGCCAGCTCAAAGAGATCCAACTGGACGACGAGGGCTGGCAGGACACGCACTCCGCCGCCATCCGCCCGTTCCGCCCGACCACCGAGACGGGTTGGGAAGACTATCCTGCTCTCGACGATCTCTTCCTCTGGGGAAGTCCGGGAGTCAAGGCCAACCGCTCGTGGGTCAATGGCCCCAGCGAGCAACTGCTCCAGCGACGCTGGGCGCGTCTGATCCACGAGGCCAATCCGGTCACAAAGGCGGAGTTGTTCAAGGAGACGCGAGATCGTTCGCTGCACGACAGCCGGCCCCCGCTGCCCGGACAACCTGAGCACGCCCAAGGGCTTGTGGACGAAACAAAGCTGGCGCCAGACCTGATCCGCATCGCCATGCGCAGTTTCGACCGGCAATGGCTGATCTCCGACAGTCGTGTCATCGACTTCGCCCGACCCACGTTGTGGGAATCCCTACAGCAGGGGCAGCTCTTCCTGAACCAGCAGTCCTCCCACGAGATCGAAACCGGACCGGCGGTCGTCGCCACCGCCCTGCTCCCCGACACCCACCACTTCAACGGCCGCGGCGGCAAGATCATGCCGATCCTCCATCCGGACGGCACGCCCAACGTACATCCGCGCCTGCTCGCCCACCTGGCAACCGAACTCGGCCTCGACCGCATCACGGTGCACGACCTGGCCGCATACGCGACGGCTGTCGCAGGGCACGGCGGATTCACCGAGCGGTTCACAGCGGAACTGCTCACTCCCGGCGTACGGCTGCCACTCACTCGCGATCCCGCATTGTGGCGCGAGGCGGTGAAGCTGGGCGAGCGCCTGTTGTGGGCTTCGACGTACGGGGAACGTTACGTCGATCCAGAAGACGGTCGGCCAGCAGGAGACGTCCTCTTTGCGCAAAGCGATCCGCGCCGGCTCCGCTACGACCAGCACATCGGGACGGAGGTGCCCGGCGAAATCCACTACGCCGAGATGAACCGGTCCCTGTACTTGGGTGCCGGATACGTCAGCCCGGTGCCCGCAGAGGTATGGAACTATGACGTCGGCGGCATGCAGATCGTCAAGAAGTGGTTCGGATACCGCAAGGCGAGCCCCAACAGCCGCAAGACGAGCCCCCTGGACGACCTGCACGTCGACTCCTGGCCGGCCGACTGGTCTCGTGAGCTCATGGAACTGCTGTCCGTGCTGCGTCGGCTGACCGACCTCGCTCCCGCCCAACAGGATCTGCTGGACCGGATCCTCGCCGCGCCCACAGTCACAGCGGCAGACCTCGAACAGGCCGGCATCCTGCCGGTGCCCGTCAAGGCGCGCAAACCCCGTCGCCAAGTCGAGATGCTTCTGGATGTCGACGAGGAACCGTAGCGGCAGCTCAGTGCTCCTTCGCCCAACGCTCCACGTACGCTACCGCCTCCGTCCCGCTCCACGCACCCTCGGCGAGCTGACGGAGCGCGTGCATCTCCGGACTGAGTGAGGGTGTACGTCGCTGCAACTCGTCGGCGAATGCGCTCACCTCGATCAGGCGTTCGCCCAGCGTGGTGCACTCGGCTTCGAAGTACGCTGCCTTGCCGCGCGGCGTGATGACGAGACCCTCACCTTTGACCTCGAGCAGGCCCATCCAACTGAGAGTTTGCACGTCGTCCGCGCTGCTCTCCTGGTCGAGCCCCCGGACGGCAGCTGCTATCGCGTCGGGGGACGGAATCTCAGCGATCACGAGATGGTGCAGAAGCTGAAGCTGTGAAGGGGAGAGAACTGAGTGCACGGTTGCATGTCTAGCAGTACTGGGGACCGTCCTGCCGCAGACGCGCTACGCGTGGCGGTCCCCTCCTGGTCGGGCGTCGAGGAGTGATGCTCCCAGACGGCGTTCAATCCGAGAGTAGTCGGCGCGCTGGAACCGATCGAGGCCCAGGACGTCGCGCGCTACGTCGACCGCGACGGTCCCGACGCCTGGGCGAACTTCAGTCCGACCAACGTCGCGCTCCACTCGGTGAGTGCCTCGGTCGTCCTTGGCGACGCCGGAGCGGCGCTGGAAGCCGCCCAGCCCCTGATGCGCAGGCGCATCCCGGTCCCCGAGCGCCGGGCAGCACTGTGGGTGGAGGCTGCAAGGGCCTACAGCCAGCAGGGCAGACTTGCCGAGGGATACAAAGCGCTCAGGATCGCGGAGAGCTGTGCCTCGGAGGACATCCGTCGACGGCCCAGTCTGCTCGAGCTGGCCGGTGACATGGCCGCTCGCGACCGGCGTGGCGCCGTCCCGGAGCTTCGTCGTTTCTGCCAGGAGTTGGGAGTCCAGGTTTGACCGAGCACCGCGAGCCGTTCCTCTATGTCGTCGTCTGCGCTTCGGGTATCGCCGACGGAGTGGGCGAACTGATCACCGCTGCCCACGCCGAGGGCTGGGGGGTCGGCGTGATCGCGACCCCGAACGGACTCGGGTTCATAGACCAGAAAGCCATCGAAGCCCAGACCGGCTTCCCGATCCGTTCTGCCTGGCGCACCCCCAGCATCCCCCAACCGCTGCCTCCGGCCGACGCCATCGCGGTCGCCCCGGCCACGTTCAACACCATCAACAAGTGGGCCGCCGGCATCTCCGACACCCTCGCGCTCGGCGTCCTTTGCGAGGCATACGGTCTCGGTATCCCCGTAGCCGTCCACCCCTACGTCAACTCCGCCCAGGCCGCCCACCCCGCGTACGCGGAGAGCCTGGCCCGGCTCCGGTCGATGGGCGTCCTGGTCGGCGACTACGTCCCCCACAAGCCCAAGGCCGGCGGGGGCCGCGACAAGTACAACTGGACCCACGTCCTCGACCTGCTCCGCCCTGTTGCGGCCTCAGCGACGGAGGGAGAGTAACTGATGGTCCCGGCTACAGGCGGACGGCCAGCTTCAACAGCTCACGTGGCGGCTCGTGCACGACGTCGGCGGCGCATGCAGTAGACGACAAAAGGCCCGGTCAGACAGTGTCTGACCGGGCCTTCGATGGAGCCGCTTTCGGGATTCGAACCCGAGACCTACGCATTACGAGTGCGTTGCTCTGGCCAACTGAGCTAAAGCGGCACCGCTGCCGGGGCTGACCTGCGGAGGCAGGTTGTTGTCGGCAACGCGGGCTAGTCTACACAGGTTGGCGGGGTGATCCGTAACGGGTTGCCGCGGGGGTGCCTGCGGGGTGGTTTCAGGCGGAGGAGGCGAGGAGTTTGGCGGCGAAGGCGGCGAAGAGGACGGCCACTCCTCCGGTGAGGCCGGCGGAGAGGCGCTTGCGGCGGTGGAAGGCGTTGGCGAGGCCGGTGCCGGCGAAGATCAGCACGGAGAGGTAGATCACCGAGAAGCTCTGCAGGATGCCGCCGAGCAGGGCGAAGGAGAGGGCGGGCCGGCCGTAGGACGGGTCGACGAACTGGGTGAAGAAGGAGAGCAGGAAGAGGATCGCCTTCGGGTTGAGCAGGCTGATCACCAGCGCCCGGCGGAACGGGTTCTCCGTCCCGACCACGGCGTCCGCGGGGGCGTCCGGCGCCGGGGCGCGGTGCTCGCGCCAGAGCTGGCGGGCGGCGCGGACCATGCCGTAGCCGATCCAGAGCAGGTAGGCCGCGCCGCCGAACCGGACGACGGCGAAGACGCCGGGGTTGGCCTTGAGGAGCGAGGCGGCGCCCAGCGAGGTGAGGGCGATCAGGGTGAAGTCGCCGAGGAAGACGCCGGCGGCCGCCCGGTAGGCGGTGCGGATGCCCTTGCGGGCGGCCACCGAGAGCACGTACAGGGAGTTCGGGCCGGGTAGCAGGACGATGATCACCGCGCCGAGCGTGTAGGTGGCGAGGTGGTTGACTCCCAGCATCGTGGGCTCCTAGGCAAGTCGTGGGCACATCATCGTATCGATGCCCACTCGTCGGCCAGGATCGACCAGACCTCCTTGTCGTGCCGGATCCCGTTGTGCGGGAAGTACGAGCGCAGGACGCCGTCCAGGCGCATCCCGACCCGCTTGGCGACCGCGCCGCTGCGCGTGTTGAGCGTGCTGGAGAGCCACTCGGCGCGCTGCAGCCCGCGCTCCACCAGCGCGTAGTCGAGCAGGTGGCGGACGGCGGCGCTGACCAGGCCGTGTCCCTCGCCGGCCGCCTCGGTCCAGACGCCGATCTCGCAGTTGCCGAAGCGGGTGTCGAACTTCACGAACATCACGCCACCGACCAGCGTCCCGTCCAGCCAGATGCCGTAGAGCCGCCCGGTGTCGGCCGCCTGCCGGTCGGCGTAGCGCTGGAGCGTCTCGCGGGCCGACTCGAGGTCGGCGCTGCCCGAGGCCCACGGGATCCAGGGGTCGGTGTTGGGGCGGGCGCGGTCGATGTGGGCGAGGAACTCGGGTGCCTGCCAGGGCTCGAGCGGGCGGAGTTCGGCGTCGAGCGTGGCGGAGAGCGGTATGGCGTACACAGGGACCTCCACGGGTGCATAACAAACGTTTGGTAGGTACCATAGCGCTATGCCGCCCGCCCGTGGAGACCATGACGCCCGCCGCCGCGATGTTTCCGAAGCCGTCTGGCGGGTGCTCGTCACGCGCGGCTTCGGCGGGCTGACGCTGCGCGCGGTGGCGGCCGAGATGGACGCCTCGACCGGGCTGCTCACGCACTACTTCCCGAACAAGCGCGCCCTGCTCCGCACCGCGCTGGAGATCCTGGCGCAGCGCTCCGAGGACCGCCCGCGCCGCACCGCGCCGGCCGAGGGGCTCGCCGCACTGCGGACGGCGCTGCTGGACGTCCTGCCGCTCACCCCCGAGAGCGCGGCCGCCAACCGGATCTGGGTCAGTTCCTGGGACGTCGCGCTCGCCGACCCCGAGCTCGCGGCCGAACACGCCGAGCGCTACCGCCGCTCGCGCGAGCGGCTGTCCGGTCACGTCGCCGCCGCGCAGCGCCGCGGCGAGCTGCCGGCCACCGCCGCGACCGCGGATCTGGCCGCCGCCGCCCAGGGGTTCGCACTCGGCCTGGTGGTCCAGTCGCTCTTCGCCCCGGCCGAGTTCCCGGCGGAGCGTCAGATCGCCCTGCTGGATGACTGGTTGACTACTTGGCGCAACGCAGCCCCTGGGCCGGCGGATCCCCCTGCAGCAGGTAGTGGTTGACCGCGGAGTCCACGCAGTCGTTGTGCCGCCCGTAGGCGGTGTGCCCGTCGCCGTCGTAGGTCAGCAGCCGACCCGACTCCAACTGGCCTGCCAGCGCCTGCGCCCAGGCGTACGGGGTGGCCGGGTCGCGAGTGGTGCCGACCACCACGATCGGGGCCGCACCGGCGGCGCGGACGGTGTGCGCGGCGCCGGTCGGCCTGACCGGCCAGTAGGTGCAGGACAGCGCCATCCAGGCCATGTCCCGCCCGAAGTGCGGCGAGGCCTTCTCGAAGTCGGGAACCGCACGCGCGACGTCGTCCGGACCGGTGAACGGGGCAGGCGAGTCAAGGCAGTTGACGGCCATGTTGGCGAACATCAGGTTGGGGTACGAGCCGTCGCTCGCGCGCTCGTAGTAGTCGTCGGAGAGCTTGAGCAGCGGGCCGCCGTCGCCGGCCTGCGCCGCCTTCAGCCCGGCCCGCAGCTGCGGCCAGAGGAACTCCGCGTACATCGCCTCGATGACGCCGGTCACCCCCTGCGCCTCGGTCAACTTCCGTCCCCCGTCGGCGTTGAGCGGGGTGGCGTCGAGCTTGCCGAAGAGGGCGTCGAGCTGCTGGCCGGCCTGCTGCACGGTCGGCCCGATCGGGCAGTCGTCGCGCTTGACGCAGTCCTGGGCGAACGCGCTCCAGGCCGTCTCGAAGCCGCCCGCCTGGGTGCGGTTGCCGGTCAGCGCGTCCAGCGAGGGATCGACCGCGCCGTCCAGCACCATCCGGCCGACCCGGGACGGGAAGAGCCCGGCGTAGGTCGCGCCCAGCAGCGTCCCGTACGACTTGCCGACGTAGCCGAGCTTCGGGTCTCCGAGCAGCGCGCGCAGCACGTCCATGTCGCGGGCCGCCTCGACGGTGCTGACGTGGCCCAGCAGCGAGCCGGAGTGCTGCTCGCAGGCGGCGGCGAACTCCTTGTCGGCAGCAACCAGTTGATCGACCTCGGCCGGAGTGTCCGGGGTGGTGTCGACCGCAGTGTAGGCATCCATCCGGTCACCGCTCAGGCAGCTGACCGGACTGCTCCGGCCCACCCCGCGCGGGTCGAGGCCGACCAGGTCGTACGACGCGCGGACCGCCGGGTTGTAGCTCGCCGCGACCGACTCGACGTACTCGATCGCCGAGCCGCCCGGACCGCCCGGGTTGAGCAGCAGCGAGCCCAGGTGCTGGGCGGCGCCGTCCCCCGAGGCCTTCTGGCGGACCGCGCTGAGGCTCAGGTCGCCGCCACCGGGGTGGTCGTAGTCGAGCGGCACCTTGAAGGTGGTGCACTCGAACTTCTGGTCGCACGGCTGCCAGCTCAACTGCTGGGCGTAGTAGGAGGCGAGGGCCTCCGGGATCGCCGCGGGCAGTGGCTGCAACGGCGTGGCGGCGCCCGCACCGGCGGCGGCGGAGCCGGTCGCGGCGGGCGTGCCGTCGGCGGAGATCGGGCCGCCGTTGTCCCGGGCGGACGGCTTGGCGGCGCCGGAATGGCCGGCCGTGCAGCCTGCGAGCGCCAGGCCCGTCGCGACCAGGGCTGACGCCATCCGCAGCGCAGCGGTGGTTCGGTGCCGCCGGGCAGGGCGCATGCGGGCTCCCCCTCAGGATCTCGGGATCTCGGGACACTCGGGTGCGGTCCGTCCTCGACCGGCGGTCCGAGCGTAGCGGGAAGGGCGGCACCCGCCGGACGCCGCCCGGATCAGTCACCCGGGTGGGCGAGCGTCTCTGCCAGGTACTGCGCCGCGATCCGGACCAGCCGCAGGCGCTCCCGGTCCGCCGCGTAGTCCTCGACGATGTCGGAGGTGCTGACGAGGGCGCGGGCCGCCTGCCCCTTCCCGGCGTGCAGCGCGTTCTTCACCTGCCGCGCCGAGCCGAGACCGTCGGCGTCGCCCTTGGCGGCGGCCAGCAGCAGCTGCGGAGCGGCGCCGGCGGGCGCGTCGGCCCCGGCCTGCGCCAGCGCCCCGGCGTCGTACCGGCCCGACACGGCGGCCGCCGCACCGTACAGGTCCCCGCGGGTCAGCCCGGCCGCGGCGGCGCACGGCGCGCCGCCGTCCACCCCGAGGGCGGCCCAGCCCTGCGGCCCGGGCGGCAGGGTACGGAACGCGGCGGCGACGGCGGTGCGCAGCGCGGCGTCGTCGGCGAGCGCCTGCGGGGCGGCGGCCACCAGGTCGCAGGGGCGGCCGGTCCCCTTGGGCCCCTCGGGCGCGACCACCACGAACGGCCGGGCCTTACCCAGCTTGATCGCCGAGGCGATGCCGTCGAAGACGTCCGGGATCTCGCTGTCCGCGGTCCGGCCGGGAGTGCCGGCCTGCAGCACGATCACCGGGAACCGCACCGACGGGTCGTCACCGTAGTGCGCCGGGAGCCAGACCCGGACGTTGCGCGACTTGCCGCCGGACGTGGGGACGGCCGCCTGCAGCAGCTCGCCCTCGGCGGGGTGGGAGACCGTCTCGAACCGCACCGGCACCGCCGCCGCCGACCCGGACGCGGAGGCCGACGGGCGGGCGGACGGCTTGGCGGAGCCGGAGGCGACCGCCGCGACGGCGTTGGCGGCACCGGCCGCAGGGGTCGGCGGAGCCTCGGGACGCTGGGCGGTCCCGTCCTGCAAGGACTGCGCCCCACCGGCACCCGCGGCCCCCGCACCACCCAGCACACCGCGCGAGCCCAGCACCGCGGCCACCGCGAGCGCGGTCGCGCACATCCCGCAGAGCACCGCCCCACCGGCTCGCAGCATGGCCGGGCGCAGGTCGGCGGTGATTTCGTACGTCACGGCGGAGCGCTGGTCCCGCCAGCGGTTGAGCGCGCCGCGGGCCAGCCAGTAGCCGAGCAGGAGGATCGGGAGAAGCAGCAGGAGGAGGGTTGAGCGGGGCATGGGGCACCACCTCGGGAGGGCCAGTACACCGGGCTACGAGGGGCCGGATCGGCCCAGCCACAGCGTGCAAGACGACACCGGGGATCCATGCGACCGTTGTGGGCGATTGCCCACGTTCACTCGAACGAGCGAGCGCAGCGGGATCAACCCACGCAACCCCCCGCAGGAACCGCCCGTCAGCCGGCCCGCAGCGCCAGCGTCATCGCCTCGACCGCGAGCAGCGGGTCGACGTTGCGGTCCAGCGCGCGGCGGCAGGCCAGCACGGCCTCGATCCGCCGCAGGGTGCCCTCGGGCGGTCCGGCCGCGGCGATCCGGCCCAGTGCGACACGCTGGTCCTCGTTCGCCAGCGTCCCGGAGGCGCCCAGCTGGAGCGCCAGCACGTCCCGGTAGAAGCCCAGTAGGTCGAGCAGCGCGACGCCCAGCGACTCCCGGCGGGTCCGGGTGGCGCGGCTCTTCTGCCGCTTCTCCAGCTCCTTGACCGCGCCGGCCATCCCGCGCGGGGCCTTGCCGCCCAGCCCCTCGGCAGCGCCGTAGGCGGCCTTGAGGTCGCCGGTCTCCTTGGCGTCGCGGGTCTCGGCCAGCGCCTCGGCGTCGGTCTTGGCGGTGTCCACCAGCTGCTGCGCGGCGGCCAGGCAACCGCCCACGTCGCCGACCACCAAGGGGATCCGCAGCACCTCCAGGCGCCGGGAGCGGGCCTGCTCGTCCACCGCGAGGCGGCGCGAGCGCTCGACGTCGCCCTGCCCGGCCAGCGCCGCGATCCGCGCCACGCCCGGCTCGACACCGTCCCGGCGCACCAGCATGTCGGCGACCGCGTCGGCGGACGGCGTGCGCAGCACCAGGTGGCGGCAGCGCGAGCGGATGGTCGGCAGGGTGTCCTGGACCGACGGCGCGCAGAGCAGCCAGACGGTCCGCGGCGACGGCTCCTCGACGCCCTTGAGCAGCGCGTTGGCGGCCGACTCGGTGAGCCGGTGGGCGGCGTCGATCAGGATCACCGACCAGCGGCCGCCGGTCGGATAGCTGCTGGCGCGCAGCACCAGGCTGCGCATGTCGCCGACGCCGATCGACAGGCCGTCGCTGCGGACGAACTTCACGTCGGCATGGCTCTCCGCCATCACCGTGTGGCAACCGTCGCAGAACCCGCAGCCGGGCGTGCCGCCGAGGTCGAGGTCAGGGCTGGTGCACTGCAGGGCGGCGGCGAAGGCGCGGGCGGCGGTGACCTGGCCGGCCCCCGGCGGGCCGGTGAGCAGCCAGGCGTGCGTCATCAGCGAGGCGTTGCCGCCCGCCTCGGCGACGGCCGAGGCACCGCCGCGCCCGGCGAGCACCGTCGCGCGAGCCGCGCGGGCGGCGGCGGTCAGCTGCTCGACCACCCGCTCCTGGCCCACCAGGTCGTCCCAGACGGCCACTGCTGCTCCCACCGTGTCACCCGCTGCTCAAGCTCCGAGCATACGGGCCCGCTCCGACAGCCACGGACCGGCGACCGCCCACGCCGCTACTTGCGGCGCTTGCGCCCCTTGCCGTCCGTCCCGTCCTCGGGGTGCTCGCCCTCGGGCTCGGCCTGCTGCCAGCGGGCCCAGTCCTCGCGCGAGCCGAGCAGCGTGTCGGTCAGGCTGGGCAGGTCGTCCATCGGCGTCTCCTCGGCCCAGGCCGGCCGGGCCGGGCGCTCCGGCTCCTCCGTCGAGGCGTCCGCGGCATCCGAGACGTCCGCGGCCTCTGACGTGTCCGACGCTTCGGTCGGCGCGGCCCAGGACGGCCGGGCCGGCCGCAGCGGCGGCGCCGCGTCCTCGGCCGGTACCGGCGGGAACTCCCTGGTCTGCTCCACCGGCCGCTCAGCCGCCGGCTCGGGGCGCCAGAGCCCCGGCGGCACCCGCTCCTCGACCGGCAGCACCGGCGGGACCGTACCGCCCGGGGCGGCCTTGCCGCCGTCGACGGACCCGATCCGCGGCAGCACCGCGGTCGCGTCGGCCGCCGGGACGGTCGGCAGTACGGCGGTCTCGTCGGCCGCCGCGGCCGGGGCCCGCTTGCCGCGCGCGACGGCGTCCGCAGCGGCGACCGCGGCCCGCCGGTCCCGCTCCGAGATCTCCTGCGTCAGATCGTCCGGCCCCACCTGCGGCAGCTCCGCCGTGACGGTAGCCGACGCGGCAGCGGCGGCAGCAGCAGCCGCCTCCGCCAGGCGCGTCTCCTCCGCCCGCTGCAAGGCCTCCTCGGCGCGCCGGCGCTGCTCCTCGCGCTGCACGTCCCGGCGGCGCTGAAGCTCGGCCTGCTGCGCGGCCTCCGCCGCGATCCGCTCCTGCTCGGCGGCCTCGGCCTTCAGCCGGACCTGCTCGGCAGCCTGCCGCTCGGCCTCCTGGGCCGCCCGCAGCTTCGCCGCCTCCTCGGCCTTGAGCCGGACCTCCTCGGCCGCCTGGCGAGCGGCCTCGGCGGCCACCCGCTCGGCCTCCTCCTTCGCCAGCCGGTCCTTCTCGGCCTGCTCGGCGCGCAGCTCCTCCAGCAGTTCGAGCCGCTTGCGCTCGGCCGCCTCGGCCTCGGCCAGCACCCGCGCCTCCTCGGCCGCCCGCCGGTCGGCCTCCTCCTTGGCGCGGCGCTCCTGCTCGATCCGCGCGGTCTTCTCCTGCTCGGAGAGCGGCAGCTCGCGGTCGAGCCGGTGGCGGACCGCGGTGGTCACGAACGCGGGCGCCTGGCTGCCGTCGACGACCAGGTAGCGGACCGGATCGGCCGCCGCCAGCGCGAGGAACCCGGCCCGGACCCGGGCGTGGAACTCGGTCGGCTCGGACTCCAGCCGGTCCAGCGCCTCGGTGAACCGCTCCCGCGCCTTCGTCGGGTCGACGTCCAGCACCACGGTCAGGTCCGGCACCAGGCCGCCGGTGGCCCAGCGCGAGATCCGGGCCACCTCGGTGGCGGCCAGGTCGCGCCCGGCGCCCTGGTAGGCGATCGAGGAGTCCATGTAGCGGTCCGTGATCACCACGGCGCCGCGCGCGAGCGCCGGGCGGATCACGTTCTCCACGTGCTCGGCCCGGTCGGCCGCGTAGATCAGCGCCTCGGCGCGGTGCGACAGGCCGGTGTTGCCGACGTCCAGCACCAGGCCGCGCAGCCGCTGCCCGACCGGGCTGCCGCCGGGCTCGCGGGTCAGCACCACCTCGTGGCCCTTGCTGCGGATCCACTCGGCCAGCGCCTGCGCCTGGGTGGACTTGCCGGCGCCGTCGCCGCCCTCCAGGGCGATGAAGAAGCCGCTGCCGGTGGTCCGGTGCGGGGCGTCCGAACGCCCGGCGCCCAGCGCCTCCAGCAGCTCGCGGCCGAACGGCACCGTCCCGCGCTGGTCGTCCGTCTTCAGCAGTACGACCGCGGCCAGCACCAGCGTCAGCACCCCGGCGGTGGCCACCGCCAGTGCGGCGCCGGCGTGCACGAAGGTGAAGTCACCGGGGGCGCGGGTGCCGTAGTCGACCTGCCCGTAGGCGGCGGCGATCAGCGGCACGGCGATCAGCGCGGCCGCCACCACTGCCCGCAGCACGGCGTACAGGTGGTCGGTGACCCGCGCCAGCCTGGCCTCCTCGACCTCCTGCTCCAGCAGCGCCCGGCCGACCCCGATCACTATCCCCGCGGCCGTCCCGGCCAGCGTGGTGAGCAGCAGGATCAGCACGTAGTCGAAGACCAGCCCGGCCAGGATCAGCGTGGTGCCCATGGCGAGCAGCGAGACCGCCAGCAGCCGGCGGCGGGACAGCGCGGGCAGCGTGACCTTGGTCAGCCGCAGGCCGAGCCAGGGCGCGCCGGTCGCGGCGAGCACCAGCAGGCCGTAGCCGATCGGCCCGGCGCCGTGCTCGGCGGCGGTCAGCAGCGCGAGCGCGGCGGTACCGGCCATCGCGGCGTAGGCGGCGGCGACCGAGAAGGTGAAGTACGGCGCCGAGCCGGTGCGGCCCTTGCTGAGCGCCGGGCCCGGCGTGGCGTCGGTCGGCGCGCGCAGGCCCTGCAGCGGCGAGCGCGGACCGCTCGTCACCTTGCCGCGCGGCAGTTCCTGGAGGTAGAGGAGCACCCCGGACGCGGCCAGCAGGCCGGCCGCGCCGAGCGCGGCCATCGTCACCTGATGGTCCCTCAACCACTGCGAGCCGAGCGCGGCGAAGAGGTTGTTGAGCAGCGTGAAGGCGATCAGGCCGACCGCGGCGAGCGGGACAGTGGCCCAGCCGGTGCGCAGGTCGAGGGTGCGGACGGTCTCCAGGTTGGCGGCCGACGGCCGCTGCTCCGCCTGCGGCGCGTACGGGTCGGAGGGCGGCAGCAGGCTCGGCGTGGTGGCGTCCTTGGCCACCGCCCAGACCCGCTCGGCCGCGCCGGCCGTGAAGACCGTCGCCAGCAGCGTCCAGGTGGCCGCCGAACCGCTCACCCAGTCGAACCACCAGGGCGAGATGCCGACCAGCACGGCGCGCAGGCCGTCGGCGCCGATCAGCGTCCAGCGGCGGTCCAGCCTGTTGCTGAGCAGCGCGTACAGCGGTCCGAGCAGGGCCGCGCCGAAGAGCAGCGTCGCGGCCAGCCGGACGGCGAAGACCAGGGCCACCGCGAGGGCGACCCCCCGGTAGCCGCCGCCGAACTGCCCGGCCGCGGCCGCGGAGAACACCGTGAGCAGCAGCAGGACCAGGAATGCCAGCCGGTCGGCGGTACCCCCGATCAGCTGGGTGACCCACAGTCGGCGATAGGGGCGCAGCCGCAGCATCGCCCGTGCCCGCTCGCCGGGAGTACCGGCCGGCGCGACCTCGGGGAGGTCGGGTGCCCCGGCTCGTGCCGCGGCCGCTGCAGTGGGGGTGGGCTGCTCCTCGCTCGTCATACGGTCAGCGTAGCGGGCAGCGCTTGGCCAAAATGGGTTCACGGCTTTCCGGATCCCACCTACAGCAGGGTTGTGACGGACCGGAGTGTGACGCACCCCGCAGCGGACTCCCGGGCGCGTCGCCGAACGCGGGCGCCGCGCCGGTCGCCGGACATGCCGCGGGCCCCGCACCACGAGGGTGCGGGGCCCGGCGGTGGGCGCGTCAGCCCTGGTCGGCGGCGGCCTTGGTGGCCGCGGTCTTCTTCGCCGCGGTCGCCTTCTTCGCCGGGGCCTTCTTGGCGGCGGTCTTCTTCGCCGCCGTCTTCGTCGCCGCAGTCTTGGTGGCCGCGGTCTTCGTGGCGGCCGCCTTGGTCGCGGTCTTCTTCGCGGTCGCCTTCTTGGCCGGAGCCTTCTTGGCCACCTTCTTCACCGGCCCGCGCGCCCGCTTCTCGGCCAGCAGCTCGTAGCCGCGCTCGGGCGTGATGGTCTCCACGTCGTCGTCCTTGCGGAGCGTCGCGTTGGTCTCGCCGTCCGTCACGTACGCACCGAAGCGGCCGTCCTTGACGACCACCGGGCGCTCGCTCACCGGGTCGGTGCCCAGCTCCTTGAGCGGCGGCGCGGCGGCGGCCCGGCCGCGCTGCTTGGGCTGCGCGTAGATGGCCAGCGCCTCCTCCAGCGTGACCGTGAACATCTGCTCCTCGTCGGTCAGCGACCGCGAGTCGGTGCCGCGCTTGAGGTACGGGCCGTACCGGCCGTTCTGCGCGGTGATCTCCACACCGTCGGCGTCCGCGCCGACCACCCGGGGCAGCGAGAGCAGCCGCAGCGCGTCCTCCAACGTGACGGTGTCCAGCGTCATCGTCTTCAGCAGCGAGGCGGTGCGCGGCTTGACCGCGTTCTTGCCGGTCTTGGGCGTGCCCTCGGGCAGGATCTCGGTGACGTACGGGCCGTAGCGGCCGTCCTTGGCCACCAGCGGGTTGCCGCTGACCGGGTCGGTGCCCAGCTCGAAGTCGCCGCTCGGCTTGGCCAGCAGCTCCTCGGCCAGCTCGACCGTCAGCTCGTCCGGCGGCATCTCGTCGGGGACGTCGGCGCGCTGGCCGGGCTCGCCCTCGACCTGCGAGGCCTTCTCCACGTACGGGCCGTAGCGGCCGACCCGCAGGGTGATCTCGGCGTTGAGCGGGAACGAGCTGATCTCCCGGGCGTCGATCGCGCCGAGGTCGGTCACCAGCTCCTTCAGGCCGCCCAGGTGGTCGCCGTCACCGTTGCCGGCCTCGGCGGCGCCGCCGGCCGCGTGGCCCTCGCCCTCGCCGAAGTAGAAGCGCTTGAGCCACGGCACGGACTGCGCCTCACCGTTGGCGATCCGGTCGAGGTCGTCCTCCATCCGCGCGGTGAAGTCGTAGTCGACCAGCCGGCCGAAGTGCTTCTCCAGCAGGTTGACCACGGCGAAGGAGAGGAAGGACGGCACCAGGGCCGTCCCCTTCTTGAAGACGTACTTGCGGGCGATGATCGTGTCGATGATCGACGCGTAGGTCGAGGGCCGACCGATCTCGCGGTCCTCCAGCTCCTTGACCAGCGAGGCCTCGGTGAACCGGGCCGGCG
Organism: Kitasatospora sp. MAA4; assembly: GCF_029893355.1. GTDB lineage: Bacteria > Actinomycetota > Actinomycetes > Streptomycetales > Streptomycetaceae > Kitasatospora. The sequence continues at coordinate 17,217 of NZ_JARZAI010000034.1, forward strand.
GCTTGGTGGCGTGGCCCTCGGGCGTCAGCTGCTCGGCGGAGAGCGGGTCGCCCTCGGCCACCTGCGGCAGGCGGCGCTCGCGGTCGTCCAGCTCGGCGTTCGGGTCGTCCGCGCCCTCGACGTAGGCCTTGAGGAAGCCGTGGAAGGTGATGATCTTGCCGGACGCGGAGAACTCGACGTCCCGGCGGTCGGTCGAGACGCCGCCGACCTTGACGGTGACGGACTGGCCGACCGCGTCCTTCATCTGCGAGGCGACCGTGCGCATCCAGATCAGCTCGTAGAGCCGGAACTCGTCGCCGCCCAGCGCCGTCTCGGCCGGCGTGCGGAAGCGGTCGCCGGACGGGCGGATCGCCTCGTGCGCCTCCTGCGCGTTCTTGACCTTGCTGGCGTAGGTGCGCGGGGCGTCCGGCAGGTAGGAGGCACCGTACAGCTGGGTGACCTGCGCCCGGGCCGCGTTGATCGCGGTCTCGGAGAGCGTGGTGGAGTCGGTACGCATATAGGTGATGAAGCCGTTCTCGTACAGCTTCTGGGCCACCTGCATGGTCCGCTTCGCGCCGAAGCCCAGCTTGCGGCTGGCCTCCTGCTGGAGCGTGGTGGTGCGGAACGGCGCGTACGGCGAGCGGCGGTAGGGCTTGGACTCGACGCTGCGGACGCTGAACGCGGTCTGCTCCAGCGCGGCGACCAGCGCACGCGCGGTCTGCTCGTCGAGGTGCAGGGTGTTGGCGCTCTTGATCTGGCCGTCCGAGCCGAAGTCGCGGCCGCTGGCGATTCGCTTGCCGTCCACCGAGGACAGCCGGGCGCCGAAGGTCTCCGGGTTCGCGGCGTCGGCCGGGGTGCGGCCGGTCGCGAAGGAGGCGGTCAGGTCCCAGTACGAGGCGGAGGTGAAGGCGATCCGCTCGCGCTCGCGCTCGACCACCAGGCGGGTCGCCACCGACTGGACGCGGCCGGCCGAGAGCTTCGGCATGACCTTCTTCCAGAGCACCGGCGAGACCTCGTAGCCGTACAGCCGGTCGAGGATGCGGCGGGTCTCCTGGGCGTCGACCAGGCGCTGGTTCAGCTCGCGCGGGTTGGCCACGGCCGCCTGGATGGCGTCCTTGGTGATCTCGTGGAAGACCATCCGCTTGACCGGGACCTTGGGCTTGAGCACTTCCTGCAGGTGCCAGGCGATGGCCTCGCCCTCGCGGTCCTCATCGGTGGCGAGGAAGAGTTCGTCGGACTCCTTGAGGAGCGCCTTGAGCTTGGAGACCTGCGACTTCTTGTCCGCGTTCACCACATAGATGGGGGCGAAGTCGTGGTCGACGTCGACGCCCAGGCGGCGCACCTCGCCGGTGTACTGGTCCGGCACCTCGGCCGCGGTCCCCGGAAGGTCACGGATGTGCCCGACGCTCGCCTCGACGATGTAGCCGGGGCCGAGATAGCCCTTGATCGTCTTCGCCTTGGCGGGCGACTCGACAATGACGAGTCGCTTGCCGTTGCGCGCGGTCTCGCTGCTCGGGGACACCTTCGCTCTTCTCTCCCGGTCGTTTACCTGTGCTGGCCGGCGTGACCCACGGGACACCGACCGGTCATGGGACCGGTCACCGCGGGCAGCTCGGGCTGTCCGCCGCCCGACACACACCGTCGTGCGGTGCCGCATCGCGACGACCCCACCAGCGGAGTGTGACCGTACCCCGGCCACCCTTGTCAAACGGACGGATCCCGCTTTTTCACCGGCAAGCCCGTCCGACGCCACTCGAACGGTAACCCGATGATGGACGTTCGTGTCGCGCAGTTCTCCCGAGCGGGGTGTCGGCGGGGCCGCATTTCGGCCGCTAGCGGGCGGTAGTGGGCAGCAGCCGCGTCGGCTGTGTCAGTGGACGAGCACCGAGGCGAGCAGGCTCAGGCCGCCGGCCAGACTGCTGGTGCCGAGGATCGTCCAGAACACGTCGACCGGCAGCGAGGCCATCGTCCCGGCACCGGTGAGGACCACCCGGGCAGGGCGCCGGGGGTCGTAGGAGACGCGGACCGCACTACCCGGGACGAGTCCGGCGGGACGGCGCAGCGGCGTCCCGCCGCGCGGCCGGGCCAGCACGTCGACGGACTCGCCGCGGCCGCCCGAGCCGTCCGAGGCGGGGAACACCGACGGGAGCGTGGCGTAGGCCAGCAGCGGAGCGGGGTCCAGCGCCTGACCGGGCTGCTCGTCGGCCACCACCAGCGCGGTGGCCGGAATGCCGTGCCGACGCAGCTGGTGGCGCAGCAGGAACTCCGCGGCGCACCAGAGCAACAAGGCGCCGCCGAAGAGCGCGAGCACACTTCCGGCCAACACCGCCGTCGGCGTCTCCACGTCCCCAGCCCCCTCAAGATCTCCTGCCGCGGGAGCCTGGCAGCCCGGGGACAACCTGGGCCCGCCGGACGGCATACAACGGGCGAACCCGTGGAAACGGATTGGTGAACGCCGGCCGGACGCCGTCGACTGTCACAGCGGGGCAACAGCGGCAACCGGTGATCTTCAGGCCGCGTCTGCCAGATGACCGGTCCTCAGACCGGTTCCCGATCAGACCTTGGGGGGTCCACCATGACAGCTCGCCGCCTGCTCGCCGCCGCCGTTCTCGCCTGCGCCGCACTCACCCTGACCGCCTGCGGACCGGACGACCCGACTGCGGCCGGTGCGGCACCGAGCGGCTCGACGAAGGCCTCCGAGCCGGCCACGCCGACCGCTGGTGGCACCCACAGTGCCAAGCCCACCGCCTCCACCAAGCCGTCCGGCGCCAAGCCGAGCACGACGGCCTCCCCGGGCGCGGCCAACTGCTCGGCGGGCGCCGTGCAGCCCGGCCACCGGATCATCGTGGCGACCTCGGTCGGCTACTCCACCTCGGTCTGGATGAAGGCCCTGGACACCAAGTTCGTCTGCGGCGCCGGCGTCCCGGACGACGGCTACTTCCAGGGCTACGGCGCCCCCAAGCTCTACACCTTCAGCAACGAGGTGAAGACCACCATGCTGGCCGACATGAAGCCCAAGTCGCTGGCGCTGAACGACTTCATGAAGCTCGCCGACGAGTGCATCAGCAGCCCGAACAGCCTGCCGCAGCCGTACTCCTGCTACGGCAACACCTACGACGTCACGGTCAACTCCAGCAATGTGATCACCGGCATCACCGAGCTCTACCACCCCTGAACCGGACGGCCCAGGGGTGGTTCTGACGCAACGTCAGCCGACAGCCTCGATGAAGCCCTGCTCGACCAGCATCCGCAGCGACTCCGGGACCCGGTCGCGCAGCAGCACCCGGTCCTCGCCGAGCAACTGGGCGATCGCGTCGACGATCTCGCCGGCCGCCAGGGTCCCGTCGCAGACGCCCGCGAACCCGGCGCCGACGGTGTCCACCTTGGTCGCCCGGCGCATGCCCCGGTTGTGCCGCAGGACCACGTGCTCCGGGTCCTCGGCGCCCGGGGCGCCGACCTGCTCCTGGACGACCTCGTCGGCCAGCGTGTAGCGGGCGGCGAGCAGCGCCGCGTCGTCGTGCGTGCGCAGGAAGTCCTGCCGGGCGAACCACTGCTCGATGTGCGGGCCCAGTGGCTGCTCGATCGGGTGCGGCCACTCCTCGATCCGGACCGTCGGACGGTCCGCCCCGGCGGCGCGCAGGGTGATCCAGCCGAAGCCGATGCCCTCCACCTGCGCCGCCTCGAAGGCGTCCAACCACGCGTTGTAGCGGGCCTGGTAGTCGACGGGAGTGGTGAGGTGGTCGCCGCCGTCGCGCAGCCAGAGCTCGGCGTACTGGGCGACGTCCTGCACCTCGCGCTGGACCACCCAGGCGTCCAGGCCGGTGCCGGCCACCCAGCCGGCCAGCCGGTCGTGCCAGTCCTCGCCCTTGACGTGCTGCCAGTTGGCCAGCAACTGGCAGTAGCCGCCCGGCTCCAGGTGCTGGGCGGCACCCCGGACCAGGCTCCGGCACAGGTCGTCGCCCGCCATGCCGCCGTCCCGGTAGACGAACCGGCTGCCGGGGGAGATCACGAACGGCGGGTTGGAGACGATCAGGTCGAACTTCCGCTCCCCCACCGGTTCGAAGAGACTGCCCTCGACGGTCTCGGTGTTGCCGAAGCCGGAGAGCGCCAGGGTGAGCCGGGCGAACGCCAGGGCGCGCGGGTTGAGGTCGGTCGCGGTGACGTGCTGGGCGTGCCGCGCGGCGTGCAGCGCCTGCACCCCCGAGCCCGTACCCAGATCGAGCGCGGCGCGGACCGGACGGCGCACGGCGAGGTTCGCCAGCGTGGTGGACGCGCCGCCCACGCCCAGCACCAACTCCCGGCGGGCCACGCCGGCGTCGCCGGTCGCGCCGGCACCGATGCCGCCGGCGCCGCCGACCGAACAGCCCAGGTCGGAGACCACCCAGGCGTCGGCGCTCGGCAGGCCCGCGACCTCGTTGGCGTACGGGCGGACGTCCACGGTGGCCCGGACGTCCGCGCCGTCGCGCAGCAGCCAGCCGTCCGCCAGCGCCTCGTCGACCGGTAGCGCGGCGGCGGCCGCGGCGTACGGCACCGGCTGCTGGAGCAGGAAGAGCCGGACCAGCGTCTCCAGCTGCGTGCCGCCACTGGTCGCGCGCAGCGCGGGCACCGCCTCGCTGCGGGCCAGGGCGGCGTAGGCGGTGGGGCCGAGCAGGTCGAGGCAGCCGTCGGCGGTGTAGGAGGCGGCGAGCAGCGCCTCACGCAGTCGGGCGAGGCGGGCGGGGTCGGGAACGGGGAGCTTGGTCACCCCGCCATTGTCCCGCCTGCCGCACCCGGCGCGGCGCGCACCTCGCGGCGGGGCGCGCCGGGTCGCGCCGGGTCAGCTCGGCGAGGCCGAGGGGGCCGGGCTCCCGGAGGGCGAGGAGTTGGCAGCAGGCGAGCCCGAACCGGACGGCGCGGGCGCTGACGGCGAGCCCGGCGCCGAGGACGAGCCGGGCGAACCCGACGCCGCCGGGGAACCGGACGCGGCCGGCGAGCCCGAGGCTGCGGGCGCGGGCGAGCCCGACGCACCGCTCGCGCTGGTCGTCGCGGGGCTCTTGCACCCCGGCTGCTTGGCGATCGCCGTACCCAGGTCCCCGCTCTGGAGCTTCGCCAGCGCCCCGGTGGAGAGCCTGGCCAGCTGCTGCACCTGGTCGCCTATGCCCTTGAGGCCGTCGGCGAACTTCGCCTGGTCGCTCGTCGACAGCGCCTGCAGCTTGGTCTGGATGCTCTGGTAACCCTGGGCGGCCTGGCCGAGCTCGCTGACGGCGTCCTTCTGCAGCCCCGCACCATTGGTGGTCTTGGGCACGCCGGCCTTGCTGATCGCGTCCGCGATCTGCTGGTTGGCGGTGCTCAGCGTCCCCAGGTCGGTGCCGAGCCGCTTCTGCAGATCGGCGGGCGCCTCGCCCGCCACCACCCGGCCGGTGTCGTTCAGTGAGGTCTGCGCCTGGCCAACCGGGTCGCGCATCGAGCCGCAGACGCTGCCGGCCCAGGCGTTCAACTGACCGCTGTTGTCGCTGCTGCACGCGACCGCGCCCGACGCCAGCAACGCGCCCAGCATCGGCACCGCCAGCAGCCGTCGGCCTGCCCGCTTTCGATCGTCCACCAGGGGTGCCCTTTCCGTCCTGTCCCGAACCGTCCCGGGTGAAACTACCGGACAGGAGAGCCCCGCTCAGCCCCGCTCAGCCCCGCTCAGCCCCGCTCAGGCGCGCTCGACCCGGATCGGGTCGCCGCTGCGGACCGTGCGAAGCACCTGCGGGTCGCCGTCGAGCGCCCCGAGCAGGTTGCACGGGCTGGCCAGCCGGCACTCGTCGCCATGCGAGACGGGCGTCGGCCCGTACGGCAGCGCCAGGCTGTCGCCGTCCGTCCAGAACGCGACCGTCCCCGGCTCCACCACCTGCTGCGCGTCGTCCTCGCGCGGGACGCTGACGGGCGTGCCGAAGTAGACCTCCTCGCCCCAGGTGTTGGCGGAGGCGCTGATCGGCAGCGCCTCCCAGAGTGCTTCGCTGGTCGGGGTGGACCGCAGGGTCGCGGTGGCCTGGCCGGCCGGCCAGAGGATGCGGATCCGCATGGGCTTCCCTCTCGTGGACATGTCGCTGATCGGAGTTATCCGAGCAGCAGGGAAGCCCTCGCTTCAACAGTTTGTCAATCCTGTCTCACCATGCGCCCACCCGCGGTCCCGCCGCTTCAGCCCTCCGCCGGGACCACCCCTCCCGTCCCGGGTGCCAGCTGCGTCCCGGCGTCCGCGTCCGCGTCTGCGTCCGCGTCCGCGTCCGCGTCCGCCACGGTGATCGGGCGGCGCTTGGAGAGGTAGACCGCGCCCACCACCAGCAGCGCGGCCAGACCCGCCACCAGCCCCCGGACGCCGGCACTGGCGTGCACCCCGAAGCTGAACCGCACCACGGCCGGGGCGATCAGCAGCGACACCAGGTTCATCACCTTGAGCAGCGGGTTGATGGCCGGCCCCGCGGTGTCCTTGAACGGGTCGCCGACCGTGTCGCCGATCACCGTGGCCGCGTGCGCGGCACTGCCCTTCCCGCCGTGCGAGCCGTCCTCGACCAGCTTCTTCGCGTTGTCCCACGCACCGCCCGAGTTGGCCAGGAAGACCGCCATCAGCGTGCCCGTACCGATCGCACCGGCCAGGTACGCCCCCAGCGCGCCGACCCCGAGCGCGAACCCCACCGCGATCGGCGCCAGCACCGCGAGCAGACCCGGCGTGACCAGCTCCCGCAGCGCGTCGCGGGTGCAGATGTCCACCACCTTGCCGTACTCGGGAGTCTCGCTGCCGTCCATGATCCCCGGGTGGTCGCGGAACTGCCTGCGAACCTCGAAGACCACCGAACCGGCCGACCGGGAGACCGCGTTGATGGCGAGCCCGGAGAACAGGAAGACCACCGCGGCACCCAGCAACAGGCCCACCAGGTTGTTGGGCTGCGCGATGTCCAGGCTCAGACTCGCCGCCCCCGCGGTGCTACCGCCGGCACTGGCGACCGCCTCGCCGATCGCGTCGTTGAACGAGCCGAACAGTGCCGTCGCCGCCAGCACCGCCGTCGCGATCGCGATGCCCTTGGTGATCGCTTTGGTGGTGTTGCCCACCGCGTCCAGCTCGGTGAGCACCCGCGCGCCGGCGCCGTGCACCTCACCGGACATCTCGGCGATGCCCTGCGCGTTGTCGGAGACCGGACCGAAGGTGTCCATGGCCACGATCACCCCGACCGTGGTCAGCAGCCCGGTCCCGGCCAGCGCGACCGCGAAGAGCGCGAGCACGATCGACCCGCCGCCCAGCAGGTACGCCCCGTAGACCGCGGCCCCGATCAGCGCGGCCGAGTAGACGGCCGACTCCAGGCCCAGCGAGATGCCGGAGAGCACCACCGTCGCCGGGCCGGTCAGCGAGCTCCTGCCGACGTCCTGCACCGGTCGGCGGCTGGTCTCGGTGAAGTAGCCGGTCAGCTGCTGGATGAGCACCGCCAGCACGATCCCGATCGCCACCGCCGCCAGTGCGAAGAGCCGCGGGTCGCCGTGGTGGCCGCTGATCGCGTCCGGAACGTGCCGCAGCCCGCTGAAACTCCCCGGCAGGAAGGCGAAGACCGCGCCGAGGACGAGCAGCAGCGAGACCGCCGCCGAGAGGAAGAACCCGCGGTTGATCGCGGTCATCCCGCTGCGGTCCGTCGCCCGCGGCGCCACCGCGACGATGCCCAGCACCGCAGTGGCCACTCCGACCGCCGGGACGATCAGCGGGAACACCAGCCCGATGTCACCGAACACCGCCCGTCCCAGGATCAGTGCGGCCACCAGGGTCACCGCGTAGGACTCGAAGAGGTCGGCCGCCATCCCGGCGCAGTCCCCCACGTTGTCGCCGACGTTGTCCGCGATGGTGGCGGCGTTGCGCGGGTCGTCCTCCGGGATGCCCTGCTCGACCTTGCCGACCAGGTCGGCGCCGACGTCCGCCGCCTTGGTGAAGATGCCGCCGCCGACCCGCATGAACATCGCGAGCAGCGCGGCGCCAAACCCGAATCCCTCCAACACCCTTGGTGCGTCCGCCTGGTAGACCAGCACGACGACCGCCGCGCCGAGCAGCCCGAGGCCCACCGTGCACATCCCGACCACGCCGCCGGTGCGGAAGGCGATCCGCATCGCGCGGTGCTGCGCGGGCTGCTCCTGGCCGACCTCCACGTCGCGGGCGACCGCCGCCACCCGGACGTTGGCCCGCACCGCGAGCCACATGCCCAGATAGCCGGTGGCCGCCGAGAAGGCCGCGCCCACCAGGAAGAAGGCCGAGCGGCCGAGCCGCTGCGACCAACTGTCCGCGGGCAGCAGCATGAGCAGGAAGAACACGCCGGCGGCGAAGGCCCCGAGCGTCCTGAACTGCCGGGCCAGATAGGCGTTCGCGCCCTCCTGGATGGCCTCGGCGATCCGCCGCATGGCCGGCGTCCCCGCCTCGTACGCGAGTACTTGACGCACCATCACCACCGCGACCCCGAGGGCGGCGATGGCGACCAGTCCGACGATCAGCACCACGAGCCGATTCCCGCCGGTGAGCACGGCCGCGCCTGACGATCCGTCGGCCAGTACGGTCCAGGTATGTGAGTGTACGAATGCGTCTGCCGAATCAGCTGTGTTGAGAGTGACTCCCGCCATGCGTCCTCCCTGACGACCGGCGCGCCGACCTGTCCGAACGGCGCACGAGTGGATCTGGTGGCACAGGCGACCGGGCACGATCCCACCGGCCCGACCGGATATTCAGGAGTGTAGGAATCAACCAACGATCGAAATAGACTGCGCGCAGCAGAACGCGAAAAGAATCATGGGCTGTCGCCGGAAATTCGAGGTTTCCGGCGACAGCCCATGATTCTTTTCAGCAAAACCCAAACTTAAACCTGGACTTGGACTTGGACCTGGACCTACGGCCGTATGAAGGCCTTCTCAGGTGGTGACCGGCCAGCTCATCCTGATCAGCCCGCCGTCGTCGTCCCGGCCCACCTCGACATCCTCCACCAGGCCGGTGATCACCGCGAGCCCCAGGGTGTCGTCGACACCCTCGCCGGAGTCTCCCTCCGCCCCGGGCTCCGCGAGGTCGCTCAGCGCGCCCGCGCCGTCGCCGACCTCGATGAGGAAACGCTTCTCCTGATCGATCAGCGCCACCCGGACCGCGCCGCTGAGGTCGCCGCGCTGGTGCAGGCCGACCGCCCGTGAGCAGGCCTCGCCCACTGCCAGCCTGACCTCGTCGAGCACCGACTCATCCACGCCAGCGCGTCTGGCCACCGCCGCGGCCACCAGCCGGGCTGTCCGCACGTGCTCGGGAAGGGCGCTGAATCGCAGTTCGACGGTTGCCATCTCTCCCCCTCGGGGTTACTTCCAGTGAGCGCCCGGCAGATACCGCCGACGCTTGCCACCGACCCTACGGCTCACACCACGCACGCCACGACAGCCGTCAGCGGGTCGGTCGAGCGGTCGGCTCGCAGCCCGAGGGCACGCCGCGTGGCGCGGCCGCCCGGCTCGGGAGCTGCCTGCCAGGGCACGGCAAAGCCGCGACCGGACCCGGACGGGCCGTCGGGTTCCGCCGACCACAGGTGGCCGGCGGAACCCGACGGCTCGTCGAGCCCGAGTCGATCGGGCCCGAGCGCATCAGTCGGTCGAGCCGTTCAGTCGATCAAGCCGTTCAGTCGGTCGCCTGGACGGCGTCGTCCACCGAGGAGTGGATCGGGAACACCTTGGTGAGACCGGTGATCCGGAAGATCTTCAGGATCCGCTCCTGGGTGCAGACGAGGCGAAGCGAGCCCTCGTGTGCGCGCACCCGCTTCAGGCCGCCCACGAGGACGCCCAGACCGGTCGAGTCGAGGAAGTCCACGCCCTCCATGTCGACGACCAGGTGATAGCTGCCGTCGTTGACGAGCTCGACCAGCTGCTCCCGCAGCTTAGGGGCGGTGTACACATCAATCTCGCCGCCAACTTCGACGACCGTGCGGTCGCCGACTGTACGGGTCGACAGGGACAGGTCCACGGAACCTCCAGCACCTTGCCTTGCTACGTCACATTGCGTTGTACTGCGAGTCGGGCGGCCTCGGCCGCTCTCGGCTGCCGATCCCGACCACGCGGTCTCCACCGCATGGTCGAGCGACCGGCCCAGGTGCCGCCGGCCCCGGCCAACTGGCCCGCCACCGCATCATTCAACCACCTGGCACCATGCCCGCACGATGGCTTGCCGCGATTGTCCGTCACTCCAGTGACACACTGGGTCCTCATGCCGCCCCGCCATCGCCCGCCCGAGGCCCTGCTCGCGACCCTGGTCGCCAGTCGGGGACGTTCGGAGCGGCTCACCCATACGGAGCATCTGCCCGCGCGCCCGGCCCGCCATGCCCCGTGGCCGGACACGATCCGGCCGGAGATCCGCACCGCCGCCCTGGAACTCGGGATCGACCGACCCTGGTCGCACCAGGCCGAGGCGATGGTGCTGGCCGCATCGGGCCAAACTGTGGTGCTCGCCACAGGGACCGCCTCCGGCAAGTCACTCGGATACCTCGCTCCCGTGCTCAGCGCCCTGCTGGACGGCACCGAGGCCCCGAACGGCCGCGGTGCGACCGCCCTCTATCTCGCGCCGACCAAGGCGCTGGCAGCCGACCAGCGCCGCCGGGCCACCGAACTGGCCCCACCCCGGGTGCGCGCGGCCCTGTACGACGGCGACACGCCAGTGCAGGAGCGCGAATGGGTCCGCCAGTACGCCTCCTACGTGCTGACCAACCCGGACATGCTGCACGGCGGCATCCTGCCCGCCCACCCGCGCTGGTCCTCCTTCCTCAAGGCGCTGCGCTATGTGGTGATCGACGAGTGCCACAGCTACCGGGGCGTCTTCGGGTCACACGTCGCCCAGGTGCTGCGCCGGCTACGGCGGCTGTGCCACCGGTACGGCGCCGACCCCACCTTCCTGCTGGCCTCCGCCACCACCTCCGAGCCCGCCTCGGCGGCCGAACGCCTGACCGGACTGCCCACCGTCGCCGTCACCGACGACGGCTCGCCACGCGGGCCGATGGTCTTCGCGCTGTGGGAACCGCCGTTGACCGAGTACGTCGGGGAGCACGGCGCGCCGGTGCGCCGGACCGCCACCAGCGAAGCCGCCTATCTGCTCACCGACCTGGTGGCGAGCAACACCCGCACGGTGGCCTTCGTCCGCTCCCGGCGGGCCGCCGAGCTGGTCGCCCTGCAGGCTCAGGACAACCTCGACGACTCGCTCGCCGGCCGGGTCGCGGCCTACCGAGGCGGCTACCTGCCGGAGGAGCGCCGGGCCCTGGAGCGTGATCTGCACTCCGGCCGCCTGCTCGGCCTGGCCTCCACCTCCGCGTTGGAGCTCGGCGTCGACGTCTCCGGGCTGGATGCCGTGCTGCTCGCCGGATACCCGGGCACCCGGGCGTCCCTGTGGCAGCAGGCCGGCCGGGCCGGACGGGAGGCGCAGGGGGCACTCGCCATCCTGATCGCCCGCGACGACCCGCTGGACACCTATCTGGTGCACCACCCCGAGGCGCTGTTCGCCCGGCCGGTGGAGGCCACCGTGCTGGACCCGGACAACCCGCACGTCCTCGCTCCGCACCTGTGCGCGGCGGCTGCCGAGCTGCCCCTCGGCGAGGCGGACCTGAAGCTCTTCGGACCGTCGGCCGCACCCCTGCTGCCGGTCCTGGAGCGGCGTGGACTGCTGCGGCGCCGGTCCGACGGCGCCTGGTACTGGACCCGGCGGGAACGGGCCGCCGACGCGGTGGACCTGCGCGGCAGTGGCGGAAACCCGGTCCAGATCGTCGAGGCCTCCACCGGGCGCCTGCTGGGCACCGTGGACGCGGCCGCCTCCCACACCACCGTGCACACCGGCGCCGTCCACCTCCACCAGGGCCGGACGTACCTCGTCCAGGACCTGGACCTGGAGACCTCGGTGGCCCTGGTCGAGGCCGCCAACCCCTCGTACACCACGGCCGCACGCGACACCACCGCCATCTCGGTGCTGTCGACCGACCGGACCGTCGCATGGGGCGAGGGCCGGCTGAGCTTCGGCTCGGTCGAGGTGGTCAACCAGGTCGTCGGCTTCCTCCGGAAGCGGATCTCCACCGGCGAGATCCTCGGTGAGAGCAAGCTCGACCTGCCGCCGAGGACGCTGCGCACCCGGGCCGTCTGGTGGTCCGTCACCGAGGACCAACTGCTCGACGCGACCATCCCCTTCGACCTGCTGCCGGGCGCCGCGCACGCCGCCGAGCACGCCTCGATCGGCCTGCTGCCGCTCTTCGCGACCTGTGACCGCTGGGACATCGGGGGTGTCTCGGTACCGCTGCACCCGGACACCCAGCTGCCGACCGTCTTCGTCTACGACGGCCACCCGGGCGGAGCCGGCTTCGCCGAGCACGGATTCCGCCGCGCGGTCGAGTGGCTCACCGCGACCCGCGACGCCATCTCCGCCTGCGAATGCGACCGCGGCTGCCCTTCGTGCGTCCAGTCGCCCAAGTGCGGCAACGGGAACGACCCGCTGGACAAGGCCGGCGCCGTGCGGCTGCTGACCGTGCTGCTGGCCGGCGCCCCGACCCCGCCGCCGGATCCCGAGCCGCCCAGCAGCCCCGCCGACCACGCCGACCCCGGCTCCAACGGATAGCGCGGAGCCGCTGCCGGTCTCGGTGCCGGGGGCCGCGACGCTCTCCTCGGCCTCGCGCGCGCCGCCGAAGGATCGAAGTGGCCCGGCTCTCGCCCGCGCGGTGGCCGGGCCGACCGGCACCCGAACGCCGCGCACAGGGACCTGGACCCGCACGTCGACGCTGTCCGCGACCGGATCCACCGTGCAGGAGACCAGTACAGCCCCCTGAGCTGCGGCGACGGCCGCCGCCCGCGCGCAGCCTCCGTCCACGTCGAGGAGCAGGTGGTCGGCTGCCGCGAGGGCGGCCAGGTCGGCGGCGGATTCGGCGCGGTGCCTGGCTGCGAGGACGGAACCCAGGGCGAGAGCGAAGCCGAAGACAGCGCAGCCGATCAGCGCCAGTGCCGTCACCCAGAGCGTCGCCGAGCCCTGGTCCCGCGCCACCGGGAGGCCCGGTCGTGCCACCGACCGATCAGCGGCCGACCCACCGGCCACGCTCTGGATCTCGGTCATTCCAGTTCCTCCTTCGTCACGTCCTCCCGCGCCGCCACCGCGTCCGCCGTCAGCCGCACGGAGAGCGCGGCCGCCAACCTGCCCGGTCCGAGGCAGTCCGCCGCCACCGCCACGTGGACCGTCTCCCCCTCCGTCGTCAGCCGGACCGTCGCGCCGATCGGCGCGACGGCTCGGGCGACGGCCACGGCGTCGCCGTCGCCCCTGGCGGCCGCGCGGGCCCCGACCCGAGCGGCGTCGATGCAGCGCAGCTGCGCTGCGGTGGTCAGCACACCCCAGGCCAGCAGGGCCATCAGCAGCATCAGCGAGGGAAAGAGCACGGCTGTCTCAGCGGTCACGTAGCCACTGTCAGGCCCGCCATGCTCAGACCGCATGAAGAGCCCGGTTGAGCAGCTCGGTCAGCACATCCGTGACCGCACTACTCGTCAGCACCTTGTAGAGCAGCGCAGCGAACCCGCACGCTGCCAGCGTCCCGACCGCGTACTCCGCCGTGGACATACCGCTGTCCGGTCCTGTCGCGGACCTCCGCCTGACCCAGGTGCCGAGCCGCCGCGCGCGCTTCCGCGGGCGCCCGTACGAACGGCGCTGACCGCTCGCTCCTTCGCCCGGCGTCGGATCGGCACCGTTACCGGGCGACTCCCCGGTATTGAAGGTCATACTGGAGGAGGATTCGATAGAGGGACCGTTCATGGACGAACCTTCCTTTCTTTCTGTCTTCCTGCTTTCCGGCAAGATGATCGATTCCCGCCGGCGGGAGGCCCTTCGGTCAGATTCGATGCGCGAAAGAGGCTGCCAAACCCATGACCACCGGCACGATCCCGATCAGAACAAATGCCGGGAGGAAGCACAGCCCCAGCGGTGCCGTGGCCAACACCCCCGCCCTGCGCACCCGCTCACGGGCCGCACGGCCTGCCGCCGCTCGCTGAGCGACAGCCAGCCCGGCGAGTGGCACCGCCGGAGGAGCGCCACTCACGCTCGTCCGGACGAGGCAGCGGGCCAGCGGCGCGAGATCCGGGCAGTCGTCCCCGAGTCGCCCCCAGCAGAGCACCGGCGGCGCACCGAGCGAGAGTTCGGCCGACACAGCCGACAGGCGCGCACCCAGCGGGCCACCGACTGTCTGTGCAACCACCGCAGCAGCCTGGGCCGGTGAGGCGGACGAGCTCAGGCAGGCAGCCAGAAGCTCGGAGGCCAAAGGGAGTTGGGTGATCAGTCGAGCATCCTCACGCTCCCGCTGCCGAAGCGCTGCCGATGGCACAGCGGGCAACCACCGCCGCACTCCCACCGCCGTCAGCAGGCCGACCAGCAGGCCGACCGGACCGCCGATCACCACTGCTGCCAGCAGACCTGCCAGCGCTGAGAGGGCCAACTCCCTCCGCAGCCGCGGCTGCACCGACGGCACCTCGGCTTTCTGCGCCGTACCGGACCGATGCCCGGCGGACATCGGCGAGGCGCCCTGCCAGGAGGCCTCCAGGTGCGCCGCACGCCGTCGCGCCCGACGCCTGCGCAGCCACCAGCCGACCAGCGAGAACACACTCCCGCTCGCCCCGATCGCCCCCGCAAGTTCGAGGAGGCCCACGAGCGTTGACAGCGGCACCGCGCACGACCCGAGAGTCACCATGCTCACCCCGCTCACCACGCCACCTCCGCCCTTGCCGCAGCGACCCGCCCGGCTCTCCCCGTCCACCAGGTGCGAGCCGTACAACGCGAGGGGCGGGCATGTCTGGCGTGCGAACTGTGCGCGGACCGCGCCGCACCGTCGCCGACTCCACCACCACGTCCAGCTCCACAGGCGGGCTCGCGGGACGCGCCCAGCTCCCCACCCTCGCCCTCACCCGCACCCGCACCCGCACCCGCGAGGTACTGGGCTCCTCGAACGATCCTCGCCGTCCAGACGAGGCCGACCGCCTCCAGCACCGCTCCGGCGCTCAGACATCCGAGCCCCAGCGGGGTGTGCAGCAGGATCGTCACCGGATGCGCGCCGAGGGCACCACCGAGCAGCAGCCCGAAGACCGGAAGGGCTGCCAGGAGACCTGCGGTCGTCCGGGGGCCCGCCAACTCGCCCCGGATCTCGTCCTCCAGCGCACGCTCGGCACGCAGTGCCTCCGCCACCCGATCGAGTCCGGTCGCCAGGCCGGTACCGCTGTCCGCGGTGACCTGCCAGCAGGCTGCGATCGCGGCCGCACCGCCACCGCCGGGGAGTTGGGCCAGCCAGCGGAAGGCCGCCGGCACGTCAGCTCCGTAGCGACCGGCCGCCAGGCGGACGACGGCCTCCTCGCCGAGGCGGCTGTCCAGGCCCCCGGACGACCGGCCGCGGCCCGCGATCGAATCCAGGGCCTGGTCCGGGGTGGCACCGCTGCGCAACTCCCCTGCCAGTGCCGCACAGAGCTCGGTGATCGCCACTGCTCTGCTCCGGGCTTCGCGAGCGACTCGCCGCCGCGCCCGGTACCCGTGCAGGGGGAACACCAGAAGCACCGCGGCGAGCGCCGGAACCGGCGAACCCCACAACTGCCACAGGGCCAACCCCACGGGAATCCAAGCGAGTTCCACCACCACCCAGCGGGGGCGCCGAGCCCCCGGCGGGTGGACCGGACGGCCCAGCCCATGGACCCTCCCGCGCCCTTCGGTGTCACTGTGCGCAGCGCCGGCGCCCACCAGGACGGCCCGCGAGCGCCGCCGTCCGCGCGCACGGCCGTTCAGGCAGGCCCAGGCCGACAAGGCCGCCGAGCAGAGCAGCAGGATCAGTGCCACCTGCACGGCGCGGCCGCTCATCCGATCCCCCAACCCACCGGAACCCCGCGGGCGGCGCAGAGCCGCTCCAGGCGCTTCCAACCGGGCCCACGGGAGACCGTGCCGTCCGGGGTGAAGAGCACGGCGGGCACGGTGACCGCCAACCCGGACTCGTCGCCCACCAGCGTGTGCACCTCTGCGACCCGGCGCAGGCCGGTTCTCGGCTCACGGACCAGATGGATCACCAGATCGAGCGCCGCTCGCACCTGGCTGTGCAGGGCGAGCCGCTCCAGACCCGCCATCGACCCCAACGCCTCCAGCCGGGCCGGCACATCGGCCGCCGTGTTGGCGTGCACCGTGCCGCAGCCGCCTTCGTGGCCGGTGTTGAGCGCAGCGAGAAGATCGAGCACCTCGATGCCCCTGACCTCGCCGACGACCAGCCGGTCGGGCCGCATCCGCAGGGCCTGTCGGACCAAGTCCCGCAGGGTCAGCTCACCCAGGCCCTCCTGGTTGGGCGGCCGACTCTGCAGCCGGACCACATGCGGGTGCGCGGGTTGCAGCTCCGCTGAGTCCTCGGCGATGACGATCCGCTCCCCCGGGCCGACCAGCCCCAGCAGCGCGGACAGCAACGTGGTCTTGCCACTCCCGGTGCCGCCGCTGATCAGCAGCGAGAGCCGGGCTCGCAGGATGCCGTGCAGGAGCTCCGCGCCCGCCTCGGACAGGGCCTCGGCGGCCACCAACTCGTCCAGGGTGAACGGCCGCGGCCGGCAGATGCGCAGCGAGATGTGGGTGCAGCCGGTGGCGATCGGCGGCAGGACGGCGTGCAGGCGCGTCCCGTCGGGGAGCCGGGCATCGACCCACGGCCTGGCGTCGTCGAGCCGCCGGCCTGCGGCGGTGGCCAGCCGGTGGGCGAGGTGGCGGACGGCCTCGGCGTCCGGAAAGCTGATTCCAGGCTCTCGACTCAACCCGCCGCCGCGGTCCACCCAGACCTCGTCCGGGCCGTTGACCAGCACATCCGTCACGTCCGGTGCGGAGAGCAGGTGGTCGAGCGGGCCGGCCCCGACCAGCTCGGAGCGCAGGGTGCGCACGGTGTTCAGCACATCGTCGTCGCCCAACGGGGGCTGCGCGGCCCGCAGCGCGGCGGCGACGGAACCGCTCGTCGGCGCCACACCGGCCTCGGCCAGCCGCAGCCGCACCGCGTCGATCAGGTCAGCGGTCCGCTCCGAGTCCTGTCCCCGGCCGGGGCCCACGCCGGCGCCGAGTCCGGACCGACGCCGCGGCGGCGGGGTGGGCCCCGGCCGGGCGTGGTTGGGCCTGGCCTGCCAGGGGATGTGACGCTCCGAAGGATGCCGGGTGAAGTGCATGCGGTTCCTCATGAGGTGGTTCCTCCTTCGATGACGGCGGGCGGCATGACTTCGTCGAGATAGGCGGCGCAGAACCGGGCGAGCGGGCCTCGCGAGCGCAGGCCGGGCGGCATACCGCGCTCGACGTCGACCGTCAGGCCCGGCTCGTGGACGAGTTCGCCGGCCAACCGCAGCCCGACGCCCCGGGCGACCTCCTCGCTGCGGAGCCCCACCGGGCCCGGCAGACGGACCACCGCGCGCAGGTCGGTCAGTCGCATCCTGGCCGCCGCCGTGACGCGGCCGGCCGCGGCCATCGCCCGCAGCTCCGCCGGGATCACCAGCAGCCCGGTATCGGCCTGCTCCAGCGCCTGTGAGGCGGCGGCATCGAGATGTCTGGGCAGGTCGAGCACCACGAGCCCACCACGGCGGCGGGCGGCCGCCAGCACGCTGCGCATGGCTTCGGCCGGGATCACCAGCGAGTCGCTCCTGTCCCAGGAGAGTGCGGTGAGGCTGTGCAGCACCGGGAGAGCCTTGGCCAGCTCGCTCCCACTCACCCGGCCGCGGGAGCCGGCGAGATCCGGCCAGCGCAGGCCCGCCACCTGCTCGCCGCCCAGCATCACGTCCAGCCCGCCGCCCAACGGGTCGGCGTCGATCAGCATGGTCCGGTGGCCGGCCCGGGCCCCGGTGACGGCCAGCGCGCAGGCGAGCGTCGAGGCTCCGGCGCCGCCCCGACCACCCAGGACGGCCACCGTCATCGCCGGAGGGCCGACGCCCTCCATCGCGTCGGCGATCCGGTCGAGCAGCCAGGCCTGCGCATCGGGCAGGAACAGCACCTGCTCGGCGCCGAGTTGGATCCCCCGGACCCAGATCTCGCAGTCGTCGAGATCCAGGCCGAGCAGCAGGACCCCCGCGCGCCGGGCGAGTCCGCTGCAGCGCTCGGACAGGTCGTCGCCGACGAGGACGAGCGGAGCGCTCTCCCACAGGCGGCGTGGCGGCGGCGCGCCGGAGAGCTGCGGCTCCGTTCCGGCTGCCGCGCAGAGGCGGAGCAGATGTTCGGCCAGCGCTTCGTCCCGGGTGACGATGAGCGGCCCGCCGGGCTCGAAGTCGTCCGGCGCGGGACCGTACTGGCTGGCGATCGATGTGGGCACGGCTGCCTCCCGGGACGGGATGGCCACCGAGCTGCTGCGATCCGCGCACCGCCGCCTCGCCGAAGACGGCGTGGCGGGGGGCGGGTCGGCGCAGACGGCGGCACAAGGGGATCGACGAGGACGCGACCTCGGCCATGCGCCCCGGCGCCGGCGGGCGAACCACTCCCCGTCGGACCGGGCCACGGCCTCGGCTTGGCCCTCACAGTGCCGCCCCACCCGGGACCCGTCAGCCCCCCTTCTAAAACCTGTGGATAACCACGGGGGTGTGGACAACCGCCGTCACCCGAAGGCACCCGTTTCACTCCTGCGGGAGGCCTGCGAGCATCGCTTTGACAGCCCTCGACGCATGTCGGCAACACTACGCATTCGACTACTCGGAGTAATCAACGAAGGGGGCAGTCCTGCCCGGCGCCTTCGCTCGAAATCTCGCCCCGCGAGCCCCTGACCATCACCGGCCGACACCGCAGACCCTTGGAAAATGGGCCTGGACATGCGACGACCCCCGCCGGGGGGGAGAGCGGGGGTCGTCTATCCACGGTCCGACTCGGGGGGGAGGAGCCGGACCGGGTTAGCACGGTCGCGAACGATCCGTGACTTCCATGGTGTACCCGAGCGGCCAGAAACACAAACCCACACACCCCCCAGTCCACCGAATGGCGGCCCCGCAGAGGCGGCCATCTATCCTCGGTTCCTGTGGACACCAGCGAGAACGCCGACATCGCCGACGATGGCGACAGCTCCGGACCGGACGCCGCACAGCAGGGCGCAGCGACCCTCGACCGGGACGCCCCGCACCCTCCCGAGCGGAGCACCACCGCACCCGCCACCACCGCACCCGCACCCACCGACCTCGACACCGTCGACCGGCTGATCGGCGTGCGCCCGTTCGCGGCGCCGGCCCGGACGGCGGCCTTCTTCGACCTCGACAAGACGATCATCGCGAAGTCGAGCGCCCTCGCCTTCAGTCGCCCGTTCTACCAGGGCGGCCTGATCAACCGTCGGGCCGTACTCAAGAGCGCCTACGCCCAGTTCGTCTTCCTGGTCGGCGGTGCGGACCACGACCAGATGGAGAAGATGCGGCAGTACCTCTCCACGCTGACCCGCGGCTGGAACGTCCAGCAGGTGCGCGAGATCGTCGCCGAGACCCTGCACGGTCTGATCGATCCGCTCATCTACGAGGAGGCCGCCTCGCTGATCGAGCAGCACCACGCGGCGGGACGCGACGTGGTGATCGTCAGCAGCTCCGGATCCGAGGTGGTCGAGCCGATCGGTGCAATGCTCGGCGCCGATCGGGTGATCGCCACCCGGCTGAAGGTCGAGGACGGTCGCTACACCGGCGAGATCGAGTACTACGCCTACGCGGAGAACAAGGCGGCCGCGATCCGCGAGCTGGCCGAGCGCGTGGGCTACGACCTGGCCGAGTGCTACGCGTACAGCGACTCCATCACCGACCTGCCGCTGCTCGAAGCCGTCGGCAGGCCCTCGGCGGTCAACCCCGACCGGAGCCTGCGCAAGGAGGCGGCGGCCCGCGAGTGGCCGATCCTGGTCTTCGACCGGCCGATCGAACTTCACCGCAGGCTTCCCGAGTTCAGGGCGCCCAGTCGAACAGTGGTCGCAGCGGTCGCGATCGGAACAGCGGTCATGACAGCCGGTTTGGTCTGGCAGCTGGCCAAGCGCAAGCAGCCCGTGGTCTGAGCGGCGGCCGACCAGGAATCGGACAAAAGGTAAAGAATTCGCCCTTCGAGTTCCTTTTCACCCCAATCCGAGATACAAAGGACTCACGGCCCGCGAGACCCGGAAGGACCCGAAGAGGTCAGACCGACACCGCAGTTCAGGCCCACGGACCGCGTACAGCTTCTGAGCACCCACGTGCAGCCGACCCGCAAATCGGGCCGCCGCACCAGGCGAACGGGCAGGATCCCCGCCTGATGGGCACTTCCGGTGCACGCATGGTCACCCGGAACGCTGTACCAGCGGCGACACCAGCAGTCAGGGTGTCGCCGCAACTCTGTGCCCGGACGGCTCCGGACGGGTCCGGACCGCAACTCCGCACCCGGACGCCCGCGGTGGGGCGCCCGGGCCCGGCGGCTCAGACCATGCCGCGCTGCATCGCCTCGCAGACCGCCGTGCTCTCCCGCACTCCGAGCCGCAGCGCCAGCCCGCAGTGGGCGATCCAGCGGGCCAGACCCTCCGGAGTGCCGGTCAGATAGCCCGCCAGTGCCTGCCGGTACGCGGCCGTCCCGAGCTCGACGAGCCCGACCTCGGCCGGGCAGATCGCCTTCGGGTCCAAACCCTCGGCGATCAGCACGATCCGCTGCGCGGCCCGTGCGACGAGACCGTTGTGCGTGGCGAACGGACGAAGGGCCAGCAACTCCCCGTGCACCACCGCGGCCACCACCAGCGCCGGGGCGCCACCGACCGCGGACGAGGTCCGCGCCGCGAGCAGCTGCGCGAGCTGGTCGAGCCGGGCCGCCGCCTCGTCGGACGAGGGAGCGGCGGGCAGCACGGCGTCCGGCGCGCCGGAGATGATCGAGGCCGGTGCGGACGGCGCCGCCGCGACCCCCTCGACTGCCTGCAGCTCCAGCGGGAACAGCTCCTCGACGGGCTCGCCGGCCTGCCGCGGCCGCCCTGCCGCATCGCTCCCGTCGCCGGCCGCGAGGAGGTGCAGCCGCGCCAGCACCTGGAGCGGTGACGTCCGCCAGACGCTCAGCAGCTGGCCGGCCTCGGCGGAGATCCGCAGAGCGCCGCCGACCGACCGGTCCTCCGAGCCCGCGCTGAAGTCGCTGCGCCGGCGGACCTCCTCCAACGGCCAGTCCGCCCCGTCCAGGGCGGCCGACGCCCTTGCGCCGCGCAGGGCGGCCTCGGAGGTGACCTCGGGGGCGCGACGGCGCATCACCCGGTGGCCGTACAGCCGATCGATGGCCTTGCGGACCTCGGCGACGGACTCGGGCACCCCGGGGAGCTCAGCCAGCGGGGCAAGCGGATCTGTTCCAGTGCTCACCTACCCGAGAGTAACGACTCCTCCGCCCCGCCCTGCACAGCAACCCCGCCGTCACTCATTTGAGCCAATCGACGTTTCCCCCGGGCGTGGCGCCCTAAACCACAGCTACCATGACCACTATCGGTGACGATAACGATTACCAACAAGCCGGTCGACGCCCGTTGAGGCGATCGGCAGAGCGAAAGCCGGGAATCAGATGAAGATCGCCTTCGTCGGCAAGGGCGGCAGCGGTAAGACGACGCTGTCGGCACTGTTCATCCGCCACCTCGCCGCCGAGGGCCGCCCGGTCATCGCGGTGGACGCCGACATCAACCAACACCTCGGCCCGGCGCTTGGGCTGACCGATGATCAGGCCGCCAACCTCCCCTCGCTCGGCGCCCGGCTGCCCGAGATCAAGGAGTACCTGCGCGGGAGCAATCCGCGGATCGAGTCGCACGAGGCGATGATCAAGACCACGCCGCCCGGCCGGGGTTCGCGCCTGCTGCGGATCGTCGAGGAGAACCCGGTCTACGCCTCCTGCGCGCGACCGGTCGCCCTCGACGAGGGCTCCGTACGGCTCCTGGCCACCGGCGCCTTCACCGAGGAGGATCTCGGAGTCGCCTGCTACCACTCCAAGGTCGGCGCGGTGGAGCTGCTGCTCAACCACCTGATCGACGGTCAGGACGAGTACGTGGTGACCGACATGACCGCCGGCTCGGACTCCTTCGCCTCCGGCCTCTTCACCCGGTTCGACCTGACCTTCCTGGTCGCCGAGCCGACCCGGAAGGGCGTCTCCGTCTACCGCCAGTACAAGGAGTACGCCCGGGACTTCGGCGTCGCGCTGCGGGTCATCGGCAACAAGGTGCAGGGGCCGGACGACCTGGCGTTCCTGCGCGCCGAGGTGGGTGAGGACCTGCTGGCCACTTTCGGCCACTCGGAGTGGGTCCGTCGCCTGGAGCAGGGCGCCGAGCCGCCGCTGAGCGCGCTGGAGCCGGGCAACCGTGCGGTGCTGGCCGAGTTGAAGAGCCAGGCCGACGCCGCGTACGCCGATCGGGACGCCCACCGGTACACCCGGCAGGCCGTCCACTTCCACCTGCGCAACGCGGAGAGTTGGGGCAACGCGAAGGTCGGCGTCGACCTGGCGACCCAGGTGGACCCGGAGTTCGTCCTCGGCGAGGAGTGCGGCGCACAGGAGCGCGACGCGGCCGAGGCGGCGCACGCCTGAGTCCCGCAGCCCACTCGGTCCTGAACGGCCGGCGTCCCACCCCCACCCGGGTGCGACGCCGGCCGTTCGGCATGCACCCGCCGTCGGAGCCGTCACCTCAGCTGGGCAATCACCCGGAGGGGTGAATCTGGGCCCGAGGACTCCCGCACATTCTTACGCTATGCGAAGCTTCCATTACTCGCAGTTTACCAACTCTTGATCAACCAGAGACTCGATGGCGCACGGGCCGCCTCCACCCGTCGGCACAGTGCCCGCGCCATCCCGCCCCACCGTCGCGACCCACGACAGCCGATCCGATCCCTGATACCGCACCGGACTTGACTGCGTTCGTTCCCCCGGAAAGACGGGAAGCCATGACCCACGACAGCACCCCTCCCCCCGCCGACACCGCCCACGACAGCCACTCCCCGCCCGACCCCGGTCACCCGCAAGCCCCGCCGAGAGCCCGACCGGGCGGCCTGCGGTCGAAGCTGCCCATGGCGCAGGACCTGCCGGCCTCCCTGGTGGTCTTCCTGATCGCCGTTCCGTTCTCGCTCGGGATCGCGCTGGCGACGGGCGCACCGTTGACCGCCGGCCTGGTGGCCGCCGCGGTCGGCGGCATCACTGCGGGAGTCCTGGGCGGCACACCGCTCCAGGTCAGCGGGCCCTCCGCCGCGTTGACCGTGATCACCGCCGGGTTGATCTCGCAGTACGGCTGGCGGGCCACCTGTGCCATCACGATGGCGGCCGGGCTCCTCCAACTGCTGCTCGGGACACTGCGGGTGGCCCGGTCAGCGCTCGCGGTCTCCCCTGCCGTGGTGCACGGCATGCTGGCCGGGGTCGGGATCACCATCGCGGTCGCCCAGCTCCACGTGGTGCTCGGCGGTTCGCCGCAGAGCTCGGCGCTGGCCAACCTGATCGCGCTGCCCAGCCAGCTCGCCCGTCCCCACCCGCCCGCGCTGGCCGTGGGTCTGCTGGCGATCACGCTGCTGTACGGGTGGCCGCGGCTGCACCTCCTGCCAGGGCGGGCCGGACAGATCGGCGCCTGGGTGAACCGCGCGCCCGCGGCGCTGGTCGCCGTCGCCGGTGGCACGGCCCTGGCCGTCACCTGCAACTTCCAGCTGGCCCGCGTCGAACTGCCCAGCTGGCACGAGCACGACTTCGCCGCCGTGCCGCACGGCTCGCCGCTCGGCATCCTCGGCGCCGTGCTGACCGTGACCGCGGTGGCCGGCGTGGAGTCCCTGCTCTGCGCGGTCGCGGTGGACCGGCTCAGCGGCGGCGCCGGGGATCTCGACCGGGAGCTGCGCGGGCAGGGCGTCGCCAACATGCTCACCGGCCTGCTCGGCGGCCTGCCGGTGGCCGGGGGCGCGGTCCGCAGTTCGGCCAACGTCCGGGCCGGCGCCCGTAGTCAGTGGTCGGCGGTGCTGCACGGAGTCTGGGTGCTGCTCGCCGCGCTCGCGCTGACCGGTGGGCTTCGCCGGATCCCGTTGGCCGCGCTGGCGGCGCTGGTGATGGTGGTCGGCATCCAGATGGTGAGCTTCGCGCACATCCGCAAGGTGCACCGCCATCGGGAGTTCCCGGTCTATCTGGCGACCGTGCTGGGCGTGGTGCTGCTCGACGTCCCGCTCGGTGTGGCGCTCGGCGGCGCGACCGCGATACTGCTCGCCCTCCACCGCCTGACCAGGGCCCATGTGGACGTCATCGCCCGGCCGGACGGCTCGTACGAGGTGGAGCTGCACGGTCCGCTGACCTTCGTCACGGTGCCGCGGCTGACCAGGACGCTCGGCGCGATCCCGGTCGGATCACGCGTCACGGTCCGCCATGACGGCTCCTTCCTCGACCACGCCGCGTACGAGGCCCTGCACGCCTGGCGGGCCGGGCACATCGCCCACGGCGGCCAGGTGGCGATGCTGACCAAACGCCAGGAGGACGAGACCCTCGACCCCGACGGCACCGTACGCTCCGGAAGCTCGCCGGGGCCGCACCGCTGCCGCGCCTGGACTCCGTGGATGGGCCATCACTGCATCGACCAGCAGGAGGACCCGCACGGCCGACTGCTCGACGGAGTGCGCGGCTTCCAGACGCACACCGCTCCGCTGATCCGCCCCGAGTTGGCGCGACTGGCCCGGGAGGGGCAGACGCCCTCACAGCTCTTCCTGACCTGCGCCGATTCGCGCATGGTCACCAGCATGATCACCAGTAGCGGCCCCGGCGACCTCTTCACCGTGCGCAATGTCGGCAACCTGGTCCCCGCACCGTACGAACCCGGTGCCGCCGACGACTCCGTGGCGGCCGCGGTGCAGTACGCCGTCGAGGTGCTGGAGGTGCGCAGCATCACCGTGTGCGGGCACTCCGGCTGCGGAGCGATGAAGGCCCTGCTCGACGGCGTCCACGAGCGGCCCGGCAAACCGACCCCGCTGGCCCGCTGGCTGCGCAACGGGCGGGGTGCGCTGGCCAGGCTCGCCCGTGTTCCCGCGGAGTTCGAGGGCCGCCCGGTCGCCGATGAGGTCGAGCAGCTCTGCATCACCAACGTGGTCCAGCAGCTGGACCAGTTGATGGCCAATCCGGCAGTGGAGCGCGGCGTGCTGGCCGGCACGCTGCGGCTGGTCGGGATGTACTTCGACTTCGCCACCGCGCAGGCCTACGTCCTGGACCCCGCCACCGGGCGCTTCGCCGCCGTCGCGGGTGCTCGCGAGATCGCCAGCGCGGCCTGACGGTTGACCGGTTCCGTCCCGGCTCCGCGAAGGTCAGCGCGAGCCGGGACGGGCCGAGGCAGCTGCCGCGATCAGCCGGTGATCTTGTTGAAGATCTTGGAGTAGGCGTACCCGGCGGCCTTGTCGTAGCCGTCGACCTCCCAGAACGACAGTTCCTGCACACCCTTCGAGGCCGCGAAGCTCTCCAGCGTGCCGGCGTTGGACTGGGTGAAGTTCTCGTTGTCGTCGTTGCGACCGGCGATCGGAGTCAGCCCGATCTTGGCCCAGATCTGGGCCGAACTCCCGCCGTAGATACCGGCGAGCTGCCCGTGGGTGGCGTTGGCCGCGGACTCGGCGTCGTTCAGGGCGTTCTGCCCGTTGCCGAAGTCCATGGTCATGATGTTGACCAGGTTCACCGCGACGCCCTTGCTCTTGGCGTCCTTGAGCAGGTTGAGGGCGTTCGACTCCAGGCCGGTCGGGTCGACCGGCACCGTGAAGTCCACCTGCACCGAGGGGTTGGACTTCTGCAGCGCCGCGAGCGCCTGGTCCCGCCGGGCATTGGCCGCGGTGTCGTCCAGGACGCTGCCCTCGATGTCGAAGTCGAGCCTGGTCACCCCGTAGGTCTTGACGACGTTGGCATACGCGGCGGTCAGGCCGGCGACCGAGGTGCAGGTCTGGGCGAGCTCGCCGCCGGACTCTCCACCGAAGGAGATGATGACGTTGCCGCCCGCCGACCTGAAGGCGTTGACCTGGGAGGTGAAGGCACCGAGCGAGTCGTTGCCGTTCTCCCACATCGGGGTGCAGCCGGACTTCGGCGTCAGGAAGGCCAGTGTGTAGTACTTGAGGCCACTGGCCTTGCGGTCGGCCGCCAGGTCACCGGTGTCCGACCCGCCGATCTGCAGGTACGGCGCGGCGTAGTGTGCGGGGAACGCGGTGGCCGCCTGGGCGGGGGCGGCGGTGACCGCGGTCAGTCCGAGCGGGAGGGCGGTCGCGGCGAGGGCGAGGGCTCCGAGTCGAAAGTGCTTGTTCATGACAACCTTTCAGATCCACGGGCGGCCGGGCTGATGCCGTGGGGGCCGGGACATGCGGGACCGCGCGGCAGGACCACGCAGCAGGACCGCACGACATGCAGTTAGTAAAGTTTCCTAACCACAAATGGATGGTGGCGTCCCGCCCTGGCCACGTCAAGAGGTCACGCAGGCAAGAGGTCACGCAGTCGAGAGGTCACGCAAACGCCGACTGCCGCGTCATGGCGGCAGCCGGCGTGTCGTTGGTCCGGTCGATCCCGCTTACCCCAGCAGCCCGTTGAGATCGGCCGGGGTCACATAGCCGGGCCACCGGCCGTCGCGGAACAGGTGGACTCCGGCGTCCTGGTAGCACTGGTCGACCAGTTGGGAGCAGATCTGGTGCCTGGTGTCGGCGACGTAGCCCTTGAGGAAACCGGTACCCGGAAGCCGGAAGCGGTGGGCCGCCAGGGCGGCGTAGTCGAGGAAGCTGTACGGCACGCCGAGGTAGCCGCGCGCCGCCGTCACTATCGCGGCCCGCTGATCACTGGTCAGCTCGATGTGGCCCGTGGACCAACGCAGCTGGCTCGCGGCGTAGGCCGAGACCGGTGTCAGCCGCGCACCGCGCGGCTCGGCCTCCACCACCTCGTCGTCGCCGACCAGAACGAAGGCATGCTCGACGTCGGCGAAGCCGTCCCCGTTGAGCCACTGCCCGACGTGGATGAGGGCACCCACGGTGCCGTGCATACGAACGACCGCGAAGTCGCCCGGTCTTGGAAGAGGGGCGGGAGGAGGACTGGCAGGCGATTCCGGCATGGCTGGCCTTCCCAGAAACGCCGCACCGCCGCGCGTCCACCGCCGCGATGCGAGTACGGCAAGCTGACAGAATGACAGACTGACGAACAGAAGACTGACGAACAGAAACGTGGTGCGGTGGACCCGCGAGGGCTTCAGCGGGCTGGTTACTCCAGTGGAGTACCGGGTTCCCCGAGCGTCAAGTCTCGGCGCGGGGACGATCGGGAGACAATCACGGCGGCACACGCCCCATCCCGGAATACGGCCCGTCATCGACAACAGGTCTAAACCAATTTCGGGGTGGCTCTTGTCAACCGCCCCTTCGCCTGGTGAGCTGTTCGCTGGGACACACGGGACAATCCCACCAGAGGGAAAAAACCCGCAACACTGGCGCTTCTCTCCTTGGGGGGGAAAGCACCATGAAGAGACTCGATGAGGAGTTCGCGTTGAGCAACGAGAGCCTGGCCAACCTGCTCAAGGAGGAACGGCGCTTCGCTCCGCCCGCGGAGCTGGCCGCCGCCGCCAACGTCACGGCGGCCGCCTACGCGCAGGCCTCCGAAGACCGCCTCGGCTTCTGGGCCGAGCAGGCCCGCCGGCTGGACTGGGCCGTCGAACCCACCCAGACCCTGGACTGGTCGAACCCCCCGTTCGCCAAGTGGTTCGCCGACGGCAGCCTCAACGTGGCCTACAACTGCGTCGACCGCCACGTCGAGGCCGGCAACGGCGACCGCGTCGCCATCCACTTCGAGGGCGAGCCCGGCGACAGCCGCTCCATCACCTACGCCCAGCTCAAGGACGAGGTCTCCCGCGCCGCCAACGCCCTGCACGAGCTGGGTGTGGCCAAGGGCGACCGCGTCGCGATCTACCTCCCGATGATCGCCGAAGCCGTCATCGCGATGCTCGCCTGCGCCCGCATCGGCGCAGCGCACTCCGTCGTCTTCGGCGGGTTCTCCGCCGACGCGGTGGCCTCCCGCATCCAGGACGCCGACGCGAAGATCGTCATCACCGCCGACGGCGGCTACCGCCGCGGCAAGCCCTCCGCGCTCAAGCCGGCCATCGACGAGGCGCTGACGAAGTGTCCGCAGGTGGAGCACGTCCTGGTGGTGCGGCGCACCGGCCAGGAGGTCTCCTGGACCGAGGGCCGCGACGTGTGGTGGCACGAGATCACCGAGCGCCAGTCCGCCGAGCACACCCCCGAGGCGCACGAGGCCGAGCACCCGCTGTTCATCCTCTACACCTCGGGCACCACGGGTAAGCCCAAGGGGATCCTGCACACCTCGGGCGGCTACCTCACCCAGGCCTCCTACACCCACCACGCGGTGTTCGATCTGAAGCCCGAGAGCGACGTGTACTGGTGCACCGCCGACATCGGCTGGGTGACCGGGCACTCCTACATCGTCTACGGGCCGCTGGCCAACGGCGCCACCCAGGTGATCTACGAGGGCACCCCCGACACCCCCCACCAGGGACGGTTCTGGGAGATCATCCAGAAGTACGGCGTCACGATCCTCTACACCGCGCCCACCGCGATCCGCACGTTCATGAAGTGGGGCGACGACATCCCCGCGAAGTTCGACCTGTCCTCGCTGCGGATCCTGGGCTCGGTCGGCGAGCCGATCAACCCCGAGGCGTGGATCTGGTACCGCGAGCACATCGGCGCCGGGAAGACCCCGATCGTCGACACCTGGTGGCAGACCGAGACCGGCGCCATGATGATCAGCCCGCTGCCCGGCGTCACCCACACCAAGCCCGGCTCCGCCCAGCGCGCCCTGCCCGGCATCGCCGCGACCGTCGTCGACGACGACGCCAACGAGGTCCCCGACGGCTCCGGCGGCTACCTCGTCCTCACCGAGCCGTGGCCCTCCATGCTGCGCACCATCTGGGGCGACGACCAGCGCTACATCGACACCTACTGGTCGCGCTTCCCCGGCCGCTACTTCGCCGGCGACGGTGCCAAGAAGGACCAGGACGGCGACATCTGGCTGCTCGGCCGGGTGGACGACGTCATGCTCGTCTCCGGCCACAACATCTCCACCACCGAGGTCGAGTCCGCCCTCGTCTCCCACCCCAAGGTCGCCGAATCCGCCGTCGTCGGCGCCACCGACGCCACCACCGGCCAGGCCATCGTCGCCTTCGTCATCCTGCGCGGCACCGCCACCGACGACGCCGGCCTCGTCGACGAGCTGCGCAACCACGTCGCCAAGACGCTGGGCCCGATCGCCAAGCCCAAGCGGATCCTGGTGGTCAACGAACTCCCCAAGACGCGCTCCGGCAAGATCATGCGGCGCCTGCTGCGCGACGTCGCCGAGAACCGCGAGGTCGGCGACGTCACCACCCTCGCCGACACCTCCGTGATGAGCCTCATCCAGGCCCAGCTGCCGAGCGCCGGCAGCGAGGACTGATCCCTGCGGGAACACGTCAGAGGCCGCCTCCGCACCGTGCGGGGGCGGCCTCTGACGTGCGGGTCAGAGCAGGTCCTGGTCCAGCTGGTCCGATGCCAGGCCTCGCAGGGTGTCGTACGCGGTCTGCAGGAACCGCCTGCGGCGCGTGGGCGGGGAGCTGATCAACGCGACCAGGCCCGTCCTGGCCACGGGGTCGAATCCCGCGAACGCGGCGAAGCCGCGGGTGCTGCCCTCGTGGAAGACCACCTGCTCCAGCACGCCGTCGCCTGCTGAGGGGTGGTCCTCGGCGGGGAGGATCGAGCGCTGCTTCCAGCTCAGGCAGACCCGCGTCCCGGCCAGTCGCCAGGCCACCCGGGGGCGCCGCACGTCCCCGAGCGCCGTCCGCAGCGCCGGACCGGCGACGAACGGGCTCTGCTCGCCGCCGTACTGGCCGGACCGGACACCCGGCGCGGCGTCCAGCGCCAGGTGCGCCTGGAGGTAGCGCAGCATGTCGTCCGCGCTGGAGCGCAGTGCCGCCGCGCCCGGGAGCGCGGGGATCCGGAAGGACGGCACCCGCCGACCCCGACGGTAGCCGCCGCCGAACTCCTGGCCCGGCCCGCACGACGTGTCGACCAGCCCGAGCGGCTCGCAGACCCGGTCGGCGAGCAGGTCCTGGTACCGGCTGCCCGCCGCGTTCGCCAGCAGCAGCCCGAGCAGCCCGCAGCCGAGACTGGAGTAGCGGACCTGGGCGCCCGGCGTGCCGCGTACGGGAGTGCGGGCCAGGGAGCGCAGCAGGTGAGCCACGTTGAAGGTGGCGCAGGGGCGGGTGAACCACTGCGGCATGGCGTTCGGCAGCAGGCCGACCGGCAGCCGCGGCAGGCCCGAGGTGTGGGTGGCGAGGTGCAGCAGGGTGATCGGGCGTTCCCTCGGATAGCCGGGGACAGAGCCGGCCGGCAGGTACTTGTCGATCGGATCGTCGTACCGCACCTCACCTCTGGCCACCATCTCGGCCAGCAGGAGTGCGGTGAACGTCTTGGTGACCGATCCGAGTTCGAATCGGGTGTCCGCCCGGACCGGGCGCTCGGTGGCCGGGTCGGTGAAGCCACGACAGGCCACGGTCCGCTCCGCGCCCTGGATCACGGCGACGGCGACGCCGCTGTCCGGCGGAAGGCCCTGGAAGAGCGGGCGCAGGCGGCGTTCGAGGCGGAGCGGGTCCGGGGGGCTCTGGCCTCTGCTGAGGGCGGCCCGGGAGCGGGGGGCGACGGCGCCTGCGGAGTGGGTGAGAGCGGCGCGGGTGACGGCCGGGTAGCCGACTGCGGCACGCGTCGCGAGCGCGCCGGCGACGGTGGGCAGCGCGGTTCTCCGAGGAGGTAACAGGGGCGGTGCGCCCTGCGCACCGTCACCACCTCCCGCTACCGGGAAGGGCGCTGCGGACCGGTCGGCCGGTTCCGCCGCTGCGGGCCCGGCCGAATCGGCCGGTTCCTGAACGGGCATGGGGTTCCTCCGTGTCACAGGGAGAGGCCGCCCTGAACGAGCGGCACGCTGAGACGACGATATGTTCGGCCGATCGGAGCCGCATGCGCTCAACGCCGTTCGGGGACAAGGCAGTCGGCCCCAAAAGTCGGTTCGGATGCGGCAGTTGGATCCCGGTCGAGCTGCCGGGCAGTTTGGGACCAGTGGACATAAAATGCGACAAACCGTGTATCCGCCTATCGTCCCCGTGCCCAGGAGGCCTTCCGCGTGGTCAGCCCGCCGCCCACCGAACCGTCGACCCCGCGCCGCCAGTTCCTCGGCCGGCTCTCGCTGCCCGAGCGCCGCTACCTGACGGACGCTCTGCGCACCGAGACGGTCGGCGGCATCCTGCTCCTGATCGCCGCGGTGGCCGCACTCATCTGGGCCAACGCCTGGCCGCACGCCTACGAGAGCGTCCTCGACCACACGGTGGGACCGTCCGCACTCAATCTGGACCTCCCCCTGGAGGTCTGGGCCAAGGACGGCCTGCTCACCGTCTTCTTCTTCGTCGCGGGCATCGAGCTGAAGCGCGAGTTCGTGGCGGGGGAGCTGCGCACGCCCAGCGCCGCCGCGCTGCCGGTGGTCGCCGCCGTCAGCGGAGTCGCGCTTCCCGCGATCGTCTTCGCCGTGGTCAACAGCGGCGGCGGGGGTCATCCGGGCGGCTGGGCGATCCCGACCGCCACGGACATCGCCTTCGCCCTGGGCGTGCTGGCCGTGGTCGGCAGCCACCTGCCCTCCGCCCTGCGGGCCTTCCTGCTGACCCTCGCGGTCGTGGACGACCTGATCGCGATCCTGATCATCGCCGTCTTCTACAGCTCGGGGATCAAGTTCTGGGCCCTGGGCCTGGCAGTGGCCGGGCTGGTGCTCTTCTGGTTCCTGCACCGGCGCGGGGTGCACGGCTGGTACCTGTTCGTCCCGCTGGCGTTCGTCATCTGGGCGCTGATGCACGAGAGCGGCGTGCACGCCACGGTCGCCGGTGTGGCGATGGGGCTGATGCTGCGCTGCCACCGGGAGGAGGGCGAGGAGCACTCCCCCGGCAAGCACATCGAGCATCTGGTCCGACCGCTCTCGGCCGGGGTGGCCGTGCCGCTCTTCGCCCTCTTCGCGGCCGGGGTGACCATCTCGCCCTCGGCGGTCCGGGCGGTGTTCACCCAGGCCATGCCGCTGGGCGTGGTGCTCGGGCTGCTGCTCGGGAAGAGCATCGGCATCTTCGGCGGGACCTGGCTGGCCGCACGGTTCACCCGCGCGGAGCTCAACCCGCAGCTGAAGTGGGCCGACCTGTTCGCGGTCTCCACCCTGGCGGGCATCGGATTCACCGTGTCCCTGCTGATCAGCGAGCTCGCCTTCCCGCACGACCAGGCGCTGGCCGACCGCGCCAAGGCCGCCGTGCTGATCGGCTCGCTGCTCTGTGCGCTGGTGGCGACCGTGCTGTTGAAACTGCGCAACCGGCACTACCGTCAGCTGTGCGAGGAGGAGGACCGCGACAGCGACGGCGACGGGATCCCCGACATCTACCAGCCGGACGTCCTCGGACCGGCGGGTGCCGCCGGGTGACACGCCGTCGGTTGCAGGCGGGCCCTAAGTGGTGCCCGACTGGCCGGTAAGGGCATGATCTGAGCTGTCCGAAATCTCAGCAGAGGAGAAGACCAGATGTCCGCAGGAACCGCAGGCCCGACCGGAAGCTCCCGCCTGCCCTACGAAGGCGAGCGGTCGGTCGGACAGCT
The DNA here is from genome assembly GCF_029893355.1 of Kitasatospora sp. MAA4. Lineage (GTDB taxonomy): Bacteria > Actinomycetota > Actinomycetes > Streptomycetales > Streptomycetaceae > Kitasatospora. Next base: position 49,791 of record NZ_JARZAI010000034.1, read on the forward strand.
GTTCGCCGCGGCCACCGCCGACCTCTCGGCCCTGGTGCACGACGAGATCGCGCTCGCGAAGGCCGAGATCCGACAGGACGTCAAGCGCGGGATCTTCGGAAGCGTCAAGGGCATCGTGGCCGGCGTCTTCCTGCTGGCCTCGCTGCCGATGTTCAGCTTCGCGCTGGTCTACGTGCTGCAGCGGGCCGGCTGGCTGCCGCTCTGGGGTGCGTTCATCGCGGTGGCGGTCGGCTTTGTGGTGATCGGGCTGCTCCTGGCGTTCCTGGCGGTCCGTACGCTCAAGAAGATCGAGCCGCCGCGCCGCACCATCGAGGGCGCTCACGCGACCGCCGACGTCCTGAAGAACGCCCGTCCGCGGCCGGCCACCGCGGCCGAGCTCGCCGCGATGGAGCGCTGACCGACCGTCTGCACGCCTGGGGCGCCGTGATCCTGCCCACAGGGGTCGCATCCGCTGTAGTCCGAACGAGTGCCGGGGCCGTGTTCCCGGCCCGAATGTGAAACGCTCTGGCTATGCCGCTTGACCAGAACGCCGATCCGCCCGCGCCGGGCACCCCGAGCACCGACCCGGACTCCACACAGCGGGTCGGCGGGAGCACTGGCACATCCGCGGGTACGGGGACCGGGGTGGCGCCGCGGGCGCTGCGTTCGACCGGCTGGAACGTCCGGATGCCCGGGCCGTGGACCCACCGCGACCTGGCGGCCAACGGCGCCCGCTTCCACATCGCCGAGCAGGGCAGCGGGCCGCTGGTCCTGCTGGTGCACGGATGGCCGCAGTACTGGTGGGCCTGGCGGCACCAGATGGCCGCGCTGGCCGCGGCCGGCTACCGCGCGGTCGCCCTGGACCTGCGGGGCATGGGCGGCAGCGACCGCACGCCGCGCGGCTACGACCCCACCAACCTGGCCCTGGACATCACCGGCGTGATCCGCTCGCTGGGCGAGCACAGCGCCCACCTGGTGGGACACGACACCGGCGGCTCGCTGGCCTGGGTGGCCGCGGTCATGCGCCCCTCGGTGATCCAGAGCCTGACCGTGGTCTCCGCCGCGCACCCCCGGCGGCTGCGCCGCGGGCTGCTGCAGGACCGCCGGCAGATGGCGGCCTTCGACCACGTGCTGGGGTTCCAGCGCCCGTGGATACCCGAACGCCGCCTGGTCGCCGACGACGCCGCGCAGATCGGCGGCTACCTCAGCACCTGGACGGGTCCGAACGGGCTGGACGACGAGGCGATCGAGAACTACCGCAACGCGATGCGGATCCCCAGCACGGCGCACTGCTCGATCGAGCCGTACCGCTGGCTGGTCCGCTCGATGGCCCGTCCGGACGGCCTGCAGTTCGTCCGCCGGATGAAGAAGCCGGTCACCGCACCCACCCTGCACATCCAGGGCGCCGCCGACCCGGTGCTGCTCTCGCACACCGCGCTCGGCGCGGGCGGGTACGTGGAGGCCCCGTACCGCTGGCGGCTGCTGCCGGGGGTCGGGCACTTCCCGCACGAGGAGGCGCCGGAGGAGCTCAGCACCGAGCTGGTCAACTGGGTGCGCGAGCACAAGCGGTAGGGGTGGTTTCGGGCGTCGGGTCTCCAACGTCGGGCTGGCTCCACCCATTTGGCTCATATGAGCAGATGTTCCCATGACTCAGGCATGGGCCATTTCGCCCGGAACAGGGTGGTTACCTCCGCGGGCTCAGGGGCATCCATCCTCCATGACCTGGACGCCCGATCGCACCGCCGCGCCCCGCGGACGGCGCCTCACCCGCACCCCGCAACTTCCCTCGCACCAGCCCGAACGACCGCAGAGCGCACCGCAGTCGCTCGTCGAACCGCATCCGCTGGGCATCCCCCGCATCCTCGGCCGAAGGGCCCGCTGGGTCGGCGCACGACTGCGGCGCGAGGCCTGAGCCCCGCGCCGCCCGTCGTACGTGTCCACCGGTGTGGACGGCGCTTCAGCCGAGGATCCCCGGCTGGAACGTCGTGAGGCACAGCAGGGCGACGGTCGCCACCGACATGATCGGCACCAGGATCTTGGTCTCCACCTTGTTGCCGGTCTTCTTGATCAGCACGATCTCGTAGCGCTGCTTGTGCGGCCAGAGCAGCGGCGCACCCATCTTCGTCAGGCAGTCGCCGATCAGGTGGGCGAGCGTGCCCAGCGCCACCGCGTACGGCAGCCAGCCCGGCGCGTTCGGCATCCACCGGTCCATCACCGCCGTGCCCAGCGCCGAGAGGCCGAGGACGGTCAGCCAGGTGTGGTGCCCGTGGCCCGGGACGTGCAGGCGCAGCGCCTTGACCGCCATGGCCAGCAGGAAGAACGTCATGCCCAGGGTGAAGTACCGGCCGCCGTACGTCACGCCGGCCCAGGTGCCGCCACCCATCAGCGCCACGAACAGGAACGAGTGGGTGGCGTGCCGGTGACCGCCGGAGGCCCAGGCGACGAAGCGGCAGAGGGCCTTGGAGACCGGGCCGAGGAAGTTGGCGATGGTGCCGTCGTGGTGGTCCAGGTCGGGCAGCAGCGCCGCGCCGGCGCAGAGCACCGTCCCCAGCAGGATGTCGGCCGGCTTCAGGTGGGTGTGCAGCAGCAGCGGCGGCAGAAAGGGCGCGGAACCCGCGTAGAGCAAGGCGCCGCTGACCGCGTGCGAGTGACCCATCATGACGTTTGGTGACCTCCGATTCGGGCTCCCGCTGCGGTCGGATTGAGCCGAACGGGTGAGCGCCGCCGACGCTATCAGGAGGAGCTGACGGATCGCCGGATGACGGCCCGACACACCGTCACCAGCAGGAATCGGGAGGCCTCGGGCGGGAGAGCAGGGGACTACAGCGCGCAGCCCTGGGTGTCCACCTGTCCACTGGCCGTGGCGCCGGCCGTCGCGTCCGGCTTCACCTCGGCGGCGGTCAGCGCGTAACCGGTGTCCACGCTGTCCAGCGACTTGGCGAAGACCACGCCGTACACCTCGCCCTCGGGGGTCAGCAGCGGACCGCCGCTGTTGCCCTGGCGGACCTCGGAACGGACCGAGTACACGTCCCGGACCACCTGGCCGCGGTGGTAGATGTCCGGGCCGTTGGCCTGGATCTCGCCGCGGATCCGGGCGGGCTGCACGTTGAACGGGCCGTTCTCGGGGAAGCCGGCCACGATCGCGCTGTCGTTCGTGCGGGCCGTCCCCGCGAAGGCCAGCGGGGGCGCGTTCAGCTTCGGGACGTCCAGGATCGCGATGTCGCGCTGCCAGTCGTAGCGCACCACGGTGGCGTCGTAGAGCGGGCCGGTGCCGCCGATCTGGACCGTCGGCTCGTCCACCCCGCCGACCACGTGGGCGTTGGTCATCACCCGGTGCGGGGCGAAGACGAAGCCGCTGCCCTCCAGCGTCTTGCCGCAGGAGGTGGCCGTCCCGACCACCTTCACCAGGCTCAGCCGGGCCTTGGCCAGCGCCGGACTGCCGGCCAGCGCCGGGTCCGGAGCCTCCACCTCGGTGATCGGCTCGTGCTCGAAGGGGTTGAAGACCTGCGGGAAGCCGTTGCTCGACAGCACCTTGCTGAAGTCGGCGAACCAGTTGGGCGCGTCCCCGGGCAGGGCGTCCTGCACCCCGCTGAGCACCCTGGACGTCCGGACCTGCTTGGAGACCGTCGGCATCGACGTCCCCGCGAGGGCCGAGCCGATCAGCCAGGCGACCAGCAGCATCGACAGGACGTTCACCACCGAGCCGCCGAACGCGTCCAGTGCCTTGGCCGGACTGCCGCCGATCCGCCCGCGCAGCTTCCAGCCGAGCTGGGTGGTGGCCGCCTGCCCGATCGCCGCGAAGACGATCACCACGACCACCGCCACCACCGAGGCGGTGGTGCCGGGGCTGAGGTGGCTGAGCACCAGCGGCAGCAGTTCGACAGCGATGAGCCCCCCGCCGAGGAACCCCAGGACGGAGAGAATGCCCACCACGAAGCCCTGCCGGTAGCCCGACACGGCGAAGCCGATCGCGGCGGCGAGCAGAAGCAGATCCAGCACGTTCACGCTGCCACCCTCCCATGGACCCGGACCCGCTCGGCACCGGACCTGCCAACCCCGTCCTGCGACCCAGGTGTGGGGCAGCCCAGGGTAGGGCAGCTAGCTGAGATCTGCGCTGCTGGGGCTGCGGCCGCCCGCGGAGTGGGGTGCGGAGTCGCTCCCCAGGGCGACGATGCGGGAGCCGTCCCAGGGGAGCTCCAGGCCGCTGTGGTGCAGCACCCGGTCGATCACCCCGGCCGTGAACCCCCAGACCACCCGGTCCGCCACCTCGAAGGCGGGCCCGGCGAAGCCCGACGGATGCCGGTAGCGGCCCCGGCGGGCCGGGTCCGTCAGCTGCGCCAGCGGGACGCGGAAGACCGCGCCGGTCTCGCCCGGGTCCACCGGCGCGACCGGCGTCTCCCGCCGCCACCAGCCGAGCACCGGGGTGACCACGAAGTCACTGACGGGAATGTAGAGGGCCGGCAGCGTCGCGAAGACCTGCACGCCCGCCGGGTCCAGCCCGGTCTCCTCCGCCGCCTCACGCAGCGCGGCGGCCACCGGGCCCGCGCCCTGCGGGTCGCCGTCCACGGCGTCAAGCGCGCCGCCGGGGAACGAGACCTGGCCGGCGTGCGAGCGCAGCGAACTGGACCGCTCGATCAGCAGCAGGTCCGGCCCGTCGGCGCCCTCGCCGAAGAGCAGCAGGACGGCGGAGTGCCGCCCGCCCTCGGCCGGCGGCAGGAACCGGCTGAGCTGCTCCGGCAGGACCGTCTCGGCTGCCGCCCGCACCGGCACCAGCCAGTCGGGAAGGCCGTCACGGACCAGCAGATTCGACTCGCTGCTTCTCTTCACTCGGCCGTCCCCTTCCGATTCCGATCCGCTCACTGCGCGCACTACGCCTCCGGTGCCGCGGCCGCGGCGGGAGCGGCGGCCTGTCCCGGATAGTCCGCGGGCGGCTTGAGCCGCTGCCCGGGCTGACCGCCCATCTCGTACTTCAGCAGCTTGCGGGCCTTCTCGGGATCGGTTTCGCCCTCCCCGTACGAGGGGCAGAGCGGCGCGATCGGGCAGGCCCCGCAGGCGGGCTTGCGGGAGTGGCAGATCCGGCGCCCGTGGAAGACCACCCGGTGCGACAGCATCGTCCACTCCGACTTGGGGAAGATCTCCGCGACGGCGGCCTCGACCACCACCGGGTCCTCCTCGGTCGTCCACCCGAACCGCCGGGCCAGCCGCCCGAAGTGGGTGTCCACCGTGATGCCAGGGACGCCGAAGGCGTTGCCGAGCACCACGTTGGCCGTCTTGCGGCCGACGCCGGGGAGGGTGACCAGGTCCTCCAGGCGGCCCGGCACCTGGCCGCCGAAGTTGTCGCGCAGGCCGATCGAGAGCCCGATCAGCGACTTCGCCTTCATCCGGAAGAACCCGGTGGGCCGGATCACCTCCTCCAGCTCCTCGGGGACGGCGGCCGCCAGGTCCTCGGGGGTGGGGTACTTCGCGAACAGGGCCGGGGTCGTCTGGTTCACCCGCAGGTCGGTGGTCTGCGCCGACAGCACGGTGGCCACCAGCAACTCGAACGGGTTCTCGAAGTCCAACTCGGGATGCGCGTACGGATACACCTCCGCCAAGGCCCGGTTGATCTTCCGCGCCCGCCGCACCATCGCCACCCGCGACTCCGGCTTCCGCGGCTTCACGGCCGCCACCTTCGCCGCTGGCGCGGCCTTCTTGACCTTGCTCTCTGCCATGCACGAAGGCTACGCCGGGGGCTCGACCGATCGGAGCCGATTCAGCGCGACGCCTCCTGTGAGCACGTCGGCTCATCAACGGCCCAGCGCCCTCAAGTGCCGATCGTCGCGTCGGCCGCGAAGAGCATCACTATGATCATCCCTCCTGACTTGGAGGAGCGGAACATGCTTGCGGAATGGCGAAAGCGACGAGCCGAGCAGCGTGATCTGCGACATGCAACCGACCTGTCGAACAAAGCCTCTCGACTTCTGAAGCAAGGACGCGCTGAGGACGCCGTGAACGCCCTGCGGGAGGTGGTGCGGCTTCGTATCGAAGGGCTGGGGAACGGCCACGAGACCACTGCCTTGGCCCGAGTACGCCTGGCCAACCATCTGATCTCCGTCGGGCGCCCGCAGGAAGCCGAGGAGCAGGCCTTGGCAGTGCTGACGTCTCGCCCGTCCGCTGACGAAATCGGCCTGCAGGCCTGTGATGCCAAGCTGAGGGCGCTCAGTGCCTTGGGCCGACACGACGAGGCGGCCCAAGAGGCACTAGCTGTTCTGACCGCATCCGCCAGGATCTACGGCGAGGGTCATCTGCGCACGCTGAAGGTCGGATCCGATCGGGTGCAAAACCTTATCTTCCTGGGCAAGTTCGACCGGGCTGAGTACGAGTGCCGGGCGATCATCACGGCACGTGCCGGTCAGGGAATGCTCTGGTTGGCGGTCAACAACGCCCTGGTACTCGCGCTCATCGGCCTGGACAAGTACGAGGAGGCGGAGGCTACCGCCCGGGCCGCGCTCCTGCAGGAGCGCCGACTGGCCCAGCCCGTCGGCGACATGCGTCTCACCCTGTCACTCGGGTTGGCCCGAAGCCTCACCGCTCAGGGGCGCGACAACGACGCCCTCAAGGTCGTTCACGATGCCAAGGCCAAATCCCTACGCACTCGCGGCGGCCGCAGCAGCCTTCCCGGCGCGGTCGGGGTCGTCACCGCCCGCGCGCTGCTCGGGCTCGGGCGACTCGAAGAGGCGGAGGTCGAAGTCCGCGAAGCTGTCGCCGTTTCCGACTCCACGCTCAGCCCGACTCATCACCGGACATTGGAGGCCGCCACTCTCCTCGGTACCGTCCTCGCCGCCCAGGGCCGACGGGTCGAGGCGGAACAGCAGCTCACCGACTGCGTCGCCGCCTGGACAACCCACTTCGGGCCCGCGCACCCCAGGACCGTGGCCGCCACCGCCGAACTCGCCGCACTTCCCTAGCTACTTCGGCCCGTGCGGCAGGAGTCCCAGGAAACCGGTTAGCAGGCCGGGCTCGGCACGTTGAACAGTGGGCGTCATGGCCACGGAAGACAGTGTGGAGCCGAACGGCTCGAAGAACTATTGCGTCGTTGCCAATGTGGCCCGCGAGACTGGAGGTCATCGGCGTGCACCGCGGGAGGGGCGGGCGACACATCCCGCTGATCCTGTTCAGGCGGCATCTGGAGAGTTTCCGACAGACTGTCCGACGGCGGTCAGCACTGCCACAGGAAGGCGGCCTGCTCGCAGGGCTCGCACGCGAAGGCGTAGGCGCTGCCGCAGCCACCGAAGTTCATCGCGGTGGCGTGGTCGGGGCCTTCCTCCAGTTGGGCGATCAGCGGCATCGTACGGGCACAGGACGGGCAGGACGGTGTCTCGTCGTTCTGGATCCAGGAGGGCGATCCGCCGAGTTGACCGAGAACATCCATGCTCGACCGGCCGGTCTGCTCGGCCCACGCCTGGTGGGCCCGGTCGTAGTCCGTATCGGCAACGAACTCGAAGGCGGGAGTGTGGACCGCGCCGAGCAGGATCGCCTCCTCGTCGTCGTCCTCACCGAGTTCGGGCAGCGGCATGGGCACGAGCCCGTCCGCCGGGAAGAGCAGCGCGCGATTGCCGCCCTCGCTCGGGCTCCACTCGTCGCACATGCCCGGGTCGTTCTGGCACATGAACAGCACGAGCACACCACCGCCCTGCTCGGCGCCTTCGCCAACTCCACGGCTCAGGTCGTCCAGCAGGATCTGCGCCAGGAACTGCATCGGTCCCGAGCAGGTCGCGCAACGCGGCCAGGCCGTCCCGGCCGGAGCCAGCGGCACCCCTCCGGTGCGGGTGAGTAGGGCATCCTCAGCAGCAGGCCCTGCGTCGATCATCAATATGGTCACGGAGGAGCACCCTAGGACGGACCTGCGACACGGCCTGCAGCGCCCGGTGCCGCCTCGGCCCGGAACGACGATGCGCCACCTCGTCCGCCCGAGGGCATGCCTCCGGCCAACGGCTACAGCCACGCCGTGGTGGCGCGGGTCCGCTGATCGCAATCTCCGGCCAGGTCCCCCTGGACGCCTCAGGCCGGCTCGCCGGGGCCGACGGGACACGACCGCTCAGCTCCGCCAGGTCTTCCGGAACAGGTAACGCCCTCAGCCACCGCTGGGGTCTTCAAGGAAATCGACCCGGCCCCTGTCGGATCCTCCTTGGGCATGACCCGGATTCCCCTTTCCCGGGGACCCGGGTCGTTCGCGGGGAGGATCCGCGCCAGCGGACGGCCCGCGATCGTGGTCGATATGACGTTCTCGCAGCCCGCTCCAACGTCCGCCGGTGCCGAGTCGCCTGGGCGCCTACTGGACAACTCGCCGTCGCGTGATCGTCTACGCGCCAACAGAAGGACTGCTCATGCGGCGTTCATCTGGGTGATGGTCTTCCTCGCCTGGCACATCGTCTGGTTCCTGACCGGCCTCAACGCGCCTGCGGCCGCTGACCATCACGGGGTCGCCCGAATACTCTTCTACGTGTTCTCTGCCGTCGTCTACCTGATGGTTGTCGTCGGCACGCTGTTGCCGCTGGCGCTGGCCAACCAGTCGTGGGGCCGCAGGATTCCTCGATGGATGCTCATGTCGGCTGCCTGGACCGGAAGTGCGCTGCTCAGTGCACGTGGCCTCGCCGGCATCGTCGACGACTTCGTCCGGGCGATCGGGGTGCTCCCGAACGGGCTCACCGGACTGACGACGGCGCAGACCCTGGGGACTGACCACCCGTCCTCCTGGGCGGTGTTCGCAGGCTGCGCAACCGACTTGCTTTTCGCCATCGGCGGCCTGCTGTTCGGGCTCGCCGCACTCAGCTTTCAACGAGCGTCGGTCCGACTTTTGGCCTAGGTCTCCAGTAGGTGATCTTCAGAACCGAGGGCGCCTATGCTGCCGATGCCAGCCGCCCAACGTGGGAGACCGGCCGGTACCCAAGGGGGGGAGCACAAGATGAGGCTCGACGACCACCGCATCGTCATCACCGCCGCCGGCCGGGACTTCGGCCGGACTCTCGCCATCCGATTCGCCGCTCTCGGAGCCGAGGTCTTCCTCTCCGCACGCACGCTCGCCGCCGCCGAGCGCGTCCGGGACGAGATACGGGACCAGGGCCACCACCGCGTCCACGCCTTCGCCTGCGACCTGACCGATCCCGCATCGATCCGCACCTTCGCCGCCCAAGTCGCCCAGCAGACCGACCATATCGACGTACTCGTCAACAACGGCTCCCGCTGGCTCGAAGGAGCGGACCTGCTGTCCGCCTCCGACGCGGACGTGATCGACACCATCGCCTCCGGCGCGACCGGCACCGTTCTGACGGTCAAGCAGTTCCTGCCCCTCCTGCTCGCCTCCCAGAAGCCGGACGTGGTCACCATGGTCTCCACCTGCGGCACCCCCGGCCACCATCGCTCCAACGCCCACGACGCCTTCTACGCGGCCAAGAGCGCCCAGGCGGGATTCACCGAGATCCTCTCCAAGCGCCTTCGCCCGCAAGGCGTCCGAGTGATCTCCCTGTACCCGCCCGACTTCGACAACACCGACCCGCTCACCGAGCGATGGGAAGCCTCACCCCGGGACGCCGACTCCGCCCTCACCGCGCAGTCACTCGTCGACTGCGTGCACTTCGCCATCGCCCAGCCCCGCGACTGCTTCATCAAGGCGTTCCACTTCGAGCAGGTCTAGGCGGGGAAGAAGGACGGCCAGGCCACTGTCGTGCCGCGCACGTGCAGGTGGGCCAGGGCGGAGACCAGGGTCTGCTGCTCGGGGCGGGTGCGGCGGAGGGTGGGGACGAGGGCGGTGTCGCCCTCGGGGGACAGGCAGGTCTTGCCCATCGCGGTCAGGATGGCGTCGGGCCCGAGTTCCAGGTAGCTGGTGACGCCGTCGCTCTCCAGGGCGCGCATGCCGTCCAGGAACCTGACCGCCTCGCGGACGTGGTGGACCCAGTAGTCGGGCGAGCCGATCTCCTCTGCCGTGACCGGCTGGCCGGTGAGGGTGGAGACCATCGGGATCTCCATCGCGCCGTAGGCCACCCCTTCGGCCACCGACCGGAATTCGGCCAGCATGGGTTCCATGAGCGGAGAATGGAATGCGTGACTGACCGTCAACTGACGGGTCTTGCAGCCGGCTTCCTTGAGGAGGGCGACGACCTCCGCCACCGGCTCCTGGGCACCGGACACCACGACCGACCTCGGCCCGTTGACGGCGGCGATGGAGGTCAGGGCGCCGTGGCCGGCCAGCAGCGGTGCCACCTCCTGCTCGGAGGCCTGGACGGCGACCATCACACCGCCCGCAGGGAGCGCCTGCATCAGCCGGCCGCGGGCGGCCACCAGCCGTGCCGCGTCGGCCAGCGAGAGGACGCCGGCGGCGTGCGCGGCGGCCAGCTCGCCGATCGAGTGGCCCGCCAGGTGGTCGGGCCGCACGCCCCAGTGCTCCAGTAGGCGGAAGAGGGCCACCTCCACGGCGAAGATCGCCGGCTGGGTGAACTCCGTGCGGTTCAGCAGCTCGGCCTCCGCACCGAAGACCACGCTCCGCAGCGGCCGCGCCAGGTGCCCGTCCAGCGCGTCGCAGACCGCGTCGAACGCGGCCGCGTAGACGTCGAAGGTCTCGTACAACTCCCGGCCCATGCCCAGCCGCTGACTGCCCTGTCCGGTGAAGAGGAAGGCCAGCGGGCCGCCCGGGCCGGCGCCCCGCAGCAGTCCCGGGGTGCGCTCCCCCGCCGCGAGGGCGGCCAGGTCGGCCAGCAGGCCCTCCCAGCTCGTCGCCGCGACGGCGGCGCGGTACTCCAGGACCGGCTGGGTGGTCGCCAGCGAGCGGGCCAGGCCGGTCGGCATGACGTCCTGACGTGCGGTCAGGTATTGCAGGAGTCGACTCGCCTCGCACTGCAGGGCCTCCGGCGTGGCGCCCGAGAGCAGGTAGGGGACCGTGCCTCCCACCCACGGAGCGGGCTTGGCGCCGGCGGGATCGGCCACCTGGTCGAGCGTGTCGATGTCGAGCATGTCTGTCCCTCTCCCCGAAGATCTGAGGCCGCCTACACTACAAACCGATTGGTTGGTTTTACAAGCCCCTTTGCGGCCCTCCAGGGCTCCTGAGGGGCACTTCGGATACGGAGTGCGCTGGATTTGTCACATAGCGGACAATAGTCTGGCACCGAAACCAGCTAGTTGGTTTTATAGTGGCTTCACTGCAGCCTCTGCTTCGGAAGGCACTCAGCGACGGGAGATCTCGGTGACCAAACAGGAACGCGCGGCTCGCACCCGGCGTGAGCTGATCCGTTCTGCGGCCGAGGCGTTCGACCAACACGGCTACGCGCAGGCGCGGATGGCCGACATCAGCGCGCGGGCCGGGGTGAGTTCGGGGGCCCTGCACTTCCACTTCGACAACAAGGCGGCGCTGGCGGCCTCCGTGGAGTCCGAGGCCGCGCTCGCGCTGCGAACCACCGCGCGCAACGCCTACCGGGGTAAACGGAACGCGCTGCAGGCGCTGGCGGACGCCACGCACGCGCTGGCGGACCTGCTCCGCGACGACGTGGTGGTCCGGGCCGGCTTCCAACTCAGCGCCGGCTTTACCCACGGGACCGGCCTGAGCCTGCGTCAGGAGTGGCAGAGCTGCGTGCAGCAGCTGGTCTCGCAGGCCGAGAGCGAGGGTTCGCTCGCCCCCGGCGTCTCGCCCTCGGACCTGTCCACCGCCATCATGGCGGCCACCACCGGCTTCGAGGTGCTCGGCCGGGAGAACCGCGAGTGGCTCTCGCACTCCGCCCTGACGGGCTTCTGGCGACTGCTGCTGCCGAAGCTGGTCGAGCCCCGCACGCTCGACGACCTGGAGCCGTCCGGCACCGAGCTGATCATTCCCGCCCAGGCTTCGCCGGTCGCATGAAACAGACCAACTCGCCTGGGACCGTCTCGCTTTGCCCCGTATTTCGGCTCGGGCGCCGGATCCCGGCCCGGGTGTCGACGAAAACCGGATGGCTGATCTGTTTGACCGGAGCCGCTCTACCCCGCACCGCTGCTCGGCGCGGGGTAGAGCCCGGTACCGAACCGGCAGCCTCAGAAGGGCTCGCGGACCGCACCGCGCCAGGTCCGCGGACCGTCGAAGCCGAAGGTCCGCTCCAGTCTGCGCCATCGGGCCACCGCCCGGCCCTTGCAGGACATACCGGTCGGTTCGCAGGCGAGCGCGGCCGCCCGGGTGTGCAGGACCGCGGTGAGGGCGGCCAGCTCCTCGGCATCCAGGCTTCCCCGCTCCAGCCGCAGCAGCGGGACGGATACCTCAGTCATGGTCGAGGTCATGGTCGACGTCATGGTCAACTCCCTTGTCCTGGCTCGGATATATCGTCGTCACTGCGGAGGGTTGCCGTGCTTGCGGCGCTGCAGCTCGGAGGACTTGGTGGACAGCATGGCCAGCGACCGGCTCAGCACCGACCGGGTCTCGCGCGGGTCGATGACGTCGTCGACAAGCCCCCGCTCGGCCGCGTAGTACGGGTGCACCAGCTCGGTCTTGTACTCCTTGATCTTCTGCGCGCGCATCGCCTCGGGGTCCTCGGCCGCCGCGATCTCCCGGCGGAAGACCACGTTGGCCGCACCCTCGGCTCCCATCACCGCGATCTCGTTGGTGGGCCAGGCCAGCGCGATGTCCGCGCCGATCGAACGGGAGTCCATCACGATGTAGGCGCCGCCGTAGGCCTTGCGCAGCACGACCGAGATGCGCGGGACCGTGGCGTTGCAGTACGCGTAGAGCAGCTTGGCACCGCGCCGGATGATGCCCTCGTGCTCCTGGTCGACACCAGGCAGGAAGCCCGGCACGTCGACCAGGGTGACCAGCGGGATGTTGAAGGAGTCGCAGAACTGCACGAACCGCGCCCCCTTCTCGCTCGCCTTGATGTCCAGGACCCCGGCCATCGCTCCCGGCTGGTTGGCGACGATGCCCACCACATGGCCGTCGATCCGGGCCAGCGCGCAGACGATGTTGGGGGCCCAGGTGGCGTGGACCTCCATGTAGTCGCCCTCGTCGACGAGTTCCTCGATGACGCCGCGCACGTCGTAGGAGCGGTTCCCGTCGGCCGGGACCAGGTCGAGCAGGGCGTCGGTGCGCCGGTCGGCGGGGTCGGCGGTGTGGACGGACGGCGGCAGTTCGCGGTTGTTGGAGGGCAGCAGCGAGAGCAGGTAGCGCACCTCGGCGAGGCAGGACTCCTCGTCGTCGTAGACGAAGTGGACGACGCCCGAGACCCCGGCGTGCACGTCCGCGCCACCGAGCTCGTTCTGCGTGACCTGCTCACCGGTCACCGCCTGGACCACGTCCGGGCCGGTGATGAACATCTGCGAGATGTCGCGGACAGCGAAGACGAAGTCGGTCAGGGCCGGCGAGTAGGCCGCCCCGCCGGCGCACGGTCCGAGCATCACCGAGATCTGCGGGATCACTCCCGAGGCACGGGTGTTGCGCTGGAAGATGCCGCCGTAGCCGGCGAGCGCCGAGACGCCCTCCTGGATCCGGGCGCCGGCACCGTCGTTGAGCGAGACCAGCGGCGCACCCGCTGCCACGGCCATGTCCATGATCTTGTGGATCTTCTGCGCGTGGGCCTCGCCGAGCGCGCCGCCGAAGATCCGGAAGTCATGGGCGTAGACGAAGACCGTGCGGCCCTCGACGGTGCCCCAGCCGGTGACCACGCCGTCGCTGTAGGGGCGCTTGGCCTCCAGGCCGAAGCCGGTGGCGCGGTGCCGCCGAAGCGCCTCGACCTCCGAGAAGCTGCCCTTGTCGAGCAGCAGTTCTATCCGCTCGTGGGCGGTCAACTTGCCCTTGGCGTGCTGGCGTTCGGTCGCCTTCGGGTCCGGCCCGGTTCGGGCCAGTTCCTTCAGGCTGCTCAACTCGTCCAGTCGGTCCACGACCTGGACCGAAGCATCCTTGGTCATCATGGTGTCCTCAACTCCCTTTCGGTTCCATCTCGTTCACTGTTTCGACTGTTCTTCGCCGGCTCGGAGCACCGTGCGGACCACGGCCTTCGCGGAGGCGATCTCCTCGCTGGCGTCCTTGCTGTACAGCAGGTCGGCGGGCAGTCCGCGGACACTGGCCCGGCGGTCCTCCCCGGTGGGCAGCGCCGCCGCGGCGATGTGGCTCGGGCAGGCGGGCAGGTTGCGCACCGTCCAGCCGCCCGGCCGGATCCCGGAACTGCCGTGCTCACCCAGGTAGTCGGTGCCCGCTCCGCGGGTGAGTCCGGTGCCCAGCCCCTTGAGATAGGCCTCCTTCCGCGTCCACAACCTGCCGAACGCGAAACTCCGCTCCTCCTCGGTGAGGCTGCCCAACTCCTCGCGCTCCTCCGGGTGGAGCGAGGTCATGCAGATCTCGGCGGTCTCCACCGACGGGACCCGCTGGACGTCGACTCCCACCGGGATCGACGACACCGCGATCAGCACCAGGCCGTGGCTGTGCGACAGCGAGAAGTGCGGTGCGCCCGGTGCGTCCAGCACGATCGGTCGACCGTGCGGGCCACCGCACCCCGGGCAGGCGTCGCGGCCCAGCCGCACCTTGTCCGGCGCCACCCCGGTGTACACGGACAGCAACCGCCGCAGCGCGATGTGCGCCGCCACGTACTGCACCCGGTCCAGTGGCCGGACGAAGCCGGCGGCCCGTTTGCGCTCGGCGTCGTCGAGTTCGTCCAACGCCAGTGCGCGCGGCCGCTCGTCCTCCTCCGGCGGTCCGAGGAACCAGAGGTCCAGTTCCTCGTCCTCGACGGTCAGCGCGGGATTGATCATCTGCCTCATGGGCGTCTCCTCAAGGGCTTCTCCCCATCGACGGTTGACGATGGTCGGTCAGCGATGCCGCTGCCGCGGCAGGCCGGTGCTCGCCCTGGCGGCGGTCGAGTGCCAGTGCGGCCACCGCTGCGGCAAGTGAGAGGAGGCCGCCGGCGTACAGCCCGGACCGCGCGCCCAGGTGCTGGGTGAGCAGGCCGACGAAGACGGCGCCCAGCGGCGTGGACCCCTGGAGGATCAGCGTGTAGAGCGCCATCACGCGCCCCCGGTAGCGGGGGTCACTGCCGATCTGGATCCGGTGGTTGGCCGCCTGGGCGAAGTACATCGACGTGAAGCCCGTCAGCGCCAGCAGCAGTACCGCCTCCGGGTAGCCCGGCGCCCAGCCGGCCGCCGTCTCCACCAGCCCGAAGGCGAGCGCGGAACCGGTCACCGTCCGACTCGACGGGCGACCGCTGCGCGCGGTGGTCGCGAACGCGGCCAGCAGTGAGCCGGCCGCGAAGGACGTGGTCAGCAGACCGAAGGAGGCGGCGTCCGCGTGGAACACCGTCTTGGCCAGCAGCGGCAGGGTCAGTTGGAAGTTCAGCCCGAACAGGCCCACCGCCGCGACCAGGGCCATCGGCAGCAGCAGGTCCGGGCGGCCGGTCAGATGGGTCAGTCCGTCCAGGATCCGGCCGCGGCTGCCCGGCGAGGCGGCGCGGCGGATCTCGGCCGGCCGCATCATCCGCAGCCCGGCCACCGTCGCCAGATAGCTCAGCGCGTTGATCAGCACCACCGGACCGGTGCCGAAGGCGCCGATCAGCAGGCCTGCCACCGCCGGGCCGAGGACCCGGGCGATGTTGAAGTAGGCCGCGCTCAGGGCCGAGGCGTTCGGCAGCAGTTCGGCGCCCACCAGCTCGCTGACGAAGGCCAGCCGGGTCGGCACCTCGACGGCGTTGACGATGCCGAGGCCGAGCGCGAACAGGCACAGGTGCCAGAGCCGGACCGCGCCGGCGAGGACCAGCACCGCGAGCAGCAGGGCGAGCACGCCGGAGACCAGGTTGGCGATGGTCAGCAGGGCCCGTTTGTCGTACCGGTCCGCGAGCCGGCCGCCGTAGAGGGTCAGCAGCAGCAGCGGCGCGAACTGCAGGGCGGTCACGGCCGCCAGCGCGGTGCTGGAGTCGTGGGTCAGCGCGAGCACCAGCCAGTCCTGGGCCACCACCATCATCCAGGTGCCGGCGGCCGAGACCAGCTGCCCGGCCGCGAAGAGCCGGAAGTTGCGGACGGACAAGGAGCGGAGAGCACCCGAACCGGTCATGTCCCGTCCCGCCGCAGCAGGCAGTCCTCCAGGAACCCGAGGGCCCGCAGGTGGTAGGAGCGGGCCGCGAACCCCAGACTGATGTTGTGGCCCGCGGACGGCTGCCGGTCGACCAGCACCCGGGGCGCCGACGTCAGCCGGGAGCTGAGGTCCGCGAGGGTCGGGCTGTCGTGGTGCCACCAGGACTCGTGCTCCGCGAAGGTGAAGCGGACCGGGACCTGGATCCGGGACGCGAGCTCGGGGAACTCCAGTGGCCAGTGCTCGGTGTCGCGCTGCTCCTGCTCGGGTGTCGGGGCGACCACGGCGCCGCTGGACTGGAAGGTGTTCGGCGGATAGAGCCGCAGCGGGCCCCACATCCGCCGCCAGTGCTTGAACGAGCCGGCGCCCGGGAGTTCGCCCGGCCCCACCGCGTACTGGTGGCCGCAGCCCGAGACATCCACCCCGAGCCAGTGCTGCTGCTCGTCCTGCGCGGCGATGGTGAGGGCGAGTTTTCCGCCGAAGGAGTGCGCCAGCAGGAACAGCCCCGCCCCGGTCGGGTACCGGGCGGTGAAGTCCGCCACCGCCGCTCGGACGGTGCGGGCCTGGTCCGCGAGCGACTGGCCCTCGGGCAGGCTCGCGGTGGAGCGCCCGTAGCCGGGGCGGTCCACCGCGAGGACGGTGAAGCCGAGGCGCGCCCCGAGCGTCAGCAGCGAGAGGCCGGGGGACGCCTGGCCGTCGAAGTAGCCGGCGCTCATGCCGGCCCCGTGCAAGGCCACCACGACCGCGCGGGGCGGGATCCCTTCCGGTTCGCTCAGCAGAGCGGACAGCTCGATGCCGTCGCCGTCCAGGGTGATCTGACGTACGCCGTGGGACAGGACCTGGGTCGCGGTGGCCATGGTCAGCTCGCCACCGGCGTACCGAACCACTGGGACAGGGCAGTTGACAGTTCGTCAGCGTTTCCGGCGACCCAGACGACGTGGCCGTCCGGTCGGACCAGCAGCGCGGTCGCACCGCCGAGGGCGTCCGCCGCGAGCGGCCGGGCGGTCACCGTGGCCACGCGGTCCTTCCAGGGCTCGGCCACCGCGCGCAGGCCCGCGTCGTCGGCGAGGTCGAGCAGCAACCCCTGGGCCGGGTGCAGCAGTTCGGTGGTGCTGGTGTCGCCCGCCGCCTCCAGCAGCGCGCGCGGCGGCAGTCGCCGGCCCAGCAGCGGGTGGCTCTCGGGGTCGCCGCCGACCTCGTAGCGGATGTCCAGCCCGCTGACGATTCCGGCCAGTTGACGCTTGACCTCGTCGTGGGCGATGAGTTCGGTGAACAGCTCGCGCAGCGGCTCCGCCTCCTCGCCCCCCAGGAACACCAGCCCCTGGGCACGGGTGTTCATCAGCAGTCGGGCACCGACCGGGTGGCGCTCGCTGTGGTAGGTGTCCAGCAGGCCTTCGGGCGCCCAACCGCGCACCACGGCGGCGAGCTTCCAGCCGAGGTTGGCCGCGTCCTGCACGCCGGTGCTCAAACCCTGGCCGCCGGCCGGGAGATGGATGTGCGCCGCGTCGCCGGCCAGCAGGATCCGGCCGCGCCGGTACTCGGTCACCTGGCGGGTGGCGTCGGTGAAGGAGCTCACCCAGTCGGCGCCGCCGCCGTGGATGGATTCGCCGGTGATCCGCTCCCAGGCGTCGGCGACCTCGGTGAAGCTGGGCTGGTCGGTGCGCTCGCGGGGCGGGGTGCCGTGCTCGCACACGATGATGCGGTCCACGTTCTCGCCCAGCGGGGCGGCCATCACCATGCCGTTGGGCAGCCGCTCACCCAGGAAGCGCGGCGGGACCTTGCAGCCGACCACGTCGGCCAGGTACATGTTCCGGGTCGCCGGCGTGCCGGGGAAGTCGAAGCCGGCCGCCTTGCGGACCGTGCTGTGGCCGCCGTCGCAGCCCACCAGGTAGCCGGCCCGCAGCCGCTGGACGCCCTGCGGGGTCCGCGCGGTGATCTCCACGCCCTCGTCGTCCTGGGCGAGTTCGAGGATCTCCCAGCCGCGCCGGATGTCGGCGCCGAGCTCCGTCGCCCAGCCCTCCAGGACCGCCTCCGTCTGCGACTGCGGTATGCCGCGGGCCCCGAAGTGGGCGTCCTCCAGCACGGTGTAGTCGAACTGCACGCCACCGAAGTGGCCGAGCGGACTGGCTTCGAGGCCGCCGAAGAGCGGGAGGAGCCCCCGCTGATCGAACACCTCCATGGCGCGGGCCGTGAAGCCCAGGCCGCGCGACTGCCCGGTCGGCTCCAGCAGGCTCTCCGTCACGATGACCCGAGCTCCGCCGAGCCGCAGCTCGCCGGCGAGCATCAGGCCGCTCGGGCCGGCGCCTACGATGATCACGTCAGTGTCCACGATGGTTCCCTCCTCTGTATTCGTTCGGTCGGAGCTCTCAGACACAGGCTCTGAAGTGCACTACGGCGCCGGTGGGCCGAACCAGCGCCGCAGGGCGGACTGCGCGCCCGCCTCGTCGGTCCCCGCCCAGACGACGTAGCCGTCCGGACGCACCAGGACGCAACTGGTGCCCGGCAGCGGGTCGCCCACCGGCAGGGCTGCGACGGCGGTGACCCGGTCGGCCCAGGCGCCGGCCGCCGCGCGCAGCGGTGCGTGGTGGCCGCCGGAGAGGTCCAGCAGGACGCCGCGGCCGGTGCGCAGCAGGGCCGCCGTGCTGGTCGAGCCCTGCTCCAGCGTGATCAGCTCGGCGTACGGCAGCCGCGCGCCGAGCAGCGGGTAGTCCCCCGCGCCGACCTCGTAGCGGACGTCGAGGCCGCTGATCATGCCGGCCAGCTGCCGACGGGTCTCCGGCGAGCCGATGAGCTCGCCCAGCAGCTCCCGCACCGGCTCCACCTCGGCGCCGCCCAGCAGCAGCAGCGTCTGCGCCCGGATGTTGGCCAGCACGCTCTCGCCGACCGCGTGCCGTTCGCTGTGGTAGCTGTCGAGCAGCTCCTCCGACGGGTACGGGCCGACCTGGCGGGCCAGCTTCCAGCCGAGGTTGACCGCGTCCTGGAGTCCCAGGTTGAGGGCCTGACCGCCGCTGGGCATCTGCTGGTGGGCCGCGTCGCCGGCGAACAGCACCCGGCCCTCGCGGTAGCGGGCGAGCAGCCGGTTGGCGTCGCCGAAGGAGTTCACCCAGAGCGGGGTACCGCCGCTGAGGTCCTCGCCGGTCACCCGCTTCCAGATCTCCACCACTTCCGCGAACTCCGGTGCCCCGGTGCGCGGTTCGACCGCACGGCCGAACTCGTGCACCATCACCCGGGTGACGCCGTCGGCGCGCCGGGCCGCGATCGCCAGTCCGTGTTCCAGCCGCATGAATCGCCGGTTGGGGATGGTCACGCCGGCCACGTCCGCGCGGATCAGCTCGCGGCGGGCCGACTGCCCGGGGAACGAGGCCCCGGACAGCCGGCGCACGGTGCTGTCCTCGCCGTCGCAGCCGACCAGGTAGCGACCGCGCACCCGGTGCACGCCGCCGGGGCCGAGCGTCTCGGCCTCGACGAAGTCCTCCGTCACCGACAGGTCGGTCAGCTCGTGGCCGCGCCGGATGTCGGCGCCCAGCGAGAGCGCCCACTCCTGGAGCAGTTCCTCGGTCCGGGTCTGCGGAACCTTCCACTGCCCCGGGTAGGAGCTGGGCAGGGTCAGGTCCAGCGGGATCCCGCCGAAGTGTCCGAGCGGCTCGTTCGGCGGGGTGCCCAGGGCCGCCAGCAGGCCCCGGTCGTCGAAGATCTCCATGGTGCGGGCGTGCAGCGTGGAGGCCCGGGACTCCGTGGTGGGGGCGTCCCGCTGCTCCAGCACGATCACGTCCGCGCCGCCGAGGCGCAGCTCACCGGCGAGCATCAGCCCGACCGGTCCGGCACCCACCACGATGACGTCGGTGTCCAAACTGTCCGCACCCATGGTCAGCCGGAGATCTCGGCGTAGTTCTTGGCGTGCGTCAGGGTGGCGCGGCTGTTGGTGCTCAGCGCGGTGCGGACGTACTCGCGGGCGTCGGCCACGGTCGCGTCCTCGCCCAGGATCTTGGCGATGTTCGCGGTGTTGAGCACGACGGTGTGCTGCGAGGAGGCGGCGACGCCGTCCGCGTTCTCGTCGAACGTCCAGTACCCGGTGTGCAGGGTCATCAGCGCCGGCAGGGTGACCTGCTTGTAGGCGATCCGCTCGTTCGGGAAGGTCACCCGGTACGACTTGGTGGTGTGCGTGGAGCCGTCCTTGGCCCGGGTGTCCATCTCCAGGGTCTGCAGGCCGGGGGTCTCCTCCTCCAGGCGGACGGTGGCCACGTGCGGCAGCCGCTCCGACCAGAGGTGCGCGTCGTTGATGAAGTCGAAGACGTCCTTGGCGGAACCGTTGATCTGCACGGTGTCCTCGAAGGAGAACGTCAACTCCTCCGATGCGTGGGCCAGTTCGACGTTGGTGCGGAGAGCCGCGAGCTCCGAGCGGGAGTTGCGGTCGACCGCCTCGTCGATCCACGCCAGGCTCTTCGGGTCGTCGTCGACGGCCCGGTAGTCGTGCAGCAGGCGGACCTTGGACTCGGTCGGCGACAGCGACTCGATCACCCAGCTGCCGCCCATCGAGGCGACGGGTGCGGTGGAGACCTCCTGACGGAAGTCGATCCGGAGGTTCTCCGGGTCCAGGGTGCGGCGCGAAGTCCAGTTCTTGGCCTCGCCGTTGGCGATCGCCCAGATCCGGATGCGCTCCTCGCGCTCGCCCTTCTCGACGTGGTCGACGTAGATGGTCGGCGGGAAGATCCGCGGCCAGTTCTGCACCTCCGCTATCAGCCGGTAGACGGCCGCCGCGGGAGCCGCGATGGTGACCTCGTGCTCGACCTCGCGCAGGGGGGACTGCGACATGCTCAGACTCCTTGGTTTCGGGTGCGGTCGGATCAGAAGTTGCCGAGGCCGCCGCAGACGTTCAGCGCCTGCGAGGTGATGGAGGCGGCCACGTCGGAGGCCAGGTAGCCGACCAGGCCGGCGACCTCCTCGGGGGTGGAGTAGCGGCCGAGCGGGATCTTGGACTGGAACTTCGCCAGCACGGCGTCCTCGGTGGTGTCGTACGCGGCCGCGTAGCCCTCGCGGACGCGCTGCGCCATCGGGGTCTCGACGTAGCCGGGGCAGACCGCGTTGACGGTGATGCCGGTCGGGGCCAGCTCGTTGCCGAGCGCCTTGGTGAAGCCGACGACGCCGTGCTTGGAGGCGGAGTACGGCGCGCCCAGCACAACGCCCTGCTTGCCGGCCGTGGAGGCGATGTTGATGATGCGGCCGCGGCTCTTGCTGCGCAGGCCACCGGTGTTCAGCACCTCGCGGGTCAGCCGGAAGACGCTGTTGAGGTTGGTGTCGATGACGTCGTCCCACAGCTCGTCGCTGATGTCGGCGGTGACCCCGCCGCCACTGCGGCCGGCGTTGTTGACGAGCACGTCGACGGTGCCGAACCGGTCGACCGCGGCCTGCACGAACTCGTGGACGGCCTCGGAGGAACGGACGTCGACCACGGCGCCGTCGACGTCGAGGCCCTCCGCCTGGAGCTGCTTGACGGTCTCGGCCACGTTCTCGGCGCTGCGGGCTCCGATGAAGACCTTGTGCTGCTGGCTCGCCAGGAGCCGGGCGACGGCGAGGCCGATGCCGCTGGTGGCTCCCGTGACGACGGCGACCCGCTGGTCCTGCTGCGTCATGTTCTCTCTCTTCTCAAGTGATAGGGGTGGTGGCGGGCGCCGCCGCCGGGCGGAGGGATCCGCCCGGCGGCGGGACACCGGGATCGGGCCAGGTGGGGCAGGGCGTGCGGGTCAGGCGGCGACCGGGACGCCGATGTGCGCGTTGACGGCGTCGATCAGCGAGCGGGGGGTGACGGCGTCGGTCAGCACGGAGTCGTCCAGCGTGATGTCGTACTCGCGCTCGATCCGGCCACCGGTCTCCAGCAGGGCGAGCGACTCGTAGCCGAGAGCCTCGAAGCCGGTGTCCAGGATGTCGCCGTCGAGGTCCACGCCCTCGTCCGCGCCGGCGCCTTCGAGCAGGATGCGCTTGAGGTCGGCCAGGGTGAACTGCTGAGTGACCATGTCTGGTTCCTTCTCTGTGAGGTGAGCGAATTGGGATACTGCCGAACGGATATGACGGGTAGTCAGAAGGCTGGGCCTCAGTCGACCGAGCGGACCACGACGGCCGAGTTGAAGCCGCCGTAGCCGCGGGCCAGGACGAGCGCGGTGGAGACCGCGGCGGTCCGGGGCTGCGCGACGACCAGGTCGAGGTCGTAGTCGGCGGACGGCGTGATGTTCACGGTGGGCGGGATCAGACCCTCCTCCATGGCCAGGAAGGCCGCGGCCAGGTCCAGCGGGGCCGCGCCGGAGTAGAGCCGGCCGGTCATCGTCTTGGGCGCGGTGACCGGGACGCCGCGCGGGCCGAAGACGGCCGTGATCGCGTCGGCCTCGATCCGGTCGAGCTCGGGAACGGCCGCCGCGTCCGCGAAGACCACGTCGACGTCCCCGGGCTGCACCCCGGCGTCCGCCAGGGCCAGTTCGATCGCCTTGCGCAGACCGGGCTCGCGCTCGCTGCCGGGCTTCGGGTCCATCGTCGAGCCGTAGCCGGCGATCTCGCCGTAGATCTTCGCGCCGCGGGCGCGGGCCGCCTCGGCGGCCTCCATGATGAGGATCGCGCCGCCCTCGCCGGAGACGTAGCCGGTCGCGTCGCCGTCGAAGGGCAGGTACGCCCGGGTCGGCTCCTCCTCGCCGCTCAGCCGGCCGCTGGCCAGCTGGGCCACCCAGCCCCAGGGGCAGACGGAGGCGTCGACGGCGCCGGAGACGATCAGGTTCGTCCCCTTGCGGATCTGGCGCCGGGCCTGGGCCACCGCGTCCAGGCCGCCGGCCTCGTCGCTGACCAGCACCCCGCTCGGGCCCTTCATGCCGTTGCGGATGGAGATCTGGCCGCTGTTGACGGCGTAGAACCAGGCGAACGACTGGTAGGCGCTGACGTGCTGGCTGCCCTGGCTCCAGAGCTTCTGCAGCTCGCCCTGGCCGAACTCGAAGCCGCCGGAGGAGCTCGCGGTGACGACTCCCATGTCGAACTCGGGCAGCTCCTCGGGCTTGACGCCCGCGTCGGCCAGTGCCCAGTCGGTGGCCACCAGGGCGAGCCTGGTCATCCGGTCGGTCTGCGGGAGCAGCCGGCCCGGCAGGTGGTCCTCGGCCACGAAGCCCGGTATCTCGCCGGCCAGCTTGGCCGGGTACTGCGACGGATCGAAGCGGGTGACCCGGCCGATGCCGCTCTTTCCGCTCCGGGTCGCCGCCCAATAGTCCTGCACGCCGAGCCCGTTGGGGGAGACGACGCCCAGGCCGGTCACCACTACCGAGGTGGTCATGCCACGCTCCTCTCAGGACGGGCCAGCACCATGGCACTCTGGAACCCACCGAATCCGCTGCCGACCGTGAGCACCGCGTCCGTGCGCTGGGCGCGGGCGGTGAGCGGCACGTAGTCGAGGTCGCACTCGGGGTCCGGGGTGTGCAGATTGGCCGTGGGCGGCACCACGTTGTGCTCCATGGCCAGGGCCGACGCGGCGATCTCGATGGAGCCGATCGCGCCGAGCGAGTGACCGACCATCGACTTGATGGAACTCATCGGAGTCCGGTAGGCGTGGTCGCCGAGGATCCGCTTGACGGCCGCGGTCTCGTGCCGGTCGTTCTGCTTGGTGCCCGAGCCGTGGGCGTTGATGTAGTCGATCTCGGTCGCGTTCATCCGCGCCTCGTCGAGCGAGACCCGGATGGCCTCGGCCATCTCCAGGCCGTCGGGGCGCAGACCGGTCATGTGGTACGCGTTGCTGCGGGTGGCGTAGCCGGCGATCTCGGCGTAGATGTGCGCACCGCGCTTGCGGGCGCTCTCCAGCTCCTCCAGGACGAACACCGCGGCGCCCTCGCCGAGCACGAAGCCGTTGCGCGAGGCGTCGAAGGGCCGCGAGGCGTGCTCCGGGTCGTCCGACCGGGGCGTGGTCGCCTTGATGGCGTCGAAGCAGGCCATCGTGATCGGCGAGATCGGGGCGTCCGAGGAGCCGGCGATCATCACGTCGACCGAGCCCTCGCGGATCAGCTCGACGGCGTGGCCGACCGAGTCGATGCCCGAGGTGCAGCCGGTGGAGACCACCGTGCTCGGGCCCTCGGCGCCGACGGCCCAGGCGACCTCGGCCGCGAACGAGCTGGGGACCAGGTAGTTGTACAGGTGCGGCACCGAGTACTCGTGGTCCACGAGGTGCAGCCGGCCGCCGTCGCTGACGACCCGGTACTCCTCGTCGAGGCCCATGGTGGCCCCCACGGCGCTGCCGATGGTGACGCCGAGCCGGTACGGGTCGACCGCGCCCAGCTCGATGCCGCTGTCCGTGACGGCGCCACGGGCCGCGACCACCGCGAACTGCGCGGCGCGGTCCATCCGCCGGATCTCCTGCGGGCTGAGACCGAACTCCTCGGGATCGAAGTCGATCTCCGCGGCGACCTTGGACCGGAACGGCGAGGGGTCGAAGAAGGTGATCCCGCGGGTGGCCGTCCGGCCCTCGCTCAGCAGGTTCCAGAAGTTCTTGGCGCCGACTCCGCCCGGAGCCAGGACCTCGATACCGGTGATGACTACTCGTCGGCCGCTCACGCGGACGCCTCCCAGTTGTAGAAACGGGTGGCCATCGCGTCGGCCGGCGAACGCCAGGTGGCCGGGTCGAAGGCCTCGATGAACGGCTTCAGGTCCTGGCTGATCCCGACGAAGCGCGGGTCGCCCTTGGCCTTCTCGATCAACTCGCCGCCGTTGTCGGACTCGAAGTCCTGCAGGTGGAAGTACAGGCCGCGGTACGAGAACAGCTGGCGGCGCCGGGTGCCCATCAGGTGCGGCATCTCGGTGGCGTCGAAGTCGGCGAAGAGCTTGGCGACATCGACGCTGGAACCGGGCTCCATCCGGGCGACGATCAGAGTGCTGTGCATGCGTTTCTCTCCTTAACGGTGGGATGTATCCAGGACGCTGACGTTTCGTCAGTCCTTGATCTCAGTCAGTCCTTGATCTCGCAGAGCGCGGCGCCGCTGCTCACGCTCGCGCCGACCTCGGCCGACAGGCTGGTGATGGTGCCGGCCTTGTGGGCGTTGAGGGGTTGCTCCATCTTCATCGCCTCGAGGACGACGATCAGTTCGCCTTCAGCGACGACCTGGCCCTCCTCGACGGCGACCTTGACGACAGTGCCCTGCATCGGCGAGGCGAGCGTGTCGCCGGACGCCGCGGAGGTTCTGGCGGCCGTCCGCTTGGGACGGGCCGGGCTGGCAACCGCCGACCGGACGGCGGGAGTTGCCATCGCGGGGGGAAGCGAGATCTCGATCCGGCGGCCGTCGACCTCGACGACGAGGGTCTCGCGGGCGCAGGAGTCCTCGCCGTCCGCCGCCGCGCCCGCGAACGCCGGGATGGTGTTCTCGAAGGCGGTCTCGATCCAGCGGGTGTAGATGCTGAACGGCTCGCTCGTGAACGCCGGATCGGCAACCACCGCGCGGTGGAAGGGGATGGCGGTGGCCATGCCCTCGACCTTGAATTCGGCCAGGGCGCGGGCGGCGCGTTGGAGGGCCTGCTTGCGGTCGCGGCCGGTGACGATGAGCTTGGCGAGCAGGGAGTCCCA
>NZ_JARZAI010000035.1 GCF_029893355.1 Kitasatospora sp. MAA4
TCGTCCGTCGACGGCTTGACCTGCCCAGGGCGTGGCATCCAGGCACCTCCTGGACAGGCAGCCTACCAGCAAGGATCCTTAAGTCAGTGGTATTGGAGCTAGGCACTGTGCTCGACGTATTCGAGGACGACTCCGCCGGGGTGTCGCACGATGGCGTTGCGGCCGGTCGGCACCTGGTTCGGGCCCGAGAGGATCTCTCCACCGCGCGCGTTCAGGAGTGTCTGGATCCCGTCCAGGTCGTCGACGAGCACGGTGCTCTGGACGTCACGGAACGGGGCGAGCCCCTCGGCAGTGCCCGCGACGAGCAGGAAGCCGCCGATGCTCGCCACCTCCACACCGCTGTAGGCAAAGCGCCTCCCTCCCTCCTGGCCCGTCAGGTCGCGCAGGGCAGGCAGAGCACGGTCCAGGTCATCCACATACAGCCGAGCCAGCGTGGCCAGCACCTTCATGTCCGCCCCTCCAAGATCAATTCGACTTTCCCGAACTGTTGAATCGACCGCCATACTAGGCACAGGTCCCGAAGCGGAGGAAGCGGATGCGCGCACTGCCCCAGCCCAAGCCCGAAGACTTCGATCTGGCGACCGTGCTGCACGCCCTCGGCGACCCAGTGCGACTGGAACTGCTGCGACGCCTGACAGCGGAGGGCGAAACCACCTGCAGCCCCGAGGGGGTGACAGTTCCGCGCTCGACGCTGTCCAACCATTGGCGAATCCTGCGCGAGGCGGGCATCACGTCCACGCACATCAGCGGGAAGACCCGGCTGGTGACCCTGCGCCGGAACGAACTCGATGCCCGCTTCCCCCGCCTGCTCGGCGCCGTGCTGGACGAGTTCACCCACCCGTCCAGTCCACCACCCGGCGCCTCAAGTGATCCAATTTCCGGAGGCTCCAGGACTGTTCTGCGCTCTCGGTGAACGAACCATGCCGTCCCCGCCAGCCACGCCTAGCCTGGCGGCATGGACCTCGTGGAAGTGCTGCCCAACCTCCATCTGCTCCAGTTCGAGGTGGGTCAGGCCTACCTCTGGAGCGACCCCGACGCGCTGACCCTGATCGACACCGGTCCGGCCGGCTCCGCACCCGCCATCGCCGCGGCTGTGCGCTCACTTGGCCGACGGCCCGCTGAGATCCAGCGGATCATCCTCACCCACGGCCACAACGACCACACCGGCGGCGCCGCCGAGGCTGCCGCCTGGGGCGAGGCCCAGGTGCTCGCGGGGCAGGCCGACGCCCCGGTCATCCGTGGTGAACTCCCGGCGCCACCACCAGTGCTGACGGAGTGGGAGCGTGAGCTTGCGTCCACGATCCCGCTGCCTCCGCCGACCGAGCCGGTCCCCGTGGACTGCGAGCTGGTGGACGGCGACACCGTCGAATTCGGCGACGGCGCTCAGGTGTTCGCCGTCCCCGGCCACACCGACGGCAGCATCGCGCTCTACCTGCCCGGCCCGCGCGTGCTCTTCACCGGCGACACCATCGCCAACGTGGGCGGCCACACCATGCTCGGTGTCTTCAACACCGACCGCGAGCGAGCAGCCAAGTCGCTCCACCTCCAGAGCCGCCTGGACTCCGACATCGCCTGCTTCGGCCACGGCGAGCCCATCGTCGGCGGCGCGGCCGAGCGATTGCGCCGCATCGTGGGCTGAGGATCGCGCAGGCGCCGCAAGCGTGACCGGCCTGGGAGCGTATCCAGCTCCCGGGCCCTGGTTTGCCACCCAATTCTCAAGCGATCCATTTGCCCGGTCGGTCCAAGCCCGTCTCTCCATCAGACATGGCGAAGCAGGGTGCGGAGGTGGGCGACGCGGGCGCGAACGTCGACCTGGGGTGACTGGTGGCTGCGGGAGGGTGGGGTGCCGTGGCAGGGACGGCAGAGGCCGCCGGGGAGGGATTCGGGGCGACCGGGGGTGCGGCACTCCGTGCACTCCATGACGCGCCGCGCGGGCTGTTCGGTCGGGGCGGCGCGGAGTTGCTGCGGCGGGAGCTTGTCGACGAGCCGTCGGCGGGTGAGGCCGCCGGGGCTGGACACCGACTCCGGGAGTCCGGCGGTGAGGGCCGCGTGCAACTGCGGCACGGTTGCGCCGAGTTCCAGCCAGGCGGCGGCGAGCGGCTCCAGCTCGGCGCACTCGCGGGCGGAGAGCGCGAGGCGGGAGTCGGCGAGCCCGAGCGTGGACAGCGCCTCGTACGCCTCCGAGCGGCGCGGACGGGCGGGCGCGGGGCGGACTGTTCGGGCCTCAGCCTCGGCTGGGGCCGGTGGCGCCACCGGCTCGTCCAGGAACCGCGCCCACCACGCGTCGTCGCGCGCCGTCCGCGAGAAGTACGTCCGGTGGACCCAACGGGTGCGCCCGTCGCCCAGGTTCACCCGGATCCGGCGCAGGTGACCGGCCGCCGAGAGCATCCGGAGCGCGGAGGCCACGGCCTGCTGGCCGTAGCGCGGCTGCTCCCTGGCGAGGGTCTTGGTGTCCATCGCGGCGCCCTCGGGCAGCCGGTCGATGAACGCGGCGAGGTACGCCTCGCGCTCGGGCAGGTGTGCGAAGTCTGCGCCATGATGGCGGACTTGGTGCGGCGCGATGCGCTTTCCGTAGCCGGGAGAGGCCATCGGCGGGCAGGCGACGGTAGAGTTGGCAGTAGCCACAGGATCGACGTCTTTCGATCTAGTCGGTCAAACCCCCCTCTGGTGTTGGTAGCACCGGTCGGGGGTTGCTCTTTGCGGCGAACGGTACACCGGATGTGCGGAGCGTGGCGACTCGTGACGAATAGTCATATTCACTGACGGCTGGCGGGGTTGGGGCGGGTGGGGGGGTGGGTTGAGTAACCTCCCGTTCCTCTAAGGCAGCGCTCAACTCTCGCCCCTCGGAGCTCAGACACCGAGGCGCCCGCCCCCAATGCCCTTGGGGTACGCGAGCGTGACGCCCACCGACGTGGAGCGAACTCCCAGGAACGCCTACGCGGCGCGGGAGGGCTCTCGCGGCTCTCGCACCATGAAGACGTCGACCGGGTCCTCGGTCTCCACGGTGAACCCGTGGCGCTCGTAGAGCCGCCGAGCAGCACTGCCTTGCAGAACGTTCAGGCGGACACGCACACCGTCAGCGTCGGCCCGCTCCAGCAGCGCGCTCAGCACAGCAGAGCCGATCCCCCGCCCCTGGACGCCGGGTGAGAGAAAGAAGTGCTCCAGCCACTGCGCGTCCCCCGCCGGCCGCAGGGCGACGCAACCCGCGAAGGCGTCATCGACCAGGACGATCGACATGTACTCCGGAACGAAGGCATCCCGAAACCGCTGCCGGACGCGCTCCTCGTCGAACCGCCCCAACCGCACCAGATCCGGCCGCATCACCACCGCCCGAAGCTCCACGATCACCTCGACGTCGTCCAGGCTCGCGGAGCGAAGCGCCCATCCCCCGGGGCGGGCCGCCTCGATGGCGTCCGCCTGTGTGCTCGTAGTCATGATCGAAGTATCGCAGCGCTCCCGGCGGCGAAGGAAACGACTGGGTGGGTCGCCGGGCGGGGGGCCGCGGGGCCTGGCGGGCTGCCGGGGCGCTCGGGTATGGCGGGTCCGGGTACTGGCGCCTGGTGTCGGGGAGTGTGGTGGTCGTCCGGGTAGGCATCGGCCTGTGGGGGTGCGGGAAGGGGGGCCCGTTCGTCGGTCGCCGGGCCGCTGTTGCGCGGTGGCGCGTGGTCCGGCCGGCCGACTGCGCGTGGGGCGTTTCGTCGGGGCGGGAGGGCGGCGTGCAGCGGCGTGCCGCTGCGGTGTGCCGGGCTGTTGGCGCTCTTGCGGTTCCTCGTGCCAGTCGATGTAGAGGATGCAGCCCCCGGGGTGAGGGGTGCGGGAGGTCCGTGCGGTGACGTGGTCGGGGAAGGCGAGGTGCGCGAGTACTCGTTCGTCGAGTGTGACATCGCCGGGCCGGTCGTCGGGGTCGGCGGTCCGTAGGCCCAGCCCGATGCCGGTGGCGGTGCGCGCCAGTTCCAGGACGAGCGGGCCGGTGTCGTGGCGCACCGCGTTGGTCAGGATTTGGGTGAGCAGGAGGTTGGTGGTGCGCACAAGTCCGGGGAGGTCGAGGTGCCAGGTGGTCAGCTGCCAGCGCACGACCTCCTGGACCTGGGCAGCGCTGTGCGCTGGTTGGGGCAGGTACCAGATGAGCGCGGTGCCGAGCATGCCGCAGGCCGGCGGCAGGGCCCAGACGAGGTCCTGGCCGGGCTGTCGGCCGGTGCTCGGGGTGTGCGTGGTCATGGCTCTCCCGCCGGGTTGCGGTTGTCGGCGCGGCCGGCTCCCGGGCCGTGTGGTGGAGGCGTGGTGTGGCGTCAGCCCGGGCGCAGGGCGTCGAGGACGTGTGCCGTGCGCAGTGCTGTGTTCCGCAGGCGTGGATGAGCGGTGGTGAGGGTCACTGCGGTGCGGTAGGTGGCCGAGCCGCCGCGGATGGCTGCTGCTCGGGGTCCGCCGCGCTGGAGGTGTCCTTCGCCGACTGTGAGGTCTGTGGTCTTGAGGGCCCGTTTGGTGGGATCGTCGCCGCGGCCCATATCGATGAGTCGGATGCCGTGCGCGGCAGCTGCCTGGCAGATCTTCAGGTTGAGCATGACACCTGGTGAGTACGGGGCGAAGCGGGGTTCGTAGGCGGTGAACCACAGGGCCTGGGTTTGCTGGGAAAGCAGGCTGTACTGGCAGGCGATGGGCTGCCCGTTGCAGGAGAGCGTGGAGAGGATTCCCGTGCAACCGCCCGCGCGGGACTGCAGCAGGGAGTGTAGGAGTCTGGCGGTGAAGGGGCGCGCGAAGTGGTCGCGGTAGCCCTTGGCGTGGTATTGGTCGGTCTTCCAGCGGACGAGGGTGTCGAGGAGTTCGTGGCTGTCGCGGTAGCTGAAGTCGACTGTTCCTTCGCGTTGTTGGAGTTTGCGCTGCTTGGCGCGGATCTTGCGCAGGAAGGCGGGCGACTTGGCGTGCAGTTGGTCGAGGTAGCCGGGCCAGCCGTCCTCGAGCCGGATCGCCGGTGAGGTGGCGCTGAGCTGGGTTCCCGCCTCCAGGGTCGGTTGGTTGGCGGTGAGGTGGTCGAAGTCCCACACGGCCAGGTCGCAGGCCTGCAGTAGGTCACGGGCGTTGAGGTGGAGGTCGGGCTGGTGGATCAGGCCCTGGCAGTCGTTGAAGCCGCAGCCGATGGGTTTTCCCGCGCCGAGGCGGTGGTGTTCGAATGGGAAGAAGCCGGTTGGTTCGGGGCCGGCGAAGATGACGGCGATGCGTGCGGTACGGCGCAGCGCCCCTACGGCCAGGGTGTAGCCAGGTGCCAGGAACGGATTCGCGCTGTCCGGTGTGGCGTCCAGGAGTCGCTGCCAGGCGGCTGTGTGGGCCGGGGTCAGTTCTTGCGGTCTGATGACGGTGATGTCCATGGCGGTGTCTCATCCGTAGTTGTGGATGACGGCCGTGTAGTCGGCGAGCGAGGATCCGGGGGTGCCGTTGTAGAGGTCGTCGTCGAAGGCCCACATGAGGTCGCTGAGTCCGCAGTGGGCCATCTGGCGGGCGGCGTCAGCTATCACGCCTGGGTGGTAGGGGGAGATTTGGTTGCCCGCGCTCTCGCCGCCGAGCAGGGTGAAGCCGTCCTGCCGTGCGGCCCGGGTCACCCAGCGGGTCGAGGACCACGAGTAGACCTCCGTGGCCTGCGGGCTGTGGGTGTCGACCGTGGTGTCGTCGGGCTCGCAGGCGTTGTTGGGCGGGGTGCCGGTCCCGTCGACGAGGGCGGTGCTGACGATCTGCACGCCTGGTAGATGTGTGAGCTGCGCCAGTGTCAGGTAGAAGCCCACGCCCTGGGCTGTCAGGGTCGGTTCGACCGAGCCGTCGAGGTGGGCGTTGAGTTCTCCTTGCAGTTCACGCGGGTGGTAACCGGTGCCCGGTACCAGGACTCTCAGCAGGCCCTGGAATCCCACGGTGCGCAGCGTCGAGAGCTGCCAGTTGACGGCGCCGCTCAAGGCGGCGAGGTACCAGTCGTACCAGGTGGTCACCTGGGCCTGGGTGAACTCTTGCCCTTGGTACTGCGCGGCGCCGGGTTTCCAGCCCGGGTAGGGGTTGGGTGGGGTGCTGGGCGGCAGTTGGGCGCCGGCGCCCTGCGCGTTCACGTCGTAGGCCCAGTAGGTGTTGGTGTGGCCCGCACGGCTGCCCTTGGGGTAGCTGAACTCGCCGGAGTCGTCGGTGCCGATGCGGATCGCGCGGAAGGCGGACAGGTCGAGGTCCTCGGCGACGCGGGCCAGATAGGTCTGGGCGTGGGCGCGGACGTCCTGGCTGAAGACGAGGTTGGCGCAGTCGGGGACGCTGTCGCCGTATTGGTCGACGTACCGGGCCCCGGGGAGGTTCAGCAGCCAGTCGGGTGGGCTGGCGAGTCCGGGGTCGAGTTCGAGTTGGAGGCCGGCCTTGCGGAAGGCGGTGATCTGTTGGCGGAGCGTCGAGACGTAGTCGGTGTCGAAGGCACCGGGTGCGGGTTCGTAGCGTTTCCAGGAGATGGCGAGGCTGGCGAGGCTGATGCCTGCGTTGCGCTCGCGGGCGGCGTTCTCTGGGTCGCTCTGCAGGGTGCCGAAGAGGTAGCGGCTGTTGCCCGGTTCGCCGGGGTTGGTGGCGCTTCCCCCCAGGCAGAGCAGGGCGACGGCGCTCAGGGCCCAGCCCAGCGTGCGGTACCAGTTGTGGTGGCGCAGGTCAGCCGCCATGTCCGCTCCCCGGTGCTGCTGCGGGGGCCGTCGAGGTGGGCAGCGGGATGCGGTAGAGCGCCAGTTGCCCGTAGGTGCGGCCGTGGAAGGAGAAGAGCAGGGTGCCTTGTGCGGCCAGCGCGTGCACCGGGATGGGTGCCGCTGCACCATAGCCCTGGTCGATGACCTGCCAGGGGACGACCAGGTACTGTGCGCCGGCCTGTTCGCGCTGGGTGGGGGTCAGCCAGTTGCCCACCCGGTAGCGGCTCCCCAGTGCCCAGGCGGAGATGCCCGGCGTCGCACCGCCGTCGGGGGCGGAGATGGCGGTGCCGGCCGGGACGTGGTCGTTCAGGTAGGCCAGCAGCCGCGCGTAGCCGTCATCGGGGGTGGCACGTGTGGTGGTGTAGGCGGCGCAGGAGAAGGTCAGCGCGACCGCGAGGAGAGCGGCGCCGCCGATCCGGACGGCCCGGCGTGCCGGGTGGCCGGCCGGGGCTTTGCGCAGCAGGGGCAGGGCTGCGGCGATGATGACCGTCGTGGGGACCAGGAGCAGGTAGAGCGCCTGCTCCTCCAGGGTGCCGATGACGAGCGCGTAGCCGAGGGCGAGCGCGGAGCAGCCGTACATCACGCTGAGCATGCGGTGGACGCGGCTGCCGCGTTGCAGCAGCAGGAGAAGGGCGAGAGGGCCGGCGGCCAGCAGGAGGTAGCTGCTGCCGTAGCCGGAGATCTGGGCGAGCAGGCGGCCGGAGAGGGAGGGGGCGCCTTGGGAGTTGAAGCCGGTGGACTGGATGAAGCCGACCAGTCGGCTGATGCCCGAGGTTTTGGCCGCCCAGAACTGCCCGAAGTGGCCGTAGGCGGTGAGTAGTGCGACATAGACGGTGTATGGCATGACCGTGGCGGCACCGGTCAGCAGGAGCAGCCTTCGTCGGGGTGCCAGTCGCAGCAGGGCGGCTATGGCCAGGGGTAGCAGGGTCAGCAGCGCCGCTTCGTCCTTGGTCAGCAGCGCGATGCCGAAGAGCAGGCCCGCGGCGAGGGCCCGGGTGCGGGCGTGGGTGGGGGCCGGGTGCTCGATGAGCGGCAGCATGGTCAGCAGGCCGGCCAGGACCCAGAACATGAGTGACGTTTCGAGCATCACCCGGTCGTTCTGCCGGATCGTGTAGGGGTCGAGCGCGAAGAGCGCGGCGCCCGCGCTGGCGGCTAGTGGGGAGCGGGTGACGCGCATGATCAGTACGACGATCAGGGCGGCGGTGCCGGCGGCGAAGAGCGCGTTGAGGGGCCGCATGTCGTGGACGGCTGTCACGGTGTCGGGTGAGTAGCCGAAGAGCTTCTCCCAGGCCGCTTCGAGGTAGAAGAAGGCGGGCGGGTGCAGGAAGAACGGTGTGCCGCTCGCCTGCGGGAAGCCGCCGAGGGCGGCGCTGTGGCCGACCTGGCGGTAGATCAGTTCGTCGATGAAGAGGTCGCCCGAGGGTCCGATGCCGATCAGGCGCAGCACCGCGGTGAGGGCGAAGGCGGTGCCGGCGAGCAGAGCGGTGCGGCGGCGGTGTCCGGTGGGCAGCTGTTGCGGGGCCGCGACGGTCGGTCCGATGGTCAGGGTCATCGCGCTCCCCCGGCGGTGAGCTGGTGTGCGTAGGCGGGTGCCGTGTGGAGGTAGACCTCGGGCACCTCGGGGATTCGCCCGTCGGGGAAGAGGGCGGGGACCTGGGTGCGGTAGCCGCGGACGAGCGCTTCCTTCGGCTCGGCCGTCCGCAGTGGTGCGCATGGCTGCAGGTGGTGGGTGCGGACGAAGGCTGGGTCGGCCGGCTCCGCCTGGTTGTAGGGGAAGTCGCTGTAGTAGACGGCGTGGTCGGCGGCTGCCGCGGCGGCCTGGCGGACGATCAGGTGGTCGGCGTGCCCGCCGACGGCCAGCGGCGCCAGGAACAGGGCCGGACCCTCGGCGGCCAGCCGGGCCACGGCCGCCGTGGCGGCGTGCAGGGTGGCCTCGTCCTGGTCGGCGATGCGGCCGCGGGCCAGGTGCAGGCGGTAGGTGGGGTAGATGTGGCCGCATTCGGGCAGTGCTCGGTGCAGTCGGCTGCGCACGGGGGTGGTGGCGGGACGGCGGCGGAAGAGGCCCTCGGTCAGGCCCAGGTGCCTCCAGTCGACGGCCAGGTGGGTCATGACGTGGATGTCCTCGGCCCGGCGGGCCGCGTAGTGGCGGGCGGCATCGCGCTCGCCGACCTGGTGCAGGTAGCGCATGGCCGACAGGGTGTGGGGGGGCGGGCCCGCCTCGGTGAAGAAGGTGACCACGGTGACCGGGGCCGTGCGGCTGGCTTGTGCCAGGAGCGCACCGCAGGACAGGGCCGCGTCGTCGAGGTGGGGTGAGAGGACGATCAGTCTGCTTCCCTGCTGGAGCGCCCGGGTGAGCGGATCGGTTGTCATGGCGGCCTCCATCAGATGGTCCTGATCATCTTCGGGTCTGCCGGGGCGTGCGTCCCGGTGATCGCGTCCGTGTCGCCGGCTGCGGTCGCCAGGCGGTTCTGGACGAGTTCGAGGTAGCACTGCGTCACTGCTCCCCAGGTGTGACGGCGGGAGGCCTGGTGGGCTTGTAGGCCGAGCCGGGCGCGGTTGTTCTCGTCCCGGACCAGGTGGTCGATCCCGCCGGCCAGGGCCGCCACGTCGAAGGACGGTACGCTCACGTCGCCGTGTCCGGCCATCCAGCGCAGGCAGGGCAGGTCGAAGTGGAGCACCGGTTTGCCGTAGGCCATGCTCTCGAGGGCGACCAGGCCGAAGGTCTCGTGGCGCGAGGGCATGACCATGAAGGCGCTCTCGCGCATGATCTGGTCTTTGTGCTCGTCCTCGATGTGGCCCAGCCAGGTCACCTCGCGGCCGTGTTGCTGGAGCAGCCGTCGCAGTCGCTGTTCCTCCGCGTCGGTGCCCGATCCCGCCAGGACCAGGGGCAGGTCTGGTGCGGCCTGCTGGTAGGCGGGCAGGAGCAGGTCCAGGCCCTTCTGCCAGGTGTCGATGCGGCCCAGGAAGAGGATGAAGCGCCCGCCGCCCAGTGGCTGGGGCGGCTGCGGGCGGTCTTCCACGCCGTTGGCGATCACGTGGACGCGGGCTCTGGGGCTGTAGCGGCGCAGTTCGGCGGCGTCGGCGTCGTTGAGGGTGATGAGGTCGCGGTAGCAGCGGAAGCTGAGCCGCTCGGCGAGGAAGAACGGCACGTGGTACTTGTGCCACATCGCCCGGCCGCTGCGCACCTGGTCCAGGCCGATCACGGGGGCCCGGGTGAACAGCGGCAGCAGGGCCGCGGAGAAGGGCGGGGTGAAGCTCTCCAGCCACAGGTCGTGGCGCAGTCGGCGGGCCATGACCGGCAGTGCGGCTTGGAAGAGCAGCTGGCCCACGCGCGGCCCGGCCCAGCTGAGCGGCAACCGGCGGTGGGTGACGCCGTCGGGGGTCCGTTGGGTGCCGCGGTGGCCGGCGGTCAGCACGGTGACGTCGAGGTGCTGGGCCAGGCGCTTGGCGATGTGGTCGATGACCACCGCTCCGCCGCCGCGGTAGGCGGGGTTGAGGGCGTCGTCGTAGGTGGAGATCACCACCCGCGCCCGTCCGTGGTCCAGGTGACGGTCGGTCAGGAAGCGTGTCACGGCGTGTGCTCCCACCAGCACCGAGGCGGCGGCCCACAGCACGGGGTGGGGACGGAGCAGGATCAGGGCCGCGACGAGGACCAGTGGCCAGACGCGGGGCACCAGGGCCATCACGTGTGCGCCGTGGCAGCGCACCAGGCGGTGGACGACCAGCGCGGCCACGATCAGCAGTCCGCAGCTCGCCCCGGCCGCCAGTCCCCGGACACCGCCGATCCGCCATCCGGTGAGCAGCGCGGCGCTCTGGATCACGACGCCCAGGCCCAGGAGCCGGCGGATGGCATAGTCGTCGACCGCCTGGAAGAACAGGACCGCCAGGCTGATGGCGCCCAGGGCGAAGCCGGTGACCGCGGCCCAGGGCATGACCGGTCCGGCGGAGGCCAGGCTGCCGGGGAAGACCGTGGCGATGACTGCGGGTGGCACGGTGGCGCAGATGGCGACCAGCGGCAGGGTCACCCTGGTGTACATCTGCACCGCGCGGGCGGCCAGCGGGGTGCCGGCCGCGCGCCGCGACAGCACGGGGAAGAATGCCATGGCGACGGCGCCGGCCACGAAGTAGGGGGTACGGCCGAGCGCGGCGGCGGCCTGGTAGCCCGCGGCTTGGGCGGAGCTGTGCGAGAGCATGGCGACCAGCACCAGGTCGGCGGCGGCCAGCACGGCCACCAGGCCCTGCAGGCAGGCGATGCCGGCGGCGCGGCGCCACAGGGCGCGGTGGGAGAGCAGCCGGCGCCAGGAGCGGCGAAGTTCGCCTGCGCGTCGGCGTGGCCAGTACAGGACGTAGGGCAGCAGTCCGGCGCCGAACGCGGCCAGCGCGCCGGCGTCCGTGAGGTGCGCCAGGACGACCAGGAGCAGTCCGGCGCCGACCTTGAGGGCAGCCTCGGCCACCGCCACGCCGGCCATCGGGCGCAGCCGCTCGTTGCCCTGCAGCCAGCCGACCGTGACCCGGGTGACGTAGATCAGCAGCGTCACCACGGCCAGGATCGTTGCGGTGATCGGCCCGGCGAACTGTGCGGCGACCGCGCCCACGACGAGCGCCGAGACCAGGCCGCCGGCGACGCTGGTGCAGACGGCGAACGAGACGGCGTCGCGACGCTGCTCCTCGGTGCGGCTGCGGGCCAGTTCCTGGGCGAGGACCCAGGGGACCGCGACGACCGAGACGGCGGATGCGCACAGCAGCAGGCTCTGGCCGGCGGCGAAGCGGGCGAAGGCGCCGGGTGCCAGCAGGTGTGTGAGCACCAGCGCGTAGCCGTAGTTGAGGGCGCCGACTGCGAGGTAGGCGGCGGCGAACCAGCGGGCGCCGTCGAGGGCCCTCGCCTCCTCGCCTCGGTGTTGCGGCACGGCGGCCGGCTGCTCGGCCGTGGCCGGATCGGGGAGGGTGGGCGCGGGTGCGGCGGCGCGGGTGCGGCGGGGGCCGGTGCGGGCGGTCATGACGCAGGCCCCAGGGGCGTCAGTTCGTCGACGTGGCTGGCCAGCGTCAGTGACGCCTCCTGGTGTCCCAGGCGGCGTAGGACCGCACAGGCGCGCATCTCGTCGCACTGGTTGAGGAGCAGTGTGTAGCCGTCCTCGGTGCGCGTCCAGCGGTCGGTGCCGCGCACGGCGCCTGCGAGCGCGCGTTCGGCTTTCTCCGGGTCCTGGGCCGGGAAGCGGGCGCGGACCGCCAGGTTGCTGGGTTGGCGGCGCGAGCGACGCCGGGCCTCGATGCGTCGGATCTCCTCGAGCAGCACGTCGGCCATCCGATCGGTGCTGGTCTCCCAGGAGAACCCGTCCGCCCAGGCTCGGCAGCGTGTGGCGATGCGATCACGTTCGCTGCGATCGCTGAGAGCCTCCAGGGCGCGCTCGATGCCGGTGGCCAGGTCACCGCCTGCGGTCAACAACCAGCCGGTCTGCTGGTCGCGGACCGCGTCCCGAAGGCCGGGCACGTTGTAGGCCAGGACCGGGGTCCCGACCGTGTTCGCCTCGATCGCCGTCAGACCCCAGCCCTCGGCGGCCGAGGGAATGACGGTAAGCCAGGCACGTGCGAGCAGCTCGCGCTTGCGCCGCTCATCGGTGTAGCCGTGGAAGGTGACCACGTCCTCGAGGCCGTACCGGTCGGCCAGTTGTCGCAGTCGGGGCAGTTCCGGACCGTCGCCGGCGATCTCCACCCGCAGTTCGGGCCAGCTCTCGACAGCCCGGGCAACGGCCTTCAGCAGCCAGTCGATGCGCTTGTGGGCGACCATCCGGCTCACCACGGCGATGGTCGGCCGGGTGCTGCGCGGGGGCAGTGGAGCGCCGGCCGGCTCGGGGCCGCCGTTCGGGACCAGGTGGACGGGGTTGTGGAAGCCCAGCACGCGACGGATGCCTGCCCGCGTGGAGGGTGAGACGGCGACGATGGGCCGGTTGCGGTAGGTGATGCGGCTGGCCTGCTTCTCCAGGAACCGTCCGAGGATATTCATCGGGGACCGGAAGTAGCGGTCGAACTGCTGCTGGTGGATGTGGTGGATGACGCAGACCACGGCGGTCCACCGGGGCTGGAAGAGGGGGGAGAAGAACGGGATGCCGTTCTGGCAGTCGACCACCGCGTCGTAGGTGCGCCGGTGGGCGAGCAGGTGGAGCGCGGCGGCCGGGTAGACCCCGTAGGTTCCGCCGGCTCGCAGGACACGGACGCCCTCGACTCGCTCGGCCGCCGCGGCGTCGGGGTAGCGCGCGGTGAACAGGGTGACCTCGACGTGGGCGGCCGCCAGGCGTCGGGCGATCTCGAAGCAGTAGGCCTCCGCACCGCCCGCTCGGGGGTGGCAGGGGTCACGCCAGTTGAGGAAGAGGATGCTGCGGCCCGCCAGCTGCGGGAGGTGCGTCGACAGGTGCGGTTCGCTCACGGCCCTCACCTGCCCAGGGAGATACGGTAGAGGTCGGCCATCGACCGCAGGCCATCGCGTCGGGCCGAGAAGGTGGAGCCCGGCATGTCGGACCAGTCGACCGGGATCTCCGCGATCCGTCCGCCGGCGCGGGCGATCAGGGAGAGCAACTCGACATCGAACGAGAATCCGTCGATCCGGCACCGCGGCAACACGCTGCGGACCAGGGCACCGTCGAAGAACTTGAATCCGCACTGGCTGTCGGCGATGCCGGGCAGCAGTCGGTGGGCCGTGCGGTGGAACAGCCAGCTGCCGCCCTGCCGGAGCGCCGACTGCCTGGGCGGTGGGCGGGAGCCCTCGACCAACCGCGAACCGATCACGGCGTCCCAGCCCTGCGCGAGCAGGTCCATCGCCTGGTCGAGGTGACCGACCGGGGTCGCGTTGTCGGCGTCCACGAAGCCCGTGTACCGCGAGGTCGAGGTCGCCAGGCCCCGGCGGACGGCGGCTCCCTTGCCGTGGTCGCTGCAACCGATCACGTAGGTCGCGATCGCAGGCCTGCCGCGGGTGCGGCAGGCCTGCGACGTCTCGTCCACGCTGTCGTTGTCGACCACCACGACGGCCGAGGACCACGGCCGGGCGACGAGCAGGTTGGACAGGGCCTCCAGGGTGGCCGGCAGCCGGCCCTCCTCGTCCCGGGCGGGGACGATGATCTCCAGATCGACCGGCGGTCGTCTGGGACCGGGGGACACTGCCGGGCGAGTGGCGGTAGGCCTGAGGAGGAGCATCCGGATCACCTGGTACGTCTGGCGGCGGTGTGCGCTGAACTGGGATCGCGGACCGGCGGGGGACGTCTTCGCGGGTGCGCGGATCGTGTGACCGGAGCCCGAACGGGCCCCTCTGTCTCAGCCTTGCTACGTAACCTAGCATCGTAGGCTTACGGCGTAAGGTCCATCATGGTACCTTCAGTCCCATAGGTCAATATCAGGTCGCGGGTGGTCTCCACCGACACCGGCAACGACGCCCAGGGGAAGCCATGACCAATCGCAGCGCCGAGCCGGCAAGGCGTACCGGCGACCGCGGCCGCTACGGCCGGCTCAGTCGCTCCCGCGTACTGAAGACCGCTTTCGACCTGGTCGACCGAGAGGGCCTGTCCGCCCTGAGCATGCGCAAAGTGGCTGCCGAACTCGATGTCGAGGCCATGTCGCTGTACCGCTACGCCAACGGCAAGGACGCCCTGCTCGACGGCCTGGTCGAGGTTCTCTACGAGCACATCGAACAGGAGCTCGCGCACTGCGCACCGCCACCCGCCACCGACTGGCAGGCCGGACTCCAGCGCATCGTGCGCGCCACCTACCAGGTCGCGCTGTCCCACCCGCAGATGGCCCCGCTGCTGGCCACCCGCATTCTCGCCGTCCCCATGGCACGTCGCCCACAGGCCGTCCTGCGCACCCATGAACAGGTGCTCACCCTGCTCGAACAATCCGGCCTCGACCGGCAGAGCGCCGTCCACGCCTACCGCGCAGTCACCGCCTGGACGCTCGGCTTCATCCTCACCGACCTCCAGGCCATGGTCGACGACCCCACCGCCCCGGAAATCGGCTTCCGACTCGGACTGCAACACATGTCGGCCCAGGAGACGCCCGCCCTGCGAACGGCCGCCGAGCGGCTCGCGGAGCCCGGCGGAACCCTCGCTCTGGAAACCGGCCTCGCCGCGCTGCTCGCCTCCTACAGCCCCACCGATCGCTGAAGGGCCGGGCTCTGGTCGAGGCGACCGGCGACACGGCACAGGCTCTGCTCCTGCTGCTGCTGCAGGCGGCCGTCACGCAGCACGCCGACCCGGACACCGCGGTCGGCACCGAACTGGCCGAGAGCACCGAGCTGTTGGCCCGCG
Source organism: Kitasatospora sp. MAA4 (assembly GCF_029893355.1). GTDB lineage: Bacteria > Actinomycetota > Actinomycetes > Streptomycetales > Streptomycetaceae > Kitasatospora. The sequence goes on from NZ_JARZAI010000035.1 coordinate 14,981, forward strand.
CGCTGGCCAACATCGCGCGGATCTGACGGACTGCCGAAGGCCGGATCCCGACACGAGTGGTCCGCCCGTCCGGGCGACGTCCGGCCGCTCGCGGCGGCAGGCCGGTATACCTGAGCGCATGACACTTCACGCCCCACAGGGCAGCTCGGGGCCCAACCCTGCTGGACGGGCCCTCATCCGCCCCCCGGCACGGACTGATGTCTGGGTAGCCGGTTTTCTCTTCGGCTGGTTGGCCGCAGGCGTGTTCCTAGCCCGGAGCCGCGCCCGACAGCGCACGCAGTCGGCGGGACTGCCGCCGCTCGACGTGGATAACACGACCTGACACACAACACCTCGCGGCCACCTGCCGGCGAGCGCCTCCGCCGCGCCCGGACGCCCAGCCCGCTCGCCGGCCGGCAGTCTGCGCGGCACTGCGCCCCCTCGGAACACCACGAGGTACGTGGCACAGCTGATCGGCCGCACCCCGACTGTGTCGGTGGCAACCGACCCCATCCCTTGGTCTTCGCAGGGATCCCGGTCACTGGGCCCGCTACGTTGGCCACGTTGACCAGAGGGGGTGGGCCGGATGATTCGTGCGTACAGATTTCTCATGAGGCCACCGTCGGCCAGGCCCAGGTCCAGGCGCTCGGCGAGATGTTGCAGGACCACTGCTCGCTGGACAACGGATGGCGTCCCTTGTCGTGTCACTCCACCGAGCGATATGTAGCCTTGAGTCTCCAGTGACTGGAGACAGCAGAGTGGGGGACATGGACGCTACGACCCTCTACTCGATCGGGGAGCTCTCCCGGCGGACCGGTCTGCCCGTGAGGACCATCCGGTTCTACTCCGATTCGGGGGTGGTGGCGCCGACTACCCGAAGTCCCGCCGGTTATCGGCGCTACGACCTCGACGCACTGCGTCGTCTGGAACTCCTCCGCACACTGCGCGAGCTGGGCATGGACCTGGCCACGATTCAACGGGTACTGGACCGCGAGCTCTCGGTGGCGGAAGTCGCCGCGGCGCACGCCGACGCCCTGGACGTCCAGATCCGGATGCTGCAACTGCGTCGGAGCGTTCTGCGAGTCGTGGCCGGCCGCGGGTCCAACCCCGAGGAGACCAAGCTCATGCACAGGCTCACCCAGCTGTCCGGCGAGGAACGCCGACGTTTGATCGACGATTTCATGGACGGCACCTTCGGCACGCCGGCTGCCGACCCAGCCGTGGCGGCCATGGTTCGCGCTGCCACTCCCGACCTCCCCGATGATCCGTCCAGCGAGCAGGTCGCCGCCTGGGTGGAGCTCGCCGAGCTGGTCGGCGACGAGGACTTCCGGGCCCGGATGCGCCGAACGGCCGTGTACCAGGCCGCCGGGCGCATACTCGACATCGAGAGCGAGGCCGGCGAGGAGCTGATGGAGTTCACCCGTCAGAAGGTGGCCGAGGCCCGGGAGTCGGGCATCGACCCGCTCGGCGACAGGGCTGCACCGGTCATCGACGACCTCGTCCGCCGCTTCGCCGAGGTGTTCGCGCGCACCCCTGACGCGGAGTTCCGGGACTGGATGGCCCAGCAGTTCGAAGAGGCGCACGATCCCCGGGTGGACCGCTACTGGCGGCTGGTGTGGATCGTCAACGGCTGGCAGGTGGTACCGAACCTGATCCCGGTGTACCCCTGGCTCATCCAGGCCCTGCGAAGTGACCGCGAGGCATAGTCACGAACCACCGCGACGACACCCCTTGGACTGGGCAACGGGGTTGTGGGTTCAGGTGGGTGCGCGAGATCGTTTGAGGCGATACCGCCCGTCGCTGCCAGTTGGAGGACCTCCGTGACCGATCTTGCGCCCACCTCGCTACCCGCCCCGCCCTACTACGCGGTGGTGTTCACGTCCGTGCGGACCCCGGGTGACGAGGGCTATGGGGACAGGGCCGAGCAGATGCTGAAACTGGCTGCCGACCAGCCGGGTTTCCTCGGCGTCGATTCGGCTCGCGGCGCGGACGGCCTGGGGATCACGGTGTCGTACTGGAGCGATGAGGAGTCGATAGCGGCCTGGCGGAATAACGCGGAGCACGCGCTGACCCGTGCGCACGGGCGCGAGCACTGGTATGCCTCGTTCGCAGTCCACGTGGCCAAGGTCGAGCGCGCCTACGGGTTTTCCGCTACCGGGACACGCTCCTAGCTGACGGATAGCGGGCCAGGTCCTCGGCGATGGGGCCGGAGGCCGGTAGGTGGTCGCGCAGGAAGAGTGTCCCGACCAGGTCGTGCTCGCTCCACACGCTGCGGTCGGAGGAGGGCAGCCCGCGGTCGGCGTCGATCTTGCGGACGTTCCCGGTCCACGCCACCGCGAGTTCGACCGCGTCCCGCTCGGTGCTGCCGCCGACGCGGATCCGGTGCTCGGCAATCTGCGCCAGCTCCTCGTCACCGAACAGGGAGCGGATCAGGGGGTCCTTGGAAGTCCTTACCGGGCGCGAGCGAGGGGCGGGTGCCTGAGAGGATGTCGCGCTCGGGGCTGCTGGTGGCGCGAGCAAGGTGCAGGCATATCTGGTGGGGGTCCGTCCGTGAAATCAGTACCCGTAGGCGAAGCAACACGTCCGAGTCCACACGCCGTCGCCTACCGAGGAAAGCTCGCTGATCCCCGACCGCTGGCCGTGGCCACGCAGGTGCTGATCATCATGCACGTCATCCTGGGAACAGCCGACGGAATCAGCTCAACGTTCTTCACCGCGACCGCCCGGCTCACGATGCCGCTGTTCCTGGGCATTGTGGTGGTGTTCCTCTGCTGGTTCCGGCGCTGCCGACTCAACGCCGAGGTCTTCGCACCTGGCAAGCACAAGTACGCCGCGAACACCACGGTCGGGACGTGGTTCACCCCGGGGGTGATGTGGTGGGCTCCTCGCCGGATCACACTGGACATCTGGAGTGCCGGCGGTGCGACCGGCAGCCCCTGGGTGATCAACGCCTGGTGGGCGGCATGGCTCGCCAAGTCTGTCGGAGTCACGGCCTATATGGTGATCGACCTGAACGGCAATCCCAACTCGCCCTACATTGTTCTGGTCGACATCGTCGCCTCAGTCCTGGCAGTCCTGATGATCCAGCAGGTAACTGCTGCTCAGAAGGCGAAGGCGGCGTGCGGGCCCGCGGGCCCGCACGCCGGGTACGACGAACCGTCTGTCAGTTGACGGGCTCGTCCCCCGCTAGCCCGCGTGCTCGCTCAGTTGGTCGACCTTGCCCAGGGCCGCGATCTGCGCCTCCGGGACGTACGCCGGGGGGATCTCGCGGCCGCGGCCGAGGTGGTTGAAGAGGAGGTTGAGGGTGACGGCGAGCAGGCAGCCGGCGGAGATGCCGGAGCTGAGGATGGTGGCGACCTGCTGCGGGAGGGCGTTGTAGAAGTCGGGGTAGGCGATCGGGAAGATGCCGAAGGCCAGGCTGACCGCGACGATGACGGCGTTGGAGCCCGCGCTCAGGTCGGCCTTGCCCAGGGTGCGGATGCCGGCGACGGCGACCGTGCCGAAGAGCATCACGCCCGCGCCGCCGAGCACCGGCTGCGGCACCAGCGAGACGAGGCCGCCGACCACCGGCATCAGACCCATCAGGATCAGGAAGCAGCCGCTGAGCGCGACCACGTAGCGGCTGCGGATCTTGGTGAGCGCCACCAGGCCGATGTTCTGGGCGAAGGCCGTGCAGATGAAGCCGTTGAAGACGCCGCCGAACGCCGTGGCGAGGCCGTCCGCGCGCAGGCCGCCGGCGACCGTCCGGTCGTCGACCGGGCGCTCGACGACCTCGCCGAGGGCGATCATGTCGGCGGTGGACTCGGTCATCGAGACGACCATGACCACCAGCATCGCGACGATCGAGGCGGCCTCGAACTTCGGTGCGCCGAAGGCGAACGGGTGCGGCAGCTCGAAGACCGGCAGGCTGCGCAGCGCGTGGAAGTCGATCCGGCCCAGCGGGATCGCGGCGAGGGTGCCGACCAGCAGGCCGAAGAGGATCGAGATGCGCTGCAGGAAGCCGGTGAGGAACCGGTTGAAGAGCAGCACCGAGAGCAGCGTCACCGCAGCCAGGCCCAGGTTCGTCAGGGAGCCGTAGCCGCGGGCGTGCGCGTCGCCGCCCTGCGCCCAGTTGCCCGCGACGGGCAGCAGCGAGACGCCGATCAGCGTGATCACCGTGCCGCTGACCACCGGCGGGAAGAATCTGACCAGGCGGCAGAAGACCGGCGCGAACAGGAAGCAGCACAGGCCCGCGACGATGGTCGAGCCGAAGATCAGCGGTAGCGCGGCGCCGTGCCGGACGGCGACCACGGCCAGGATCGGCGACACGGTGGCGAACGAGATGCCGTTGACGAACGGCAGCCGCGAGCCGACCTTCCAGAAGCCGAGGGTCTGCAGCAGCGTGGCGATGCCTGCGACGAAGAGGGCGGCGGCAAGCAGCGTGGTGAGCTGGGCCGCCGTCAGGCCGGCCGCGCCGCCGATGATCAGCGGCGGCGCGGCGACGCCCGCGTACATGGTGGCCACGTGCTGGAGTGCGACGGCGGCCATCTTGCCCGGTGGCAGCATCTCGTCCACGGGGTGCACGACCGTCTCGACCGTCTCGGTCTGCCGCTCGACGTCCTGACGACGACTCATGAGTTCTTCCGTCCCTCCGCATCGGACGCCCGAAACGTCCCAGACGGGCGTTCGGGCGGGCGGCGGGTCCGGCCCCGAACGTACGGGGGCGGCCCACCGCGGGTGGCTTCGGGTCCGGGAACGCGACCGAAGTGCGGGACGGGCACGGGTGACGCTGGGACGACCCTGGTGGGCGGTGGGGACCGCTCACCTACCGGCCCCTGCGGCGACAGGTCCGGCCCATGAGTGCGTGAACGGGCTCGCCCGCGCCTGGACGACGAGGAGGGAATCCGTATCGCGGAAATTAACTTCCGCGTTGCAGGAAATCTAGAAAGGCCCTCACCCGTAGTCAAGAGGTCCGGCTGCAGAAGATCAGCGGGCGCCCGGCTTTGGAGGATCCTCCGATGGCTACTGGTTCGACCTCCAGCAGTCTCCTGCCGCCGCACGTCCCAGTAGCGTTTCAGCGCGATCTAGCGAGGCTCCCGGGCGTTCAGGCCGGGGAGGAATCGCTTCCTGAGTCCCGGCGATGCGGGGTGTCGCCGCGGCACTGGGGCATTTCTGGTTCTCGATGTACTTGATGATCGAAAGGGGTGCGCCGCCGCAGGATGCGGCGAAGTGGGACGGGGGCACGGAGGGCGCAGGCGACCGTACGGCCCCTGCGGATGTTGATGGTTGGCCACCCATGGTGACTCAGAGCAGTGGTACGGTCACGCTCGTGAAGGTCGTCGTGCAGGTGAAGCTGATACCGGAGACCGACCAGGCCGCCGCGCTGTCGGCGACCCTGCGCACGGTCAACGAATCGGCGTGCTGGGTGTCTGGCGTGGCGTTCGAACGCGGTGTGCCGCGAGAGTACGAGCTGCGCAAGCACACCTACGCCGAGTTGAAGGCGCGCGGCCTGGGGGCACAGGCCGCCCAGCACGTCATCAAGAAGGTCCGGGACGCCTACACCGCGTTGAAGGCGAACATCCGTGCCGGGAACCTCGGCAGGCCGGGCTCCAAGCGCCGGATCAAGGCCGAGTCCAAACCGGTCCTCTTCCGACCCGACTCGGCGCAGCCCTACGATGACCGATGCCTGTCCTGGCAGTACGACGCCGGAACGGTGTCGATATGGACGACCGCCGGTCGCCTCAAGACTGTGCGGTTCGCGTGCTCCCCGGACGCCCTCACGACCCTGCGCGAGCACCGGCAGGGCGAATCCGATCTGATCGAACGCGACGGCACGTTCTACCTGATCGCCACCTGCGACATACCCGAGACCCCATTGAACGAGAACCCCGCTGGGTTCGTGGGCGTGGACCTCGGCATCGTCAACATCGCCACCACCAGCACCGGTTACCGGGCCGCTGGGCGCGCCCTGAACCGGCACCGCGGGCGGCAGCTCGACCTGCGGAAGAAGTTGCAGGCCAAGGGCACGAAGTCCGCGAAGCGGCTCCTCAAGAAGCGTTCCCGCAAGGAACAGCGGCACACCGCCAATCAGAACCACGTCATCTCCAAGACCATCGTCACCGCCGCTGAACGCACCGGCTCCGGTATCGCCCTAGAAGATCTCACGGGCATCCGCAGCCGGGTACGGCTTCGCAAGGAACAGCGGCAGCAACTGCACTCGTGGAGCTTTCGCCAGCTCGCCTCCTTCGTGGAGTACAAGGCGCGCCGGGCCGGGGTGCCGCTGGTGTACGTCGATCCGGCGTACACCAGCCGGCAGTGCTCCGAGTGCCACCACGTCGAACGGAAGAACCGGGCGACGCAATCAGTGTTCGCGTGCCGCGCCTGCGGCGTCATGATGCACGCGGACCACAATGCATCCCGCAACATCGCCCGCAAAGGCGAGGCTGTGTGGATCGCGGGGCGTGAGTCACGCGTCCCAGCCACCCCGTAGGTGGCTCAGACGGAGGAGGTCACGCGGCAGCCAGCCGCGCCCTACCTCCAAGCCCGGCCCTCCAGAACCGGGTCAAGTTGACTAGTGCATCCCCATCGCCTCCAGCACCTCCGCCAGCGTCGCCTGCGCCACCTCGTTGGCCCGGGCATTGCCGCGCGCCAGGACGTCCCGCAGGTACCCGCGGTCCTCGGCGAGTTCGGCGCGGCGGGCGCGGACCGGGCGCAGGTACTCGTTGACCGCCTCGGTGACCACGGCCTTCAGCCGGCTCGCCCCGGCGTCGCCGATCCCCTCCGCGACCGCCTGCGGATCGCTGCCCAGACAGAGCGCGGCCAGCGTCAGCAGGCTGGACACCTCCGGGCGGCCGACCGGGTCGTAGGCGATCCGGCGGTCGGCGTCGGTGACGGCTCCGCGCAGCAGCCGGGCGGTCTCGTCCTCGCTCGCGCCGAGCGCGATGGCGTTGCCGCGGCTCTTGCTCATCTTGCCGCCGTCCGTGCCGAGCAGCAGCGGAGCCTGCGAGAGCAGCGCCTGCGGCTCCGGGAAGACCGGCGAACCCGGCTTTCCGAAGCGGGCGTTGAAGCGGCGGGCGATGGTCCGGGTGGCTTCCAGGTGCGGCAGCTGGTCCTGGCCGACCGGCACCAACTGGGCCTTGCAGAATAGGATGTCGGCTGCCTGGTGGACCGGATAGGTGAGCATCAGGCCGCTCACCGCCACCTGCCGGGAGTGCGCGATCTCGTCCTTGACCGTGGGGTTGCGCTGCAACTCGGCCACGCTGACCAGGCCGAGGAAGGGCAGCAGGAGTTGGTGCAGGGCGGGCACGGCGCTGTGCGTGAAGATCACCGTGTGCTCCGGATCCAGCCCGACGGCCAGGTAGTCGAGCACCAACTCCTGGACGTACAGGGCGAGTCGGTCGGCCACGTCGCGGTCGGTGAGGACCTGGTAGTCGGCGATCACGACGAACAGGTCGGCGCCCTCGCGCTGCAGGCGCACGCGGTTCTGCAGGGTGCCGAAGTAGTGGCCGAGGTGCAGCGGGCCGGTCGGGCGGTCGCCGGTCAGCACGCGAGGGCAGGGGCGGGTAGCGGTGGCGGTCATCGAGGTCTCCTGGCTGGGTGGGGGCCGTCCGGCCGGCCCTGCCAGGGGAGATGACAAAGGGCCGTCCGTCCGGACGGCCCTGGGCATGGGGAATGCGCGGCCGTCCTAGGACGGCCACCAGCTGATCGGCAGCAGAGTACGCATGAGGCCACTGTAACCGTTCAGGGCTGCGCCGGGCAGTGTTCACCAGTTCGGCGACCAAACCCCTTACCGTAGGCGGCCATCGGTGATCCGGACTTGAGGAGTTCCGCGTGCAGAATGACTTCGATGCCCCAGTTGACCCCGCTCTGACCGCAGTTGCGGCGTCCGACACGTCGGACGCCGGCGAGCCGGGCGGCGTGAGCCGCCGTACGGCGCTGCGGATCGCGGGTGTCGGCGGGGCGCTGTCGGCGGCGCCGCTGTTCGCCTCCGCCGCCACTGCCGCGGCCGACACCCCGTCGGCGCCCAGCTCCCCCCTGCTGCTCACCCGGCCCGAGGCGCTGGGCGCGCCGGCCGTCGAGGGCCTGCACCTGACCTTCGGCACCGACCCGGCCCGCACCATGACCGCCTCCTGGACCACGGACGGCCCGGTGCGCCGCCCGCGCGTCCAGTTCGGCACGCTGGACGGCGGGTTCGGCCGCAGCGTGAACGCCGACACCCGTACGTACACCGACGGTGCGAGCGGCCGCACGGTCTACACCCACCACGCCCGGATGCAGAACCTGAGCCCGGACACCTCGTACACCTACGCGGCACTGCACGACGGCGGCCGCCCGGACGCCGGCAGCTTCCGCACCGCCCCGCACGGCCGCCGGCCCTTCACCTTCACCAGCTTCGGCGACCAGGCCGTCCCCAGCACCACCTGGCAGCCGGACGGCAAGGGCGGCTACACCGTCGTCCCCAGCGGTATAGCCTCGCCCGCCTCGGCGGACATCGTCGGCGGCATCGAGCAGGTCGACCCGCTCTTCCACCTGCTCAACGGCGACCTCTGCTACGCCAACATCAGCCCGGACCGGCTGCGCACCTGGCAGGGCTTCTTCGCCAACAACACCCGCTCGGCCCGCTACCGGGCGTGGATGCCGGCGGCCGGCAACCACGAGAACGAGAAGGGCAACGGCCCGATCGGCTTCACCTCCTTCCAGACCCGCTTCGACCTGCCCGGCAACGGCGGCGACGCCGAATTCGCGGGCCTGTGGTACTCGTTCACCGTCGGCTCGGTGCACGTGGTGGTGCTGCAGAACGACGACGTCGCCTACCAGGACGCCGGCGACGCGTACGTGCACGGCTACAGCGGCGGCGCCCAGCAGCGCTGGCTGGAGCAGGACCTGCGCAGGGCGCGGGCCGACAAGTCGATCGACTGGGTCGTGGTCTGCATGCACCAGGTGGTGATCAGCTCCTCGGACGCCAACGGCGCCGACCGCGGCGTGCGCGAGCAGTGGGGACCGCTCTTCGACCGCTACCAGGTGGACCTGGTGGTCTGCGGCCACGAGCACAACTACGAGCGCTCGCTGGCGGTTCGCGGCACGGTCTCCGGCTCGGAGACGCTGACGCCCAACCCGGTCTCCACCGCGACCGACGTGATCGACACCTCGCAGGGCACCGTGCACATGGTGCTCGGCGGCGGCGGGACGTCCTCGCCGACGAACGAGAAGTTCTTCGCCCCGGCCAAGGCCAAGGTGATCACCGGGGTCGGCCCGGTGGCCTCGACCGGCAAGCGCCCGCCGGTGTACGTCTACGAGGACGCGCCGTGGGTGGGCGTGCGCGACCAGGCCCACAGCTACGGCTTCGCGGCCTTCACCGTCGACCCGGGCACCGGCCCCGGCGCGACCACCAGCATCCACGTCACCTACTACACGGTGGGCCAGCCGGACGGGGCAATCAGCCCGCTGGAGACCTTCGTGCTGCACCGCCGCCGCTCCGACGCCCACTGAGGCAGTCCCCGAGGCCGCGTCCGCCCCTGCACGCAGGGGTGGGCGCGGCTTTCGCGTGCCCGTCACCGTTGACATCGGGAGCCGTCGGCAGGAAGCTAAGCAAGCGCTTAGTCAGTCACCTCCCACCCTGCCGAGGACTTCATGACGGACAATCCCCCCGGGCTCGACCTCCAGCGGCTCCAGGAGCACCTGGGCACCGGCGAGCTGCGGGCCGAACTGATCGAGGGCGGCCGCTCCAACCTCACCTACCGGCTCACCGACGGCACCACCCGCTGGGTGCTGCGCCGGCCCCCGCTGGGGCACGTGCTGGCCACCGCGCACGACATGGGACGCGAGTACCGCGTGATCGGCGCGCTGCACGGCTCGGCCGTGCCGGTGCCGCGGACGGTGCGGCTGACCACCGACCCCGAGGTGATCGGCGCGCCGTTCTACCTGATGGAGTTCGTGGAGGGCACTGCGCACCGCGACAGCGCGGCGCTGGCGGCGCTGGGCCCCGCGCGGGTGCGCGCGCTGGCCGACCACCTGGTCGACACCCTGGTGGCGCTGCACGCAATCGACCCGCAGGAAGTCGGCCTGGCCGACTTCGGGCGCCCGGAGGGCTTCCTGGAGCGCCAGGTCCGCCGCTGGGGACAGCAGCTGGACGCCTCCCGCAGCCGCGAGGTGCCGGGCATCGACGAGCTTCGCGGCCTGCTCGCCGGCGCCCTGCCCACCTCCCCCGCCGCCACCCTGGTGCACGGCGACTACCGGCTCGACAACGTGCTGGTCGGGCCGGACGACCGGATCACCGCGGTGCTGGACTGGGAGATGTCCACCCTCGGCGACCCGCTCACCGACCTCGGCCTGCTGGTGACGTACACCGAACTCGCCGACCGCTTCGCCGGCGTCCTGCCCGGCGTGGCGCTGGCGCCCGGGTTCCCGAACGGCGCCGAGCTGACCGCCCGCTACGCGCAGGGCTCCGGACGCGACGTCACGGCCGTGCCCTGGTACGTCGCCTTCGCCTCGTTCAAGCTCGCCGTGGTGCTGGAGGGCATCCACTACCGCTACAGCCAGGGCGGCACGGTCGGCTCCGGGTTCGACCGGGTCGGCGCGCTGGTCCCCCTCTTCGTCGAGCACGGCCTCACCGCCCTGAAGGAGCGCTGACCATGGACTTCGGCTACGACGCCCGTACCCAGGAGCTGCTGGGCCAGCTCACCGCCTTCATGGACGAACACGTCTACCCGGCCGAACCGGTGCTCACCGCCCAACTCGCCTCCCAACTCGCCGACACCACACGGGATCCCTGGTCGATCCCGCCGGTGATCGGCGAGCTGCAGCAGGAGGCCAAGCGGCGCGGGCTCTGGAACCTCTTCCTGCCAGGGGAGTTGGGCGCAGGGCTGACCAACCTGCAGTACGCGCCACTCGCCGAGCTGACCGGGCGCAGCATCCAACTCGCCCCGGCCGCCCTGAACTGCGCCGCCCCCGACACCGGGAACATGGAGGTGCTCGCCCAGTTCGGCGACGAGGCCCAGCGCAAGCAGTGGCTGGAGCCGCTGCTGGCCGGCGAGATCCGCTCGGCCTTCGCGATGACCGAGCCGGACGTGGCCTCCTCGGACGCCGCCAACATCGAGACGCGGATCGAGCGCGACGGCGACTCGTACGTGGTCACCGGGCGCAAGTGGTACATCACCGGGGCGATGAACCCCGACTGCCGGATCTTCATCGTGATGGGCAAGACCGACCCGGCGGCCGACCCGCGCCGCCAGCAGTCGATGATCCTGGTGCCGCGGGACACGCCCGGGGTCACCGTGCGGCGCGGGATGACGGTCTTCGGCTACGACGACCGCGACCACGGGGGGCACGCCGAGGTGCTCTTCGAGGGCGCCCGGGTGCCGGTCGGGAACCTGATCGGCGAGGCCGGATCCGGCTTCGCCATCGCGCAGGCGCGGCTCGGGCCGGGGCGGATCCACCACTGCATGCGGGCGATCGGGATCGCCGAGCGGGCGCTGGAACTGATGTGCCGACGGGTCGGCGAGCGGGTGGCCTTCGGGCGTCCGCTGGCCGCGCAGGGGGTGATCCAGGACTGGATCGCCGAGTCCCGGGTCCGGATCGAGCAGGCCAGGCTGCTGGTGCTCAAGACCGCCTGGCTGATGGACACCGTCGGCAACCGGGGCGCGCACACCGAGATCCAGGCGATCAAGATCATCGTTCCGCAGGCGGTCGAGTGGATCCTCGACAAGGCCGTCCAGGCGCACGGCGCGGCGGGCGTCAGCCAGGACACCCCGCTCGCGCACCTGTGGGCCGGCAACCGCACGCTGCGGCTGGCCGACGGCCCGGACGAGGTGCACCGCCGCTCGCTGGCACGCCGTGAACTGAAGAAGTACCAGGAGGCCCGATCGTGACCACTGCTCCCGAAGAAGAGCTCCGCTCTCGAACGAGAGCACTGCTCTCGGAGTTCGATCCTGCCGACACCGCACCCCTCGACTTCCTGCGCGCCCGCTTCGACGCCGGCCTCGCGTGGGTGCACTTCCCCGTCGGACTCGGCGGCCTCGGCGCCCCGCGCGCCCTGCAGGCCGTGGTGGACACCGAACTCGCGGCGGCCGGCGCGCCCGACAACGACCCGCGCCGGATCGGCATCGGCCTGGGCATGGCCGCCCCGACCATCCTGCGCTACGGCACCGAGGAGCAGCAGGCCCGCCTGCTGCGGCCGCTCTGGACCGGCGAGGAGGTCTGGTGCCAGCTCTTCAGCGAGCCCGGCGCCGGCTCCGACCTGGCCGCCCTCGCCACCCGCGCCGTCCTCGGCCCCGACGGCGTCTGGACGGTGGACGGCCAGAAGGTGTGGACCTCCAGCGCCCACACCGCCCGCTGGGCGATCCTGATCGCCCGCACCGACCCGGCGCTGCCCAAGCACAAGGGCATCACCTACTTCGTCTGCGACATGACCGACCCCGGCGTGGAGGTCCGCCCGCTGCGCCAGATCACCGGTGAGGCCGAGTTCAACGAGGTCTTCCTGACCGGCGTCCGGATCCCCGACACCGACCGGCTCGGCGCCGTCGGCGAGGGCTGGCAGGTCGCGCAGACCACCCTGAACAACGAGCGCGTCTCGATCGGCGGCCAGCGCACCCCGCGCGAGGGCGGCCTGGTCGGCATCGTCGCCGACACCTGGCGCTCCCGCCCCGATCTGCGCACCCCCGAACTGCACCAGCGCCTGCTCAAGCACTGGGTGGACGCCGAGGTGCTCCGACTCACCGGCGAACGGCTGCGCCAGCAGCTGACGGTGGGCCAGCCGGGTCCGGAGGGCGCCGGCACCAAACTCGGATTCGCCAGGCTCGCCCAGGAGTTGACCGGCTTCGAGGTGGAACTGCTGGCCGAGGAGGGCCTCGGCTACGACGACTGGACGATGGTCCGCCCCGAACTGGTCGACTTCAACGGCCGCGAGGCCGGCTACCGCTATCTGCGGGCCAAGGGCAACTCCATCGAGGGCGGCACCTCGGAGATCCTGCGCAACATCATCGCCGAACGCGTCCTGGGCCTCCCGCCGGAGCCGCGCACCGACAAGGACGTGCCATGGAAGGACCTGGCCAGATGAGCTCGTTGAACCTCCTGTACTCGGAGATCGAGGAGGAGCTGCGCGCCAGCGTGCGCGACCTGCTCGCCGACCACAGTCCGACCTCCGGCATCCTGGCCCGGATCGAGGGCCCGGACGTCTACGGCCCCTCGCTCTGGCGGCAGTTGGCGGCCGAGCTCGGCGCGGCCGGGCTACAGGTGCCGGAGCAGCACGGCGGGGCCGGCGCCTCGCTGCGCGAAACCGCGGTGGTCATGGAGGAGTTGGGGCGCACGGTGGCGCCGGTCCCGTTCCTGGGCAGCGCGGTGCTGGCCACCACCGTCCTGCTGCGCACCGGCGACGACGCGCTGCGCTCGCTGGCGGACGGCTCGCACCGGGGCACCCTGGCGGTCCCGCTGTCCAGCGCTCCGGGGCGTCCGTTCACCCCGTCGGTGACGGTCCACCCGGACGGGACGCTCAGTGGACGGGTGACCTCGGTGGCCGACGCGCTCGGCGCCGATCTGGTGGTCGTCCCCGGCGACGGCGGCTCACTCCATCTGGTCGAGGGCGGCTTCACCGCCACCCCGCGCACCTCCCTGGACCTGACCCGCCCGCTGGCCGACCTCACCTTCGAGCGCACCCCGGCCCGGCTGCTCACCGCCGACCCCGCCGTCCTGGAGCAGGCCCTGCTCACCGGCGCAGGCCTGCTCGCCTCCGAGCAGCTGGGCATCGCCGAGTGGTGCCTGACCGCCACGGTCGAATACCTGCGCGAGCGGCGCCAGTTCAACCGTCCGCTCGGGTCCTTCCAGGCGCTCAAGCACCGGCTGGCCGACCTCTGGCTCGACCTGGTCGGCGCCCGGGCCGCCGCGAGGGCCGCCGCCGACGCCCTCGCCACCGGCGCCGGCGCCGGCGCCGGGGAGGACGGGGACGCGGCCGTCGCCGTGGCGGTGGCCGCCTCGCACTGCGGCACGGTGGCGGTGCGGGCCGCCGAGGAGTGCATCCAGCTGCACGGCGGCATCGGCATGACCTGGGAGCACCCCGCCCACCTCTACCTCAAGCGCGCCAAGGCCGACCAGCTCGCCCTGGGCACCCCGGCCCACCACCGCGCCGTACTGGCCGCCTTGGTGAACCTCCCGGCCTGACTCCCCACCTCCTGACGCCGGCCCAGGTCCGACCCGTCGACGGGTCGGACCTGGGCCGGTCGGGCAGGGGCGAGGGCTCAGGTCAGGACCACCACGCGGCCGGTCGTGCTGCCCTCGGCGACCCGCTGGACGCCATCCGCCGCCTGGGTGAAGGGCAGTCGCTCGCTCACCAGCGGGCGGACCACGCCCTGTTCGGCGAGTTTGGTCAGCTCCTCGTGGACCGCGCGCACCGCCTGCGGGTCCTTGGTGTTGTAGAGGCCCCAATGCAGGCCCAGCACCGAGTAGTTCTTCACCAGGGCGTGGCCCAGCTGCGGCGTCGGGATGGTGCCGCTGGCGAAGCCGACCACCACGATCCGGCCCTCGAAGGCGATGCAGCGGGTCGAACCCGTGTAGGCGTCGCCGCCCACCGGGTCGAAGACCACGTCCGCGCCGCGTCCGCCGGTGGCCTGCTTGACCGCGGCGACGAAGTCCTCGCTCTTCCGGTCGATCACCAGATCCGCACCCAACTCGCGGGCCACTGCTGCCTTTTCGGCGCCACCGACGACGCCGATCACGGTCGCCCCGGCGGCCTTGCCCAGCTGGACGGCGGCGCTGCCGACCCCGCCGGCCGCCGCGTGCACCAGCAGGGTCTCCCCCGGGCGCAGCGCCGCACGCCGGTGCAGGGCGAACCAGGCGGTCTGGTAGCCGATGTGCAGCGCAGCCGCCTCGGCGTCGTCCAGCGCGGGCGGTGCCGCGAAGACCGACCCGGCGTCCAGCAGGGCGTACTCGGCGAAGGCCCCGCCGGGCAGCACCGGGTTGCCGATCACCCTTTCCCCGCTGGGGAGTTCACCGCAGAGCTCGACGCCGGGGATGAACGGCAGCGGCGGCTTGATCTGGTACATCCCCAGGCACATCAGCGCGTCGGGGAAGTTCACCGCCGCCGCCCGGACCTTGACCAGCAGCTGCCCGGCCCCGGGCTCGGGCATCGGGACGTCCTCGACCAGCCGCATGACCTCCCGCGGCAGCCCCAACTCGCCTACCTGCCAGGCCTTCACACGTCCTCCTTGACGATCTTCTGCTGAAGGTGGTTCATCGCGCCGAGCCAGCGGTCCGGGTCGGCGGCCCGTCCGGCGTAGAAGCCGGCGACCTCGGCGTGCGGCAGGATCAGGAAGGTGTCGCGCGCCAGGTCCCGCAGCACGGCCTCGGCCACCTCGGCCGGCTCCAGCGCGTCGGCTGCGAGCAGCGCCTGGCCGAACTCGCCTGCGTCCTCGAGGATCTGGGTCCGGACGCCGAGCGGGCAGAGCGCGTGCACCTTGACGCCGCGGTGGCGGTAGGTGGCCGAGAGCCACTCGGCGAAGGCCAGCGCGCCGTGCTTGGAGACCGAGTAGGGGGCCGAACCCAGCATGGTGAGCAGCCCGGCGGCCGAGACGGTGGACAGGAAGCGGCCGCTGCCGCGCTCCAGCCAGTCGGGGAGCAGCAGTTCGGCGGCCCGCACGTGCGCCATCACGTTCACCTCCCAGGCGGAGGCCCACAGTTGCTCGGGAGCCTCGGGACCGCCGCCCGGGGCGACGCCGGCGTTGGCGCAGTAGACGTCGATCGCGCCCAGCTCCTGGCGGGCCGCCTCGATCAGCGCGGCGACACCCTCCCGGCTCGCGGCGTCCCCGGGGACGGCGCAGGCGCCGATCGCCTCGGCACTGCGGTGCGCCGCCTCGGCGTCGAGGTCGTTGACCACCACCCGCGCACCCTCGGCGGCGAAGGCCGCCGCCAGCGCGGCGCCGATGCCGTTGCCGGCGCCGGTCACCACCACGCCCTGGCCGGCGTACGCCCCGGTCACAGGCCACCGCCCAGCGTGACGCCGCCGTCGACCACCAGGGTCTGCCCGGTGATCCAGGCCGCGTCGGCGGAGAGCAGGAAGGCCACCGCGCCCGCGACGTCCTCGGGGACGCCGAGCCGCTTCAGCGGGTACGGCGCGGCCGCCGCCTCCTCGCGCCCGAGGTACAGCGCCTCGGCGAATCGGGTCTTGACCACGGCGGGTGCCACCGCGTTGACCCGGATGTTCGGACCGAGCTCGCCGGCCAGCTCCATGGTCAGCCGGGACAGCGCCGCCTTGCTGACCCCGTACATCCCGATCCCGGGCGAGGTGCGCAGGCCGGCGATCGAGGAGACGTTGACGATCGCGCCGCCGTGCTCGCCCATCCAGGCTGCGTGCGCGAGCCGGGTCCAGGCCAGCGGACCGAGCACGTTGACGGCCAGGA
The DNA here is from genome assembly GCF_029893355.1 of Kitasatospora sp. MAA4. Classification (GTDB taxonomy): domain Bacteria; phylum Actinomycetota; class Actinomycetes; order Streptomycetales; family Streptomycetaceae; genus Kitasatospora. The sequence continues at coordinate 31,324 of NZ_JARZAI010000035.1, forward strand.
TCTTGGCGGCCGCCGCCGGGTCGGTCTCCAGCACCGGGCCGTAGACCGGGTTGATGCCGGTGTTGTTGACCAGCAGGTCCAGGCGCCCGAACGCCTCCATGGTGCGGTCGACCGCGTCCTGCTGGTGGGCCGGGTCGTCCGCCTTGCCCGCGACCGCGATCGCGTACTGGGGGCCGCCCAGGTCGCGGACCGCCTCGGCGAGCGGCTCGGGGTTGCGTGCCGTGATGCAGACCCTGGCGCCGCGGGCCACCAGCTCACGGGCGATGCCCAGTCCGATCCCCCGGCTGGCTCCGGTGACCAGGGCCACCTGCCCCTTCAACGAATCCGTCATGGCCGTCCTCGACTCCGTAGAACCTTGTGGAACCCGTCAGTAACTAAGCGCTTGCTTAGCATGTTGGCCCGGGGTCACACTGTCAACCATCCGACCGACCATCCGACCGGCCCGTGCGAGGATGACGCCCATGACCAGCCAGCAACACGCCGACCTGTGGTCCGGGGAGCGCCCCGAGGCCGCGCGGCGCCTGCTGCTCGCCGCCGTCGAGTCCTTCGCCACCCGCGGTTTCCACGCCACCACCACCCGCGACATCGCCACCGCCGCCGGGATGAGCCCGGCCGCGCTCTACATCCACTACCCCTCCAAGGCCGCCCTGCTCGCCGAGATCAGCCGCCAGGGCCACGCCGCCACCCTCGCCCTGGTCGAGGAGGCCGCCGCACACAGCGCGGACCCGCTGGAGCGGATGCGGCGCCTGGTGGAGGAGTTCACCGCCTGGCACGCCCGCGGCCACACGGTCGGCCGGATCGTCAACTACGAGCTGCGCGCCCTGCCGGCCGAGGACTTCGAGGTCGTCGCGGAGCTGCGCCGGCGGATCGAGGACACCGTCAAGCAGGTGATCGAGGACGGCGTGGCAGCCGGCGTCTTCCACACCCCCGAGACCCGCACCGCAGCCCGCGCGGTCACCTCCCTCGGCATCGACGTGGCGCGCTGGTACAACGAGCGCAGCAGCGAGACCCCGCAGCAGCTCGGCGAACGCTACGGGGTCCTGGTGCTGCGCATGCTCGGCGCCTGAGGGAGGCATCAAGTGAAACTGGCTGAAGCGCTCGCACAGCGCGCGGCTGCGGTGCGGCGGGTGGAGCAGTTGCGGGCGCGCGTCGTCGGCAGCGCCCGCTACCAGGAGGGCGAGGAACCGGCCGAGAATGCAGCGGAGGTCCTGGCCCAGGCCGGAGAGGTGCTGGACGAGCTGGAGCGGCTGATCCGTCAGATCAACCGGACCAACTCCACCGCGATCGTCGAGGGCGGCGGCACCCTCACCGACGCCCTCGCCCGCCGGGACGTCCTGCGGCTGCGCCACTCGGTGACCACCGCGGCCGCCGACGCCGCCTCCGGACGCGACCAGCGCGGAGCCGTACGGCAGTTGCGGTCCGAACTCAGGATCCTCTCCGCCCTGCCGGTCGCCGAGCTCCGCGCCCAGGCGGACGTCCTGGCCAAGGAGATCCGCGAGGTGGACACCCTGATCCAGCGCACCAACTGGGAGATCGACCTGATCGAGGACTGACCCCACAAGCCGGGTGTGGGAAGCAGGTAGTCGTCACGGAGGCGTGCACACACCGCGGGTCGGCGGTCTATCCGGCCCTTGGCGCGTGAAGAGCAACGCAGGGGTTCGATTCCTCACCAACAGTGCAGCTCAGCACCGCGTACAGGTGACAGAGCACACCGCACAACTCACCACCACGTGCAGATCCGGACGACGAGGGCGGGAACGGGGCGCCCCACACCCGGTGCGAGGGCCGTGCACACCAGCACGGCCCTCGCACCTATCCTCACCTCACCGTACGAACGGCTACTATTTGACGCCCTTCCTGGCGTAGATGACGCCCTCGGAGGTGAGCTCCTTGGTCACGCGGAGGCCGTTGGCGCCGACCGTGGTGAACTTCGTGGTACCGCCGTAGCCCACGTTGATGTCCCTGTTGGCATACAGCACTCCGTGCGCCACCAGGTCTCCCTCGACGCTGAGTCCGGACTTGGCGGCGAGCTCTCGCGTCACGCGCAGGCCGTTGACGCCGACCGTGGTGAACTTCGTGGTGCCGCCGTCGCTGACGTCGATGTCCTTGTTGGCATACAGCACGCCGTGCGCCACCAGGTCTCCCGCGACGCTGAGCCGGGACTCGGCGGTGAGCTCTCCCACGACGCGGAGCCCGTCGACGTTGACCGAGGAGAACTTCGTGCGCCCGCCCTCACTGACGATGACGTTGTCGTTGGCGACGAGGAAGCCGTTCGCGACGAGGGTTCCCGTGACACTGAGCTGGTAGTCGGCGGAGAGGTCCCCCAGGACGCGGGCCCCGGTGACGCCGACCGTCGAGAACTTCGTTCGCCCGCCCTCACTGACGGCGAGGTTGCCGTTGGCGTACAGCGGTCCATTCACGGTCACCGTGGACTGGGCGGCGATGCCGCCGCGCACGGTCAGTGAGTCCAGGGTGGGGTTGGGGACGGTGAGCGTGAGGGTGGCGTACTGGTAGACCGGGGTGAAGCCGTTGGCGGCGCCCTGGGACCCCGAGAGCACGGTTGCCGCGACGATGAACGTGGTGTCGCTGAAAATGCCGTTCGGGAGGCTGAAGGACGTGGCGGCACCCTGCTGGATCGGGCTGGTGGATCTGCCGTCGTACAGCTGGAAGTGGCTGCCGTTGCTCTCCCAGGTGAGGTGGACGGGGCTACCGGAGGTGAAGCTCGTCAGCGGCGCGCTCGTCGCGGCCTGGCTGCCCCGGGCCAGGAAACTGTGCAGGTAGAAGGCGGGTTCGACGACCGTCATGGTCCGCCTGCTGTACTTCTGCGTGTAACCGGCACCCGCGGAGGTCTTCGAACGCTCCAGGATCCGGTAGGTGAGCGGGCCGCCGGAGGAGAGCAGACTGCCGCTGAGACCGAAGTTCAGCGGGTAGTTGATCAGGTCTCGCTGCGGGTTCTGCAGCTGGAAGGTGATCACGTAGTACGAGCCCACAGGAGCCCCGGGGAGGTTCAGCTTCTGCCCAGTGCCCTTCCGGACCGAGAAGGTCCAGTCACCGCTGCTGCTGGCAGGCACCGGCGCCTGGGCGAAGTACGCCCGATCGCGGGTGTCGTCCGCCGGCACGGCGATCTCGATGCGGGAGCAGTGAACGGCCTGGTTCCCGGGCAGGACGGCCAGGTTGATGGTGGCCGGGGTGGGGAAGTCGGCATCCGCCTGCAGCGGCGCCGGGCTGGTGGAAGTGCGGTACTTCAGCAGCGGGGAGGTCGACGAAGGCGGCACGAGCGGAACCTTCCTGCAGGCGGTGAAGAAGAGTTGCCGACTGGCCGCACCCGGCGCGGATACCCGCGCGACGCACTCACCGGGCGTTCCCTCACCTCCCACCACGAGCACTGCTGGTCAGCCGGTCCACCCAGCCTCGCGGGCGTCCCGCGGGCTGCGCAAGGCCACCAGATCGGCCAGAGCTCACTTTCGGACACTCTGCGGTTCGCCGTAGTTTTGGCGCGGATCCCGGCGTTGAGCAAGCCGTGGAGGAGCAGGCCGACGGCCCAGCCACCGAGGCAGGCCCGACTACGCTGCCGCCATGACGATCCGCGCTGTGGTCTTCGACATCGGAGAGACCCTCACCTCCGACACTCGCTACTGGCGAGACTGGGCTGACTGGCTCGGCGTTCCCCCGCACACCATGTCCGCGCTGGTCGGTGCCGTCATCGCCCAGGAACTCGACAACGCCGAAGCGATCCGCCGAATCAAGCCGGGCTGCGACGTCCCCGCCGAATGGGACGCCCGCCGCGCCGCCGGCTGCGACGAGTACCTCGACGAGACCGACCTCTATCCCGACGTCCGGCCCGCCCTCCAACTACTCTGCGACGCCGGAATCTGGGTCGGAATCGCCGGTAACCAAAACGCCCGCGTCAACCAGCTCCTGCGCGGCTTGCAGCTGCCCGCCGACGCGATCGCCACATCCGCCGAATGGGGCATCGCCAAGCCCGCAGCCGGCTTCTTCGAGAAGGTCGCAGCCTGGGCACCCGGCGAGCGTCACGAGATCGTGTACGTCGGCGACCACCCTGCCAACGACATCACGCCTGCCCGCGCGGCCGGCCTCCGCACCGCGCACCTGCGCCGGGGCCCCATCGGACACCTTCGGGCCGACCACCCCGAAGCCACCGCGGCCGACTGGTGCGTCAACTCCCTCACCGACCTCGCCGACCATCTCACGGCCGAGCAGTAGGCGCGTTACCGTTCCCACATGACCGGAACCACCGCCGCTCTCGGCCCCCGGATCGCCACACTTCGCAACGCCCGCGGCCTCACCCAAGTCGAACTCGCCACCAAGGCACTCGTCTCACCCAGCATGATCCGCAAGGTCGAGCAAGGCCGGCGCGCACCTGGCGACGACGTCCTTCAGGCCATCGCCCAAGCCCTGCACACCACAGCAGACCACCTCCTCGAAGGGCCCGGCCACACCGACAGCCGCGTCCACGCCGCCATTCCGGCCATCCGGTCCGTCATCGCCACCTACGATCTGCCCGACGACGTTCCCGTGCGTCCACTCTCGCAACTCGGCACCGCCGTACAGGTCGTCGTCGGTCAGCGTCTCCACTCGGACTACGCCCGCCTCGCCGCCGGGATCGCACCGCTCCTCGCCGAACTGCAGTGCGCCGTCCAGCTGTACCAGGGCGCCGATCGCCAGCAGGCCGCCCGGCTCCTCACCGCGGCCTACCGTGCCGCCGACGCAGCCGCGTACAAGCACGGCCACACCGACCTGTCCGGACGCCTCGTCGAGCTGATCCGCTGGGCGGCCGGCATCGCCGAGGATCCAGCCCTCACGGCCGTCGCCGCGTACGTCCGAACCGAGGTGTTCTTCGCCAGCGGCATACTCCCCGTCGGCCTCCGCGCGCTCCAGCAAGCCATCGACACCGCCCCAGCCCCCGCCACCGAACAACTACAGGCCACCGTCGGAGCACTCCACATGCGTGCCGCTGTCGTCGCCGGCCGCATGCGCGACCCCGACACCGCCCACACCCACCTCACCGAAGCCGCCGCCCTCACCGCCGGCATTCGCGAGAGGGTCTACCACGGCACCGCAGCCGGACCCGACTCCCTCCAGATCCACCGCCTCGCCGTCGCCGTCGAGCTCGGCAACGCACCCGGCCTCAACTCCGCCATCCGCGCCGCCAGCAGCTGGCAGCCCCCGCACAACCTGCCGTCAGAGCGACGGAGCCACTACTACATCGACCTCGCGCGCGCCCAGATGCAGCTCGGCCGCCGCGACCACGCCCAGGAATCCTTGCAGCTCGCCCGCCGCATCGCACCCCAGCACGTCCGCGAGCACGGCCAAGTCCGTGCTGAACTCGCCACGTTGGTACGCCTCGATCGGACTCGTGACGAGCAACTGCTGGCGTTCGCCCGGTGGGCGCGGGCCATTTGACGATGACACACACTGTGTCACTCGCGCCCGTTGCTCACGGCCATGATCGAGGACGTGACAGCGAAGCAAGAACCCCCCGACGCTGAACCGGCTATCCAGGACGCCATCAGCCCCGTACGCCTCCACGGCGAAGCCTGCATCCACTGCGGCACCACAGAGGGCCCTCTCACCCCCGCCGGCCACCGATACACGGCCTCCGGGCAGATCCAGCTCGGCTGGGCAGTCGTCGCCTGCTCTGAGCACGCGGAGGTCCCCCGATGACGACCCCACCCGCTCCGCTCAGCGCCGCGTGCGGCGACGATCGACACGAGCTGTGCACGGGCAACGCGCAGGACCAGGCCAGCCGCTACGTGTTCTGCGGCTGCACCGCCTCGGGTTGCGTCTGCCACGACCTGGCACAGCAACGGGCTGCGGACGACGGCGTGGCTCGCAAGGCGGCCCGATGGAACCGGTGACAGACCCCCGGCGCACGGACCTGTACGTAGGTGCTCGTACGTGGATGGTGCAGCTCGATGTCCATCCGGCGCCTGACGAATTTCTCGGCCACGGGTACGTCGACCTCTGTCTCAGGGCGTGGCCCACTGCGGTCGGCGCGCCTCTGCACTTGGGCGTGCAGTGGGCGTTGCTGGTCTGGCTGCTGGATGACGAGTTCGACCGGGAGCCGCGTGACGCTCCGCCGGAGGTTATTGATCGGCTAGTTCTGGCGCTGCTGGATGCCGTGGCCGGGGACGCGCAGCCGACGGTTGGCGATCATCCTCTGGTGCGGGCGCTTGCGGATCTGGTGCGACGGACGCGGGAGGTGATGCCGGGGTTCTGGTGGGGGCGGTATCGGCGGCAACTGGCCGCGTGGATCCGGGCTGCGCACGAGAAGCTGGTCGACTACGTGCGGCCGGGGCGAACCCCGACGCTTCACGAGTACCAGCTGCTGCGGCCGGCCGACGGCGGGATGCTGCTGGCCGCGATGTGGTGCGAACTCGCCGAGCAGTGCGTCACGCCCGACTGGAACACGCCGCTGGTACAGGAGTTGCTGCGCTCGTTCTCCGCCTGCGGTTACCTCGCGAACGACCTCGCCGCCGCACCCGAGGACACGTTCACCGCGGTCGCCGCGCTGGTCCGCACCGCCGGGCTGTCGATCCGGGATGCTGAGGGGCGGGCGCACGAGCTGCTGCGGGCGCAGGAGTTGAGCTTCTGGTGGGCGCGCACCGCGGTTCAGGAGCGCGACGGTGCGTTCGCCGGTGCCCTGGAGTGCTTCCGGGTCGCGCTGGCCGAGTGGACGGCGGCGAGTTCCCGGTACGCGCCGCCTGTCCCGGCGGAGGCGGTGACCGCCGATGCCGCGACTCACCGCCTCGGCCGCACTGTCCTGGGGCGCGAGTTGCCTCGCGTCCCAGAACACCCGACCGGACCGGTGCGTCAGGGAGTTGGCAGCACGCAGCCCGGCAGGGTCAGGTCGAGCTTGTTGCCGGGGGCGAAGCAGGCGGTCAGCAGGTAGGTCTCCTCGGCGTAGTTGGTGCCCTGGTGGACCGTCACGTTGCCGTTCTCGTCGACCTCGCAGGGGTTGTCGACGGTGCAGGTCTCGCCGTTCTCGTTGCCGGTGTTGTTGACCGCGACCAGCAGGCCGGTGGCGGTGTCGATCACCGGGGAGCCGGAGGTGCCGCCGATGGTGTTGCAGGTGGAGGTGTAGCGGACCGAGTCCTTCCAGGTCCAACTCCCCTCGTCCAGTTGGTAGACGAAGCCGTCGATGGAGCATGAGTAGGTGGTCTTCCAGTAGCCGGAGACCACCTTGATCGCGTCGCCGGCCACCGGGTGGTCCGGTGAGACCGTCAACGGGCTGATGCCGTACCGCTGTTGTATCGCGGCGTAGCTGGTGTTCAGCTGGTAGAGCGTCACGTCGGTGTCGGTCATGGTCGAGTAGACGACCTTGCTGGCGCGCAGCGTGCCGAGCCGGCCGCCGGAGGCGCTGAGCAGGGTGAAGCTGCGGCTGGAGGGCTGGTCGACGATGACCTGGCCCGGGTCGGGCATGCCGGTCTCCAGGCAGTGGCCGTTGGTGAGTACCAGGGCGGGGTCGCTGCTCACGGAGTTGGGCATCCGCACCACCGAGCCGGAGCAGTCGCTCAGCGCGACGGTTCCGGCGTAGTTGACAGTTACTGCGGGGGCGGGGGCGGTGGCCTGGGCGGGGGCGGCGCCGGCCAGTGCGCCGGTGCCGGCGAGCAGGGTCGCGGCCAGGGCGCCGATCAGGGAGGTCTTCACGTGGGGGTCTCCTTGTCGTCTGTCCCGCCAACTTGGCCTGGACATGACGACATGTCAAGAGCCCCGGCAGTCAGACCACTTGGCCGAAGGCGCGGGCGATCCTGCCTGCGATCGTCCCGCCGAACCGAAGGGCCTCGGCCGCGGCCGGCAGCGGGCGTTCGCGAAGGCCCAGCAGAGCGCCGAGGGCAGGTCCAGCTGCCCGACCACGAAGGTCCGCGGCTGGCGCTGGCCAGGGCGCGGTTGGGCAGCGCGCAGGCCCGGGTGGTCACGCCGGCCTGCGGCGGCCAGGCGCGCAGCTTGAGCCCGGTGAACACCACCTGCGGAGCACCGTTCGCCGGCAGTACAGGTGGGTGATCCAGTCCTCCGACCGCTCGGGCGGCAGGTACTCCTGCACCAGCACCGAGAGCGGCCCGCCGGCCGGCACCGCCGCCTCCAGACCGTGGCGTACACCGGCACACCGCGGCGTCCGAGCGTGCGGATCACGCCGACGCCGCCGTGGTGCCGCGGGTAGCGGCCCACCTTGACCGGCAGGGCGGGGACCGTGCGGTCCAGGTCAGGCCCGTCGGAGTGCGTCACGGCCTCGATTCGTGAGGTGCTGCCCGGCCCCGGACGGCGCATCCTGGTACGGGGGCGCAGCAGCGCAGGAGGAGGACGCCAGATGGGCCCGCACCCGGACATCCCCGTCACCGTAGTCGGCGCCGGCCCGTACGGCCTGGCGATCGCCGCGCACCTGCGGGCCCGCAAGGTCCCGCTGCGGGTGTTCGGCGAGCCGATGGACAGCTGGTCCACGCGGATGCCGGCCGGGATGTTCCTGAAGTCCACCCCGCGTGCCTCCTCGATCGCCGACCCGGGCGCCCACTGCCGGCTGCAGGACTTCCGCGCCGAGGAGGGCCGCCCGTCCGGCGAGGACCAGCACCCGGTGCCGATCGAGGAGTTCATCCGCTACGGCCGGTGGTTCCAGGAGCGCTGCGTGCCCGAGGTGGAGCGCGAGAAGGTCGAGCGGATCAGCTACCACCGCGACGCCTTCCGGATCACGCTTGCGTCCGGCGAGGCCTTCGGCAGCCGCCGGGTCGTGCTGGCCACGGGCCTCGGCCCGTACCCGTACCTGCCGCCGGTGCTGGATCCGCTGCTCGCCGACGGCCGCGCCTCGCACCCGGCCGACCACGCCGACCTGGCGGTCTTCACGGGCCGCCGGGTCGCGGTGGTCGGCGCGGGGCAGTCGGCGCTGGAGAGCGCCGCCCTGCTGTACGAGGCGGGCGCCCTGCCCATCCTGGTGGCCCGCACCCGCAAGCTGCTGTTCGGCGAGCCGCCGCCCACCGACAGCCCCACCGACCGACCGCTGCCGGTGCGCATGGTCAAGCCCGCCTCGCCGCTGGGGCCCGGCTGGTCGCTGGTGGCCTTCGCGCACGCACCGCACGTCTACCGCTACCTGCCCGAGGAGACCCGGGCCAGGTTGCTGCGCACGGTGCTCGGGCCGTCCGGCGCCTGGTGGCTGCGCGAGCGGGTGGACGGGCGGTTCCCGCAGCTGACCGGCCGCAGCCTGCACCGCTCGGTGGCCGACGGCGAGGGGCCGGTGCGGCTGGAGCTGCGCGGCGGCCAGGCCCGGCCCGAGGTACTGGAGGCCGACCACGTGCTCTCCGCGACCGGCTACCGGGTGGACGTCGACCGGTTGCGGCTGCTCGACCCCGAGCTGCGCCGGGCGCTGACCTGCACCGGCACCGCGCCGCTGCTCTCCGCGGAGTTCGAGTCCTCCGTGCCGGGGCTGTACTTCGCGGGCCTGTCCGCCGCCGCGACCTTCGGCCCGGTGCTGCGCTTCGTCTGCGGCAGCGGGTTCGCCGCCCGCCGGATCAGCGGCGCGGTCGTCGCGTCGGGCAGGCGGTGAGATCGCTCGGGCACGCGGCGAGAGGCTTGGGCGAGAGGTTTGGGCGGCAGGTTTGGTTCGACTACCGAAGTGAGTCGGTGATCCGGCGGGCGATCGCCTCGGGCCTGGCCGGCCGGCCGAAGTGCCAGCCCTGCGCCCAGTCGCAGCCCATGACGCGCAGCCGCTCGGCGTGGTCGGCGTTCTCCACGCCCTCGGCGGTGACCGTCAGTCCCAGTGTGTGCGCCAGTGAGACCAGGCCGCCGATGATCCGCCAGCCGAGCAGCTGCTCCTTGCCGGACTCCTTCAGGTCGCTGACGAAGGAGCCCGCGATCTTCAGGCTGGAGACCGGCAGGTCGCGCAGGTAGGCGAGGTTGGACCAGCCGGTGCCGAAGTCGTCCACGGCCAGCGAGACGCCCAGGTCGACCAGGGAGTGCAGGGCCCGCACCGACTCGTCCTGCGGCCCGACCACCGCGCTCTCGGTGATCTCCAGTTGGAGCATCCGCGGGTCCAGGCCCGAGGAGCGCAGGATCCGGTCGATGTCGGACACCAGGCCGGCGTTGCGCACCTGACGGACCGCCAGGTTGACGTTGATCTGCGGCGCACGGTCGCCGAACTGCTTGACCCAGTCGGCCGCCTGGCCGCAGGCCTGCTCCAGCACCCAGCGGCCGAGCGGCATGATCAGGCCGGTCTCCTCCGCGGTGCCGATGAACTCGTCCGGGCCCAGTACGCCCAGCTGCGGGTGCCGCCAGCGCACCAGCGCCTCGACGGCCGCCAGCGAGCCGTCCGCCAGCGCGCAGAGCGGCTGGTAGTCGATGTAGAACTCCCCGCGGTCGAGCGCGACGGGCATCCGCACCGAGACCGCGTACCGGCTCACCGCGCGGGCGTTGCGCTGCGGGTCGAAGAGCGTCCAGCGGCCGCGGCCCTCCTCCTTGGCGCGGTAGAGCGTGAGGTCCGCCGCCCGTACGGCCGCCATCGGCGTGGTGGCCGCCACCGGCCGCTCCAGCACGCCCACGCTGGCGCCGACGGCGAGGCGGTGGCCGTCGATCGGCACCGGCTTGGCCAGCGCCGCCAGCACCGTCTTGGCGGCCGCGACGGCCTCCTGCTCGCCCCGGCAGTTCTCCAGCAGCACCACGAACTCGTCGCCGCCCAGCCGCGCCACCAGGTGTCCCAGCGGACGCAGCGCGGCCTCCAGGCGCAGCGCGACGGCGGCCAGCAGCTGGTCGCCCATCTCGTGGCCCAGGCTGTCGTTGACCACCTTGAAGCCGTCCAGGTCCACGTAGCACAGGCCGAACCTGGCGCCCGGCTCCGGCGACTCGAAGAGCGCCTCCAGCCGCTCGAAGAACGCCGTGCGGTTCGGCAGGCCGGTGAGCGGGTCGTGGGTGGCCTGGTGGCGCAGCCGCTCCTGGAGGCGGTAGCGGTCGGTGATGTCCTCCAGCATCGCCACCTGGTAGACCGGCAGGCCCTCGTCGTCGCGGATCAGCGAGCAGGTCAGGTGGGTCCAGACCACCTCGCCGTCCTGGCGGTAGTACGGCTTGTCGAACTGGAAGTGCTCGCGCTTGCCGCTGACCAGCTCCTCGTACGCCTCCCAGACGCCCGGGGTGTCCTCCGGGTGCACCAGGTCGTTGACCCGGCGGCCGTGCAGGTCTTCCGGCCGGGCGCCGAAGATGTCCTGCAGGGCCTTGTTGGCGGCCAGGATGTTGCCCTCGACGTCGCCGATGCCGATGCCGATCGCGGCGCTCTCGAAGAGCGCCCTGAAGCGCGCCTCCGACTCGCGCAGGGCCCGCTCGGCCTCCTTGCGCGCGGTGTCGGCGGCCAGCCGGATGGCCTCCTGCTCCTGCAGCGTGCGCTCGCGCAGCGCGGCCGCCCAGCCGGCGGCGAAGGCCCCGGTGAGCTCGGCGGTCCGGCCCTGGGCGAGGTCGCTGCCGTGCAGCAGGCCGACCGCGCGGGCCAGCAGCTCGGGGTCGGTGAAGTGCGCGTCCACCAGCAGCGCGCCGGCCTCCTCGGCCGACCCGGCGTCGAAGTCGGCGCCGTGCTCGGTGTGGTGCAGCAGCGCGGTCGTCCTGGCCACCAGCCGGCGCAGCGCTCCCGGGTGCATGGCCGCGCCCTGGCCGCTCTGCAGCAGCAGGGCCCAGCTCTCGGGGAACCCGTTGGCCGTGTCGTCGCCCGCCGGCGGCGGCCCGGTCACCTCCGGTGCCCCACTCCGACCACGCCGACCATCCGCTCGGGATGCGGACCGACCGCGGTCGGTACCTCCGGGCGCCACTGCGGCAGGTAGACGACGCCGGGCTCGACCAGCTCGAAGCCGTCGAAGAGCCCGCGGATCCGCTCCATCGAGCGCATCGTCAGCGGGGTCGGCGTGCGGTTGTACAGATCCTGGTGCGGGCCGGCCTGGTCGGGGCGGCCCTCCAGGGAGGCGTGGCAGAGCGCCAGCGCACTGCCCGGCGGCAGCGCGTCGCGCAGGGTGGCGACGATGCCCTCCGGGTCCTCCTCGTCGGTGACGAAGTGCAGCACCGCGACCAGCAGCACCGCCACCGGCTCGCCGGGCGCCAGCAGCTCGACGACCTCGGGCCGGGCGAGCAGGTCGGCGGGGTCGGTCAGGTCGGCGTGCACCACCTGGCTGAGCGGGTCGTCCTTGAGCAGCAGCCGGCTGTGCGCGACGGCGACCGGGTCCTTGTCGACGTAGACCACCCGGCTCCCGGGCCGGATGTCGCGCGATATCTCGTGCACCGCGCCGAAGGTCGGGATGCCGGAGCCGATGTCCAGGAAGCGGGTGATGCCCTGCTCGGCCAGGTACTGCACGGATCGGCGCAGGAAGGCGCGGTTGGCCCGCATGATCAGCGGCAGGTCGGGCCAGAGCTTCACGGCCTGGCGGGCCATCTCGCGGTCGGCGGCGAAGTTGTGCGAGCCGCCGAGGTAGTAGTCGTACACACGAGCCGCATTGGGTCGGTCAAGATCCATGCCAGCAGGCACCCACGGTGGTCGCTGCTGCATCAGAGACCCCTTCCGGCACAGAAATAGACAAGAGGCACAAAGATCATCCTACGGTTCACCGATGACCGCAACCGGCGGGCAGGATACCTCCTGGACTCCCGGACCGGCGCAGAATGGCTGCATGGCAGGACGGATCGAGGACTACGCCCTGATCGGCGACCTGCAGACGGCCGCGCTGGTCGGCCGGGGCGGCTCGGTCGACTGGCTCTGCCTGCCGCGATTCGACTCCCCCAGCTGCTTCGCCGCGCTGCTCGGCGACGAGCGGCACGGCCACTGGCGGCTCGCACCGGTCGGCGCGGCGGAGCCCGCCGGCCGCGGCTACCAGGACGGCACGCTGGTGCTGGAGACGCTCTGGGAGACCCCCACCGGCGCGGTCCGGGTCACCGACTTCATGCCGCAGCGCGACCGCGACCCGCAGCTGATCCGGATCGTGGAGGGGTTGCGCGGCGCGGTGGCGATGTGCGGCGAGCTGCGGCTGCGCTTCAACTACGGGCGCAGTGTGCCGTGGGTGCGGCGCACCGACCACCACCGGGTCGCGGTGGCCGGCCCGGACGCGGCCTGGCTGCGCGTCCCCGCCGGGGTGCACACCTTCGGCTCCGAGCAGGCCACCCGGTCCGAGTTCACCGTGCGGGCCGGCGAGCAGGTGCCGTTCGTGCTCACCTGGCAGCCCTCGCACCGCTCCGGCACCCGGCGCACCGACCCGCGGCGCGCGCTGCGCGAGACCACCGAGGGCTGGCAGCGCTGGGCGGCGGGCTGCCGCTATCGCGGTGAGTGGCACGCCGCCGTGCTGCGCTCGCTGATCACCCTCAAGGCGCTCGCCTACGCACCGACCGGCGGCATCGTCGCCGCGCCGACCGCCGGGCTGCCCGAGGTACTGGGCGGCGTCCGCAACTGGGACTACCGCTACTGCTGGCTGCGCGACTCCAGCATGACGCTCTCCGCCCTGCTGCGCGGCGGCTTCCGCGAGGAGGCGGCGGCCTGGCGGCAGTGGCTGCTGCGCGCGATCGCCGGCGACCCGGGCGACCTGCAGACGGTGTACGGGGTGGCCGGCGAGCGCGGGCTGCCCGAGACGGTGGCCGGCTGGCTGCCCGGGCACGGCGCCTCGGCGCCGGTGCGGCTGGGCAACGCGGCCGTCGGACAGCGCCAACTCGACGTCTACGGCGAGGTGGTGGACACCCTGGAACTGGCCTACCGGGCCGGCATCCCGATGGAGCGCCAGGTCTGGACGCTACTGCGCACACTGATGGAGTTCCTGGAGCAGCACTGGCGCGACCCGGACGAGGGACTGTGGGAAGTCCGGGGCGGGCGGCAGCACTTCGTGCACTCCAAGGTGATGTCCTGGGTGGCCGCCGACCGCGCCGTCAAGCTCGCCGAGGCCACCGGCCTGCCGGCACCCGTCCAGCGCTGGCGCGCGATGCGGTCGGCGGTGCACGCCGACGTCCTCGCGCACGGCTACGACCCGGTCCGCGGAGTCTTCGTCCAGCACTACGGGGGACGGGAGTTGGACGCCGCGACGCTCTTCGTCGTGAAGACCGGCTTCCTCCCGCCGGACGATCCCCGGGTGATCCGGACGGTGGAGGCGGTCCGCGACGGGCTCGACCACGGCGGCTTCGTGCGCCGCTACGCCCTCGACGGCGCACCGCTCGCCCCGGACGGGCTGCCGGGGACCGAAGGCGCCTTCGTGGCCTGCTCGTTCTGGCTGGCCGACGCCCTCGCGGCGATCGGCCAGACCGCCGAGGCCCGCGACCTCTTCGGCCGCGCCGTCGGCCTCGGCAACGACCTGGGCCTGCTCTCGGAGGAGTGGGACCCGCTGACCAACCGCCAGCTCGGCAACACCCCCCCAGGCGTTCAGCCACGTGGCCCTGGTGAACACCGCGTTCACGCTGGCCGCAGCGGAGTGACTCCTCAGTAGCCACTCACGCCACTCACAGAATTCAACGCCACCGAACACGAATCACCATGCACGGGTCTTGACCTGTGTGACAGGTGACATGTGTCATTGCACAGCTGTTCCGTTCCTCTGCCCCCGCACCGCCGAGAGTCAGGAACCCCTGTGCCCACAGTCCGCTCCCACCCGGGCGCGCGCCTTCGTCGCGTCCTGCTGGCCGGCCTCGCCCTCGGCGTCGCCACCAGCGGTTTCACCGGCGTCGCCACCCAGGCCATCGCCTCCTCCCCCAGTGCTCCCACTGTTGCCCAGCAGCACCCGTCCTCCGAGGGCTGGCAGCAGATCAACGGCGTCTGGGTCCAACTCGGCGCCACCCGCCCGCACGTGATGCCCAATGCCAAGACCTACACCGCCCAGAAGGCGGCGAACGCGGCCGGCAGCGGCATCGAACGGCCGATGAACAACTACGACCTGCAGATGACCTACCGCGGCGGCCAGGACTCCATCGGCGTCACCACCGGCCAGCCGAAGGTCTACCTGATCTACTGGGGCAGCCAGTGGGGCACCCCCGGCACCGACCCGAGCACCGGCGACACCACGCTCACCGGCGACCCGGACAGCGCCGCGCCCTACCAGCAGGAGTTCTTCAAGGGCCTGGGCAGCACGAACGACACCTGGTCCAAGGTGATGACCCAGTACTGCGAGGGCATCGCCCCCGGCACCGACCAGTGCCCGATCAGCGCCAACCACGTCGGCCTGCCGGTCCAGGGCCAGACCCTGTCCGGCGTCTGGGTGGACAACGCCGCGGCGTCCCCGCAGGCCGCCACCGAACCCCAGATCGCCGCCGAAGTCCTGGCCGCCGCCAAGCACTTCGGCAACGGCGACCCCAACCAGAACCGCAACGTCCAGTACATCATCAACACCCCGAAGGGCGAGGACTCCGACAGCTGGAAGGAGCTCGGCTACTGCGCCTGGCACACCTTCACGCGCAGCTCGTACGGCACGCTCGCCTACACCCTGATGCCCTACCTGACCGACGTCCCCGACTGCGGCACCAACTGGATCAACCCCGGCGCGCGCGGCCGACTGGACGGCTACGGGATCATCGGCGGCCACGAGTACGCCGAGACCATCACCGACCAGAACCCGTCCGGCGCCTGGACCGACGCCACCGGCCAGGAGATCGGCGACAAGTGCTCCTGGATCCCGTTCGGTTCCAACGGCGGGATGTTCAACCTCCAGCTGTCGACCGGTAGTTTCCCGGTGCAGACGATGTGGTCCAACTACGACCACCTGTGCATGGGCACCGACCCGGTCTTCGGCAACAAGGCGCTGCTGGTGACCAAGCCGTGCGACCAGACCACCCAGCGCGGCCAGGCCGTCGACTTCGCCGTCCTGGCCTCCGACTCCGCCGGCCGGCCGATCCGGTACAGCGCCGCGAACCTGCCCGCCGGCCTGCACATCAACGCCGCCACCGGCCGCATCACCGGCACCAGCAACGCCACCGGCACCCGGACGGTCACCGTCACCGGAACCGATGACAAGGGCAACGCCCAGAGCCAGAGCTTCCGTTGGGGCCTCGCCAACGGCCCCCAGGTCGGCTGCGCGCCGATCGAGCAGCTCACCGACCCCGGCTTCGAGAACAGCACCTCCAACCACGGCGCCTGGAACCCCTCGGGCTACAACATCATCACCCCCTCCAGCGCCCACACCCCCCACACCGGCAGCTCGTACGCCTGGCTCGGCCAGGACACCGCCACCGACGACTCCATCACCCAGTGGGTGGAGACCACCCCCGGCTACTCCAAGGAGTCCTTCTCCTTCTGGCTGAACGTCACCGGCGCAGCCCAGGGCGCCACCGCCCCCGGCGGCACCGCGGCCGACACCCTCGCCCTGGAGCTCTACGACCAGTACAGCGGCAAGTACCTTGCCACCGTACGGACTTGGTCCAACCTCAACGCCACCAAGGGCTACCAGCTCCAGTCCTTCGACCTGACGCCCTACGTGGCAGCCGAGTTCGGCTCCACGGTCGGCATCAAGCTGGTCTCCCACTCCACCACCGGCAGGACCGCCTTCCTGATCGACGACGCCTCGGTCCACCTGACCTGAGCCGCCACCGCCCGGCCCCTGCCGCCACCCAGCGGCGCGGGCCGGGCCACCCATCCCCCTTGTGCGAAGCCGCATTTCGTGGCCTGCGCCCGAGGTCGCTACGGTCGGATTCATGACCTGGAACTTCTCGACGGCCGAAGAACTCGCGGCCGCGCTGCGTGCTGGTGACGTGTCCTCGACCGAACTGACCGACGAGGCGATCGCCCGTATCGAGCGGGACGACAAGACGATCAACGCAATCTGCGTGCCGGACTTCGACCGCGCACGGGCCGCCGCGCGCGATGCCGACCAGGCGCGCGCCCGCGGTGAGGACCGACCGCTGCTCGGCATCCCGGTGACGGTCAAGGAGTCCTACAACATCGCCGGACTGCCCACGACCTGGGGCATGCCGCAGCACCGGAACTACCTGCCGGCCGAGGACGCGGTGCAGGTGTCGCGACTCAAGGCCGCAGGCGCGGTGGTGCTCGGCAAGACCAACGTGCCCGTGGGGCTGCAGGATATCCAGAGCTTCAACGAGATCTACGGCACCACCAACAACCCGTGGGACCACCGCCGCACGTCGGGTGGCTCCTCCGGCGGGTCAGCGGCGGCCCTGGCGTCCGGCTTCGGCGCGCTGTCCATCGGCTCCGACCTCGCCGGCTCGTTGCGCACCCCCGCACACTTCTGCGGCATCTACGCGCACAAGCCGACACTCGGGCTGGCGGCGAACCGCGGCATGGTCCTGCCCCCAGCGCCGGCACTGCCGGTCGACCTCGACCTCGCCGTCGTCGGTCCGATGGCACGCAGCGCCCGCGACCTCGCGCTCCTGCTCGACGTCATGGCCGGACCGGACCCGCTGACGCACGGCGTGGCCTACGACCTGCGGCTGCCGCCGGCGCGTCACCAGGAGCTCCGCGACTTCAGGGTCCTGGTCATCGAGGACCATCCGCTCATGGCGACCGGATCCGCCGTGCGGGCGGGCGTCAACCGCGTGGCCGGCGCGCTGGCCGACGGCGGAGCGCGCGTCGAACGGCACAGCGCGCTGCTCCCCGACCTGAGCGAAGCCGCGACGCTCTACATGCAGTTGCTCGTGTCGGGCTCCGTCGCACGCTTTCCCGTCGAAGCGCGCGAGCAGTTGCAGTCACGTGTGGCCGAACTGAGCGAGGACGACCGGAGTCTCGACGCGGCGCGGCTGCGCGGCATGGTGCTCAGCCACAGCGACTGGGTCGAGGTGAACGGCCGTCGCGAGCTCCACCGCCACGGCTGGCGGCAGCTCTTCACCGAGTTCGACGTCGTGGTGTGCCCCGTCACACCCACTCCGGCGTTCCCGCACGACCACCGTCCCAGTCCGCTGGAACGCCGGATCGACGTCGACGGCGTCGAGTACCCGTACTTCGACCAGCTCGTCTGGGCCGGCCTGGCCACCATGCCCGGCCTACCCGCCACCGCCGTCCCGGCGGGCCGCTCCCCCGAGGGCCTGCCGGTCGGAGTGCAGCTCATCGGTCCGATGTTCGAGGACCGCACCCCGCTGCGGCTGGCCGAACTGCTGGAGCAGCGGATCGGCGGCTTCCAACCACCTAAGTAGGCCCGAGAGTCCTCCCCTCCGCGCCACTCCGGGCCACACCCTCGACCGCCAGGCAGATCCCGAAGACACGGTCATGACCGGTCCACCCGTTGACGCGGCCTCGATTGTTGCTGATCTGCACCCGCTTACGGGCCCGGTCCACCGCCGACACCAGGTGCAAGTACACCGTCCCGCCGACCCGCGCGAGAACGATGTCCCCGACCTCCACCCTCGCCGGGTCGACCGGAGCGACGACCACCTGCTGCCGACTGCGTATCAAAGGAACCATCGAGGAGCCACTCGGCCGAAACTCCACCGTTGCCCCACCAGCAACTCTGCCTGCGACTGCATCCAACATGCCCATCCGCCGATAGTGCCCAACCGGAACTCGCCGCGAGGTGGAATTTTTTGCGGCCGACGACAGCTCCTTCACCAACTGCGCGTCGGCACGGCCGCCGCGCCGGCCGTCGCAGCCAGCCTCTCAGCCAGGCTGGCGGACCACGATGAAGTCACGGTTCGTCACGAAGGCCAGACCAGGGTGCCAGTGGAACAACCGGCCGGAGGGTAAGGCCCGTTCGGGTGTTGGCGAACCTCCCCACTCCAGCTGCCCGTATCCTTCAGGAGTCCCAGTGGGCGATATACCAGGAGGTAGAACGTGGCCGGCGTGAAGCAAGGCGATTGGGTGGTCGCGGCAGCGGACCAGGTCATCGCCGAGGGCAAACGCCGTGGCCCTGACTCGCCCCTGGTCTGCGCGTCCGGCATCAGCCCGTCAGGGCCGATCCACTTGGGCAACCTGCGCGAGATCATGGTGCCGCACTTCGTCGCCGACGAGATCCGGCGTCGCGGGCTGGAGTGCAAGCACGTCCTGTCCTGGGACGACTACGACCGGCTCCGCAAGGTCCCGGCCGGACTGCCCGCGTCGTTCGCCGAGCACATCGGGCGTCCGCTGACCTCGGTACCCGACCCATGCGGTGAACATTCGAGCTGGGCGGAGCACTTCAAGATCCCGTTCCGCGCCGCACTCGCGGAGCTCGGCGTAGAGGTCACCGAGATCAGCCAGACGCAGATGTACACCTCGGGCGCGTACCGCGAGCAGATTCTGCACGCGATGCGAAGCCGGGAAAAGATCGACGATGTCCTCGGCCGCTACCGCACCGCCAAGAAGGCGGAGGTGGCGGAAGCAGAGGAGGGCGACAGCGACGAGGAAAGCGCAGGCAGCAGCTACTACCCGTACAAGCCGTACTGCGCAGCCTGCGGGCGGGACACCACCACCGTCAGCTCCTTCGAAGAGACCACCACCGAGATCCGCTACAGCTGCCAGTGCGGGCACCAGGACGGATTTGCGCTCGGGCAGGCCGACGGCGGCAAGCTGGTGTGGAAGGTCGACTGGCCGATGCGCTGGGCGTACGAAGGCGTCACCTTCGAGGCCGGCGGCGTCGACCACTCCTCCCCCGGTTCCAGCTTCACCGTCGGCTCGCAGCTCGTGCGGGAGATCTTCGACGGCCAGCCGCCCTCCTACCTGGGCTACTCCTTCGTCGGCATCAGCGGCGCCGCCAAGATGAGCGGATCGGCCGGCGGAGCCCCCACTCCCGCCGATGCACTGCAGATCCTGGAGGCGCCGCTGCTGCGCTGGGTGTACGCGCGGCGCAAGCCGAACCAGGCGATCACCGTGGCCTTCGACCAGGAGGTCAACCGCCTGTACGACGAGTGGGATGCCGTCGGCCGCAGGGTCGCCGCCGGGCTTGCCGACGACTGGGAGCAGAGCGTACGCGCGCGCTCGGTGGGCTCCGCGACTCGCCCCCTGCCCGCCACCGTGCAGGTCCTACCCTTCCGAACGCTCGCCTCCGTGGTGGACATCACCACCGGCCATGACGAGCAGACGCTTCGCATCCTGCGGGACTTCACCGTGGACGAGCCGCTGGCGAGTCTGGATCAGGCCCGCCCGAGGCTCGACCGCGCGCAGGCCTGGGTGAACGGACACGTGCCCGCTGAGGAGCGCACCCAGGTACGGACCGAACCGGACCGCGAGCGCCTGGACCGCCTGTCACCGACCGAGCGTGAGGCACTCAAGCTGCTGGTCGACGGGCTGGAGGAGCACTGGTCCCTGCCGGGGCTCACGTCGCTCCTCTACGGGGTGCCGAAGCTGCAGGCCGGTCTGGCGTTGGACGCGCCCGCTTCGCCGGAGCTGAAGACGGCACAGCGTGCGCTGTTCTCGCTGCTGTACACGCTGCTCGTCGGTCGCGACACTGGTCCGCGGCTTCCGACGCTGCTGCTGGCGCTCGGCGCGGACCGCATCAGGAGGCTGCTGAGCTTCGCATGAGCGAAGCGGGGCGGGGTCCAATTCACGGACCCCGCCCCGCTTCGCAGCTGGGACCACAGCAATGCGAGCCGCGCCTGCTCCGACCCTGCAGAAACGATCTCCCGCGCCTTGGCTGCCACCTCACCCCCTGCCCGACACCATCTCGACGGCACGCTTCTCGGGAAGCAGAAAGACCCCGGCGCGCTCGGCGCCGGGGTCCATTCTCAACTGTGCTACTACTACTCGACGGTGACGCTCTTGGCGAGGTTGCGGGGCTTGTCGACGTCGCGCTCCAGGGCCACGGCTGCGTGGTAGGAGAAGAGCTGGAGCGGGATGTTGAGGAGCAGCGGGTCGAGCTCGGGCTCGTTCTTGGGGACGACGATGCAGTGGTTGGCGAGCTTCGGGTCGTGGACGCGGTGGCCGACGGCCAGCACGCGGCCGGCGCGGGCGCGGATCTCGCCGAGGGTGGTGAGGTTCTTGTCGAGCAGTTCGTCGTCCGGAACCAGGGCCACGGTGGGGAGTTCGGGGCTGATCAGGGCCAGCGGGCCGTGCTTGAGCTCGCTGGCGGGGTAGGCCTCGGCGTGCACGTAGCTGATCTCCTTCAGCTTCTGCGCGCCCTCGCGGGCCACCGGGTAGCCGCGCACCCGGCCGATGAACATCATGCCCTGGCAGTTGGCGTACTCGGCGGCGAGTTCGGCGATCTGCTTCTCCTGCTCCAGGATCTCGCGGATCTGGTCGGGCAGCGCCTTGAGGCCGTCGACGATCCGGCGGCCGTCGGCGGGCGAGAGGTCGTGGATGCGTCCGAAGTGCAGGGCGAGCAGGGCGAAAGCGACCACGGTGGAGGTGAAGGCCTTGGTGGAGGCGACCGAGATCTCCGGCCCGGCGTGCAGGTAGATCCCGCCGTCGCAGGCACGCGCGATGGCGCTGCCGACGGTGTTGACCACGCCGAGCACCCGGCCGCCCTTGCGCTTGACCTCCTGCACGGCGGCCAGCGTGTCGTAGGTCTCGCCGGACTGGCTGACCGCGACGTAGAGGGTGTCCGCCTCGATCACCGGGTTGCGGTAGCGGAACTCGGAGGCCGGCTCGCTGTCGGCGGGGATCCGGGCCAGCTCCTCGATCAGCTGCGCGCCCATTTGGCCCGCGTAGTAGGCCGATCCGCATCCGATGATCTTCACGCGGCGGATGTCGCGCAGCTCGCGGGCGTCCAGGTTGAGGCCGCCCAGGTGCGCGGTGGCGAAGCGCTCGTCCAGTCGGCCGCTGAGGGTGCGCTCCACGGCGGCGGGCTGCTCGTGGATCTCCTTGCCGAGGAAGTGCGAGTGGCCGGCGGTGTCGTAGGAGTCGATCTCCCAGTCCACGATGGAGGGCTGACGGGTCGTCGGGCGGGCGTCCTCGGTGAAGGTGCGGAAGCCGTCGGCCCGGACGGTGGCCAGCTCGCCGTCCTCCAGGTGGACCACCTGGCGGGTGTAGCGGACCAGCGCGGCGACGTCGGAGGCGACGAACATCTCCTTCTCGCCGATCCCCAGCACGATCGGGCTGCCGTTGCGGGCGACCACGATCCGGTCGGGCTGCTCGGCGTCCAGGACGGCGATGCCGTAGGTGCCGACCACCAGCTTGAGGGCGGAGCGGACGGCCTCCTCCAGGTCGGTGCCCTCGGCGGCGTGGGCCGCGATCAGGTGGACCAGCACCTCGGTGTCGGTCTCCGAGGCGAAGACCGCGCCCTCGGCGGTGAGCCGCTCGCGCAGCTGGTCGGCGTTCTCGATGATGCCGTTGTGCACGACCGCGAAGCGCTCGGCGTTGTCCAGGTGCGGGTGGGCGTTGGCGTCGCTGGGCTCGCCGTGGGTGGCCCAGCGGGTGTGCCCGATGCCGGTGGTGCCCTTGAAGCGGGCGGGCACGGCGGCGGCCAGGTCGGCGACGCGGCCCTTGGTCTTGCGGACCTTGAGGCCGGCGGCCTTGCCGGTGACGGCCACGCCGGCGGAGTCGTAGCCGCGGTACTCCAGCCGTTGCAGGCCCTCCAGCAGGAACGGGGTGGCGTCCTTGGGACCGATGTAGGCGACGATTCCGCACATACTGGGCAGGCTCCTGAGGGTCGGTGGGTCAGTGCATGGGTCAGCTGTAGACGATGCGGCGCAGCTGCCGCAGGGACAGCTCGGGCGCCGCGACCCGGCGGGTCGGCAGCTCCTGCGCGATCCGGGTGAAGATCTGCTCGTTGGTCAGGCCGCGCGCCTGGAGTTCGGCGTGTCGGCGCTGGACGTACTCGGTGGCGGTCTCGGAGAAGTAGGCCAGCACCTCGGCGACCACCCGGGCCGCCTCGCCCGGACCGAGCGCGCTGGTGCGGGTCAGGTGGGCGAGCAGATCCCCGTGCGGGGGCGGCGGTGAGGTGGGCACGGAGAGAGAGCCTAGGTCGATCTACGGGGAAAACAAAGAATCCTGCCCGGAATCGGGCAGGATTCTCCGTCTAATGCCGTAACCCGCCATACGCCGGGGTGGCCGACCGGTCCCGGCGGCGGCGCAGCAGCCCGCGCCGGGCGGGCCGGTCGGGCTGGTCGGGCAGCCAGCCGAAGCTGAGGCTGCTGCCGATCAGGCCGAGCAGCAGGCCCAGCAGGAAACCCCCGAGGTTGGAAGTGATCCAGGTGCCCAGGGTGAGCAGCACGGCGAGGATCGAGTAGAAGAGCCGCTGGGCCGGGTTGAAGAGGATCAGCAGGCCGCAGAGCACCAGGACCGTGGGGACCAGGTACCCGGCCAGGCCCATCATGCCGATCCGCAGCACGACCGGCAGCGGGGCCCGCTCGGTGAAGAGGATCTCGGCGCCGGCCAGGGTGACCAGCAGGCCGCCCCAGAACGGCCGCCGCCCGCGCCAGGCGGCGAAGGCCCCGGCCCCGGTGAGGGTGGGCGGAGGGGACGAAGGCTCCGGCGGCAGGTCGGGGGCGGCGTCCGTCATCCTCAGCAGCCCGAGTTGTCGAAGCTCAGGTGGAGCCCGGGCAGCTTGAACGACGCGGCCGTGGTCGCGTAGTTGTCCTGCCGCAGGTTCTTGATGTCGACGGTGTCCGCCTGCTGCCCGAAGACGCCGGCCGGCCCGGCCACGCCGGCCTCGGTGAAGGTACTGGCGTCCCCGCCGATCTGGATGTTCGAGAAGGACGCATCACCGGAGAGCAGGTCGGAGTCGGTGGTCAGATTGGTCGCGGTCACCGGGGTGGTCGCCGTGCCGGCCCGGATCACCAGGTTGGTGCCGCCCAGGTTGACGCTCTGGCAGAGGTTGGTGAGCGAGGCGCTCTTGATCGCGGAGACCGCCACGATCACCTGGCCGCCGGTGCTGCCGGCGTTCGGGCTGTTGTCGATCATGTTGTCCAGCCCGCCGAACTGCTCGAACCCGGAGCCGTTCAACTCGTCCGCGGTGACCGTGAAGGCCATCCCGGAGATGGCGAACTGGGAGGCGAGCACGCCCTGGGCGGAGAGTCCCATCAGGACGCCGCCGGCCACGCAGGCCGGGATCGCCATCAGCGCGGCGCGGCGCAGTCGGACCCGGCCGCGCGGGGCCGGAGGTGTGGGCACGTTCTCGGAGGTGGCCATGCATGCTCCCGGGATTGACGAGGACCTGTGGTCGCCGACACGTTGCCCTGGCGCGGACAGCGCCCACGGATGTCGTCAATCACAGTCCCTGGCAGAGGAGTTGGTGATCCAGATCACATCCATGGCAGCTGACTGGAAGTTACCTCGCAGTAGACGGAGGGTCAAGGGGCACGCGCGGGCCCGGCCTGCGCTGCGGCGGAACCGCCCGGCGCGGTACGGGTCGCGCGGCCGCGCCCGCCGCACCCGCCGATGCGTCCAGCGTGCAGGCCAGCACGGGTCTGGACCACGGCGCCCCGGTGGCGTCGGCCAGCTCCAGCCGTCGCACCGCCTCGGCCGGGCCGAGGAAGGGCGACAGCGCGAAGAGCGCCAACGTCGGGAGCAGATCCGGGAGTTCCTCGTGCCGATCGGTGGCGATGCACCGGTAGATGGTCGAGTAGATCCCGCCCACCACGGTGTCCGTCAGCAGCTCGGCGCTGACTCCCGCCGGAGGCGCAGGGCAGTCCGCGAAGAGCCGGCGGAACCGGCTCAGCAGCCGTTCGCGCACCTGCCGCCCGGCCGGCCCCAGCGCGTCCACCTCGACCACGGCCATGGTGGCGAAGGCGGGCACCTCGGCGAGGATGTCGAGCAGCGCGTGCAGGGCCGCCCGGACGCCGGCGCACCAGTCGCCCTGGGCCGCGAAGGCCTCCTCCATCCGCCGGATCACCACCGCCGTGCCGTGCCGGTGGGCGGCCAGGAACGCCTCCTCCTTGCCGCTGAACTGCTCGTAGAACACCGGCCTGGTCACACCCGCCGCCCGGCAGATGTCGCTGACCCGCGCACCGCCGTAGCCGCTGCGCGCGACGGTGTGCACCACGCCGTCCAGCAGCCGGTCGCGCTGGGTGGCCGCCACCACCTCCGGAGGCAGCCGGCTGGGGCCGCGGCGGATCGACCGGGACGGGTCCCGGCCGTTGCGGGTGCCCGGCAGCAGGACGTCGGCGGGGGCTGCACCGAACTCAAGATTTATCTTCAACTTCCGCTCCACCCATTGACGCTGACGCTGAATCAGGTTTAGAACCTTCACAGGTTTTCAATATTTTCGGCCCTGTTGCCACACGTGACAGCGCCGCTCCGCAGCCCGCCAAGCGGGCCCCGGGGGTGGGGACGCCGAGTCCCCAGTATGGCGAAGGCCGGGCGCGCTGGCAGCCGTCCGGACCCGTCGGACAGTTCCGCGTACCGCTCGTGGCGCCGAGCGAACGCACGGTCCGCTCCCACCCCCGGCCCACCCGCCCCGCAGTCGGCTGTGTTACTCACTCACGTCCACCCCCGTGCCGCGAGGAGTACCCGTCATGACGCGAACCCTGCTCTCCCTCAAGCGACTTGCGCCACTCGCTGCCGCCGCAGCCATGCTGCTGGCGGCGGCCGGACCGGCCGGCGCAGCCACCGCTCCCGGCGGCCCGTACGCCGGGATGGGCGGCTGCCCGCTCAACTCGGCCCAACTACAGGACCCGAGCGACCTCCAGGTCGGCTGCGTGGTCTCGGTGACCCACACCGGCAGCTTCACCATCGGCACCACCACCGTTCCGCTCACCTCCGCGATCACGCTGCAGTTCGGCGTCTACTGGGACAAGTCCGCCCCTGTGGTGAACTTTCCCGACGGCAGCAGCGCCAACCAGTACGCCACGGTCGCACCGACCGGCACGTCACTGCTGAACGCCAAGCCCGCGCAGATCACCATTCCCGGCATCATCAACTTCCTGCCCGGCGTGACGAGTGTCTTCGCCCAGGTCGAGCAGGCCGGTCCGGTCACCGCGTTCACCCCGCTGGCGGCCGGCGAGTCCTATCCGGTCTTCAAACTCCCGGTCAAACTCCACCTGTTCAACGCCTTCTTCGGGCCGCAGTGCTACATCGGCTCCAACAGCTCCCCGATCGTGCTGAGTCCGACCACCGGCACCACGGCGCCGCCCGCGCCAGGCGTGCCGATGAGCGGCGACCCGGGGACGATCGGGGTCGCCGCCGACCCGAACGGCCATGACGCGGTGATCGCCTCGTTCGCCGGTGCGCGGCTGGTGGACAACACGTTCAGCGTGCCGGGCGCCTCGGGCTGCGGCCTGGGCGGCATCCTCGACCCGATCATCGACCTGGTGATGGGCATCCCGGCCGGCGCCGGCACCGGCTCGGTGACCTTCGACCAGACCGACACCTCGCTCGCGCTGGACGGCAGCCTCGCCGACCTCACCGCCGCGCTCAACGCCTCGCACAGCTGAGGCGCCCTCCTACCCCCGCACCCCACCCAGCGGAAAGAAGAGATCCCTGATGCGCAACCGCCTCTACCTCGGCGCGGCCCTGGCCGCCGCGGCCCTCGCCGTCCTGCCCGCGCTGCCCGCCTCCGCCACGACCTCCAGCGTGCTGACGTACGGCTCCGCCGGCGGCACCGCCGTCGCCACCGGCGACGTGCTGACCGCCTCGCTCTCCGGCTCCTCCCTCGCCACCTTCTACTCCACCGCGGCCGGCGGCGTCGGCGTCCAGTGCGCCAGCTCCGGTTTCAGTTCGACCGTCAGCTCGAACCCGTCGGCGCCCGGCACGGCGGTCGAGGCGCTCACCGCGCAGACCTTCGGCTCCTGTGTCCCGGTCGGCATCCCGGGCGTCACCAAGGTGCTCAGCGTGACCGTCAACAACCTCGGCTACGTCAACAGCGTCAGTGACGCGGCCGGCAACCCGGTCACGCTGAGCGCCGGCACGGCGGGCCCGATCCAGACCACCATCGTGCTGCGGTCGCTGCTCGGCAACATCACCTGTACCTACCAGGCCAACCCGGTCAGCCTGGCCGGGACCACCGACAACACCGCGAACACCATCGCCTTCGCCAACCAGTCGTTCTCCCGCAGCAGCGGCCCGGGCACCTGCTTCCCGGCCGGCTACTTCACCGCGACCTACGGTCCGGTGCTCGACACCAGCCAGGCCGGCAGCCCGGCGGTGTGGGTGAACTGACCACCGACCGAAGAGGAGGGCGGCCGCTACCGGCCGAGCCGGTCCGCCGCCTTCCGTGCCGCCACCAGCAGCGGATCCCAGACCGGTGAGAACGGCGGGGCGTAGCTCAGGTCCTGGAAGACCAGCTGCTGCACCGTCAGCCGGGCGCCCAGCGCCACCGCGGCCGCGTCGATCCGCTTGGCCGCACCGGCCCCGCCGACGATCTGCACCCCGAGCAGCCGCCCGGTGCCGTTCTCGGCGAGCATTCTGACCGTCATCCAGGCCGTACCCGGGAAGTAGCCGGCCTGGGTGGTGGACTCGATCACGACGGCGGTCCAGCTCAGGCCGGCCGCCGTCGCCTCGCGCCCGTTCAGCCCGGTGCGGGCGATCTCCAGGTCGCAGACCCTGGTCACCGCGGTGCCCACCACGCCGGGGAAGGCGGCCTGTCCGCCACCCAGGTTGGTGCCGATCACCAGGCCGTGCTTGTTGGCGTGGGTGCCCAGGGCAACGTGCTGGTAGCCGCCGGAGACCAGGTTGAGCACCTCCACGCAGTCACCGCCGGCCCAGATCCCGTCCGCGCCCAGCACCCGCATCCGCTCGTCGGTGCGCAGCCCGCCGTGCGCGCCCAGTGTCAGCCCGGCGGCCCGGGCCAGTGCGGTGCGCGGACGTACGCCCAGACCCAGCACGACCAGGTCCGCCGGGTGCTCGCCGACGGTGCTGCGCACCGCGCGCGGCCGGCCGTCCGGGCCGAGCAGGACCTCCAGCGCCTCGGCGCCGGGCACCATCTCGATGCCGAGCTGCTCCATGCCGCGGCGCACCAGCGCGCCCATGTCCGGGTCCAGCGTGGGCATCGGCTCGGCGGGGCGGGACAGCAGGGTGACCCGCAGGCCGCGCGCCAGCATCGCCTCAGCCATCTCGACGCCGATGTAGCCGCCGCCCACGACGACGGCGCGCTGCACGTCGCGCTCCAGGGTGTCGAGCAGCGCGGCGCCCTCGTCCAGGGTCTGCACGCCGTGCACCCCGGGCGCGTCGAAGCCCGGCAGCGCGGGCCGCACCGCCTCCGCGCCGGTGGCGATCACCAGCTGGTCGTACTCCGTCCACTGCTCGGCGCCGCTCTCCAGGTCGCGGGTGCGGACCCGGCGGCCGACCGGGTCGATCTCCCGCACCTCGGTGCGCAGCCGCAGGTCGATGCCGCGCTCGCGGTGCTGCTCGGGGGTGCGGGCGATCAGCGCGTCGCGCTCGGTGACCGCGCCGCCGGTCCAGTACGGGATGCCGCAGGCCGAGTACGAGGTGAACGAGCCGCGCTCGAAGGCGGTGATCCGCAGCTCGTCCGGCCCGCGCCGGCGGCGCGCCTGCGAGGCGGCGGACATCCCGGCCGCGTCCCCGCCGATGACCACCAGATGTTCCGTCATGCCGCCCGACCTCCTGCATCCGTGGGGCCGTGCGAGCCCCGCCCGCCTCCATCATCAACGTTCGCACGTTCGCACGGGCAGAGTCCCGCGCGAGGTCTTGACATGAACGCCCATAGTTAAGAAACTTTCCTAACTTTCTCCCGGATGAGGAGTATTGATGGCACATCACCTCCGCAAGCTGACCGCCGCCGGCGCCGCCCTCGCGACCACGGCCCTCGGACTGGGGCTGAGCCTGACCGGCGCGACCCCCGCCTCGGCCGCCGCCCACACCGCCCACGCCTTCCCCGTCCACACCGCCTACAAGACCGGCGTCATGCCCTCGGCCTCGCAGTCCTCCCGGGATGCGGCGGTGGAGAAGCAGTACGACTCCTGGAAGTCGACCTACCTGGTCCACGGCTGCGCTTCCAACGAGTACTACGTCTCCACCAAGGGCGACAGCGACGCGCCGAACAACGGTCCGGTCTCCGAGGGCCAGGGCTACGGCATGAACATCGTTCCCCTGATGGCCGGTTACGACGCCAACGCGCAGACCGAGTTCAACGGCCTGTGGCAGCTCGTCAAGGACCACAAGGACCAGTACGGCCTGATGCAGTGGAAGTTGGACGGCAAGACCTGCAAGTACGCCGACAGCGGCACCCCGGACGGCGCGACCGACGGCGACCTGGACGTCGGCTACGGCCTGATCCTGGCCGACAAGCAGTGGGGCGGCTACACCGCCGACGCCAAAGCCTGGCTGGCCGCCTTCTACGCCCACGACGTGGCGCCCGACGGCCACCTGAAGTGCGAGGACGACGGGCCGAACACCGACACCCGCCCCTCCGACATGATGCTCGACCACCTGCGCGCGTTCGCCGCCTACGACACCGCGCACGACTGGAACAAGGTGATCAGCCGCACCGAGGCGGTGATAGCCGAGTTCACCAAGGGCTACTCCGCCACCGGCGGCCTGCTCTCCGACTTCGTGGTGAACGCGAACACCACCAGCCCCAAGCCCGCTCCCGCCAACTACCAGGAGGACCAGCCGGACAACATCGTCGGCTACAACTCCATCCGGGTGCCGTGGCACCTGGGGACCGACGCGCTGGTGTACGGCGGTTCGCAGGCGGCCGTCTCGGAGGCCACCGCCAAGCTCGAATCCGCCTGCCTGAAGAAGGAGTCCGGCGGCAACCCGCAGAAGGTCTACCCGCACACCAAGTTGAACTGCACCGCCTACAGCACCAGCGACCAGGCGGAGGAGGCCGGCGACTCGGTGGGACCTGCCGCGATGGCCGCCGGCGACCAGGCCTGGACGGACGCCATCTGGAAGCAGCTGGGCAGCAACCCGTTCCAGGACGGCTACTTCGGCGAGACCATCAAGACCCTGGTCACCATCGTGATGGCCGGGGACTACTGGGCCCCCTGATCCACCCGTCGTGACGGGCCGTCCCGCAAGTGCGGGACGGCCCTTCCCCTTCAGACCGTGCGCCCCGAGAAGTCGTACGTGCTGCCGTACTCGGCGATCACCCGGGCGATGCCCAGCGGCGGGTGCAGCCGGGTCGGCGAGGTGGTGTGGATCGGGAAGACCGTCTTCGGCCGCATCCGCTCCACCATCGCGTGCAGGTCGCCCTGACTGGCGTGGCCGGAGCAGCCGATCTGCCGCAGCGGCACCCGCAGGGCGGCCAGCCAGTCGGTGAACGGCTCCCAGCGCGGCTCGAACGGGCCCAGCGGCTCGCCGTTGGCGTGCACGAAGACGCTGTCCGGGCCGACCGGCAGGTCCAGCAGGGACGGCAGGTCGGCCGGGTCCGGAACCAGGACGTACGCGGCCGGCGCCGCGTGCACCTCCGACAGGCCGACGGTGTCCACGTCGAGCGCCTCCGCCACGCCCATCAGACGCAGGAACTCCGCGATCGGCGCGGGCCACAGGACGGTGCGCCCGGCGGCCCCGGCGATCTCCAGGAAGGCCCGGACCCGCTCGACGTCCCGCGGGTACATCGACAGCAGCACCAGACCGGGGGTGCTCTCCAGCAGCGCCGCGAAGTCCCGTTCGACGTCGTCCTCGTCGCGCACCCGGTTGTCCCGCTGCTCCCAGCCGAGCGTGGTG
This sequence comes from Kitasatospora sp. MAA4, assembly GCF_029893355.1. Classification (GTDB taxonomy): domain Bacteria; phylum Actinomycetota; class Actinomycetes; order Streptomycetales; family Streptomycetaceae; genus Kitasatospora. The sequence continues at coordinate 61,688 of NZ_JARZAI010000035.1, forward strand.
CCCTCGGTGACGAGCACCGCGCAGTCGCCGGCCCGGCGCACGAAGTCCCAGGCCCGGTCGGGGTTGCGGCCGTGGAAGCGGATGTCGCCGGTGAAGGCGAGCACGCCGTCGGAGGTGTGCACCAGGTAGCCGCTGGCGCCCGGGACGTCGTGGTCCACGGCGACGCACTCGACCTGCATCGGTCCCACGGCGGTCTTCTGACCGTCCGTCAGGCGCTGCCAGTCCGGGTCGCCGCCGCTGACGCCCGCCCCGGTGCTGCTCAGCGCGCGGAGCACGTCCACCGCGTCGGTGTGCGCGTGCACCGCGATGTCGGGGCGCACGAAGCCCGCCAGGCCGACGTGGTCGATGTGCGGGTGGCTGACGAAGACGGCGGTCGGGGCGACGGCCTCTCCCAGCGGGTCGCCGTCGGTCAGCGCGGCCGGGTCGAAGAGCCCGGGCAGGCGCGGGGCGGCGCCCATCCGCAGCCGGTCGGCCAGTTCGCGCTCCGGCCGGATCCGCACCGGCGGGCGGAACAGGTCCTTGCCCCCGGGGATGTCCAGGCCGATGTCCAGCAGGACGCGGTGGCCCTGGTCGGAGATCAGGATCTTGCTGGATCCGATGACGCCGACGCCTCCCCAGAACTCGATGGAGACCACAGTCAGTTCCTCTCAGCAGGTGCGGTGGTGCGGGTGCCCGCCGAGGCCCAGTCACGCAGCGCGGGCAGCAGGCCCTCGATCCGCGGGGCGACGGCGGTGGCGGGCCCGTCGGCCCGGCCGAAGCGGTCGATGTAGGCGCAGGGCGCGCCGAGTTGGGCGGCCGGCGCGACGTCGTTGTGCCAGTGGTCGCCGATGGAGAGGATCCGCCGCACCGGCCCCGAGCCGAGTTCGCGGCGCAGCAGCAGGTCCAGGCCGGCCGGCTTGCCGGTGCTGGAGACCACCTCGTCCACCAGGGACGTGAGTTCGAGCCGGTCCAGCAGTTCGGCGAGCCCGGCGGCCGGGCTGTTGGTGGCCAGCACCACCCGGACGCCCTGCGTCCGGAGCTCGGTCAGCAGCGCGGCGTAGTCGGCCGGGACCTCCAACGCGCAGGCGTCGGTGGCCATGTGGGCCCGCGTCGCCGCGAACGCCGCGTTCAGCTGCGGCAGTTGGACGCCGTGGCACTGGCCGGCCAGCTGGGCCACCACCTCCCAGCCGTCCACGGCCGCCCGCAGCGCCGCCGCCTGCCGCGGGTCGGCCGCCCGCTCGGCCGCGGCCACGCCGTCGGCGAGGTAGAGCTCGACCCCGCCGATCAGCTCGGCCCGTGCGGCGGAGGGGAGTTCGGCCGCGGCCTGCTCCGCGTAGTAGCGGATCGGCGCGTCGCCGCGGTACAGCGTCCCGTCGAAGTCGGTGACCAGTACGAGCTGCTGGTCGTGATGCGGATCAGCCACGGACGCCTCCGGCGGTGGACATGGCGCCAGTGATGAAGTGGCGTTGCAGGACGAGGAAGAAGAGCAGCACCGGCGCGGTGGTGAAGACCACGGCCGCCGACAGTGCGGGGAAGTCGGTGCCGTTCGCGCCGGCGAAGGCGGCCAGGCCGACCTCGACCGGCTGGACGTCGGGGCTGCTGGTCATGATGAACGGCCACAGGAAGGAGTTCCAGGAGGCCAGGAAGACGTTCAGCGAGATGATCACGATCGCCGGCCGCACCAGCGGGATCCCGATCGACCAGAGCATCCGCAGCCGTCCGGCGCCGTCCAGTTCGGCGGCGTCGAAGATCTCCTGCGGCAGGCCCAGGAAGAACTGCCGGACCAGGAAGATCCCGAACACGCTGGCACCCCAGGGAACGATCTGGATCCAGTACGTGTCAAGCCAGTTGATGTCGTTGGCGATGATGTAGTCCGGGATGATCAGCACCGTCCCGGGGATCATCAGCACCGACATCACCAGGCCGAAGAGCAGCCCGCGCCCGCGAAAGCGCATCACCCCGAAGGCGAAGCCGGCCAGCAGCGAGGTGGCCAGGGCCAGCAGCACTGTCGCCGAGGCGATCAGCAGGGTGTTCAGGAAGAGCCGGGGCCAGGGCGCGGCCGCCCACGCCCGGCTGTAGTTCGCCCACTGCCAGTGCGGCAGCAGGATGTCGGACACCGAGGCGGAGACGCTCGCGCTGTTCAGCGAGGTGACCACCACGTAGTAGAAGGGCAGCAGGAAGAGCAGCCCGGCCAGCACCGCGATGATCCGGGTCGAGCGCCGACCGGCGGGACGCGGGGCCCCGCCGGTCCGGCGCCGGGGAAGCCCCCGGCGCCGGACCTCGGACGGGAGTGCCGTCACTGCGCGGCCCCGGCCTTCTGGTCCGCCAGCGCGTTGGTCTGCGCGGTGTTCAGCGCGGTGGCCGGGTCGGTGCCCTTGTCCAGCGCCGCCTGGAGCGCGACGACCTCCTCGCCCTCCGCCTTGGCGACCCAGCTGTACGGCGGCTCGGCCACCGCGTAGGCCAGCGCGCCGACCGCGGTGGGCAGGTAGGGGTTCTTGGCGATGAAGTCGCTCATCAGCGGCAGCGCGGCCGCGGTGACCGGCAGGTAGCCGGTCTGGCCGGCCCACTCGGCCTGGCTGGAGGCACTGGCCAGGAACTGCATGTACTTCCAGCCGGCCGCCTGCTGCGCCTTGCTCGCGCCGGTGAACTCCACCAGGTTGGTGCCGGACATGACGTTGGTCGGCTGCCCGGTCGAGCCGGTCGGCAGCACGGCGGTCCCCAGCGCGAACTTGCCCCCCACCGCCTGGTTCTCGTAGTAGTAGCCGGCGGCGCTGCTCAGGTCGAACAGGCCCTTCTGGGCGCCCAGCGCAGCCTCGCCGGGGTAGTTGGTGCCGATCTGCAGGGCCCCGGACTTCTTCAGGTCGACCAGGTAGCTCAGCGCCTGGACGGCGGCCGGGGAGTTGAGCTGCGGGGTGCCGTCCGCGGCGAAGTCCGGGGTGCCGTTGGAGGCGGCCAGCGCCTGGAACATCAGGGTGCCGCTGGCCGGGGAGGCGGTGGTGCCCGGGTCGATCGCGATGCCGGTGACCCCGTTGCCGGAGACGGCCTTGGCGTCGGTCGCGAACTGGTCCCAGGTGGTGGGGGCGGCCAGGCCCTTGGACTTCAGCAGGTCGCTGTTGGAGTAGATCACCTGGACGCTCTTGTTGAACGGCCACATCCAGTTCTTGCCGTCCGGCAGCGCCAGGTCCTTCTGGACGCCGGCGTAGAAGCTGGAGTACTGGTCGGGCTTGTCGCTGCCCGCGTACTGGCTGACCGGCAGGATCACCTGGCTGTTGGCGTACTGCGCGGCCCAGGACTCGTAGACCTGGCCGATGGTCGGCGCGTTGTGCGCGGCGATGGCGGCGGTCTCCTTGGCGTGCAGGGTGCCGTAGTCGGGCTGGTACTCCAGGTTGACCTTGATGTTCGGGTTGGCGGTCTCGAAGTCGTTGGTCAGCTTGACCAGCGTACTCTTCTGCGATCCGTTGATCATGATCTGCATGAACGAGATGGTGGTGGGGCCGCTGGAAGCGCCGTCCTTGCTACCCGAGGAGGAGCAGCCGGCGACCGCGGCGAGGACGGTGGCGGCGGCCAGGGCCGAACCGGCGATCCGGCGGCTTCTGGTGTTCTTGGTCATGGTGGCGGGTTCCCTCTGGAGTGATGGCGAGTCATGGAGAGCAGGTGGAACGTCTGTGGGGATCAGGAAGAGCGGCTGATCCGGTCGCCGGTGCGGCGCTGGAGCAGGGTGAACGCCGCCGTCACGGCGAACAGCACGATCGCGAGCGCCGCGCCGTAGCCGGTGTCGAAGAAGACGAACGCCTCCTGGTAGAGCAGGAAGCTCAGCGTGGTCGTCGCGTAGACCGGCCCGCCCTGGCTCATCTCGTAGAACTGGGTGAAGGCCTGGAGCGAGGAGATGCTGGTGATGATCACGACGAAGAGCGTGACCGGGCGCAGTTGCGGCCAGGTGACGTGCCAGAACTCCTGCCAGGCGTTGGCGCCGTCGACCCGGGCCGCCTCGCTCAGCTCGGGCGAGATCACCGCGAGCCCGCCGAGGAAGAGCACGACGGTGAAGCCCACCTCGTGCCAGAGGCTGTACGCGATCACCGAGGGCATCGCCCAGGTGGTCGACTGCAACCAGCCCGGCTGCGGCAGGTGGACCGCCTTGAGCAGCGTGTCGGCGAGTCCGAACTGCGGGTTGAAGATCCACACCCAAGCCAGCGAGGTGGCCACCACCGGGGTGGCGTGCGGCGCGAAGACCGCCACCCGCGCGGCCCCCAGCAGGCGCCCCCCGCGTTGCAGCAGCAGCGCGAAGGCCAGCGACAGGGCCGTTCCGCCGATCACCATGGCTCCGCTGAAGTAGAGCGAGTGCCAGGCGCTGGAGAGGAAGCTCGGCGCCGTGGAGCCGAGGAGCGAGCGGTAGTTGGCCAGGCCGATGTACTTCGACTTGGCCGTGTTCAGCGCGTTCCAGTGGAACAGGCTGACGTAGAGCGTGTAGGCGGTCGGTCCGATGATGAAGACCGAGAAGATCAACAGAGCCGGCGCGGTGTAGAGCCAGCCCATCGGGCTCTCCCGGACCCGCCTGACTACTGCTGTGTGTTTCGACATCGTCCTGCACCCCTCACCTGGCCCGCACCGGCGGCGCGACGGTCCGGCGGCAACTCACCATCGAGCAGCCGGGATTGAGTGAAACGCGCGTAGATAGCGAGATCATGACAAATGAGGAAACACTTGGTGACGATAGTTCAGCTTTCCGAAGTGATGTGAAAGCCTGAAAGGCTGGCCACTCTGCGCTCTGCGGAGCCCGGACATATACCGAAACCCGGGTGCGGACCGTCCGCCCCGACGGCTACCGTGCCGCGTGACGATCTACTTCTACGGCGCGGACGACGTCCCCTACGGCTGCTTCTCCAACTTCTCGCCGCACGGCTTCACCCTCGACGCGGTGCACTGGCCGACCTCCGAACACTACTTCCAGGCCCAGAAGTTCGCCGGCACCCCGCACGCCGACCGGATCCGCCGAGCCCCAACGGCCCTACAGGCCGCCGAACTCGGCCGCACCCGCTCCCGCCCGCTGCGCCGCGACTGGGAACGGGTCAAGGACGAGACCATGCGCCGCGCGGTACTGGAGAAGTTCCAGCAGAACCCGGACATCCTCGCCGTCCTCCTCGCCACCGGCCAACAGGAGTTGGTCGAGGACACCACCACCGACCACTACTGGGGCCGCGGCTCCACCGGAACGGGCAAGAACATGCTCGGCCGCATCCTGATGCGCACCCGCACCCGGCTGGCTCTCTGAGCGGGCTCGCCGGTCGACCGCCCGGCGGCGCGCCCGTCTGCGTGCTGGCCCTCGCCCTGCTCACCTTCGTCGCAGCCATCACACCCGCCACCGCCGCACGCCGCACGCCGCAACAACGGCGGCACCGTGACCGTGCAGTTCACCAACAGCAGCGACCGCGACCTGACAACCCCGGTTCCCAGCTTCACGCACGCTGCCTGATCGGCAGTGCGCCGGACCCGATCCCGGCCGGCCCACCCCGCACCGGGCGGCGCAGCGGTGCAGAGGCCGCAGAAACGACGGCTTCACAGGTCAGCACGTCGCAAGCCACCAGCGAACATGGGGAACGAAACAGCAGGTCAGCACTCAGGAACCTGAAGGGCGCATGCAACAGCCCCCGTGCCGGGCAGGCCGGCCGGGGGCTGCGGGGTCGGGTTGGGTCAGCAGTCAGCGGGGAAGTCCCCGGCACGCACGCCGTCCACGAACGCCCGCCACGCGTCAGCGGGGAAGATCAGCGCAGGACCGGCACTGTCCTTCGAGTCGCGGACGGCCATACCGCCTGCTACAAGGTGTCCGGTCTCCACACAGTCATTCGCTTGAGCACTGAAGCTGCTCTTGTACCAACCCCGAGCGGCGATCTCCGGCACGGTCATGCGCTGACACCTCTTGTCTGTTCTAGTTCTCACGCTTCCGCCGCGATGGCGGTGATCATATCGAGCGACTGAGCTGGGTTGAGTGCCGAGGATCTCAGGTAGTCGAAGACGAGTCCGTAGCCGTCAAGCTCTGCTTCCTGCTCCAGGTAGTGACTACTTGTCAGGGTCTCCAGGAACACCGCACCGGGCATCGGCGAATCAGTAAAGCCGAACATCACGAATGCGCCACAGGCCCCGGCAGTCGCGCCGACGTCGAGCGGCACGACCTGGAGCGTGATGTTGGGTTGCTGCGCGGCGTCGGCGAGGTGGAGCAGTTGGGCCCGGCGCACCTCCTTGCCGCCTACGGGGCACCGAAGGGCGGGCTCCCAGATGATCGCCCAAAACCGCGCGGCGTCGGCCTTGGTGAGAACTTCCTTCCGGTCCATCCGGATCTTGACGAGCTGGTCAATCCGCTCGGGCCGAACCGCAGCAGGGTTGGCTTGCAGAAGTGCACGAGCGTAGCCCTCGGTCTGCAACAGGCCTGGGATGACCATGGATTGCCAGGTCCGGATGTAGCGTGCATCGCCTTCGAGGCCGAGGAAGTCAGCGTAGGCGGGCGGGATCGTGTCGCCGTAGTCATGCCACCATCCGCGCTTTTTGCCATCCCTGGCCAGCCGTTCGAGAGCATCACGGGCCGGTAGATCCGCGATGCCGTAGAGGTCGAGCAAGATGCCGAGATCGAGACGACGGATGCCTGAAGCGCCCGTCTCTATCCGACTGATCTTCGCTCGGGAGCACTTGAGCGCGCCTGCGGCATCCTCGGTGGACTTGCCGGCCGCTTCGCGGATTCGGCGAAGTTCCGATCCCAGACGACGCCCGCGCACAGTCGGACGAGGTTCGTCGGTCATCCGTTCCTCCCTTGACAGGCTCAGTCTGCCCTCTGACGGGTCATCGGGGCCAGAACGAAAACGATCTGCACAGTTGCAACTGTTCTGCTTGCAACTCGCATCGAGACAAGTGCACACTACGGGGAGTAGTCCATTCAACCACGCTTAGTGATCTTGATGGACCGTCACCCGGGCATTCCCTTGCCAACTCCGGCCGTTGCCCGGACCGTTGGTCGGCCCGGATCGTGTCTTCAACCCCTACGCCCGGAGGTAGCTGCGCCATGCCTGAAATGCTCGACAGACCGCCCGCGTTCGCGGCTGAGGAAAACTGTTGGCTGCCGCGCGACCACAGGTCGCCGGGGATCGCCCGGCGGCTGCTGGTCGCACTGCTGTCGGAGGTCGAGGACGGTCACCGATTCATGGACGTGGGCCTCTTGCTGGTCTCCGAGTTGGTGACCAACGCGGTCGTTCACGGGACACCCAGGGACAACCTCGTGTTCCTGTCGCTCGCGGTGGACCAGTCCCGGTTGCGGATCGACGTTCACGATGCGCGCGGCGATCGATCGCCGGTGCTGCGCGTCGCGAGTGCGGATGACGAGTCCGGGCGCGGGCTGGCCTTGGTCAAGTCCCTTTCCCAGAAGTGGGGTTGCTGCCCCCGAGCGAACGTCGGCAAGATCGTTTGGTGTGAGGTCAGCCCGGAGAACGAGGCTTCGGCGGTGGCAAGTTGAGCGCGCGGAAGGCTGTGGCAGCGCGGCCGGTCATGAGGAACGACGACCGGCCGGTGACGGTGGAGCTGAGCGGCATCACGGAACCAGCGACGTTCGCCCGGCTGTCGGACGCGCTCGCCGCGCTGTGGGAGTCCATGCGGGTACTGCCCCTGGACGCATTCTCCGCCGACTGCTTCCACTACTACCTGACACGTCCGGACGCCGTGCAGCGAGTGAGTGAAACCCTGGAGCACAGCGGTGACTTGGCGCTGTCGTTCGGTCTGCCGGACGGGCCGCACGTCATGCATGTACGCCCGGCACTGCCCCCGGACGCCGACCCGGTTACCGCCCCGGCGGACCCGGGTGGCGAACTGCCAGTAACCACGTAGCCCGGTGGTCAGCACGGGGAAGAGCAATCGCCATGGCGTTTTACGGACAGAACCACCACCCCAGTTGACGGTCACACGGATCGTCAACTCATGGCCCAGGAAGGGCGATACCGCGTGACCTACCAGGTGCTGATACTCGACTTCGCCGGAGTGCTGACCGTAGGCATGCGGGAGGCTGGACGGAACTTCTGCGTCCGGGAGGGCCTCCAACCCGACGCCTACTACCAGGCCATGCGGACGCACCCGGTTGGTCAGCGGTTGTACCGGGACATCGAGATCGGGGCCGTCACCCAGACCGAGTGGAACGTCGGTGTGGCCACCCTGCTGGGCGTCGGATCCGACAACCTGATGGCGCGGCTGCTCGCCGACACGCAGCCCGAACCTCGGCTCATCGCGCTGGCCCAGGAGGCTCGGGCCGCCGGCATCAGGACGGCGCTGCTGTCCAACAGCTTCGGGCTCGAACCCTACAACCCGTACCGGGAGCTTGGCGTCGCCGACCTGTTCGACGTGACGGTGCTGTCGGAGCTGTGCGGCATCGCCAGGCCAGACCCGGCGATCTACCGCCACGCGCTGGAGCAGCTCGGACTGCCGGGTGAGGCCTGCGTGTTCGTGGACGACCAGGAGATCAACCTCCCGCCGGCCGCTACGCTGGGCATGACCGTGGTCCACGCTCAGGAGCCGCAGGAGACTGCCCTGCGCGTGGCCGGCCTCCTGGGCCTCGGAGGCGACCGGGTCGCCGCCGGGCCGACCGGCGGTGCGTGACGCTCAGGGAGTGCCGCCGGTCAGGGTCTTGTGCAGCGCATCCGGGAGGTACGTGGAGGTGGGGAGGCCGTTGGCCACGCAGTACTGGCGCAGTGAAGCGCCACGGATGACCGTCTTCGACTTCACCTTCTTCTTCTCGAACAGCACGCTCTGGACGCCGACCGTCGTGTCCGGCAGTACCGTGCAGGGGACGTCACCGTCGTAGCCGGCCACGGTGAACTTCTTTCCCGTCACGGCGATCGCCGCCGTCGGCTTGACGATCACCAGGTCGCTCGGCGTTGTCCCCGACGCGAACGGCACGTTCAGCGCGGTCAGCACCGTCTTGAGGGATTCCTGGACCTCGCGGACGGTAGCGATGTCGCCCGCGGTCAGCGGGATGTAGCCGAGCGTCCCCTTGGCCTGGAGGGGTATCTGTAGGCCGTCGTAGAAGTAGTCCCCGCCTGCGGTCGAGAATGCGCGGTACGTCTTCGTGGGGCCGATATCGGCGAGCGGGAGCTTGAAGTAGGTGTAGTCGAAGATGTGCTGGCGATTCAGGGCCTTGTCCGCGGCGAGTTGCTCCACCTCGGGCAGGGTGCCGATCTCGATCCAGGCCGCGGGGTCGAAGGCGGGCGGTGCGATGTCCTTGGTGAGGGACAGCATCGCCTCCAGACGGTCGAACGTCCTGCCCGCGTCCAGGTCCGTACGCAGCTCCTTCCCCAGCTCGGTGAGCCTGACGAAGTCGGCCTCGGAAAGCCTCGTGAAGTACTTGCCGTCGGCGTCGATGTCGTCCTTCGACGCCGACGGCTCCGGCCGGATCGAGGTGTTCGGGCCGGGAAACTGGTTACCGCCCTGCCACTCGAAGAAGGACTGGCGCATGTCGCCCAGCTTGATCTCGGACACGGTGACCTCGTCCGGCTCCGGTCCGACCAGCCGGTCTCGGAGATCCCTCCTGAACGCGTCCCAGTCGGCAGGGTCTTTCGGCTTTGCCACCTTGAGGTTGTCGAGCATCGCGTCGGTGATCGTGGTGGGGATGGCACGGGCCAGGACCGCGGCCCGCTGCCGCGCGTCCAGCCGGCCCAGGGCGTCGAGCAGCGTGGAGTGGGCGACGATGTGGTGCGCGGTCAGCTCCCAGCCCTGGTGCTGCTCGACCCTGGCGTAGGGATTGTCAGCCCGCCGCTGGACATCGTGGCCGAGCGGCGACGTGGCCCCGACCGGTTCGACGGCGGAGCGGGCCGGAATCGGACGGCTGAGGACACGGGCGGCGTTCGCCTCTGCCGCGCGTTCGAACGCGTCACCCGGGTCGCTGACGCTCAGGCCCGAGCTGTCGCGGCTGCCTGCCACCGGGCCGGTGCGCTGCTGGATGACGTGGGTGAGCTCGTGGGCCAGGGTGTGCCGATCCCCTCCCCCGGCGCCGATGACGACGTGCCGGCCGGAGGTGTAGGCGCGCGCGCCGATTTCCGCGGCGGAGCGAGCCGCAGTCGAGTCGTCATGCAGGCGGACGTCGGTGAAGTCGGCGCCCAGGCGCGCCTCCATCTCGGCGCGCAGCGGCTCGGCCATCGGCCGTCCCGGCGAGCGCAGCACCTGGTGCACGGGGGAGCGCTGGACTTCTTCGTGGGCCTGCTGCTGCTCCAGGAGGCGGACCACCGCGGCGTTGCCGATGGTGCGTTGCAGGGACAGCAGCGTGCTCGCGGTCAGCGTCCGGTCCGCCCCACCCGCCGCGGCCGGCCGCGCCCGGTGGGGTTCGTCGGCCCGGTCCTGTGGCGACTGCTCGTTCGCGCGCACGTCCGCTCCTTCCCTTGTACGTGGCGGCGCCCTCGGTCGCGGGCGCCGCCTGCACTCCTATCGCGCCGCCGACAGGTCGCAGAAGGTCCTTAAGGGCACCCGCGAGTGCGACAGCGGCTGCCCTTTCTGCGCTGACCACGTACTAGGGTCGGCACCGCCCGTTCCCACGACACACACCGAGGTTGGCCCACCGTGTCCCCCTTCCGCGAGACCGTCAGCAGCCCGGAGCTGCCCGTGCACGGCCCGTACTCGCCTGCCGTGCGGGCGGGCAACCTGGTCTTCGTCTCGGCCCAGCCCGGTGTGGACCCGGCCACCGGGACGGTCCCCGACCGCGGCGCGGGGGCCCAGTGCCGGCAGGCGCTGCGCAACCTGGAGCACGTGCTGCGGGTCGCGGGGGCCGAGCTGCGGGACGTCGTGCGGACGACCGTCTTCTACACCGACCTCGCCGACCTGCCCGCCATCAACTCCGCCTACGCCGAGGCCTTTCCGCTCGATCCGCCGGCCCGCTCGGCGGCCGTGGTCAGCCTGGCCGGCGGCCGGCTGGTCTCCATCGACGCGATCGCCGCGCTAGGTTGACCAGCACTCCCCTCTCGGAAGGCAACGGCGATGCTGGCAGGTCGACTCAACATCAGGACGCGCACCCTCTCGATGGAGGAGGTGCCCACCCCGCACGCCGGACCGGGCGAGGTGCGGATCAAGGTCGCCGCCGCCGGGGTCTGCCTCTCCGACGTGCACCTCATCGACGGGACGCTCACGCCGCTGCGGCTGGCGGGCGACACGGTGACCCTGGGGCACGAGAACGCGGGGACGATCGACGAGGTCGGCGACGGCGTGACGGGCCTGGCGGCCGGTCAGCGGGTGCTGCTGCGGGCCGGGGAGCCGCGCGGCGGTGCCGTCTTCACCCGCGGGGTCGACTACGACGGCGGCTGGGCTGAGTACGCGGTAGCCCGGGCGGACACCGTGGTCCCGATCCCGGACAGCCTGCCGTTCGAGCAGGCCTGCTTCATTCCCGACGCGGTCTCCACCCCGTGGGCTGCGATCACCACCACCGCGCAGGTCCGGCCGGCCCAGGCCGTCGGCGTCTGGGGTGTCGGCGGACTCGGCGCCCACGCGGTCCAGCTGCTGCGGCTGGTCGGGGCGGCTCCCATCGTCGCGGTGGACCCGCTGCCGGCGGCGCGCGAGCGGGCGCTGGCGTTCGGCGCGGACGTCGCGCTGGATCCCGCCGACGAGCACTTCGCGCAGGCCGTCGCGGAGGCCACCGGCGGCACCGGGTTGAGCGTCGCGTTCGACTTCGCCGGCGTCCCGCAGGTGCGCGAGCAGGCGATCCGCTGCCTGGGCGTCGGGGGCAAGTTGGTGCTGGTCGGGCTCAGCGACCAGCCGATCACCGTGACCGACGGCACCCGGTTCAGCTACCTCGGCCAGCAGATCCTGGGCCACTACGGTTCACGCGAGGAGCACGTCCAGGAGTTGGTGACGCTTGCGACGCTGGGCCGCCTGGACCTCTCCCGCTCGGTCAGCGAGATCCTGCCGCTCGCCGAGGCGCCGGAGGCTGTCCGGCGCCTGGCGACCAAGCAGGGTAACCCGATCCGGATCATCCTGCGCCCCTGAGAGTCCGTGGGCTGGAACCACTGCCGCATGGACAGGACGTGGGGCCTGTGCGTCAAGTCCCTGGCGCGGTCGGGAGGTCGGCGGCCTCCGCGCCCACGAGGACTAGGACGATGTCGGCGATGGCGCGCTGGTGTACGTGGTCAGGAGGCGACGACGATCGAGGAGGCCGGGCCGCCGACCTGGGTCCAACTCTGGCCCCCGGTCCACTCCATGACAGCGTTCTTGCCAGAGGTCAGACCGAAGACGTCGCCGTAGCCGTCCTCGGCGAACTGCGCACCGGGCCCACCGATCTGGGTCCAACCGCTGCCCCCGTCGAACATCACGACGTTACCGGCCCCGGGGGTGGTGGCGAGCAGCCCCGCCGAGCCGCCGATGATCGAGTCAGCCGGGCCGCCGACCTGGCGCCAGCTCTGGCCTCCGGTCCACTCCA
>NZ_JARZAI010000036.1 GCF_029893355.1 Kitasatospora sp. MAA4
TCGTCCGTCGACGGCTTGACCTGCCCAGGGCGTGGCATCCAGGCACCTCCTGGACAGGCAGCCTACCAGCAAGGATCCTTAAGTCAGTGGTATTGACTCTAGCCTGGAGGCCGAACAGGCATCCGGGGGCCTGCGACGTTCCGCAGGCCCCCGGATGTCACGGTGTCAGGTCACTTGCCCGCGGCCCTCCAGTGCAGGAGGTCGTATGCGTGGGTCATGCCGATCGTGGGATAGACACCGAGGCCGCCTCCCACAGCCGCGCCGAAGTTCTGGCCGGATCCCCAGAACTTGCCGGAGGCGCAGCCGCCCACCTCGTCGAAAGCGCAGGCGCCGACACCCAGGTCGTTCTGGTTGTCGGGGGTCTGGGTGTTGAAGCCGAGCGTGACGCCTCCGCCGAGTCCCATCTTGCTCCTGGCGACCAGCTTCTCCACACTGTGCACGTCGAGGCCGCCCCGCAGAGCGTCGGCAGCGGCACCGAGCGGCCCGGTGGAGAAACCGGCCAGCAGGTTGCCGTCCTGGAATCCGATCCCGAGACAGAGGAGCGCGACACAGCCCGAGGCCTGCACCTGGGCGTGTTGGAGCGCCCAGACCATCCACTGCGGCGTGCTGTCGCTGCCGGACCCGCAGGCGCCACTGCTCTGGGCCGTGTCGCTGGCACACGGGTTGACATTGCTGAGTGCCTTGTCGACGGCCTTGCCGACCGCCGGATCCAGTTCCATCGCGCACTGGAGGTTGGCCTTGCAGGCGTCCTTCCACTGCAGGTACTCCTCGTACCGCTGCCCGCCGGGAGAATCCGGCCGGTTGAGGTAGTCGCAGAGGTCGCAGTGACCCTGGCTCGGCAGGCCGCCGCGCTGCACGTGGGCGTAGGTCAGCATCATCTTGTCGTAGTCGGTCAGTTTGTAGTCGCCGTCGGCAGGCGGGAGCGCCGTGGGCGGAACCCCGTTGCCGAAGCCGCCGGTCGCCCCGACGGGCGGCGGGTCCGCGGGGGCCGGGATCTGCGGCCCGTCACCCGGACCGCACAGGCACCTCTCCAGCCCGGTCGGGTCGCTGCCGCCGACCGGGTTGCTCGCCGCGTAGGTGTAGCCGCCGAGCTGCTGGGGGCTGCCGGTCTCCAGCACCGGGTCGGCGCTGAGGAAGCGGCCGAGTCCGGGGTCGTACTTGCGGGCGCCGAGGTCGGTGTAGCCGGTCGTGGTCTCCTTCGGTGCGCCGAGGAATCCCCTGGTGGGGTCCGGCCACCCGGTCGAGCCGCCGCGGTTCTGGCCGTACGGGGTGTACAGCTGGCGGGTGGCCTTCTGGGTGGTGGTGTCCATGGTGAGCGTCGCGGTGCCGTGCGGGTCGGACAGGACGTAGTCCGCCGAGCCGCCCGGGAGGCTGGACGCCATGGCCACCGTGCTGCCGCCGAGCGCGTAGCTGCGCACCGCGCCGAGCAGCACGTTCGGGGTGACGGCGGTGTTGACCACGATCGCGGTGTCACCGACGAACAGGGTGGTCTGGCCCGGGTCCCGGCGGATCAGCTGGTTGCCGTCCGCGTCGTAGAGGTAGGTGGTGGGAGGGTTGCCGCCCTGGGTGATCTTGGCGAGATGGCCCTCGTCGTCCCACTCCAGGTCCTGCTCGGTGCCCGCGCTCGGCGAGCGCTTGGTGGTCGCGCCGGCAGGGCTCGCGGTCAGCGCGGTGCTGACGGTGCCGCCCGGGCCGGTGGTGCTGGTGGCGGTCAGGAAGTGCGGCTGGGGTCCGTTGGGGCACTGGACGGTGCTCCCGGTGCAGCCGTTGGTGTACCTGGTGGTGGTGTCGGCGGCGGCGCCGTTGACGGCGTGCTCGACGCTGCTCGTACGGTCGCCGATGGCGTCGTAGCCGAAGGACTCCCAGTACGCCGCCGAGCCGGTGGCCACCGTGGCCGCGGTCGGGGCGGTGCCGGCAGCCGGGCAGTCGGCCGTCGAGGTCCAGGCCTGGGACAGGCGGTTGAGACCGTCGTACTGGTAGCACTGGCGGTCGGTGACCGCGGCGGCGGTGTCGGTCTGCCGGTCGAGGGCCGAGGTCGGGTTGCCTGCGGGGTCGTAGGCGTAGGTCAGGTCGTCCACCATCGGGCCGGGGGCCTGGGTGCGGCTGGTCTGCACCTCCTTCAGGGCGCGGGTCTGGTCGTCGTAGCTGTAGGTCGACCAGGCCGGGTTGTTCGACGGGCCGTAGGTGATCTGCGAGATCTCCCCCCGGCTGGTGTAACTGACCGGTCCCACCAGGGCGTTGACGCTCTGCAGGCTGGTCGGGCTGCCCAGCGCGCTGTAGCCGTAGAGGACGTCGTCGGCGAGCAGGCCTGCCACGCCGGGGTCGCGCTGGTCGGTCAGCTGCTGGGTGGCGGCGGAGTAGGACAGCGTGGTGGCGTAGCTGGTGGGCAGCGGCGCCTCACTGGCCGGCAGGGTGACCTTCGTCCCCGTGGGCTTGCCGAGTGAGGTGTAGCCGGTGACCTGGACGACGTACGCGCCGGTCGTGCCGGGGACGTAGCGCGCGCTGTAGCTCAGCCGGCCGGCCTGCAGGGTGTCGTACTTCCACACCCCGAAACGGAAGTTCCCGCCGGTCCTGTCGGTCGCGCTGACCTTGCGGCCGAGCAGGTCGTAGCCGTAGTCGAGTTCGACCTTGCGCGCGTCGGTCGTCGAGACCAGGTCGCCCGCGTCGTCGTAGCCGAGCCTGGTGGTGCCGGTGTCCGGGTCGTTCTGCTGGATCTTGCGGCCGTTCAGGTCGTAGCCGGTCGTCCAGGTGGTCCCGTCCGGTCCGGTGAGACCGGTCTGCTTGCCGAGCGGGTTGTACGTGTAGGTGGTCGCCGAGGAGGTCCCGCCGGTCACCTGGTAGCCGGACTGCGCCGAGCCGCTGAGCACCGGCGCGGTCGAGTACTGGTCGGCCTCGACCGTGAGGCCTCGCGCGTCCACGACCTGCCGGGTCGCCACACCACCGGACTTCGGGATGCTGACCGTGCTGTCGCCGGTGTAGGCGACGGCGGTGGCCATGCCCGCGGGGGTCACCGCGTTGTGCTCGTCGTTGGTGGCCGTGGCCCGCCCCATCGCGTCGTGGTCGGTGACCGTGGTCGACGGGATGCTGGTCTGCGCGGTCATCACCAGGGAGCTCATCGGCGAGCCCGCGACCACGTAGTTGTTGTTGGTGAGCACGGTCCAACCGTGCGAGTCGTACTGCGTGTCGCTCACCGTCATGCCGGAGTTCTCGCCGACGGCCTGGGTCTGACGCTGCCTCAGCATGGCGTCGTACAGCGTCACGGTGGACGCGTAGGAGCCGTTCTCCAGCAGCTTGGACGAGGTGACGGCGGACGGGGAGGTGTTGGAGAGCGCGTAGGCGAAGGTCATCGACGGGCTCTGGTGCGCCGCCTTGGACTGCGCGGGAAGCCAGACGGAGGTGACCCGGCCGAGCGCGTCGTAGCTGAGGTCGGTCTTCAGGTTCGAGGCGTCGACCCGTTCCACGGGCACGCCTCGGACCGGGTCCTGCGACTCGGTGGAGGTCTGGTAGGTCGGGGTGGCACCGGCGGTGACCTGGACCTGGGTGGTGACGGAGGTGGGCAGTGCGCCGGCCGCTGGGGCGTACGTCTTGGTCGTGGTCTGGGCCAGACTGCTGCCGTCCGGGGCCGTCGACCTGGGGGTCCGGGTCACCACCAGCGGGCGGCCGTACGCGTCGTAGCTGGTTCCGGTGGTGGCCGTGAACGCCGTGGCGGTCGGCCCGCTGTTCGCCGAGGCCGCCTCGGCCAGGGTGGCGTCGCCCTTGCCGGGTGCCGTCGCGCCGGGCGCGCCGTCCCAGCCGAAGGCGTTGCCGTCGTAGGAGGTCCGGGTGTCGGCGATCAGGGTGCCGGTCGGCGTGGCGCCCGCGGTGGTGCAGTCCTGCGCGGTGGCGATGGCCTCGGCGTGCAGCACGAGGCTCTCACCGGGGTTGCTCAGGTAGTGGGTCAGGGTGCACTGCGGTGTGTTCCCGGCGGCCCCCACCTCACCGCGGTCGTCCACCTGGACCGGCATACCGGTGGTCGGTTGCCCGAGCGCGGTGGTGTAGAAGGTGTCCGTCTCGGTGGTCCGGGTTCCGTAGGAGACCGCCTGCGTGGTGTACACGGCGGCGGTGCGGACCATCTGCGCGGTGAGCGGTGCGAGACCGTCCCGGCTGCGGCTGGCCGTCGGGCCGATCACGGTGGGGACGGTGACCGACGCGTGGTCGACCGGTCCGCCGTCGGAGGTGTAGGTGTCGGTCTCGAAGATCTGCCCGGCGAGCGCGTCGACGTCGCTCGGGCTGGTGTACCTGCCGTCCTGGGAGGTCAGTGTGACGGTGCTGCCGCCGCTTCCGGAAGGGGTGTTGTCGGACATGCCGCGGAAGTAGCTGGTGCGGCTCAGCGTGAGCTGGTCACTGACCTTGGCGCCGTTGGTCATGTGGAAGACGGTGGGGTCGCCGGTCCGGGTCTCGACGGCGCCGTAGCCGCGGAACTGACCGTACGTGCGGTTCTCCGGCTTGATGAGCTCGTTGTCGTCGTAGTGCCAGGCCGCACCGCCCAGGTAGTTGTAGGTGGTCAGCAGCGACGGGTAGCTGCCGTCCTGGTTGGTCTGGTGCTGGTCCTGGGTCCGCACACTGTGCACGGTGTACTTGTTGAACCAGTCGAGCTGCGGAGTGGTGTAGTTGGGCGGGGTCCAGGAGACCGGGTAGCAGGCCTTGGTGTTACTGGAGGGGTCGGCGGGGACGTTGCCCGGGGTGCACTCGGCCGTGTTGTAGGTGACCGTGACCTGGGCGCCCGTCTCCGTGGTGATGTTCTGGATCCGGTCGTGGTACATCGTCGGCTGGTTGGGGATCGTGCCGACCCGGTTGGGCAGTTGGTCCGGCGGGTCGAAGGTGGTCGACAGAGCGGGTGAGGCGCCGGTCGCGCCGGCGGTGGTGTCCAGACCCCTGTGCTGGACACCGTCCAGCCAGAGCGTGGGGGCGTGGTCGCCACCGTCCGGGAAGGACTGGGTGAAGTCGTACCGGTCCGCCTGCTGCGCCACCCCGCCGACCTGCACCTGGGTGGTGATGTCGTTGAGCCGCATCCGCGACCAGAACGAGGGGCTGTGGTTGGAGCAGTCCGCGCCCTTCGCGCAGTTCTGGTCGACCGGCACGTCCGGCCACCACGCCGCGTTCGCCGCGACGAAGTGCGCGTCGTCGCACGTCACGCCCGAGATGCAGCGCTCCTTGACGTCGAAGCCGATCTGCTCGGGCGCGGTGGCGCTGTAGACGGTCGAGGCGGTCAGGCCGTAGTCGATCCGCGACAGGTAGCCGCCGCGGGTGTAGAGGGCACCGGCGCTCTGGGCGTCGGCGCCGTAGTAGTTGGTCTCCGGCTGGTAGTAGTACGCGATCGCGTTGCTGTGCAGGTCGACCGTGTAGTCCAGGTTCCAGCGCCAGCCCTGCACGCAGGAGGAGTCCGCGAAGGCGGCCGCGTGGCAGGGGTCACCGGCGTGCGCGCCGTAGACCGGCTCGGTGAAGACCGACTGGGTGGTCTGCTTCCCCGCGGAGTAGCCCGGAAGCTGGTTGAGGCCGAAGTAGTACTGCGTCCCGCCCTGCGTGACGCGGAAGTACTCGCCGTTGTAGGTGCTGTTGCTCGCGCCGCCGGTCAGGAAGAGCTGCTCGATCTTCTCGTCCGCGCTGTCGCTGACCGGGCGGAAGGCCGACCCGTCGTAGACGATCTGCGTCGACTCGCCGTTCAGCGACAGGGTCAGCAGCTGTCCGGCCCAGCAGTTGTCGCCGGACCCCTGCGGTGCGCCCGAACTCTTGTCGCTCGCACAGGACTTGTAGCTGCGCTCGATGAAGGAGGAGTCGGAGGACCAGCCGTCGCCCAGCCAGGAGGACTGGTTGTTGGTCCCGGCCGTGCGGCCGTCCTGCGAGGAGGAGTCGTAGGAGAGCGAGACATCGGGAGTCGCGCCCGCGATCGCGCCCGGCACCTTGATCGGGTACGCGTAGTTGAACGCACCCGTGGCGCCGCCCGCCGACCAGGTTCCGGCGGGCGAGAGCGAGGTGGCCGAGTAGCTGCCCGCCGACCCGTCGGCACTGGAGGTCGCCGCCAGCACCACGCCGGTCGGGCTCCCGGTCGGGCTCGCGCCGGTCGGGCCGGCCGCCGCGCGCGGCTGGGAGGCGGGAGCTGGCACTGTCACGGTGCCGGTCAGCGGCGAGCCGCCCTCCTTCGCCTGCACCGGGGTCTGGGTCCGGCACTGCGCCAGCTGCGGCGTCGTCAGGGCGCAGGCCGGCAGCTGCACGAGGTGCAGCCGGGCGGCGTAGTCGCCACCGAACGCCGAGCGGAACGAGGACGGGTCCACGCTGACCGTGGTGGAGCCCGAACCGGCCGAGGCGTCCTGGGCGGCGACGGTGAAGAGGATGCCGTGCACACCCGCGGTCTGCGCCGCGTTCTGGTCGAGCAGGTCGACCCGCACCCGCGAGGGCCCACCCGCGGCGCCGCCCGCCGGCTCGCCCTTGCCGACCAGCACGGGCAGCGACCCTGCCCGCACCACGCTGGAACTCGCCGCGGTGGCGGCGCCGGTGGCCGCCGAGCGGAAGGCCGGGATGGTGACCGCCGTACTCAGGTCGGCGACAGCCGATCCGGCGGCGGGCAGCTTGGAGCTCTGGGTCGGGTCGAACTTCGCGAAGCTCGCGCTCGGCGCCGCCGACCCCTTCCCCGCCCGCTTGTAGGGGAGCTGCTGCTCCTTGGCGATCGCCGGAGCCTGCGGCTTCGGCTTGGCGGCCGCGAAGGCCACCGGTGGTGATGCGGTGGCCACCAGGGCCGCCGCCAGCGCCATCGCGCTCGAGCGCAGCAGGCGACGCAACGTCGCTCTGCCGTCAACAGTGAACCGGCTCATGCCGTCATTGCCCCTGTACGTCGTAGGAAGGCGGAGAGTGCGGGCAACGCGCGGAGCGCGGCTCGGCAGAGCTCCCCCACTCTTCAGCAGTTCGCACAGACTCCCGGTGCCGTCTAACGGCGGCCTAACACCGGGCCAACCGCGCGAGGGCGGCAGCGGGCGCCAAGGGCGGTGCGGATCACCGGATATGGCGGTGAATCGGGACCAACCACCCGCCCGGAACGGGGTTTACCGGTGGTCCGCCCGGTTCTGCGCAACCCAGAATGCTCGGCGTAAGGGCGCCCGGACGTGGCGCCCCAAGGGAAATGGGGACACGGGCTGATGGCCCTCTTCAGACGAGCCGGAGGCCCTCGGCCTCAGGCCTGGGCGACGCCCAGAGCACGATCCGCCGGCACCGCGGTGATCCTGAGCATCGGCATCCTGGCCGGTCTCACCACCACCTCCGCACAGGCGGCGACGACCGCCGCACCGCCCGCCGCTCCGGCCGCCGGCAAGCCTGCCACGCTGCCGGTGACCAGCCAGGCCGAACCGGTGGATCCCGCCGTGACGGCCGCCGAGCAGAGCGCCGCCACCGAGGCGAAGAAGTCCCGCAAGCCGGTCGTGGTGGACGCGCTGACCAGGGAGAACGTCCAGACCGTCGCCAATCCCGACGGTTCGTTCACCCTCACGCAGAACGCCACCCCGGTCCGGGCCCGCCAGGGCAACGCCTGGGTGCCGATCGACACCAAGCTCGCCAAGCGCGCCGACGGCACCTTCGCGCCCGGCGCCAGTGACAGCGACCTGGCCTTCTCCGGCGGCGGCGACGGCCCGCTGGTCACCATGACCCGTACGGGCAAGCGGCTCGCGATCAGCTGGCCCGGCACCCTCCCGGCGCCCGTGGTCAGCGGCGACACCGCGACCTACCCCGCCGTCCTGCCGGACGTCGACCTCGCGGTCACCGCCCGCGCGGACGGCTTCAGCGAGGTCCTGGTCGTCAAGAGCGCGGCGGCCGCGGCCAATCCGGCGCTCGCCACGATCCATCTCGCCACCCGCACCGACGGTCTGACGATCAGTCAGACCTCCGGCGGCGACGCCGAGGCCAAGGACGCGGCCGGCACCACCGTCTTCCGGGCCGATCCCCCGCTGGTCTGGGACTCGGCGCAGGCCGTCGCGCCGGCGGTTCCCCGTGCGCTGCCGCAGGCCGAGCAGGCCCCCGCCGCGCCGCCCGCCGGTCTGCGGGGCCTCGACTCCAAGGCCTCGGACGTCCGCGGGCCCGGCGGCGGCGCCCACACCACCCGGATGGGTTTCGACGTCGGCCGCGACGGGCTCACCATCACGCCGGACAAGGCGCTGCTCACCTCGCCGAAGACCGTCTACCCCGTCTTCATCGACCCGCAGTGGACGGGCAGCCCGTCGGTGGTCTCCTGGGCCTCCATCAACGACCAGGGCTGGAAGGCCACTTCCGGGAACCAGGCCAAGGTCGGCGACGTCGGGGACTGGCCGGGCTGCGGCGACTACTGCTACGCGGTCCACCGCTCCTACTTCGAGATGAACACCGACGGCTTCCGCAACGTCGGCGCCAAGGTCACGGCCGCGAAGTTCACCCCGTACTTCACCTGGACCGCGGCCGACAACGAACCCACCGAGGTCTATGCCGACGCCGACTTCGGCGGCGACCTGAGCTGGGGCACCAAGCCCAGCTCCGGCTCCTCCAGTTACGTCACCACCTGCAACGTGGGCGGCAGCGGCGGCTGCGGCACGGGCCAGATCGACTTCGACGTCACCTCCGTCGCCCAGGGGGCCGCCACCGGCGGCTGGCGCACCTTCGAGGTCGACGCGCCGAACGAGGGCGACAAGTTCCAGTGGAAGCAGATCGACCCCACCCAGACCAACTGGACCGTCACCTACTTCCTCCCGCCGACCCTGAACGACGCCTCGACGTTCACCACCACCCCCTCGGTCACCGGCCCCGGCGGCGGCAGGTACGTCAACTCCCACAACGTCACCCTGCAGGCCCTGGGCGCTGACCCCGACAGCGAGAAGGTCCAGTCCGGCTACGAGATCTGGAACACCTCCAACGGCAGCGTCACGACCGAGGTCGCCGGCGGCCTGTTCTCCGCCTACACGGCCACCGGCGGCAGCGTCCAGTACTCCAACCTCGCCGACGGCACGTACGCCTGGCGCGGTGTGACGCACAGCCAGGACGGCGGCATGTGGTCCGGCTGGGGGGCCTGGCAGCCGTTCACCGTCGACGCCTCGCAGCCGCCGGCTGCCGCCGTCGAATCGCCGCAGTTCCCCCAGAACCAGTTCGGCGCCGCCTTCCAGGACAACGGCACCTTCACCTTCACCACCTACGGCTCCGGCCACGTCGCCGGCTACCTGATCTCGCTGGACGGTGACCTGGGCAACGCCGCCTGGAGCCAGCAGTCCCCGCCGCCCACCGTGCCGGCCAACGGCCCGCTCACCACGGGCCGGACGTACTGGCTGCCGGCCACCAACACCGTCGGCACCACCACCTTCCCGATCCCGACGGTCGGTGCCCACCACGTCTACGCCAAGACCGTGAGCTGGTCGGGCATCGCCGCCGCCACCCAGACCAGCTACGGCTTCTGGGCCGGCGTCACCTCGCCCAAGTACGTCTACGGCGACCAGCTGGTCAACGGCTACACCGCCACCAACGACGACAAGAGCACCACCGCGGTCCCCAAGGCGACCTGGACCGCCGGTGCGGGCGGCGTCCTGCAGACCCAGAGCGACTGCTGCGGCATCCACTGGGCCGACGGCCAGCAGGCCCTCTACACCGACAGCACCACCGGCCACACCGCCCTGAACGACACGGTCACCTTCAACTTCGACGTGCCGCACGACGGTTACTGGAGCCTGGGGGCCAACTTCACCCAGTCCGCCGGCTTCGGCCAGTTCAAGCTGGTCCTCGACCAGGGCAGCGCCACCCAGAGCACCGTGCTCCCGCTCTTCGACGGCTACCACGACTCGGTCGTCACCAGCTTCCAGGACTTCGGCCCCCCGCTGGACACCGCCGGGAAGCCGATCAAGCTGAGTCAGGGCCTGCACACCCTCACCATGACGATGACCGGCAAGAACGCCGCGACCGTCGGCTACGGCTACAAGGCGGGCCTGGACGTGCTGCGGCTGGCGCCGATGAGCGCCACCTGCCCGATCGGCGACCTCGCCGCCTGCCAGAACAACATCGCCGTCAGCCCCGACACCAACCACCTGGCCGCCGACGCGGACGGCTCCGGCGCCAGCTTCTCCGCCGGGCAGCTCACCAGCGCGGGGTGGCGCTCCGGTACTCCCGTCACCATCAACGGCGCACTGATGACGGTTCCCAGCTACGCCACCGGCAAGGCCGACAACATCCTCGCCGCCGGCCAGACGGTCACCGTGGACCCCACCTCATCCGCCAACGCCGGTAACGCCGTCGTCTTCCTGGCGTTCGCCACCGGAGGCTCCTACACCGGCACCATGACCGGAACGGTCACCTACCCGACCGTGCCCGGCACCACGAGCAGCACCTGCGGCACCAGCGTCAGCCACCCCTACCACCTGGACATGGTGCCGGACTGGACCAGCGGCGCGCCCAGCTCGCACGCCGTCGGATTCGCCGGCCGCAACACCCCCACCGGGACCGATGCGGCAGCACCCCAGCTGTTCCCGATCTCCGTGGCGCTGGACTGCCCGGGCGTGCCGATCCAGAGCATCACCCTGCCCGTCGTCACCAACCGGCTCAGGTCCGGCACCGCGGCCGTGCACATCATGGGCGTCGGCATCCGCCCCGCCTCCTACGACCCCGCCTCCGGCCAGAACTGGAACGGCAGTTGGGCCGCCCAGCAGGACACCACGCTGGGCACCTGGACCGACCAGACGCTGCGGATCCCGGCCCGGCTCAGCATCGGCGACAACGCCGGGGGCAAGGTGCGGATCCACCTGTCCAACACGCTGGGCACCACCGCCATCACCTTCCCGCACGTCTCCGTCGCCCTCCAGGGCGCGGCAGGCGGCGCGGCAACGGCCGCCGCACCACTGCCGGTGACGTTCGCCGGAGCGAGCGGCGTGACCATCCCGGCGGGCGGCGAGATGGTCAGTGACCCGGTCACCCTCGACGCCGCCGCGCAGTCCACCCTGCTGGTCAGCCTCCAACTCAGCGGCAGTGTCAGCGGCCTGTCCGCGCACGGCGTGAACCAGAGCAGCGTCTACGCGACCCCGCAGAGCACCGGTGACCACACCGGCGACACCTCCGCCGCCGGATTCACCATCCCCGTCCCCGCCGTCCCGTACCTCACCGGCGTCGACGTCACCCCCACATCGGGCAACACCGGGGCGCTGGCCCTGGTCGGCGACCAGAGCGTGAACAGCGACTCCGCCACCCCCGACAACGCCCACCACCTGTCCGACCTGATCTACACCGACGTCGTCAACGCCTACAACGCCTACAACCCCAACGACCCAAACAACGACCCGAGCAAGGCCGCTCCGCCCACCCCCTACGGCGTCCTCAACCTGGGCCGCGACAGCGCGGTCACCGGCAACAACCTGCTCCCCGCGCTCTCCGGCAGCAGCACCCAGCTCGCGCCGCCCAGCGCCACCAACCCGCTCGACCGCACCGTCCTGGACGCCGCCGACGTCCACACCGCCCTGATCTCCACCGGCACCTCCGACATCCTCAGCGGCACCTCCGCCGCCGACATCGAGAACCGCCTCATCGCGCTGACCAAGCAGATCCAGCTGCGCTACGTGGACACCGCACCGGGCAGCTCGCGCAAGATCACGGTCTACGTCGCGACGATCCCCGACAGTCCCGGCATGAGCGCCAACACCGCGCAGGAGACCGTCCGGCGCACCGTCAACAGCTTCATCCGCTGCGGCAGATCCGACCCGACGGCCAACGTCTGCGCCGGCGTCACCGGCAGCTGGCTGGGCGGAAACGCCGACGGCGAGATCGACTTCGCGGCCGCGGTCTCCACCGGCAACACCGATGTCGGCACGATCAACGCCGCCCGCGACCTCACCAACAACCTGCCCAACGACACCTACTACGCGGACCTGGCCGCGCGGTACACCGCCGACAGCGTCAGCCCCGCCGCCGTCACCCTGCAACCCGCCACCACCCACCCCGCCACCTCCTGACGTCCGG
This sequence comes from Kitasatospora sp. MAA4, assembly GCF_029893355.1. Taxonomy (GTDB): domain Bacteria; phylum Actinomycetota; class Actinomycetes; order Streptomycetales; family Streptomycetaceae; genus Kitasatospora. The sequence continues at coordinate 11,980 of NZ_JARZAI010000036.1, forward strand.
TCCGGTCCGGTCACCCCAGCTGCTGCGGGGTGACCGGACCGTTCGTCGTCTCGCTGGTGGCCATGCGGTACGGGCTCTACCGAAGGTCGGATCTCACGTTCGCGATGTTCTTCACCGGGCTGACCTACGGGTCAGGGCGGCCAGTGCGTCGAGGACGGACTGCGTCGTCGGCGCCGAGGTACCGGGGATGGCGCCGAGATGGCTGGGGAAGCGGCGCTCGTGCCGGTACACCTCGCACATCGCGCTGAGGTCGGCGACTCGCCGCCAGGCGGGCGTTCCGGGCCGGATTCCGCTGGTGGACAGCCGGCGGGCCAGCTCGGCCACCTCCACCAGCTCGGGCGCGACCGCCGGCAGCCCCAGGGCGCCGGCGGTTTCGGTGACCGTCGCGGCGACCTGGGCCATGGTGGGGGCCGCCGGGCCCGCTGTGAGCCAGACCAGGGGTGGCGTGCCGCCCGGCGAGCAGACCAGTGCGGCGATCGCCTCGGCGACCACGTCGGTCGCCATGATGTCCAGCACGGAAGCGGGCAGCAGCGGAACCGCCGGGATCCGGCCCTGCACAGCGGCGGCCACGAACCGGTGGAAGCCCTGGAGGACGGCGGTCTCACCCGTTCGCGAGTTGCCCAGCATGCCGGGGATCCTGGCGATGACGGCGTCAATCGGCGCTTCGCGGACGAGCTGTTCGGCGGCGCGCTTGGAGTCCAGGTAGCCGCCCGGGTGGTTCCTGCTGCCGGGGACGGGCGCGGACGAGGAGGCGGTGAGCGGGAGTTCGACGAACGCGGTGCTGAGGTGGATCAGCCGTGCGCGGGCGGTCGCCGCGAAGGCGCAGGTGTGCCGGGTGCCTTCGACGTTGGTGGCCTCCAGCTGCGCGCCGGCCTTCAGCCACCCCACCTGTGCGGCGCAGTGCACCACCTGCGTGACGGTGCAGGCCAGTTCGGCGTGGACGTCCTCGTCAAGGCCGAGGCGCGGTGCGGTGATGTCCCCCGGGACGGTCCGCACACCCGGCTCCGCGATTTGCTGACGGTGCGTCAGGGCAACCACGTCCAGCCCGGACCGGTGGCGCAGCGCCTGGACGACCGCGCTGCCGACCAGACCGGACGCCCCCGTGACGAGCACGGTCCCCCTCATGCCGCACTGCCCTTGAGGCTCTCGTGCACCCAGCCGATCACGTCCTCGACGGTCGTGCCGGGCGTGACCACGTCCTTGTCCATGAACGGCAGCTGCGGCCAGGTCCCGACCAGGCGCTCGGCGAGTTCGGTGAACATCAACGAGTCGAAGTCCAGGTCATTGACCAGGGACTGATCGAGCGTCAGGACATCGAGAGGGAAGTCACTGGCCGCACCGACAGCGGCGAACACCCCCGCGGCAATCGGGTCATCGGTCCGGTTCAAGGCGTACTCCCCAGTGCGTGGTTCGGGTGACGGGGCTGACCGGGATGGTCAGCAGGGTCCCGGTGAGCGGGGTGGCCAGGGGCGGCGGCGCCTCGGGAGCGGCGGCACGGTGGCCGCGCAGCAGCGCCACCAGGCTGTCGTGGTCCTCGGCGTGCACGGTGCGCTGGTGCGGCAGGGCCGCGCGCGTGCTGAGGGTGTACGCGAGGTCCGCGAGGTCGGGGGCCTGTTCCTGGACCAGGTCGGCGAGTTGGCGGCCGTACTGCGCCAGCAGGTCAGGGGTGCCGGCCGAGAGGACGAACGGGCGCAGCCCGCGCGGCTGTCGGGGGCCTGCCGCCACCGGCGTCTGCTCCAGCACCAGGTGGACGTTGGTCCCGCCGAAGCCGAAGGAGCTGACCGCCGCGCGGCGCCGGGGATCCTCCCAACTCTCGGCGGTACGCGCGACGTTGAAGCGTGTCCCGGCCAGCGCCTCGCTCGGCCGCTCCAGGCCCGGCTGCGGCGGGACCACCCCGCGCTGCACGACCAGGGCGGCCTTGATCAGACTCGCGATGCCCGCGGCCGACATGGTGTGCCCGATGTTCGCCTTCACCGAGGAGATCCAGCTCGGCGTCTGCGCCGATTCCGCCAACAGCTCTTCCAGGGCCGCGAGTTCCACCGCGTCGCCCACCGGTGTCGCGCTGCCGTGGCACTCCACGAAGCCCACACCCCCCCGGGTCGAGCCGCGCGTCGCGGTAGGCGCGGCGCATGCAGTCCAGCTGGCCCGCCCGGCTCGGCGTCATCGGCCCACCGGACCTGCCGTCGTTGGAGCAGGCGCTGCCCCGGATGACGGCGTAGATCCGGTCACCGTCGTCCAGCGCGTCCGCCAGCCGCTTCAGGATGACGACGCCCGCGCCCTCCCCCAGGACGAAGCCGTCGGCCTCCCGGTCGAAGGGCCGGCACACCCCCTGGCGGGAGAGGGCCCCGACCCGGGAGAAGGCCACCAGGTTGTCCGGCCCGAGGTTGAGGTAGACGCCTCCGGCGACCGCCAGATCGCACTGACCCGCCCGCAGGTGGACGACCGCCTCGTGCACGGCGACCAGGGCCGAGGAGCAGGCGGCGTCGACCACGAAGCTGGGACCGCGCAGGTCGAACACCGAACTCACCGTGGCGGCAGCCATGTTCAGGAGCGAGCCGGCCGCCGTGTACGGCTGTGCGGGGACCACCCCCTCGGCAGAACGCAGCATCGGCTCCCGCAGCTCCGCGGGGACCGGCGCGTAGGCGCCCGAGGCCAACTGGCGGGCCCGCACGCGCATCGCCATCAGGTTGCGGTACTCCGAGACCGACGCGCCCATGTACACGCCGGTGTCCTGGCGGGCCGGACCGCGCTGTTCGAGTCCGGCGTCCTGCAGCGCCTCGCGGGTCAACTCGACCAGCAGGCGGTGCTGCGGGTCCATGACCTGCGCGCGCCGCGGTGCGATGCCGAAGTGCAGGGCGGGGAAGGAGGCGATGTCGGCGAGGTGCGCCACCCGGTCGGTGTAGCAGCCGTCCGGCCAGCGGGGATCGCCGGGCCGGTGGAAGGGGGTGTGGTCCCACCGGTCGCCCACCGGGTGGTTGACGACGCCTCCCCGCGTCAGCAGCCGCCAGTAGTCGGTGATCCCGTCCGCACCGGGCAGCCGGCAGGCCATGCCGATGATGGCGACGGCTCCGGTCATGTCACCGCCGCCTTCCGGTGCCGCAGTTCGCTGTCCACTGCGGCCCGCTCCCGCGGTCCCGGCAGGTCGTGCCTGGTCAGACCCACAGCGCCGAGCGAGGGGAACACCACCTCGCGCAGGAACACCCCGGAGTCGATGCCGGCCGTGCGCATGACCGCGATCCGTGCCTCGTAGTCGGGCAGGACGTCCTCGGCGGGCATCCGGAAGGTCCGCAGCACGTGGGCCAGGTCGAGCAGGGTGCCCGGGCGGTCGGTGTCCAGGTGCAGCTCGATCATCCGCTGGTAGAACCTGGCGTGGGCCATCTCGTCGCGGCCGATCAGCCGGTAGATCTCCGCGAGGACGTGATCCCCGGCCCTGAGGGCGAGTTCACGCTGCTTGCGGTAGATGACGAACGTGGTCAGTTCCTGGATCGCGCCGTAGACGACCATCTGGCGCCCCTCGGCATAGGGGCGGGTCCACGTCCGCGCCAGCACGTCGTCCGCGAAGTCGAACAGCTGCTGTTCGGTGCGCTGGCCGCTGCGGTGCAGGTACTCCCGCAGGACCAGCGAGTGCTTGGACTCCTCGTAGCCCCAGTTGGCCGCGAACCACGCCTGCCCGTAGTTCCCGCCGACGGCGTCCAGGTGCGCGCTGAGGTAGTCCGGCAGGAACATCTCCACACCGCAGAACGTCTCGGCGCACTGCGCCAGTTGCTCGTTCGGCGCGGACGCCGGGAGCTCGTCCCAGGGGATGTCGGTGAACAGGTTCCATCTGCGTGTGCGTTCGGCCCTCTCGAAGAACGTCATGTACTCGCGGTGGAAGGCCTCCCGTAGCGCACGGCTCACTGGAGGACCGTCCTGACCGGCGCGCCGGCCAGCACCGCGCACAGATCCCCCACCGTGGCCACCGCGTGCAGCTTCGCGTCCGGGACGCGGCGGTCGGTCTGCTCCTCGGCCCAGGCGACCAGTTCCAGCATCTCCAGCGAGTCGACCCCCAGCTCGTCGACCTTGTCCTGCAAGGACAGCGGCGCGAAAGTCCGGGCGGTCACGCGGTGCAGGCCCTGGTGCAGCAGGTCCAGCAGTTCCTGATTGGTCATCACATCTCCATTCTCGAGTTCACCGGGCGTCGTCGATGCGACGCAGCGACCACTGCGCCAGCGACAGCTGGCGCCGGGCGAAGCCGTTGACGCAGGCGGTCAGATAGCGGTCGTAGTCGAGGAACAGCTGCTCGCCCCACTGCTTGCGGATGAGCGCCTCGTTGCGGCGCAGATTGGTACGCCACTGCGCGCAGGTGCGCTGGTAGTCCGTACGGCGGGTGCGCATCTGGACGACCTCCCAGTACGGCGCGGCCGCCCAGACGACCTCCTCGATGCGCGGGGCGACTCCGCCGGGGAAGATCTCCCGGCTGGCCCAGGCGATCTCGCGGATGTCCTCGCGCGTACGGGGAACCCGGTCCCGCAGGATCGTCTGCAGTCCGAAGTGCGCACCGGGCCGCGTCCACCGCCAGGCCCGGCGGAAGTACTCACCGAGCTTGTCGGCGGACCGCCCCTCGCGGATGTCCTCGGTGGAGCAGACGTGCTCGATCATGCAGATCGAGATCACCGCGTCGAAGGGATTCTCCGGCTCGTAGTCCAGGAAGTCGACGCAGGAGGCGGTGACCCCGGGCAGCCGGCGGCGGACGACCTCGCCGTACTGCGCCCGCGACAGCGTGATGCCGTGGGCCTCGGCGACGCCCCGGTCGCGCACCAGGTACTCCAGGTTGGCTCCCCAGCCGCAGCCCAGATCCAGCACCCGGCTGGTCGGGCGGACCTGGGCGAAGTCGTACATCACGCCCAGCTTCGCCTGCTGCGCCTCGTCGAGGTCGTCCGTGGCGTCGAAGACCCCGCAGGAGTAGCTCATCCGCCTGTCGAGCCAGAGCCTGAAGAACTCGTTGTCGACGTCGTAGGCGACCGCGATGTCGGCCCTGCTATCGGACCTGCTATCGGCCTTGCTACTGGACATGGACCAGTTCACCTTCCAGATAGCGGCGGCGGGTCTCCTGCCGGCGCGGCTTTCCCGATGTCGTTCTGGGGATGGTTCCCGGACGTACCAGCACCACGTCGTGCACCGCCATCGCCAACTGCTCGCCGAGGACGGACCGCACCTGAGCCGGCAGCCCACCGGCGGCGCTCTCGCGGCACTCGACCACGACCACCAGCTCCTCGGTCTCCTCAGCCGGCCGGGTGCAGGCCACCACCCCGCCCAGACGTGCCCCCGGCAGCGCCTCGACCAGCCACTCCACGCGCTGCGGATCCGTGTTGCTGCCTCGGACGATCAGCAGGTCCTTGGCCCGCCCGGTCACGAACAGCTCACCGTCGACCAGGTATCCGCGATCGCCCGTCCGCACCCAGCCGTCGCGCCCGAAGGTCCGGCCGGTGGCCTCGGGATCGCCCACATAGCCGCGCGCCACCGACGGGCCCGTCACCCACACCTCGCCCACCGCGCGATCCGCAAGGCACCGGCCGCGCTCGTCCCGGATCGTCAGTCCGTGGCCCTCGAACGCACTGCCGCAGCCCACCACCTCCGTCACCGGGCCGGCGTCGGGCACCCCGTCCGGAGCAGGTACGGCGCTGCCGCGGGCGAGCGCCTCGGCGTCGATCCGGTCCACGGTCAGCGGCCGTCCGCCGGGCGGGAAGGTGACGGCTAGCGTGGACTCGGCCAGGCCGTAGCAGGGCAGCACCGCCTCGGGCCGCAACCCGGCCGGCGCGAACGCCTCGGTGAACCGGCGCAGCACCTCCCGGTTGATCGGCTCGCCGCCGCAACCCGCGACCCGCACCCGGCTCAGGTCGAGGGCCGCCACGCTCTCCGGACGGCTGCGCCGCGCCGCCAGCGCGTACGCGAAGTTCGGGGCGAAGGTGAGCGTTGCCGACCTCTCGTGCATGGCCCGCATCCAGGACCCCGGATCCCGCACGAAGCTGCGGGTGGGCAGGAAGGAGGTCGGAACACCGACGGCCAGCGGAGCCAGCAGGAACCCCACCAGGCCCATGTCGTGGTGCAGCGGCAGCCACGACAGGCCGCGATCTGTATCGGCGTCGGCGTTCACGCCCTCGCGCATGATGGCGAGTCCGTTGGCCATCACGGCCCCGGCCCGCGCCGCCACCGCCCGGGGGCGCGCCGTGCTGCCGCTGCTGAACTGCAGGTACACCACGTCCTGCGGCCCGCGCGGAACCGGCCCGCCCTCGCTCGGCGGGGCGCCGGCCAGCTCCTCGTACGTCACCAGCGGGCCGACCGTCCGCGCAAGCTCCCGCTCGGCCGCCGGCAGGCACAGCGCCTTCGGTCGCGCCACCGAGAGCACGGTGTCCAGCAGTTCGCGCCATGGCTCCCGGCGTCCCAGCAACGGCGGCGGCGGGACCGGCACCGGTACCAGGCCGGCCCACAGCGCCCCCAGAAACGCGCCGACGAAAGGCCCGGGATCCCCGGCCACCATGGCGACCCGATCCCCCGGACGCAGCCCCGCCCCGACCAGGCCCGCCGCCGCGACGCGAACCTCCCGCAGCAGCTCACGCCGACTGAGCCGGACCCACTCACCGTCCGGCCCGAGGTACTCGTGCGCGGGACGGTCGTCGTCATAGGTCGCCAGAACGTCGGTCAGCCATACGAAGCTCAAGGGACACCACTTCTCGCGAACACCGGTCGGCGAGCACGACGTTAGCGACCGATTTCCTTGATCATCAGCCGGAGTGCCCCATCGCCCGTGAGGAGAGCCAGTAATTCACCCGTCCCGGTGACGGCGACCTCCAGCGGTCCCGCCGTCGAGGGACTGCCGAAGAACATGAGCCTTCCTCATGGTATTGATTCGCGCCCGGAACGCCGGATGCGGCACAGTGGAGTCATGAGCGAGCAGACCGAGGTCCTGCGGCGGCAACCCGTCCAGCAGCGCAGCCAGGAACGCCTGGAGCGGATCCTGGACGCCTGCGCCGAACTGCTGGACGAGATCGGCGCGGCGGCGCTCACCACCAAGGAGATCGCGGCCCGCGCGCAGGTGCCGATCGGCACGCTCTACCAGTTCTTCTCCGGCAAGCAGAGCCTGTTGGCGGCGCTCGCCCGGCGCAACCTGCAGCGCTACCTGGACCGGCTGACCCGCCGCCTGGAGGCCGAGTGCCCACAGGACATCGGTGGCTTCGTGGACCTCGCGGTCGAGGAGTTCGTCGCCATGAAGCGTGCCGTGGCCGGCTTCGGGGCCCTGGACTTCGGGCTCACCGGGCCGACGCCGTCGGCCTTGGGCGACGCCGAACACCTGCTGGACGTCACGCTCGACAACAACAGCACGGTCGCCCACCGGCTGCACCGGCTCACCTCCGAGCACCTGAGCACCGGCGGGCGCGGCCCCTCCGCGCTGGCCCTGCGGGTGGCGCTGGAATGCGCCGACTCGGTGCTCAAACTCGCCTTCCAGCACGACCGGGACGGCGATCCGGCGCTGATCGCGGAGTGCAAGATCCTGCTCCGGCGCTACCTGGCCGCCTGATCACGATCGGCCGCCCTGCGGCACGTTGCGGCGGGAACATGAGTTCGGCGCACGTATGGAAAGTCGAACTTTTCACCCCCTGAAGAGTCAAATCGGTTGCAGGAGAATGCAATTCGCCCCGGAGGCACGGCGGCCGATGGCTAGCTTCCTCGCATGCGACGCAGCACCGCCGGGCCCGCCGGCCCCGACCACCACCAGCCGGACCACGACCCCGGGCACCACGGACCGGGTGACCCCGGCGATCCCGGAGATCCCGGAGACCACGACCCCGGCGACCACGACCCGGACCATCACGACCCCGGACACCATCACCACCACGATCCCGATCCCGACCCCGGGCACTGCCACCCCTCGCCCCCGCCGGTACCGCCCACACCGCCACCGCCGCCCAAACCTCCCGCCCCGCCCACTCCCCCGCCGGTTCCGCACCCGCCGGTTCCGCACCCACCGACCCCGCCCCCGCCGCCACCACCCCCACCTCCACCGCTACCCCCGCCGACCCCGCACCTCGCGCCGCCGCCCACCAAGCCCACCCCGCACCCGGCCGCGCCCGCACCGGTCGTCCCCAGGGCGACGCACACCGTCGCCGCGCCGCTGCCGCCCCCGCCGGCGCCCAGCCGGCTGCACGCCACCACCGCCGTACCGACCCGGCCGCCCGACGAGAGCCTGACCGTCCCCGCCGTCGGCCCGGCCGACAGCGCGTTCATGCTCGTCGCGATCACCGTGCCCGCCGTCCTGGCCGGCGCGGTCACCTTCATCAACCACACTGCAGGGAGAGGTCGTTGAGCCTGGGTATCATTGTCGCCGTGATCATCGGCGGTGGCGCCGCCGTGGCTGTGCTGGCCGCCTTCGGCCGCACCAGCCGCTCGCGCGAGGGCACCTTCTCCGGAGGGGCCCTGGGCTTTCTCGGGTCCGCCTCGCTCTCGTCCTTCATGCTGGTCACCGCGTTCCTGATCGCGGGATCCTGGTCCAACCTCAACACGGCCCGCGGCCACACCTGGGACGAGGCCCGCTCGCTCAACGCGGCCTACACCGACGCCGACGCGTCCACCCGTCCCCTGCTGCGCGCCTACGTGACCGACGTGATCGGCCCGGACTTCCGGGCGATGAGCCACGGTTCGGCCGACTCCGGCACCTGGGCCGGCCTGGACGCCGTCCGCAGCCACGTCGAGGCGCTCCCCGACTCCGCTCAACGCACCACCATGCTGGCGGACTTGGACGACGTCTACACCAAGCGGCAGATCCGGCTGGCCGACGCCACCGCCTCACTGCCCGCGCCCCTCTACCCCGCGCTGATCGGCACCGGACTGCTCGTGCTGCTCTACGCGCCGATCGCGGGCCTGACGTTCCAGCGCCGCGAGGCCGTCGCACTCGGCCTGGTCGGCGCGGTGGTGGGCTTCGGCGTCTACCTGGTCCTGCACATGACCCACCCGTACTCCGGTCCCGTGCACGTGACGCCCGTCGCCTACCAGCAGAGCCTGGACCGCTTCAGCCAGCTCTCCCAACAAAACTGACGTCTCATCAGCTTTGTTCGGGCGGCAGCATCCGGCGGCCGCCCGCACAACGCGCCCTCAGCCGGTGATCCGCATCCGGCGCACCCGATCGCCGTCCACCGAGAAGGCGAAGTCGGACGGGCCGTTGAACCCGTTGCCGCCCACCTCGGTGCTCACCACCACCTCGGCGCCGTTCTGCGCCACCCCGGTGACCTTGAGCGTCACCGCCGAGCCGAGGAACTCCCGGTCGCTCCAGCCCTTGATGGCCTCCCGGCCGCGGAACTCCCGCCCCCAGTCGTCGACCACGCCGTCGGCGGTGAAGAAGTCCAGGAACGCGTCGAGTTGACCCGCATTGACCGCCTCCAGCAGGCGGTCGAGCGGGCTCGGCACGGTGGGTGAGGTCATGGCGGGGTCTCCTCGGGGCCGTCGGATTCCTGCGAGCCTCCCGCAACGGCGCCGAGCCCGCCCCGCGCCACGCCGCGCCCGGCAACCCGTTCGCCCACCCGGCGGACGCAGCACAGCACCGAAGTGCGCCGACAGCCGACGCTCGCCCGCTCGTACCCGCCCGTACCCGCCCGGTGGCCGCCATCGCCCCGCCGGATGATCGACAATGGTCCCCATGAGGTTGATCTCCGCGCTGGCCGGCATCCTGCTGCTCGCGCTCACCATCGCCAGCATCCTGCGCACCCTGGTGGTGCCCCGGGGGCTCTACTCCACCCTGGTCTCCCGGCTCTGGCAGGTGCTGCGCACCATCCTGCGGCTCTGCGCCAACCCGTTCGGCACCTACCGGGCGCAGGACCGCGCGCAGGCCTGGCTGGCGCCGCTGATGCTGGTCGGCATGCTGTTCTGCTGGCTCTGCGCCTTCCTGGCGGGCTTCACGCTGCTGCTCTACGCGAACTCGAACCTGACCTGGGGAGTCTCGCTGCGCGAGGCCGGCTCCAGCCTCTTCACCCTCGGCTACGCCAGCGGCGACCGGCTGCGGCTCTCCGGCATCGACTTCCTCGCCGCGGCCAGCGGGCCGCTGGTGATCGCCCTGCAGATCGCCTACCTGCCCACCCTCTACGGCTCCTACAACCGCCGTGAGGTGGAGGTCACGCTGCTCCAGTCGCGGGCCGGCGAACCGGCCTGGGGGCCCGAACTGCTGGCCCGCCAGTCGCTGGTGGACACCGAGACCGCACTGCCGCAGCTCTACCGCGACTGGGAGCGGCTGGCCGCCGAGCTCGGCGAGAGCCACTCCAACTACCCCGTGCTGCTCTCCTTCCGCTCGCCCCAGCCGCACCGCAGCTGGATCGTCGGCCTGATCACCGTGATGGACGCGGCCGCCCTGCAACTCGCGCTCAACCCGCGCACCGCGCCGCCCGAGGCCCGGTTGGTGCTGCGCGCCGGGTTCACCGCGCTGCGCGACATCGCCCGGGTGCTGCGGTTCCCGTTCGACCCCGACCCGGAGCCGGACAGCCCGATCCGGATCAGCTACCCCGAGTTCGACGCCGCCGTCAGCATGATCGTCGCCTCCGGCTTCGAGACCGAGCGGCCCACCGTGCTGGCCTGGCCGCACTTCCAGGGCTGGCGGGTCAACTACGAGGCCATCGCGTACGAGATCTGCCGCCGGGTGGACGCCGTCCCCACGCTCTGGACCGGCCCGCGCGACTTCCCCGCCGTCCCCATCCCGCCGCGCCGCCCCGCCGACCGCCGCCCGACCTGAGTCGTCCGCCCGCCATCCGTGTTTGACTGTTCGTCATGACGACGACTCTCGGAGTGCCGCGCCCCGACCAGGCCGCCTACATGCTCAACGCCGCCGCCGCCGACGCGGGCCGCGCGTACAAGGCGCAGCTGCTCGCGCTGCTGGACGTCCGGGCGGGCCAGACGGCCCTGGACCTCGGTTGCGGACCGGGCACCGACCTGGCCGCGTTCGCCGAACTGGTCGGCCCGGACGGGCGGGTGATCGGGGTGGACCGGGACCTGGCGATGCTCGACGCGGCGCGCCGGCGCACCGCCGAGCTGCCCGTGGTGCGGATCCTGGAGGGCGACGTGCACCAACTCCCGCTCGAGGACGGCAGCGTGGACCGGGCCAGGATCGACCGGGTGCTGATGCACGTCGAGGACCCCGGCACGGTGCTCGCCGGGCTGCACCGCGCTACGCGGCCCGGCGCGCTGGTCGCCCTCGCCGAACCCGACTGGGACACCCTGCTGGTGGACGCCGAGGATCTGGAGACCAGCCGCGCCTTCACCAGCTTCACCAGCTCCGTCGCGGTACGCAACGCGACCATCGGCCGCCGCCTGCCGCGGCTGGCCGAGCAGGCCGGGTTCACCGTGCGCTCGGTGCACGCCAACACCCCGGTGTTCCGCGAATTCGCGCAGGCCGACTACGTGTTGGCGCTGGGCCGGAACATGCAGCGGGCGATCGAGGCGGGCCTGGTCGAGGAGCAGCGCGGCCGCGCCTGGTTCGCCGCGCTCGAACAGGGTCCGTTCCTGGCCTCGTTCACCCTGTTCACGGTCATCTGCTCGCGCGGGCAAGGGTCGTGAGGGTCGGCACCACCCCGCACTCGGCCCAGTCGATCCGGACGCCCGGCAGGCCCTCGGCCCACCCCGCGGTGATCGCCGCCAGCCGGGCGGCGTCCGGCGGCGTGCGGCCGAGCCCGATGGCGTAACGCGCCTCGTCTGAGCTGCTTTCGAACGGCCGCGGCCAGGCGTGCGGCTCGGCGAGGCCGGACCGCTCCAGGACGGTCAGCAGCGCGCGCAGCCGGCCCCGGACGCGGCCGAGCGTGCAGTCGAACTCCTCGCCCCGCACCGCCCGTACGGTCAGCACCGCCCAGGCCGCGTGGCGCCGGTGCAGCGGCGGCGGTGACAGCAGCTCGGGTCGGCGGCCGTCCTCCAGGGCCTCCCAGGCCCGGTAGAGCTCCTGCACCAGCAACTCCCGGCCACCGAAGCTCACTTGTTCGGTGCACGAGCGCACCGGCCCGGTCGGTGTGAGGATCGTCAGCGCTGCCTCGGAGGAGGAGGAGGAGGCAGGCACAGTCCCTGGCAGCAACTCCACCGGCTCACGCCAGTCCCAGGCCGCCCAGCTGCCGAAGAACTGCCGCAGCAACCCGTCGGGCCCGGTGCCCGGCGGCGCCTCGCGGACCGTACGGGCCGCCAGCACCGTCCAGGCCAGGCCCGGCAGGCCGCCGAACGGCGCCGAGTCCAGGCCGCGCACCCGCGCCCACTCCTTCACCTGCCGGGCCAGCTCGGTGAAGGCGGCGCGGTCGGCGCCGACCGCCGCGAGGATCGCGTCCGCGTCGCTGACCGCGCTCAGCGCCGTCGCGGCCGCCTCCCCCAGCTCGGCCCGGCGCTGCACCGCCTCGGTGGGCGCCAGCTGCCCGGTGGCGACCACCGCCAGATCCACGGCCAGGCCGTCGACCTGGAGGCGCAGCCCCGGCACCCGGGCGCCGATCACCGGCCGGACCCGGACGGCCTGCGGCAGCGCCGCCCGTACCCGTTGCGACAGCTCCGACAGCTGCGACGGCTCCGCCGAGTCGGCGGCGCCGGGCAGCGCCGCCACCAGGTCCAGGTCCGCGCCCGGCAGCGCGCACCCGAGCCGCCGCGAGCCGACGACGTGCACGACCCCGTCGGCCAGCTCCTGCGACAGCCGCCGCACGACCTGCTCCGCCCCCCGGTCGCAGCCACCGCCGTCGACGGCGGGCTCCAGCGCAGGTTCGGGCAGCCAGCGCAGCTCGCCCGTCCCCAGCTCGACGGTGGCCCGCGCCTGCATCGGCCCCTCGCCCCGGCGGGAGAGCAGGACCAGCTCCCCGACCCGCGCCAAACTCCCGCCCAGCCGACCGGCGAGCGCGGCGGCCAGCCGGCGCGGCTCACGGGCGCGCCCGAGCGTCAGGTGCGGGGTATAGCCGTCGCCGCGACCCCGGCAGCGGGGGAAGGACGACTCCAGGGCGCGGCGCAGCGCCGCCCAGGGCGCGGCATCGGCCGCCGCCGGGTCGAGCCAGAGCGTGGCGTCGCCGCGGTGCGCGAAGCTGCGGACCCCTTCGAGCCGCGCGGTGAACGGGGCGACGCTCGCCGCCGCCGCGCGCAGCAGCGGGGCGGCCCGTTCGAACTCGGCCTCCGGCACGAAGCCGAAGAGCAGGTTCACGTGCGGCGGCCAGCGGTCGATCTGCGGATCGTGCTCGCGGCGGACCTGCTGGATCGCCGGCCACAGCTCGGCCGGCGGGATCCAGGCGACCGCCGTCCGAGCGGTGGGCGCCGCGTCGAGCACGTCATCGGCCAACGCCGCATCCGTGCTGCCCAGTTCGGCCAGCACGCCATAGTGGTCCGACAGGAACAGCCCGTCGACCGGCGCGTCACCGCACAGCTCCGCCGCGGTCGCCCGCAGCTCCGGCCCGCGCACCAGCACCCGGTCCAGCCGCGAGGCCCGGCCGGACAGCGAGGAGACGGCGGCCAGCGGGTTGGCACCCGGGTCGAAGGTGGGCGTGCGGTCGGCCGCACCGCGCACCTCGCTCCAGGCGTCCCGCAGGCCGAGCCGGGCCGCCGGTCCGTCGCCGCCGTCGTTGAGGTCGCCGAGCAGCAGTAGGTCACCCTCCACTCCTGCCAACCCTTCGGCGAGCCGGGCGAGTTCGTCCTGCCGCTTGAGCGCGCCCTGGTCGTAGTGGTCACTGGTCAGGTGGGTGCCGGCCACCGTCAGCGGACCGTCGGCCGTCTGGACGGTGACGGCCGCGACGGCCTTGTGCGGGCCGAGGGCGTGCTGGGCCGCCTCCCGGACGGGCAGCCTGCTGAGCAGCAGCAGCCCGCTGTCGTCCACGTCCCGCCCGGCCGGGTCGGTACCCAGCGTGTAGCCGGCCCGCACCCAGTGCGCGGCGAGGAGCAGGTCGAGCAGGCCCGCCTCGACCTCCTGGAGCGCGATGACGTCGGCGTCCGCGCGCTCCAGCGCCGCCAGCAGCAGCGGCCGGCGCCGGGCGGTGTCGATCCGGTCGCGGTCGTAGCGGTCCCACAGGGTGTTCCAGGTCAGTACCCGGACGGCCGCCGCCCGGGTGCGGACCGGCGGCGTGCCGTCCCAGGCCGCGGCAGGGCACCAGCCGCGCACCGGGTCCCAGGCGTGCGGCGTCCGGGCGGTGAAGAACGGCGCGCGCAGTCGGCGCGGGTCCTGCGCCCGGCCGAGCTCCGAGGCGTCGAGGCAGTCCAGACCCGCCGCCCGGTCCCAGACCACCTCGCCGTCCGCCTCCACGAACAGCACCCGGTGCCACGGGATGTCGCCGCCGGGCACGAAGGCGGGCAGCGGAACCCGCTTGGGCGCGGTGGCGCGGACGTTGACGCCCAGCACGAACCGGGCCGGATCGAACCGCTGATCCCAGCGGATCCGGTGGTAGATCTCCTCGCTGGTGCGCATCACAGGTCCGGACTGTCGAGTGAGCCGACCGTGTCGTCCACGGTGCCGCCCGGGCCGACGTACCAGGTGCGGTGCGCCTGGCCGGGGTAGGGCGGGGCGAAGCGGTCGAGTTGCGCGGCGAGCACCGCCGCCGGGACGGGATGCGGGCGCACCGCGTTGCGCCGGGCCAGCTCCTCGTCCTCGACCAGTACGACGGCGTGCGTGACCAGCGCGTCGCGCCGCCGCGCCACCGCGTGCACCAGCGAGCGCGACGGCCGGGTGAGCGAGGTGGCGTCCCAGACCACCGTGCGCCGCCCGGTCAGCGCCGCGTCGAGCCGCGCCAGGCCCTCGCTGAGCACGGCCGCGTTGGCCCGCTGGTCGGAGCGGTCCCCGCGGGCCTCGCGCAGGTCGTCCAGTGCGAGCACCTCGTCGACGCCGGGCAGGGCGCGGGCGAAGCCGCTCTTGCCGCTGCCGGAGGGGCCCACCATGACGACCAGGCGCGGGAACTCCCCCTCGCGCAGCCGCCAGCCGCGCGCCAGCGCCTCCTGCGCGGTGCCGATCCGTCCCAGCGCGCTGCCCTCCAGCGCCTCGGCCCAGTACCGGTCGGCCACGGCGGGCTCCGGCGGGCCGTCCGCGTCGAGCTCGCGGCGCAGCGCGGAACGCAACTCGCCCAGCGGCGCCGGTCCGAGCAGGTCGGCGGCCTCGGCGTGCAGCGCCGACCATTCGACCTGCTCGCGGGCCTCGGCGGCCGCCGGGTCCGTCCGCCCGGTCAGCACCGCGGCCGCGACCGCGTGCAGCACCCCGAGGTCAGCCGCCGGCGAGAGCCGGACCAGCCCGGCCCGGCGCTCCTCGTCGGGGAACGGCGCGTGCAGGGCGGTGTGCAGGCCGACCAGGTCCGCGACCCGGCGGGCCCGCGCCATGCCCAGCGGCGCCACCAGCCGCGGCGCCAGCCGTCCCCGGCGCGCACCGTGCAGCAGCGCCGCGAGCACGCCCGTCAGCCGGGCCGCGCCGGTACGTCCCAGCAGTTCGAGGCGCGCGGAGACGTCGGCCACCGCCGCCTCGGCCCGCTCGACCGCGCCCGGGCCGCCGAGCTCCCCCGGCCCCAGTCGCACGGCCGCCAGCAGCGCCGGCACGTCGACCGGCGCCCCCGACTGCACGTCCCAGAGCGCGGCGCCCGGCCGCAGCCCGTTGGCGACCACGGCGGCGTGCATCCAGTGCGTGTCGGTGCGCACGTGCGCCGGACGGACCCACTTGGCCACTCGGTCGGCGAACTCCGCCCGCCCGAAGCCCTCCGCGGTGCGGACCACGTAGCCCTCCTGGCGCTCGGTGTCCAGCCGCAGCACCCGTAGCGCCCGCACCGCCCGTTCGTCCAGCACGCCGCGCCACAGCACCGGCGGCACCGGCACCCCCAGCCGCCGGGCGAAGCGCACCGTCTCGTCCCAGTCCAGGCAGCGGTCCTCGCCGTCCCAGACCGAGAAGGCGTAGAACCAGCTCTCCAGATCCCCGTAGGCGATCGAGTGCCGGGCGTAGAGGTTCTCCCCGCAGACCCGCCACCCCGCCGGGATCGACCGGGCGATCCGGCCCTGCAACGCCTTGACCCAGGCCCGGGACGGGTGGTGCGCGGAGTCCAGCGAACGGGCGTGCAGGCCGTCCGGGTAGAGCGTGGTGTTCTCCCCGTCGAGCTTCTCGGTGACCACGACCTCGCGGCCGAGCAGCCCTGCAAGACCGCCGGCCCGGACGTCGTCCGAGGTGGCCCCCGGCGACCAGGGCAGGTGCGGGGTGCGAGGGTAGTGCGTCCGCATGGCCCGCTCCCGTTGACGACATCGTGTCCGGCCACCCTAGGGTGCCTCCGCCGGACCGCTCCATCGATTAATCGGTGACTCGGCCTGCCGCGAGCCGGACGGTGCGGCCGGTGCTCAGCGCCTCCTCGGCGGCGGCCAGGACGCGCACCACCCGCAGGCCGAAGGCCGCGTCGCACGGGTGCGGCTGCTCCGCGCGCAGCGCGTCGACGGCGCGCGCGAAGGCGGCCCGGGGACCGGCGGTCGAGTCCGGCATCCGGCTCACCCCGGCCTCCCCGCGCAGCTCGATGCCCATGCCCGCGGCCTTCACCGGCGCGGTCAGGCTGAGGCGCGCCGTGCTGGAGGCACCGCCGCCGTGCCGCAGCACCAGGTGCACGGTGTCGCCCGGACCGCCGGCCGCCGTGATCGACTCGACCTCGCCGAGGACGGGCAGCAGCACCGACAGCACGTGCGGGCCGACATCCCAGAGCGCGCCCTTCTCCCGGCGCCAGGGCGAGGCCGCGTACGGGCTGGCGGTGCCCTCGGCGAAGACCGAGCCCAGCCAGTCGGCGTGGCCGGTGAACCAGCCGCCCGCGGCGGCCTGCTGCTCCGTCCAGGCTGACTGGCCCACGTCGAAGCGCAGCGTGAAGAAGACCTCGGTACGCACCCGCGCCCGCTCGGCCGCCGCCACCACGGCGGCGGCCTGCTCGACGTCCGTCGCCAGCGGCTTGTCCAGCAGCAGGTGGCAACCCGCCTGCGCGGCGCGCACCGCGAGCCCGGCCTGCACCGCGGGCGGCACGGCCAGTGAGAGCGCGTCGACGGCGGCGAACAGGGCGTCCACGTCCTGGTACGCCGGCACCCCGTGCGCGGCAGCCAGCTCGGCGGCCGCCTCCGGCCGCCGGCCCCACACCCCGGCGAACTCCACCCCGGGGTGCTCGGCCAGCACGGGCGCGTGCACCCGCTGGGCCCAGGGGCCGGTGCCCAGAAGTCCGATCCGCATGTGCCGCGCCCTCTCCCTCGTTCCGCTTTCCGCGTGTTCCGCCAGGTCAGCCGATGACGCGGACCAGCGTGAACCCGTCGTACCCCTTGAGCCCGACGGTCTGCACCGCGGTGGCCGTGACCCGCGGCTCGGCCGCGATCAGCTCGTGCATCGCGCGAACCCCCAGCACGGACGGGTCCGTGCTCTGCGCGTCGGCCACCGCGCCGCCGCGCACCACGTTGTCGATGACGATCAGCGAGCCGGGGCGGGTGAGCTTGAGCGCCCAGCGGAAGTAGTCGGGGTTGCTGGGCTTGTCGGCGTCGATGAAGACCAGGTCGAAGGGCTCGGCGCCATCGTCCACCAGCTCCGCCAGGCTGTCCACGGCCCGGCCGGTACGCACCTCGGCGACCTTCTCCAGGCCGGCCTCGTGCAGGTTGGCGCGGGCGACCGCCGAGTGCTTCGGGTCGATCTCCAGCGAGATCAGCCGCCCGTCGGCAGGCAGCGCCCGGCCCAGCCAGATACCGCTGTAGCCGCCGAGCGCGCCGACCTCCAGGATCCGGCGGGCACCCATGGTGACGGCCAGCAGGTGCAGCAGCTTGCCCTGGTTGGGGGCGACCGCGATCTCCGGCAGGCCCGCCGCCCGGCTGGTGGCGAGCGCGGCCGTGAGGACGGCGTCCTCCCCTACCAGGACGCCGTTCAGGTACTCGTCCACTGCGGTCCACTGCTGCTGGGTCATCGAAACCTCCGCTGTGCTGCTGGCCACTGCCTCTGCGGAGATCCTACGGCGTGACGCTGCGTCACTCGCCGACGGGCAGCGCCTGCTCAGCCACCCTGCCGTCAGCCGCGTCCACCACGTCCGCCGCCTCGTGCTCGGCGCGCATCCGCGCCGCCCGGCGTTTGAGCACCACGGCCGAGGCCGCGCCCGCCAGCGCGGCGAGCACCAGGGCGACCCACGAGAAGCTCTGCAGGTACTTCTCGACGACCTTGCCCGCGTAGTAGACGCCGACCGTCGTCCCGCCCGCCCAGATCACGCCGCCGAGCACGTTGGCGATCAGGAACTTCCAGTACGGCATCCGCAGCGCACCCGCCAGCGGCCCGGCGAAGATCCGCAGCAACGCGATGAACCGGCCGAAGAAGACCGCCCACATCCCCCACCGCTGGAACGCCCGCTCGGCGGTGGCCATATGGTCGGGCCCGAAGTGCGCCGGGAACTTCTTCCCGAGTTTCTCGAAGAGCGGCTTGCCGCCGCGGCGCCCGATGGCATAGCCGATCGAGTCGCCGATCACCGCTCCGGCCACGGCGCAGACCCCGACCAGCACCGGATTGACCGTCCCCTTGGCGGCCAGCAGGCCTGCCGAGACCAGGGCGATCTCGCCGGGCAGCGGAATGCCGATGCTCTCGACCCCGATGATCAGGCCGACCAGCAGGTACACCGCCAACGGCGGGACGCTGTTGATCCAGGCGTCGATGTGGAACAAGGCGGGCTACCTCCGGGGGCACACAGTGCGGGAACTAAACAGCCTAACGCGCTGCCACCCCGCCAACGCTTTGCCAGCCCTTTAAGTTCCGTCTCAGAGTTTGTACCCGAGGTCGCGCAGCAGCTGCCGCCGGTCGGCGGCATCGGACTCCGTCTCGATGCCGACCGGCGATGCGCCGTCGATCACACCGGCCACCCCGCGTCCCCGCTCGGTGACCGCGACCAGGACGTCCACCGGGTTGGCCGTCGCGCAGTACACCGTGCAGACCTCGGGCACCGCCTTGACCTGGTTGAGCACGTTGACGGGGTAGCCCTCGCGCAGCAGGATCACGAAGCAGTGCCCGGCGCCGATCGCGCTCGCGTTGGCGACCGCGAGCCGCACCAGGGCGTCGTCGTTGCCCGAGTGGCGCACCAGGCAGGCGCCGGAGGCCTCGCAGAAGGCGAGCCCGAAGCGCAGGTGCGGGCTCACCCCGACCAGCGCCTCGTGCAGATCCTCCACGGTCTTGATGAAGTGCGACTGCCCGATGATCACATTGACGTCATCCGGCTTCCCGACACTCACCGTCTCGAACAGAATTCCGGCGGCGGCCACCACGACACCTCCCACTCGTCCCGCACTCGTCGGTCAACCCAGGCCACCGAGGACCATGTCCTGGATGTAGCCGTTCATGTGGATGGTCGAGTCGGCGAAGCCGAACGTACCGCTATCGGAGTCCGCGGAGGCGGACAACCCCACCTGGCAGAAGTAGGAGTGGCCCGCGTTCGCCTTGAAGAAGGTCTCCGCAACGGTCCAGGCGCCGGACTCGGACCCGCTGGAGGAGTCGAACCAGCCGACGCCGTTGCTCCAGGCGGGCTGCACCTCGGCCTGCACCATCGGCAGCGCGCCGTCGTAGACGGTGAGGACGGTCGAGAAGTCGTTGTGCGCGACGTAGCCGTTCGCGTGGTCCGACCAGTCCATGTCGTAGTGGATGGTCACCGCGAACCGCTGGAAGGGGTTGTCGTTCGGGGTGAAGAACCACGAGCCGATCGTGACGCCGCAGCTCTTCGACTCGCCGAACGCCTGGACGTTCAAACCGAAGGTGCCGTGCCCCGGGTCGACCGACCCGCCCGCTCCCTCCGCGATTCCGCCGTCGAAGGGAGGCGTCTTGATCGCGAAGTTGGTGCCGGCGTCGAAGGTCGAGTCCAGAGTCCTGTCGACGCGCGGGCGGCGCGCGGCAGCGGCCTTGCGCGCCGCCCGCTTCTTCTGGTCCTCCCGCAGCGGCAGCATCGCCTCGCGCACCCCCGCAGCGCCCAGCAGCTGGTCCAGGACCGGCCGCCGAAGCTCCGCCGCGCGGACGAACTCCGCCCGCCGGCGCTCGGCGCGATCCTGCAGCGCGCGGATCAGCGCCGCGCCCGCCGCCCGGGTGGCCTCAGGCGAGGGCTGTTCGAAACCGAGTGCCCTCTCCAGCGCCCTGACCTGCTCGGCCCCGTGAGCGCGGATGTTCATCGTGGTCGTCATCGCAACTGGCACCTCGCATCGCAGCGGACAGCGCCGGTACCCAGGGGCCGTTGCCATCATCGGCGCTGTCCCTCAACCGTCTCAAACAGCAAGGCAGTTCGCATCTCCGCAGACTGCCCTACCGAACGAGGCATACGACGGAGCCGCCGAACTCGAACGCGGCCTCGACACCCTCCTCACCGGTCTGACCGCCACACTCACCCCGCGAGCCTCAGGACGGTGACGGCGAACCAAGGCGCAGCCGCGCTGAGCTCGGGCTAAACACCGGCGGGGACTGAAATCGGTCCCCGCCGGCGCTGCCCGCCGCCCGCACAGGCCCGAACAGGACTCTCCCGTTTCACTGTTGAACATCTGTCAGCTCGTTGACACGCCAGGGTGAGCCACAGGATGATCTAGCACCTCCCGCCCTGCGGATCGCCCACGGACTGGCCGAGTTCCTCACCGAGTACCTCCAGGAGCTGAACGCCGGCCCGCGCACCCTGCTGATCGAGGATCTGCACCAGGCCGACCCGACCGACCGCGAGCTGGTGGCCGTACTGCTGCGCCGGATGGACCCCGCCCTGCTCACGCTGGTGGTCAGCACCGGAGCGGAGTTCAGCGCCGATCCCGAGGGGCCGGTCGCCGCGCCACTGCCGCCGGCACTGGAGAGGTACTGCCGGGCCGTCGACCACGACTGCGCCCCCGGCCCGCTCGGTGACGACCCCGCGGGCGAGTTCGTCGACGGCGACGGGACGGCCGACGACCCGCGGCTGCTCGCCGCCTACCAGGCGCTGGCGCCGGAGCGGCGGACCGCCCTGCACGACGCCCGCCGCACCGAGCTGGAGCAGCTGGGCGAACCCTCCCTGGCGCTGGGAGCGATCGCCTGGCACGCCCAGCACGGCAGCGCCCCGGCCGGCCGGGGCGCCGACGCCCTGGTGCACGCGCTCAACATCTGCATGGACCTGGGCTTCTACCACGCGGTGGTGGACTACGCGCAGCGCGGGCTCACCCTGGTCGACCACGAGAGCCACTTCGAGCACTGGTGGGCCCTCACCACCAAGATGACCACCTCGTACGCCGCGCTCGGCCTGCCCGAACTCGCGCTGCCGCTCTACAACGGCGCCCGGGCCGCCACCACCTCGGCCTCGGTGCACCTGCAGGCCGCCTACGCCACCGCCATGCTCTACACCCGCCACCTGGACCCCGACCAGCGCGACCACCAGGCTGCCCGCGGCTGGATCAACCAGGCGATCGCCTTCGCCGGACTGGTCGGCGACACCAAGCAGCGCGCGATGCAGACCGCCTTCAACCGCAACGGGCTCGCCCTCATCGAGGTGCACCAGAAGCGCCCGCAGGAGGCCCTGCTGCTGCTGGACGACGCGCTCGCCCGGCTCGACGAGGCGCTCGACCCCACCGAGCACGCCCTGCACCGCTCGGTGCTGCGCTACAACCGCGCGCAGGTGCACGCCTCGCTGGGCCGGCACGCCGACGCGCTCGAAGGCTACACCGCCGTGATCGAACTCGACCCGCACTACGCCGAGTACTGGTTCGACCGCGGCATGATCCTGCGCCGGCTGGGGCGCGCGGAGGAGGCGCTGGCCGACTACGAGCAGGCGATCCGGCTCTCCCCGCCGTTCCCCGAGGCCTACTACAACCGGGCCGACGTGAAGGCCGAACTCGGCGACGTGGCAGGCGCGGTGGCCGACTTCGGCTATGTCCTGGAGCTCGACCCCGAGTTCACCGACGCCTACCTCAACCGGGCCGTGCTGCTGAGCGAGCTGGACGACCTGGACGGCGCCCGGCGCGATGTCGAGGCGGGCCTGGCACTGGCCGCCGACAACACCGAACTACTCTGCCTCAAAGCCCAGTTGCACAGCTCGGCGGGCGAGCCGGAGGCGGCCGCGGAGGCGCTCACGGCGGCCCTGCTGGCGGACGAGGACTGCGCCGAGGCCTGGGCACTGCGCGGGGTGCTCGCCTACGAGAACGGCGATCTGGAGCTCGCCGTCGCCGACCTGGAGCGGGCGCTGAGCCTGAGCCAGGGGCCGGGGATCGCCTTCAACCTGGCTGTGGCGCAGACCGACGCGGGCGGCTTCGCGCGGGCCCTGGAGCTGCTGGACGGGCTGCTCGCCGAGGACGGCGGCGAGGACCCGGACACCCGGCTGCAGCGGGCCCGCTGCCTGCTCGGGCTCGGCCGCCGGGCCGAGGCCGAGGCCGAGTTGCAGGCCTGCCGACAGGCCGACCCGGAACTCGCCGAGCAGGTCGATGAGTTGCTCGCGGTGCGCGGCTGACACCGCTCGACTGCGTGCCGAACCGGTACAACCTCGACCGCACGGACGGTCGACTCCTGGAGCGCTCCAGGAGCAGGATGGAATGGGCCGGGTGCTCCTGTCGTCGCCCCGGCCCATGCCTCCGGAAGGGGCGGACATGGCGATACCCCGGCACGAGACGCTCAGCACGACCGCTTGGGTGGTCGAGCGGCCCGGTCCGCTCGACTCGTTCCCGCTACGTCGCGTGGAGCGGCCGATCACGGAACCACGAGCGCGGGAGATCCTGATCGAGGTAGCAGCCTGCGGCGTCTGCCGCACCGACCTCCACCTGGCCGAGGGCGACCTGGTGCCGCACAGACCGCGCTGCACCCCAGGCCACGAGATCGTGGGCCGAGTGCTGCAAGCCGGCTCCGCCGTCACGGAGTTCACCCCCGGCGACAGGGTCGGAGCAGCCTGGCTGGCCGGCACCTGCGGTACCTGCCGCTACTGCCGTGCAGACCACGAGAACCTCTGCCCGTATTCCCGCTACACCGGGTGGGACCTCGACGGCGGCTATGCCGGACACACGACGGTGGACGCCCGGTTCGCCTACCCGCTGCCCGAAGGCCCGGCCGACGAGGAGCTCGCCCCGCTGCTGTGTGCGGGCATCATCGGCTACCGCGCGCTGGAGCGCACCGACCTGCCGCCCGGCGGCCGACTGGGCATCTACGGCTTCGGGGCCTCCGCGCACCTGACCGCCCAACTCGCGCTCTCCCGCGGAGCCGTCGTGCACGTCCTCACCCGGTCCGAGGAGGCACAGCGCCTCGCCCTGGAACTCGGCGCCGCGTCGGCCCGGGGCGCGTACGACAGCCCACCAGAACCCCTGGACGCAGCGATCCTCTTCGCCCCCGTCGGCGACCTGGTCCCCGTCGCGCTGGCCGCCCTGGACCGGGGCGGCACGCTCGCCGTGGCCGGAATCCACCTCACCGACATCCCCGGCCTGAACTACGACCGGCACCTGTTCCAGGAACGCACCCTGCGCAGCGTCACCGCCAACACCCGCGCGGACGGCCGCGCCTACCTGGCCGAGGCCGCCCGGAACCGCCCCACCGTCCACGTGCAGCGCTACGCCATGAGCCGGGCCGACACCGCACTGGCGGACCTCGCAGCCGACCGGGTCACCGGCGTCGCCGTCCTGATCGCCGAGTGACAGGGTGCGGTGGAGGTGCCGTTCAACCGCCGGCCGCCTACCGGGCAGCGATGAAGCAGTTACCCCAGGACCCTGGCCTTGGCCTTCGCGTACTCCTCCTCCGTGATGTCGCCGCTCTTCCTGAGCTCGGCCAGTCTGGCCAGCTCGTCGGTGCTTCCGGAGGTGCCCGCGGCGGCGCGGACATAGGTCTGGAACTCCTCCTCGGCGCGCTTGGCCCGCTGTACGTCGCGCTCGTGCATGCTCCCACCCCGGGCGATCAGGTACACCAGGACACCGAGGAACGGCAGGATGACCACGAACAGAGTCCAGAGCGCCTTGCCCCAGCCGCTCAGCTCGTGGTCACGGAAGATGTCGCCGATGACCCGGAACAGCAGCATGAACCACATGAGCCACAGGAAGATGATCGCAATGGTCCAGAACAGGTTCAGCAGCGGATAGTCCGAAGCCAGGCTCACCGCGTTGTTCATGGTCTACTCCCTCGGTCGCGGCCGCACGGCAGTACTGGCTCCACGGTGCGGCGGATCCCCTCGGGATCGCCTCACCCGGTCCGGGTGACCGCAAGTGGTGATCACCGGTGCACGGGGGTTGAGTGGAAGTGTCGGCTGGTCGAAGGTCTCACCCCTCGTGAACCCCGGTGACCCCATGCAGCGCCACGCAGTCTCCAACTCCCATGCCCCACCCAATCGCTGGACCCTCACACCGTCCGGCGACCCGATGCTCGCCGCCAGGTTCACCGTCCCGGGGCCGCCGAGGCGCGTCGTCCGGCGCCCCGAGCTGCTGAACCGTCTGACGACCGGAGTACGGCGGCCGCTCACCCTGCTCAACGGCCCGACCGGTGCCGGCAAGACGGTGCTCGCCGCCCAGTGGATCACCGCGGGCCTGGCGCCGCACCCGACCGTGTGGTTGACAGTTGAACCAGGTGACGCCCCCGGCGTGTTCTGGGCCTACGTACTGGAGGCGTTCGACCGGCACCGGGTGAAGCTGCCGGGCGATCTGGACCGACCCACCAGCGCGGAGGGCGTGAGCCAGTCCTTCCTGGTACGTCTCGCCGAGGGGCTGGCCGAGTCGGCGGAGCCCGTGATCCTGGTACTCGACCAGTTCGACTCGGCATCCGGGCACGAGATCACCGAGGGTCTGCGGTTCGTACTCCGTCACGCCGCTGACGGCCTGCGGCTCGTGCTGACCAGCACGACGGACACCCTGCTGCCGCTGCATCGCTACCGGGCCGCCGACGAGATCACCGAGATCCGCAACGCGGACCTGAAGTTCAGCACCATGGAGGCCGCCGCGCTGCTGCGTGAGCACGAGCTGGAGATCTCCCGGACGGGGATCCGGCGGCTGGTCGAGCGCACGGACGGGTGGGCCGCCGGCCTGCGCCTGTGCGCGCTGACCATGCAGCGAAGTGCCGATCCCGAGGCGTTTGCCCGTGAGTTCGCCGCTGACCGCACCGCTATCGCCGACTACCTGGTCCGCGAGGTGCTCGACGGGCAGGCTCCGCCGGTCCAGGACCTGCTGTTACGTACGTGCGTCACCGACCGTATCCACCCTGAACTCGCCGACGTCTTGACCGGCCGCGACGACGCCGAGTGGAACCTGGCCACCCTCGCCCGCGCCAACGCCTTCGTGGAACGGGTCGACGGAACGGCCTGGTACCGCCTGCATCCCCTGTTCGCCGAGGTCCTGCACACGCATCTGCGCCACCGCTGCCCCGGCCTCGAACCCGGGCTGCACCAGCGGGCGGCGCACTGGCTCGCCGACGCCGGACAGCTCACCGAAGCCCTCATCCAGGCCGCCGCCGGCGGCGACTGGCAGTTCGCCACGGACCAGCTGGCCGACAACCTGGCACTCGGTCGGCTCCTCAACGGTCCGGACAGGGAACGGCTGTCGCACGCCTTCGCCGCCATGCCGCCGGATCTGACGGGTGCGGCTCCGGCACTGGTGAGGGCAGCCTGCCGGTTGGCCGAGCATGATCTCGACGGCTGTACGGCCGCGTTGCGGCGTGCCGACGCGCATCTGTCGGATGCCGCCAACCCGGCCCGTCGGCTCGGCCGCGCGCTCCTGGGCCTGCTGGCAGGGCGCCAGGCCGGAGATCTCGCCGCCGTCGAGCAGGCGGCCGCCGAGGCCGACCGCCTGCTGGGTGAGCTCCCGAAGCCCCTGCTCGGCAAGCGCCCAGAGATCCGTGCGCTGCTGCCGGCCGGCCTCGGGGCGGCGCACCTCGGTGCCGGGCGGGCGGGGGCCGGCGATCCATCGCCCCCGCTGGTCGAGGCGCTGAGCGTGCGTGAGCTCGAGGTGCTGCGCCAGGCAGCCCGGATGCTCTCCACCGAGGAGATCGCGGTCGAGCTCTACGTCTCCGCCAACACGGTCAAGACCCACCTGAAGAGCATCCACCGCAAGCTCTCCGTCACCCGGCGCAGCGAGGCCGTCCATCGGGCCGAGGACCTCGGCATGCTGTGACCGCGTCCGCCCGGCCGTCTTCCAGGTCCGGACTGCGCACCGCGGCCCGACGGACGGTCGACCGTGTTCTCACTGCCTCGCGCGGCGGCGGCCGAGGAAGAAGCCGATGACCAGGCCGGTGAGCAGCGTCACGGTGAGGACCGCCCACAGGGGCAGCGCGACGCTGGTAACCCACAGCTTGACGGAGACCGATCCGGTGTTGGCCGCGATGAACCAGACAGCGAGCACTGCGAGGACGGCAATCCCGATCGTGCGTAGCCGCACGTCGCGGCCCTTGACCGTAATGGTCGGCGGGCGGCGCGGCGGAGAGGTTTTCTGCGCCATGCTCTCCAGTATGGCCCCACCGGCTACGGCCGCTAGGGCCGCTCGGCGAACCCCAGGGCGGTGACCGAGGGGCGCCGGGTCGACAGCGGCGCAACGGTCAGGGCCGGCGGCAGCAGGGCGCCGGCGTCCTCGCTCGCACTCTGCTCGGTCAACGACTGGTCCTCTCTAGGCAATGCTGAACGCCCCGGCCGGCGGGGGCGGGGAGGGGCGGGCGGAGGCGTCCGTCACGGGCTGGACGCCGCGCACCAGTCGGCGCAGCTCGTCCCCCTCGACCAGCCGGGCCGGGAACGGGTCGGCGGCGAGCCGGCGGCTGAGCGCCTCGACCGGCAGCGGACGGTCGGAGCCGACCAGCAGCACGTTGCCGAACCGGCGCCCGCGCAGCACCGACGGCTCGGCGACCAGGCAGGTCTGCGGGAAGACCGCCCGCAGGGTGGCGGCCTGCGCCTTGGCGAACTCCAGCGGTGCGCCGTCCGCCAGGTTCGCCGCGTAGCAGCCGCCGGGGCGCAGCGCGGCAGCGGCCAGCGTGACGAACTCCACCGAGGTGAGGTGCGCGGGGGTGCGCGAGCCCTGGAAGACGTCGGCGACCAGCAGGTCGACCGAGCCCGGCGCCACGCCGCCCAGGGCCTCGCGGGCGTCCCCGACCGTCACGGCGAGGTCGGGCCCGGTCCACGGCAGCACCTCCTGGACCAGCTCCATCAGCGGGCCGTCCAGCTCCACCACCCGCTGCCGCGAGCCGGGGCGGGTGGCGGCGAGGTAGCGGGGCAGGGTGAGCGCGCCGCCGCCCAGGTGCAGCGCGTCCAGGGCCAGGCCCTCGGGCGCCAGCACGTCGGCCAGGTGGCCGATCCGGCGGGTGTACTCGAACTCCAGCCGGGTCGGGTCGGCGAGGTCGACGTAGGACTGCGGGGTGCCGTCCAGCGTCAGCAGCCAGCCGCCGTCGCAGTCCAGATCGGGCATCAGCTTCGCCGTCCCGAGCGCCACCTCGCGCAGCACCGGGACCGGCTCGCCCGCGTCGGTGTCTCTCAGCATTCCCGCAGCATATGACCTGGGAAGTACGCACCCATCCAGCGGTCCAGCTCCTGGAAGACCTGGGTGCGGGCCTGCTCGCCGGAGAGCACCAGGTCGTGCATGCCGCCCTCGATCCGCACGGTGGTGACGTGGCGTCCCAGGCGGGGTGCGAGCGCCGCGATGTCGTCGGCGCGCAGGACCGCGTCGCGCTGGAGCATCGCCGGGTCCCACTTGTTCGTGACGACCGAGGCGGTGGAAGCCATCAGCAGGACGGGGACGTCGACGTGCAGCCCGCGCCGCACCGCGCGGTGGCCGCGCTGGATGGCCGCCAGCCAGCCGGCGTAGAGCGGGAAGCCCTCGGCGGGCTTGAGCGCGAGGTCGAACTCCCACTCACCGCGGTGGGCGCGGTGCAGGCTGTGCACGTAGTGCGGGTTCAGCGGGGCGGGCAGCTTGCGGGTGGCCGCCAGGCGGCCGAGTGCGCCGACCGCGGGCGCGCCCAGGGTGCGCATGGCGGGGCTGGTGGGCATGGAGAGGAACGGGCTGTTCAGGAAGAGCCCGTCCACCAGGCCGCGCCCGGCGCGGCGGGAGGCCCACAGGGCGGCCACCAGTCCGCCGGTGGAGTGGCCGTTGACCAGCAGCCGGGTGTGACCGTCCTGCTCGCGGATGATCCGGACCGCCTCCTCGACCTCCTCGTCGTAGGCGGACAGGTCACGGACGAAGTTGGGCGACTGGTGGGGCCGCAGCGAGCGCCCGTACTTGCGCAGGTCCAGGGCGTAGAAGGAGAAGCCGGCGGCGACGAAGTGCTCCGCCAGGTTGGTCTGGAAGAAGTAGTCGGTGTAGCCGTGGAGGTACAGCACGGCCTTCTCGGACCCGGGGACGAGCCGCCTGACCAGGGTCGCGCTGACCGCGCCCTCCTCGTCCGCGGCCAGCGGCAGCTCGGCCGCCTCGTACGGGGCACCCAGGATGTCTTCGCGGAACTCCATGATCGCTGCCGCACCCAATCTCTGATCCGACCTTCGTGGAGCACAGACGATACCGGCCGGTAGCTCACCGAGTGCGCTGGCGCGGACGGCCGCGCAGGACCGCGACGATGCCCATGGCCGCCGCGCAGAGCGGGACGGCCAGCAGGGCGCCGATGATGCCGGCGATCCCGGCGCCGGCGACCACGGCGAACATGATGGTCGCGGGGTGCAGCTCGACCGTCCGGCTCTGGATCAGCGGCTGCAGGACGTTGCCCTCGACCATCAGGCCCGAGAGCACGCCGCCTGCCAGCGAACCGAGCAGCGAGCCGCCGGCCGGTCCGCCGGCGCCGGCGGCCTGCGAGAGGCCCGCCTGCAACCGGTCGCCGGCCGGACCGAGCCAGTCGGCGAGCTGATCGCCCGCCTGCTTCAGCGACTCGGCGATCTGCGGGGCGCTGTGCACCAGCGAGTTGGTGAGCAGCCCCAGCACCCCGCAGACCACCGCCACCAGCACGGCGCAGGTCAGCGCGGCAGCCGTCCCGCGCCCCAGGCCCCGCGCGACCAGCCAGGGCATCACCGGTTGCAGCAGCGCCGTCCCGAGCAGCGCGACGGTCATCGGGATGGTGGCGGCGCGCAGTTCCACGAAGGCGAAGACGACCATCGCGCCCACGCCGATGAAGAGGATCACGGCCGCCGACCAGGCGGCGGCCGTCCGCACGGCGGGCGGCAGCAGCTGCTCGGACATTCGACCATCTCAGCACACCATCTGACGGAGTGTCCGCTATGCGCGGGCTCGGCGCGTCCCGCTAGGAGCCGCCGCGCACGCTGTCGACGCTTTCGACCTCGACCTCGCCGCTCTCGCCCGGCGGCAGGGCGAAGTCGAGCAGCCGCTCGCCTTCCGCCACCGCCTCGGCGCGCGCCGCACGGGTCAGCGGGCCGAAGGGGCGCAGGTGCAGGCGGGTCGCGCCGCGTGCGGCGGACAGCTGCCAGGAGCCGGCCACCAGGCCGTCGAGGAGCAGCGTGCCGAGCACGATGCCGTTCTGCGTCATCACCCGCGGCCGGTGCTCCTCGGGCAGCACCCGGGTGCGGTCGGCGTGCGAGAGCAGCAGGTTGTCGAAGGGGGCGACCAACCGTACGGGGGCGGGGGTCGCGGCGGGCGGGCGCGGGGCGTCGGGGAGGTCGTACAGGGTGCGGCCCTGCTCGTCGCGGAACTCCACCAGCTGCGGGCGCAGCCGGGTCAGCACCGCGGCGAGCCGGGTCAGCCCGGACCACTTCTGCACGTCCGCGACGGTGGCGGGCCCGAAGGCGGCGAGGTAGCGCAGCACCAGCTGCTCCAGGCCGCCCGCACCGTCCGCCGGCGCCGCGCAGGGGCGGCCGAGCCAGTGTTCGGCGGTGGTGTGCGCGGCGGGTCCGCCGGCCCGCCACAGGCCGCGCGGCGGGACCTGGACGAGCGCGAGGCGGGCGCGGATCGCCTGGGCCAGCGCGGCCGGGTCCCGGTCCGGGTACGCGGCGCCGAGCAGTTCGCCCAGCTGCTGGAAGGTCCGCGGCTGCGCCTCGACCAGCCGGCGGCCCTGCTCGGCCAGCGCGTCCAGATCGAGCCCGGTCAGCCGCTTGCCGTAGGCGCCGCGCAGGGCCTGGTCAAGGACGGGTTGCAGCAGCGGGCGGAGCGTCAGCGCGTCCTCGGCGGTGACCAGGTGGATGGTGCCGCGCTGGAGGCCGATCCGGACCACCGCACGCTGCTCGATCAGCGCGCTCAGCTGCTCGGGGCGGATCTCGCGCAGCCGCGACCAGAGGCCGAAGTACGGCGGGTCGACCGCCTGGGCCTGCAACCCGACCAGCTGCCCGACCATCGCCTCGGGTGTCGCCTCGGCCCGCTCCAGCAGGTGCTGACGGGCCAGCAGCGCGCGGTTCAGCGCGAGCGGGCCGAGGGTCCGGGGCTCGGGCATCAGCGAGAGCCCGCGTCGATCACCGAACGCAGCGTGCCGATCCGGTTGGAGGTCAGCGAGGCGACCCCGGCCAGCAGCATCCGCCGCATGGTGCGCCGCCGGTCCACCGTCCAGGCGCTGACCGCCAGGCCCTCGCCCCGGGCGCGGTCCACCAGCGCGCGGTCGACCAGGCCGAAGGGCGGGTTGAGGTAGCGCGGGCGCAGATCGTCCAGCAGCGGGCGGGCGGGCAGCGCCGGCTGCTTCCAGGTGAGCGCGAGCTCCGCGTCCGGGGCCAGCGCCCGCACCGCGAGCATCGCGGTGGCCGGACCGCAGAACATCACCCGCTGCTCGGCGCCGAGGTCGGCGACGGCCTGCCAGGCCGCCGCCGCGGGACCGGGGTCGTCCAGATCGATCATGAGCCGGGCGGACGGGGACCCGCTCACCAGCTTGAGCGCCTCGGCGAGCGAGGGGACGCGCTCGCCGCCGGCGAACCGCCGCTCGTCGAGCTGTGCGGCCGTCAGCGCGCCGACCGGCCGGTCCAGTTCCCAGAGCCGCTTGAGCGTCCGGTCGTGCAGCAGGACGGGGACGCCGTCGCGGGTGAGCTGGACGTCCACCTCCACCGCGTCGGCCCCGGCGGCCAGCGCGGCGGCGATGGCGGGGAGGGTGTTCTCGCGGTGGCGGTACGGGTCGCCGCGGTGGGCGACGGCCAGCGGACGCGGGGCGGATGGCACAGCTCTTCCTCCGGTCGGTCTGCGCAGTGAGGTGCGGTGGGTCAGCCGCGTTCGATCATCACATTGGTCGACTTGATGACTGCCGTCGCCCTGGCCCCCGGCACCAGGCCGAGTTCCTCGGCCGACTCCCGGCTGATCAGCGACACCACCCGGAACGGTCCCGCCTGCACCTCCACCTGCGCGGCGACGTCACCCAGCACCACGTGCGTGACGATGCCGGGGAACCGGTTGCGCGCCGAGGAGGGGCGGCCCTCCGCCTCCGCCGCGCCCGGCTTGGCGAGTTCGCGCGCGAAGGCGGCCAACCGCTCGCCGGGGATGATCCGGTGGCCGTGGTCGTCCCGCTCGGCCTCGACCCGGCCGGCGTCGACCCAGCGGCGCATGGTGTCGGTGCTGACGCCGAGCATGGCCGCGGCCTCACCGATGCGGTAGTGGTTGACCGATCGGTCGGGCTGCCCCATGGTGCTCCCCTGAGTTCTGGTGCTGATGGGCCCATCCTCTCGCATCCCGCCGGGCTTCCCGCACCCGCGTCACCCCGGCGGCTCAGGCCACGCCGAAGCCGAACAGGTCGCGGCAGACCGCGTCCGAGGCCGTCAGCACCGCGCCGCTGAGCACCGCGCCGCCGCCGGCCGCGCCCGGTCGCACCTCGGTGCGCAGCGGCGACAGCGCGGCCAGCCGGGCGGCCACCCGGTCGGCGAGCGCCCTGCCGCCGGCCCGGCCGACCTCGCCGCCCAGCACCAGGCAGCCCGGGTCCAGGATCACGCAGACCCCGGCCGCGCCCAGCGCCACCCGCTCCGCCAGCGCGTCCAGGAACGGCGCGCCCGCCGCCTCGTCCGCCGCCGCCGCGAGCACTGCGGCCTCGGCCGCCGCCGCGTCGTCGCCGCCGACGGTCGGGGCGGGTGGCAGGAGGCCGTGGGCGCGCGCCAGTTCGCAGACCGCGGCGCTGCCGGCCAGGCTGTGGAAGCCGCCGTCGCACGCGGTCGCACTGGGCAGACCGCCGGTGCCGGGCACCGGCAGGAAGGCGATCTCGCCGGTGCCGCCGGAGAAGCCGCGCCGCAGCCGGCCGTCCAGCAGGACGGCGGCGCCGACCCCGTGCCCGAGCCAGAGCAGCACGAAGGTGTCCCGGTCGGCGGCGGCGCCGATCCGGTGCTCGGCGATGCCGGCCAGGTTGACCTCGTTCTCCAGGATCACCTCGCCGGGCAGCCCCGCGCGCAGCACGGTGACCAGCTCGGCATGCCAACGCGGCAGCGATCTGGCCGAGTTGAGCTCCCCGGTGGAGGGGTCCACCAGCCCGGGCGCACCGACGGCCACGGTGTGCAGCAGCGTCACCCCGGCCTGCTCGGCGGTGTGCAGCAGGGTGCGCAGCACCCGCTCGGCCACGTCGGCGGGCGGGTCGGCCGGATCCACCGGGACGGCTGCGGTGGCGAGCGTGCGGCCGGCCAGGTCCGCGACGGCGAGCGTGACCCCGGCGGCCCGGACGTCGATGCCGGCCAGCTGGGCGCGGTCGTAGCGCAGCCCGTACACCCGGGCGTTGGGGCCCCGGCGCTGCTCGCCGCGCTCACCCACCACGGTCACCAGGCCGCCGCGCTGGAGCCGTTCCAGCAGGTCCGAGACGGTGGGGCGGGAGAGCCCGGTGAGGGTGTGCAGCTCGGTTGCGGTCAGCGTGACGTGACGCAGCAGCAGGTCCAGCGCCAGCCGGTCGTTGATCGCACGGGCAGTGCTGGGGGTGGCCGTACGGGCGGTGGTCATGAGGCGGATCCTGCCAGATCTGTTTATCAGGTTTCCTTCCTGATAATTTATCGGCTATGTCGAGGGCGAGCAGTCCCCTGCGCCGGGCCAGGATCAGTGTCGCGCTGGTGTTCGCCGTCCACGGCGCCGTCGCGGGCAGCTTCGCGACCCGGATCCCCGCCGTCCAGCACGCGTTGCGACTCAGCCCCGGCGCACTCGGGCTCGCGCTGGTGATGCCGGCCGTCGGCGCCTCGCTCGCGATGCCGCTGGCCGGACGGGTCACCCACCGGCTCGGCGCGCGGGCCGCCATCCGGCTGCTGCTGGCGCTCTTCTGCCTGGCCCTGGCGCTGCCCGCGGTGATGCCGGGGCTGCCCTGGCTCTGCCTGGCCCTGTTCGTCTTCGGCGCCACCTCCGGGATGGCCGACGTCGCGATGAACGCCGAGGGCGTGGAGGTCGAACAGCGGCTCGGCCGCTCGATCATGTCCGGCCTGCACGGCCTGTGGAGCGCGGGCGGACTGGTCGCCTCCGGCTTCGGCGCGCTGGCGGCCCGTCAGCACCTGTCGGCCGGCATCCACCTGGCGCTGGCCGCGGCCGTCCTGCTGGTGCTCGGCCAACTCGTCTGCACCGGCCTGCTGGACGTCCGCCCGGACCCGCAGGCCGAGGCCCCCGCCCGGTTCGCCCTGCCACCCCGTTCGGTCCTGGCGATCGGCCTGGTCGGCTTCTGCGGCGTCTTCGCCGAGGGCGCCGGAATGGACTGGTCCGGCGTCTACCTGCGCGACGTCACCGGCGCCTCGGCGGCGACCGCGACGATCGCCTACACCGCGTTCGCGTTCACCATGACCAGCGCCCGACTGGCCGGGGACGCGGTGGTCCGCCGGATCGGCGCCGTGCGCGCCGTACGGCTGGGCGGCGCGGTCGCCACGGCCGGCGGACTGCTGGTGGTCGCCGCGCGGACCCCGGCGGCGGCGGTGCCGGGCTTCGCGCTGATCGGCGTCGGGGTGGCAGTGGTCGTCCCGCTGGCGTTCGCCGCCGCCGGACACCGCGGACCCAACCCCAGCCAGGCCATCGCGGGCGTGGCGACCGTCACCTACACCTCGGGCCTGATCGCCCCCGCGGTGGTCGGCGCCGTCGCCCAGGCCGGCTCGCTGCGCGTCTCCTTCGCCCTGGTCACCGCGCTGACGGCCACCCTGGCGCTGACCGCCGGCGCCCTGCGGCCCGTCCCCGCCCGGCTCCGGCAGCCGGACCCGCAGGACATACCCTCGTGAGGTGCTGCTCTCCCGTCTGACCTCCCCCTGGGCGCGCTTCGCCCTGCTCGCGCTGATCCTGGCCGGCGCCGCGGGCTCGGTCGCCCTGTGGGACCCGCGGCACCCGGCCGGCGCCGTCCCCGGGGCGTGGCGCGCGCCCGCCTTCGCGCTGCTCTTCGCGCTCGGGACGCTGGCGTTCGTGCCCAAACCCGCGCTGAACGTGGCAGCCGGCGTGCTGTTCGGCGTGGAACGCGGCCTGCCCCTGGCGGTGCTCGGCACCACGCTGGGCGCCGCCCTCGCCTTCGGCCTGGGCCGCGGCCTCGGGCGCGAGGCGGTACGGCCACTGCTGCGCGGCAAGGTGCTGACCGCGCTGGACCGCCGGCTGACCGAGCAGGGCTTCCGCAGCGTCCTGCTGCTGCGCCTGATCCCCGGCGTCCCCTTCCAGGCCGCCAACCTGGGCGCCGCCTTCTCCGGCGTCCGCCTGCGCCCGTTCCTGGCCGCCACGGGCCTGGGCGTCCTGCCCGGCACCGCGGCCTACGTGGTGGCGGGCTCGGCAGCCGGCTCCCCCGGCTCGCCGGCCTTCCTGGCCTCCACCGCGGTGATCGTCCTGATGGGCCTGCTGAGCCTCGCCGCCCTCCGCCGCACCCGCCGCCCCGCCCCGGAGACCGCCTGACCCCGGTCGGCCGGCCGGTCTACAGGCGCAGCACCGCCGGGTCCAGGTCGAGCCGGACCGGCTCGCTGCTGCCGTCCACGTCGGCTCAGGGAGCACCAGTTCAGAGCCCGCCGGAGATGCGCAGGTTGGCGCCCGTCGCGTAGGAGGCGTCGGCGGAGAGGAGCCAGGCGACGGCTGCGGCGATCTCGTCGGGTTCGCCGGCCCGGCGCAGTGGGATGAGGGGGGCCATCCGGAGCGGGCGGGCGGCGTCGCCCATGTCGCGGTGCATCTCGGTGTTGGTGATGCCGGGAGAGACGGCGTTGACGCGGATCCCGGCGGGGCCGAGCTCCTTGGCGAGCCCGAGGGTGAGGGTGTCGGTGGCGGCCTTGGTCGCCGCGTAGTGGACGTACTCGCCGGGGCTGCCCAGGGTGGCGGAGGCCGAGGAGATGTTCACGATGGCGCCGCCGGGGGCGAAGTCCCGGGCGGCGCGGCGGGCGCAGAGTACGTAGCCGATCAGGTTGACGTCCACGACTCTGCGCAGGTCCTCGGTGCGCAGCTCGGTGATCGGGGCCAGCGGTCCGGTCACTCCGGCGTTGTTGACCAGGCCGGTGACCGGGCCCAGTTGCTCGGCCGCGGTGTCGAACAGCCGGTCGACGTCGGCCTCGACGGCGGTGTCCACGCGGACGGTGACCACCCGCACACCGGCGTCCCTGGCGTCGCCGGCCACCTCCTCGGCGGAGTCCGCGTCCCGCAGGTAGCCGATCGCGAGGTCGTGGCCGTCGGCGGCGAGCCGCCGGCAGACCGCTGCACCGATCCCGCGGCCTCCGCCGGTAACGATGGTGACGGGACGTGACATGAGCGTTCTCCCTCGGTCGGCGCGACGGCAAGCCGAGCATAGCCACGCAATATCTGTTCGCCGTAAGGGGGCTTCTCCGGACAGGATGAGCCCCGTGGATTCCAACACGCCCTACCTGTCCGGGCCCTCGCGCGCATGACACGTCGTCAAGCTCTTATTGACGACGGACCAGTTGGTCTACGCGCGCAACCGCCCAGCGGTCGGTGACGTCCGCTCAGGGTGAGGACGGCGTGTGCCGGCGGCACACGCCACAACCCGAACGGCGCGCCCGGGCGGGCGCCAGAGGCGTGATCAGTGCGATACTCGGACAGTTCCGTGGAGTGGATGGCGCGTCAGACCGACCGCGCGGGCGCACGGGACCAGACGGGATAAGGACAGGGAGGCGCGGCATGGGAGCACTTCGCGACGAGCACCACAACGGGTGGCTGATGCCCTCCGGCAACTACCCCGCCGCAGTGCACGAGGATCCCTGGGCGATCGCGGACGCGACGCCCACCATCCCGCAGGTGGCGAAGATCGTCTCACTGAAGCCGACCGGCTTCGAGTCGGCCCGGGCCGTCGGCGAGCACGTGCGGGCCGGCACCCCGGTGGTCATGGATGTGACCGAGATGGACGACGCCGAGGCCAAGCGGATGGTGGACTTCGCCTCCGGCCTGGTGTTCGGCACCTACGGCGGTATCGAGCGGATCGCCCGCCGGGTCTTCCTGCTCACGCCGGCCGAGGTGGAGGTCACGGTCATCGACCGCCCGCTGGACGAGAGCGGTTTCTACAACCAGAGCTGAGCGCCGTAGCTGTTGGACCCTCCGTTGCCGGAGGCGGCCCCCGCCGCCTCCGGTTTTTTGCTGCCATGCGGCTGCCATGCGACGGCCATGCGGTCGGCATGCAGCTGACGCGGAGATCTCATGTGAGACATCCATGTCTCACATGAGCTAGAATCCTTTCATGGCTATTGATCGCGACTCGGTCCTCAAGGCGGCTGTCGGCGTCCTGTCCCGGCAGCCGACCGCCCATCTGGACGAGATCGCCCGGGCCGCCGGCATCAGCCGCGCCACGCTGCACCGGATCTTCCCGGGGCGCGACGCGCTGATCCGCGAGGTCGGCCTGCTGGGCCTGCGCAAGTACAACGCCGCCCTGGACACCGCCGCGATCGAGGACGGCGACGCCCAGGCCGCCCTGCGCCGGCTCGCCGACGTCCTGGTGCCGGACGCGGCGCTCTGCGCCTTCCTGGCCGGCGAGAACCAGCTGTTCGACGATCCCGAGCTGTGCGCGCTCTGGGAGGACCAGGACGCCCGGGTCCGCGCGCTCTTCCTGCGCGGTCAGCAGGAGGGCGTGTTCCGGATCGAGCTGTCGGCGAGCTGGCTCAGCGAGGCCTTCTTCGACCTGCTGGCCGGCGTCGGCTGGGCCGTCCAGGACGGCCGCCTCGCCCCCCGCGACAGTGCATTCGCCCTCATCGAGCTCTTCCTCGGCGGAGCTCTCAGGAGACCCTCCACCCCATGAGCACCACATCGCTCCACCGCCCCACCCGCACCGCCGCACACCGCCCCGACCGCCGCTGGATCGCGCTGGGCGTCCTCGTCCTGGCCATCGTGCTGGTCGCGATCGACGCGACCGTCCTGGTGCTGGCCATCCCCTCGATCACCGAGACGCTGCGGCCCAGCAGCACCCAGCTGCTCTGGATCGGCGACATCTACTCGTTCGTACTGGCCGGTCTGCTGGTCAGCATGGGCTCGCTGAGCGACCGGATCGGCCGCAAGAAGCTGCTGATGATCGGCACCGCCGCGTTCGGCGCGGCCTCGCTGGTCGCCGCCTACGCTCCCGGCCCCGGCTGGCTGATCGCCGCCCGCGCGCTGCTCGGCGTGGCCGGCGCGACGATCATGCCCTCCACCCTCTCGCTGATCCGCTCGCTCTTCCCCGACGCCCGCGAGCGCGGGACCGCGATCGGCATCTGGGGCGCGGCGGCCACGGCCGGCGCCGCCGCCGGTCCGCTGGTCGGCGGCGTGCTGCTCGAACACTTCTGGTGGGGCTCGGTCTTCCTGCTCAACCTGCCGGTGATGGCGCTGCTGCTGGTGCTCGGCGGCTGGCTGCTGCCCGAGTCGCGCGACCCGAAGCCCGGCCGCTGGGACCTGGCGAGCGTGCTGCTCTCGATGTTCGGCGTGATCGCCGTCGTCTACGCGATCAAGGAGGCCGCCGCCCACGGGGTGGCCCGCTGGGACGTGCCGACCGCCGCCGTCCTGGGCACCCTTGCGCTGGTCGTTTTCGTCCGCCGCCAACTGCGGCTGGCCACCCCGCTGCTGGACGTCCGGCTGTTCGCCGACCGGCGCTTCACCGCCGCCATCCTGGGGGCGCTGGTGGCGCTGATCGGGCTGGCCGGGGTGGTCTTCTTCATCTCGCAGTACCTCCAGCTGGTGCGCGGCTACTCGCCGCTCAAGGCCGGGCTGGCCGAGATGCCGGCCTTCGCCGGGGCGGTCGTCGCCTCGATGCTCTGCGCCCGGCTGGCGCGCCGCGCGGGCGCGCGGGTCGCGCTGGTCGTCGGGCTGCTGGCGATGGGCCTGGCCATGGGCGTGCTGGGCTGGCTCCAGCAGGACACCGCGTACCTGGTGCTGGCGGGCGTCTTCACGGTGCTCGGCGCCGGCGAGGGGCTGGTCTACACCCTGTCGGCGGACCTGGTGCTGACCGCGGCGCCCGAGGAGAAGTCCGGTGCGGCCTCGGCCGTCTCGGAGACCGCCTACGAGCTCGGCACCGCGCTCGGCATCGCCCTCTTCGGCTCAGTGCTGACCGCCGTGTACGCGCACGGCGTCGGCCTCCCCGCCGGCGTCGACCCCGAACTGGCCGCGCGGGCCCGGGAGTCGCTGGGCGGCGCGGTGGAGGCGGCCGCGACGCTGCCCGCCGGAGTCGGACAGGTCATGCTGGCGCAGGCCAGGGAGTCCTTCGTGCACGGCCTGGGCATCGCCGCGGTGCTGGCCGCCGGGCTGCTGATCGCGGGTGCGGTGCTGGCCTGGTTCCTGCTGCGGCCCAGCCGCAGATGACAGGCGTCAGCTGCCGAGCGGGAGTTCGAGTTCGGCCCAGACCACCTTGCCGTCCTTGACCGGGCGGCTGCCCCAGCGGTGGGCCAGCTCGTTGACCAGGGCCATCCCGCGCCCGCCCTCGTCCTGGGAGCCGAACGGGCGCAGCCGGGGCGCCGTCCCGGCGGAGTCGGCGACCTCCATGGTCAGCCCGCGGTCGCGGAAGAGCCGCAGCCGGCGCGGCTCCCCCGCGTGCACCAGCGCGTTCGTCACCAGCTCGCTGACCAGCAGCTCGGCGAAGTCCGCCAGCGGGGACAGGCCCCAGGCGGCGAGGGTGGCGCGGGTGAAGCGGCGGGCCAGTGCGGGCGCCCGCTCCTCGTCGATCAGCGACAGCGTGGCGATCCGGTCGCCCGGCACCGGCAGCGCCCGCGCCATGATCATCGCGATGTCGTCCTCGGAGCCGCCACGGACCAGGCTGGTGACCACGGCGTCGCAGTGCGCCTCCAGGGTGCGGCCGCGCTCGGCGAGGGTGCGGCGCAGCGCGTCGATGCCCTCGTCGATGTCCTGGCCGCGGCGCTCCACCAGGCCGTCCGTGTAGAGCGTGAGGATGCCGCCCTCGGGCAGGGTGAACTCGATGTTCTCGAAGGCCACCCCGCCGACCCCCAGCGGGACGCCGGCCGGC
Source organism: Kitasatospora sp. MAA4 (assembly GCF_029893355.1). Classification (GTDB taxonomy): domain Bacteria; phylum Actinomycetota; class Actinomycetes; order Streptomycetales; family Streptomycetaceae; genus Kitasatospora. The sequence continues at coordinate 51,104 of NZ_JARZAI010000036.1, forward strand.
GGCGTCAGCACCCGCGCGCTGCCGTCCGGGGCCATCACCACCGGCGGCAGGTGGCCGGCGCTGGAGAGCGTGCAGCTGCGGTCCACCGGGTCGTAGACCGCGCAGACGCAGGTGGCGAACTGGCCCTCGCCGATGCCGGTGGCGGTCTCGTCGAGCCGGGTCAGCACCTGGGCGGGCAGCATGTCCAGGGTGGCCAGGGTGCGGGCGACGGTGCGCAGTTGGCCCATCGTGGCGGCGGCCCGGATGCCGTGGCCCATCACGTCGCCGACCACCAGCGCGACCCGTCCGCAGGACAGCGGCACGACGTCGAACCAGTCGCCGCCGACCTCGCTGACCACGCTGCTGGGCAGGTAGCGGTAGGCGATCTCCAGGCCGAGGGTGCGGTGGATCTCCTGCGGCAGCAGGCTGCGCTGGAGGGTGAGCGCGGTCTCCCGCTCGCGCCGGTAGAGCCGGGCGTTGTCCATCGAGACGGCGGTGCGGGCCACCAGCTCCTCGGCGAGCGAGACGTCCCCGTCGTTGAACGGCTCCGGATTGCGGATCCGGATGAACTCGGCGCCGCCCAGCACCTTGCCGCGGGCCATCAGCGGCACCAGCAGGTAGGAGTGGACGCCCTCCGCGATGGCCGGGCCGACCCGCTCCGGCTTGGCGGCCAGGCTGCGCAGCGTCGGTTCGTCCAGATGGGGGATCACCAGCGGGCGCCCGCTGCGCAGCGTCCTGGTGTACATCCGGTGCGAGTCGAAGGCGGAGGTCTCGCCCACCGCGTCGGCCAGCAGCGAGACCCGCGACTCGTACGCCTCGCCGGAGGCCACCGCGCGCAGCTCGACGCCCTGGTCCGGCGCGAGCAGGCCGGGCTCCTCGCCCTGAAGCACCGGGTCCAGCAGGTCGACGGTGGCGAAGTCGGCGAACCGCGGGACCACCGCCTCGACCAGCTCCTCGGCGGTGCGCTTGAGGTCCAGCGTGGTGCCGATCCTGGCGGTGGCAGCGGCCAGCATCGCCAGCCGGTCCTGGGCCCGGGAGGCCCGCGCCTCGGCCTGGTAGCGCGCGGTGACGTCGATGATCGAGGAGCTGACGCCGAGCACCCGGCCCGAGGAGTCCTCCAGGCGGAAGTACGAGGCCGACCAGGCCCGGTCCCGGCGCGGGTCGCCGGGAGTGCGGCCGTGCGAGCGGGCGTCCACCACCGGCACGCCCGAGGCCAGCACGTGGCGCATCACCGCCTCGATCTCGGCGGCGTTCAGCCCCGGCAGCACCGCGTCCATCCGGCGGCCCAGGTGCGCCTCGACGGACAGCCCGTTGATCCGGGCCAGCGCCTCGTTGAGCCGCACGAAGCGCAGCTCGGTGTCGTAGACCGCCATGCCGATCGGGGACTGGGTGAAGAAGCCGTCCAGCACGGCGAGGTCCGCCTCGACCTGGCGCAGCGCCCGGACGTCCGAACCGGTGGCCAGTACCAGCGGGCGGCCCTGCGGGCCGTCGATGCCGTACGTGCGGAACTCCAGCTCAACCTGGTGGCCGTCGCGGTGGCGAACCGGGAAGACCCCGGACCAGCGGCGGCCGACCAGGATGCGCTGGTAGAGGGCGAGCACCTCGTCGCGGTTCTCGGGGCGGACGAGCAGCGGAGCCGCGAAGTGGCCGACGATCTCGTCGGCGGTCCAGCCGAGCAGCTGTTCGGCGTCCTCGCTCCAGTGCAGGACGCGGCCCTCGCCGTCCAGCAGGGCGGTGGCGAGCGGGACCAGCCGGTGGCCGTCCAGCCGGGCGGGGGCGATGTCGGGCGGCTCGGCGGCGTCGAGGTGCTCGCGGTCCTCGGCGTCGGGGCCGTCCGCGCTGTGCTCCCCCTCGGACGGGGAGCCGGTGTCTGGTGCGTGCATGGTCTGGAAACCACCCCGGTTACGTCCCTAGGTGCTCGTGGTACCCAGACTGCCCGGACATCGGCACGGCGGCGACCGCGCGCCACCGGGCCGTCGCCTCGGCGCGGAGGTCGGTCCCGTCAGCGGGGAGGGTAGAGCGAGTAGGAGGGGAAGTTGCCGTAGAGCTTCTCGTCCGGGCCCTCCGGGCCGAAGGTGACCGCCTGGACCAGCAGGTCGCCGCCGACGAAGGCGCCCTTCCAGGAGGCGCCGAGCCCGCCGAAGACCTCCTCGCGGTCGCCGCGGCTGCGCGGCTTGTTGATGCCGACCTTGAAGGCCAGCAGGTCGGGGGCGACCCGCGCGGCGAAGTCGAGGTCGTCGGTGGCGAGTGAGGCGACCAGCGAGCCGTTGCCCGCGTTCATCGCGGCCAGCAGCTCGGACTCGGTGTCGACCAGCAGGATCGAGTCCAGCGGGCCGAACGGCTCGGAGTGGTGCAGCGCCCAGCTGGCGGGCGGGTTGAGCACGCAGGACGGCGCGATGTAGGCGTCCAGCGACTGGTCGGGCAGGAAGTCGGGCAGGAAGGAGCCCGCCGCCAGGTCCCCGCGGTGCAGCGGGATGCCGCGGGCGGCGATCGCGGCGTCGAAGTGCGCGCGCAGCTCGGCGGCCTTGGCCGCGTGGATGACCGGGCCGAAGTCGAGGGCGGGGAACTCGTCCGCCGGGTCGGCGACGGCCAGCGGGTGGCCGAAGCGCAGGGAGGCCAGGACCGCCAGGTAGGTGTCCAGGAAGGCCGGGAAGAGCGCGCGCTGGACCACATAGCGGGGGTAGGCGGTGCAGCGCTGCTTGGCGTACTCGAAGCCCTTGCGCAGGTGCGCCGCCAGGGTCGGCCAGTCGCTGTAGTCCCAGACGCCCCAGGTGTTCAGCCCCTCCTGCTCCAGGAAGTGGCGGCGGCCCAGGTCGGCCAGCGCGGTGGCCGCCCGGCGCCCGTTGGCGCGGCCGCCGACGAAGGCCAGCGCGCCCAGGCCCGGGGCCTGCACCAGGGCGTCCGCCAGGCTGCTGCCCTGGCCGGAGAGCAGCGTCACGGGCAGACCCGCGCGGCGCATCAGGGCGTGCGCGAGCGTGAGGCAGTGGAACCCGCCCTGGGACGGCGTCTTGGCCACCACCGCGTTGCCCGCCAGCACCTGGACCAGCTCCGCGTGCACCTGGACGCTCATCGGGTAGTTCCAGCTCGCGATGTTGGAGACCGGTCCGGGCAGCGGCACCCGGCCCGCCGACTGGCGGTCGATGTTCTCCAGGTACCAGCGCACGCCGTCCAGCGCCCGGTCCACGTCCGCGCAGGCCAGCCGCCAGGGCTTGCCGATCTCCCAGACCAGCAGCAGGGCGAGCAGGTCCCGGTGCTCGGCCAGCGACTCCACCGCGGCGAGCACCCGCGCCTTGCGCTCGTCCAGCGGGACCGCGCCCCAGCGGCCGTGCTCGGCGATCGCGAAGGCCACCGCGCGGTGCGCCTCGTCGACGTCGATCCGCGGCGGGCCGGGGATCTCGGTGCCGTCCAGCGGGGTGGTCGCCTCGCCCGGCGTGCCCACCGGCCGCCACTCGCCCCTGACCAGGTTCAGCAGGCGGTCCGAAGTGAACGCCTCCGGGGCGGCGCGCACGCAGCGTGCGTAGGTGTCGGACCAGGACGTGCCGGACTTGAGCCGCAGAACTGTCATGGTGCGTGCCTCCGGTCAGGACGGGGTGGCGTGCCTCCTGTTCATGGTCGCCCCAAACGGTGTCCGGCGGGCGAAGCTAGGGCTTCCGTGCAGTGGCTGCCGCGTGCAGGGCGGCGTCGAGCTGGCGGGCCCACTGGCGGACGACGCCGGAGCGGCGGGCGCCGTCGTCGGTGAGCAGGTTCGCCAGGCCCAGGCCGCGGGCCAGGTCCAGGGTCGCCTGGACGCTCTCCCGCACGCCCGGGGCGCTCTCGTCCGCGCCGAGGAACTCCACCGCGGCGCGGTGCGACTCCCGGCCGACCCGGTTCTCCAGCGCGACGATCCGCTCCCGCAGCGGCTCCTCGGTGGCAGCGGCCACCCAGAGCTGGAGGGCGGCGCGGAAGAGCGGGCCGGTGTAGAGGCGGACGATCAGGTCGACCACCGCCTCGGTGCGGGCCGGGCCAAGCGGCGGCAGCTCGCCGGTGTCCGCGCGGACGGCGGCCAGCCGCTCGACCGTGACGTGCTCGACGGCGGCGGTGAACAGGTCCTCGCGGGTCGGGAAGTGGTGCTGCGCGGCGCCCCGGGTCACGCCGGCCCGTTCGGCCACCACGGTGACGGTGCTGCCGTTCCAGCCCAGCTCGGCCAGGCACTCCACGGCCGCCTCCAGCAGTCGGCGGCGGGTGGCTCGGCTGCGGTCCTGCTGGGGGGTGCGGGCGGCGGTGGTCATCGGTGGTGCGCTCCGGTCCGTACGGGGGCTGTCCGGGTCCTCGGCCCGGCCACCGTGATCCTCGCAGACGGCGGCCGGGCGGCGGGCATGGTAAGCGCGCTGGTCAGCGGGTGCGCAGCTCGCGGCGCAGGATCTTGCCGGCCGCCGACTTCGGCACGGCGTCCAGGAACTCCACCGCGCGGACCTTCTTGTACGGCGCCACCTGGCCGGCCACGAACTCGATCACCTCGGCCTCGGTGAGCGCGCTGCCCGCGCTGCGCACCACGAAGGCCTTCGGCCGTTCGGTGCCGTCCGGGCCGGTGACGCCTATGACGGCCGCGTCCACCACCTGCGGGTGGGTCAGCAGCAGCGCCTCCAGCTCGGCGGGTGCCACCTGGTAGCCCTTGTACTTGATCAACTCCTTGACCCGGTCGACGACATGCAGGTAGCCGCGCTCGTCGACCCGGCCGACGTCCCCGGTGTGCAGCCAGCCGTCGGCGTCGATCATCGCGTCGGTCTCGCCCTGGCGGCCGAAGTAGCCCTTCATCACCTGCGGTCCGCGGAACAGGAGTTCGCCCGTCGCGTCGACGCCGAGGTCGTGGTCCGAACCGTCCAGGGCGACCACCTTCAACTCGGTGGAGGCGATCAGCCTGCCGACCGAACCGGGCGAGGGCGTCGGGTCGTCCAGCGGCACCAGGTGGGTGACCGGGGAGAGTTCGGTCATGCCGTAGCCCTGCCGGACGGAGTCCAGGCCGAGCCGGGCGGCGCAGGCCGCGGCCAGCGAGGCGTCCAGCGGGGCGGCGGCGCTCAGCACGTAGCGCACCGAGGAGAGGTCGAACCGGTCCACCAGCGGGTGCTTGGCCAGCGCCAGCACGATCGGCGGGGCGACGAACAGGCCCTCCACGCGTTGGTCCTGGATGGTGCGCAGGAACTGCTCCAGGTCGAAGCGGGGCAGCACCACGATGGTGGAGCCGGCGCGCAGCGGGCGGTTGAGCAGGGCGGTGAGCCCGTAGATGTGGAAGAACGGCAGGACGGCGATGATCCGCTCGCCCGGCTCGGGGCTGTGCAGCGCGTCGACCTGCGCGAGGTTCGTGGCGATCGAACGGTGGGTGAGCATCACGCCCTTGGGCAGGCCGGTGGTGCCGCTGGAGTAGGGCAGCACCGCCACGTCGGAGCCGGGGTCGATGGAGACCTCGGGCTCCGCAGCGGTGCAGGCGAGCAGGTCGGCCAGCGAGCGGTGGCCGGACTGCCGTTGTTCCACGTCTACGGTCTGACGGTCGCAGGTGATGATCTCGCGGATCTCGATGCCGTCCTTGGCCAGCTCCGCGACCGCGGCCAGCGAGACCGGCAGCAGGGCCGAGGCGGTGATGATCCAGCGCGCGCCGCTGTCCCGCAGCTGCTCGGCCAGCTCGCCCGGGGTGGCGAGCGAGCTGACCGTCGTCACGGTGGCGCCGGCCCTGGTACAGCCGTAGAAGGCGAGGGGGTAGGCGATCGAGTTGGGGCTGTGCAGCGCGACCACGTCGCCCTGGCGCAGTCCGGCCTCGGCCAGTCCGGCGGCGACCCGGCCGACCGAGGCGGCGAGTTCGGCGTAGCCGATGCTCTCCCCGGTCACCCCGTCGACCAGGGCCGGCAGGTCACCGAAGCGGGCGGCCCCGCCGAGCACCGCCTGGTCGATCGGCAGGTCGAGGGCGGGAACGTCGGGGTACACGCTGCGGAACACCATGAGGACTCCTGCGGGTTGGGAGTGTGGCGGATGCCCAGGTTGCTACCCGGGCATCCAGTGGCCCACGCGTCAGTACGAGCGCGGCAGCCCCAGGGTGTGCTGCGCCACGTAGTTGAGGATCATCTCCCGGCTGACCGGGGCCACCCGGCCGACCCGGGTGGCGGCGATCAGGGCGGCCAGCCCGTACTCCTGGCTCAGTCCGTTGCCGCCCAGGGTCTGCACGGCCTGGTCCACGGTGCGGCAAGCCACCTCGCCGGAGGCGTACTTGGCCATGTTGGCCGCCTCGCCGGCCGCCAGGTCGTCACCGCCGTCGTACAGGGCGGCGGCCTTGCGCATCATCAGGCGGGCGAGCTCGATCTCGATGGCGCACTGCGCCAGCGGGTGGGCCAGGCCCTGGTGGGCGCCGATCGGGGTGTCCCAGACGGTCCGCGTCTTCGCGTACTCCACCGCGGTGTTGAGCGCCTGCCGGGCCACTCCGAGTGAGAAGGCGGCGGTCATGATCCGCTCGGGATTCAGGCCCGCGAAGAGCTGGAGCAGGCCGGCGTTCTCGTCGCCGACCAGCGCGTCGGCCGGCAGCCGGACGTCGTCGATGAAGACCTGGAACTGCTTCTCGGGCGAGACGAGTTCCATCGGGATCGGACGGTACTCGAAGCCCGGCGTCTCGCGCGGGACGATGAACAGGGCGGGCTTGAGCTTGCCGGTGCGGGCGTCGGCGGTGCGGCCCACCACCAGCACCGCGTCCGAGCCGTCGATGCCGGAGATGAAGACCTTGCGGCCGTTCAACACCCAGTCTTCGCCGTCGCGGTGGGCGATGGTGGAGAGCCGGTGCGAGTTGGAGCCGGCCTCGGGCTCGGTGATGGCGAAGGCCATCCGGCGGGTGCCGTCGGCCAGACCGGGCAGCCACTGCTGCTTCTGGGCGTCGGTGCCGAACCGGGCGAGGATCGTGCCGCAGATCGCCGGCGAGACCACCAGCATCAGCAACGGGCAACCCACTGTGCCGAGTTCCTCCAACACGATGGCGAGGTCGGCCACCCCGCCGCCACCGCCGCCGTACTCCTCGGGCAGGTTGACCCCGAGGTAGCCCAACTTACCTGCCTCTGCCCAGAGTTCGTCGGTCTGCTCGCCGGCCCGGGCCTTGGCCAGAAAGTAGGTCGAGCCGTAGCGGCGACCCAGGTCGCCGACGGCCTGGCGGAGCGCGATGCGCTCGGGGGTCTCGATCAGCGGGCTCTCGGTGGTGCGCGGTGCGGACATGTCCGGTCCTCCCGGGCTTGAAGGGGTTGTGCAGGCTATTGGTCGGAAGCCTCGACGACGGCGAGCACGGCGCCCAGTTCGACCTGCTGACCGGCGACGGCCCGCAGTTCGGTCACCGTGCCGTCCTGCGGGGCGACCACCTGGTGCTCCATCTTCATCGCCTCCAGCCAGAGCAGCGGGTGGCCCGCGCTGACGCGGTCGCCGACGGCGACCGCGAGCCGGACCACGGTGCCCGGCATCGGCGCGAGCAACGCGCCTGGCGCGTGCTGCTGTTGCGGCTCCGGGAAGCGCGGCAGCGCGGTCAGCGCGACCGCGCCGGCGGCGCCGTCGATCTGCACGGCGCTGCCGTAGCGGGCGACGTGCAGGGTGCGGCGCAGTCCGTCCAGCTCCAGGACCACCTGGTCCGGCGCTGCGCTCAGCAACCGCACGTCCGGCTGGCCCTCGACCCGCAGGCCGTCCCTGGTCAGCCGGTAGCGGACCTCCAACTCGCCGCCGTCCGCCGAGAGATAGCGCTTCACCTGGGACTGGGAGGGCAGGTTGCGCCAGCCCGAGGGAAGCACCGACGGGCGGGTGGCCGCGTCGGCCAGGGCGGCGGCCAGCGCGGCCAGCGGCAGCAGGCGCTTGTCCTGCGGCCCGGCGAGCAGGTCCGCCGCGTGCTCGGGGAGGAAGCCGGTGTGCACCCGGCCGGCCAGGAAGGCCGGATGGCGCAGCGTGCGGACCAGCAACTCCCGGTTGGTGACCAGCCCGTGGATCCTGGCGCGGTCGAGCGCGGCGGCCAGCCGTCGGGCGGCGGCGGCGCGGGTCGGCGCCCAGGCGATCACCTTGGCGAGCATCGCGTCGTAGTGGATGCCCACGGTCGTGCCGTCCACGACACCCGCGTCCACCCGCAACCCGGCCGGCTCGCCGGTGGGTTGGAAAGGCGAACCGTCCAGCTCGAAGCGGTGCAGGGTGCCGGTCTGCGGCTGCCACTCCTGGGCCGGGTCCTCTGCGTACAGGCGTGCCTCGATCGCGTGGCCGCGCACCGGCGGCGGTGCGGCGGCCAGCATCCCGCCCTCCGCCACCTCCAGTTGCAGGGCCACCAGGTCGAGTCCGGTGACGCATTCGGTGACCGGGTGCTCGACCTGGAGGCGGGTGTTCATCTCCAGGAAGAAGAACCGCCCGTCCGGCGCGAGCAGGAACTCCACGGTTCCGGCGCCGGTGTAGCCGATCGCGCGGGCCGCTGCCGTTGCAGCCGAGGACAGTTCGGCGCGCAGCGCCTCGTCCAGGCCGGGCGCCGGGGCCTCCTCCAGCACCTTCTGGTGCCGGCGCTGGAGCGAGCAGTCGCGCTCGCCGAGCGCCCAGACCGTGCCGTGCGCATCCGCGAGCACCTGCACCTCGACGTGCCGGCCGGTGGGCAGGTACGGCTCGCAGAACACCTCGCCGGAGCCGAAGGCGGCCGCCGCCTCGGCCTGCGCCGCCGCCAACTCACCCGGTAGGTCGGCCAGTCGACGGACCACCCGCATGCCGCGTCCGCCTCCACCGGCGGCCGCCTTCACCAGCAGCGGGAGGTCCGCCTCGGTGGCCTGCGCCGGATCGACCGCGCCCAGCACCGGGACCCCGGCCGCGGCCATCAGCCGCTTGGCCGCGGTCTTGGAGCCCATCGCGGCCATCGCGTGCGGCGGCGGCCCGACCCAGGTCAGCCCGGCGTCGAGCACCGCCTGCGCGAACGCCGGGTCCTCGGAGAGGAAGCCGTAGCCCGGGTGGACGGCGTCGGCCCCGGCGTCCAGGGCGGCGCGCACCAGCAGGTCCGCCCGCAGGTAGGTGTCGGCGGGCGCCGCGCCCGGCAGCCGTACGGCGGTGTCGGCCTCGCGGACGTGCGGGGCGTGCGCGTCCGGGTCCGAGTGCACCGCCACCGTGGCGATGCCGAGGTCGCGGCAGGTGCGGAAGACCCGCCGGGCGATCTCCGCCCGGTTGGCGACCAGCAGGGTAGTGATCATCCGATGCTTCCTGTTCTCCGTATCGGGTCGGCGGTGTCCATGAGCCCGGTCGTCACATCCGGAAGACGCCGTAGCTGCGCGCGCCCTGCACCGGCGCGTGGTGGATCGCGGAGAGGCAGAGGCCGAGCACGGTGCGGGTGTCGCGCGGGTCGATCACCCCGTCGTCGTAGAGCCGTCCGGAGAGGAAGGCCGGCAGCGACTCCGCCTCGATCTGCTGCTCCACCATGGCCCGGATCGCCGCGTCGGCGTCCTCGTCGTACGGCTGCCCCTTGGCCGCCGCCGACTGCCGGGCGACGATCGACAGCACTCCGGCCAGCTGCTGGGGGCCCATCACCGCCGACTTGGCGCTCGGCCAGGCGAACAGGAAGCGCGGATCGTAGGCCCGACCGCACATGCCGTAGTGCCCGGCGCCGTAGGAGGAGCCCATCAGCACCGAGATGTGCGGCACGGTGCTGTTGGCGACCGCGTTGATCATCATCGCGCCGTGCTTGATGATGCCGCCCTGCTCGTAGTCCCTGCCGACCATGTAGCCGGTGGTGTTGTGCAGGAAGAGCAGCGGGATGTCGCGCTGGTTGGCCAGCTGGATGAACTGCGCGGCCTTCTGCGACTCCGCCGAGAAGAGCACCCCCTGCGCGTTGGCCAGGATGCCGACCGGGTAGCCGTGCAGACTCGCCCAACCGGTGGCCAGGCTCGTCCCGTAGAGGGGTTTGAACTCGTCGAAGTCGGACCCGTCGACGATCCGGGCGATCACCTCGCGCGGGTCGAAGGGCACCTTGAGGTCGCCCGGGACGATGCCGAGCAACTCCTCCTCGTCGTACTTCGGCGCCGGGGCACCCAGGTCGGGCGCCGCGCCCGCCCGGCGCCAGTGCAGGCGGTGCACGATCCGACGGGCCAGCCGGACGGCGTCCTGCTCGTCGGCGGCGAAGAAGTCGGCCAGGCCCGAGGTCCGGGCGTGCATCTCGGCGCCGCCGAGCGACTCGTCGTCCGACTCCTCACCGGTGGCCATCTTGACCAGCGGCGGCCCGCCGAGGAAGACCTTGGCGCGTTCCTTGACCATCACGGTGTGGTCGGACATGCCCGGCACGTAGGCACCGCCGGCGGTGGAGTTGCCGAACACCACGGCGACGGTGGGGATTCCGGCCGCCGAGAGCCGGGTGAGGTCGCGGAAGAGCGCGCCGCCCGGGATGAAGATCTCCTTCTGGCTGGGCAGGTCGGCGCCGCCGGACTCGACCAGGTTGATCAGCGGCAGCCGGTTGCGCAGCGCGATCTCGTTGGCCCGCAGCGCCTTGCGCAGCGTCCACGGGTTGCTCGCCCCGCCGCGCACCGTCGGGTCGTTGGCGGTGATCACGCACTCGGTGCCCGCCACCACCCCGATGCCGGTGACCAGCGCGGCGCCCACCGGGTAGTCGCTGCCCCAGGCGGCCAGCGGGGAGAGCTCCAGGAACGGCGAGTCCGGGTCGAGCAGCAGCTCGATCCGCTCGCGCGCCAGCAACTTGCCCCGGGCGCGGTGGCGTTCGACGTACTTGGGACCGCCGCCGGCCAGCGCTTTGGCGTGCTCGGCGTCGAGGTCGGCCAGCTTGCCGAGCATCGCCGTGCGGTGCGCGGCGTACTCGGGCGAGCCGGGGTCGAGACGGGACGGCAGGACGGTCACAGCAGGGCCTCCGGGATGTCGAGGTGACGCGAGCGGAGCCACTCCCCCAGCGCCTTGGCCTGCGGGTCGAACCTGGCCTGCGCGGCCACGCCCTCGCCGAGCAGACCGGTGATCACGAAGTTGACCGACCGCAGGTTGGGCAGCAGATGCCGGGTGACGGGCAAGTCGGCGGTCTCGGGCAGCAGTTCGCGCAGCTTGGAGACCGTGAGGGTGTGCGCCAGCCAGCGCCAGGCGTCCTCGCTGCGGGCCCACAGGCCGACGTTGGCGTCGCCGCCCTTGTCGCCGCTGCGGGCGCCGGCCAGCAGGCCGAGCGGGGCCCGGCGGGTGGGTCCCGGCTCCGGCGGCTCGGGCAGTGCCGGGTCCGGGAGTTCGGTCAGCTCGCCGGTCGCCTCGGCGGGCGCGATCGCCCGTCGGGTGCCGTCCGGCAGGACCGCCCAGTGCTCGACCAGCTTCGCGTCCAGGTACACGGCCTCGAACACCCCGTACGGCGCGCCCGGTCCCGGGGGCGCCATGACGTGGAAGCCGGGGTAGCCGGCCAGCCCCAGTTCCACGGCGGCCGCGGTGACGGGCCGTCCGACCCTGGCGGCGTCCGGGTCGCGGACGGTGAGCTGGAGCAGGGCGCTGGCCTGCTGCTCGGTCGCGGCGTCCGGCTGCTCGGTGCGGGCCAGCGTCCAGCGGACCTCGGCCGGGCGGTGCGGGCCGTCCAGCGCCTGTTCCAGCTGCGCGCGGACCAGCGCCGCCTTGGCCTCGATCTCGAGCCCGGTGAGGACGAAGACCACCTCGTTGCGCCAGCCGCCGATCCGGTTCAGCCCGACCTTGAGGGTCGGCGGCGGCGCCTCCCCCCGCACACCGCTGATCCGGACCCGGTCGGGACCCTCCTGGGTCAGCCGTACGGTGTCCAGCCGGGCCGTGACGTCCGGCCCGGCATAGCGCGGACCCGCTGTCTCGTACAGCAGTTGGGCGGTGACGGTGCCGGTGGTGACCGCGCCGCCGGTGCCCGGGTGCTTGGTGATCACGCTGCTGCCGTCCGGGTACACCTCGGCGAGCGGAAACCCCGGGCGGGTGACGTCGTGCTCGGTGAAGAAGGAGTAGTTGCCGCCGGTGGCCTGCGCCCCGCACTCCAGCACATGCCCCGCCACCACCGCCCCGGCCAGCGCGTCCAAGTCGCCCGGCCCCCAACCGAAGTGCGCCGCCGCCGGACCCGCCACCAGCGCCGCGTCGGTCACCCGTCCGGTCACCACCAGCTCGGCGCCCGAGCGCAGGCACTCCGCGATCCCCCAGGCGCCGAGGTACGCATTGGCGGCGAGCAGCCCGCCGGCCGCCCCGGCCTCGGTGAACTCCGCCGCCCGCGCCAGCAGATCGTCCCCCTCCACATGCGCCACCCGCAGCGGCACCCCCTGCGCCTGCGCCAACTCCCGGATCGCCTCGGCCAGTCGGGCCGGGTTCAGCCCGCCCGCGTTGACCACGATCCGCACCCCGCGCTCAACCGCCAGGCCCAGGCACTCCTCCAGCTGGCGCAGAAACGTCTTCGCATACCCCGCCCGCGGGTCCTTCAGCCGGTCCCGCGCCAGGATGAGCATCGTCAACTCAGCGAGATAGTCCCCGGTCAGGACGTCCAACGGCCCCCCGGTCAACATCTCCCGCACCGCCGAGAACCGATCCCCGTAGAACCCCGAGGCATTGCCGATCCGCAGCATCTGCCGCCCTGCCAAGCCGAGTTCGACCATCACGCACCCCTTCGTCCGCCGGCAGCACGAAGCGTGGCAGCGATCGGGGAAAAAAGCAATCATGCATGCTTGTTATTCGCCGCCCCGAAGGCGTGACGGAGGGTAGTGGGTGTTGTGACCGGAAGTCGTAGTTGGCCACTGGAACTCATAGTTGGCCACACCGACGGCCGGCTACGGTGGGTAACTGAGCTGGGGCACGGTAGTTGGAACCTGGCCTTGATGGTTGGCACCGGCTCTTGATGGCTGACGCCGAGGCCGCAGTCTCGCCCTGCCCATCGGTGTGACGGCTTCCGCGACTGATCCCATGACCAGCCGCGTGGTGGACGCGATCGTGTCCGAACCCGGTCGCGCCGGCGTCGCCGACTGCGAGAGGATCATGCTGGCAGGAGGGGAACGTCAGGGAGCCCGGGTGACTGGTCAGACAGCGAAGATCGCATCGCATTGCGAGTGCGGCAGCATGGCGGTGCGACAGGTGAACCAGTTCATCCTTCACGACGAGTTGTGGTGGGACTCGGAGTTCTCTTGCGGGTCCTGCGGCACCTACCTGTGTGAACACGCTGGTCCGGGACCAGCGCCTGATGATGTTCGGGAGGCTCTGCTCGCAGCGCTCGGGCCCGTCAGGCTGCGGTTGGTCGGTTCGGTGCCCAGTCTCGTCCCAGCTTTGAAGGTCTTTCGGGAGGTCTCAGCGGCCTCGTTGTCGCGGGCTCGTGAGCTGGTCGGGGAACTGAGCCACGATGGTCTGGTGGGGACGTTGTCGGAGATGGAGTTCCTGAAGGCCAGGCTGCAGCTGCGTGGGGTCCCCGTCGACGTCGATCGGTAGCTGTCCCTGGATGGACCTGGAGGTCAACTGCGGATCCGGCGGTGCCACCAGGACCCTGCGCAGTCAGCAGAACCCCAAGACCAGCACCGCTACCGACCCCGCAGCGAACACCGAAAGCACCGTGATCCAGACCCTGACGCAGGCCCTCCGCCTCGAACGCAGCACCCGCCGAGAGCAGGTGCACGAACTCGAACAGAAGCCCGCCGCCGCTCACGGCGAGATTCTCCGCCTCCATCGTCGACTCCGCGAACACGGCCTCGACGATCGTTGACCTACCCGCTTCGAGGGCCGCCTTGGCAACCAGTGCCGAGGCTTCGCTACGGTGCTGCCATGCCGAAGACCAGTGTCGACAACGCCACCACGAACATGCTCTGCCTGTGGTTGGAGCCATGGGGCACCGATCACTGGATGCGCCCAGGCGAGGAGTTCACGGTCGTCACCGAAGGCGGGCCCGAAGCATCAGCCTTCAACGTGGTCGTCCACGATGAAGGAATCAGCGTGTGGGTGAACCACGCCAACTCCGCCGAGGTCTTCGACAAGAGTGGGAACGAAGCCCCCTGCGGGCATCAGCGCCCGATCGAGGCAATCAGGCAGTTCCTTGCAGGAGCGGAGCGGCTGCTGGAGGTCGTCAACGCTGAGGGCAGGTCACCGATGCACCAGGAGATGGCCCGCACCCACTACGAGCGACTGCGGCAGGACCTCGCCGATGCCGAAGCACTGCGAGAGGGCAAGCCGCACGCTGCGGACGGCGTCAGCAAGGTCCTGAACAGTGACGACAGCGCCGGCTGAATCGACAACGCCTGATAACTGGACGACTACGACTTCTCAGCTGCCCATCACCCCGGCCACCAGGAATGAGCTCGCGCGACTCGCAGACCTCTACCAGTCCTCACTCGACTGGGACCACCCGACGGGTCCTTCGCCGTGGACCCGGGACCAGCAGGAATCCTTCCAGAGGGCGGCAGACACAGCGCTGGAGGCGTTGCGACGCGAGCTGGGCGACGACTGGACAGTCGAGGACCGTAGGGGTTGAGCTGCGCTTGTGGACAACAGGTGTGCTCAGCTGGCCACTCTGGCGCTCAGGCGCTGGTCGAGCAGACGCATGCGGACGAGATGATCGAGCCGGCCACCCCGCATCTGGTGGAGGACCTCTTCCACCGGGACCAGTCGAGCCGGGGCCCGTCAAAAGGCGGATGTCCCGGTGCTGAAGCTCTACGCCCACACAACGGGGAGGAGACGGCGGACCCCGAGTGATCCTTCCCATTATGGATCTTCACTCGACAGGGTGATCGTCGCCGGATCGGGCTGGAGCCGATGGTCTCGACCGGCCGGAAGCACGGGTTCGAGTCGCTGGAGGAGCGGGACCTGCTGCGGGCGCTGGACTTCGTACGGGTCCGGGAGGTGCTTCCGCAGCCTTTCCGCCTGGACTTCGAGCACGCCGGCGGCCGCTCGGCGCACATCCCGGACTTTCTGGCGCTCATGGCGGACGGCAACTGGCTGTTCGACGTCCGGCCGGCGGCTCTGGTCCAGGACGAGGACGCGGTGAAGTTCGCCGCGACGCGGGAGGTCGCAGCCGCAGCGGGCTGGCGCTACACCGTCGTCGGTGGCTGGCGCCCGTACGTCCAGGGGGTGCTGGACGCGCTGTCCGCCAGGCGCCGCCCGCGCGCCGACCCGCTGGGCCTGCAGTGGGTGTGACCGGAAGTCGTAGTTGGCGATTGGAGGTCATAGCTGGCGGCCCTCCCGCCTCGCTACGCTGCCTATGGGAACTACCGGAGACGGGTCGCAGTCCGGACAAGGTCGGCGACGGCTCTGGACCGACTGTGCGGCGGCCAGGCGATCACGGTGGTGACTTCCGGCGCGTCCAGCACGGGCACGGCGGCGAGGTCACCGTGCAGTTGAGCTCGGCACGACTCCGGTGAGACCGCGCAGGCACGGCCGAGCGCGACGAGCTGCAACAGCTGCGCGTGGTCGCGGACCTGCGGGCCGGGGCCGGGCGGGTAGGTGCCGTCGGGGTCGGGCCAGCGTGGCAGGGGCAGGCCGGTGATGTCGGCCATGTGCACATGGGTCCGGACGGTGAGCGGATGCCCGGCCGGCAGGACCACAACCTGGCCCTCCGTACTGAGTTCTTCGGTGTGGAACCCGGCCGTGGAGTCGAACGGCCGGTGCAGTAGCGCCACGTCGGCCCGGCCCTCGCGCAGCAGTCGCTCCTGCTCGGCCGGGCCGCACAGGATGACGTCGACGGGGACCGCGCCGGGTTCGGCGGCGTACCCGTCCAGCAGTTTCGCCAGCAGTTCGCGGGACGCGCTGGCCTTCGTGACCAGGACCAGACCGGGGCTGCCGGTCGAGGGAAGGGCGGCGCGGCGGGTCCGGCGCTCGGCCGCTTCGACCGCGTCGAGGGCCGCCCTGCCCTCAGCCAGCAGCACCGAGCCGGCTTCGGTCAGCGTGACGGTGCGGCTGGTCCGATCCAGCAACGCTGCCCCGAGTCGGCGTTCGAGCTGCTGGATCGCCCGTGACAGAGGCGGCTGTGCGATCCCGAGCCGCTGCGCGGCACGCCCGAAGTGCAACTCTTCGGCGACAGCGACGAAGTAGCGCAGTTCCCTGGTCTCCATCCGGCCACGGTACTCCGGATCAATACCTGGAAGGTATCGTTGCCCACCCAATCGGTCTTGGACCGCTGCCGGGGTCCGAGAGCAGCATGGTCCCCATGAGCGAACGAACGATTGCGCTGGTCACCGGCGCAAACAAGGGAATCGGCTACGAGATCGCCGCAGGCCTGGGCGCCCTCGGCTGGAGCGTCGGCGTCGGCGCCCGCGACGATCAGCGCCGCAAGGCCGCGATGGAGAGACTGCGCGCGGCCGGCGTCGACGCGTTCGGCGTACCGCTGGACGTGACCGACGACGCGAGCGCGACAGCCGCCGCACGGCTGATCGAGGAACAGGCCGGGCGCCTCGACGTGCTCGTCAACAACGCCGCCATCACCGGCGGCATGCCGCAGGAGCCCACCCGCGTCGATCCCGCCACCATCCGCACGGTCGTGGAGACCAACGTCATCGGCGTCATCCGCGTCACCAACGCGATGATGCCGCTGCTGCGCCGCTCTGCCTCACCGCGGATCGTGAACATGTCCAGCAGTGTCGGCTCCCTCACCCGGCAGTCAGGAACCGCTGGTGAGCTGACCGCGGGTCCAGTGGCCGTGGCGTACTCGCCGTCGAAGACGTTCCTCAACGCCGTCACCCTCCAGTACGCCCGGGAGCTGAGCGGCACGAACATCCTGATCAACGCCGGCTGCCCCGGCTACGTCGCGACCGACCTCAACGGCTTCCGGGGCGTGCGCACCCCCGAACAGGGCGCGGCCATCGCCATCAAACTCGCGACCCTGCCCGACGACGGCCCGACCGGCCAGTTCTTCGAGGACGCCGGCGTAGTGCCCTGGTGAAGCGCACGGCGGTCTCACCTCGCCGGATGTCGTCGGGCAGCGGTGATCGAACAGACCCATTGGAAGCGCAAGCCCTCCTGGGCGCCGTCTCCTCCTCGTGACGTCAGGCATCTCGAAGCCCCCGTGCCGACCGCGCCGCCGACGTCAGTCCCGCGCTGCCACATCTGACTCAAGAGACACGGCCACTGGCTCCGGCCGTGCAGCGGGAACGGCGGCGCGGTGCGGATTACCCCAGGGCAGAAGGAACGCGCTGGCCAGACACAGCACCCCGGCGAGCACGAGCGCCGGACGGATACCGGAGACGTCGGCGACGAGACCGCCACCGACCATGAACGCCGCCTGAACCGCCCGCGAGCTGACCGACCAGCTGGTGACGACCCGCGACATGAACGCGTCGTCCGTCGCTTCCATCCGGTACGTCGAGAACGACGGGTTGAACACCCCAGCGGCGAACAGCAGGCCGAAGTCGACCGCCACGATCACGCCCACCCCGAACGCGCCGGACGGCGCCAACGGCAGCAGGAGCAGCCAGGGCGCGCGCGCCACCCCGGACACCAACAGCACACGGCGCTGTCCCAGGCGCCGGGTCAGCGCGGGCGTGACCTGCGAACCGAGCACCCCGCCCAGGCAAGGCAGGCCGAGTGCCAGGCCGTACTGCCACGGTGCCAGGCCCAGGTTGCGCAGCATGAGGACGGCCATCAACGGCGACGTCATCATGACGGGACCGCCGAACAGTAGGGAGTTGAAGAACAGTGCCCGCAGCTCGCGCCGGGCCAGCAGGTGGCGCCAGCCGGAGGTGACGTCGCGCCACAGGTGCGGCGGGTCGCTGCGGACGGGTGGCGCCGGCTCCGGGCGGCGGATGCGGTGGACCCCGGCGGCCGAGCCAAGGAAGGAGACCGCGTCCACCGCCATCGTCGCCGTCGTGCCCAGCACACCGATCAGCAGACCTCCCAGTGGCGGACCTGCGCTTGAAGTTACCCAACTCATCGTCTCGAAGGCGCTGTTGGCCCGAATCCGGCTCTGCGGCTCAACGAGCGCCTTCAGATGTGCGCCGCTCGCGGCATCGAACGCCACCGACGCCGCCGTCTGCACGACGCCGACGAAGCACAATTGCGTGTAGGTCAGCACACCCAGAGCCGCGGCGACCGGCACAGTCGCCAACACCAGGAATCGCACCGCGTCCGCGGTCATCATCACCGGTCGCTTGAGGCGGTACTCGATCCGCACGCCCAGCGGCAGCGCGATCACCGCACTGGCAACCGCCGACAGCCCCGCCAGGAACGACACCCGGAGCGTCGAGGCATGCAGGGCCAGCAGCGCGATCAGCGGCAGCGCCCCCGAGCCGACGGCACTGCCTGCGGCACTGACCGTGTAACCGGCCCACAGCCTGCGGAAATCCTCACCCAACCCGTTCTGACGACGCAACGGTCCTCCTCCGAATCGGGCGGGCCACCTCAGGGGGTGCGCCCGGGAGCCCGGACGCACCCGGCTGCTGACGATCAGCAGCCGCCGTAGCCCTTCCAGTTGGCGACGGTGTCGCTGACGGTGCCGCCAAATCGGTTCCAGCTCGCCCCGGTTGGCCGAAAACATACGGGCCTTCGGCCGATTCCACCCTCCTGCCCGGCTCCCCCAGCCCCTAACCTTCGTGGTCAGCACGGGTGGGCACCGCCAGGGGTCTGCCACGCGGACACGGGGATACGGGGGCACCACCTTGAAGGCGATACGACGACGGCTGGCCGGGCTCGGCGCTGCGGTGGCGGTGACCGCTGCACTGACGGTCAGCCTGCCGACCGCCGCCCAGACGGCGAGCGGCTACTGCAACGGGAACGTCATCGCGCAACACGACGCCAACGGCTTCAGCACCCGCCTGATCCGCTCGTACGACGGCGGCAGCCTCTGCGTCAACACGTGGAACCAGACCGGCCACCAGGCCTGGACCATGGCAGAGCTCTACGACCCGACCGGCTTCTCGGACGGCGGCGACTACGCCCCCTACTACCAGTACGCGTCCACCGGTTGGAGCCCCATCTCCAGCGGCTGCTGGCGCTGGCGCGGCACCCCGAACGGCTCGGGCGACTGGACCAGCTACTGGAACTGCTTCTAGTACTCCAGTGAGACTTCTCCATTTGCCCTGGTCAAGAGCCTAGTGGCGGGGAGTTTAGCGGGGCTGGCGCGTGGGTGGGACGGGTTTGAGG
>NZ_JARZAI010000037.1 GCF_029893355.1 Kitasatospora sp. MAA4
GGAAGCTAAGCCTCACAGCGCCGATGGTACTGCAGGGGGGACCCTGTGGGAGAGTAGGACGCCGCCGAACAATCATTCCAGGTAACCCCCATCCGATTTATCGGATGGGGGTTACCTGCGTTTCCGGACCCTTTTCCCGCCGGTCGGGGGTGTCCCGTGCGAGCCGCTGGAGGGCCGCAGGGGTCGGCCTGCCGTCCGTCCTGAACGTCTGTCCGAGTAGGATCCCCGTGGTCGAGATGGCGGCTCCGTCAGCCAACGGTCGCGCCCGCCGGCAGCTGAGATCCAGGGGTTGATCAACGAATGGCACGTCCATCCCTTACCCGCGCACACCGGGTTCTGCTCGGCGTGGTGGCAGCCGGGGCCAGCCTGATCTCCGGGATCGGCTTCGCGGGCTCGTACTCGGCGGTGCGCGAGCTCGCGCTGCACAAGGGGTTCGGGAACTTCTCCTACGCCTTTCCGATCGGCGTTGACCTGGGCATCGTCGTCCTTCTCGCGCTCGACCTGGTGCTGACCTGGCTCCGCATACCCTTTCCGCTGCTTCGGCAGACCGCGTGGCTGCTCACGGTGGCCACGATCGCCTTCAACGCGGCGGCGTCCTGGGGCGATCCGCTGGCCATGGGGATGCACGCGGTCATCCCGGTGCTTTTCGTCGTGGTGGTCGAGGCCTCGCGGCACGCGGTCGGTCGGATTGCGGCGATCACCGCCGACCGGCACATGGAATCCGTCCGGCTGATGCGCTGGATGCTCTCCCCGGTTCCGACCTTCCGGCTCTGGCGCCGGATGAAGCTCTGGGAGCTGCGCTCCTACGACGAGGTGGTCCGGCTGGAGCAGAACCGCCTGGTGTACCGGGCGCAGCTGCGCTTCCGGTACGGACGGAGCTGGCGGCGGAACGCGCCGATCCAGGCGTTGCTGCCGCTCAAGCTGGCCAAGTACGGTGTCCCGCTCGATGTGACCGTGCTCGACCGACTCGACGGACCCATCGTCCAGGAGGCTCCGGCGGCGGGCGCGCTACCGGCCGCCGCCGCAGCGGCAGTTGTGTCGGAGGTGCCGGCGGTGTCCCCGGCGGTCGCCGGGCCGCTGCTGACCAAGTTGGCCGCCGCTCGCTGGCGCGATGCGCCGCAGACCGTTGGCGGGGAGCCGGCGGCGAACGCGGGCGGTCCGACCGGGCAGGTCCGGGAGCCGCAGTCGGCCCGGGTGCAGCCGGCCCGCGTCCAGCAGGACGTCTGGCGAGGTCGGACGGCCGCGCCGCGTGCCACCGTCGCCGCAGCGGAGCCGGCGCAGGTCGGCGCACACCAGGGCGCGGTGGCGAACACCGGGCGTCCGGCCGGGCAGGGGTCCCCGTGGTTCAAGCCTCCGCGCGTGCCGCGCCCGCACCCGCCGCACCCGCAGACCGGGGCGCCGACCACGCAGTCGATGCCCGCGCAACCGGTCGGGCACACCGAGCAGCCCGTGCGGCAGGACGCGCAGCCGACGGAGGATCACTTCCGTCCGCCGGTGCAGGCCGAGGCCGAGCCGAGCGTCTTCGACCCGCGCGGGTCGGCGCAGCGGCAGGCCGCGGCAACTGCCCCCGCAGCGACCGGGGTTGCCGTTGAGGAGGAGCCCCCCGCCGCAGGCCCGGAGCTGACGGTCGACCTCTGCGTCGAGGCACTGATCGCCTATCAGGACGCCCGTGGCCACGACCCCGACCAGGAGGCGCTGGCCCTCTACCTGTTCACCCAGTACGGCGTCTCGGGCCGCGACCCCGGCAGCCCGATCGGCGCCGATCAGATGCGCCGGATGTGGCCTGAGCTGGAGGCCCGCTACAGCAGCCTCGGTCGCGAGTAGCGACAGCGGAAGACGGCAGCTGCCGCGGACCGTGCCGTGCCGGTCCGCAGGTTGGTCCGCCATTGACGCCCGGCGGCGCCCGGAGCTACCTTCACATCAACAAATTGTTGAATGACAGCAGTGTGGAGGAACCCGGATGTCCCAGGTCGAGGTGGACGGCGGCGCTGCCGCAGCGGAGGGCCTGACGTTCTCCAGCGCAGCACGGGCGGGCGTCGACGCGCTGCTCGGCCCGGTCGACGCCGAGCTGGCCCGCCGCTACCCGGGCGACTCGGGCAGCCGGCAGCCGGTGCACACGGTGTACGTCCCGGCTGACGCCTTCGCCGCCGACACCGTGGAGAGCTGGGGTCGGCAGGCCCTGGAGGCGCTCGACACCCACGCGGGCACGCCGGCCGAGCTGGCCGAGGCCCTGGGCGTCCCCGCCGACGACCTGATCACCGAGGTGCACGCCCGGGTGCGGGCCAAGCTCGAGCGAGAGCCGATTGAGGACCTGCGGATCGACTTCGAGGACGGCTACGGCCCGCGCCCCGACGCCGAGGAGGACGCCGAGGCGGTCCGTACCGCGCGTCTGGTGGCGGCCGCGGTCGCCGACGGCAGTGCGCCGCCGTACATCGGCATCCGGATCAAGTGCATGGAGGCGGCGGTCCGCGACCGCGGCATCCGCACGCTGGAGATCTTCCTGGCCACCCTGCTCGAAGGCGGCCGCGAGCTGCCTGAGGGCCTGGTGCTCACCCTCCCGAAGGTGACCTACCCCCAGCAGGTCACCGCGCTGGTCAGGCTGCTGGAGGACTTCGAGCAGCGCGCCGGCCTCCCCGCCGGGCGGATCGGCTTCGAGATCCAGATCGAGACCACCCAGGCCATCCTCGGTGCCGACGGCCGGGCGACCGTCGCGCTGATGATCGAGGCCGCCGAGGGCCGGGCGACCGGTCTGCACTACGGGACCTTCGACTACAGCGCGTCCTGCGGGGTGAGCGCGGCCTACCAGAGCATGGACCACCCGGTCGCCGACCACGCGAAGGCCGTGATGCAGGTGGCGGCGGCCGGTACCGGCGTGAGGCTGTCCGACGGCTCGACCAACGTGATCCCCACCGGCCCGACCGAGCAGGTCTTCGCCGCCTGGAACCTGCACCACCGCCTGGTGCGGCGCTCGCTCGCCCGCGCCTACTACCAGGGCTGGGACATGCACCCCGCCCACCTGCCGACCCGCTACGCGGCCGTCTACGCCTTCTATCGCGAGGGCCTGGCCGCCGCGGCGGCCCGGCTGGCCGCGTACGTGGCCAAGGCCGGCGGCGACGTGATGGACGAGCCGGCCACCGCCAAGGCGCTCTCCGGCTACCTGCTGCGCGGGCTGGACTGCGGCGCCGTGGACCTCGCCGAGGTCACCGCGCTCACCGGTCTCGACCGCCGGCAGCTGGACGCGCTCTCCGGTCGCTGATCCGGCCGCTGATCCGACCGGATCCCGGGTGGATAGGCTGGCGGGACCCGCCCGTCCGCCGTCCACCTGGGAGACCCGCCCGCTCATGTCGCAGCCAGCCCCGAAGCCGTACCTGACCATCCGGGGGGACGGCAGCCACGAGATCGAGGTGAAGCGCTCCCGCTTCATCTGCCATCTCGCGCGGGTCGGCGACGAGGAGCAGGCGCAGGAGTTCATCGCCGGGATCCGCAAGCGCTACTGGGACGCCCGGCACAACTGCACCGCGTTCGTGGTCGGTGAGGACCACCGCCGCGAGCGTTCCAACGACGACGGCGAGCCCGGCGGCACCGCCGGCGTGCCGATGCTGGAGGTGCTGCGCCGGCGCAGGCTCACCGACACCGTGGCCGTGGTCACCCGCTACTTCGGCGGAGTGCTGCTCGGCGCGGGCGGGCTGGTGCGCGCCTACGGCAGTGCGGTCTCCGAGGCGGTCGACGCGGTCGGCACGGTCGAGCGCCGTCCGGTGGCCCTGCTGGTGGTCGCGGTCGACCACACCAGGGCCGGGAGGCTGGAGAACGACCTGCGCGCCGCCGGCCACGCGGTCCGCGACCTGCGGTACGAGGCGGCAGGAGTGCGGATCGAGGTGGGAGTCCCGCAGACGGGCCTGGCGGCCTTCCACACCTGGCTCGCCGAGGCCAGCGGGGGCTCCGCGGTGGCGGAGCCTTCCGGCTACACGTTCCTCGAAGTCCCGCTGACCGGATGATCGGTCGGCCGTCCGTCCGGTCAGCGTCGCAGCGCACCGGCCGGGTGAACGAACCGGACGGGCTTTCGGCCAAAGCGTGTGGATTCGGTTTTGGCGGGCACTGGTGCTCAGTAGCCTGAAACGATCGTCGAGTCCAGGAGCAGATCCCCAGATGGCCGTGATTCGTACCGTCACCATCGAGCCGGGCGAGAACACCGGCTGGCACTATCACCCGGCCAGGGTGCAGGCGGTGGTCCTCTCCGGGACGCTGACCCGAATACTGGCGGACGGCACCGTGGAGATCACCCGGCCGGGGCAGGCCCTGGTCGAGCTGCCGGGGCCGGAGCACGTGCACATCGGTTACAACCACGGGGTGGAGCGGGTCGTGATCCTCGCCAACTTCCAGGTCGCCGACGGCTGCCTGCTCGCCGTGCCGGCGCCGGCCCCGACGCTGTCCGCCCGGAGTGTCGGGCGGCCCGCCGGCGACCCGGATCTGGTGGGGCCCACAGGAAAGGTCTAGCGGGTCGGCCGGGTCGCAAGGCGGCCCGGTGACGTTCGAACGAATTGACGGTGCCCGGAGCTGGAACTTCAGCTCCGGGCATGCGCGTTCTTAGCAGCAGGAACCAGGTCGGCAGCCGCCGGCCGGAGCCGGACATCACCGTCGATGGAGGA
Organism: Kitasatospora sp. MAA4; assembly: GCF_029893355.1. Taxonomy (GTDB): domain Bacteria; phylum Actinomycetota; class Actinomycetes; order Streptomycetales; family Streptomycetaceae; genus Kitasatospora. The sequence goes on from NZ_JARZAI010000037.1 coordinate 4,647, forward strand.
CCGTCAGACCCCACCAGCGCACCACGGAGGTACCGCCCATGACCACCGACCGCTTCGCGCCACCCGTTCCGTCTGCCGCAGCCGGTACCGATTCCCGGACCGCCGCCGCCCCCGGCCATGCCACGCCGTACCGGATGACGGTGACGACCCGTCAGTCCCATGCGGACGTGGTCGCCCTGGCCGACCAGTGCCTTGCCGCCTGGCTGAAGCACGAGGGCTACGACGAGCCGCCACCTGCCCCGACCCCGCCGCCCGACTCCGACCAGTCGGCGGGCGCGCGCCACCGCCTCGCCGACCGGGTCCTGCTCGACCGGGACAGCGGCCCGCTGCCCGCGGATCCCCCCGGTTCACCAGGCGGCCGCTACACCCGGCGCCGGCTGCGGACGCCCGCTCCGCACGGCACCCACCAGCTGACCCTGACCATCGCCTCCGAACCCGGCGCCCCCAGCTGGGTCCGACTGGAGGCCGAGCACCAGTCCGCACCCGGCGTCCGTACCCCCGGCCGGGTGCCGGTGCCCGAACTCGTCGCCACCCTGCTGCCACTGCTCGACGCCTCGGACGCCGGGGCCGAGGTGCGCCTGCTGCCGAGGATCATCACCGCCGCCGAGGTCGACATCGTCATCGACGAGCTCTGCGACCCGGCGCGCCGCCTCCCGACCGTGATCGCCAGCGTGCCCGCCGACCTGGACCCGCAGGTCTGGGCCGAACAGGTCCTGCACCCGCTGCTGCGCAACGTCGCCGGCCTGGCCGTCGGCTACGTGCTCGCGCCGGAGGCCCGGGTGCTCTTCAACACGGCGCTGGAGTTCCACACCGTCTACGGCGGCGCCGTCCGGACCTACCTGCCGGAGGTCGATCCGGCCTCCCGGCGGGACGCCGGCCGGCATCTGGTCCTGCCCCGGCACCGGATCGAGAGCGAACCCCGCCGGGCCGCCGCCCTGTTGGCCCGCGAGCCGCGCCGACTGGCGGACCTCGCCCCGCTGCCCGGGCCGCTCGCCCGGGTCCCGGCGCTTCGGGTCCGGCTCGTCGAGCCGCGCCCTCGCGATCCCCAACTGGACGAACTGGTCGGCGAACTGAGCGTGTCACGGCAGGCCGGTGCGGACGAGCTGCAGCGTGTGCGGATCAGCCTGCACCGCTCCCGCCGCCGCGAGTTCCACCTGCGCACCGAGAACGAGGTGCAGAGCACCGCGCTGCGCCGGGTCAGCAGCCAGTTGCGCGCTCTGAACAGCAGGCTCTGCCCGCCCGGCCAACCGGCACCGGATCCGGCCTCGTTGGAGGAGGGCCCCGGCAGCCCGGCCAGCTTCGCCGAACTGCTCGGCCGGATCGGGGAGTTCCCGCTGCTGACCTTCACCGGCGACGCGAAGGAGACGCAGGCCCTGGACGCCTCGACGACCGGCTCTGGCTGGGTCCGGCTCACCTGGGACGGCCTGACCGCGCTGCAGGAGTACGCCACCGTCGCCGTGCACGGCGCGGCCGGCGGGGACTTCAAGCAGTGGTGCGAGCACGCTCCGCTCGGCGGCAGCCACTTCCCGCCGCGCAAGGCGGTCCGCGGCGAGTCGCAGACGGTCTGCAGCCACAGCAAGATGCGGCGCGAGCGGATGTTCGCCGTCCCGTCCGGCGTGGATCCGAGCGGGCGGGCCTTTATGGGCGCCCACCTGCGGATCGGCGGCGGTCGGACGGCGCCCCGGCTGCACTACCTGGACGACTGCTCGGGCAGCGGCCGGATCTACGTCGGGTACATCGGCCTGCACCTCACCAACACACTGACCAACTGACCGCGCGTCAGCGGTCCGTCGCCGCAGGGCGGACCGCTGCTCGTCCCACCGGTCGCCAGCTGTCGCGCGGGCCCCGACCGGTCCACCGGTAAACCCCCACCGGAGAGGTCGGACGGTGGAGAATGCTGACAGCCTGTGTCCGAGCGGACCCGGGCTCTCCGAGGGGGGACCGACCGCCGATGCAGGATTCGACCGAGCGCCAGCCTGCCGACGACCGGGCCTTCGGCGCCCGTACGGGTTTTCTGGCCTCGATGTTCCCGGGGGCGGCGGCCGTTGCCGACCCGTTCGCCGCCGAGCAGCCCGCTGCGGCGGGGGCCGACGGCCTGGACGAGGCGGTCGCCGAGCACGGCCGGGCGGCCGAGTTGACCCACCGGCGGACGGCCGCCGTCCGGGCCGATCAGGACCGGCTCGCCGACCTGCTGCGCAGGCTCGCGCTGCCGGTCAGCGCGATGGACTTCGAGAGCCAGCTCCGCAGTTACGAGCCCCGGCCCTACCCGGCCGGTTCGCCCGACCCGGCCGCGGACCGCGAGCCGAGCTGGGCGGACTTCGCCCCCGCCGAACTCGTCGTGACGGACCCCGAGGCCGCCGCGCCCAGCCGCTTGCTGGACTCCGGCTTCCAGCGCGAGCTGGCCAAGGCCCGGCTGGCCCATCAGCGGGCGCTGCGCGAGTGGCGGGCCGAGCGGGCGAGCGCCGCGGATCCGGCCGAGGCCGCCGCCAGGCTCGCCCACGAGCAGGCCGAGCAGGCCAGGGCGCGCGCCGTCCAGGAGTACAACGACAGCCTGGAGGAGTGCCGGCGGGCCTACCGGCAGGTCGAACCGGCCGCCGTCGAGTCGCTGCTGGAGCGGGCACTGGCCGCCGCCGAGGCGGCCACACCCGACCTGCCGGCTGCCTGCCGGGCGGTCTTCCGCCCGCTCACCAGGACCGCCGTGCTCGACCTCGACCTGCCGCCGCTCGGCCTGGTGCCCTCGCTGGACGGCTACCGGCTGACCCCCGACGGCGAGATCGCCCCGGTCCCGCGCACACCGGGCGACCGCGCGGCCGACTACCTCCGGCTGGTCTCCCGCCTGGCACTGCGCGCCCTCCAGGCGGCCGACGCGGTCGACACCGACGGCATCCTGGCCGGCGTGGTGCTCAACGGCTGGCTGCGCGAACCGGACGCCCGCTGCCTGCTCAGCGTCGATGCCGACCGCGACGCGCTGGCCAGGACCAGGTTCGTCGCCGACCCCGCCGCCGACGTCGACGAGGCGGAGCCGGGCGTGTACGCGGACGCCGAGCAGGACGAGGCGCTGCTGCGGCTGCGCGAGCTGAGTGCCGCCGTCAGCCCGGACCCGTACGCCCGGATCGGCGTGCAGCCGTGCGCCACGGCCGGTGCGGCCGTGCCGGCGGTGGCCGACCTCTCGCCCACCGAGTTCGCCGCTCTGGTGCGCGAGCTGTTCACCCGTGGCGGCCTGGCCGACTGGAGCGTCCTGCTGCGCGGACCGTCCGGCCTGGTGGCGACCGGCAGCGGGGCCCCGGACAGCGCGCTGCCCGGGCGCTGGGTGGTCTGCGCGTCCCGGCGGCCCGGGCCGGTGGGGGAGGCGGAGGTGCGCACGCTGGCCGAGGCGGTGGCCGAGGAGTCGGCCGGGAACGGGCTCTGGCTGACCGCCGGGGACTTCACCGAGGAGGCGCTGGACCTGGTCTCCACCGAGGAGTTCCGCCGGATCCACCTGGCCGACGGCGCCGGCTTCCGCTCGCTCGCCGAAACGCACCTGGGCCTGCCGCTCTCGGTCGGCACCGAGTAGCGGGCCGAGCGGCCTGAGCGGGCTCGGCGGGCGGACGGTCGGCGTCGGCGTCAAGCTGGACCGAGGGCAGCGGCCCGCCATCCCGGACGCCGTCCGAGCGGCGCCGAGCCGGGTACGGGAACGTCGGGAGCATCCGGATGACCGCGATACTCGTCGCCGTCGGGGCCTTTCTGATGACGCTGATCGGCGGCTACGTCGCCCAGCGCACCGGTGACCGACGGCATCTGGTGCTCGGCTTCGCGGCCGGGCTGATGCTCGGGGTGGTCGCCTTCGACCTGCTGCCCGAGGCCCTCTCGCAGGCCCCCGCGAAGCTGCACGGCGTGCCGCAGGCGCTGCTGATGTTCGCGGCCGGCTTCCTGACCCTGCACTGCGTGGAGCGCTCGGTGGCGATCCACCGGGCGCACGAGGGCGAGTACGCCTCGCACACCCACGCCCACGGCCATGCGCACGGCCACCACGGCCGGTCCGAGGGCATCGGGCTGACCGCGGCCGGGGCACTGGTCGGCCACAGCCTGATGGACGGCTTCGCGATCGGTGCGGCCTTCCAGGCCGGTGGCACGGTCGGGACGGTGGTGGCGATCGCGGTGGTCGCGCACGACTTCGCGGACGGCTTCAACACGTACACGGTGACCCGGCTGTACGGGAACAACCGGCGCCGGGCGATGGGCCTGCTGGCCGCCGACGCGCTGGCCCCGGTGACGGGCGCCGCGATCACCCTGCTCTTCACCATCCCGGAGCGGGTGCTCGGCCTCTACCTGGGCTTCTTCGCCGGGTTCCTGCTCTACCTGGCCACCTCGGACATCCTGCCGGAGGCGCACAGCCCGCACCCGTCGCGCTCCACGCTGATCTGCACGCTGGTCGGCGTCGCGTTCATGTGGCTGGTGATCGGCCTGGCCAACTGATCAGGCTTCGGTGGGACCACCCGCGGCGTCGCGCAGCGGCCAGCGGCGGCGCATCGCCGCCAGGGCCGCAGTGATCGCGGGTCGCCGGGAGGCCTGGGTGCGCCAGAGCGCGAAGATCCGTCGCGAGGGCTCCGGCAGCACGGGCCGGGCGATCACGCCGGGCGGCAGCAGACCGCGGCCCAGCCGCGGCACCAGGCCGACGCCGAGACCGGCGGCGATCAGCGCGATCTGGGTCTCGAACTCGCCGACCTGGTAGAGCACGTCCGGCTCCTCGCCGGCCTCCCGCATGGTCCGCACCAGCCAGTCGTGGCAGATGTTGCCCGGCGGCACGCTGATCCAGCGCTGCCCGCAGAGCCGCTCGACCGGCACCACCGCCAGCTCGGCCAGCGGGTGTTCGGCCCGCAGCAGCAGGTCGACCGGGTCGCGGCCGAGGTCCAGGCGCGAGACCCCCTCCTGCACGGGCAGCGGGACGGTCGGCCAGTCCTGCACCAGCGCCAGGTCCACCTCGCCGCGGGCGACCAGCTCCGCCGCGAGGTAGGGGTCGCTCTCCAGCAGCCGGACGTCCAGGTCCGGGCAGTCGGCCCGCAGGTCGGCCAGCACCCCCGGCAGCAGGCCGCGCGCGCCGGTGGCGAACGAGGCCACCAGCAGCCGTCCGACCGCCTGGCCGCGCTGCTCCTCCAACGTCACCTCGGCCTGTTCGACCAGGGCCAGCACGCGCTGTGCGGTGCCCGCCAGCTCGCGCGCCGCGTCCGTCAGCACCACGCCCCGCCCCTGACGCTCCAGCAGGACGGTGCGGGTCTCGCGCTCCAGCTTGGAGATCTGCTGGGAGATCGCCGAGGAGGTGAAACCGAGCGCGGCCGCGGCCCTGCCGACCGAGCCGTGCACCGCCACCGCGTGCAGGGCGCGCAACCGCCCGAGATCCATCATGGGACGAGTATCCGGCATCGGCGGCAGCATTGGTTAGCAGAGCTGAACAACAGCCTTCAGGATTCTTCGCTGGTGCTGAAGAGTCGACCTCGGGGATGCTCGGGTCATGCCCGCTCAGCCCGCGCCGCCAGGCGTCCCCTCCGCCGCCCTGCCCGCCTCCCTGCTGCCGCGTCACATCGCGCTGGCCGTCCTGGTCGCCGCCGTCTGGGGGCTCAACTTCGTGCTGATCGACGTCGGCCTGAAGGACTTCCCGCCGCTGCTCTTCTGCGCCCTGCGGTTCACCGTGGTGGCCGTGCCCGCGGTCTTCCTGGTCGGGCCGCCCGGGGTGGCCTGGCGCTGGATCCTGGCCGTCGGCTTCGTGCTCGGGGTGGTGAAGTTCGGCCTGCTCTTCCTCGGCATGCACGCGGGGATGCCGGCCGGGCTCTCCTCGCTGGTGCTGCAGAGCCAGGCGGTCTTCACCGCGCTCTTCGCGGCCGGGATGCTGCGTGAACGCCCCCGCCCGCAGCGGATCGCCGGGCTGCTGATCGCCTCGGCGGGCATCGTGCTGGCCGCCGTCGACTACGGACCGGCCGGTCCGGCGGGGGCCTTCGCCCTGGTCATCGCGGCGGCGGTGGCCTGGGGCCTGTCCAACGTGCTGACCCGCCGGGCGGCGCCGCCGGACATGCTGCGCTGGATGGCCTGGGTCAGTGCCGTCCCGCCGCTGCCGCTGCTCGCGCTGTCGCTGCTGGTCGAGGGGCCGCGCGCGGACCTGCACGCGCTGGCCTCGGTGACGCCGGCCGGGCTGGGCGCGATCGCCTACGTCGGCCTGCTGTCGACCCTGTTCGGCTTCGGCGCCTGGGGGTTCCTGCTGCGCAGCTACGACGCGAGCGTGGTGGCGCCGTACTCGCTGCTGGTGCCGGTCTTCGGGATGTCCTCGTCCTGGCTGCTGCTCGGCGAGGCGATCAGCCCGGCGGCCGGGTGCTCGGCGCTGCTGGTGATCGCCGGGATCGGGCTCAGTGCGCTGCGGCCGGGGGTGCTGCGGCTGCCGGGGTGGGGCGGCAGGCGCGCGAGGACGGCGCCGGCTGCGCCGCTTCCACGCTCCTGAGCACCCGCAGCATCACGGCCAGATCGGCCGGGTCGGTGCCGCTGAAGTAGTCCTCGGCGACCTCCTGGCGGACCTGGGCCAGCCGCTCCATGGCGCCGTGGCCGTCGGCGGTGAGGAGCAGGCCGACGGCGCGCCGGTCGGCCGGGTCGGGGACCCGCTCGACGAGTCCGGCCTGCTCCAGGGCGTCCACCACGGTGGTGGCCGAGCGGGGTGCGATGTGCAGCCGCTCGGCGAGTTCGCTCAGCCGGATGGCCCGTCCCGGGGTCCCGTGCCCCTGGGCGTGGGCGAGGACGCGCAGCGCGCGGCCCTGGGCGGGCGTGATCCCGTACGGCTCCAGGCGGTCCATGGTCCGCCGGCGGATCCGCTTCATCGCCCGGGTCAGCGCGTCGGCGAGCTCGGCCGCGCCGTCGGCACCACCGTCGGTGGCGTGGTCGGCGGTGTGGTCGATGGACGGGCTGGTCATGCGGACACTCCTCGCGGGGGACTGGGGCCAGGGTAGCCGTCCGGGAGCTAGGGATCCAGGCACATGTTGAGCTAACCTCAGGATTTGACAGTCCACTTCCGCTCCCCTCGATGGAGAACCCATGTCGCGCTCCGAAGCCCGCGTCGCCACCGACCGGTCCGCCCGCTACGCCAAGCAGCTCGCCGCCCACCTCGGCCGCAAGATCACCGCGCGCTGGGACGCCGAGACCGGGCGGGGCGACCTCGTCCTCGGTGCCGGCACGGCCACCCTGGTCGCCGAGCCGGACGCCCTGCTGCTCGCCGTGGAGGGCGAGAGCGGCAGCCTGGCCCTCCTGGAGGACGTGATCGGCCGCCACCTGGTCCGGTTCGGCGGCAGGGACGAACTGGTGGTGGAGTGGCACCGCGACAACGGCGAGCCCGGGACGGTGTACCGCAACGAGGCCGAGACCGCCGAGGACGGGGACTCAGCGGGCTGAGGGCAGCCGGCGGGCCAGCGCCCAGAGCACCAGGCCGGACAGGCACCAGCCCGCCAGCACGTCCAGGAACCAGTGGTAGTCGCACCAGACCAGCCCCGCGCCCACGCCGAGACCGAGCACGGCGGTCGCCGCGTACAGCACCCGGCGCACCGCGGCGCGCAGGGCGCGGCCGAGCAGCAGGGCGCCCGTGCCGTACGCGATGCAGGCCGTCGAGGTGTGCCCGGACGGATACCAGCCCCACTGCCCGGGGACGAGCGGCAGGCCGAGCGGCCCGGGGCGGGCGAAGTACACCTTCGCCGGTACCACCAGCAGCGGGATCAGCAGCGCGGTGAGGGCGGCCGTCGGCAGCGGTAGCCACCAGCGCCGGGGGGTCGCGGATGGTCCGCGGTGCAGCAGCCAGGCGGCCAGCGCGCCGGTCGCGAGCAGCGCCGGGACGGCGATACCGCCGTCGCCGAGGTCGGAGAGGAACTGGGCGAGCCGGTTCAGGACCGTGCTGTCCGCGGCGTGCCGGGCGTGCGTCACGGCGGTGCGGACCCGGTGGTCCACCGTCAGCAGCGGTCCGCCGACGGCGACCTGCCAGGACACCGGGATCAGCAGCAGGAGCAGCAGTATCGGCGTCAGCAGGGAGGCCAGGACAGCGGAGAGCCGCCCCGGGGCGGGGGGGAGTGCCCCGGGGCGGCCTGGGTGATCGCCGCTCCGCGCGCCCCGGGGGGTGTGGGCCGGACGGTCGGTCGATCGGTCCTGTGGGAGCGCCACCGTGGGCGGCGCCTGGTTGTCCTCGATGTCGTCCTCGCTGTCGCCCGCCGCGACCCTGGGGTCGGTCGGCGGATGAGGCTTGTTCTCCAGGTGCTTCGACAGTACGTCAGGGCGGCCTGGCCGTAGCGCAGTTCACAGGATCTCGCACAGTATCTTCACCAGAATCGGAGCAACCTCCACGGCTGCTCGATCGTCTGTACGCCGCGTTCGAGGATGGTGTGCGCCGGTGCGGTCCGGTGTGGTCCGGTGTTGCTTTGGTACGCAGAACGCCCGTGCCGACAGCGGCACGGGCGTCCTCGCGGGATCTCGGCTGTCAGATACCGGCGAAGGCGTTCTCGATGATGTCCAGGCCCTCGACGAGCAGGTGCTCCGGCATCACCAGCGGCGGCAGGAAGCGCAGCACGTTGCCGTACGTGCCGGCGGTCAGCACGATCAGGCCCTGGGCGTGGCAGGCCTTCGCCACCGCGGCGGTGACCTCCGGGTTCGGCTCCTTGCCGCCCGGCTTGACCAGCTCGACCGCGATCATCGCGCCGCGGCCGCGGACCTCGCCGATCTCGAAGCGCTCGGACCCGGCGAACTTCTCCTGCATGGCGCGCAGTCGGCCGAGCATGACCTCGCCGATGTGCTGGGCCTTGCCGTTGAGGTCCAGCTCCTTCATCGTCTCGATCGAGCCCAGCGCGGCGGCGCAGGCCACCGGGTTGCCACCGTAGGTGCCGCCCAGGCCACCGGCCGGCGCGGAGTCCATGATCTCGGCGCGCCCGGTCACCGCGGCCAGCGGCAGACCGCCGGCGATGCCCTTGGCGGTGGTGATCAGGTCCGGGACGATGCCCTCGTCGTCACAGGCGAACCACTGGCCGGTGCGGCAGAAGCCGGTCTGGATCTCGTCGGCGACGAAGACGATCCCGTTCGCCTTGGCGTACTCGACGATGGCCGGCAGGAAGCCCTTGGCCGGCTCGATGAAGCCGCCCTCGCCCTGGATCGGCTCGATGATGATCGCGGCGACGTTGTCCGCGCCGATCTGCTTGTTGATGACGTCGATCGCCTGCGCGGCCGCCTCGGCGGCGCAGTTCTCGGCGCCGGTCAGCCAGCGGTAGGGGTAGGCGACCGGGACGCGGTAGATCTCCGGCGCGAACGGGCCGAAGCCCTGCTTGTACGGCACGTTCTTCGCCGTCAGGCCCATGGTGAGGTTGGTACGGCCGTGGTAGCCGTGGTCGAAGACCACGACGGCGGTGCGCTTGGTGTAGGAACGGGCGATCTTGACCGCGTTCTCCACCGCCTCGGCACCCGAGTTGAAGAGCGCGGTGCGCTTCTCGTGGTCGCCCGGCGTCAGCTCGTTGAGGTGCTCGGCCACGGCGACGTAGCCCTCGTACGGGGTCACCATGAAGCAGGTGTGGGTGAAGGCGGCCAGCTGGTCGGTGGCCTTGGCGACCACGGCCGCCGCGCTGTTGCCGACGTTGGTCACGGCGATGCCGGAGCCGAAGTCGATCAGCGAGTTGCCGTCCACGTCCTCCAGCACGCCGCCACCGGCGCGCGCGACGTACACGGGCATGGTGGTGCCGACCCCGGCCGCGACCGCACCCAGCTTGCGGGCCTGCAGCTCCTGAGACTTCGGGCCGGGGATCGCGGTGACCAGACGGCGCTCCTGCGGGAGCTGCGGTGCGGCGCTCATAGGGATTCTCCAGACGGACGTTTCGACTCTGTCATCGCAGGCTACGGCGGGTTCGTCGACAGCGGCATGCGCCACTGGGGCGCACTGCGCCGTCCGACTTGTCCTGCCCGGCCACTGGCCGTGTGCGGTTGCGGTTCGCCGACGGGGAGGGTCCGCTCCACTACATTGAGCGCGGGCGTGTCGTCGGCCGGGCGGCATGGGTATGGGAACTGCCGGGCGCGACGGGGCAAGGGAGCGGGACCGCAATGGGACTGGACGGCACACAGGAACACCGCACCGACCTCGCCGCCCGCCCCCCACAGTCCCCCCCGCCCGCGGACGTCCCGCGCCCGCGGGTGCGCTCGACGGGAGCAGCAGCGGGGGCCGCGCCGGGGGTGGCCGCCTGGGCCACCGAGCCGCGGCCGCCGGCGGAGCCGGGGATCTACCGGTACGGGTACCGCGAGGCAGACCCGACCCACGCGGAGGCCGCCGCGGTGGGGTCGGGGGCGCTGTTGTTGCGGGCGGCGGCCAACTTGCTGACCTTCCTGCTCGTCTACCGCTACGGCATGCCTTTCGTGACGTACACGGTTGACTATCTCGGGTGGTTCAAGGGGCTCTCGCTTGCCCAGTTCGACCTCGTCACCTCGCTGATGAATGTCGTCGTCCTGGTTCTGCTGGTAGCGCTGTTCGGTCGGATGGGTCGTTGGACCGAGGTGTTCCGGCGTTACCTCTCACCGACCGGGTTCCGGAGGAACGTTCTTCCGGCGCTGGCGAAGACAGTGACCGAGGATGGCTCCTCCGACCCTTCCGGACCTTCGCCCGACGCGGCTCGGGAGACCGCCGACCCCTGGGCCGTTCTGCGGGAGGCCGGGCTCGGGGGGGCGCTTGGGGCGGTGGAGCGGGATGCCGGGGGTGGGTTGGTGACGGATGTGGATTATGTGCGGATCCATCGGGTGTGGCAGGAGGTGCAGGCGGAGCCGGGGTTGGCGGTGGCGTTCGGGGAGCAGGTGGCGTTGCGGGGGGCGGCGGCGTGTGCGCATCCGTCGGAGGCGCGGGATCTGCCGGTGCGGGGGGCGGAGCACGATCTGCTGGTGGGTCAGGTGCGGTTGGGGACGGCGCAGGACGTGCCGAAGAATCCGGCCGCGTACCGGGGGGCCGGGTTCGCGCTCGATCCGCAGGTGCTGGGGACCTCGCTGCTGGCGGTGGGTCCGGCCGGGACGGGGAAGACGGCCCGGTTGGCGCGTCCGGTGGCGGAGGCGCTCTGCCTGCAGGCGCTGGCCCGTACCGCGTGTGTGGTGGTGATCAGCGCGGCCGGGGCCGATCTGGGGCCGGACGCCTCGTACGACGTGGTGATCGCGCCGGGTGATCCGTCCTCGGCGTACGGGCTGGACCTCTACGGCGCGGCGAACGATCCCGACGAGGCGGCCGCCCGGCTCGCCGACGCGCTGCTGCCCGACGAGCTGGCGCTGCGCGCGGAGAGCGCCCGGATCGCGTTGCAGCAGGTGGTGGGGCCGTTCCACGCGGGGTACGGGCGCTACCCGACGGTGCGGGAGCTGCGGGCGCTGCTGAGCGGGGAGCCGGAGGGCTGGGAGGCACTGGTCAAGGCGCTGGGGGCGAGCGGGCGCCTGGGCGTGCACGAGCCGGACGTGCAGCACCGGCGGCGCCAGCACGGGCGGGCCGACGATCCGGGGGCGCTGCTCGCGGACCGCCTGGCGCTGCTGGACCGACCGGCCTTCGCGGGGTGCTTCAGCCCGGCGGGGGAGGACGTCAGGCCGGCCTTCGCGATGCGCGCGCTGGAGCATCCGCTGCGGGTGCGGGTGAAGCTTCCCGAGCGCAGCCACCCGGAGGCGGCGCGGATGCTGTCCCGGCTGGTGGTGGGCCAGTTCATGCAGGCCGCGGCGGCTCGGGTGGACCGTTCGCTCTTCGCCGGCCTGGTGGTGGACGACGCCTCGGCCGCGCTGGACGCGGGTACCGTCCTGGCGCTGCGCGGGATGCGCGGCGCCAACGCGGGGGCGGTGCTGCTGCTGCGCAGCCTGGTGGATGTGCCGGAGGCGCTGCGGGTGCCGCTGTTCGGTGCGGTCGGCTGCCGGATGGCGTTCCCGGGCATCGCGCCCTGGGACGGCAAGCTGTTCTCCGAGGCCTGGGGCACCGTGCTGGTGCGCGAGCGGGCGGTGACGCTGGCGCCGGACACGTCGGGGGGCATGGTGCGCAAGGCGGGCCGGCTCACCCGCAAGGCGCTGGCGGGGACGGCGGCGCAGACCGAGAGCGTCACCACTCGGGAGGTGGAGCGGGAGCGCTGGTCGCCGTCCGATCTGGCGCACGCGCTGCCGGCCGGGCACGCGGTGGTGTCGCTGGCGACGGTGGCGGGGGAGCAGGTCCCGCCGCTGCTGGTGGACCTGCGGAGCTGAGACGCCCGCGCGATGCTGCCACACGGTATCGATTAGCTACGCAGCGGTGGATTCGGCGACGCGGCTTGTCCGCAGCGTCCATAATGGAAGGGATCCTACCGAGAGCGACGCTCCCCGCCGCCCGGTGGCAACGAGGCTGCCGGGTCGTCCCACCGAAGGTGCCATGCCCCCCACACTCGCCGCAGTCGTGCGCAATTCCTCGCTCCACCTGACGGTCCTGGCCGGCGCGGACCACCTGGAGCGACCGGTCCGCTGGGTGCACACCAGTGAGCTGGACGACCCCACGCCGTTCCTCGAGGGCGGCGAGCTGCTGCTCACCACCGGCATCAAACTGGGACGCAGTGCGAAGAACCTTCAGGCGTACGTCCACCGGTTGGCGGATGCCGGGGTGGTGGGTCTGGGCCTCGGTGTCGGGCTCTCGCACGCCGAGGTCCCGCAGCCGCTGGTGGACGCCGCCGCGCAGCGCGGGCTGCCGCTGCTCAGGGTGCCCGAGCCGACGCCGTTCATCGCGATCAGCAAGGCCGTCTCGGCGGCGCTGGCGGCCGAGCAGTACGAGGCGGTGACCACCAGCTTCGAGGCGCAGGAGGAGCTGACCCGGGCCGCGCTCGGGCAGAACGGCACCGCCGCGGTGGTCCGCAAGCTGGCCGCCCGGCTCGGCGGCTGGGCCGCGCTGTACGACAGCTCCGGCGCGCTCTCGGTGGTCGCCCCGGACTGGGCCGCGCGGCGGGCCGCCCGGCTGGCGTCCGAGGTGGACCGGCTGCGCCGCCGTCCGGCGCCGGCCAGTGCCGCGCTGCAGGGCCGTTCCCCCGGGTTCGACACCGCCGACGAGGACTTCGTGGTGGTGCAGTCGCTGGGCGCCGACCGCCGGGCCCGCGGCTTCCTCGCGGTCGGCACCGAGGACCGGATCACCCCGACCGAGCGCTACGTCCTGAACGCCGCGGTCGCGCTGCTCACGCTGACCCTGGAGCGTTCGCGCGAGCTGCGCCACGCCGAGGAGCGGATGGGCGCGGCGCTGCTGCGGCTGGTGCTGGCCGGGCAGGTGCCGACGGCGCGCCAGGTCGCCACGGGACTGTTCGGCGGGCTGCCGGAGGGGACCGTACGGGTCCTGGTGGCCGGTCCCGCCCTGGGCGCGGACCGCAGCGAGAAGGCCGACAAGGCGGACAAGGGTGCCAAGGGCGCCAAGGGCGATCGGAGTGTCGCCGAGCGGAGCGACCAGGACGCCCCGCTGCACGACCTCACCGAGCTGGCCGAACGGGCCGAGCAGGCCGGCGGCCGGGTCGGCGAGAAGCTGCTGGTGGCCCGCGAGACCGTCCCGAGGGAGGGGCGCGACGCCAAGGACGAGAAGGGTAAGGACGGCCCCGCGCCGGTCGAGCGGCTGGTGCTGCTCGCGGTGGACGGCGGCGCGGTGCACCGGGCCTGCCTGGGCGCGGTCGAGGAGCACGCGGGCCTGGCCCTCGGCGTCTCCGCCCCGGCGCCGATCGAGGAGGCGGGCGCCGCCTTCGCCCAGGCCGAGCGGGCCCTCGCGGTGGCGCTGCGCGGCGGTCGCCGCTCGGTGGGCCACGAGGAGGTCGGCGCGGGTTCGCTGCTGCCGCTGCTCGGCGAGGACGCCGTGACGGCCTTCGCCGAGGGCCTGCTGCGTCCGCTGCGCGAGCACGACCGGACGGCCCGTGGCGACCTGGTCGCCTCGCTGCGCGCCTGGCTCTCCCGGCACGGCCAGTGGGACGCCGCCGCCGCCGACCTCGGCGTGCACCGGCACACCCTGCGCTACCGGATGCGCCGGGTCGAGGAGCTGCTCGGCCGTTCGCTGGACGACACCGACGTCCGGATGGAGCTCTGGCTCGCGCTCCGCTCCGGGGAGGACTAGGCCGAGGTGGAGTGCCCGGGGGCCGCCGCGCTACGGACCGGACAACCCCGCGAGGTGGCCTCCCGACCTACCGTGGTGTCAGGCCCCACAGCGGTGGAGCAGTGACGACGAGGAGAGGGCCGGTACGACCGTGACCACCACCACGACCCATGCATTCTGGCTGGCCGGCCGCCAGGAGACCGGCGACAGCACCTTCGAGGTCCACCACCCGTGGGACCACAGCCTGGTCGGCACGGTCAGCGTGCCCACCGACGCGCAGGTGGACGAGGCGGTCGCGGCCGCCGTCGCCGCCGCGCCGGTCTTCGCCGCGACCCCCGCGCACGTGCGGGCCACCGCGCTGGACCACGTCTCCCGCCGGCTCGCCGAGCGCTCCGAGGAGATCGCCCAGCTGATCACCGCCGAGAACGGCAAGCCGATCAAGTGGGCCCGCGGCGAGGTGGGCCGCGCCGTCTCGGTGTTCCGCTGGGCGGCCGAGGAGGCCCGCCGTACCAACGGCGAGACCATGCGGCTGGACACCGACCCGGGCGGCACGGGCCGTTTCGCGGTGGTGCGCCGCTTCCCGCGCGGCGTGGTGCTCGGCATCGCCCCGTTCAACTTCCCGCTCAACCTGGTGGCCCACAAGGTCGCTCCGGCGATCGCCGTCGGCGCCCCGATCATCCTCAAGCCGGCGCCGGCCACTCCGCTCTCGGCGCTGGTGCTCGGCGAGATCCTGGCCGAGACCGACCTGCCGGCCGGTTCCTGGAGCGTGCTCCCGGTGGCCAACGAGAAGATGCCGGCCCTGGTCCAGGACAGCCGCCTGCCGGTGATCTCGTTCACCGGTTCGGACAAGGTCGGCTACCAGATCATGGACTCGGTGCCGCGCAAGCACGTCACCCTGGAGCTCGGCGGCAACGCCGCGGCCGTGGTGCTCGCGGACTACTCATCGGAGGCCGACCTGGAGTGGGCCGCCACCCGGATCGCCACCTTCGCCAACTACCAGGCCGGACAGTCCTGCATCTCGGTGCAGCGGGTGATCGCCGACGCGACGGTCTACGACGCGCTGGTCGAGAAGGTGGTCGCCAAGGTCCGTACCCAGGTGACCGGCAACCCGAACGACGACGCGACGGACGTCGGCCCGCTGGTCGACGAGAACGCCGCCAAGCGCGTGGAGTCCTGGGTGGACGACGCGGTCGCCAAGGGCGCCAAGGTGCTCACCGGTGGCACCCGCGAGGGCGCCGCGTACGCCCCGACCGTGCTGGCCGAGCTGCCGGCCGACGCGGTGCTCGCCACCGCCGAGGTCTTCGGCCCGGTGCTGTCGCTGCACAAGGTGGAGGGCACCGACGAGGCGTTCGCCGCCGTCAACGACTCCAACTACGGCCTGCAGGCCGGCGTCTTCACGCACGACGTGCAGGCCGCCTTCCGGGCCCACCGCGAGCTGCAGGTCGGCGGCGTGATCATCGGCGACGCCCCCTCCTACCGCGCCGACCAGATGCCGTACGGCGGCGTCAAGGACTCCGGCGTGGGCCGCGAGGGCGTGAAGTACGCGATGGAGGACTTCACCTTCGAGCGCGTCCTGGTGCTGACCGGTCTGGACCTCTGATCCAGCTCGCAGTACCGCTGTACCACCGGCGCACCGTCCCTCCCGGGGCGGTGCGCCGCCGCGCGTGCGGCAGGCCACAATGGACTCCATGAACTCGCTCGCCCACCCGCAGCTGCGCTTCACCCCCGTCGTCGACGACCCGTCAGGTCCCAGGGAGCTGGTGATCCTCGGCTCCACCGGTTCGATCGGCACCCAGGCCATCGACATCGTGCTGCGCAACCCGCAGCGCTTCCGGGTGGTGGCCCTCTCGGCGGCCGGCGGCCAGGTCGAGCTGCTCGCCGAGCAGGCCTTCCGGCTGGGCGTGCACACCGTCGCGGTGGCCCGCCCGGAGGCCGAGCCCGCGCTGCGCGCCGCGCTGGCCGCGCAGGCCGCCGGACGCCCGCTGCCGACCGTGCTGGCGGGCCCGGACGCCGCCACCGAGCTGGCGGCCCTGCCCTGCCACTCGGTGCTGAACGGGATCACCGGGTCGATCGGCCTGGCGCCCACGCTGGCCGCGCTGCGGGCCGGCCGGGTGCTGGTGCTGGCCAACAAGGAGTCGCTGATCGTCGGCGGCCCGCTGGTCAAGGCGGTCGCGAAGCCTGGTCAGATCGTCCCGGTGGACTCCGAGCACGCCGCGCTCTTCCAGGCGCTGAGCAGCGGCACCCCGCGCGAGGTGCGCCGCCTGGTGGTGACCGCCAGCGGCGGCCCGTTCCGCGGCCGGACCCGCGACCAGCTGGCCGCCGTCACCCCCAAGGACGCCCTGGCCCACCCGACCTGGGCGATGGGGCCGGTGGTGACCATCAACTCGGCCACCCTGGTCAACAAGGGCCTGGAGGTCATCGAGGCCCACCTGCTCTACGACATCCCGTTCGATCGGATCGACGTGGTGGTCCATCCGCAGTCGGTGGTCCACTCGATGGTGGAGTACACGGACGGCTCCACGCTCGCCCAGGCCAGCCCGCCCGACATGCGGATGCCGATCGCGCTCGGCCTGGGCTGGCCGGACCGGGTGCCGGACGCCGCCCCGGGCTGCGACTGGACCAAGGCCACCAGCTGGGACTTCTTCCCGCTGGACGACGAGGCGTTCCCGGCTGTGGGGCTGGCCCGCGAGGTGGGTACGCTCGGCGGCACGGCACCGGCCGTCTTCAACGCCGCCAACGAGGAGTGCGTGGACGCGTTCCTCAAGGGCAGGCTGGCCTTCACGGGCATCGTGGACACGGTGGCCAAGGTGGTCGCCGAGCACGGGACCCCGGCTGCGGGAACTTCTCTGACGGTCGAGGACGTCCTGGATGCGGAGGGTTGGGCCCGCGCGCGGGCCCGCGAACTCGCGGCGGGCTGATGGTCGTCGGTGTCCGGGTGCATGATGGCGAGTGGAGCGGCATGACGGAGGACCAGCAGTGACTGCAGTGATGACGGTGCTCGGCATCGTGGTCTTTATCGTCGGGCTCTTGTTCTCGATCGCGTGGCACGAGCTCGGCCACCTCTCGACGGCCAAGCTCTTCGGCATCCGGGTGCCGCAGTACATGGTCGGCTTCGGGCCGACCGTGTGGTCGCGCAGGAAGGGCGACACCGAGTACGGCTTCAAGGCCATCCCGCTGGGCGGCTACATCCGCATGATCGGGATGTTCCCGCCGGGCGCCGACGGGCGGATCACCAAGCGCAGCAGCTCGCCGTGGCGCTCGATGATCGAGGACGCCCGGGAGGCCTCCTACGAGGAGCTGCAGCCCGGCGACGAGGACCGGCTCTTCTACACCCGCAGGCCGTGGAAGCGCGTCATCGTGATGTTCGCCGGGCCGTTCATGAACCTGATCCTGGCGTTCGTGCTCTTCCTGGTCACCATGATGGGCTTCGGCGTGCAGCAGTCGCTGCCGACCGTCCGCTCGGTCTCCCAGTGCGTGGTCCCGGCCAGCCAGGCCAGCGACACCTGCAAGCCCGACGCGCCGTCCTCGCCGGCCGCCGCGGCCGGTCTGAAGCCGGGCGACAGCTTCGTCTCCTTCGGCGGCGACAGGATCCACGACTACCAGCAGCTGCAGGACGACATCCGCAGGTCGGCCGGGCAGACCGTGCCGATCGTGGTGAAGCGCGACGGACAGCAGGTGACGCTCTCGGCGACCATCCGGACCAACGTGCTCGCCAAGGTCGATGCCAACGGCGACCCGATCCAGGGCCAGACCGTGACCGCCGGCTTCCTCGGCATCTCGCCGACCACCGGCGTGGTCCGACTGGGCTTCGACGCGAGCGTCAGCCGGATGAGCGACATGGCACGCACCGGCATCGGCTCGCTGGTCGCGCTGCCCGGCAAGATCCCCGCCCTGTGGGACTCGGTCTTCGAGGGCACCCCGCGCTCCGCCGACTCCCCGATCGGCATGGTCGGCGCGGCCCGGGTGGGCGGCGAGGTGGCGGCGCTGCACCTGCCGGCCTCGCAGCGGATCGCCTTCCTGGTGAACCTGCTGGCCGGCGTCAACCTCTCGCTCTTCCTGTTCAACATGCTGCCGCTGCTCCCGCTGGACGGCGGCCACGTGGCCGGCGCCCTCTGGGAGTCGGTGCGCCGCCGGGCCGCCAAGCTCTTCCAGCGCCCGGACCCGGGCCCCTTCGACGTCGCCAAGCTGATGCCGGTGGCGTACGTGGTGGCGACCATCTTCATCGGCTTCACGCTGTTGGTGCTGGTCGCGGACGTGATCAACCCGGTCAAGATCAGTTAGACCCCGGGGCAGGGCGCGTGTGCTCGCGTCCTCCCGGGTGCCGTACCGTTGCAGCCGGGCGTGCCGCCAGTCGCGCGCCCGGCTGGTCCATCACCTCAACCCCGGGGAACCCTGCGCACATGACCGCGATCTCGCTCGGTATTCCGTCCCTGCCGCTCAAGCCGCTTGCCACTCGTCGGGTTTCCCGGCAGATCATGGTCGGGAACGTTCCGGTCGGTGGTGACGCGCCGGTGTCGGTGCAGTCGATGACCACGACGGTGACGGCCGACATCAATGCGACGCTGCAGCAGATCGCGCAGCTGACGGCGTCGGGCTGCCAGATCGTGCGGGTGGCGGTGCCGACGCAGGACGACGCGGACGCGTTGCCGATCATCGCGCGGAAGTCGGGGATCCCGGTGATCGCGGACATCCACTTCCAGCCGAAGTACGTGTTCGCGGCGATCGAGGCGGGGTGTGCGGCGGTTCGGGTGAACCCGGGGAACATCAAGCAGTTCGACGACAAGGTCGGCGAGATCGCGAAGGCGGCGGCGGAGGCGGGGACGCCGATCCGGATCGGTGTGAACGCGGGGTCGCTGGACCGGCGGTTGCTGGAGAAGTACGGGCGGGCGACGCCGGAGGCTTTGGTGGAGTCGGCGCTGTGGGAGTGCTCGCTGTTCGAGGAGCACGGCTTCCGTGACATCAAGATCTCGGTGAAGCACAACGACCCGGTCGTGATGATCAACGCGTACCGGCAGTTGGCGGCGGCGTGCGACTACCCGCTGCACCTGGGGGTGACGGAGGCGGGTCCGGCGTTCCAGGGGACGATCAAGTCGGCGGTGGCGTTCGGTGCGCTGCTGTCGGAGGGGATCGGGGACACGATCCGGGTGTCGCTGTCGGCTCCTCCGGTGGAGGAGGTGAAGGTCGGCAACCAGATCCTGGAGTCGCTGAACCTGCGCCAGCGGGGTCTGGAGATTGTGTCGTGCCCCTCGTGCGGTCGGGCGCAGGTGGATGTGTACAAGCTGGCGGAGGAGGTCACCGCGGGGCTTGAGGGCATGGAGGTGCCGCTGCGGGTGGCGGTGATGGGCTGTGTGGTGAACGGTCCGGGTGAGGCGCGTGAGGCGGACCTGGGTGTGGCGTCGGGCAACGGCAAGGGCCAGATCTTCGTGAAGGGCGAGGTCATCAAGACCGTCCCGGAGTCGAAGATCGTCGAGACGCTGATCGAGGAGGCGCTCAAGCTCGCCGAGCAGATGCAGGCCGAGGGCGTGGAGTCCGGCGCCCCGACCGTGATCGCCGCCGACTGACCACGGCGCATGGAGCCGGATCGGCAGGGGGGTCGTCCGCAGGCGGAGGACCCCCCTGCCGTTTGCCGCTCACGGCGGCGGAGTAGGGTGCCGCGATGCCGTTGAATGAGGTGCTGTGCTCGATCGAGGTGTGATGCTCCCCAGCTCGTTGCAGGCCGCACGGGCACTCATTGCCACCCGGGTCCTGGACGGCCCGGATCTCGCGGACACCCTGGAGGTGCTGCGCCGGGACCCGGTGGTCAACGCGTTCGTCGCGACCCGGGTCGAGGCGGTCGGGCTCGACCCGTGGCGGCTCGGCGGTGAGATGTGGGGCTGGTCCGACCGGGACGGCCGACTGGAGTCGCTCTGCTACGCCGGCGCCAACCTGGTCCCGATCAACGCCGGCCCTGAGGCGGTCCGGGCCTTCGCCGAACGGGCCCGCCGGCAGGGGCGGCGCTGCTCCTCGATCGTCGGCCCGGCCGAGTCGACGGCCGCCCTCTGGGCGCTGCTGGAACGCAGCTGGGGGCCGGCCCGCGAGGTCCGCGGCCACCAGCCGCTGCTGGCCACCACCGAGCCGTCCGCGGAGGTGGCGCCCGATCCGCTGGTCCGCCGCGTTCGCAAGGACGAGATCGACCTGCTGATGCCGGCCTGCGTGGCGATGTTCACCGAGGAGGTCGGGGTCTCCCCGCTGGCCGGTGACGGCGGGCTGCTCTACCAGGCCCGGGTGGCCGAACTCGTGGGCGGCGGACGCTCGTTCGCCCATATCTCGGAGCAGGGCGAGGTGATCTTCAAGGCCGAGATAGGCGCCGTCACCCAGGGCGCCTGCCAGATCCAGGGGGTCTGGGTCGCCCCCGCCCACCGCGGCCGCCGGCTCTCCGAGACGGGGATGGCGGCGGTGCTGGAGATCGCGCTGCGCGAGGTCGCGCCCGTGGTCAGCCTCTACGTCAACGACTACAACCTGCCGGCCCGCGCCGCCTACCAGCGGGTCGGTTTCCGCGAGATCGGCGCGTTCATGTCGGTACTCTTCTGAGATGCAGTTGTCCGAGGTGACCATCGAGCCGATCGACCTGGCGGCCTGGGCGCCGTACGCGCTGGAGGTGCAGTCGGCCGCCTTCGGGCTCTCGCCGGAGGAGGTCGCGGTCCGGCTGCAGATCGTCGGTCGGCACGCGCAGCAGCCGGGGGTGCTGGCGCTCGGTGCGCTCTGCGGCGGCCGACTGGTCGGCTTCGGCTACGGCATGCCGAACCTGCGCGAGCACTGGTGGAGCACCGTCATCCAGCCCTATCTGGAGGCGCGCGGCTACGGGGACTGGCTGGACGAGGTCTTCGCCGTCACCGAGCTGCACGTGCTGCCGCAGTACCAGGGCTGCGGTCTGGGCAGCGCGCTGATCCGCACCCTGTGCGAGCGCTCGGGCAGGCACCGCAGCATCCTCTCGGCGATCGACGCCGAGACCCCGGCCCGCCGGCTCTACCGCTCGCTCGGATACCGGGACCTGGCCCGGGCGGTGCGCTTCCCGAACACCGACCGCCCGTACGCTGTGATGGGCGCCCGGCTCCCGCTGCTGGACCGCTGGAGCCAGGGCTAGGCCCCAGAGCCGCTCAGAGCCAGCCCGCGAACTCCAGGGAGAGCTCGGCCTCCTGGGCGTCGCCGGCCTCCAGGCTCCACAGCCCGGCCGCGACGGTGCGCAGCAGCGTCCAGCCGCGCAACCGGTCGTGGTCCACGTCCACGGCGTCGGCGAGCAGGTGCAGGCGGCGCCGGGCCGCGCCGCGCGGGCCGGGCGAGCCGGCCAGCGTGTCCTTGCGGTCCTGGGCCAGCCAGGCCAGGTCGTAGGCGCGTTCGCCGACCAGCGGCTTGGGGTCGATGGCCAGCCAGGGTGCCCGGTCGGCGGCCATCACGTTGCCGTGGTGGAAGTCGCCGTGCAGCAGGTACTGCTCGGGCTCGGAGGCCAGCAGCCCGGCCGCCGTCTCCAGCGCCTCGTCGACCAGCGGCTGCGCGTCCACCCGCTCCGCCAGCGGCCGACGACGTCTCAGTTCCGCGCTGAGGACGCCCACGTGCTCGGCCACCGAGGTGAACGGGTGGCCCTCACCGGGCGGCGTCCAGAGCCGTTGCAGCAGGCCGGCCGCCTCCAGCATCGCCTTCGCCTCGGCCAGCGAGCGCAGCGGGATGTCACCGTGCAGCCGCTCCAGCAGCAGCATGCCGTCGGCGGGCTCGGCGGCCAGCAGCAGCACCGCGCCGCGGCCGGCCCAGTGGGTGAGCGCGGCGTGCTCCTGGGCGGTCTCGGGGGTGATCAGCCCGGCCTTGAGCACGGCCGGCGCGCCGTCGTCGCGGCGGACGTAGCCGATCAGGCTGAGCCGTCCGCCCGGCTCGAAGATCCGGTCCAGGGTGAGGTCCCAGCGGGCGAGCTGTTCGGTGAAGCGGGTGGGCAGCTGGGCCAGCCAGGCCGCGCCGCGCTCGCCCTCCCAGCGCAGGACGGTGTCCCGCAGCCGGTCCGGGATGCTGAACTGCCCTGCTGCTGCCGACATGCTGGCCTTCCGGTCGGGTCCTCGCCCTGTGTGCTACCTGTCCATTGTCGGCCAAGACGCGCTGGTCAGCGCGGGTGGCACGCCACAGGGCCTAGGCCGAAGGACTGGCCGAGCTGCTCGCGGCGGAGGCGGGAGCGGGCATCCCCGGCAGGGCGGTGGAGGCGCCGCCCCAGTGGTTGGCCTGGAGCACGCTGTCGCGCAGCGCGGTGGCCGCGGATATCCGCAGCGGTGCGGCGGTGCCCGCCACCAGGTCGCCGTAGACGCCGGTCAGCCGGGTCTCGATGTAGGCGGCGAGCTTCGCGGCGGTGGCCGCGTCCGGGACGGCGAACGGCAGTTGGTAGCCGGGGGCCGCGGCGGCGGGCGTCGCGCCGCCGGCGCCGAGGATCCGGTGCCAGGCGTCGCGGCGGGCCTGGTGCGCGGCGTAGACCGTGCGGGCGTCGTCGCGCTTGGGGCCGGCCGGGATCCGGGCGCCGATGACGCCGTAGCCGTAGACCGCCGCGTGCTCGGCGGCGAGCGCGGCCTGCAGCGCGGTGACGGTCGAGGCGGGCAGCGGGCTCGGCGAGGCGCTGGCCGCGGGGCTGCCGCTGGACGAGTTGCCGCTGGAGGGGGTGGCGGCAGCGGGAGTGGTGGCGGCCGGGGTGGACGCGGCCGGCGGGGTCGGGTCGCCCAGCAGGACGGCGTGCAGCGCGCCGGCGGCCGCGACCGAGGCCAGCAGGCGGGCCAGCTCGGGGGAGGCGGCGTCCAGGTCGGCGAGGTGGGCCTGCGCGGTGGTCCGTTCGGCGGTCCCGAGGGCGGCCGGGGTCGGGGCGGCCGGCGGGACCGGCACCAGGCCGGTGGCCGTCGCGGAGGGCTGGGCGGACTTGGCGGACGGCGAGGCGGCTTCGGCGGCCGGCAGCCCGGCGGCCAGCGCCGCCCGCTGCTGGACGAGTTCCGCGCGCAGCGGCTGGAGGCGGCCGGTGTCGGCGCCGGCTGCGGCGAGCAGCGCGTCGTACTGTCCGAGCAGGGCGTCGGTGGCGGCCACCGCGCGGGTGCGCAGCGGCAGGTCGGGGTCGGCCCGGTGGCCGCCGTGTCCCGAGCCGTCGCCGCCGCCCGTGCTGGAGCAGGCGGCCAGCAGACCGGCGACGGCCAAGGTCCCGGCGGTCAGGACGGCCCGCCGGCTGGGGGACTGCATCGACGTGCTCCCGCTGGATCGTGCGGGTGACACCGGTGCCCCCGCTTCCGTGATGGTGTCGGGACGGACCGTGAAAGTATTGTGCCCGCCCGCCTGGACCGTATCGCCCGGTGATCGCCGGGCCGACGGCGGGGGCGGTCGTGCGGCGCTCCGCGCTGCTCGGAATCGGCGGTTTGGGGGTTGACCCGATAGGCTTTGGCCCGAGTTACGAACTTCTGACAACAGCAGACGCGGCCGAGGAGTCACCCGGATGAGCACCACCCCCACCGATCGGTTGCGTGCCCTGTTGGAGCCGCTGGCCGTGCAGGCGGGTCTGGACCTTGAGGACGTCAAGGTGAGCCAGGCCGGCAGCCGCCGCCAGGTACAGATCGATGTGGACGCCGACGGCGGTGTGGATCTCGATGCCATCGCCGAGTTCAGCCGCGTGGTGGGCCAGGCGATGGACGAGTCCGACGTGATGGGCAGCTCCGCGTACGTGCTGGAGGTCGGCTCCCCGGGCGTGGACCGCCCGATCACCGAGCCCCGCCACTGGCGCCGCAACATCGGCCGGCTGGTCAACGCGACCCTGACCGACGGCACCGAGATCACCGCCCGCGTCCTGGAGACCGACGAGGACGGCGCGCTGGTCGAGGTGCAGCCCGTCAAGGGGCGCGGCAAGGCCAAGGAACGCAGGCTGGCCTTTGCGGAGGTCGCCAAGGCGCGCGTCCAGGTCGAGTTCAACCGCAAGGACGACGAGCAGTTGCTGGACGAGAGCGACGAGCTCGACGTGGCCGACGAGCTCGACGAGAGCGACGACGACGCCCACGACGACAGCAACGACGACGAGCTTTAAGAAAGAAAGAGGAGGCGTAGCCGTGGACATCGACATGAGTGCCCTGCGTGGGCTGGTGACCGAGAAGAACATCCCGTTCGACCTGCTGGTCGAGTCGATCGAGTCGGCGCTCCTCATCGCGTACCACCGGACCGAGGGCTCACGCCGCCGGGCCCGGGTCGAGCTGAACCGCAAGACCGGGCACGTGACCGTGTGGGCGCTGGAGGACGCGAGCGAGCTGGACGAGGGCGTCGAGCCCAAGGAGTTCGACGACACCCCGGGCGGCTTCGGCCGGATCGCGGCCAGCACCGCCAAGCAGGTGATCCTGCAGCGGCTGCGCGACGCCGCCGACGACCAGACCTTCGGCGAGTACGCGGGCAAGGAGGGCGACATCGTCACCGGTGTCGTCCAGCAGGGCAACGACCCCAAGAACGTGCTGGTGGACATCGGCAAGCTGGAGGCCATCCTGCCTCCGCAGGAGCAGGTCCCCGGCGAGGACTACAAGCACGGCACCCGGATCCGCAGCTATGTGGTCGCGGTCCGCCGCGGCGTCCGCGGCGCCTCGGTGACGCTCTCGCGGACCCACCCCAACCTGGTGCGCAAGCTCTTCGCGCTGGAGGTCCCGGAGATCGCCGACGGAAGCGTCGAGATCGCCGCGATCGCCCGCGAGGCCGGGCACCGCACCAAGATCGCGGTGTTCTCCCGCCGGGCCGGCCTGAACGCCAAGGGCGCCTGCATCGGCCCGATGGGCGGCCGGGTGCGCAACGTGATGGCCGAGCTGCACGGCGAGAAGATCGACATCGTCGACTGGTCGGAGGACCCGGCCGAGATGGTGGCCAGCGCGCTGTCCCCCGCCCGGGTGACGAAGGTCGAGATCGTGGACTACGCGCAGCGCTCCGCACGGGTGATCGTGCCCGACTACCAGCTGTCGCTGGCGATCGGCAAGGAGGGGCAGAACGCCCGCCTGGCCGCCCGCCTGACCGGATGGCGGATCGACATCCGCCCGGACACCGAGGCCACCGACGATGGTGGTTCGGACCGTCGGCGCGGGGAATCCACGACTGATTAGTCGTGTTGTCATCCAGTAGTCGCGGCCCCGTTCCGATCGGCGGGGCCGCAGTCACACCCTGCGGAGGGGTAGACTTGAAGTTGTCCGGCCGGACGCGTGTCCGCGCATGCCCAGAACGCACCTGCGTGGGCTGCCGCAAGCGAGCGGCCAAAGACGAGCTGTTGCGTGTCACGACGGTCGAGGGCACTTGTGTCCCCGATCCTCGGGGCGCGCTGCCTGGACGAGGCGCGCACCTGCACCTCGATCAGGCCTGTTTCGACCTGGCGGTCCGCCGTCGGGCGTTTTCCAGGGCCTTTCGGCTCCAGGGAGTGCTCGACACCGAGGCTCTTCGTACATACGTCGAGTCCCGGACCACCGGCGCCCCGGCCTCCTGAGGAGAGATCCTCGGTCGGCCCGGAGGGCACCAGCCCCGCCGTGAGCGGGGGAGAACCACCGTAAAAGAACTCGGCGCGCGCACCACGATGTCGCACGCCACCAGTCAGGTACCTCGCGAGTTGGAAGTAGGTCGAGATTGCGATGAGCACTCGATGAGTACGCGATGAGTACGCGATGGGTTCGCCCATGAAGTAGCGACGGTCCGGCGGACGATCACCCCGGACTTTTAGACAGGAGTGAAGTGGCTAAGGTCCGGGTATACGAACTCGCCAAGGAGCTTGGCTTGGAGAGCAAGGCCGTGATGGCCAAGCTCACCGAGCTCGGTGAGTTCGTCCGTTCGGCGTCCTCGACAATCGAGGCGCCGGTCGTACGCAAGTTGACTGACGCTCTGGGAGTGGCCCCTACGGGTGGTTCCGCTGCCAAGCCTGGCCCGCGGAAGCCCGCGGCGCCCCAGCCCGCCGGCACCGCCGGTGCGGCCGCACCCAAGCCGGGTGCCCCCACCCCGGGTCCGCGCCCCGCCGCGACCCCGGGTCCCCGTCCGACTCCGGCCGCGAGCCCGGCTGCTGCGGCTCCCGCCGCCGCGGCTGCGCCCGTCGCGCCGACCGAGGCGCCGCGTCCGGCCGCCGCCGCTCCGGGCCCGCGCCCGGCGGCGCGTCCCGCCGCCCCGGCTCCGGCTGCTCCGGCGGCCGAGTTCTCCTCGCCGACCCCGGTGGTCGGCGAAACCCCCGCCGCGCGTCCCGCCGCTGCGGCGCCGCGTCCGGCGGCTGCGGCTCCGGCTGCGGGCGGTGCCCGTCCGGGCCCGCGTCCGGCCGGCCCGCGTCCGGGCAACAACCCGTTCACCTCGGGCAGCGCGACCGGAATGGCGCGCCCCGGCGACCGCCGTCCGGCCGCTCCGGGT
This sequence comes from Kitasatospora sp. MAA4, assembly GCF_029893355.1. GTDB lineage: Bacteria > Actinomycetota > Actinomycetes > Streptomycetales > Streptomycetaceae > Kitasatospora. The sequence continues at coordinate 31,090 of NZ_JARZAI010000037.1, forward strand.
GCCGGTGGCGCGCCGCGTCCCGGTGGCCCCGGTGCCGAGCGCGGTGCCGCCCGTCCGGGTGGCGACCGCGGACCCCGTCCTGAGGGTGTCGCCGGTGGCCGTCCCGGTGCCGAGCGCGGTGCGCCGCGTCCCGGTGGCGACCGCGGCCCCCGCCCGGCAGGCGCCCCCGGCGCCGACCGTGGCGCCCCGCGTCCCGGTGGCGACCGTCCGCGTCCCGCCGGCGCCCCCGGCGCCGAGCGCGGTGCGCGTCCGGCCGGTGCCCCGCGTCCCGACGGCATGCCCCGTCCGGCCGGCCCCCGTCCCGGTGGCCCGAGCCCGTCCGGCATGCCGCGTCCGAACCCGGGCATGATGCCGCAGCGTCCGGCTCCCGGCCCCGGCGGCCGTGGTCCGGGTGGCCCCGGCGCACGTCCGGGTGGTCCCGGTGCTCGTCCCGGTGGTCCGGGTGGTGCCGGTGGCGGCGCTCGTCCCGGCTTCGCCGGTCGTGCGGCCGGTCCGGGCTCGCGTCCGGCCGGTGGCGGCGGCTTCGGCGGTCCGCGTCCCGGTGGCGCTCCCGGTGGCGGCGGTGGCTTCGGCCCGCGTCCCGGTGGCTTCGGTGGACGTCCCGGCGGCCCGGGTGCCCGTGGTGGCACGCAGGGTGCCTTCGGTCGTGGCCCGGGCGGTCGCCCGGCCCGTGCCCGCAAGTCGAAGCGCGCGCGTCGCCAGGAGTACGAGGCCATGCAGGCCCCGTCCGTCGGCGGTGTGATGCTGCCCCGTGGCAACGGTGCTTCGGTGCGCCTGCCCCGTGGCGCGTCGCTGATGGACTTCGCGGAGAAGATCAACGCCAACCCGGCCGCGCTCGTCTCGGTGATGTTCAACCTCGGCGAGATGGTCACCGCGACCCAGTCGGTCTCGGACGACACGCTCCAGATGCTGGCCGGCGAGATGGGCTTCGCGCTCGAGATCGTCAGCCGTGACGACGAGGACCGCGAGCTGCTCGAGTCGTTCGACATCGACTTCGGTGCCGACGAGGGCGACGAGGACATGCTGGAGGCCCGTCCTCCGGTCGTCACCGTCATGGGTCACGTCGACCACGGTAAGACCCGCCTGCTCGACGCCATCCGCAAGACCAACGTGGTGGCCGGTGAGGCGGGTGGCATCACCCAGCACATCGGTGCCTACCAGGTCTCCGCGGAGGTCAACGGCGAAGAGCGCCGGATCACCTTCCTCGACACCCCTGGTCACGAGGCGTTCTCCGCCATGCGTGCCCGTGGTGCCAAGTCCACCGACATCGCGATCCTGGTGGTCGCGGCCAACGACGGTGTCATGCCGCAGACGGTCGAGGCGTTGAACCACGCCAAGGCCGCCGGTGTGCCGATCGTGGTCGCGGTCAACAAGATCGACGTCGAGGGCGCCGACCCGACCAAGGTCCGCGGTCAGCTGACCGAGTTCGGTCTGGTGGCGGAGGAGTACGGCGGCGACACCATGTTCGTCGACATCTCCGCGCGCCAGGGCCTCAACATCGAGCAGCTGCTGGAGGCGGTCGTCCTGACCGCCGACGCCTCGCTCGACCTGCGGGCCAACCCGGAGCAGGACGCGCAGGGTATCGCCATCGAGGCGCACCTGGACAAGGGTCGCGGCGCCATGGCGACCGTCCTGGTCCAGCGTGGAACGCTGCGTGTCGGTGACTCGATCGCCGTCGGTGACGCCCACGGCCGCGTCCGCGCCATGCTGGACGAGAACGGTCAGAACGTCGCCGAGGCGGGCCCGTCCCGTCCGGTCCTGCTGCTCGGTCTCACCTCGGTGCCCCGCGCCGGCGACAGCTTCATCGTCGTCGACGACGACCGCACCGCGCGTCAGATCGCCGAGAAGCGCTCGGCCCGTGACCGCAACGCCATGTTCGCCAAGCGTCCGATGCGGATCTCCCTGGAGAACCTGGACCAGGCGATCGCGGCCGGCGGCATCCAGCAGCTCAACCTCATCATCAAGGGTGACGTTTCCGGTTCGGTGGAAGCCCTTGAGGACGCGCTCGTCAAGCTGGACGTGGGCGACGAGGTCGAGCTCCGGATCCTGCACCGCGGTGTGGGTGCCATCACCGAGTCCGACGTGGACCTGGCGATGGGCTCGGACGCCATCATCATCGGCTTCAACGTGCGCGCCGAAGGCCGCGCCCGTACGGCTGCCGACAAGGAAGGCGTGGATGTCCGGTACTACTCGGTCATCTACCAGGCCATCGAGGAGATCGAGGCAGCGCTCAAGGGCCTGCTCAAGCCCGAGTACGAGGAGGTGCGCCTCGGCTCCGCGGAGATCCGCGAGGTGTTCCGCAGCTCCAAGTTCGGCAACATCGCGGGTGTCATCGTCCGCGAGGGTCTGCTGCGCCGCAACGCCAAGGCCCGCCTCATCCGCGATGGCAAGCTCATCACGGAGAACCTCACCATCGAGGGTCTGCGTCGTTTCAAGGACGACGCGACCGAGGTCCGCGAGGGCTTCGAGGCCGGTGTGACCCTGGGGTCGTTCAACGACATCAAGGTCGACGACGTCATCGAGACGTTCGAGATGCGCGAGAAGCCGCGGGCGTAACGCTCACAGCTCATCAAGCCCGGGGCCGGTCGACGGGGAAATTCCCGTCGACCGGCCCCGGTCTCGCTGTGTAGGGTCGGCGTCATCGGCCCCCTTTCGAGGGGCGTGCTGCGAGGCCTTCAGGTCGGCGTGACCTGTCATACATGTTCGTAGGAACACTCACCTTCGACCTGCTGCTGGGCGATGTCCATTCGCTCAAGGAGAAGCGTTCGATCGTGCGGCCCATCGTGGCCGAGCTGCAGCGCAAGTACAGCGTGTGCGCAGCGGAAGTCGGGAACCAGGATCTGCACCGCAGGGCCGAGATCGGCCTGGCGGTGGTGTCCGGCGATGCCGGGTACGTCACCGAGATCCTGGACAGCTGTGAGCGGTTGGTCGCCGGCCGCCCCGAGGTGCAGTTGCTCTCCGCGAGGAGGCGGTACCACGGCGACGACGATGAATGAGATCGGCGGTGATGGTGGGAAGTCGCCACCGTCACACCGATCCGGACCGAGAGCGCCCACAAGGCTGGGCGCGGGCCGGTATTTTGGGGCATGGGCCCCGACGGGTGAGCAGTTGACCCGGATACCGAGCCCACAGCACGAGGAGGCAACGTGACCGACGCAGCAAGGGCGCGCAAGCTCGCCGACCGGATCCAGGTGATCGTCGCCCAGACCCTGGAGCGGCGGATCAAGGACCCGCGGCTGGGCTTCGTGACCATCACCGACACCAAGGTCACCGGCGACCTTCAGAACGCGACCGTCTTCTACACGGTCTTCGGTGACGACGCCGAGCGGGACGCGACCGCCGCGGCGCTGGAGAGCGCCAAGGGGGTGCTCCGCTCCGAGGTCGGCAAGCAGACCGGGGTGCGTTTCACGCCGACGCTGACCTTCATCGCCGACGCGCTGCCGGACAACGCCCGGCAGATCAACGACCTGCTGGACCAGGTCCGGCTCTCCGACGCGGCGGTCCGTACCGCCGCGGCCGGTGCGACGTACGCAGGCGACGCGGACCCGTACAAGGTGCCCGCCGCCGAGCGCGACGCGGACGAGGACGAGTAGTGACGGCGGTTGAGCCGGCGGCAGCCGGTTCGGCGAGGGCGTCCTCCACCAACACGGTGGAGGACGCCCTCGCGGTGCTTCCGGCTCCTCGCACGGAGTCACCGGCCGGATCCGAGCGGTTCGAGCGCTTCGAGCACGAGTGGCGCTGGCTGCTGGCGGCCAGCGCGCGGACCTCCTCGATCGACCTGGTCTGCCACATCAACCCGGACGGCGACGCGCTCGGCTCGGCGCTGGCCGCCGGGCTCGCGCTGCGCTCGCTCGGGCACGAGGTGCGGGTCTCCTTCGGCGACGACCCGCAGGTGATCCCCGAGTCGCTCTCCTTCCTGCCCGGCCAGGAGCTGATCGTGCCGGCCTCGGCCGTGCCCGACGCTCCCGAGCTGGTGATCTGCTTCGACGTCGCCTCCGAGGGGCGGCTCGGGTTGCTGCACACGAAGGTCTTCGCGGCGCGGGCGATGGTGCTCCTCGACCACCACGCCTCCAACCCCGGCTTCGGCAGCCACATGATCATCGATCCGAGCGCCCCGGCCACCGCCGTGCTGGTCGACGAGCTGCTGCGCCGCCTGGGCGTGCCGCTCGACCAGGCGATCGCCGCCTGCCTCTACACCGGTATCGCCACCGACACCGGTTCGTTCAAGTACGCCGCCACCACCCCCGCCACCCACGAGCTGGCCGGGCGGCTGCTGGCCACCGGGATCCGGCACGACCTGATCTCCCGCCAGCTCTGGGACACCTCCTCGTTCGGCTACCTGAAGGTGCTCGCCGCCGCGCTGGACCGCGCGGTGTACGAGCCGCAGGCGGTCGGCGGGCAGGGCCTGGTGTGGACCTGGGTGCCGTACCAGGACCTGGTGCTGTTCGGCGTCACCGTCGAGGAGATCGAGGGCCTGATCGACATCCTGCGCCGCCCGGCCGAGGCCGAGGTCGCGCTGGTCCTCAAGCAGGATCCCGACGGCACCCTGCGCGGCTCCTGCCGCTCCAAGGGCGCGGTCGACGTGGCCGCGGCCTGCGCCGAGCTGGGCGGCGGCGGGCACATCCACGCGGCCGGGTTCTCGGTGCGCGAGCCCGTACCGGCCGCGGTGGCCCGGTTCCGGGCCGCGCTCAGCTGACTTATCACCTGTAGAGAAAAGAACCCATGAAGCGCAAAGGCACTGGCCCCGACGGCCTCGTCATCGTCGACAAGCCGGAGGGCATCACCTCGCACGGGGTGGTGTCCAAGATGCGGTGGCTGGCCGGGACCAGGAAGGTCGGCCATGCCGGGACGCTGGACCCGATGGCCACCGGCGTGCTGATCATCGGTGTCGAGCGGGCCACCCGGCTGCTCGGGCACCTGATGCTCACCGCCAAGACGTACGAGGCGACGATCCGGCTCGGCCAGAGCACCGTCACCGACGACCGGGAGGGCGAGGTCACCGCCTCGGTTCCGGCCGACGCGGTGACCCGCGAGGCGATCGACGCCGGGATCGCGGTGCTGACCGGCGAGATCATGCAGGTGCCGTCCAAGGTCAGCGCCATCAAGATCGACGGGAAGCGCTCGTACAGCCGGGTGCGGGAGGGCGAGGAGTTCGAGATCCCGGCCCGGCCGACCACCGTGCACTCCTTCACCGTGCACGCGCAGCGGGCGGCGGTGGCCGAGGACGGTACGCCGGTGGTCGACCTGGACGTCACCGTGGAGTGCTCCTCCGGCACCTACATCCGGGCGCTGGCCCGCGACCTGGGGGCCGGGCTGGGCGTCGGCGGACATCTGACGGCGCTGCGCCGCACCCGGGTCGGGCCGTACGGCGTGGAGTCCGCGCACACGCTGGAGCAGCTGGAGGAGAAGTTCGAGGTGCTGCCGATCGGCGAGGCCGCCACGGCCGCCTTCCCGCGCTGGGAGATCGGCGAGGACGACGCCCGGCTGCTCTCCAGCGGGGTGCGGCTGACGGCGCCCGGGCTCGGCGTGGACGGGCCGATCGCCGTCTTCGGGCCGGACGGCACCTTCCTGGCGCTGGTGGAGGAGAAGGACGGGCGTGCCGTGCCGGTGGCGGTGTTCGTCGGCTGATCCCCTGGGTGTTTCTCACCCGAACGGGCGAGCGCGCGAGGTGAACACCGGTGGTGAACGGTGCGGCCGGGGTCGCTCGGGCCGCGCCGTGGGCAGGCTCCCCGCAGCGGGCACGGCGGCGGGGAGGCAGCGCTCATGGCGGGTATCGACCAGCATCTGCGGGACGCGCTCGACGGCCCGGCGCTCGACCTCGGCGGGGTGCTGGAGCTGTCCTCCCGTCAGTTGGCCGCGGCGAGCGCCGGTCCCGGGCGGATCGTGGAGCTGGCGGCCGACCGGGTGGAGCGCCCGGACGGCCTGGCCGGCGAGGAGCCGCAGCTGCCGCTCACCGTGCTGGTCGGGGAGCCCGGCAGCGGGCGGAGCTCCGAGCTGGCGGCGCTCGCGGTGCGCCGGGCCGCCGGGGCGCGGCCGCTGCCCACGCTCTGGCTGCGCGGGGCGGACCTGCGCACCGGAGACCGCACGCCGGAGCAGGCGGCGGACCGCGCACTCGACGCCGCGCATCCGGTGTCCGCGGTGGCCCGGGTCGCGGGGGCGGCCGGGCGGCCGCTGCTGATCGTCCTGGACGGCCCGGAGGAGGCCGCGACCGTGCTGGACCGGGCCTGGCACCGGGAGACCCTCCAGTGGCTGCGAGAGACCGGGGTGCGGCTGCTGGTGGCCTGCCGGCCGGAGAGCTGGGAGCAGTACGCGCCGGGCGTCGACCCGGCGGCCGTCCAGCTGCACCGGCTCGGCCCGCTGCGGGCGCAGACGGCGCAGCTGGTCGCCCTGCGGTACGGGGTGCCGTGCCCGGCGGGCGAGCCGGACCCGCTGGCGCTGCGGCTGGCCGGCGAGCTGGCCGCGGCCGGGGTGGCGCAGCCGGCCGCGAACCGCTCGGAGCTGTACGCCGGCGTGCTGGACCTGTACTGCCTGCGGATCGCCCAGCGGATCGCGGACGGCCCGGCACACCCCCGGCGGCCGTCGGCGCACCGCCGCGGCGCGCCGCTGCCGTCCGCCCGGTCCTGTGCCGGGCAGGTGCGGCGGCTGGCGGCCGCGGTGGCGGGCCGGGTGCACGAGGCGGCCCGCCGGATGCTCGGGCCGGGGCAGGGCGCCCTGGGGCTCTCCGCGTTCGCCGAGCTCTTTCCGCCGGAGGCCGGCTGGGCGCAGGCGGTGCTCGCCGAGCGGCTCTTCGTGGTGGCGGGCGGCGGATACCGCCTGGCGCACGAGGAGTTGGCCGACTGGTTGCAGGGTCAGCACCTGGACCTGGACGCGGCGCTGCGCCTGCTGCTGGCCGAGGACGGGCAGTCTGCCGCGGCGCGGGCCGTGCCGCGGCACCGGGCCGGGGCCGTCACGCTGGCGCTGCGCACGTTCGGCGAGACCCGGGGGGCGTCCGCGCTGGACGGCCTGCTGTGGCGGATCTGGCGAGCGCTGGAGGGCTCGACCAGCAGCGCTGAGGCGGACGGCGCCGGGTGGTGGGCAGCCCGGCTGCTGGCGGCCGGGCTGCGGGCAGGCCCGGATCCGGCGGCCCACCGGGAGCTGCTGGAGCGGCTCGCCGAGCGGATCGCCGAGCAGGCCGCGCCGGTCGGCGGCTTCGCCCGGCTCCGGGACGGGCAGCCGGGCGGACTCGGCCGGTTCGGACCGGCCTTCTGGACCGCACTGCCACTGGACCTGCCCGACCGGCTGGAGCTGCTGCGCCGCCTGGTCCGGGCGGACGGCCCGGAGCAGGGCTTCCTCGCGCTCGCGGCCGAGCAGCTGCGGGCCGATCCGCAGGCGGCGCTGCCGCTGTTCTGCCGCTGGTTCGCCGACGGACGGGGTCTGCCCGGACGCTCCGGGGCCGGCGTCGCGGACCTCGCCCAGGAGCTGCTCTACGCTCACCGCGCCCTGGCTGTCGACGAGTTGACGGAGGAGCTGGTCGCCGCGGCGCACCCGCGGGCGGACGCGCTGCTGGCCGTCCTGGCGGTCGAGGAGCCGTCGGCGCTCTGTCGCGCGGTCGACCGCTGGAGCCACGATCCGCGCCCCGAACGGCATGTGGCCGCCGCCGTGCACGCGGTGCGGGTCGCCCCCTACGCGAGCGGCGCGGGCGTGCTGCTGCTGCGGCACGCGGCCCGCGCCCTGCTGGGCCGGGAGGACGAGCCGGGGCTGCACGGAGCCGCCCTGGCGCTGCTGGTGCGTGATCCGCGGACCCGCGCCCGGCAGCTGCCCGCCGCGCTGGCGGCGTACCGGGCCGACGACCCGTTCGTCACGGCGGAGGCGCTCGGGCCGGCGCTCGCCACCGACCGGGAGGAGGTCCTGACGGCCTTCGAGGCGCGGCTTTCCGCCCCGGGCGGCGGGGTCGCGCGGGTGCTGCGGCTGCTGGCGGAGGCGGACGCGCCGGGCGGGCGCGGTGGCGGGCCGGCCGGGCTGCCGGATGCGGGCACCCGGCTGGCGGGGCGGCTGCTGCGCGAGCGCCCCGAGCGGGCCGAGCTGGTCGCCGAGTACCTCGCCCACCGGCTGGCCCGCGGCAGCGCCGTCCAGGGGGATCTGACGGCGCTGCTCGGCCCGCGTCCGGCGGACCGCCCGGCCTCGGTGCGGCGGGCGTTCGCGCTGGTGCTGGTCGCGCCGGCGGCGGGGGAGGGGCTGCGTGAGGAGTTCCTGGACCGGCTGCTCGCCACCGAGCACGATCCGGCGGTGCTGGAGCCCGTCCTGGAGCGGCTCGCGCTGGCCGGCGCCGCGCACCGCCCCGAGCGGGCCCGGGCGGTGGTCCGCCGGATCGCCGACGCCTGGGAGCGCACCGAGCCCGGCGGCCCCGGCCACCGGCCCGGCGGCGCCGACCGGCTGGACGCCGCGCTGGTGCGCTGCGCGGGTCGGACGGCCGGCTTCGCCCTGCTGCTCGCCGACTGGCCGGCCGAGGCGCTGCCCCCGGCCGGCGGCCCGTTGCTGGCCCGGATGCGGGAGTTGGTGGCGCAGGGCAGGGACCCGCAGTACGCCGCCGCACAGGCCGAACGGGACCCCGTACGGAGGACGGTCGCACCGCCGTCGATCACAGCGGGCGTTCCGGTGCCGGAGCGCGGACCGGCGCATGGCACGCTATAGGGGTTCGAGTTCGATCGTTTGAGCACCTGACACAGGTGCTTCGGGGGCGTAATCGCGATGGAGAAGGAGCGGTCAGGGTGCAGCGCTGGCGTGGCCTGGAGGAGATTCCCGGTGACTGGGGGCGCAGTGTCGTCACCATCGGTTCCTTCGACGGAGTGCACCTGGGACACCAACTGATCATCAGCCGCGCGGTGCAGCGGGCCCGCGAGCTGGACGCGAAGAGCGTCCTGGTGACCTTCGACCCGCACCCCAGCGAGGTGGTCCGCCCGGGCAGCCACCCGCCGCTGCTGGCTCCTCAGCCCCGCCGGGCCGAGCTGGTGGCGACGCTGGGCGTGGACGCGGTGCTGGTGCTGCCGTTCACTCTGGCCTTCTCGCAGGAGTCGCCGCAGTTCTTCGTCCAGCAGGTGCTGGTGGACTCGCTGCACGCGCGGCTGGTCATCGAGGGCCCCAACTTCCGCTTCGGCCACCGGGCGGAGGGCGACGTCGCGCTGCTGGCCGAGCTCGGCCGGCAGGCCGACTTCGAGGTGGAGGTGCTCGACCTCCAGGTGCGCGGCGCGGCGGGCGGCGGCGAGCCGTTCTCCTCCACCCTGGTCCGCCGGCTGGTGGCGGCCGGCGACGTGAGCGGCGCGGCCGAGGTGCTGGGCCGCCCGCACCAGGTGGAGGGCACCGTGGTGCGCGGCGCGCAGCGCGGGCGCGAGCTCGGCTTCCCGACCGCCAACGTGGACACCGTGCCGCACAGCGCGGTCCCGGCCGACGGCGTGTACGCGGGCTGGCTGACCGCGGGCGGCGAGCGGATGCCCGCCGCGATCTCGGTCGGCACCAACCCGACCTTCGACGGCACCGCCCGTACCGTCGAGGCGTACGCCATCGACCGGGTGGGCCTGGACCTCTACGGCATGCACGTCGCGGTGGACTTCCTCGCCTTCCTGCGCGGGATGGAGAAGTTCGACTCGATCGAGGCGCTGCTCGACCGGATGGCGGTCGACGTCAAGCAGGCCAGGGAGCTCACCGCGACCGGCTGAGCAGCGCGGCAGCACGCAGGAAGGGCCCGTCCGGATGCGCTCCGGACGGGCCCTTCCTGCGTGCTCACTGCTGCTGCGGGGGCGGCGGCGGGTAGCCGTAGCCGGGCGGCGGGGGGCCGGCCGGGTCGGGCTGCTGCTGGTGCTGCGGCGGCTGCGGCTGCTGGGGCCAGTCCTGCGGGGGGCCGGGCTGCTGCGGGCCGGGTGCGGCCTGCGGGTAGCCGTAGCCACCCGGCTGGCCCGGCGGCTGGGCGTACGGCGGCGGGTTCTGGCCGGGCTGCGGCTGCTGCTGCGGGGACCAGGGGTGGCCCGGCTCCGGGGCGGGCGGCGGCGCGCCCCACGGCTGGCCCGGTGCCTGCGGCTGGTTGTACTGCGGCGGCTGGCCGTTCCAGTGCTGCTGCTGGGGCGGCTGCTGGTGGTGCTGGGGAGGCTGCTGCTGCCAGCTCGCGTTGGCCGCCGCGGCCTGCTGGGCCCGCAGGATGTCCTCGCCGACCAGGGTGGCCAGCTCGAAGTAGGAGTCCCGGACCTTGGGCCGCATCATCTCCAGGTTGACCTCGGCACCGGCCGACAGGCTCTCGTCGAACGGCACCACGATGACGCCGCGGCAGCGGGTCTGGAAGTGCGCGACGATGTCCTCGATCCGGATCATCTTGCTGGTCTCGCGGACCCCGGAGACCACCGTGATGCTGCGCTGCACCAGGTCCGCGTAGCCGTGTGCGGAGAGCCAGTCCAGCGTGGTGCTGGCGCTGCTCGCGCCGTCCACGCTGGGGGTGGCGACGACGATCAGCTGGTCGGCGAGGTCCAGCACCCCGCGCATCGCGCTGTAGAGCAGGCCGGTGCCCGAGTCGGTCAGGATGATCGGGTACTGGCGGCCGAGCACCTCGATGACCTGGCGGTAGTCCGAGTCGTTGAAGGTGGTGGAGACCGCCGGGTCGACGTCGTTCGCCAGGATCTCCAGGCCGGAGTTGAGGTCCTGCGAGGTGAACTGGCGGATGTCCATGTAGCTGCGCAGGTGCGGGATGGCCGTCACCAGGTCGCGGATGGTCGCGCCGGTCTGCCGCTTGACGCGGCGTCCGAGCGTGCCGGCGTCCGGGTTGGCGTCGATCGCGATCACCTTGTCCTGGCGCTCGCTGGCCAGCGTGGCGCCGAGCGCGGTGGTGGTCGTGGTCTTGCCGACGCCGCCCTTGAGGCTGATCACCGCGATCCGGTAGCAGCTCATCACCGGGGTGCGGATGATCTCCAAGCGGCGGTCGCGCTCGGCCTGGGCGGCCTTGCCGCCGAACTTGATGCGCGGGCCCTGCCGCTGCTGCTTCGGCTGGTTGCGCAGCAGCCGGTCGGAGGAGAGCTCGACGGCGGCGGTGTAGCCCAGCGGGGCGCCGTGCGCCATCGGCTGCTGGCCGGGGCCGCCGTGCTGCTGGAAGGCGGCGGGGGCCTGCGGGACGGGCTGCTGGTAGGCGGCTGGCGGGGGGTAGGCCTGCGGCTGGTGGCCCTGCGGCGGGCCGGGCTGCGGCCAGCCGCCCTGCCGGGGGTCGACGGGGTGCGCCTGCGGTGGGACGGCGGCGGGCTGGCCCTGCTGGGGCTGCTGTCCCGGCTGTCCCTGCTGGGCCCAGGGCGCGGCGGGCCCCGGCTGCTGGGTCTGCGGGGGCTGCTGGGCCGCTTCCGGCCGGGCCGGCGGCTGGTACTGCTGCTGCGGCGGCACGGCGGCGTACGGCGCGGGGTAGGGCTGCGGCTGCTGCTGGGCCTGCTGCTGGGCCTGCGGTGGGACCTGCTGGGGCGGCTGCTCGGTCCCCGGCCACGGCGAGCCACCGGGCGGGCCGGCCTGCGGCTGGGGCTGGGCTGCTGCTGCGGCGGCGGCGGCGGCGGCCGGAGCCTGCTCGGAGGTGGGCGCGGCGGGTCGGCTCGGCTCGGGCTGAGGGGGCGTGAGCTGAGGTGCGGTCACTCGGGGCGGCAGCTGCGCGTCCGGCGCGGGCGCGGGCGCGGGCTCCGGAGCAGGCGCCGGGGCGGCCGCCGGCACCGGTGCCGGGGCGGCAGCAGCGGGCGCGGGGGCGGCAGCAGCGTCCGCAGCCGCAGTGGCCGCCGCAGGTGCGACGGGTGCGGCCGCCGGCTCGGACGCGGCCGGCGGGGGCGCGGATGCCACCGCGGGCGCCTCGGCCGGCGCTGCTTCGCCCTGGGTGTACCAGGACGGGGGAGTGTAGTCGGGGGCGTCGGACCAGTCGTCGTCGTCCTCTGCCGCGTTGTCGCCGACGTAGACGCCGTCCCGATCGCTGCTCAACTTGGGCTCCCTCGTGTTCGCCGCCGCTCTTCGCGGTGCCGTAGGCACAAGACTAGGACGTCACGCAAGGTCCGTTGAAGCCGGAGGGCCCGATCCGTTCAGCTGCCGGACCGGGCGCGGCCGGTGCGCGGTGTCAGTGCGCCGCGTACATGCCGTCGCGCAGCGTGACGGTGTCGGCGGCCAGCTTCGCGAGGTCGTCGGGGCTGGGGCCGTCCGCGGTGGCGGAGAGCAGCGTGACGGTGCCGATGGTGCTGCGGTTGGCCCAGGTGCACCAGCCGAAGCTGGCGGTGTCGCTGATGCTGACCCCGGTGCAGCGGATCGGGACGTCACCGGCGTTGTGGCCCTTGGCGGGGTAGTCCCGCATCGGGCCGAGCTGCTTGGCTCCGGCCACCTTGATGTTGGCGACCGCCTGGGCCATCCGCGCGGCCGGGTCGGCGATGTCGCCGTACGCCGCGAAGACCTGGTAGCCGGGCGGGGTGGACTGGGTGCCGTCCGGGCTGTACGTGGTGTCCAGTCGGACCAGGCCGAGGAACTGCTTGTTCCGCCCGGTCGCCTGGGTCTCGGCGTCGGTGCCGGGCCGGTCGTCCGCCGTCGCCGGCACCTGCTGGAGCTGCTGTCCGCGGACGGTCTCGGTGGCCGGCGGCACGAGCCGGTACATCGCGACCGGCGGGTTGATCTGCCGGTTGATGCTGGGCCAGGCGAGCACGGTGATCAGACCGAGCGCCAGGACGATGATCGGGATCGAGATCTTGACCGCACGCCAGTTGACCGACCCGAACCGGGAGGCCGGCGGCGCGGCGGGCTCGACCGGCGCCTGGTACGGCTGCTGCGGCGGTGCGGGGGCGTACGTCGGCGCCTGCTGCGCCCATCCCTCGGTCTGCGGCTGCTGCGGCGGGTAGGGCGCCTGCTGCTGCGGTGGCCAGGCCTGGCCCTGGTGCTGCTGGTAGTTGCTCATCGGTGTCGCCTCCCGGCGTTCTCAGTCCATCCGCCGTGGGCCGCCGAGCAGTTGGCCCTCGGCGGCACCGGGTTCGAGCCGGATGAACTGCCTGCGGATCCGGGTGGCCCAGAGGGTGAAGTTGTCACTCAGCGTCGGCAGCCCGGCGATGTCCTGGCTGCCGAGCGAGAGTACCCGCCCGATCAGCTCGGCCTCGGGCGGCGCGACCCGCTGCACACCGACCAGGTCGGCTGCGTTCAGCACCCGGGCCGCGTTGGGACCCAGGTGCGGGAGCAGCGTCAGGGTGCTCTGCCAGGGGCTGGCCGAGAGGCGGCTGCGCGGCGGCTTCGCGCCGAGGTCGCGCACCACCAGCACGGGCGCGGAGACCGAGGCGCCCTGCGGCCCGATCCGGCCGAACGGATGGACCGTCATGCACGGCTGGCCCCCGCCGGCGGCCTGCGCCAGCGGTGCCCAGAGGTGCGGCCGGGCGGTCTCCACCGCGATCCGGGCGCCGGTCGCGGCGGCCCGCAGCGCGATGATCTGCGCCGTCCACAGGCCGCCGACCAGCACCACGTCGTACGCGGTGGGCCGGAACAGGCCCAGCACGGCGGGCCGGCGCTGCTGGTCCTCGCCGATCAGCACGCCGTCGTCGCCGACCGGGAAGGAGAGCGCGCCGATGTCCTCGGCGGTCAGCACGTGCCGCTCCCGGCGCGGCCCGCGCAGGCCGAAGCCCGCCCGGATCCGGGCGACGGCGCGGATCTTCTCGTTGCCGTCCGAGGGGGCTTGGGCGGGATAGGTCTGGTACGCCATCAGGAAGTCCCTCCCAGGGGCAGCGTGGTGAGCACGCCGGGTGCCTGCTCCAGGTCCAGCCGGGCCAGGCCCAGGCCGACGGTCTGGGCGCGCTGCTCCAGCAGCCGGCCGACCTCGCCGACCTCGCTCTCGCTGCGCCCGACCACCCGGACGTGCCCGCTGATCGCCACCGAGCCGCCGGTGCCCGGGCGGGCGGTCAGGCTGAAGGTGCTGGCCAGGGCGGGTGTGCCGGTGACCAGGTTGACCAGGTCCGGGGCCGAGATCCGGCCCGGGGCGCCGTCCGGGCGGCCGAGCTGGGGCCAGCGGGAGATCCAGTAGGTGGAGTGCCAGCGGTCGTCGATGCGCCAGAACCGGCCGCTCTCCTGGGTCCGGCGGGTCGCGCCGCCACCGCTGCCGGTGCCCTGCCGGCCCGCGGTGGCCAGCGGGTTCGCGCAGGTCGCGATGGAGAGCGCGGCGATCAGCTCGCGCTCGTCCAGCACGGTGGCGGTGAAGCCGGCCCCGTTCAGGCGTCCGGCCAGCTGGTCGGTGACGCGCTGCAGCGCCTTGCGTGCGCCGTCCTCGCCGCCGCCGCGGGCCAGTACGGCGGTGCCCGCGCGCTCCGGGTCGAGTTTGAGCGCGACCCAGCTGAGCCGCAGTGCGGGGGTGGAGAGGCCGTCCGCCAGCTCCTGGTAGGCACGGGTGGCCAGGGCCTGCTCGGGCAGGTGCGGTGCGGGGGCGGGCTGGGTGTGCTGGACCAACTGGACGGATTCCAGGGCGATGTCGTCCACCCGCAGGGCCGAGCAGAGCACGTCGAGGGGCAGCGGCAGCGCGGTGCGGGTCGGCCGCAGCGGCTGGTCCTTGGCCTGCACCAGCAGCAGCGAGGTCAGGAAGGTCCCGTCGCCGATCATGCCGGTCTCCCGGCGGATCGGGCGGCCGGCGCCGACGTCCGTCTCGGTGGCGTGGGTGCAGGTGCGCAGCGCGGGCTCCAGCTCCAGCACCGGCGCCAGGCCCGGGTCGGTGCCGGGCGGCGGGACGTAGCCCTGCGCCTCCCGGCGGCGGGCCCGGGCGGCGGCGCGGATCCGCAGCGCCTCCGGCAGGGTGCGTCCGCGCACCGGTACGACGGCGAGCACCAGCAGCAGCACGGCGGGCACCGCGAACACCGCGGCGAGCATCCGGCTGACGGTCCATCCGACCGCGACCAGGGCCAGCGCGACCTCGATCAGCACGAGTTGCTGGAGCAGCAGTCGGCTGCCCAGCAGCCCGGGCCGCGGGTGCACCTTGATCGGGACCGCCGCCGCTCCCGCCGCTCCCGCCGAGGGGCCGGGCTCGGGGGCCGCGGCGCGTCGGGCGGCGCGTCGGGCGGGGGCGTCGACCTGCTTCTCCCGCCTGCCGTGCCCGTTCTTGCGTCGCCTTGCGGTCGTCTGGCTTGGCATCCCCCGTGCGACCTCTCTGATCAGCTGTCACGGCCCGGCTGGCCGGTTGGTGAACGGTACCCGTACCGTACTCACCGTCTGCCGCATCGTAGAGGGTTGGCCCCGTGGCGCACCTTCCGGGTGGCAGACTCGCACAGGCGATCGGCGCGGGACCGCACCAGCCGTAACAGGGGAGACGACGAGCATGGCAGCACGCCGGGACGAGCTGAACGCGTACACCTTCGCGCGCAAGCGCACCGTGGGCGCCTTCCTGCAGCCGGGCGGAGGCGGCAACGACGAGGACGCCCCGCGACCGGTGCGCGCCGTGGTGCCCTCGCTCGTGCTGGCCGCGGTGATCATGGCCGGGTTCGGCATCTGGGGCATGATCAAGCCCAGCGCCCCGCAGGGCTGGGACAGCGGCAGCAACATCATCCTGGGCAAGGACTCGACGACCCGGTACGTCATCCTGCCGGGCACCAACGGCGCCAAGGTGCTGCACCCGGTGCTGAACATGGCCTCCGCGAAGCTGGTGCTGCCGGTCGACTCCAAGGTGGTCCTGGTCGCGGACTCGGTGCTGGACAACTACGGGACGCACGGCCCGACCATCGGCATCCCGTACGCGCCGGACAAGCTGCCGAGCGCCGCGGACGCGGGGACGACGAAGAAGTGGTCGGTCTGCGTCCGCCCGGGCGCCGACGCCGCGCACCCCAACCAGGCGGTCTTCGTGGCCGCCGGCGCCGACGCCGCGACGCTGGCCCGGCCGGACCGGGTGCTCTCCGGCGCCCAGTCGCTGTACGTCCAGGCGATCGACCAGAACGGCGTCGAGGGCACCCGGTACCTGATCGACCCGCAGGGCCGTAAGCACGAGGTCGGCACGGCCGGGATGAGCGACGTCGACCAGCGGGCGCTGCGCTCGGGGCTGTTCGGCAGCGCGCAGCCCGAGCGGGTCACCGGCCAGTGGCTGGACACCCTGCCCAAGGGCACCGCGATCACCTTCCCCGAGGTGCCCGGGCTGACCCAGGCGAAGACCCCGTCCAGCGTCCAACTCTCGGACCCGGCCGAGCGGTTCGTCGGCCGCCTGGTCACCTTCGGGGACTCCGACTACGTGGTCGGCACCGACCGGCTCTACCAGGTGTCGGCGTTCCAGGCCGTGTTGATGAGCCAGCGGCCGATGCTGCAGAACACCTACGACGGCAAGAGCCCGACGATCGACCCGATCACCCCGTCCGACAACGCCAACTTCAGCCAGCAGCAGGCCGCCGGCGGCCCGCTGGCCGCCGTCGCGGACTGGCCGCAGGCCAAGCCGCTCACCGCGCCGGCCAACGCCGGCAGCGCGCAGAGCGGACGGCAGGTGGTGTGCAGCACCTTCGACGGGATGAACGGCAGCACCGTCCAGCAGAGCGTCTGGGCCGGCACCGACTTCCCCGCCTCGTTCACCGTCGGCTCGACCAGTGCCCACGTCAGTCCGGGCCACGGCCTGTTCTACCGGGCCATGGACGCGTCCAGCGAGGGTTCCGGCAGCGACTACCTGATCACCGAGACCGGTCTGCGCTACTCCGTCCCCGCCACCAGCGAGGGCACCGACGCGACCGCCAGTGCCTCGCCCAGCCCGAGCCCCTCGGCGGGCGCCGCCCAGCCGCAGGTCAACGAGGCGCAGGCCAGGCTCGGTTACAAGGACACCGTGCCGGTGCTGGTCCCCAAGCAGTGGTCGGACCTGGTCCCGGCCGGTCCGGCGCTGAACACCAAGACCGCGACGCAGGCCCAGAACTCCTGACGATCCGTCAGGAACGGTGCGGCAACGTCAGGGTCTGGTAACCAATCGCGTCCCGGTGTTGGGGCTGTCGCACTCGGCGACTACAGTGCTTTGCAGGCATCACACCGTGATGCGGTCGGGTGGGTTGGTAGCCAGCACATCCTGACAAGGTCTGTCTCATGGGGGACGGTGGAATATGGCTGGTCAGTTCACGACGACCGCTGAGGAGATGCGCGCCTTTTCAGGCAAGATCACCGAGGTGAACGGGCAGATCCAGGGCGAGCTCACCAAGCTCAACTCCCTGGTCGAGTCCATCACTTCGGGTTGGCAGGGGGCGGCCGCGACCGCGTACCACCAGCTGCAGCAGCGCTGGAACGAGGACGCGACCGCGCTGAACAAGGTGCTGGGCGAGATCCAGCAGGCGATCGACGCCACCACCAAGCAGTACTCCTCCACCGAAGAGGACCAGCGCTCCTCGCTCAGCGGCGTCTCCGGCGCCTGATCGCGCCGGTCTCCGCAGCGTAGACCGCACCGGGCACCCCGACTCGGGGAGGCCCAGTCACCTTCTCTTCCTCGCAAGGAGTCATCATGGCCGCCGACGGTCACATCCTCGTCAACTTCGGCACCATCGAGAACGCGGGCAACGAGGTCCGCACCACGGCCAACACGATCCAGCAGCAGCTGGACGACCTCAAGGCCGGTGTCACCCGGATCGCCAGCAGCTGGACCGGCGCGGCCCAGGAGGGCTACCAGGCCCGCCAGGCCACCTGGGACGCGAAGGCCGCCGACCTGCACACCACGCTGAACCAGATCGCCACGGCCCTGGACAACGCCCACGCGGGCTACACCCAGACCGAGTCGTCGAACGTCGCCATCTGGCACAACGCGTGAGCCGCCGCCCCGAACCGGGGCGGTGAAGTACGGCACGAGGGGCGGGCGTCCGGGACCGGGCGCCCGCCTCCGGCGCGTGGAACACATGATCCAGTCGAGGGGGAACGGGTGTCGTCGAGGTCGTACCGCAGGGGCGCCGCCGCGCTGGCCGCGCTGGGCGTACTGGCCGGGCCGGCCGTCGCCCCGGCCTACGCCGCCGACCCGCCGGGCGTGCACTGGTCCCCGCTGGGCATCACCTCCGCCGGCGACTGCACCTTCCCGTCCCAGGACGTCGCGGCCACCCCGTGGGCCCTGCAGCGGGTGCTGCTCGACCAGCTCTGGCAGAACGGCGTCACCGGCAAGGGCGTCCTGGTCGCGGTGATCGACACCGGCGTGGACAACCGCAACCCGCAGCTCTCCACCCCCGGCAAGGTGCAGGACGGCGGCTCGCTGCTGGTGGACAAGTCGAACGGCAACCAGCCGGTCCCCGGCGGCAGCATGACCGACACGGTTGGCCACGGCACCAAGGTGGCCGGCATCATCGCCGCGACCAAGCGCGACGGCGTCGGCTTCGTCGGCCTCGCCCCCGACGCGGACATCCTGTCGATCCGGCAGAACGACGACACCGGCGACGGCGACGTCAACACCTTGATCACGGCGATCGGCATCGCGGTCCAGCACCACGCCCAGGTCATCAACATCTCGCAGGACGTCCGGGGCACCGACCCCAGCGGCTCCTTCGCGGGCATCGACCAGCTGCGCCAGGCCGTCCAGGCCGCCGAGGCGGCGAACGTGGTGGTGGTCGCCTCCTCCGGCAACGACGGCAACGACGGCCCGACCTACCCCGCCGCCTTCCCCACCGTGCTCGCGGTGGGCGCCTCCGACCGCAACAACGAGCGGGCCTCCTTCTCGCAGTACGGCAGCTTCGTCGGGGTCGCCGCGCCGGGCGTCGACATGCTCTCCACCGTGCCCGTCGGCGGCCAGTGCGTCGACAACGGGACCAGCTTCTCGGCCCCCTACGTCGCCGGGGTGGCGGCGCTGCTGCGCGGCGAGCACCCGACCTGGACGGCGCAGCAGATCCGGACCCGGATCGAGCAGACCGCCCAGCGCACCGAGCGCGGCCGCAACGACTACATCGGCTGGGGTGTGGTCGACCCGGTCAAGGCCGTCACCGACACCGCCCCGCCCGCCGACCAGCCGGTCCCGGACGCCCCCGTCCAGCTGGCCAACGCGCCGATCCTGCCCCAGCCGCTGGGCCTCGGCGAGACCCAGGCCGACCGCAACCGCCGCACCGCCACCTACGTGCTGGCCTGCGCCGCCCTGCTGGTCGCGCTGATCGGCGGCGGCTCGGTGGTGCTGCGCGACTTCCGCCGCCGCGGCGGGCGCCCGATCTGATCCGGAGTCGGCTGTAACATCGCCGCGCTTCTGCCGCGTCATCAGAGTGTCAGGGTGGCGCGAACGAGGGAGCAGCGGTGACCCGGAGCAGTACGGCCGGCCAGGGGCGGGAGGCCGAGTACCTGGAGTTCGCGGCCGGTCGCACCGGCGACCTCTACCGTTCGGCCTGCCTGCTGACGGGCGGTGACACCCACCTCGCCGAGGACCTGGTGCAGGAGACGCTGAGCCGGATGTTCGTGCTCTGGCGGCGGCGGACGGCCTGGTTCGCGGGCGCCGTGCGGATAGACAATCCGGCGGCCTACGCGCACACCGTGCTGGTCCGGATCTTCCTCTCGCACCGGCGCCTGCGCAGCAGCGGCGAGCGCCCGGTCGGGGAACTTCCCGACGGCCCGGGCCGTGAGGGCGACCCCGCCCTGAGCCTGACCCTGATCGGTGCCCTGGCGCAGCTTTCCGCCCGGGACCGGGCCGTGCTGGTGCTGCGCTACTGGGAGGACCGCAGCGTCGAGGAGACCGCCGACGTGCTGCGCTCCCGCTCCGGCGCCGTCCGCACGCAGAGCGTCCGCGCGCTGGCCCGGCTGCGGGTGCTGCTGGGCGACTCGCTCACCGAACTCGCGCAGCGCTGACATGCCCACCCGCACCCACCGCGACAGCCGCCCGACCCGACCCGAGAGGGTGATCCCGCATGTCCGCTGACCCGCAGTCGCCGCCGGACCGACCGGCCGACGACGATCTGATCGAGGCCCTGGGCCGGGCCGGACTGGCCTTCCGGACCGAGACCGATCCGCTGATCGCCTCCGGCCTGGCGCTGGGCCGCCGGCGCCGTCGCCACCGTCGGACGGCCGCGCTGGCCGGCAGCGCGGGTGCGCTCGTGCTGGTCGCCGTGGGCGGCGTCCTGGTGGCGGGCCCGGGTGCCTCGCACGGATCGGCGGTGTCCGTGGCCGTCCCGCCGGCCAGTGGCCGCCCGTCCGCGCCGCCCTCGCCGCACACCCCGGCCATGCGGGTCGTCACCAAGACGCAGATGGTCGCGCTCTTGCGGGCCCTGCTGCCCCCGGGCCAGGTCAGCCAGGTGCAGGGCCGCGGCACCGAGACGGACGACGGAAGCGTCGGCGCCTCCCCGAGCGTGAGCCTGGAGTTCGACAGCGGCCACGGCACGGCGCACCTCGCGTTCAGCGTGGCCCGCTCCGACCCGCAGCGCGGGCCTGCGCAGCCCATGACCTGTCCCGCGGCGGTCGACACCAACGGCATCTCCTGCACCAGCAGCACACTGGCGGACGGCTCGGTTCTGAAGGTCACCCAGGGCTACCTGTATCCCGACCGGCATGTCGCCAGCCAGGACTGGCAGGTGACGCTGTCGGGGCCGGACGGCCGGTACATCCAGGCCGAGGAGGAGTGGAACCCGGACACCAGCCCCCAGCCGCCGCTGAGCGTCGCGCAGCTCAGTGCCCTCGTCACCGAGCCGTCCTGGGGCGGTGTGCTGGTCGACGTCGCGCCGCCGTTGCCCTGGCCGACGGGGTCCGGCCCACGGCTGACGATGACCGGGAGCGAGATCCTCGCCACCACGGCCGGGCTGCTCCCGGCCGGACTCACCGAGCGGGACCCGGTCGGCCAGGACGGCTCGGCCACGTTCACGGTGGACGACGGCAAGGGCGGCAGCCTGGTCGAGATCGAGGTGCAGGACTGGAGCCGGATCCCCGACGACCCGACCTTCGCCGGCGCCACGGTGCTGCCCGACGGCAGCAGGCTGGTCCTCGGTCCGGACCCGGCTGTCGGCGGCACCAGCGTCCTGACGCGGCCCGACGGCAGCGTGACCGGTGTCACGCCGGACCCGGCCGACGGCGGCAGCGACGCCGTCCGCTGGATGGCGGACGTCCTGCGGCCGGACGGGACCCGGATCGTGGTGGCCGCCCGCAACGGCACGGGCAAGCAGTCCTCCGCCGTCGACCGGGCCGACCCGGCGCTGAGCCTCGACCAGCTCCGGGCGATCGCGACCAGCCCGCTCTGGAAGCTGCACCCCGAGCAGTAGCCGCAGACGGCCGAGGGCCCGGACACCGTGGGGGTGTGTCCGGGCCCTCGGCCGTACTGCTGCGGGCGGGATCAGGCCTCGCCGTCCTCCGGGACGGTGATCACCCAGTGGGTGGCCTGGCGGGGGCGCAGGTAGAAGGCCCAGTACAGGGTGGCGGCGGCGGTGATGCCGGCGGTCCAGACCAGGGCCGTGTGGTCCAGCTGGGTCAGCGTGTAGCCGAGGGCCACGATCAGCAGCACCGGCAGGACCGGCCACAGCGGCTGGCGCCAGGCCGGGGCGTCCTTGTGGTGGGCCCGGCGGGAGAGCAGCGCGGCGACGGCGACCAGCAGGTACAGCGCGGCGACCGCGACACCGGTGATGTTGGTGAGCAGCAGGCCGGGGACGAAGCAGAGCGCCGCGCCGGGCAGGCCGACCGCCAGGGTCGCGACCCAGGGGGCGTTGAACTTGTTGAGGGTGCCGAAGGCCTTGTTGACCGGCTCGGGCCAGGCCTTGTCGCGGCCGGAGGCGAAGAGCACCCGGGAGTTCTGGATGACCATCACGATGCCGGCGTTGATGATGGCCAGCGCGATGCAGAGGCTGATGAAGGTGCCGAGCGCGGAGTCGCTCCAGCCGGCCACCATGCCGGAGATGTCGCCGCCGGTCAGCGTCGCCAGGTCGGGGGCGCCCAGGGTGATGGCGACGACCGGGACCATGATGACCACGGCGGACAGGCCGAGCGTCCAGAGCACCGTGCGGGCGACGTTGCGGCGCGGGTTCTCCAGCTCCTCGGAGAGGTAGATCGCGGTGCTGAAGCCCTGCGTGACGAAGAGCGCGGTGCCCATGGCGGCGAGGATCGCGCCGAGGCCGACCGGGCTGGTGACGCCGTGGGCGTCGGCGGTCACACCGTGGATGAGCGAGCCCAGGCCGCGCTGGCTGTGCGCGAAGCCGAGCACCGAGACGACGCCGGCCGCGATCACTTCGAGGACCAGGAAGATGCCGGTGATCCAGGCGTTGGCCCGCAGGTCGAGCAGGCCCGCGACGGTGGCGGCCAGCATCACGGCGGCGCCGGCGACTGCCGGGCTGAGGTGCACGATCGGGGCGAGGTAGGCGGCTGTGCCGATCGCGATCACCGAGGGCACGATCATCACGACGATCATCGACTGGATGAAGACCAGCCAGCCGGCGAAGCGGCCCGCCAGAGTGCCGACCATGGCGTACTCGCCGCCGGCGCTGGGGATCAGGGTGCCGAGTTCGGAGTAGCAGAAGGCCACCGCGACGCAGATGATCGCGCCGATCCCGATGGTCAGCGCGGTGGCCGTGCCCAGGTTGTTGAACAGCGTGGGTACCAGGACGAAGAGCGAGGAGGCCGGCGTCACGCAGGAGAGCGTGAGCAGCGTGCCACCCACCACGCCCAAGGAGCGCTTGAGCTGCCGCGGGGCGTCGACGGTACTGACCGTCACCGCGGGGGCGGCGGTGGGAGGGCGAAGCGTGTCGGTCATGAGGGCTTCCGATCGGCTCTGCGCGACGGCGCGCGGGTCCTGTGCGGTGCTGGGGTGGGGGAGCGGTATCGCCTCCGAAGGGGGTTGCCTACGTCTTTGGTGCTCGCTCCCAGGCCGCCATGGAACCTGGTGCGTATTGATTGCGTCAATGCCGAAAAGGCTTCGGAATCCGTTGTGTGAACGCCCGTGAACTTCGGATCCGATGATCACTTGCGATCGTGACGATTGATGTCCGACTTGTTAACTTTGGCCAACGGGGCTTGAATCCAAGGTGAACTCCGCATAGTGCACAGGATTCAAAGGCCCCATGCGCGGATGATCAGTTCTGCCCAGGTGCCCTCAAGGGCCTCCCCGCCCCCGCCCGCCCCGGTGCGCGGCGACGACATCCGCAGCATGGGTATGAGAAAAAGTCCATAACATTCCGGAACGGTCCAGCCGCTGGACGCGAAAGGGTCGGCCGCACGAGCTCTGCGGCCGACCCCTGCTCACTGTCCGTAGTGGTTACCCGGCCGGCAGCCAGCCCGTCTGGACCATCTGCCCGCTGGTGATCCGGCGCGAGACGAAGACGCCGCGGCCCGGCGGCAGCGCCTGCGGCTTGACCACGCCGAGCAGCGCGCCCTCGTCCCGGTTGCCGGAGAGCAGCACGCCCTGCCCGCCCAGCTCCTTCATCCGCTGCATCACCGGTTCGAACATCGAGCGCCCGGCCCCGCCCGCGCTGCGCGCGATGATCACCCGCAGGCCGATGTCCCGCGCGAACGGCAGGAACTCGGCCAGCGGCGCCATCGGGTTGCCCGAGGAGGTGGCCACCAGCTCGTAGTCGTCCACGATCACGAACATGTCCTTGCCCGAGTACCAGCTGCGGTTGCGCAGCTGCTCGGCCGTGACGTCCGGGCCGGGCAGCCGGCGGGCGCAGGCGCCGCGCAGCATGTCCACCACCGCGGACATCGCCGGCTGCGCCGCCGCGTACTCCACCAGGTACTCCGGCGGGACGGCGCCGAGCAGCGCGCGCCGGTAGTCGCCGACCACGATGCCGGCCTGGTCGGAGGTGTAGCGCTCGGTGATCTGCTTGATCAGCATCCGCAGCACCGCGGACTTCCCCGACTCGCTCTCGCCGAAGACGATGAAGAGCGGGTCGGTCTCGAAGTTGACGAAGACCGGCGCCATCTCGACCTCGTCGATGCCGAAGGCGACACCGCGCGCGGGCTGCTCGAAGCCCTTGGGCAGCGTGTGGCCGTCCAGCACCGAGGGCAGCATCCGCACCTGCGGCGCGCGCGGCCCGGTCCAGGCCGCGCCGACCGTCGCGACCAGCGAGGCCACGCCGGCGGCCAGGTCGTCCTTGGAGGAGGAGCCGTCCAGGCGCGGCAGGCCGGACAGGAAGTGCAGCTTGGCGGCGGTCAGGCCGCGGCCGGGTGCGCCGGCCGGTACGTTCTGGGCGACCTTGCGGTCGATCTCCGACTCCATCGGGTCACCCAGGCGCAGCTCGGTGCGGTTCTGCAGCAGGTCCTTCAGGGCCGGCCGGACCTCGGCGTAGCGCGAGGCGGTCAGGATCAGGTGGACGCCGTAGCCAATGCCCCGCTGCGCGATGTCGGCGACCACCGGCTCCAGCGCCTCGAACTCCTGGCGGAAGGTCAGCCAGCCGTCGATCACCAGGAAGACGTCGCCGAACTGCTCGTCCGGCAGCTGTCCGGCCGCCCGGCGGGTGCGGTAGGTGCTGATCGAGTCGATCCCGGTGGCGCGGAACAGCTCCTCGCGCCGGTTGAGGACGCCGTGCACCTCGCTGATCATCCGGCGGACCTTGTCGTTGTCCAGCCGGCCGGCCACCCCGCCCACGTGCGGCAGCTCCTGAATGCTCTGGAAGCCGCCGCCGCCGAAGTCCAGCAGGTAGAACTGGGTCTCCACCGGGGTGTGGGTGACCGCGAAGCCGGACACCATGGTGCGGATCATGGTCGACTTGCCGGACTGCGGCCCGCCGATCACCAGGCCGTGGCCGGCCGCGCCGGAGTAGTCCTGGTAGAGCACGTCGCGGCGCTGCTCGCGCGGCCGGTCGACGATCCCGACCGGCACCACCAGACGGCCCAGTGCACCGAACTCCGGTGAGGTCAGGCCGCGTTCGGGGGTGGCCTGGAGCGGCGGGACCAGCTGGTCCAGGCTCGGCGCCTCCTCCAGCGGCGCCAGCCACACCTGGTGGGCGGCCGGGCCCTGGCCGACCATCCGCTGCACGATCACGTCGAGCACGGTGTCCACCAGCGCGTCGTCCAGCTGCTCCGGCTCCGGCTCGACCTCCTGCGCCGGCAGTTCCAGCACCGGCACCTCGGCCGCCGTGAAGAGCACCGGCTGGGCGTTGGAGACCCGTCCGCTGGTGCGCCGCTGCCCGGGCGCGCGGTACGGGCCCGAGACGTACGCCGCCTTGAAGCGGTCCATCACGTCGGTGCCGAACTTCAGGTAGCCGACCCCGGGCACCGGCGGCAGGTGGTACGCGTCCGGTACGCCGATCGCCGCGCGGGACTCGGCCGCCGAGAAGGTGCGCAGACCGATCCGGTAGGAGAGGAAGGTGTCGAGGCCGCGCAGCTTGCCCTCCTCCAGGCGCTGCGAGGCGAGCAGCAGGTGCACCCCGAGCGAGCGGCCGATCCGGCCGATCTGGATGAACATGTCGATGAAGTCGGGCTTGGCGCTGAGCAGTTCGGAGAACTCGTCGATGATCAGGACGAGCGAGGGCATCGGGTCCAGCGCGGCGCCGGCCAACCGGGCGCGCTCGTACTCGTTGAGGTTGGCGTAGTTGCCGGCCGAGCGCAGCAGTTCCTGGCGGCGGTTCAGCTCGCCCTCGATCGCGTCGCGCATGCGGTCGACCAGGGTGAGCTCGCCCTCCAGGTTGGTGATCACCGCGGAGGTGTGCGGCATGTCCGCCATGCCGGCGAAGGTCGCGCCGCCCTTGAAGTCGGCGAGCACGAAGTTGAGCGTCTCCGAGGAGTGCGTCATCGCCAGGCCCAGCACCAGGGTGCGCAGCAGCTCGGACTTGCCCGAACCGGTGGCGCCGACGCACAGGCCGTGCGGGCCCATGCCCTCCAGCGCGGCCTCCTTGATGTCCAGGTTCACCAGCTCGCCGTTGGCGCCGACACCGATCGGCACCCGGAGCTTCTCGTGCTGGGCGCGCGGCCGCCAGGTGCGGGCGACGTCGACCGAGCCGGCGTCGCCGACGCCCATCAGGTCGGTGAAGTCCAGGTTGGACAGCAGCGGCTCGTCGTCGCCGCCGGCCGAGATCCGGTACGGCGCGAGCTGGCGGGCCAGTGCCTCGGACTGCCAGGTGGACAGCGTGTCGGGAGAGCCGGTGTACGAGGCGCCGGAGGCCGACTGCAGCACCAGCTCCTCGCTGCTGAGGTTGACCACCAGGTGGCCGGTCGGCTCGTCGAGGTCGCCCGGGACCACCTCGATCACGGTCACCCCGTGCACGCCGTCCGGCCCGGCCAGGATCGAGTCCTGCGGGACCGAGGCGTTGTCCATGATGACCACCAGGTGCGGCTGGTCGGGGGTCGGGATCGCGTCGCGCGAGAAGCGCTGGCGGCCCGACAGCTCGTCCTCCAGCAGCAGTTCCAGCTCGCCGAGGCCGGGCGCGATCAGCCGGCGCGACCCGGCGCCGTCGTTCTCCTTGCGGTGCTGGGTGTGCGGCAGCCACTTGACCCACTCCCACTCGTCCAGCGCGCCGGGGGCGGCCGCGACGGCGAGCATCAGGTCGTCGGGGGAGTGCAGGGTGGTCAGCTGGGCGATCATCGCGCGGACGTTGCCGTAGACGGTGTCCGGGTCGCCGCAGACGGTGATGTGGTAGAAGGCGCGCAGCGAGACCGCGAGCGGGAGATCCTGCAGAGTGCCGTGCGCCTTCAGGAAGTTGGACATCGCGTCGGCGGCCAGCGGCTCCAGCTCGTCCATCGGCGCGGTCTGCGGCGCCACCAGGGGAGTGGCCAGCTGCTGCGGGCCGCGGCCCAGCCGGATCTGCGCGAAGTCCGGGTCGCTGGGGCGGCGCTCCCAGAGCCGGCGGCCCTCGGCGACGATCGACCAGAGCTGGTCCGGCTCCGGGTGCAGGTACAGCTGCGCGCCGCGCTGGCGCTCGGCGGTACGGCGGACCTGGCGGCGCATCTGCTGGAGGTACTTGAGGTAGTCGCGGCGCTCGTCCGCGACACCCGCGTTGCCGCCCTTGCGGGCCTTCACGGCCTGGGCGACGCCCATGCCGGCCGTCGAGGCGAGCATCAGCATGCCCATGATCTTCATCATCGGCGCGGCGCCCGGCATGAAGAAGAACGCGGCCGAGCCGCCCATGCCGAGCAGCGGCAGCAGGCTCATCATCCAGTCGTCGCCGCCCCCGCGGGCCAGCTCGGGCGGGGTGACCAGTTCCACCGGCTCGTCCGGTACCACCGGCGGGTAGGCCCGGGCCGGGCGCTTGACGGTAACGACACTCACGACATCAGCCCTCACGCGCCTCGACAGGTCCCGGAGGGGGCGCCCCTGTGACTGCCTTGCCCCCACCGCGGACCGCGGCTGACACGTGGGCGAGTCCCTCCAACCCCCGTGCGCCTTGCGCAGGGGCCGATCCTACCGAGCCCCCGCCCCCCGGTGGTGCGGGGTACCCGGGCGCGGCAGCTCGGAGGGGCGGTAGGGTGACGCCGCGCCAACTCTTGGCCGGACCGTGTCAGTTCCCGGGCCGACCGGTGGGCGGATGCCAGTGGGAAATCAGCAGGGGGAGCAGTCGGTGAGTGTGAACGCAACGACCGGGTTCGTCCGGGTCACCGTCGTGGCACCGGACAGCCGGATCGATGTCGCCCTGCCGGAGGACGTGCCGCTCGCGGACGTCTATCCCGAGGTGCTGCGGCTCTCCGGGCAGACCCAGGCGGACGGCGCGCCGACCGGCTTCCACCTGGTCCGCCGGGACGGCACCGTGCTCGACAGCGGACTGCCGCTGGCCGCCCAACAGGTGCGCGACGGCGACCTGTTGAGCCTGCGCCCGTTCGCCGAGTCGCTGCCCCCCGCGGTCTACGACGACGTCGCGGATGCGATCGCCAGCGCGGTGGAGGCCGACCGCCGGTTCTGGAGCCCGGACCTGATGCGGGCCTTCGGCCTGGTCGGCGCCGGCCTGCTGATCGTGCTGCTCGGCTTCGCGCTCTGGTTCGCCGACCTGCGCCACGACATGCACGGCCTGCCCGGCGTGCTGTCCGGGGTCACCGCCGTGCTGCTGGTCGCCTTCGCCGGCGTCCGCGCCCGGGTGTACGAGGACCACGGTGCCGCGCTGGTGCTGGGCATCGGTGCGCTGCCGCACGCGCTCATCGCGGGCACCGGCATCCTGGCCGTCGACCACCTGGGCGGCGGTCCCGGCCGGCTCCAGTTCCTGGTCGGCTGCGTCTCGATGCTGGTGGTATCGGTGCTGCTGGTGGGCCTGCTGCCGGAGAAGGACTCGGTCTTCGTGGCCTCCGCCTTCCTGGCGGCCGCCGGCACCCTGGCCACCTTCGCGGCGGTACTGCTCCCGAACACGCCGGCCAACCACATCGCGGCGGTCGCGGGCGTCACGGCGGTCGCCGTGATCGGCTTCCTGCCGAGCCTCTCCGCGCGCTTCGCCCGGCTGCCGGTGGGCTTCAGCGCCCCGGGCCAGGCCCGCACCCGCGGCTCTCGCGCGCTGGACGAGGGCACCCGGGCCGAGGCCGTGCAGTACGAGCGCATCGCGCACCAGGCCCGGCGCGGGCACGAGGTGCTGGTCGGCCTGGTCGGCGGCGCGGCCGCGGTGATCGTCGGGGCGTGCACCGTGCTCGGCTTCACCAACCAGATGTTCCCGCAGGTGCTGGCCCTGACCCTGGGCGTCTCGACGATGCTGCGGGCCCGGCTGTTCCGCTACACCGCGCAGGTGTTCAGCCTGACCATCGCGGGCCTGCTCGGCCTGGCCCTGCTGATCCTGGGCCTGTCGCTGCACACCCCGCTCTTCATCCTCAAGGCCGCCAGCACCACCGCCGTGGACCTGCGGACGATCTGGCTGGGCGGCTCGATCGCGCTGGGCGCGGTGCTGCTGATCGCCATCGCCCTGGTGGTGCCCAAGCTGGGGGTCTCGCCCTTCTGGGGGCGCATCCTGGATCTGGTGGACAGCCTGACGCTGATGTCGCTGGTGCCGCTCACGCTGGCGGTGCTGGACGTCTACGCCCTGGTCCGCGGCACCACGAGCTGAGCCGGGCACTGGTAGGGTGGCTGCAGAACCGTGGCTGTGCCGTGTCCTGACACGCGTGCCGCGGTCGCTGTACGACACCGAGTTCTCTTTGATCCTGTGCCGTAGACCAGGATCGCTCGGTAATCCTTGAAGGAGTTGCAGTGGCTCTCGACGCCGCCGTCAAGAAGCAGATCTTTGCCGAGTTCGGCCAGAAGGAGGGCGACACCGGCTCCCCCGAGGTCCAGGTCGCCATGCTGTCCCGCCGTATCTCGGACCTGACCGAGCACCTCAAGATGCACAAGCACGACCACCACAGCCGTCGTGGCCTGCTGATCCTCGTCGGTCAGCGTCGTCGCCTGCTGCAGTACCTGGCCAAGAAGGACATCCAGCGCTTCCGTACGCTGGTCGACCGCCTCGGCATCCGTCGCGGTGCCGCCGGCGGCGCCCGCTAAGACCGCCGCCTGGGGCGGCTCCCCACCCGGGGAGCCGCCCTTTGCGCGTATCGCGCCCGACGCCGCGGTGGACCGAACACCGCGCGCCAGGAGTGGCAGAAGAGAAAACCGCGGCCGCCTCCCGAGGTGGCCGAGGATTGCACCGTAGGGTTGTGGGCATGCCGGTGATGGCGCAGTACGCAGCGCCGCCCGAGCAGTAGTGCCAGACCCCCCAGCGGGCCGCAGGCTTCAAACGGAAGCCGCCCGCATCCAGGAGAGCGTCCAGTGCGGACCGCCGACCGGGCTCGGCAGCCGAGAGGCGCCGGTCCTCGGTAGTGGCCGCCGGGAGTCCCAGCGAGAGCGGACGACCCGGGGGCTTCGATCGAAGACCGGCCCGGCAGCCCAGGGCCAACGGCAGGCATGCGCGGGGGCGCTCTCCCGGAAAACGTACGAAAGAGGAGATCTTCCAGGTGGAAGAGAACGTGTTCTACGCCGAGGCCGTGATCGACAACGGTTCCTTCGGCACCCGTACCATCCGCTTCGAGACCGGCCGGCTGGCCCGTCAGGCCGCCGGCTCCGCCGTGGCCTACCTGGACGACGACACCATGGTGCTGTCGGCCACCAGCGCCTCCAAGCAGCCGAAGGAGCACTTCGACTTCTTCCCGCTGACGGTGGACGTCGAGGAGCGGATGTACGCCGCGGGCCGGATCCCCGGCTCGTTCTTCCGTCGTGAGGGCCGTCCCTCCGAGGACGCCATCCTGACCTGCCGCCTGATCGACCGCCCGCTGCGCCCGTCCTTCGTCAAGGGCCTGCGCAACGAGATCCAGGTCGTCGTCACCGTCATGGCGCTCAACCCCGACCACCTGTACGACGTGGTGGCCATCAACGCGGCCTCCGCCTCCACCCAGCTGGCCGGCCTGCCGTTCTCCGGCCCGATCGGCGGCGTCCGCGTCGCGCTGATCAAGGGTCAGTGGGTCGCGTTCCCGACCCACAGCGAGCTGGAGGACGCCGTCTTCGACATGGTCGTCGCCGGCCGTGTGCTGCCCGACGGTGACGTCGCGATCATGATGGTGGAGGCCGAGGCCACCGCCAAGACGATCCAGCTGGTCGCGGACGGCGCCGAGGCGCCCTCCGAGGAGATCGTCGCCGCCGGTCTGGACGCCGCGAAGCCCTTCATCAAGGTGCTCTGCGCCGCCCAGTCGAAGCTGGCCGCCCAGGCCGCCAAGCCGACCGGCGCCTTCCCGGTCTTCCTGGAGTACCAGGACGACGTGCTGGCCGCGCTGACCGCCGCCGTCAAGGACGAGCTGTCCAAGGCGCTCACCATCGCGGGCAAGCAGGAGCGCCAGAACGAGCTGGACCGCGTCAAGGCGCTGGCCGGCGAGAAGCTGCTCCCGGAGTTCGAGGGCCGCGAGAAGGAGATCAGCGCCGCCTACAACGCGCTGACCAAGAAGATCGTGCGCGAGCGCGTCATCAAGGACAAGGTCCGCATCGACGGCCGCGGCGTGACGGACATCCGTACGCTGGCCGCCGAGGTCGAGGCCATCCCGCGGGTGCACGGCTCGGCGCTCTTCGAGCGTGGCGAGACCCAGATCCTGGGCGTCACCACCCTCAACATGCTCCGCATGGAGCAGCAGCTCGACACGCTCTCCCCGGAGACGCGTCGCCGCTACATGCACAACTACAACTTCCCGCCGTACTCGGTCGGTGAGACCGGCCGCGTGGGCTCGCCCAAGCGCCGCGAGATCGGCCACGGCGCGCTGGCCGAGCGGGCGATCCTGCCCGTGCTGCCGACCCGCGAGGAGTTCCCCTACGCGATCCGCCAGGTCTCCGAGGCGCTGGGCTCCAACGGGTCCACCTCGATGGGCTCGGTCTGCGCCTCGACCATGTCGCTGCTGAACGCCGGTGTGCCGCTGAAGGCCGCCGTCGCCGGTATCGCCATGGGCCTCATCTCGCAGGAGATCGACGGTGAGACGCACTACGTCGCGCTGACCGACATCCTGGGTGCCGAGGACGCGTACGGCGACATGGACTTCAAGGTCGCCGGTACCCGCAACTTCATCACCGCCCTCCAGCTGGACACCAAGCTGAACGGCATCCCGGCCTCCGTCCTCGCGGCTGCGCTCAAGCAGGCGAAGGACGCCCGTCTGCACATCCTCGATGTGATGAACGAGGCCATCGACGCGCCCGACGAGATGTCGCCGAACGCGCCGCGCATCATCACCATCAAGATCCCGGTGGACAAGATCGGCGAGGTCATCGGCCCGAAGGGCAAGATGATCAACCAGATCCAGGAGGACACCGGCGCGGACATCACCATCGAGGACGACGGCACCATCTACATCGGTGCGGTCGACGGTCCCTCGGCGGAGGCTGCCCGTACGACGATCAACCAGATCGCCAACCCGACCATGCCGGAGGTCGGCGAGCGCTACCTGGGCACCGTGGTGAAGACCACGACGTTCGGCGCGTTCGTTTCGCTCATGCCGGGCAAGGACGGCCTGCTGCACATCTCGCAGATCCGCAAGCTCGCCGGTGGCAAGCGCGTGGAGAACGTCGAGGACGTGCTGGCCGTCGGTGCCAAGGTCCAGGTCGAGATCGCCGAGATCGACCCGCGCGGCAAGCTGTCGCTGATCCCGGTCGTCGAGGGCGAAGAGGGCGGCGAGGCAGCATCCGAGTGATGCGCCCCTAGCTCCACCCGCGGCCCGCACCCTCCGGACTCGGAGCGTGCGGGCCGCACCCTGTTGTCTTTGTTGTGAGAGGAACAATCGTGGCCCAGGCCTCGGCGGCGAAGCAGCGCCCCGGCACCACCCGGACCCTGCTCAAGGGCGTCGACGGCGCCGGCGTCGTACGCCGCACCGTCCTGCCCGGCGGCCTGCGGGTCGTCACCGAGACCCTGCCGACGGTGCGCTCCGCGACCTTCGGCATCTGGGTCGGCGTCGGCTCCCGGGACGAGACCCCGGTCCTGAACGGGGCGACCCACTACCTGGAGCACCTGCTCTTCAAGGGCACCGAGCGGCGCAGCGCGCTGGAGATCTCGGCGGCCCTGGACGCGGTCGGCGGCGAGATGAACGCCTTCACCGCGAAGGAGAACACCTGCTACTACGCGCGGGTGCTCGACACCGACCTGCCGCTGGCCATCGACGTGGTCTGCGACATGCTCACCGGCTCGCTGATCCGCACCGAGGACGTGGAGGCCGAGCGCGGCGTCATCCTCGAGGAGATGGCGATGGCCGAGGACGACCCGGGCGACGTCGTGCACGACCTCTTCGCCAAGGTGATCTACGGCTCCGCGCCGCTCGGCCGACCGATCCTGGGCACCCAGGAGACCGTCAAGGGCCTGAGCCGCGAGCAGATCGCCGGCTTCTTCAAGCGCCGCTACAAGCCCGAGCACCTGGTGGTCGCGGCGGCGGGCAACCTGGACCACAAGGCGGTCGTCAAGCAGGTCGAGCAGGCCTTCGCGGCCGTCCTGGCCAAGTCCGAGGCGGCGCCCGCCGAGGCCCGTCGCGGTCTCAAGGCGGTCCGCACGGCCGGCCAGGTCGAGGTGCTCAACCGCCCGACCGAGCAGGCCCACCTGGTCCTGGGCGTCCCGGGCGTGCCGCGGCACGACGAGCGGCGCTGGGCGATGGGCGTGCTGAACGCGGCGCTCGGCGGCGGGATGAGCTCGCGGCTCTTCCAGGAGGTCCGGGAGAAGCGCGGGCTGGCCTACTCGGTCTACTCGTACTCCTCCTCGTACTCCGACAGCGGCCTGTTCGGCATCTACGCGGGCTGCCAGCCCAAGCGGGTCGAGGAGGTGCTGAGGATCTGCCGCGAGGAGCTCGCCAAGGTCGTCGCGGACGGCATCACCGAGGAGGAGCTGGCCCGGGCGATCGGCCAGATCTCCGGCTCCACCGTCCTCGGCATGGAGGACACCGGCTCGCTGATGAACCGGATCGGCAAGGCCGAGCTCAGCTACGGCCACCACCTCTCGGTGGACGAGATGCTGGAGAAGATCGCCGGCGTCACCCTGGAGGACGTCCAGGCGGTCGCCCGTGATGTGCTGGGAGCCCACCGGCCCTCGCTCGCGCTGATCGGCCCGATCGCCGACAAGCGGGCCGCCAAGCTCGTCGACCTGCTGGCCTGAAAGGAACTTCCATGACTCTGCGCGTCGCCGTCATCGGCGCCTCCGGGCGGATCGGCTCCGAGGCGGCCAAGGCCGTCGAGGCCGCCCCGGACCTGGAACTCGTCGCGGCCCTGGACCGTGACTCCGATCTGGCGTCCCTGGTCGACTCCGGCGCCCAGGTGGCCGTCGAACTGACCCACCCCGACGCGGTGATGCGGAACCTGGAGTTCTGCACCGCGAACGGCATCCACGCGGTGGTCGGCACCACCGGCTGGACGCCCGAGCGCCTCGAACTGCTGAACGGCTGGCTGGCCGCGGCGCCCGGCGTCGGCGTGCTGATCGCGCCGAACTTCTCCATCGGCGCGGTGCTCACCATGCAGTTCGCCCAGCAGGCGGCGAAGTACTTCGAGTCCGTCGAGGTCGTGGAGCTGCACCACAACCGCAAGGCCGACGCCCCGTCCGGCACCGCGAGCCGCACCGCGCAGCTGATCGCCGCCGCCCGCGACGCGGCCGGCCTGCCCCGCCAGGACGACCCGACCACGCACGGCCTGCCCGGCGCCCGCGGCGCGGACGTCGACGGGGTGCCGGTGCACTCGGTGCGGCTGCGCGGGCTGCTGGCCCACCAGGAGGTGCTCTTCGGCGACACCGGGGAGACCCTGACGATCCGGCACGACTCGCTGCACCACAGCTGCTTCATGCCGGGCATCCTGCTGGGCGTGCGCAGGGTCGGCCAGAGTGCCGGTCTGACCTTCGGCCTCGAACACTTCCTGGACCTGTGATGACCTCGCGCACCGGCTTCTTCGTCCTCGCCGCCGTGCTGCTGCTGACCTCCCTGGTCTGCGTCGGCGAGGGGGTCCAGCTGATCGCCACCGGCAAGCTGCTGGGCATCGGCATCGGCATCTGCGCGTTCGTCATCCCGGCCATCGGGGTGTGGTTTCTGCGCCAGACCGTCCGCTTCGGCCGGACCACCGAGGCGATGTCGCGCGAGCTGGAGGCCGAGGGCGGCCTGCCGGTGGACGAGCTGCGGCGCACCCAGGGCGGCCGGATCGACCGGGCCTCGGCCGACGAGGTCTTCGCCCGGCGCCAGGCCGAGGCCGAGGCGCAGCCCGGCGACTGGCGGGTCTGGTTCCGCCTCGCGGTGGCCTACGCCGACGCCGGGGACACCCCGCGGGCCCGCAAGACCATGCACCACGCCATCAAGCTGCGCGCCGACGCGGCCCCGGCCGCGTCCCCCGCCGGGTCCGCGGCCCGGGTCCCCTAGGCTGTCCGCGCAGATGGTTCGAAAGAGGAGTAGCGAGTGACCGACGAAGTGGCGAAGGCCCTGCAGCCTGCGCAGTTCCGCAGCGACGTGACGGTGGAGCTGGTCCGCAGCGCCGCCGGCGACTCGGACGTGGTCTGGGCGGCCCGGGTCTCGACCGCGGGGGAGCTGTCCCTCGAAGCGCTCCAGCAGGACCCGGAGAAGTCCAAGGGACTGATCAACTACCTGATGCGCGACCGGCACGGGACGCCCTTCGAGCACAACTCGATGACCTTCTTCATCAGCGCGCCGATCTTCGTCTTCCGCGAGTTCCAGCGCCACCGCGCCGGCTGGTCCTACAACGAGGAGAGCGGGCGCTACCGCGAGCTCGCACCGGTCTTCTACGTCCCGGGCGAGGAGCGCAAGCTCGTCCAGCAGGGCCGTCCCGGCAAGTACGAGTTCCACGAGGGCACGCCCGAGCAGCACAAGGTCGTCTCGCAGGCGATGGAGCGCGCCTACAGCCAGGCGTACCAGGCCTACCAGGAGATGCTCGCCGAGGGAGTGGCCCGCGAGGTCGCCCGCGCGGTGCTGCCGGTGGGGCTCTTCTCCTCCATGTACGCGACCTGCAACGCGCGTTCGCTGATGCACTTCCTCTCGTTGCGGACCAAGGACGAGCGCGCGAAGACGCCGTCCTTCCCGCAGCGCGAGATCGAGATGGTGGCCGAGCAGATGGAGGCCCAGTGGGCCGAGCTCATGCCGCTCACCCATGCGGCCTTCAACGCCCATGGCCGGGTTGCACCCTGACCTGGGCCGATAGGCAGATGGACGTACCGGGTCCGGGGCTCTGGATTGCGGCCCCCAGGGGCGCTCCCTAGGCTCGGGACACGGATTCCGGTGCTGCTTGAACCCCCGAGCAGGCAGCACCGGAATCCTATGGCGCGTCCCGAGCCGGCCCCCGCTCCGGCCGGCTCCACTGTCCGAACGGTGGACCGGCCCGACCTCCTCCCCGCCGCCTACGAGTATTTTTGGACCCATGGCTCCGACCAGCACCCCAGAAACCCCCTTCGGCCGGGTCCTGACCGCGATGGTGACCCCGTTCACCGTCGACGGCGGTCTCGACCTCGATGGCGCGCAGCGCCTCGCCGCCCACCTCGTCGACGCCGGCAACGACGGCCTGGTGCTCAACGGCACCACCGGCGAGTCGCCGACCACCTCTGACGCCGAGAAGGCGCAGCTGGTGCGAGCCGTGGTGGAGGCGGTCGGCGACCGCGCCCACGTCGTCG
The DNA here is from genome assembly GCF_029893355.1 of Kitasatospora sp. MAA4. Taxonomy (GTDB): domain Bacteria; phylum Actinomycetota; class Actinomycetes; order Streptomycetales; family Streptomycetaceae; genus Kitasatospora. The sequence goes on from NZ_JARZAI010000037.1 coordinate 66,930, forward strand.
CCGGGGTCGGTACCAACGACACCGCGCACAGCACCGAGCTGGCCCGGCAGGCCGAGGCGGCCGGCGCACACGGCCTTCTGGTCGTCACCCCGTACTACAGCAAGCCTCCGCAGGAGGGCCTCTACCGGCACAGCGTCAGCATCGCGGACGCCACCGAGCTGCCGGTCATGCTGTACGACATCCCGGGGCGCAGCGGGGTGGCGCTCAGTCACGAGACGCTGGTCCGGCTCGGCGAGCACCCGCGGATCGTGGCCAACAAGGACGCCAAGGGCGACCTCGGTGCCGCGGCCTGGGCGATCGCCCGATCCAACCTTGCCTGGTACTCCGGCGACGACATCCTGAACCTGCCGCTGCTCTCGGTCGGGGCTGCCGGTACCGTCAGCGTGGTGGCCCACGTGGTGGCCGGCGAGCTCCGCGCGATGATCGAGGCCTTCGTCGCGGGCGAGGTCGGCCGGGCTACCGCCATCCACCAGAGCCTGCTGCCGGTCTTCACCGGTATGTTCAGGACACAGGGCCTTATCCTCACCAAGGCCGCGCTCGCCCTCCAGGGCCTGCCCGCCGGCCCGGTGCGGCTTCCGCTGGTCGACGCCACGGCCGAGGAGATTGCCCAATTGAAGGAGGATCTCGCCGCAGGCGGGGTACACCTTTAGCAGACACAAACGTGCGCGCCCCGGCTCGCCGGACCCCCTCTCGCCAGGGGGCCTGCCGCTGGACCGGACCAAAGGCGCGAGGCACAGCAGACCACCCGCTCGGTGACGAGCGGACCGACCTGTAGGTACCTAGCGAAGCCGCACGCCATATGTCATCAGGGGAGGCTCCCCGGGCATATGGCGTGCTGCGTGAGGAGAGTCTTTTGAGCCACCCGCATCCCGAACTCGGCGCGCCCCCGGCCCTCGCGCCGAACGCCCTCCGTGTCACCCCGCTCGGCGGTCTCGGTGAGATCGGCCGCAACATGACGGTGCTGGAGTACGCCGGCCGTCTGCTCATCATCGACTGCGGTGTCCTCTTCCCCGAGGACGAGCAGCCCGGCGTCGACCTGATCCTGCCGGACTTCTCCTCGATCCGGGACCGCCTCGACAAGATCGACGGCATCATCCTGACCCACGGTCACGAGGACCACATCGGTGCCGTGCCGTACCTGCTCCGGGAGAACCCGGACATCCCGCTGATCGGCTCCAAGCTGACTCTGGCCCTGATCGAGGCCAAGCTCGCCGAGCACCGGATCCGGCCCTACGTGCTGGAGGTCGTGGAGGGGGAGCGGGAGCAGATCGGCCCGTTCAACTGCGAGTTCATCGCGGTGAACCACTCCATCCCGGACGCACTCGCGGTCGCCGTGCGCACGCCCGCCGGCATGCTGGTCGCCACCGGTGACTTCAAGATGGACCAGCTGCCGCTGGACGGCCGGCTGACCGACCTGCCCGCCTTCGCCAAGCTGGCGGAGGAGGGCATCGACCTGCTGCTGGTGGACTCCACCAACGCCGAGGTCCCCGGCTTCATCCCGCACGAGCGGGACATCTCCGCGGCGCTGCGCACCGTCTTCGCCAGCGCGGAGAAGCGCATCATCGTGGCCTCGTTCGCCAGCCACGTGCACCGCATCCAGCAGGTGCTGGACGCCGCGCACGAGCACCGGCGCAAGGTCGCCTTCGTCGGCCGCTCGATGGTCCGCAACATGGGCATCGCGCGCGACCTGGGCTACCTCAAGGTGCCGGGCAACCTGATCGTCGACGTGAAGACCCTGGACGACCTGCCGGACAAGGACATCGTCCTGGTCTGCACCGGCTCTCAGGGCGAGCCGATGGCGGCCCTGTCGCGGATGGCCAACCGGGACCACCAGATCCGGATCGTCGAGGGCGACACCGTGATCATGGCGTCCTCGCTGATCCCCGGCAACGAGACCGCGATCTACCGCGTCATCAACGGCCTGACCCGCTGGGGCGCCAACGTGGTGCACAAGGGCAACGCCAAGGTGCACGTCTCCGGGCACGCCTCGGCGGGCGAGCTGCTGTACTTCTTCAACATCTGCCGGCCGAAGAACCTGATGCCGGTCCACGGCGAGTGGCGCCACCTGCGCGCCTGTGCGGACCTGGGCATCAAGACCGGTGTCCCGAAGAACCGCACGGTCATCGCCGAGGACGGCGTGGTGGTCGACCTGATCGACGGCGTCGCGAAGATCGTCGGCAAGGTCCAGGCCGGCTACGTGTACGTCGACGGCTCGTCCGTCGGCGACATCACCGAGGCCTCGCTGAAGGACCGTCGGATCCTCGGCGAGGAGGGCTTCATCTCGGTCTTCGTGGTCGTGGACTCGTCCAGCGGCAAGATCGTGAACGGGCCGACCATCCAGGCCCGCGGCTCCGGCATCGACGACAACTCCTTCGGGCCGGTCGTCCAGAAGCTGGAGGAGGCCCTGCGCAAGTCCGCCGACAACGGCGTGCTGGAGCCGCGCCAGGTCCAGCAGCTGGTCCGCCGGACCGTCGGCAAGTGGGTGGCGGACAACTACCGCCGCCGGCCGATGATCCTGCCGGTCGTCGTCGAGGTCTGACCGACCTGTTGACCTGCTGAGTGCTGCCGTGTGGGCCCCGGGCTGTTGCCCGGGGCCCTCCCGTTTGACTCCGGCCGTTCAGGTGCGTAGTGTTCTCCGAGTTGCCCCGGCCGCCTGGAGCGGAGCGGCAACAAACCCCCGAAAATCTGATGAGTGGTTCCGCATGCCCTTTTCGAAGGAATATGCGAAATGCAAACTCTGATAGAGTCTGGGACAGCGGAAAGCCGAAAGGCCGAAAGCAAAGCGAGTCGGAAAAAGCACTGAGCTGGATCTGATAAGCTGAATGAAGAACGAACGAAGCGCCCGGAGATACTGCGAAGGCAGTTCGAAGGAAGTGTCCGTTCCTTGAGAACTCAACAGCGTGCCAAAAGTCAACGCCA
>NZ_JARZAI010000038.1 GCF_029893355.1 Kitasatospora sp. MAA4
GACATGCTCGCCGCTCCCGCCCAGCACGCCGCGGTCACCGTCCTCGCGGACGCCCCCACCGCCGCCGACGGGACCCCGATCGTCGCCCCGGGCACCGAGGAGTGGCAGTAGCCGAACATCTCCCCCTGTGCCCGGGGGCCGCCGCGGATCATCCGATCCGGGCGGCCCCCGGGCACAGTGCTGTGCGGGGTCAGAAGTCGCGGACTCCGTGTCCGGCGAGGTAGCCGATCGGGTCGATGACGTCCCCGTAGCTGTTGCTGGTGCGGATCTCGAAGTGCAGGTGCGGGCCGGTGGAGTTGCCGGTGCTGCCGGAGGCGCCGACCTGCTGGCCGGCCGTCACCTGCTGGCCGGTGCTGACGTCCAGTCTGGAGAGGTGCGCGTACTGGGCGTAGCGGCCGTCGGCCAGCTTGAGGACGATCTGGTTGCCGTACGAGCCGGCGTAGCCGGCCGACACGGTGGTGGCGTCGCCGACCGCGAGGACGGGTGTGCCCTGGTCCACCGCGAAGTCCACGCCGGTGTGGTAGCCGGCCGCGTACTCGGGGTTCGGCACGCCGAACGGGTTGGTGATCGGCGCGCCGGGGACGGGCGCGGACCAGTGCGGCGCGACCGGTGCCGGCGCCGGCGCGGCGGGCGGGGCCGGCGGGCTGCCCGGGGTGAGGTTGAGCGCCACCGCGACGGCGTCCTGCGAACTGCCCGCGCCGACGGGCGGCAGATAGGCGGTCGGCTCGGTCAGCTGGACCACACCGGTGGACGGCTGGACGCCGTGCTCGGCGGTGAACGCGGAGCTCCCGGGGGTGGTCGGCCGAACCGTCTGGGCGCTGGCGCTGCCCGGTACAGCGGCCAGTATCACCCCGAGCAGCACGGCGCTCGCGGCGGCGGCCGAGGCGGCCTTGCGCCGGTGCGGGCCGTGGAAGACCGCGTACGGGTTGATGCGTGGGGAAAGGGACATCGTGCGTGACCTCGCAGCGATCGGGGCAGCGTGGAGCCAGGCCTTGGTGCGGGCACTCGCCGGGGACCATTCAGGTGTAACCGTCGGTGAGGCGGTACCGAAATCCGATCAACTACTACGGCGTGTAGTGCGGTCCGACAGATAATTTCAGGCGCTTGGCGGAGTGATCTCCTTATCCGACCTTCATATCGTCATCCCAGACCGCCCGTTGCCCGGCCGGCGCCGCGCTCCGGCAGCGCCCGGACACCCGCCCGCTCTCCTACCCGGCCTCGTAGCGGCTCGCCACGCTGTGAGCAGGACCACGGAGTTCCCGCACGGGAGTGCTGTTGCACGGCTGTGACGGTTGCCACACCGATCCCGGATTTCCGACTGTCAGGCTTCTCCTATCACCGCACATTCCCTGGGGGGAACCGATCATGTCCGCTCGCATCCGCAGCCGCAGCACCCTCACCGCCGTCGCCCTGATCGCCGCCGTCACCGGTTCGGCGCTGCTGACCGGCTGCGGGCCGGACAACCCCGTGGCCGCGCCCTCCGCGCCCTCCGCCGCCTCCCCGAACCAGAGCGCAGCCCCCGCCACCGGCACGCCGACCGGCGAGGGCCGACCCTCGGGCACGCCGAGCCGCGGGCCGCACCCCACGACCTCCGGCAAGCCGAGCACCAGCGCCCACCCCACGGCCTCGGCCACCCCCAGCGGGACCGCGGTCGTGCCGAGCGTGAACGGCACCGCGCACACCGCACTGACCATCAGCAACGGTACGAACTTCGTGGTGATGAACGGGACTTCGGTCGACTTCGGTACCGTCGTGCGGGACCTCGCATGGTCCCCGAACGGCAGCCGGGCCGCCTTCATCGACGGCGCGGGCAACCTCGTCACCAGCAACCCCGACGGCTCCGGCCGGCACACCGTCGCCATCGCCCCCAGCGGCGAGAGCTGGTCGCACCCGACCTGGCAGGTGACGCAGCCCGGGGACGCGAACGGCGTCCCGGTGAAGAACAGCATCTTCTTCGCCGCCTCCAAGGACGGCGTCTCGCGCCTGGAGGGCGTCCCGGCCACCGCCGTCCACGGCACGCCCGTCCCTCTGATCCTGGCGACCTACGGCGGCGACAACCTGCCCCCCAACCCGGTCACCGGCAACGACTGGCCCAACGTCGCGGGCAAGGTCGGCGACGCCGTCTACGCCAACTCCACCACCGGCGACGTCTACATCCGCGACGACTACCTGCGCCAGCAGGGCGGTGTGTACACCCAGGGCTCCCAGCCCGCGATGTCCCCCGACGAGCGGACCGTCGTCTTCGTCCGCTCGGTCGACGGGCACGACCACCTCTTCGCGAACACCGAGGGCCCCGGCAAGCCCGCCAAGGACCTCACCCCGGCCGCCACCACGGACTACACCGAGCCGGCCTTCTCGCCGGACGGCAAGACCATCGCGGTCCGGACCCCGGACGGCGTCGCCACCCTGCCGGCCGACGGCAGCGCCGCCCCCAAGCTGATCTCCACCACCGCCGGCCTGCCCGCCTACCGCGGCTGATCACGCCTACCCGGTCCGGTCCGCCTACCCGGTCTGCCTACCCGGTCCGGCGGGCCAGTTCGGCCTCCAACTCGGCGAGGTGGCCGTCGGCGGTGTCGTGCGGCAGGAACTCGACCACCTCGAGGAAGCGGAACAGCACCTGGCTGCCGGTGATCGCGAACTCGTAGTCCGCGAAGCCCACCACCGCGCCGAGGGTGCCCCGGACGGCGCCGCGCACCACGTGCGCGGTCAGCTCGTCCGGCTGCTCGGCGCCCAGCCCGCGCCGGGCGTTGGGCCGGGCCAGGTAGGGGCAGACCATCGAGGCGTACAGCATGCACGCGCGGTGCCCGGGGGCCTCCAGGGTCGGCGCGAGATTGCGGTACGGCCGACCGCCGGCCAGCGCCTCACCGATCGCGGCGCTCTCGGCGGCGCCCACCACGCGCCAGACGCTGCCGCGCTCCATCAGGGTGTTGCAGACCGAGCAGAGCCGCTGCCGCGCGCAGTCGGCGCTGCGCCCGTAGTCGGTGAGGGCGAACTGCGGCTCCTCGCCCTCCCACGGGGTGATGGCCGGCACGGGGTAGCCGCGGGTGTCGCGGGGCCTGGCCTGGACGGTCTGCGGCATCGGAACCGAGTCAAAGCGCATCCCCCATGCCTACCACGCCGCGAAAGTGCCCCGCTCCCCGGCTGAACCAGCCGAGGAGCGGGGCACTTTCGTGCGAAACGTGTTACTTCGTCAGATCCGGACCCGGCGCCACCACGGCGGCCGGAGTGTCGGCCACGGCCGACTTGTCCTCGCCGCGGAAGGTGAACTTGGCTTCCTTGCCGTCGCCCTCCACACCGACCACCACGATCTGGCCGGCCCGCAGCTCACCGAAGAGGATCTTCTCGGAGAGGTGGTCCTCGATCTCGCGCTGGATGGTGCGGCGCAGCGGACGGGCACCGAGCACCGGGTCGTAGCCGCGCTTGGCCAGCAGCTGCTTCGCCTCGATGCTGAGCTCCAGACCCATGTCGCGGTCCTTGAGCCGGCCGTCCACCTTGTCGACCATGAGGTCGACGATCTGGATGATGTCTTCCTCGGTCAGCTGGTGGAAGACGACGATGTCGTCGACACGGTTGAGGAACTCGGGGCGGAAGTGCTGCTTGAGCTCCTCGCCGACCTTGTTCTTCATCCGCTCGTAGCCCGAGGCGGTGTCGCCCTGGGCCGCGAAGCCCAGGTTGAAGCCCTTGGAGATGTCCCGGGTGCCGAGGTTGGTGGTCATGATGATGACGGTGTTCTTGAAGTCCACCACCCGGCCCTGGGAGTCGGTCAGTCGACCGTCCTCCAGGATCTGCAGCAGCGAGTTGAAGATGTCCGGGTGGGCCTTCTCGACCTCGTCGAACAGCACGACCGAGAACGGCTTGCGGCGCACCTTCTCGGTGAGCTGGCCGCCCTCCTCGTACCCGACGTAGCCGGGCGGCGAGCCGAAGAGTCGCGAGACGGTGTGCTTCTCGCTGAACTCCGACATGTCGAGGGCGATCAGGGCGTCCTCGTCACCGAAGAGGAACTCGGCGAGCGTCTTGGACAGCTCGGTCTTACCGACGCCGGACGGACCGGCGAAGATGAACGAACCGCCGGGACGCTTCGGGTCCTTGAGGCCCGCACGGGTGCGCCGGATGGCCTGCGAGAGCGCCTTGATGGCGTCCTTCTGGCCGATGACGCGCTTGTGCAGCTCGTCCTCCATGCGCAGCAGCCGCGAGGACTCCTCCTCGGTCAGCTTGAAGACCGGGATGCCGGTGGCCGTCGCCAGCACCTCGGCGATCAGCTCCTCGTCCACCTCGGCGACGACGTCCATGTCGCCGGCCTTCCACTCCTTCTCGCGCTTGGCCTTCGCGTTCAGGAGCTGCTTCTCGTCATCGCGCAGCGAGGCGGCCTTCTCGAAGTCCTGCGCGTCGATCGCGCTCTCCTTCTCGCGGCGCACGTCGGCGATCTTCTCGTCGAACTCCCGCAGGTCCGGCGGCGCGGTCATCCGGCGGATGCGCATCCGGGAGCCGGCCTCGTCGATCAGGTCGATCGCCTTGTCCGGCAGGAAGCGGTCCGAGATGTACCGGTCGGCGAGGGTGGCCGCGGCGACCAGGGCGGCGTCCGTGATGGACACCCGGTGGTGCGCCTCGTAGCGGTCCCGCAGGCCCTTGAGGATCTCGATGGTGTGCGGCAGCGACGGCTCGGCGACCTGGATCGGCTGGAAGCGGCGCTCCAGCGCGGCGTCCTTCTCCAGGTGCTTGCGGTACTCGTCCAGCGTCGTTGCACCGATGGTCTGCAGCTCACCGCGGGCCAGCATCGGCTTGAGGATGCTGGCGGCGTCGATGGCACCCTCGGCGGCGCCCGCGCCGACCAGGGTGTGCAGCTCGTCGATGAACAGGATGATGTCGCCGCGGGTGCGGATCTCCTTGAGCACCTTCTTCAGGCGCTCCTCGAAGTCACCGCGGTAGCGCGAGCCGGCGACCAGCGCGCCCAGGTCGAGGGTGTAGAGCTGCTTGTCCTTCAGCGTCTCCGGGACCTCGCCCTTGACGATCGCCTGGGCCAGGCCCTCGACGACGGCGGTCTTGCCGACGCCGGGCTCGCCGATCAGGACCGGGTTGTTCTTGGTGCGGCGGGACAGCACCTGCATGACCCGCTCGATCTCCTTCTCGCGCCCGATCACCGGGTCGAGCTTGGCCTCGCGGGCGGCCTGGGTCAGGTTGCGGCCGAACTGGTCCAGGACCAGCGAGGTCGACGGTGTGCCCTCGGCGGGGCCGCCTGCGGTGGCCGACTCCTTGCCGCCGCCCTGGTAACCGGACAGCAGCTGGATCACCTGCTGGCGGACGCGGTTCAGGTCGGCGCCCAGCTTCACCAGGACCTGGGCGGCGACGCCCTCGCCCTCGCGAATCAGGCCGAGCAGGATGTGCTCGGTGCCGATGTAGTTGTGGCCCAGCTGAAGGGCCTCGCGGAGCGACAGCTCCAGGACCTTCTTCGCCCGGGGGGTGAAGGGGATGTGACCGGACGGGGCCTGCTGGCCCTGGCCGATGATCTCCTCGACCTGCTGGCGGACCGCCTCAAGAGAAATCCCGAGGCTCTCCAGGGCCTTAGCGGCGACACCCTCACCCTCGTGGATCAGGCCCAGGAGGATGTGCTCGGTGCCGATGTAGTTGTGGTTGAGCATCCGGGCTTCTTCCTGAGCCAGGACGACAACCCGCCGCGCGCGGTCGGTGAACCTCTCGAACATCGTTAATCGCTCCTCAGAGCGGTCGGTCAGTTCGGGGTCGGTCCCCGCCCTGTCCTTCCGCATGCTAGTCCCGCTCAGCGGCGCGGCAGGGGCCCCTCCCGCCCGATGGTGGGCAAAGGAGGGTGGATCTCCCCCCACGTGTGTGGGGGAATCATGCTGCACGACCAGCCGACACCCTTCCCAACCTGATGCTGGGAGACGGTGTTCCCGCTAGTCCGCCCGATGCACGTGTTGCCGCTACGCCAATGGCGAACACGCTCCGCTCCGATCGGTGGAACGGTGTGCACTCGCCTCGATCGCCGGCTTCGCGGCCTGCCACCGGTTCGGGCCTGAACCCGTCCCACCTGCATTCATACCGGAAATTGCGGCGGTTCTCGTGCAGTTTCCCAGCTGGTGTTGTTCGCTGGGCGAGAAGTCTGCCGATCCGGGCCCCGGATGACGGGGTCTCAGGACCGGCGGCGATAGCCGGCCGATAGCCGGCATGCCCGGCCGACAGCCGGACAGGGCCAATCGGGGCGGACGGCGTGACCGAGCCGCTCCTCCCAGCGTTGCACAGTCCGTGAGTTCCCCGCAGTCCCCGACCCGGTCCCAGGGTGCCGACCCGGCCGCGACGCTGCTGGGCTGCGACCGGCTGGAGCTGGCGGCCGGGGCGGGCCGGGCCGCGCTCGCCCGCTCGGAGCGGCTGGGCCGGCCCACCGGGCCGGTACTGCAGGCGACGGCCGCGCAGACCGGGGAGCGGTGGCTCTACCTGCTGGCGGAGGGGACGGCCGAGCTGGTACCCGGGCTGCTGCACTGGCTCGGCTGGGGGCCGGAGCTCGGCCTGGACCTGGCCGCCCGCCCGGCGCTCCCGCAGCGCCCCGCGACGGTGCCACGGCCACGGGGCGCGGAGGAGGATCCTCCGCGCCCCGTGACCGACGGGCACGCGCTGTGCCGTGTCCGCTGGGTACGTGCTCGCTCGGCCGCCGGGCCGCCGCTCGGTCTCGACCTGGCCTCGCCGGCGCTGCTGCGGCTGCTGGACGGGCTGGCCGAGGCCTGCCTCCGCGACCGACTGGGCCTGCCGCCGGCCCGCTGAGGCCGACCCGCCTCAGGAGGCGTTGGCCGCCTCGTACGCCTCGCGCACGTTGCTGGGGACGCGGCCGCGGTCGTTGACCGAGAAGCCGTTGTCCTTCGCCCAGGTGCGGATCTTGGCGGTGTCCGCGCCACCGGCGGCCGGACGGGCGGTGCCACGGCCGCCGGCACGGCGGACGCTGGTGAGCCGACCGCTCTGCTTGCGGCCCTTGTCGACGTACGGAGCCAACAGGCTGCGCAGTTTGTCCGCGTTCGCGGACGTGAGGTCGATCTCGTAGGCAACGCCGTCGAGGGCGAACGTCACCGTCTCGTCCGCCGAACCGCCGTCGAGATCGTCTTCAAGAATGACCTGCACCCTCTGTGCCACGGGCTTCCCTTTCCGCTTAACGACCCAATGCCTTAGGGAAAGGAAACCGCCTTTTCTCGAAAAACACAAACCCCGGACTGTTCGGGCCCAGGCCGGCTACCGCTCTGGCAAGTCCGCCGGACGTCGGTTCAGAGGTGCAGTAGCATGCGCGAGTTGCCCAGGGTGTTGGGCTTCACACGCTCCAGGCCGAGGAACTCGGCGACTCCTTCGTCGTACGAGTGAAGGAGTTCTTCATACACTTCCGTAGCGATGACCGCCGGATCTGTCGTACCATCATCGGTTTCACCGATCTCGATGAAGCCGTGTTTCGCGAAGAACGCCACCTCGAACGTCAAGCAGAAAATCCGACGTACACCCAGTCCCCGCGCGGTCTCCACCAACTGTTCCAGAAGTCGGTGTCCAACGCCGTGACCTCGGCAGATCGGATCGACGGCGAGTGTGCGGACCTCCGCGAGGTCCAGCCACATGACGTGCAGAGCGCCGCAGGCGACCACCTCGCCGGTGTCCAGGCGCTCGGCGACCCAGAACTCCTGAACGGATTCGAACAGGGTGACGGTGGGCTTGTCGAGCAGAATGCCGTCCTGCGAGTAAGCGTCGATGAGCCGTCGAACGGTCCTGACATCGTCGGTCCGCGCCCGGCGGATGGTGACCTCCATGGGCGGGACGTTATCGCGTCGGCCCGTCCTCGGTCTCCCCGGTCCGGTCGGGCCCGGCGACACGCAGCGCGTCCCGCAGTGCCTCGCGCTGCTCGGCCGACATCAGTCCGAAGAAGTGCACCAGGGCCGCCGCCGGATTGTCACTGGTGGCCCAGGCGTCGTTCATGAGTGCCGCGGTGTAGGCCTCGCGTGAGGAGACCGGCTCATATCGATAGGCGCGGCCCGCGCGTTCCCGGCGCAGCCAGCCCTTTCTGTAGAGCTTGTCGAGGACGGTCATCGCCGTGGTGTAGGCGATATCGCGTTCCTCGCGCAGATCGAGGAGTACCTCGCGAACGGTCACCGGGCGGTTCCACTGCCACACCCGGGTCATGATGGCGTTCTCCAGTTCACCGAGCTGCCGCACCATGGGGCAACCATAGGGAAAAATCGGACAAAACGCATGACGCCACTTCGGGGGGCACGCCGCAGGCCGCCGCCCGAGTACGGGCGACGGCCTGCGGCGGGGAGCTGCTATTCCGCGGTACGGGGTGCGGAGGCGGCGGCGGCCGCCAGCGCGTCGGCGGCGGCGTCCTCCTTGCCCTTCTGGTCGCCGCCCTGGGTGCGGATGATCGCCCGCACCAGGAATCCGAAACCGATCGCCATCACCAGTGGCGGCACAATCGCGCTGATGTACTGCATCAGGTCACTCTCCCTCGGTCTTTTCGACGGACTCGGACTCGGACTCGGTCTTGGCCGCGGGCTTGGCCTGGTCCGGGCGGACCAGCGGGAAGAGCACCGTCTCGCGGATGTTCTTGCCGGTGAGCAGCATGATCAGGCGGTCCACGCCGAGCCCGAGGCCACCGGTCGGCGGCATCGCGTACTCCAGCGCCCGCAGGAAGTCCTCGTCGACCTGCATCGCCTCGACGTCGCCGCCGGCCGCCAGCAGCGACTGCGCGGTGAGCCGGGCGCGCTGCTCGACCGGGTCGATCAGCTCGGAGTAGGCGGTGCCGATCTCGGTCCCGAAGATCACCAGGTCCCACTTCTCGGCCACACCCGGGATCGAGCGGTGCTGGCGGGTGAGCGGCGAGACCTCGGTCGGGTAGTCCCGGATGAAGGTCGGCCGGACGGCGTTCTCCTCCAGCAGGCGCTCGATCATCTCCAGGATGATCTGCCCGTGGCCCCACTCCTTCTCGTAGGGCACGCCGGCCGCGTCGGCGAGCTTGCGCAGCTCCTCGACGGTGCTCTGCGGGGTGACCTCGGTGCCGAGGCGCTCGGAGATGCCGGGGTAGACGCTGACCTCGTCCCACGGCTCGGCCAGGTCGATCTCGTGCTCGACGCCGTGCGGGTCCGTGCCGCGGACCACCGTGGTGCCCAGCGCGTCCTTGGCGGCGTTGATCACGATCGCCCGGATCAGCTCGGCCTGGGTGTCGTAGTCGCCGTACGCCTCGTAGGACTCCAGCGCGGTGAACTCCGGGTTGTGGGTCGCGTCGGCGCCCTCGTTGCGGAAGTTCCGGTTGATCTCGAAGACCTTCTCGGCGCCGCCGACCACCAGCCGCTTGAGGTAGAGCTCGGTGGCGATCCGCAGGTAGAGGTCGATGTCGTAGGCGTTGATGTGCGTGATGAACGGGCGGGCGTTGGCGCCGCCGTGGATCGGCTGCAGCATCGGGGTCTCGACCTCGAGGTAGCCGCGCTGCTCGTAGGTGTTGCGGATCGAGCGGACCACGGTGCTGCGCAGCCGCAGCATCTCGCGCGCCTCGGGGTTGACGATCAGGTCCACGTAGCGCTGGCGGACTCGGGCCTCCGGGTCGGTCAGGCCCTTGTGCTTGTCGGGCAGCGGGCGCAGGCACTTGGCGGTCAGCGCCCAGCTGTCGACCATGATGCTGAGTTCGCCGCGCTTGGAGGTGATCACCTCGCCCTCGACGCCCACCTGGTCGCCGAGGTCGATGTCGGACTTCCAGTCGGCCAGCCGCTCCGGGCCGAGCTTGTCCAGGGAGAACATCACCTGGAGGTCGCCGGAGCCGTCGCGCAGGGTGGCGAAGCAGAGCTTGCCGCCGGTGCGGGCCAGGATCACCCGGCCGGTGACGCCGGCCCGGGCGCCGGTCGCGGTGTCCGGCTCCAGGTCGGGGTGCTCGGCCCGCAGGTCGGCGATGGTGGTGGTCCGGGGGAAGCCCACCGGGTACGGGTCGACCCCCGCCGCGCGGAGCCGTTCGAGCTTCTCGCGCCGGACGCGCATCTGCTCGGGGAGGTCGTCGGTCGCGGGGAGGCTGTTCTGGTCGCTCACCTCACCAGGGTAACGACCGTCCCCTCGTGGTCCGCCACCGGATATCGCGGGTCGCGGACCACAAGGGACGGGCCGGTCGTCAGCCGGTGCCGGTGGCCAGTTCGTCGCCCTCGCGAAGGGGGGTGCGGACCGGCGTGCGGACGGCGGTGTGCACCGGCGGGTGGGCCGAGGGCTTGGGGCGCCGGGCGAAGAGCTCGGAGGGGGTCGGCACCCGCGGGGCGCGGTGGCCGGGCTCGCTCGCGGCGGCGGTGGCTGCGGCGTCGGTGCTGCGCGGCTCGGTGGGGCTGCTCATCGGAATCGGTCCTCCAGCTCGGTCGGTGGGACTGCTCGGTGGAACGGCGGCGAGTGCGGACAGGTGGCCGGGCGCCGGAGCCGGCGTCGGGCTGGGCACGGCGGCGAGGTGGCGCGGGGCGAGGGCCGGGGCGGGCGAGGGGTGCGGGAAGCCCGTACTGAGGGCCAGTCGGACCCGGACGGCGGCCTCGGCCAGCGCGTGGCAGCGGCCCGCCAGCCGCGAGCGGCGGGAGCGCTCACCCGGGCCGCAGGGCAGCCGGGAGAGCGAGCGCAGTGCCGACAGGTCGTCAGGACCGGGCAGGTAGCCGTCGGTGACGGCCTCCTCCAGCCGTTCCAGGTACCCGCGGGCGCTGCCGGGCAGCGCGGACCGGTAGCGGGACAGCTCGTCCAGCAGGAAGCTCCGCAGCCGACCGCCCTCCTGGGCGGCCTCGTCGATCGCCTCGGCCAGCCGCAGTGCCTCCTGGACGTCCTCCGCCCAGAGGTCTGCGCCGTGCGTACCGAGCGTCAGTTGGGCGGGGACAGCGGGGTGGAGGGCTTGGGCGAGGGCACGGCGCAGCACGCGCACTTCGTCGGCGCTGAAGGCCATGCCGCCGCGGGACCCATGTGGCGTAGGCATAAAATGACCCTACGTGAGGAATATCCGATTTGTCGGTAACCTCGCGCGGTGCCGCCCCCTGGATCACCCGATGATCGCTCAGCTGGGCTTGTTGCGCTCGTACACCAGCCGCAGGCCGATCAGGGTGAGCCAGGGCTCGTGGACGTCGATCGCCGCGGCCTCGCCGAGCACCAGTGGGGCCAGCCCGCCGGTGGCGATCACCTGGACGTCCTCCGGGTCCTTGGCCAGCTCCTTGGACATCCGGGCCACCAGGCCGTCCACCTGGCCCGCGAAGCCGTACAGGATGCCGGACTGCATGCCCTCGACGGTGTTCTTGCCGATCACGTTGCGCGGCCGGGTCAGCTCGATCTTGCGCAGCTGGGCGCCGCGGACCCCGAGCGCCTCGACCGAGATCTCGATGCCGGGCGCGATCGCGCCGCCGATGTAGTCGCCGCGCTCGTTGATCGCGTCGAAGGTGGTGGCGGTGCCGAAGTCGACCACGATGCACGGTCCCCCGTACAGGTGGTTGGCGGCCAGCGCGTTGACGATCCGGTCGGCGCCGACCTCCTTGGGGTTGTCCATCAGGACGTGCACCCCGGTCTTCACCCCGGGCTCCACGATCACCGCGGGCACGTCGCCGTAGTAGCGGCGGGTCACCTCGCGCAGCTCGTGGAGCACCGCGGGCACCGAGGAGCAGATCGCCAGACCGTCGACCCGCTCCTCGGAGGCCATCGGGTGAGAGCCCATCAGACCCTGCATCAGCACCGCCAACTCGTCCGCGGTGCGGCGCGGGTCGGTGGAGATCCGCCAGTGCTCGACGATCTCCTCACCGTCGAACAGGCCGAGCGTGGTCTGGGTGTTGCCGACGTCGATGGTGAGGAGCATGAGCCGCTTTCCGAGTGGTTGGAAGGATTACGGACGGAGGTCCAGACCGATGTCCAGGATCGGTGAGGAATGGGTGAGCGCTCCGACGGCCAGGTAGTCGACACCAGTCTCGGCCACCGCACGCGCGGTGGCCAGGGTCAGACCGCCGGAAGCTTCCAGCTTGGCCCGGCCGGCCACCAGCTTGACCGCCTCGGCCAGCTGATCCACCGTGAAGTTGTCGAGCAGGATCTGGTCGGCCCCGGCCTCCAGCACCGGCGGGATCTGCTCCAGGGTGTCCACCTCGACCTGCACCGGCAGCTCGGGGTAGGCGGCCCGGACGGCCCGGAAGGCCTCGGCCACGCCGCCCGCGGCGACCACGTGGTTGTCCTTGATCAGTGCCGCGTCGGAGAGCGCCATCCGGTGGTTGACGCCGCCGCCGGCCCGCACCGCGTACTTCTGCAGCGAGCGCAGGCCCGGGTGGGTCTTGCGGGTGTCCCGGACCCGTGCACCGGTGCCCTCCAGCGCGTCGACCCAGGCCCGGGTGGCGGTGGCGATGCCGGACAGGTGGCAGAGCAGGTTGAGCGCGCTGCGCTCGGCGGTCAGCAGGTCGCGGGTGCGGCTGCGCACCGAGAGCAGCACCTGGCCGGCCGCCACCGCGTCGCCGTCCTCGACGTGCCGCTCGACCTCGAACTCCTCCTCGCAGATCAGCGAGACGACGGCCTCGGCGATCCGCAGGCCGGCCACCACGCCGGCCTCGCGGGCGGTGAAGTCGGCGGTGGCGACGGCGTCGGCCGGCACGGTGGCGATCGAGGTGACGTCCTCGCCGCCGGCCAGGTCCTCGGCCAGCGCCAGGGTCGCGATGTCCTCGACCTCCACCGGGTCCAGGCCGGCCGCCTCCAGCAGCTCGGCCAGCGCCGGGTCCAGGCCGGTCTCGTAGCCCTCGCCGTCGCCGCAGGCGCAGCCGTCGCCGCAGCCGTCCTGCTCGGCCAGCGGGAGTTCCTCGTGCGTGTGCGACATGACTTACTGCTCCTCGGAAGTGCTGATGAGTGCGACTGCGGGGGCGCCGGAAACGGCATCCAGGGTGGTGATCAGGTGGCGCTGCCAGTGGGCGTCGTCCCGCTCGGGGAAGTCCTCGCGCCAGTGGCAGCCGCGGGTCTCGGCCCGCTCGGCGGCCGCGGCCACCAGGGCCTGGGCGACCAGCAGCAGGTTGGCCGCCTCCCAGGTCTCCACCCGCGGGTCGGCGGGCTTCTCCTCGGCGGCCCGCGCGGCGGCGGCCCGGCCCAGCGCGGCCAGCCCGTCGGCGGTGCCGGCCATGCTGGCGGCCGAGCGCAGCACGCCCGCGCCGGAGCTCATCAGCCGCTGGATCTCGGCCCGGGTCTCGGGCGAGGGCAGCGGGACGGGCCGGGCGGCGTGGGCGGCCGGGACGTCCACCGAACGCTCCGGCAGCCGGCCGGCCGCGTGCCGCTCGACCAGGTCGGCGGCGATCCGCTCGGCGAAGACCAGGCCTTCGAGCAGCGAGTTGGAGGCCAGCCGGTTGGCGCCGTGCACGCCCGTGCAGGCCACCTCGCCGCAGGCGTACAGGCCCGGGACGGTGGTGTGGCCGTGCGGGTCGGTGCGGACACCGCCGGAGGCGTAGTGCGCGGCGGGCGCGACCGGGATCAGCCCGGTGATCGGGTCGATGCCGTGCGCGCGGCAGGAGGCCAGGATGGTGGGGAAGCGCTCCTCCCACATCGCGGCGCCGAAGTGCCGCCCGTCCAGGTACATGTGCTCGGCGCCCTGCGCCAGCATCTGCTGGGTGATCGCCTTGGCGACGATGTCGCGCGGCGCCAGCTCGGCCAGCTCGTGCTGCCCGAGCATGAAGCGGGTGCCCTCGCCGTCCACCAGGTACGCGCCCTCGCCGCGGACGGCCTCGGAGACCAGCGGCTGCTGGCCCTCGGCCTCTGGGCCCAGCCACATCACGGTGGGGTGGAACTGGACGAACTCCAGGTCGGTCACCTCGGCGCCGGCGCGCAGCGCGAGCGCCACGCCGTCGCCGGTGGAGACCGCCGGGTTGGTGGTGGCCGAGAAGACCTGGCCCATCCCGCCGGTGGCCAGCACCACGGCGCGGGCCCGGATCGCGCCGACGCCGTCGCGCTGGCCCTCGCCCATCACGTGCAGGGTCAGGCCGGCCGCGTGGCCGTCGGAGTCGGTGAGCAGGTCGAGCACGAGAGCGTGCTCGATCAGCTCCAGGCCGGGGTCGCTGCGCACGGCGGAGACCAGGGCGCGCGATATCTCGGCGCCCGTCGCGTCGCCGCCCGCGTGCACGATCCGGTTCCGGTGGTGGCCGCCCTCGCGGGTCAGCAGGATCTCGCCGTCGGTGTCCTGGTCGAAGGCGGCGCCGGTGGCGATCAGGTGCCGGACGGCGTCCGGGCCCTCGGTGACCAGGGTGCGCACGGCCTCCTCGTCGCAGAGCCCGGCGCCCGCGACCAGCGTGTCGGCCAGGTGCTGCTCGGGCGTGTCGCCCTCGCCCAGGGCGGCGGCTATGCCGCCCTGGGCCCAGCGGGTGGAGCCGTCGTCCAGCATCGCCTTGGTGACCACCGTCACCCGTAGACCGGCCTTGCGGACGCCCAGCGCGACGGTCAGCCCGGCCACCCCGGAACCGACCACGACCACGTCGGTGGTGGCGGTCCAGCCCGGGGCGGGGGCGGTGAGGCGGTGGGTCACTGGCATGGTGTTGCTCCGGTCTATCTCTAGAAGGCGTGGACGGCGTCGCCGCGGAGGGTGTCCGTCCCCGGCAGGGCCTCGGCCGGGTCCGCGCCGGTCCCGGTGACCCTGTTGTCGGCGTCCACGAAGACCACCTTGGGCCGGTAGGACCTGGCCTCGGCGGTGTCCATCTGCCCGTAGGCGATGAGTATCACCAGGTCGCCCGGGTGGACCAGGCGGGCCGCGGCGCCGTTGATCCCGATCACGCCGGTCCCGCGCGGGCCGGCGATCGTGTAGGTCTCCAGCCGGGCGCCGTTGTTGATGTCGACGATGTGGACCAGCTCGCCGGGGAGCAGGTCGGCGGCGTCGAGCAGGTCCTGGTCCACCGTCACCGAGCCGACGTAGTGCAGGTCGGCCTGGGTGACGGTGGCACGGTGGATCTTGGACTTGAGCATGGTGCGAAGCATTGGTCACGCCTCCAGAGGTGAGTGCATGCCTACTACGGCGGTGCCGTGTCTATCGGACGATGATGCGAACGTTGTCGATCAGGCGGGTGGACCCTACCTTGGCGGCCACGGCCAGCACCGCCTCGCCCTGGAAGTCGTCCGGGGCCTCGACGAACTCGTCCGGGTCGATCAGGGCGAGGTAGTCGAGCGTGATGCCCTCGGCGGCGTCCAGCACGGCCGCGGCGGCCGCGCGGACGGCCTTCGGGCCCTGGGCGGCGACGTCCCGGCCGGCGAACAGCGCGGCGGAGAGCGCCAGCGCCCGTGCGCGCTCGTCCTCGGACAGGAAGCGGTTGCGCGAGGAGAGCGCCAGGCCGTCGCTCTCGCGGACGGTCGGGACGCCGATCACCTCCACGTCGAAGTCCAGGTCGGCCACCATCCGCTGGACGATCGCCAGCTGCTGGGCGTCCTTCTCGCCGAAGAAGGCGAAGTCCGGGTCGGTGATGTGCAGCAGCTTGGCCACCACGGTCAGCATGCCGTCGAAGTGGCCGGGACGGGTGGTCCCCTCGAAGCGCTCGCCCATCGGGCCCGCGGAGATCCGCACCTGCGGCTCGCCGTTCGGGTAGACCTCCTCGGGCAGCGGGGCGAAGACCACGTCGGCGCCGGCCTCCTCGGCCAGCCGGACGTCGGCGGCCAGCGTGCGCGGGTAGCGGTCCAGGTCCTCGCCGGCCGCGAACTGCAGCGGGTTGACGAAGACGGTCACCGCGACCCGGCCGTCCGCGCCGACCTCCTTGCGGGCCGCCCGGATCAGCGCGGCGTGACCCTCGTGCAGCGCGCCCATGGTCATCACCACGGCGTTGTCCACCGGCTGCTCGTCCGGCCAGAAGGCGGGCTCGAAGTCGGCGATGGTGTGGGTCAGGGCGGTCGTGCGGGGCTTGGACGCCTTGGCGGCCGGCTTCGGTCGTGCCATCAGTGGTTCTCCTCGTTGAGTACGTCCAGCAGCGCTGCCGCAGACTCTTCCTTCAGCGTCCCGCCCGCGAGGGCCCGCTGCGCGGTGGCGCGGGCCATCGCCCGGTACGCGGCGGGGATGTCCGGGGACACCGTACTGAGCTGCTCCAGGTGGCGGCGCACCGTCCCCACGTCGCCGCGGGCGACCGGGCCGGTCAGCGCGGCGTCGCCGGAGCGCAGGCTGTTGTCGAGCGCGGCGCCGAGCAGCGGGCCGAGCAGTCGGCCGGGCTCGGCCACGCCGGCCGTCCGCAGCAGTTCCAGCGCCTGGGCGACCAGGGTGACCAGGTGGTTCGCGCCGTGCGCGAGGGCCGTGTGGTAGAGCGGGCGGACCTCCTCGGGCACCCACTCCGGCTCACCGCCCATCTCCACCACCAGCGCCTCGGCGACCGGGCGCAGCTCGTCCGGCGCGGTCACCCCGAACGGGCAGCCGGCCAGCCGGGCCACGTCCACCGAGGTGCCGGTGAAGGTCATCGCGGGGTGCAGCGCGAGCGGCAGTGCGCCGGCCCGGGTGGCGGGTTCGAGCACCGCCACGCCCATCGCGCCGGAGGTGTGCACCAGGATCTGGCCCGGGCGGATCGCGCCGGTGGCGGCCAGCCCGGCCACCAGGGCGGGCAGCGCGTCGTCGGGGACGGTCAGCAGCACCAGGTCGGCGGCGGCCAGCACCTGCGGCGGCGTCACCAGCCGCACGCCCGGCAGCAGGGCCTCGGCGCGCCGGCGGGAGGTGGTCGACACGCCGGAGGCGGCGACCACGCGGTGGCCGGCCAGTTGCAGGGCGGCGCCGAGGGCGGGGCCGACCCGGCCCGTGCCCACCACGCCGACGGCGAGTCGGGCCGGGCGGCCGGCCGGGTCCCCGGCGGCGGGGTCGAACAGGTCGGGCGTGTCCACGGCTGCGTTCCAGTCCTCTACGGGTACCAGACGTACCGCACCATGGTACGGCTCTCAGTCGGAGCTTCCGGCCCGGACCAGCCCGGCCTCGTAGGCCAGCACGACGGCCTGCACCCGGTCGCGCAGGTTCAGCTTGGCCAGGATGCGCCCGACGTGGGTCTTCACGGTGGCCTCGGAGAGGGCCAGCTGGGCGGCCACCTCGCTGTTCGACAGGCCCTGGACGACCAGCAGGAAGACCTCGCGCTCGCGGTCGGTCAGCGGGTCCAGGACGGCCGGGCTGCCGGCGGCGCGCGCCACCGGCAGCACCTCGGCGAAGCGGTCGATCATGCGGCGGGTGGTGGTCGGGGCGACCACGGCGTCCCCCGCGTGGACCGAGCGGATCGCGGCCACCAGCTCGGTCGGCGGCACGTCCTTGAGCAGGAAGCCGCTGGCCCCGGCCTTGAGTGCGGCGAAGGCGTACTCGTCCAGGTCGAAGGTGGTGAGGATCAGCACGCGCGGCGCGTCGTGCAGCGGGCTGCCGTCCTGGGCCAGGCAGATCCGCCGGGTGGCCTGGACGCCGTCCAGCCGCGGCATCCGGACGTCCATCAGGATCACGTCGACCTCGGTCTGCCGCAGCACCTCCAGCGCCTGGGCGCCGTCGCCCGCCTCGGCGGCGATCTCGATGTCGCCCTGCGACTGCAACACCATCCGGAAGCCCGTGCGCAGCAGTTCCTGGTCGTCGACGAGCATCACGCGGATGGTCATGGTTCTCCTACTTGCCGGTCTTCAGGGGGAGGACGGCGCGGATCCGGAACCCGCCGCCCGGGCGCGGGCCGGCGTCCAGACTGCCGCTGACCATGCCGATCCGCTCGCGCATGCCGATCAGACCATGCCCCAGGCCGTCGGCGCCGCCCTGGGCGAGCTTCTCGTCGGTGGCGCCACGCCCGTCGTCCTCGATCAGCACGTTGAGGTCGCGGTCGCCGAAGTCCACCGCGACCCGGGCGCTGGCCCCGGGACCGCCGTGCTTGCGGACGTTGGTGAGCGCCTCCTGGACGATCCGGTAGACCGTCAGCTCCACGCCGCGCGGCAGCTCGCGGGGCTCGCCGGTGCTGCTGAACTCGACCGGCAGCCCGGCCGTGCGCACCTGTTCCAGCAGGTCGGGCAGCTCCTCGACACTGGGCTGCGGCACGTACTCGCCGGTGGCGTCCGCGGTGCGCAGCACGCCCAGCAGCCGGCGCATCTCCACCAGCGCCTGGCGGCCGGTGGAGGCGATCGTGCCGAGCGCCTCCTTGGCCTGCTGCGGCGAGTTGTCGAGCACGTAGGCGGCGCCGTCGGCCTGGACGATCATGACCGAGACGTTGTGCGCCACCACGTCGTGCAGCTCGCGGGCGATCCGGGCCCGCTCGGCGGCCACCGCCACCTTGGCCTGGGCGTCCCGTTCGCGCTCCAGCCGGGCGGCCCGGTCCTCCAGCTCCACCAGGTAGGCCCGGCGCACCCGGGTCAGCCGCCCCCAGGCCCAGCACAGGATGAACGGGGTGGAGAGCAGCACGGACTGGAAGATGACCCAGATCAGCTTGCGGTGGTCGGGGGAGGTGTTGTCGCTGAGGAAGACGTGGACGGTGAGCGGCCCGGCCAGCAGGCCGCCCGCCAGCGCCACCCGGGACGCCCAGGCCGAGCCGAAGGCGGCGCCGGTGTAGACGAAGACCAGGTAGGCGATGGACGAGGCGTCCGGCGGCAGCTTGGCCAGCACCTGGACGATCCCGATCACCAGCGCGGCGGCCACCGCCGCGTCCGGCCAGCGGCGGCGCACCACCATGAGCCCGCCGAGGGCGAGCGAGACGGCGGCGAACGGCAGCGGCGAACCCTCGCTGCCGCCGATGGTGGAGAGCGCGGCGAAGCAGAGCACGAGCAGCGCCCAGCCGCCATCGACCACCAGGGGGTGTCCGCGAAGCCAGGCGTTGAGTCGATGCACCAGACCAGCCTAGGCAGTCGAAACGCCACTTCCCGTCCGTCGGGAGGGCGATCCCCTCTCGTCCGCAGGTCGGAGCCCGGTACCGTCACGGACATGAGCTGGATGCGGTGGCGGCCCGCCATGGAAGAGGCCCTCTACGGGTCCAAGGGCGGTTTCTACCGCAGGCCGGAGGGCCCGGCCGGGCACTTCCGCACCTCGGTGCACGCCTCGCGCCAGTACGCGCAGGCGGTCGGCCGGCTGCTCCTGGAGGTGGACGAGGCGCTCGGCCACCCGCAGGAGATCTCCCTGATCGACGTCGGGGCCGGCCGCGGCGAGCTGGTGGCCGCGCTGGCGGATCTGCTGCCCGGGCGGCTGCGCGCGTACGGGGTGGAGCTGGCCGCGCGGCCGGCCGGGCTGCCGGACGGCGTGCGCTGGACGGCCGAGCCGCCGCGCGGCGCGGTGGGGCTGCTCTTCGCCAACGAGTGGCTGGACAATGTGCCGCTGGACATCGCCGAGCCCGGCCCGGACGGGTCGCTGCACTACGTCGAGGTGTCGGCCGAGGGCGAGGAGCGCCCGGGTCCGCCGCTCAGCGCCGAGGACGCCGCCTGGGCGGCCCGCTGGTGGCCGGCCGACGCGCCGCGGGTGGAGCTCGGCGGCCCGCGGGACGCGGCCTGGGCCGCCGCGGTGGGCACGCTGGAGCGCGGTCTCGCGGTGGCGGTGGACTACGCGCACGAGAAGTCGGACCGGCCGATCTTCGGGTCGCTGACCGGATTCCGGGCCGGTCGCGAGGTCCGCCCGGTGCCGGACGGCAGCTGCGATCTCACCGCCCACGTGGCCCTGGACTCGGCGGCGGTGCGCGGCGCCGAGGATGTCCACACCCTGTGGACGACGCAGCGCGAGGCACTGCGCGCCCTCGGTGTGGACGGCGCACGGCCCCCGCTCGCACAGGCCTCCAGCGACCCCGCCGGGTACCTCCGCGCGCTCGGAGCCGCAGGTGAGGCCGCCGAGCTGACCGCCACCGGAGGCCTCGGCGGCTTCGGCTGGTTGGTGCAGGCCGTCCGGATTCCGATACCGACCAGCCTGCGAGGGCTGCCGGGATGGCAGACTCTGACCCCATGAGCATCAGGGAGACCACCGTCGGCATCGGTGCGGGGGCGGAGCAGACCGCCACCGACATGGTGCTGAACATCGGCCCGCAGCATCCGTCCACGCACGGCGTGCTGCGGCTCAAACTCGTGCTGGACGGCGAGCGCATCGTCTCGGCCGAGCCGGTGATCGGCTACATGCACCGCGGCGCGGAGAAACTCTTCGAGGCGCGGGACTACCGGCAGATCATCATGCTGGCGAACCGGCACGACTGGCTCTCCGCCTTCGCCAACGAGCTGGGCGTGGTGCTGGCCGTCGAGCGGATGCTCGGCATGGAGGTCCCCGAGCGGGCGGTCTGGGTACGAACCCTGCTGGCCGAGCTCAACCGGGTGCTCAACCACCTGATGTTCCTCGGCTCCTACCCGCTGGAGCTGGGCGGGATCACCCCCGTCTTCCACGCCTTCACCTCCCGCGAGGAGCTCCAGCAGGTGCTGGAGGAGGCCAGCGGCGGCCGGATGCACTACATGTTCAACCGGGTCGGCGGCCTCAAGGAGGACCTGCCGAACGGCTGGCTCGGCCGGGTCAGGACCGCCGTCGCAACCGTCCGCGCCCAGCTGCCGGTCTTCGAGGACCTGGTGCTCGGCAACGAGATCTTCCGGGCCCGGACGGCCGGCGTCGGCGTGCTCTCGGCCGAGCACGTGAAGGCGTACGGCATCAGCGGCCCGATCGCGCGCGCCTCGGGCGTCGACTTCGACCTGCGCCGGGACGAGCCGTACCTCGCGTACGGGGAGCTCCAGGACGTGCTGACCGTGGTCACCCGCGAGGAGGGCGACTGCCTGGCCCGCTTCGAGTGCCTGCTGGAGCAGACCGTCAACGCGCTCGACCTGGCCGACGCCTGCCTCGACCGGCTGGCCGGCCTGCCGGCCGGCCCGGTCAACCTCCGGCTGCCCAAGGTGCTCAAGGCCCCCGAGGGCGAGACCTACGCCTGGACCGAGAACCCGCTCGGGATCAACGGCTACTACCTGGTCTCGCGCGGCGACAAGACGCCGTGGCGGCTCAAGCTCCGCTCGGCGTCCTTCAACAACATCCAGGCGCTCACCGAGCTGCTGCCCGGGACCCTGGTCGCCGACATGGTCGCCATCCTCGGGTCGATGTTCTTCGTGGTCGGCGACATCGACAAGTAGCGAGGGCTACTTGCTCTTCTTGGGCTTCGCCTTGGGCTTCGGGTCGGCCGGGTGCGGCGCGAGCTTGCGGTCGCCCTTCGAGGCGATCCGCTGCTCGCACAGCTCGGCCAGCACGGCGTAGCCCTTCGGTCCCATCAGCTCGGTCAGCTCCGGGCGGTAGCTGACGAACACCGGGTCGGGGCCGTCGTGCGCCTCCGGGCTGCCGGTGCACCACCAGTGCAGGTCGATGCCGCCCGGGCCCCAGCCGCGGCGGTCGTACTCGCCGATGGTGACCTGGAGGTAGCGGGTGTCGTCCGGGCGGTCGATCCAGTCGTAGGTGCGGCGGACCGGCAGCTGCCAGCAGACGTCCGGCTTGGTCTCCAGCGGCTCCTTGCCCTCGGCCAGCGCCAGGGTGTGCAGCGCGCAGCCCTCGCCGCCGGCGAAGCCGGGGCGGTTGAGGAAGATGCAGGCGCCGTCGACCCGGCGGGTCTGCCGGTCGCCGTCCTCGTCGAGCATCGTGATGCCGCCGTCCACGACGAGCTTGCCCTTGGCGTCGGTGCCCTCGCCGAAGAGCTGCCAGGTCTGCGGGGTGAGCCGGGCGGCGTGGCCGATCACGCGCTTCTCGTCGTCCTCGTCCGAGTAGTGCGCGCCGAGCGTGCAGCAGCCGTCCGAGGCACCGCGGCCCGGGCGGATGCCGTGGCAGCCGCGGCCGAAGATGCAGGTCCAGCGCGAGGTCAGCCAGGTCAGGTCACAGCGGAAGACCTGCTCCTCGTCGGCCGGGTCGGCGAACTCGACCCAGGCGCGCGGGAAGTCGAGCGGGACCTCCGGGCCGGGCTTCTCGGTCTTGGTCTTGGTCTTGAGCTTGGGGGTGGGGATGTCGATGGCTGCCACCCGGCAAGGGTAGGCCCTGTCACCGCAGGAAGGCCTCCAGTGCCGCCGCGAAGGCGACCGGGACCTCGTACATCGGGTAGTGCCCGCTGGCCGGCAGCACCTCGATCTCGGCCTGCGGGTAGTGCGGCAGCCAGGTCGCGCGCAGCACCTGCTCGGTCAGCGCGGCGTCGTGCTCGCACGCGAACACCTTCACCGGCAGCGGGCTGCCGGTGATCTTGGCGGCGAAATCCTGGGTGGTCCACTCGGTGAGGTAGGCGGCGAACGCCTCCGGACGGGACTGGGCCAGCGACTGCGCCGTCATCCGGTCCAGCCAGACGGCGCCGGCGCGTTGCCCGGTGGCCAGGTCGAGGATCGCGCGGCGGTTGGCGGGACGGTCCGCGGCGCCGTGGAACAGGTCGTACGCATCGCCGTCCAGCGGGAACGCGGAGGCCGGTACCGGAGCGATCCCGACCAGCTTGCGCACCCGGTGCGGTGCCTCGGCCAGCACCCGCTGCGCCGCCTTGCCACCCATCGAGTGGCCGACCAGCGAGAAGGTCTGCCAGCCGAGCTGGTCGGCCAGCGCCAGCGCGTCCTGGGCGATCTCGGCCACCGTGTACTCGCCGGGGACGTCGGCCCGGTCGCCGTAGCCGCGGTAGTCCAGGAAGGCGTAACTGAAGGCCTCGGGGTCGAGGTAGTCGAGGAACTGCCCCCACCCGGCAGTGGTGCCGAACCAGTCGTGCAGCACGATGACCTGGTGCTCGCCGCTGCCGAGCAGTCGGTGACGGATCGTCATGTCCGGTTTCTCCCAAGGCGATGGACGGGGCATTCGGTGAACAGCCTCCTCCGCTACCGCTCGACGGGCAATCGAACAGACGGGCTTTCCTCAGGTCGGGTGCCGTAGCGTGGTGATTTATGCGACTCGGTGTGCTCGACGTAGGTTCCAACACCGTCCACTTCCTCGTGGTGGACGCCCACCCCGGTGCTGCCCCGCTGCCCGCGTACTCGCACAAGGCGGAGCTGCGGCTCGCCGAGCTGCTCGACGCGCAGGGGGCGATCAGCGAGGCCGGCGTCGAGCTGCTGATCGGCATGGTCGCCTCCTCGATCCGGGTGGCCGAGGACAAGGGCGTGGTCGACCTGCTGCCGTTCGCCACCTCCGCGGTGCGCGAGGCGGCCAACGGCGAGGCCGTGCTCAAGCGGGTGGAGGACGAGACCGGCATCGAGTTGCAGGTGCTCTCCGGCGAGGAGGAGGCCCGGCTCACCTTCCTCGCCGTCCGGCGCTGGTTCGGCTGGTCCTCCGGGCGGCTGCTGGACCTGGACATCGGCGGCGGCTCGCTGGAGATCGCCTGCGGCCTGGACGAGCAGCCCGACGTGGCCATCTCGCTGCCGCTGGGCGCGGGCCGGCTGACCGCCGCCTGGCTGCCGGACGAGGTCGCCGACCCGGAGCGGCTGCGCGACCTGCGCCGGCACATCCGGGCCGAGATCGCGGGCGTGGTCGGCGAGGTGGCCCGGCTCGGACCGCCGGACCACGCGGTGGCCACCTCCAAGACCTTCAAGCAGCTGGCCCGGATGACCGGCGCGGCCCCGGCCGAGGCCGGCCTGCTGGTGACCAGACGGCTGACCCGCTCCGGCCTGTCCGCCTGGCTGCCGCGGCTGTCCGCCATGACGGTGGCCGAGCGGGCCCGGATCCCCGGCGTCTCCGAGGGCCGGGCCAAGCAGCTGCTGGCCGGCGCGCTGGTGGCCGACGCGGCGATGGACCTGTTCGGCCTCGACGAGCTGGACATCTGCCCCTGGGCCCTGCGCGAGGGCATCATCCTGCGCCGCCTGGACACCCTGGCCGCGCAGAACGGCTAGCCCGTACCTCCGCCGGGGGCGCGGGCCGCATACGCTGTCCCCGTGGTGCGAGCAGGCGGACCGGAGGACGAAGAGCCGGACGGCGAGGAGCGCGCCCGCGGCCCGCGCCGCGCGGCGCGGATGGGCGGCGCGAGCGCGGCCAAGCCCCCCAGGCCGCCCCGGCCGGTGCGCCGCCGCGCGGCCCGCAGGGCGTCCGGCGCCGAGCGCCCCGCCCCGCTGCTGCGCACCACCGACCGGCTGGTGCTGCCCCGGCACCCCGCGCTGCACGTCCCCGACACCAAGGTCGCCCTCTCCACCGCCTCGGTCTACCCCGAGAGCACCGCGATCGCCTTCGAACTCGCGGCCAAGCTCGGCTACGACGGCGTCGAGGTGATGGTCTGGAACGACCCGGTCAGCCAGGATCTGGACGCCCTGCGGGTGCTCTCCGAGAAGCACCAGCTGCCGATCCTGGCCGTGCACGCGCCGTGCCTGCTGATCACCCAGCGGGTCTGGACCACCGACCCGTGGACCAAGCTGGTGCGCGCCCGGGCCGCCGCCGAGAAGCTCGGCGCGGACACCGTGGTGGTCCACCCGCCGTTCCGCTGGCAGCGCCAGTACGCCCGGGAGTTCGTCCGCGGGATCAACCGGATGGCGGGGGAGACGGAGGTCCGCTTCGCCGTCGAGAACATGTACCCCTGGCGCTACCGCGACCGCGAGATGCTCGCCTACGCCCCCGGCTGGGACGTCACCGACGAGGAGTACCGGCACTTCACCATCGACCTCTCGCACGTCTCCACCTCGCGGATCGACGCCTTCGAGATGGTCGACCGGATGGGCGAGCGGCTCGCCCACGTCCACCTAGCCGACGGCTCCGGGTCCGGCAAGGACGAGCACCTGATCCCGGGCCGCGGGAACCAGCCCTGCGCCGAGCTGCTGGAGCGCCTGGCCAGGACCGGTTTCGGCGGCCATGTGGTGCTGGAGGTCAACACCCGCCGCTCCGGTTCACCGGCCGAACGGGAGGCGGACCTGGCCGAGGCACTGGCCTTCACCCGACTCCATCTGGCCAGCGCTACGCGCGTACGCTGACAGGACCACGATGACTTCGGGAGGTCGACGGTGACGGACAGCCAGTTGCAGGCGCACGCGGAGAGTTTCGGCGCCGTCGCCGCCGAGTACGACCGCGCTCGGCCGTCCTACCCGGCGCAGCTGTTCGACGAGATCGAGCGCCTGACGGGCCGTCCGCTCAAGGGCGCCGATGTGCTGGACGTCGGCGCCGGCACCGGCATCGCCACCCGCCTGCTGCACGAGCGCGGCGCCCGGGTGACGGCCGTCGAGCCGAGCGCCGGGATGGCCGCCCGCCTGCACGCCGTCAGCCCCGGGATCCCGCTGGTCAAGGGCGACGGCAACGAGCTGCCGTTCCACGACGCGACCGCCGACCTGATCACCTACGCGCAGGCCTTCCACTGGACCGACCCGGCCCGCTCGATCCCCGAGGCGCTGCGGGTGCTGCGCCCGGGCGGCGCGCTGGCGCTGATCTGGAACCTCAAGGACCGGTCGGTCCGCTGGCTGCGGGCGCAGGAGGAGCGGCTCTCCGCCGCGCTGCCCTCGTACCACTACTACGGCGCCATGAACGCGGTCACCGACGCCCTGGCGCGCTACCCGTTCGAGGTGGCCCGCACCGAGCTGCGCTGGGAGCGCCGGCTCACCGTGGACCAGGTGATCACCGACCTGCGCTCCAAGTCGTACTTCGCCGTCCTGGACGAGGAGCGCAAGGGCCCGGTGCTGGCCGCCGAGCGGGCCGCGCTGCTGGCGGAGTTCCCCGACGGCCAGGTGCTGGAGCCGTACTCGGTGGACCTGACGGTGGCCGTCAAGTACTGAGCGCCCACTGACCGCCATCCGGACGCGACGTCCGGCAGGCGGGACCGGGGCGTAGGCTCGACTGTTACGGCGGCCACTTCGTTGCGGCCGCGCAGAGCCACCGAAGGAGTGGAGCCCAGTGCCCGAGCTGAAGTCCCGTACGGTCACCCACGGACGCAACATGGCAGGCGCCCGGGCGCTTCTTCGGGCGGCCGGCGTAGCACGCGAGGACTTCGGCAAGCCGATCATCGCGGTCGCCAACTCCTTCACCGAGTTCGTCCCGGGGCACACCCACCTCCAGCCGGTCGGCCGGATCGTCTCCGAGGCGATCAAGGCGGCCGGCGGCATCCCGCGCGAGTTCAACACCATCGCGGTGGACGACGGCATCGCGATGGGCCACGGCGGCATGCTGTACTCGCTGCCCTCTCGCGACCTGATCGCCGACTCGGTGGAGTACATGGTCAACGCGCACTGCGCGGACGCCCTGATCTGCATCTCCAACTGCGACAAGATCACCCCCGGCATGCTCATGGCCGCGCTGCGCCTCAACATCCCGGTGGTCTTCGTCTCCGGCGGCCCGATGGAGGCCGGCAAGGCCACCCTGGTGGACGGCACGGTCCGCAAGCTCGACCTGGTCAACGCGATCTCCGACGCCGTCAACGAGAACGTCTCCGACGCGGACATCGCGATCATCGAGGAGAACGCCTGCCCGACCTGCGGGTCCTGTTCGGGCATGTTCACCGCCAACTCGATGAACTGCCTGGCCGAGGCGATCGGCCTGGCGCTGCCCGGCAACGGCTCGATCCTGGCCACCCACACCGCCCGCAAGGCCCTCTACGAGGACGCCGGCAAGGCGATCGTGGACATCACGCTGCGCCACTACCACCAGGACGACTACTCGGTCCTGCCGCGCAACATCGCCACCCGCGCCGCGTTCGAGAACGCCATGGCGCTGGACATCGCGATGGGCGGCTCCACCAACACCATCCTGCACCTGCTGGCCGCCGCGCAGGAGGCCGAGGTGGACTTCGACATGCGGGCCATCGACGCCATCTCGCGCCGGGTGCCCTGCCTCTCCAAGGTCGCGCCCAACGGCAACTACTACATGGAGGACGTGCACCGGGCCGGCGGCATCCCGGCGATCCTCGGCGAGCTCTACCGCGGCGGGCTGCTGAACGAGGACGTGCACACGGTGCACTCCGACTCGCTGGACGAGTGGCTGAAGACCTGGGACATCCGCGGCGGCTCGCCGTCCCCCAAGGCCGTCGAGATGTTCCACGCCGCCCCCGGCTGCGTGCGCTCGGCCACCGCGTTCTCGCAGTCCGAGCGGTGGGAGTCGCTGGACACCGACGCCGCGGGCGGCTGCATCCGCAGCGTCCAGCACGCCTACTCCACCGAGGGCGGCCTGGCCGTGCTGTACGGCAACCTCGCCGAGGACGGCTGCATCGTGAAGACGGCAGGCGTCGACGAGTCGATCTGGACGTTCAGCGGGCCGGCCGTGGTCGTGGAGTCCCAGGAGGACGCGGTCGACGCCATCCTGACCAAGCGGATCAAGGAGGGCGACGTCGTGGTGATCCGCTACGAGGGGCCCAAGGGCGGGCCGGGCATGCAGGAGATGCTCTACCCGACCTCGTTCCTCAAGGGCCGGGGCCTGGGCAAGGCCTGCGCGCTGATCACCGACGGCCGCTTCTCCGGCGGCACCTCCGGCCTCTCGATCGGCCACGCCTCGCCCGAGGCGGCCTCCGGCGGCACCATCGCGCTGGTGGAGGACGGGGACATCATCGCGATCGACATCCCCGGGCGCTCGGTCAGCCTGGAGGTCTCCTTCGAGGAGCTGCACGAGCGCCGGCTGAAGCTGGAGGCCGAGGGCGGCTACCGGCCCAAGAACCGCGAGCGGCAGGTCAGCCAGGCCCTGCGGGCGTACGCGGCGATGGCCACCTCCGCCGACAAGGGCGCGGTGCGCGACATCAGCAAGCTGGGCTGACGGCGGCATAATCGGACCCGTGACCGACGACCGCAGCGCCCCCGCCCCCGAACCCATCCGCTTCTTCGGAACCAGCTGGGTGGAGCGGGGGCGGGACTACTGGCTGCGGCGCGCGGTCGTCCCGGTCGGGGCGCTGGTGACGGTGCTCGCGGGGGCGTTGGTGCTGCGCTTCGCGGTCAGCGGGGTGCAGCTGTCCAAGGCCGGCGGCTTCGTCAACGGGCTGCTGATCGCCGCGATCGCGGTCTGCTCGTGCCTGGCCGCGCTGCGCAACTGGAAGCAGCTCACCGAGGGCCGCGAGGCGCTCACCGGCTGGATGGCCGAGGAGAAGTCGCTCGGCGCGGTGTGGATGATCGGCTGCGTGGGCGCGGCCGCCGCGTACTTCCTGCGCAGCCTTACCGAGGCCCCCGGCGAGGCGGTCCGGCGGGCCCACTACGAGCGCGCCACCGCCCAGCACGAGCGCCGCTCGGCCGGCCGCTCGGGGCGGCCGGGCAAGCGGCGCAAGGGCTGATCAACTGCGGCTGTCAGTACCGCACTTGTCGTCGTTCGGCAGCGGCTGGCTGTGGTCGTACGGGTCTCTCGGCGACCCGCTCGGCGTGTTCGGGTCGCCACCACCCGCGTTGGTCTGCGGGAACATCGGCTCCAGCCAGCCGTCGCCCACCTCGCAGTAGGTGTTGCCCATGCTGCTCTGGCCCTTGTCGAGGTACAGCTTCGCGGGGTCGACGTCGTAGCGGGCCGGGTCGGCGAACCGGAAGTCCTGTTCGCGGCGGACGATCTCGCGGGTGACGTCGGTGCTGCCGTTCTGCTGCAGCCAGCCCACGGCCTTGGCGCTGCTGCCGGGGGAGGGGCTGCTGGACGGAAAGTACACCTCGGGGCCCGGCACCAGCGCGTAGACGTAGGTGTAGTCGGTGTGCACCAGCAGTCCGTGGGCACCGTCGCTCTCGAAGCTGGTGTGGCCCTGGACCTTGACCACGTCACTCGCCGGGACGGCGGTGCGGGGGTTGAACCGGCTGAACCAGGTGGTCGGGTCGTGGTCTGCGGAGGGGTGCGCGAGCGCGGCCAGCGCATCGTCGTGTTCGGTACGGTCCATCATGTCCAGCGCCGCCTGCGGGGTCCCGCCGGCCACCACCTTGGGGTCCAGGTTGGTCGCGACCAGGTAGGACTTGACCATCTGGAGCTTCGCGGTGACCTCGTCCGCGCCGAAGGTCCCGGTGGCCTGGCCCGGCGGCAGCGCGATCGCGTCCGCGCCGGCCGGCCAGTCCAGGGCCGGGGAGCCGGCCCACGGGTGGTCCACGGTCGGGTTGTCCGGGGCCTCGGTGGACGGCGCCGCGGTGGGGGCGGCGGTCTCGGGGGCCTGGGTCGTGATGGGCTTCGGGCTCATAGGGGCGCCGGCGGCCCCGCCGCTGTCGGGGGTGCCGCCGACGTTCGCCGTGTACCAGCTGTGCAGCCGATCGACGTTCAGCCCGGCGAGCACGACCGAGACGGCCAGCAGGACGAAGACCGGCGTCTGCCAGTTCCGCTTCGTCCGGCGGGCGGGGTTGCCCCAGGGGTCGACCGGCTTGGCCCGGCGCTGGAAGCGCCCGCGCCGGATCTCGGTCGGCGGGCGCCACTGCTGCGGCTCCTGCTCGGAGGGTGGTGTCGGGGAATCAGGGTCTTCGGCTATCGGCACGCCGTCAGTATGCAGACCGGCACGGACGATTCGATCGCCGGGAGGCTGCTGCGCCTGCGCTCACCTGCCCATATATCCGCTTACTTCCGGGCGGACTTGACCGAGCCGACCACGCCGGCGATCACCAGCAGCACCCCGGCGGGCAGCAGCGAGGTGAAGAAGGCGCCGATCAGACCCCAGTCCCCGAGCATGCTGAGCACCAGCGTGTTCAGCACCAGCAGCGCGCCGGCCGCGGGGAGCGCCGCGTGCCACGGGTGCTCGTCCGCCCAGCGGCGCAGCCGTCGGTCGCCGGTGTCCTTGCGCAGCTGGCCGCCCACCGTGCCGACCAGGAAGAAGAAGAACAGTGCCAGTCCGGCCGGCCCGGCCAGGATGCTGGTCGACCAGCTCCCGGTCAGGACGTCGACCCCGAGCGCCGCAGCGCCCACCACCGCGCCGACCGCGGCGCCCACCCGCCACGACCCGAGGGCGGTCGATGCGACGGCCAGCTGCCGGTTCTCACTCCGCGACAAATCTCCGTGTCCCATATCTCCACGGTGCTCCTCGGCGGGCTCCTAAGCCATAGGGGTAACCCCCGAGTTTTCCCCTACTGGACAGGCCCGTCCGCAGGTCGGACGGCCCCCGCTCCGGGCGGCCCCGGGTGCGAGGATGGGCCCAGTACCGTCGCGGTGATCAAGGAGAACCAGGCCATGAGCAGCAGCGCCGCCCACCCCCAGCGGATCGCCTTC
The DNA here is from genome assembly GCF_029893355.1 of Kitasatospora sp. MAA4. Lineage (GTDB taxonomy): Bacteria > Actinomycetota > Actinomycetes > Streptomycetales > Streptomycetaceae > Kitasatospora. The sequence continues at coordinate 29,930 of NZ_JARZAI010000038.1, forward strand.
CTCGGGACCGGCAAGATCGGTGAAGCCCTGCTCTCCGGGCTGCTGCGGGCGGGGAAGGATCCGGCGGACGTCCTGGTCACCGCGCGCCGCCCCGAGCGGGCCGCCGAGCTGGCCGCGAAGTACGGGGTGGGGGTCACCACCAACCGGGAGGCGGCCAAGCTCGCCGACACGCTGATCCTGGCCGTGAAGCCGCAGGACATGGGCACCCTGATCGAGGAACTCGGCCCGCACATGACCTCCGACCGGCTGGTCATCTCGGCCGCGGCGGGCATCCCGACCCGCTGGTTCGAGGCCCGGCTGCCGGCCGGCACCCCGGTGGTCCGGGTGATGCCCAACACGCCCGTCCTGGTGGACGAGGGCATGAGCGTCATCTCCGGGGGCTCGCACGCCCGCGAGGAGCACCTGCTGCGGACCGAGGAGATCTTCCAGTCGGTCGGCAAGGCGCTGCGGCTGCCCGAGGCGCAGCAGGACGCGGCCACCGCGCTGTCCGGCTCGGGCCCGGCGTACTTCTACTACCTGGTCGAGGCGATGACCGACGCGGGGATCCTGCTCGGCCTGCCCCGCCAGGTGGCGCACGACCTGATCGTCCAGTCGGCGATCGGCGCCTCGGTGATGCTCCGCGACTCCGGCGAGCACCCGGTCAAGCTGCGCGAGGCGGTCACCTCGCCGGCCGGCACCACCATCTCGGCCATCCGCGAGCTGGAGAACCACGGTGTCCGGGCCGCCCTGCTCGGCGCGTTGGAGGCCGCCCGCAACCGTTCCCAGGAGCTCGCCTCGGGCGGGAAGTGACCGGCTGTGCGCTATGACCTGGTGATCTTCGACAACGACGGTGTGCTGGTGGACAGCGAGCCGATCTCCAACCGGGTGCTGGCCGAGTACCTCACCGAGCTCGGCTATCCGACCACGCAGGCCGACTCCTACCGCGACTTCATGGGCTGCGCGGCGCACACCGTCCACGACGTGATCGCCGAGCGGTACGGTGCCGCGCTGCCGGCCGGCTTCGACGAGGCCTTCCACGCCCGGGTGTTCGCCGCCTTCGCCACCGAGCTGACGCCGGTGGCCGGCGCCGAGGGGCTGCTCGGGACGCTGGGCGCGCGCGGCATGCCGTACTGCCTGGCCTCCTCGGCGCACCACAGCTGGATCCGCACCGCGCTCGACCTCACCGCGCTGCGCGGCCACCTGCCGGAGCAGCGGATCTTCAGCGCCCAGGACGTCGGCGTCGGCAAGCCCGCGCCCGACCTCTTCCTGCAAGCCGCCCGGACCCTGGGGGTCGATCCGGGCCGCTGCCTGGTGATCGAGGACAGCCGCAACGGCGTGCTGGCCGCCCGCGCGGCCGGCATGGACGTGTACGGCTACGCCGCGCTCACCGACCCCGCCAGGCTCACCGCGGCGGGCGCGACCGGCCTGATCGGCTCGCTGCCCGAGGTGCTCGACCTGCTGGCATAACCGGGGAGTCGGCGGCGGCTGACGGGGTAGTACCAGGTCACGGAGCAGATCGTTTCGCTTACGAAGGAGCATCTCTGATGGCACGTATGCCCGGCGCCGAGTGGATCGGCCCGACTGCCAACCTGTACCCCGGCGGCATGGTCGAGCACCGCGGCCTGGTTCTGCACATCCAGGACGGCACCGAGGCCGGCTCGGAGTCCTGGTTCAAGGATCCGTCGTCGGAGGCTTCCGCACACTTCCTCAACCCCAAGTCCGGGGGCCTGCGCCAGTTGGTGGACACCGACGATGCCGCCTGGACCGAGATGGCCGGCAACCGGCACTGGGTCAGCATCGAGAACGAGGGGCTGGGCGGCGACAGTCTGACGGCAAGTCAGATCGAGAACTGCGCCCAGCTGTTGGCCTGGCTGCACGCCCAGTACGGCGTGCCGGTGGTGTCCACCGACGACGTCAACGCCACCGGTCTGATCTGGCACGGCGCGGGAGGGGCGGCCTGGGGCGGCCACTACGACTGCCCGGGCGACCCGGTGCTCGCCCAGCGCCCGCAGATCATCGCCCGTGCCCAGCAGTTGGTGGGTCAGCCCCAGACCCCTCCGCCGGCTCCCGCGCCCAACTACCCTGCCTGGCCCGGCGAGTACCTGCGCGTCCAGCAGCCCATGCTGCACGACGACAACGTGCGCACCTGGCAGCAGCAGATGGCCCACAGAGGCTGGTCGATCACCGCGGACGGCTGGTACGGCCCGGCCTCGGCGAGCGTCTGCCGCCAGTTCCAGCAGGAGAAGAATCTCGGGGTGGACGGCATTGTCGGGCCGCAGACCTGGGCTGCGGCGTGGACCGCCCCGGTGACCGCCTGAGCACGATCGTGTTCGACCCCTCCCCAAAAGTCGGCTGACCCCCTACGCTCGCGCCAATATCTTCGTACCGGTCAGTAGGACTGCGCCGGTGGTGAGCGAGGTGCCGGATGTCCACCGAGGTCACGGCCCGGCTGCGGCAGGCCCGCAGCGCGCTGCTGGTCAGCTTTCTGCTCCAGGGCACCACCTTCGCCCTGCTGGTCACCCGGATCCCCGGCATCCAGCGGCAGTACGGGCTGAGCGACGGGACGCTGACGGTCTTCCTGGCCGCGGTGCCGATCCTGGCGGGCGTCGGCTCGATCACCTCCGAGCAGCTGGTCAAGCGCACCAGCCCGCGCACCGTGCTGCGGATCGTGCAGCCGGCCGTCTGCCTGACCCTGGTCGGGGTGGGGGCCGGCGACCGGCTCTGGGCGCTGGGCCTGGCGCTGGCCGCCTTCGGGCTGCTGGTCGGCGCGCTGGACGCCAGCATGAACATGCTCGGCGTCGGCCTCCAGCACCGCTACGGACGCTCCATCATGCTCGGCTTCCACGCCGCCTTCAGCGCCGGCGGCATCATCGGCGCGCTGCTCGCCAGCGCCGGCGCGCACCTGTCGCTGCTGACCCTGTTCGGGGCGAGTGCGGCGGTGCTGATCCCGGCCGCGCTGGTGGTCGGACGGTTCTTCGCCGGCCCGGCGGAGCTCGGCGACGCGGTCCGGGAGGCCGTCGCGGCCGCCGCCCGCTCGATCCCGTGGCGCCCGCTGCTGCCGCTCTGCGCGGCGATGGCGTTCGCGTACATCGCCGACTCGACGGTCTCCAACTGGAGCGCCAAGTACCTCACCGAGACGCTGCACAGCTCCGACCAGGTGGCCGCGCTGGCCTACGCCGGCTACATGGTGGCACTGCTGCTCGGACGGACCGTCGGCGACCGCACGGTGCAGCGCTGGGGCGCGGTGGCGGTGGTCCGCACCGGCGCGGGGGTGGCCGCCCTCGGGTTCGGCCTCGCCGCGCTGGCGCCCGCGGCCTGGGCCGGGATCGCCGGGTTCACCGTACTCGGGATCGGCATCTGCGCGATCATCCCGCAGGTCTTCGCGGCCGGCGGGCGGCTCTTCCCGCGCGACTCGGACGCGGCGGTGGCCCGGCTGAACCTCTTCAACTACGTCGGCTTCCTGGTCGGCTCGCCGCTGGTCGGCGCGATCGCCGGCGCGAGCTCGTACCGCTGGGCGCTGACCGCCCCGATGCTGCTGGTCCTGCTGGTCGTCCCACTCGCCGGGCACTTCGCACCTGCTCCGGCGAGCCCGCTACCGTTGGACCATGCCCCCAGCCGAGCCTGACCAGCCCTGCGGCCTGCACCTGTTCTGGGACGAGGCCGTCACCGCCTACGACTTCGGCCCGGGGCACCCGATGGACCCGACCCGGCTCGCGCTCACCATGCGGCTGGTCGAGGCCCTCGGCCTGCCCGCCGCGCCGGGCGTGACGGTCACCGCCGCGCCGCCGGCCGGCGACTCCACGCTCCAACTGGTGCACCGCGCCGAGTACGTCGAGGCGGTCCGCCGGGCCGCCCTGCACCCCGGTGAGCTCGACGAGCGGCACGGCCTGGGCACCGAGGACAACCCGGCCTTCCCCGCCGTCCACACCGCCTCCGCGCTGATCGCCGGCCAGTCGGTGGGCGCCGCCGAGGCGGTCTGGCGCGGGAGAGCCAGACACGCCGTCAACTTCGCCGGCGGCCTGCACCACGCGATGCCCGACCGGGCCTCCGGCTTCTGCGTCTACAACGACGCCGCCCTCGCCGTCGCCCGGCTGCTCGAACTGGGCGCCGAACGGGTCGCCTACGTGGACGTCGACGTGCACCACGGCGACGGCGTCCAGCACGTCTTCTGGGACGACCCGCGGGTGCTCACCATCTCGATCCACGAGCACCCCAGCACGCTCTTCCCGCAGACCGGCTGGTCCACCGAGACCGGCGGCCCGCAGGCCCCGGGCTCGGCCGCCAACCTGCCGCTGCCGGCCGGCACCGGCGACGCGGGCTGGCTGCGCGCCTACCACGCGCTGGTGCCCGAGCTGCTGGCCGGATTCCGCCCGCAGGTGCTGGTCAGCCAGCACGGCGCGGACACCCACACCGAGGACCCGCTGGCCCACCTCGCGGTCAGCGTGGACGCCCAGCGCGAGGTGGCCGGCAGCCTGCACGAGCTGGCCCACCGGCACTGCGAGGGCCGTTGGGTTGCTCTGGGCGGGGGCGGCTACGCGGTGGCGGACGTGGTGCCGCGGACCTGGACGCACCTGGTGGCCACCGCCGCCGGCCGTCCGGTGGACCCGGCGACCGAGACCCCGGAGGAGTGGCGCGAAGAGGTCTACCGGCTGACCCGCAGACCCGCCCCGGCGCGGATGACGGACGGCACCGAGCCCTCCTGGCGGGACTTCACGGACTCCGGCTACGACCCGGGCGACCGGCTCGACCAGGCGATCCTGGCGGCCCGCCGGGCGGTCTTCCCGCACCACGGCCTGCTGCCGTGAGCAGGGCCGCGCCCGGCCGTGCGGAGCTGCTGGACCACCTGGTCCGCCGCCGGCTGGCCGGCCCGAACATCCCGACCTCCCGGCAGAAGAACCTGCGCAGCTACCGGCTCTTCGGCCAGGGAGACCCCGAGGCGCTGATGGGGCTGGACCCGGAGGGCCGCTGGGGGCCGGGCGCGGTGCTCGACCTGATGGCCGAACGCTGCGGGGTGCGCCCCGAGTTCGGCTACGGGCAGGGGCCGGACCGGATCGACCCGGAGCGCACGGTGGACGCCCTCGACCGGCTGGCCGCACTGCTGCGCCGGACGGCCGAGCGCCGCGGCAGCGTGCTGGCCGGGACCGGGCACCCCACCCAGTTGGCGGGCTTCCACGGGGCGCTCGTAGCGGCGCTCGCCGCCGCGGGGTGCGCCGTTCGCACGCCTGCCCGGGGCGCGCGCCTCCGTACGCCCACGCCGGTCGGCGACCGGCTCTGCGCCGTGGACTACCTCGGCCCGGTGGCCGTCCTGCGGACGCTTGACGGACCGGCCCGGACTGGGAGACTCGGCTCCGGATCCGACCTGCTGCACACCCATTCGGCGCAGCCCGTCCGGATGGTCCTGGCGGCCCTGGCCGAGGCCGGGCACCCCCCGCCCGACCTGGTGCTGGGCGATCACGGCTGGCTCTGCGGGGCGGGCTGGCTCGGCATCGCGGCGGGCGGCCCGGCGGACTCCAACGACCCGGCTCCGTTCGTCGGCGAGGCCGAGCGGACGGTGGCGGTGGTGGTTCCGGTGGACGACGGAGCGCAGGCGGCCTGCTACAGACCGCTGACCGACTACGTACTGCAACAGGCGGATCTCTGACCGTCCAAGGACTCGCTACCCCCCTCTTCCCACTGGTACCACCCGCAACTACTCTGGGGATACGCGTGTGTCGGTGGAGTCACCGGAGGGGAAGCCGGTGCCTTGCACACGGATAAAGGGTCGGGTGAGGTCATGGGTTCCGGCGAACGCCCCTTGCAAGAGGTCAACTTTCTGACCGTGGCGGAAGTCGCCTCGGTCATGCGGGTGTCCAAGATGACGGTGTACCGCCTGGTGCACGGTGGAGAGCTTCCGGCCATCCGGGTCGGCCGCTCCTTCCGGGTCCCGGAGCAGGCTGTGCACGACTACCTGAAGGACTCCTACGTGGGGCGTCAGAGCGCCTGACGGAGGGGTCGGATGGTCCCGATTACAGGGCTGGGCGCGCGGACGGTAGGCTAGGCCCTCCGTCAGTCGTATGGACTCCGTCTCTCACGGGCGGGAGTCTCAGTGAGCGAGGGTTGTTCCGTGGGCTCTGTCATCAAGAAGCGTCGCAAGCGTATGGCCAAGAAGAAGCACCGCAAGCTTCTGAAGCGGACCCGCGTGCAGCGTCGCAACAAGAAGTAACACCTGCTTGAGCCTCGCTCCAGCTGTGCTGCTGCCCGTCCCGGCCTTGGCCGGGGCGGGCAGCGTCATTTTCCGGACCACGACGCGGTACGGTGCAGGCACGGTCCGGTAGAGGGAGGGCGGCACACAGTGGGCAAGGTCGTGCTCGTCACCGGAGTGGCCCGCCATCTGGGGGCCCGCTTCGCCGAGCGGATCCGCCGGCAGCCCGGCGTGGAGCTGGTGGTCGGCGTGGACGTCGAACCCGCCCGGGACGCCCCCACCGAGGGGGCCGGCCCGCTCGCCCCGTACGTCTTCGCGCGCGCGGACCTGCGCCGTCCCGCGATCGCCCGGGTGCTCGCCGAGCACGACGTCGACACCGTGGTGCACCTGAACGTCAGTGCCACCAATCCGGGCGCTCCCGGCCGTGCCGCGGTCAAGGAGATCAACGTCATCGGCACCATGCAGCTGCTCGGCGCCTGCCAGCAGTCGACCACGCTGCGCCGGCTGGTGGTGAAGTCGACCACCGAGATCTACGGCTCGACCCCGCGCGACCCGGCGGTCTTCGGCGAGCGCACGCAGCCCAAGCACCTGCCCTCCGGCGGTTTCGCCAAGGACGCCGCCGAGGTGGAGGGGTACGTACGCGGCTTCGGCCGGCGCCGCCCCGACGTCGCGGTGAGCGTGCTGCGGTTCGCCAACATCGTCGGCCCGGCGGCCGACACGCCGCTCAGCGAGTACTTCGCGCTGCCGGTGCTGCCCACCGCGCTCGGCTACGACCCGCGGCTTCAGTTCGTGCACGAGGACGACGCCGTCGAGGTGCTCCGGCTGGCCGCGCTGGACCCGGCCCGCGCCACCACCAACACCGGGACCTTCAACGTCGCGGGGGAGGGCGTGCTGCTGCTCTCCCAGTGCGCGCGCCGACTCGGCCGGCCGACCGTGCCGGTACTGCTGCCGGCGCTCGGCTGGGTGGCCGCGCTGGCCCGGCAGACCCGGGTCACCGACTTCTCGCCCGAACAGATCGGGCTGCTCACCCATGGCCGGGTGGTGGACACCTTCCAGCTGCGCGAGACCTTCGGCTACCAGCCGCGGTTCAGCACCCCGGAGGCGTTCGGCGACTTCGCCGCCGCGCAGCGCCGCGGTCTGCTGCCCCCGGAGCGGCTGGCCGCGGTCACCGACCGGCTCACCGCACTGCTGGGCCCCGAGCACCCGACCCGAACCGACAGGAGCTGAACCGAGGATGACGGCCGCGAGAGAGCGATCGACGGGGCAGGCCAAGGTCATCCCGATCGAGACGGCGCCGAGCTGGACCCCGAACGAGGGCGACGGCGCGGGCGTGGGCGCGTTCGCCTCGATGCTGGCCGACGCGGTCGGCGGGGCGCTGGCCGGTCGGCTCGGGCCAGTGGCCGAGTCGGTGCTCGGCAAGGGCTGGGAGGGCCGTGCGGCCAACGGCCTGGCCTTCCTGCGCCGCCGGATCACCGGCGACTACGAGGTGGACGAGTTCGGCTTCGACCGCGAGCTGACCGAGGAGGTCTTCCTCTCGGCACTGCGCCCGCTGGCCGAGAAGTACTTCCGGATCGAGGTCCGCGGGATCGAGAACATCCCCGCCGAGGGCGGCGCGCTGGTGGTCGCCAACCACTCGGGGACGGTCCCGCTGGACGCCCTGATGACCCAGGTGGCCATCCACGACCACCACCCGAACCGCCGCCACCTGCGGATGCTCGCCGCCGACCTGGTCTTCGTGCTGCCCGGCGTCGGTGAGCTGGCCCGCAAGGCCGGGCACACGCTGGCCTGCAACGAGGACGCCCAGGCGCTGCTGGAGCGCGGCGAGGTGGTGGGGGTCTGGCCGGAGGGCTTCAAGGGGATCGGCAAGCCGTTCGCGGACCGCTACAAGCTCCAGCGCTTCGGGCGCGGCGGCTTCGTGGCCTCGGCGCTGCGGGCGCAGGTGCCGATCGTGCCCTGCTCGATCGTCGGGGCGGAGGAGACCTACCCGATGCTCGGCAACGCCAAGACGCTGGCCCGGCTGCTCGGCCTGCCGTACGTGCCGATCACGCCGACCTTCCCGTGGTTGGGCCCGCTCGGCGCGATCCCGCTGCCGACGAAGTGGACCATCCAGTTCGGCGAGCCGATCAGCACCGACACCCACCCGCCGGAGGCGGCGGACGATCCGATGCTGGTCTTCAACCTGACGGACGAGGTCCGCGAGACCATCCAGCACACGCTCTACCGGCTGCTGGTGCAGCGGCGCTCGGTCTTCTTCTGACAGGCAGCACACAGGGCCCGCACGCTCGACGAGCGTGCGGGCCCCATGACGTGGCTCAGCCCCCGGTCAGCCCGAGACCGGGAAGCAGGCCCGGGATGAGCGGCGGCAGGTTCAGCCCCGGGTCGAGCTGCGGCGCACCGCTCGGCTCCGCGCCGGAGGCCGGAGCGCCCGGCTGCTGGCCCGCGGCGGGGGCACTGGCGCCGCCGCCCTGCGGAGCCCCGGACGGGGTCGCAGCGCCCTTGCCGGCGCCCGTCAGGCTGCCCGTCAGGCCGTTGACCAGACCGTTCACCTGGCCGCCGACCGCGCCCCCGGCGGAGCCGGAGCCCTGGCCGGTCCGCTCCGAGCCCTGCCCGGCGCTGCTGTCGGCCGACGGGTGACCGTCGCCCGCCTGGCCGGACGCCCCGGAGGCCGGGGCCGAGCCCTGGCCCGCGCCCGGCTGCTGCCCGTCGCCGACCGCGGACGGGGACGAGCCGCTCGGCGCGCCGCCCGGCTGGGCCGCGGTGCCGTGGCCGGCCTGCGGGTCCAGGTGCAGCGGCGCGACGTCCTCGCTCATGTCGCCGAACAGCTGGTCCATCTGACCGGCCACCGGGGTGAGCTGCGAGGGCAGTCGGCCCTGCAGGTCGGCCCAGTGGTTGTCCTGGATCTCGCTGAAGGCGGCCAGCCTGCGCATCGGGCCCAGCGCGCCGTTGGCCCGGTAGACCGAGCGCAGCAGCTCCCGGCCCTGGGCCGCCTCGGCGTGCATGTCGTCCAGCGCCTCGCCGAGCTTGGCCACCGTGGCCGGGCTGAGCGCCGTCGGGCTGTCGGTGCCGCCCACCAGGCTGCGCGCCTCGGCGAGCCGGGTGGAGGCCTGGTCGAGCAGCAGGGCGCCGCGTTCGGCGTCCGAGCCGGCCAGGTCGAGCCGCAGGCCCTCCAGGCCGCGCTTCATGCCGTACAGGGTGTCCCCGGGCAGCGCGGTGGTGCTCGCGGCGGCCACCCCGGCGAAGCTGCCGACGGTAACTCCCGCCACCAGCCCGCCGATCGCGAACCGCTTGCCCCAGCGCCGCCGTCTGCCCACCCGCTCGGCCCGGTGGCTGCGCTGGCTCGGCACGGTCGGCAGTCCGCCGCCGGCCATCGCCTGCTCGAACGCGGCCATCAGTTGGGCGCGTTGGGTGACCCGGACCTCAAGGTCCAGGCCCGGCACGGTGGTCGCACTCAATGCGTGCGCCGTGTCGAGGAGTTCACCCATCCCCGGATTGCTCGCCGGTTGTCCTGTCCGGTGGGCCTCCAGCGCCTCGGCGAAGGCCTTCGCCCGCCGGTGCTCCAGCACGTTTGCCGTCACGGGCCACACCTCCCTTCGTCGTTGTCGACTCCCCGGCCTGCCGGACGGTTGCCACGGCGGGCCAAATCCACTCCATCGGGTGACTGTGCGCGACTTGGCTTGACCGCGCGACCCGTGGTGGTTTGCACGCTGGGCAACGAGTGGCGAGGGGGCTCGGTTACGCACGAGTGATCATGTGACCGCCCATTCACCCGGATGTGTAAGAACGACCGCCCTCCTGCTGACCGCTGTGCTGACTCGTGTGGAGATATGGTCATCGCGCGTCGGGCGGCAGCAGCCGCGCCAGCGTGCGCACGGCGCGGTACTGCAGCGTCTTGATGGCGCCCTCGTTCTTGCCCATGATGCGGGCCGTCTCCGCCACCGAGAGGCCCTGCAGGAAGCGCAGCGTGACGCACTCCTGCTGCTGCGGGTTGAGCCGGTGCACGGCGTCCAGCAGGGCCGCGTTGGAGAGCGACTCCAGCACCGAGTCCTCGGGGCTGCGCTCGCACTCGTTGGAGTCCAGCATCTCGCCCGTGGTGACCTCCAGCCGGAAGCGGCTGGACTTGAAGTGGTCGGCGACCAGGTTGCGGGCGATGGTCACCAGCCAGGCGCCGAAGTCCCGGCCCTGCCAGGTGAAGGTGCCGATCCTGCGCAGCGCCCGCAGGAAGGTCTCGCTGGTGAGGTCCTCTGCGGTGGCCCGGCTGCCGACCCGGTAGTAGATGTAGCGGTAGACCGTGTCGCAGTAGTGGTCGTAGAGCCGCCCGAAGGCCTCGCTCTCGCCGGCCTGGGCCCGTTCGACCAGATCCATGATCGGGTTTTCGGACTCGACACCCGGCGGCGGCAGCGTCCTGGAGCGGCCCCGGGTACCCGAACCGCCGGGCGTGGCGCTGCGGCTGCGCGTGCCGGTGCCGCCCGCCGCCGTACTGCGCAGGGCCACACCGGGTGCGAACGGGACGCCGGCCGGGACCAGTTGGGGCGAGGCCAGGACCAGCTGGCTGCGGAGCAGGGTGCGGAGCAGGCGGAGATTGCGCGCGGCGATGGCGGGGACAGTGTGAGCAGCAGCGGTGGTGGGCGACGGGCGGGCGGGAGCAGGCGCGTCGTTCCGGACGGGTGGGTACACGGGACTCCCAGAGGCAGAACTGTGGACGGATCACCTCCGCCTGCGCGGAGTGCACACTCCTTGTCACCCCGCCGGGGGGACACGTGGGTTGGGCGTGCATCCAGGAGAGAATAACGCTTTGTGCAATGACAGCTACACCCTGTGGCCGAAGTGGTCGATTGGGATCCACTTCGCGTGGTATATGAGCTGAAAGTGACCGAACAAAGCTCCGAACTGCGCGCTGATCGTGATCATTCGGTGGCCTGCTGTGACCAATTCCGAGGTCGGCTCGGCGGTTTCCCTGCCCGGGGGCCCGCCAACCCCAGACTTTTCGGCGAGTTCGAACGATCAGAACCGGTCAGTGGGCCCTGACCGCAGGGTTGGTGACGAAACGTCAGCTGCGACGGCGTCGCAGGGCCACCCCGGCCACCGTCGCGCCCGCCACCGCGCCGAGCAGCACCGCCGCCGGGATGCCGATCCGGGCCGCCTTCCGGCCGGTCCGGAAGTCCTGCACCCGCCAGCCCTGCGCCCGGGCGTGGCGGCGCAGCGCGCCGTCCGGGTTGACCACGAAGGGGTGCCCGACCAGCGAGAGCATCGGGATGTCGTTGGCCGAGTCGCTGTACGCGGCGCAGTGGCCGAGCTCCAGCCGCTCGCGCCGGGCGAGCGCGCCGACCGCGGCCGCCTTCGCCGGGCCGTGCAGCATCTCGCCGACCAGCCGCCCGGTGTAGACGCCGTCCACCGCCTCCGCGACGGTCCCCAGCGCGCCGGTCATGCCCAGCCGGCGGGCGATGATCCTGGCCACCTCCAGCGGCGCGGCGGTCACCAGCCAGACCCGCTGCCCGGCGTCCAGGTGCATCTGCACCAGCGCCCGGGTGCCGGGCCAGACCTTGGCGGCGACGATGTCCTCGAAGATCTCCTCGCAGATCGCCTCCAGGTCGACGGTCCGCTTGCCGGCCACCAGCGAGAGCGCGGTGTGCTGGGCGTCGGCGATGTGTGCCGGGTCCTCGGTGCCGTGCAGTCGGAACCAGGCCTGCTGCCAGGCGAACCTGGCGAGGTCGCGCCGGGTGAAGAACCTCCGCTGGTAGAGGCCGACGCCGAGGTAGAAGACCGCCGCGCCGCGCAGGATGGTGTTGTCGCAGTCGAAGAACGCGGCGGCGTGCGGGTGGTCCGCCGGTGTGCCGCCGTCCTCGGGCGCCTCGACCGGCGCGGGCGCCGCCCGCAGCGCCCGCTCGGCGGCGTCGGCGGCGGCCTCGCCCGCCAGGGCGGTCCGCTCGGAGGAGGAACGCCTTGCCTGGGTGAGCCTTCGCAGCGCGGCCATGGGACCGAGCATAGTCAGCCAAGATGGCCGGGGTGCGCCCCGGTGGCGGCGCACAATGGGGTGGTGAGTCCACTGCTGCGCCGTGCCAAGAGCCCCGAGCCCGCCGACCGTACGGTCACCCTGATCGGGAAGCCGGGCTGCCATCTCTGCGACCAGGCCCGTGAGGTGATCGCGAAGGTCGTCGGCGAGCTCGGCAGCGGCTTCGAGGAGCGCGACATCACCCAGGACCCCGAGCTCTACCGGCTGTACGCGGAGCAGATCCCGGTGACCCTGATCGACGGCCGCCAGCACGACTTCTGGCGGGTCGACGAGAAGCGGCTGCGCACGGCCCTGCTGCGCTGAGGATCGGGCCACCCCCGCCGAATGGCGGGTGGTCTAGGCCAAATCGTTGCCGGAACGACTCGATAACGACTGAGAAACCGCCTGCCGCTCTGCCTACGATCGACCTCGTTCCGTACCACTGGGGGGTCGAACTCAGAGGAGGGCAGCCGTGGTTCCCGGGCGTGCCCTCTCGCCGGCGGCCGGCGGTTTCGCGGTCGTGGACATCGAGGCCAGCGGTAGCAGCCCGTGGCGCCACCGGGTGGTGGAGGTCGGCGTGGTGCTGCTGGACCGCGCGCTGCGGGTCGAAGCGGAGTTCGTCACACTCGTCGACCCGAACGGCCCGGTCGGCCCCACCCACGTGCACCGGATAACCCAGGACGACGTGGTCGGCGCCCCGCGGTTTCGCGAGATCGCACCGTTTCTGCTCGAACTGCTGGCCGGACGCGTCCTGGTGGGCCACCATGTCAGCTGTGACCGGGCCTTCCTGGAGCGCGAGTTCGCTCGGATCGGGGTGTCGCTGCCGCCGGTCCCGCTGCTCTGCACCATGCGCCTGGCCCGCCGTCACCTCCCCGAGGCCGGCGGCTTCGGTCTCGGCGCCTGTGTGGCGGCCGCCGGACTCGGCGCTTTCGCCGCGCACTCCGCGCTCGCCGACGCCCGGGCCGCCGCGGCCCTGCTGCGGCACTGCACGCAGGTACCGTCCGATCCGCCGGTGGAGTGGGTCGAGCCGCTACGTGAGGCGTCGGCGCTGCCCTGGCCGCGCCTGGGCCCCTCACGCCGGGGTCGGGGTCGTGCGCAGGTCCGCCGGCGGGTGGGGTACGAAGCGTGATGCGCGTCACTGTGGCGGGACAAAACGGACACCATCTTTGTGCACACGTTCACAAACGCATAGCCTGGCAGCCAAAGCCCAGCTTCACCCACAGGAGCACCGTGGCAATCGGCCGATCCACCCCGAAGTCCTCGCCCCCCAGCCCTGCCGACGGAGGCTCCATGCGCCGCACCCCTGTGGGACGTCAGACGCGCGCCCGCGGTATCCCCGAGGCGACCGTGGCCCGACTCCCGCTCTACCTGCGCGCGCTGACCGCGCTCTCCGAGCGCTCGGTCCCCACCGTCTCCTCGGAGGAACTGGCCGCCGCCGCCGGCGTCAACTCGGCCAAGCTCCGCAAGGACTTCTCCTACCTGGGTTCCTACGGAACCCGGGGCGTGGGCTACGACGTCGAGTACCTCGTGTACCAGATCTCCCGTGAGCTGGGCCTCACCCAGGACTGGCCCGTCGTGATCGTCGGGATCGGAAACCTCGGCCACGCCCTCGCCAACTACGGCGGCTTCGCCTCCCGCGGCTTCCGGGTGGCGGCCCTGCTGGACGCTGACCCGACCGTGGTCGGCAGCAGCGCGGCCGGCCTGCCGGTGCGGCACATGGACGAGCTGGAAGCCATCGTGGAGAGCCAGCACGTCTCCATCGGTGTGATCACCACCCCGCCGGGCGCGGCCCAGCAGGTCTGCGACCGGCTGGTCGAGGCGGGCGTCACCAGCATCCTGAACTTCGCGCCGACCGTGCTGACCGTCCCGGACGGCGTGGACGTGCGCAAGGTGGACCTGTCGATAGAGCTCCAGATCCTGGCCTTCCACGAGCAGCGCAAGGCCGGCGAGGAGCCCGACCAGGGCCGCAGCGGCGAGGAGTCCGTGCTGGACCGCGCCCCCGGCCCGGTCCGCGCCGCCGCCGCCAAGCTGCGCCGCGCGGCCGGCGCCGCCAAGGACATCAAGGACATCAAGGCGGAGAAGGTCGAGAACGACTCCGAGCGGCCCGCGGTGATGCCCGCATGAGCATGCTCGTCGTCGGTCTCAGCCACCGCACCGCCCCCGTCGGCGTCCTGGAGCGCGCAGCGCTCACCGGTGACGTCCCCACCCGCCTGCTGCACGACGCGGCCGCCACGGCCACTGTCTCCGAGGCGGCCCTGCTCAACACCTGCAACCGGATCGAGCTGTACGCGGACGTGGACAAGTTCCACGCCGGCGTCGCCGAACTGTCGCTGCTGCTCGCCCACCACAGCGGGGTGGACCTGGAGGAGCTGACCGCCCACCTCTACGTCCACTACGAGGACCGCGCTGTCCACCACCTCTTCTCGGTGGCCTGCGGCCTGGACTCGATGGTGGTCGGCGAGGGCCAGATCCTCGGCCAGCTGCGCGACGCGCTGGCGCGCGCGCAGGAGGAGCACACCGCGGGCCGCGGCCTGAACGAGCTCTTCCAGCAGGCCCTGCGGGTCGGCAAGCGCGCCCACAGCGAGACCGGGATCGACCGGGCCGGCCAGTCGCTGGTCACCTTCGGCCTGGACCAGATCGCCGCCGGAGCCGGCCCGATCGCGGGCAAGCGGGCGCTGGTGGTCGGCGCGGGCTCGATGAGCTCGCTGGCCGCCGCCACGCTCTCCCGGGCCGGCGTCAGCGACCTGCTGATCGCCAACCGGACCCCCGAGCGCGCCGAGCGCCTGGCCGCGAGCCTGGGCGCGCGCACCGTCGAGTTCGCCAAGGTGCCGCAGGCGCTGGCCGACGTGGACGTGGTGATCTCCTGCACCGGCTCGGCCGGCGCGGTGATCGCCGCGGCCGACGTCGCCGCCGCGGTCGCCTCCCGCGCCGAGCGCAGCCCGCTGGCCTTCCTCGACCTGGCGATGCCGCGCGACGTGGACCACGAGGTCCACCAGCTGACCGGCGCGCTGCTGGTCGACCTGGAGTCGCTCTCGCAGGTCGACGCCGCGATGCCGGGCGCCGGTGACGTGGACGCGGTCACCAAGATCGTCGCCGACGAGGTGGCGGCCTTCGGAGCCGCGCAGCGCGCGGCCCGGATCGCCCCCACCGTGGTCGCGCTGCGCGCGATGGCCTCCGAGGTGGTCGGCGCCGAGCTGGCCCGCCTCGACGCGCGGCTGCCCGGACTGGACGAACGCTCCCGCGCCGAGATGGCGCAGACCGTCCGCCGGGTCGTCGACAAGCTGCTGCACGCGCCGACGGTGCGGGTCAAGCAGCTGGCCGCCGAACCGGGCGGCGCCTCCTACGCGGACGCGCTGCGCGAACTCTTCGACCTCGACCCGGCCGCCGTGCACGCGGTGTCCGGAACGCCGGTCGTACCGCAGGCGCAACCCGCCGGCGGTAGTCTCGCGGGCGGAGCGGCCCGATGAACCACCATATCGACCACCAGCACGACCGGGATGATCACGTGATGAATGGTCAGCTGAGTACCCTACAGGGCCAGTTGGACGCCGAAATACCGTTGCGGCTGGGCACCCGGCGCAGTGCGCTGGCGATGGCCCAGTCGGGCATGGTCGCCCGGGAGGTCGCCCGGGTCACCGGCCGGCCCGTCGAGTTGGTGGAGATCACCACCTACGGCGACACCTCCCGCGAGCACCTCGCGCAGATCGGCGGCACCGGCGTCTTCGTCTCCGCCCTGCGCGACGCGCTCCTGGAGGGCCGGATCGACTTCGCGGTGCACTCGCTGAAGGACCTGCCCACCGCCGAGCCCGAGGGCCTGCTGCTGGCAGCCGTCCCCGAGCGCGAGGACGTCCGGGACGCCCTGGTCGCCCGCGAGGGCCTGGACCTGGGCGAACTGGTCGAGAAGTGCGTGGGCCGCCCGGCCCGGATAGGCACCGGCTCCCCGCGCCGGATGGCCCAGCTGAACGCCTGGGCCGCCGCCAACGGCGCGTCGATCGAGACCGTCGCGATCCGCGGCAACGTCGACACCCGGATCGGCTTCGTCCACTCCGGCGAGCTGGACGCCGTCGTGCTGGCCACGGCCGGTCTCAACCGGCTCGGCCGCGGCGCGGAGGTCACCCAGCACCTCGACCCCGAGTTGATGCTGCCGGCCCCCGGTCAGGGCGCCCTCGCCCTGGAGTGCCGGGCCGACGCCGTCGAACTGGCCGCCGCCCTCGGCGCGCTCGACCACGCACCCACCCGCGCCGCGGTCGTCGCGGAACGTGCCCTGCTGGCCGCTCTGGAGGCCGGCTGCTCCGCCCCCGTCGCCGCACTGGCGACCGTGAGCAGCAGATCCGAACTGCGGCTGGAGGGCGTCGTCGGCACGATCGACGGCGCCACCTTGCTGATGATGTCCACCACTGGCCCGCTCGTGCTCGACGAGACGGCCGAACGGCAGGCGGCGGCCCTCGGCCACGCCCTCGCCGCCCGGCTGCTCGACGGCGGAGCGGCCGGTCTGATGGGGGAGCGAGCCTGATGAGCCCCACCGCCACCGCCGATCGGTCCGGACGCTGCACCTTCCTCGGCGCGGGCCCGGGTGACCCCGGTCTGCTGACCCTGCGCGCGGTCGAGGTGCTGGCCTCGGCCGACATCCTGATCGCCGACCCGCTCACCGCCGCGGCCGTCCGCACGCACTGCCCCGAGGGCGTGCAGGTGCGCACCCCCGCCGGCCAGGACGGGGAGAGCGGCGCCACCGACATCGTCGGGTGGGGCGACGCCGCCTCGCTCGCCAAGCTGGTCGCCGACGCGGTCCAGGCCGGCAAGCACGTGGTGCGCACCGTCGACGGCGACCCGGGCCTGGACGGCCGCGCCGCCGAGGAGATGCTCTGCTGCGCCAAGGCCGGGCTGGCCTTCGAGGTGATCCCCGGGGTCGCCCAGTCGGTGGGCGTGCCCGCCTACGCCGGCGTCCCGCTGCGCGGCAGCAACGGCGCCGACGTGCGCTTCGTCGACGGCGCCGCGCTGGTCGCGGGCGCCCTGGTGGACCTCGGCGCGCCCGAGACCACCCTGGTCGTGCGCACCACGCTCGGCCAGCTGCCGGCCACCGCCGCCGCGCTGGTCACCCACGGCCGCAAGCCGGACGCCGCGCTCTGCGCCACGCTCTCCGGCACGACGACCCGTCAGCGCACCTTCACCGCCACCCTGGCGACGATAGCCGCCGAGCTGAAGGCGGCCCGGGTGCTGCCCTCGCCGGTCTCCGCACCGGTGGACCCGGCGACCTCGGTGATAGCCGTGGTCGGCGAGCAGGTCGCGCACCGCTCCTCGCACTCCTGGTTCGAGACCAAGCCGCTGTTCGGCTGGAACGTCCTGGTGCCGCGGACCAAGGAGCAGGCCACCGGCCTCTCCGAGCAGCTGCGCTCCTACGGCGCGGTGCCGCAGGAGGTGCCGACCATCGCGGTCGAGCCGCCGCGCACCCCGCAGCAGATGGAGCGGGCAATCAAGGGCCTGGTGACCGGCCGTTACGAGTGGATCGCCTTCACCTCGGTGAACGCGGTCCGCGCGGTGCGCGAGAAGTTCGAGGAGTACGGCCTGGACGCCCGCGCGTTCGCCGGGATCAAGGTCGCGGCGGTCGGCGAGACCACCGCGCAGGCGCTCGTCGACTTCGGCGTGAAGCCCGACCTGGTCCCGTCCGGCGAGCAGTCCGCGGCCGGCCTGCTGGAGGACTGGCCGCCGTACGACCCGGTCTTCGACCCGATCGACCGGGTGCTGCTGCCGCGCGCCGACATCGCCACCGAGACGCTGGTGGCAGGCTTGGTCGAACTCGGCTGGGAGGTGGACGACGTGACGGCGTACCGCACCGTGCGCGCCTCGCCGCCGCCGGCCGAGACCCGCGAGGCGATCAAGGGCGGCGGCTTCGACGCGGTGCTCTTCACCTCGTCCTCGACCGTGCGCAACCTGGTCGGCATCGCCGGCAAGCCGCACAACGTCACCATCATCGCCTGCATCGGTCCGGCCACCGCCAAGACCGCCGAGGAGCACGGCCTGCGCGTCGACGTGATGGCGCCCGCGCCGTCCGCCTCCGCGCTGGCCCAGGCCCTGGCGGACTTCGGAGCGGGACGCCGGGACGCCGCCACCTCGGCCGGCGAGCCGGTGTACCGCCCCAGCGAGCGCCGCCCCGGCTCCCGGCGCAAGGCGCGCTGACCTCTGGAGGAAGAGTTGTCCGCTTACCCGTCCGTCCGGCCCCGCCGGCTGCGCAACAGTCCCGCGATGCGGCGACTGGTGGCGCAGACCCGGCTGCACCCGGCCGAGCTGATCCTGCCGCTGTTCGTCCGTGAGGGCATCACCGAGCCGAAGCCGATCGACTCGATGCCGGGCGTGGTCCAGCACACCCGCGACACGCTGCGCAAGGCCGCGGTCGAGGCGGCCGAGGCCGGGCTCGGCGGGCTGATGCTCTTCGGCGTGCCCGCGGTGCAGGACGCGGTCGGCAGCGAGGGCACCAACCCGGACGGCATCCTGCAGCAGGCGATCCGCGACGTGGTCGGCGAGGTCGGCGACGCGCTCGTGGTGATGTCGGACCTGTGCCTGGACGAGTACACCGACCACGGCCACTGCGGCGTGCTGGCCGCGGACGGCAGCGTGGACAACGACGCCACGCTGGCCCGCTACGCCGAGATGGCCGTGGTGCAGGCCGACGCGGGCGTCCACCTGGTGGGCCCGTCCGGCATGATGGACGGCCAGATCGGCGTGATCCGGCGGGCACTGGACGCGGCGGGGCACCAGGAGACCGGCATCCTCGCCTACACGGCCAAGTACGCCTCGGCGTTCTACGGCCCGTTCCGCGAGGCGGTCGGCTCCTCGCTCAAGGGCGACCGCAAGACCTACCAGCAGGACCCGGCCAACACCCGCGAGTCGCTGCGCGAGCTGGAGCAGGACGTCGCCGAGGGCGCCGACCTGGTGATGGTCAAGCCGGCGATGGCCTACCTGGACATCCTGCGGCAGGTCGCCGACGCCTCGCCGGTGCCGGTGGCGACCTACCAGGTCTCCGGCGAGTACGCGATGGTCGAGGCCGCCGCGGCCAGGGGCTGGATCGACCGGGAGCGGATGATCATGGAGACGCTCACCTCGCTCCGCCGCGCCGGGGCCGAGCAGATCCTCACCTACTGGGCGGTCGAGGTCGCCCGGCAGCTGCACTGAGACCCGACTGGCATGACTGAGGGGGTGTCGGCGAACCACGCCGACACCCCCTCAGTCATGCCACTCAGCTGTGGTGGTGCCAGCCGTCGATCTGGACCTCGCCCGCGCCCTCGCCGCCGGTCGCGTCGTCGGTCGCCCACAGGCTGTGCTCACCCGCGGTGTGCACGTGGTGGGTACCCGCCCAGCCCTGGCCCCAGCCGGCCACGAACACCGGGTGAGCCGAGACCACGCCGCCACCGGCGCCGCCGGCCGTGACGTGGGCGTAGGCCGGGGCGGCGATTCCGGCGATCATCAGTGCGCCGGCCGCGACGGCCGCGGCCCTGCCGAGCATCCTCTGCATGAGGTTCGGTCCTCTCATCTGACAGGGCGTCCGGAACTGGACGCCGCTTCCATGAAGCGGGGCCGGGGAGAGTCTCCCCGGCCCCGCTGTACTGCTCCGTTGAGTCAGGTACCGCTCTGGAGGGTCAGGTGGTGCGCAGCTCGGGAGAGCTGGATCAGCCGATCAGGTGCGACAGCGCGCCGTCACCGTTGGACTGCGTGGCCTGGCCGACGTTGCAGGTCTGGTGCAGCTGCTGGTCGAGGACCGGGACGTCGACCTGAACGGGGATCAGGCCGACCTGGACGTGGTGGACCTCGGGCAGGCAGATGTTCGGGTTGTCCAGGGTGTGGAAGTTCGGGCTGTGGTCGCCCCAGGTGCCGGTGGTGTTGGTGCCACCCGCGCCCTGGACGGAGGCGGCGGAGCCGTCCGCGTCACCGATGGCGAGGGAGGGGGCGGCGGACATGGCGACGGCGGCAGCGGCCAGGCCGGCGACGGCGAAAACCTTCTTCAGCATGGGGAGCTCTCTTTCGAGGTAGCACGGTGAGGAGGGGCGGGTGGTGCGGGGCACCGCTGGCTGCGGTGGTACTGCGGGAACCGGGGCCCGGACGCAGTGCTGGGGGAGCGGCTGGTCCGGGCCCGGAGGCGGGACTCGATCAGCCGATCAGGTGCGAGGCGATGCCGTCACCGTTGGACTGGGTGGCCTGGCCGACGTTGCAGGTCTGGTGCAGCTGCTGGTCGCCGACCGGGATGTCCGCCTGGACCGGGATCAGGCCGACCTGGACGTGGTGGATCTCCGGGAGGCAGATGTTCGGGTTGTCCAGGAAGTGGAAGTTCGGGCTGTGGTCGCCCCAGGTGCCGGTGGTGTTGGTGCCACCGTTGCCCTGGATGGACGCGGCGGAGCCGTCCGCGTTGCCGATCGCCATCGCGGGGGTGACACCGGCTGCCAGAGCCGCGGCCACCAGGCCGACGGAGGCGAGGGTCTTCTTGATCATGATGATTCCTCTCGGGATTACTTCGTCCGCTGCCGCTGCGTCGGGCGTTACGGAATAGATCTGGTCTGTGGTCACCGTGGTCTGAACGGCGTATTCAGGAATGCGATCACGTCCGACAGATCTCGGGCTGCCGGCTGATCGGCTGACCGATCCGGCCGTTGTCGTGCGGTGACATCGATATCAAAGAATGGCGGGCCGGAAAGTTACGCGAGGCTCGTGGAGAAACTTTGCCGAGTCGCGTGGTCATCGGCGTGTCGATCGGACTAATACTCCGTTCGGAGTAAGGTTCGCCCACTCCCGGGGTTCCGGATCGTTGAGGCAGATTGGCCTCGCCTGTATTCGTCGGCGAGGCACTGTCCGGAAGCTCTCAAAAGATCGGGTTGGAACACGATGAACTTCTCCAAGCGGACCGGTGCGCTGCTGATGCTCGCCGTCGGCGCTTCGGCGGTCGCGGGCCAGGGAGTGGCCGCCGCCGCGGGGCCGCTCTCCCCGAGCCAGGTGGCGTCGCTCGAAAACGGTCTCGCCACCAAGACGGTGCCTTTCCGGGTGCCGCTGGAGACGGTGAGCGAGAAGGCGCCCCTGCTCCCGCTCGGCGGCGACATCACCGGTGCGGTGCCGGCGTCCCCGGTGCTGCCGCCGGTACCGGCCGAGCAGGACCGCCACCAGATGGTGCCGGACCGGGTGGTGCCCGCCCTGAACTTCAGCAAGGTCGGGCCCAGCCTGAACACCGCGCTGCCGCTGCCGGCCGTCGCGGACGGCGTGCGCCCCGGCGACCTGTCGCTGGACGCGCCGGCGGCGCCGCTCAAGGCCGTCGGCCCGGCGGTCGGCCTCGGCCACCCGCTCGGCTTCGCCGAGGGCCCGGACGGCTCGCTGCACGACGGCTCGCTCTCGGCGGGCGACCTGGACCCGCGGCTGATCCCGGCCGCGGTCTCCGCCGTCCCCGGTGCCAAGGCCTCGCTGGGCAGCGCGGACAAGCGGCTCTCGCTCACCGACACGGCGCGCGACCTGCTGATGACCACCGACGCGACGGCGGCCGAGTCCTTGGGCTGACCGCCCTCGGTAGGCAAGGCCCGGTGCGTCTGCTCGCACCGGGCCTTTGCCGTACGTGAGTTGGGCCGCTCAGCCCGGCAGGGCGGAGAGCAGCAGGCCGGCGCCCGGGATGTCCTTGGCCCCGCCGCCGTTGCTCAGCCCGCCGGTGAGGCCGGTGCTGCTGAGCGGCTTCATGCCGGGGTTGTCCGGCTTGACGGCGACGGCGTTGCTCAGCGGGTCGGCCCCCGACTGCGCGAACGGGTCGAGCCGCAGGTCCTTCGCCGGGGCGATCACGTACGGGAGCGCGCCCAGGGCCGGTCCGATCTGGGTCGGCTGGAGGTTGCTCGCGGGCGCGGGTGTCGCGGCGGCTGCTGCCGCCGTCCCGGCCTGGCCGAGCAGCAGCACGGCGCCCAGCGCGGCGAGCAGGCCGCTCGCGGTGGTCTTGGCGATCTTGGCGGTCAACGCGGGATTCCTTTCGTCGGGACACGGCGCTGCCCCCCGGACGGGGGAGTCCGAGGGGCAGCGCTCACGAGACGTCGTCCGCCGATCAGCAGTCGTCGTCGTCGTGGTGCATCGCCTCGGCGTTGATGCAGGTGTTGCCGAAGGCGGGGTTGAGCAGGCCGATCACGTCCACCGAGTTGCCGCAGAGGTTGACCGGGATGTGGATCGGGACCTGGGCGTTGTTGCCGGACAGCACACCGGGGGAGTTGGCGGCGACGCCCTCCGCGCCCGCGCTGGCGGCGGCCGCACCCGCGCCGCCGAGGATCAGGCCGACCGCGGCGGTCGACAGGATCGCGAGCTTCTTGGTCTTCTGCATGGAGATCTCCTAGTGGATCATCACGAGGTGGGGACGCCGCGCGCGCGGGGCGAACCGGGCGCGCGGCGGTGGCGCGGAGGGCGAACCGGCCGCTGTCAGCCGTTGTTCAGGCAGGTGTTGCCGAACGCCGGGTTCAGCACGCTGATGACGCCGATGCTGTTGCCGCAGACGTTGACCGGGACGTGCACCGGAACCTGGACGAGGTTGCCGGAGATCACGCCGGGAGAGCCGGCCGCGACACCCTGCGCGCCCGCGCTGGCGGCGGCGGCACCCGCGCCGCCGAGCACCAGGCCGGCCGCGGCGACGGAGAGGACGAGGGACTTCGAGAACTTGCGCATGAGAGTTAATCCTCCGTTGATTTCCAGGGACGGTATTTCCCGGGCACCGGGCGAAACCGGAAACCTGCCCGAAAGGTTTCGGGCAACCGCCGATTGTCACTCAGGCGGCGGATGGCCCGAATTCTGTGGGCCTTCCTGTACGCCCGGTGCGCCCGGCTGC
This sequence comes from Kitasatospora sp. MAA4, assembly GCF_029893355.1. Taxonomy (GTDB): domain Bacteria; phylum Actinomycetota; class Actinomycetes; order Streptomycetales; family Streptomycetaceae; genus Kitasatospora. The sequence goes on from NZ_JARZAI010000038.1 coordinate 52,901, forward strand.
GTGCGTGCGAGTGGAACAGCTTCCGGAAGGGAGAACGACCGCGGGCGCGACGGGAAACGGGTGGCGTCGCGCGGGGCCGGCCGACGCGTCCAGGTACGTACAAACGGGTGATGGTCGGCGTTCGGGCGCAACCTCGAAGCCGGGGGCGTCGTTGACGATCATGCACGCATCGTGCTCAGTAACAAGGAGACTCAAATGAGCGTCAAGAAGGCTGCCGTTGTCGGCGCCGCCGTGGTCGGCATCGTGGCCGCTGGTGCCGGGACCGCCCTCGCCAGCTCCGGTGCCGAGGGCGCCGCTGTCGGATCGCCGGGTGTGCTCTCCGGCAACCAGCTCCAGGTTCCGATCCACATCCCGGTCAACCTGTGCGGCAACAGTGTCGACGTGATCGGCCTGCTGAACCCGGCGTTCGGCAACACCTGCGTCAACCAGGGCTGATCCGCCCGCATCGGGCCGCCGTCCACCGCCTCTCCTCCTGAGGCGTTGGGCGGCGGCTCTTTTTTCTTCTCTCTTCCCCGCTGAACCTGAGGGATCCTCAACTTTCCCTGTCACGCGTCTTGTTGTGTTACTTGTCAGTACCTACGATGTGAACCCGCTCACAGTGAAACTCCGCCCCCCACCCTAGGAGTCCTACGTGATCAGGAAACGCATCTCAGGTCCCCCCACCGCCCTGCTCGCCGTCGCCGCCCTGGTCGCCGCCCTGGGACTGGCCGCCGGAGCCCCGCCGGTCCAGGCCGCCACCCGCGCCGACCTGCCCAGCGCGATCGTCTCGATGGGCGACAGCGCGATCTCCGGCGAAGGCGCCGGAACCGACACCAGCGACGGCTACTTCGCCGGCACCGACGGCCCGAAGAACTACTGCCACCGGCACCCGCAGTCCGAGATCTTCGACACCGGCCTCACCGGCGTCACGCCCGTCGACCTGGCCTGCTCGGGTGCGCAGACCGGCGACCTGACCAGCGACCCCACCCTGGCGAAGATCACCGGTGGCGGCAGCGGCGACTACGGCGAGCCCAAGCAGGACGTCCAACTCGCCCAGACCGCGGCCAAGTACAACGTCAAGATGGTCGTCGTCACGATCGGCGCCAACGACGACTTCGACTTCAGCGGCATCATGGAGAGCTGCCTCGGGCAGTACTTCCCGATCCCCAAGTCGCAGGGCTGCCGGGACACCATCGGCAGCGCGGCGATCACCCAGCGGGCGGCGGCCGTCATCCCGAAGGTCACCGCGGCGATCACCGACGTCCGCCAGACCATGCGCAACGCCGGGTACGCGGACGGCTCCTACCAGCTGGTCTACCAGTCGTACTTCACCCCGATCACCCCGGACATCCGCAGCAACGACTACGCGACCAAGATCAACCAGGGCTGCCCGGCCTACCCGGAGGACCTGGCCTGGGGCCACAACTGGGTGGTCCCGACCTTCGACGACGCGCTGCGCCAGGCGGCCGAGAACGTCCCGGGCGTACGGTTCCTGGACCAGCGCCGGGTCAGCTACGGCCACGAGGTCTGCGCCGAGTGGACCAGCTCGCCGTACGAGTACACCAACGGTGACGTCATCGACCTCTCCGAGAACACCCGCAACGGCTGCGACTTCTCGATCGGCATCCTCTCGCTCTGCGAGAACGAGATCCGGCAGTCATACCACCTGCGGGTGGCCGGCTACCAGGGTGAGGCGGCCTGCCTGGGCGCCTTCTACACCGGGGCCGCCCAGCAGGAGGCGTACTGCACGCTCAACCAGTCCGACGGCACCTCGCTGATGCCGCTGACCCCCGGTCAGCCCTTCAACGACGCCCCCGAGGACGGCGCCTGGTACCAACTCACCAGCGCCGCCAACGGCAAGGCCCTCGACCTCTCGGGCGGCGGGACCTACGGTGACAGCACCAACGGCCGCACCGCGATCAGCTACCCCGTCACCGGCGGACTCAACCAGTCCTTCGTCCTGGAGGCCAAGCCCGGCGGCAGCTACGAGATGGACTTCAGCGGCAACCGCGCCATGTGCCTGGACGCCACCGGCGCCGCCACCGCCCCCGGAACCGTCCTCGAGCAGTGGAGCTGCAACGGCGGCGCCAACCAGCACTGGGTGATCGAGCCCGCCGGCAACGGCCGGTACAAGCTCGCCGACTCGGCCGACACCACCGAGGTCGCCACCGTCAGCACCTCCGCCGACGCCCAGGGCAACCCGATCATCCAACTCGCCCCCGACACCGGCGCATCCACCCAACTCTGGCAGCTCACCAAGCTCGGCATCGTCTACCTGCACGGCTGACGATCCGACACCCACGGCGGCGGGCGCGGAAAGTCGGTACCCCCGACTTCCCACGCCCGCCGCACCGCCGCAAGGTCAGCGAGGGGTGAGCAGGCAGAACTCGTTGCCCTCCGGGTCGGCCAGCACCGTCCAGGAGATCGCGGACTGATCGATACCAGGGTCGGTGGCGCCCAGGGCGCGCAGTCGGGCTTCCTCCGCTGCCAGGTCGTCACCGGGGTAGGGCCGGACGTCCAGGTGGACCCGGTTCCACCCGCTCTTGGTGTCGGGGGTGCGGATGAACTCCAGGTAGGGGCCGACGCCTTGGGCGGAGCGCAGGGCCGCCTGGTCGTCCGTGGCCTCGTGCACCGTCCAGTCCGTCGCCTCGCCCCAGAACCGCGCCATCGCCCGCGGGTCGGTGCAGTCGACCACCACCGCGGCGACCGGCCCGGTGTCCCGGTAGATCGGGCGGGGTTCCAGGACGCAGAACTCGTTGCCCTCCGGGTCGGCCAGCACCGTCCAGGGAACGTCGCCCTGACCCACGTCGGCGAGCGTCGCACCGAGCTCCCTCAGGCGCCCGACCAACTCCGCCTGATGGGCGGCCGAGGTGGTGGCCAGATCGAGGTGCACCCGGTTCTTCACCGTCTTGGGTTCCGGCCGCGCGACGAGGTCGATGCAGACGGCCGCAGGGTCGGGGTAGGCGAAGCCCACGGGTTCGAGGTTGGTCACGCCGGGCCCCTCGCTGTCGACACCCCAACCGAGTGCCGCCGCCCAGAACCGGCCGAGCGCGGAGTCGTCCCGGGCCTTCATGTTGATCTGCACGAGTCTTGTTGCCATACCGCAGATCCTAGAAGCCGACTGACTCTCCCTCAGAAGCCCGCGACCGCCCGGCTCACGGCCAGACCAGGCAGTACAGCTGGTGCCCCGCGTCGTGCAGCCGGTTCGCGAAGTCCTGCCACTCGTGCAGCATCGAGTAGATGACGAACGCGTCGCGCGGGCCGCGGCGGTCGGGGACGGTGGACCAGATGAACGCGGCGGCGCCCAGTTCGGTCTCGTCGGCCTTGCGCAGGGGCTCCACGACGGTGTGCGGGAGCTGGACGACGGCGTAGTCGGGGTGCAGGACGACCAGTTCCAGGGGCGGGACCTGGTGCAGCGGGACGCCCTGGATGCCGGTGAGGACCATCGCGCTCATGGTCTCGGGTTTGATCTTGGTGGAGAGGTGGCCGTTGGGTGAGCCGCTGGTCTCCATCAGGTCGCCCAGGCGTCCGAGCGAGCCGAGCTCGCCGGCGTCCAGGCCCAGACCACCGGGGCCGAGCGCGGTCGGGACTCTCGCGGCGGTGGCGCGGTCGGGTGCGCCGAAGTACTTGTAGGTCACCCCCACCCGTCCTTCACCCCGCTTTCCCCTTCCTCTGGACCCGCCGGCCCGTGGGCCGGGATCCATATCCGCCGCCGTGGCCTCCTCGAAGCCGTCGTGCGCCTCGGACACTCTCGGACCATCCTCACCGGAATTCGCCGGAACCGACAGACCTTCGGGCCACCGGTGTCCCTCCGGAGGCCCCTGCACGGAGAACCGTGCTCTCCCCAGTGTGCGGGACGACGGGACAGCGGCCGCACACGGATCATCGTTCCAGATGATCGGCTCCGACATGCAGAGGTGAAGGACACGATTTGAGACCGGACCGGTTTGAGAGGATGTGGTCTCGTGAGCTACCCGTATGAAGCACCTCAGTCCCAGTCGCTCTTCGACCGCGCCTCGATCGTGACCCCCGGCGGGGTGAACTCCCCGGTGCGCGCCTTCCGTGCCGTGGGCGGCACCCCGCGCTTCATGGTGTCCGGCACCGGGCCCTACCTGACCGACGCCGACGGCCGCGAGTACGTCGACCTGGTCTGCTCCTGGGGACCGATGATCCTCGGCCACGCCCACCCGGCCGTGATCGAGGCCGTCCAGCAGGCTGTGACGCGCGGCACGTCCTTCGGCACGCCCGGGCAGGGCGAGGTCGAGCTGGCCGAGGAGATCGTCTCCCGGGTGGCTCCGGTGGAGCAGGTCCGGCTGGTCTCCTCCGGTACCGAGGCGACCATGTCGGCGATCCGGCTGGCCCGCGGCTTCACCGGCCGGGCCAAGATCGTCAAGTTCGCCGGCTGCTACCACGGCCATGTCGACGCGCTGCTGGCCGCGGCCGGTTCCGGCGTGGCGACCTTCGGCCTGCCCGACACGCCCGGCGTGACGGGAGCCCAGGCGGGCGACACCATCGTGCTGCCGTACAACGACCTGGCGGCGGTCGAGCAGGCCTTCGCGCGCCACGCCGGGGAGATCGCCTGTGTGATCACCGAGGCCTCGCCCGGCAACATGGGCGTGGTCCCGCCGGCCGCCGGCTTCAACGCGGGCCTGGCCCGGCTCTGCCGCGAGAACGGCGCGCTCTTCATCTCCGACGAGGTGATGACCGGCTTCCGCGTCTCCAGGGCCGGCTGGTACGGCCTGGAGGCCGCCCACGAGGGCTGGGCCCCCGACCTGCTCACCTTCGGCAAGGTGATGGGCGGCGGCTTCCCGGCGGCGGCCTTCGGCGGTCGCGCCGACGTGATGGCCTACCTGGCGCCGGCCGGCCCGGTCTACCAGGCGGGCACCCTGTCCGGGAACCCGATCGCCACCGCGGCCGGCCTCGCCCAGCTGCGCGGCTGCACCGACGAGGCGTACGCCACCGTCGACCGCGTCGCCGACACGATCTCCGGCCTGGTCGCCGACGCTCTGACGAAGGAGGGCGTGACCCACCGCCTGCAGAAGGCGGGCAACATGTTCTCGGTCTTCTTCACCGACGAGCAGGTCACGGACTACGACTCGGCGAAGCGTCAGGAGGCCTTCCGCTTCACGGGGTTCTTCCACAGCCTGCTCGCGGACGGCGTCTACCTGCCGCCCTCCGCCTTCGAGTCCTGGTTCGTCTCGGCGGCCCACGACGAGCGGGCGATCGAGAAGGTCGCCGCCGCCCTCCCCGCCGCAGCCCGCGCCGCGGCCCAGGCCCAGCCCACCCAGAACTGAGGACCGAACAGATGAGCGCCAAAGAGATCACCGTGGTGCACCTCATGCGGCACGGCGAGGTGCACAACCCCGAGGGCGTGCTCTACGGCCGGCTGCCGGACTACCACCTCTCCGAGCTCGGACGGCAGATGGCCGACCGGGTGGCCGAGCACCTGGCCGACCACGACATCACCCACGTGGTCGCCTCCCCGCTCGAGCGCGCGCAGGAGACCGCCGCGCCGATCGGCGCCTCGCACGGGCTGGCCGTGGCCAGCGACGACCGGCTGATCGAGGCGGAGAACGTCTTCCAGGGCAAGACCTTCGGCGTCGGCGACGGCTCGCTGCGCAACCCGCGCTACTGGCCGCACCTGGTCAACCCGTTCCGGCCGTCCTGGGGCGAGCCGTACGTCGAGCAGGCGGTACGGATGATGGGCGCGCTGGCCGCCGCCCGGGACGCCGCCCGCGGGCACGAGGCGGTCTGCGTCAGCCACCAGCTGCCGATCTGGACGGCCCGTTCGTTCGCCGAGCACCGCCGGCTCTGGCACGACCCGCGCAAGCGGCAGTGCTCGCTCGCCTCGCTGACCAGCTTCACCTACGAGGGGGACAAGCTGGTGTCGGTCGGCTACCGCGAGCCGGCCCGCGACCTGCTGCCGGCCCACCTGACCGGCAAGGGCTCCAAGGGCGACGTCCCGGTGGGCAAGAGCTTCGGAGCTTGATCCCGTCTTTACACCCGCAGCTCAGGGTGGGTCCGACCCGCAAGGGCGGACCCCCCTAAAGCCTCCCAAAGTCCCATGCGAAACTTTTCACATGTCTGGTACGTCGCTCCCCCAGCCTTCGGTCGGGCGGACCCCCTCCCGCCTCCGCCTCGCTGCGGCCCTGATCGCCTCGGCCGTCGCGCTCACGCTCGCCGGGTGCAGTTCGTCAGGCTCCGGCGGCGGTGACGCGCAGGCCGGATTCGTCACCGGCAACGGCGGTATCGACACCGCGCCGGTCGCCGACCGGCAGCCCGCGCCCGCCATCGCGGGCAAGACGCTGGAGGGGACCGCCGCCGCGCTCTCCGACTACCGCGGCAAGGTCGTCGTCCTGAACATCTGGGGCTCCTGGTGCTCGCCCTGCCGGGCCGAGGCCAAGGGCCTGGAGCAGGTCTACGAGAAGTACAAGGGCCAGGGCGTGCAGTTCCTCGGGATCAACACCCGGGACACCAGCATCACCAACGCCAAGCAGTTCGAGGACGTCAACGGGATCAGCTACCCGAGCCTGTACGACCCGGACGGCACCCAGATCCTCAAGTTCCCCAAGGGCAGCCTGAACCCGCAGTCCATCCCGACCACGATCGTGATCGACCGCGAGGGCCGGCTCGCCGCCCGCGCGATGAAGGCGCTGCCCGCCGAGGACCTGGAGTCGATGCTCACGCCGATCCTGGCGGAGCAGCACTCGTGAGTGCCGCACTACTCGCGCTGGGGGAGACCAACGGCACCGTCCTGAACGGCCCGCTGCTGCTCGCGACGCCGATCGCGGTGGCGGCCGGCCTGGTCTCCTTCTTCTCCCCGTGCGTGCTGCCGCTGGTCCCCGGCTACCTCTCGTACGTTACCGGCTTCTCCGCCGCCGACCTGGCCGACGCCCAGGGCGCCCGGCGCGGGCGGATGCTGGCCGGCTCGCTGCTCTTCATCCTCGGCTTCGCCGCCGTCTTCGTCTCCTTCGGCGCGCTGTTCGGCGAGTTCGGCCTGACCCTGCGGGAGCACCAGACCGCCATCAACCGGGTGATGGGCGTGGTGACGATCCTGATGGGCCTGGCCTTCATGGGCCTGCTGCCCGGGTTCGGGATGCGCGAGATCCGCTCGCACCGCCGTCCGGTGGTCGGGCTGGTCGGAGCACCGCTGCTCGGCGTGGTCTTCGGACTCGGCTGGGCCCCGTGCATCGGCCCGACCCTCACGTCCGTGCTCACCCTGTCGGCCAGTCAGGCAGGAGCGGGGCGCGGCGCCTTTCTGACGGCGGTGTACTGCTTCGGTCTGGGCGTACCGTTCGTCGTGGCCGCGCTGACCTTCCGGCGTGCCCTGGGCGCGTTCAGCTGGGTCAAGCGCCACTACCAGTGGGTCATGCGCCTCGGCGGCGGCATGCTGGTCGTGGTCGGCCTGCTCCTCGTGACCGGTGCCTGGAACGAGCTGGTCAACCAGCTCCAGTACCTCGCACCCAACGACTCCCCGATCGGAATCTGACCGTGAGTGACACCGACCTCAAGCCCCCGGCGGACGAGGAGTCCGCCGAGCGGATGAGCAGCGCCCCGGTCGAGGCGGACGCTCCGTCCGGCATAGGGGTGATCGGCTGGATGCGCTGGATGTGGCGCCAGTTGACCTCGATGCGGGTCGCGCTGATCCTGCTCTTCCTGCTGTCGCTCGCGGCCATCCCCGGCTCGCTGATCCCGCAGAACAGCCAGAACGCCTTCAAGGTGCAGACCTGGCAGGCCGCGCACAAGACGATCGCGCCGATCTACCAGAAGCTCCAGCTGTTCGACGTCTACAGCTCGGTCTGGTTCTCGGCGATCTACATCCTGCTCTTCGTCTCGCTGGCCGGCTGCATCATCCCGCGGACCTGGCAGTTCGTCGGCGTCATCCGGGCAGAGCCGCCGGGCGCGCCGCGCAACCTGACCCGGATGCCGGTGTACGCCGCCTGGCACACCGATGCCGACCCCGAGACCGTCAACGCGGCCGCCCACCGGCTGCTGCGCAAGCGCCGGTTCCGCGCGCACCTGAGCACCGGGACGGACGGCGCGGTCGCCGCCGAGAAGGGCTACCTGCGCGAGGTCGGCAACCTGCTCTTCCACCTCTCGCTCTTCGCCCTGCTGGCCGGGTTCGCCTGGGCCAGCCTGGCCAGCGGCCAGGGCGGCAAGCTGGTGGTCGAGGGTGACGGCTTCGCCAACACGATGACCCAGCTGGACGACTTCACCGGCTCCGCGTTCTACGGGCCCGAGGACCTCGACCCGTTCGGCTTCAAGCTCGACAACTTCACCGCCAGCTACCAGACCACCGGCGACCAGATGGGCAACGCACGCGAGTTCATCGCGCACATCCGGTACTGGGAGGGCGACGACAGCAGCAAGCTGAAGGCCGGCGACATCCAGGTCAACCACCCGCTGGACATCGGCGGCAGCAAGGTGTTCCTGATCGGCCACGGGTACGCCCCGGTGATCACCGTGCGGGACGCCACCGGCAAGGTGGTCTACCACGACACCGTCCCGTTCCTGCCGCAGGACAGCAACCTCACCTCGACCGGTGTGGTCAAGGTCGGCGACTACGGCGACAAGGACGGCAAGAAGGTCCAGCTCGGCTTCCAGGGCTTCTTCCTGCCGACCGCGCCGGCCAACTTCGGCCCGACCACCGGCCCGATCTCGCTGTTCCCGGGCGACGCGTCCCCGCTGCTGGTGCTGACCGCCTACGAGGGCGACCTGGGCACCGACGCCGGTCTGCCGCAGAACGTGTACCAGCTGGACCTCACCCACATGAGCCAGCTCCAGCAGGACGGCGGCCCGGCCAAGGCCAAGATGACGCCGGGCCAGGTCTGGCAGCTGCCGAACAACTACGGCACCATCTCGTTCGACTCCTACAAGCAGTGGGCGACCTTCAGCGTCTCGCACCGCCCGGGCAACTCCATCGCCCTGACCGGCGCGGTGCTCGCCGTGCTCGGCCTGATCGGCTCGCTCTTCGTGCAGCGCCGCCGGATCTGGGTGCGCGCCGTGGTCGGCCCGGACGGCCGGACGCTGGTGGAGCTGGCGGGCCTGGCCCGCAGCGAGTCCGCGCGGATCGCCGAGGAGCTGGCCGAACTGGCCGTCGACCTCCAGGACGACGCCCCGGCCCTGGACGAGCCCGACACGCCCGAGGTGTCTGACGCCTCACCAACCCCCACCCGCCCTGCCGACTCGGAATCCAAGGAGTAGACGGTGATCCTCGCCTCCGGGGTCAATCCCCATCTGGCTGAGCTCTCCAACAAGCTCATCTACTCGGCCATGGCTGTGTACCTGCTGGCCATGTTCGCCTACATGTTCGAGTGGACCTTCGGCAGCAAGGGCGCAGTGGCGGTCCGGTCCGCCGAGCAGGCCACGCTGGCCGAGACGGCCGCCGCGGCCACCCTGCCCGTCCAGGCGAAGGCGGCCAAGGCCGCCAAGTCGGTGACCGTCACGGTCGCCTCGCCCGGCGGCGGGACCACCACGCTGACCCGCACCGCGCTGGCCGGCGAAGGCGCCACCGTGGTCACCAGCGGCCGCGGCGACGGCGACGCGGTGGACGGTCCGGGCGCGGCGGGCAGCAGCGAGAAGGGCGACATGGCGGGCCGGATGGCCATCTCGCTGACCGTCCTCGGGTTCCTGATCAACGCGAGCGGCGTCATCACCCGCGGCCTGTCGGTGATGCGCTGGCCGTGGGGGAACATGTACGAGTTCTCCTGCGCCTTCGCCGTCTCCACGGTGGCCGCGTTCCTGATCCTGCTGCTGGCGAAGAAGCAGGTCCGCTGGCTCGGCCTGCCGGTGGTGCTGACCGCCCTGCTGACCCTGGGTCTGGCCACCACCGTGCTCTACACCGACTCCGAGCAGCTGGTCCCCGCCCTGCACTCGTACTGGCTGGGCATCCACGTCACCACCGCGATCATCTCCGGCGGCGCCCTGCACGCGGCCTTCGTGGTCACCGCCCTCTACCTGGGCAAGGACACCTACGACAAGCGGATCGCGGCCGGCAAGACCACCGGCCCGTTCAACACCGCCGCCTCCGTCTGGGACCGGCTGCCCGCCGCTGCGACGCTGGACAAGCTCTCCTACCGGATCAACGCGATGGTCTTCCCGCTGTGGACCTTCACCATCATCGCGGGCGCGATCTGGGCCGAGTCCGCCTGGGGCAAGTACTGGGAGTGGGACCCGAAGGAGACCTGGTCGTTCATCACCTGGGTCGCCTACGCCTGCTACCTGCACGCGCGCGCCACCGCCGGCTGGAAGGGCCGCAAGGCCGCCTACCTGGCCTGCCTGGCCTTCGCCTGCTTCGTCTTCAACTACTACGGCGTCAACATCTTCGTCACCGGCAAGCACTCCTACGCCGGCGTCGGCTAGCCGCAGCTCGGACTACCGGCAACGGTGCAGGCGCCCTCGGGCACCTGCACCGTTTCCGATGGTGAACAGTGGGGAGATCTCCGGATGGGACCGAACCAGGGCTGTGACAAGGTGGTACGTACCGGCACTGATGACTGGTGCCGCGTACGGGAGACTGCGGGGAGGCCGCACCAGATGGACGGCGAAGAGGTCATGCTGAAGGTCCGGATCACCGGCGGCGAGCGGGCGCTGCTGCGCCAGCTGGCGCAGGGTCACCGGAGCGACCTCTCCGAGGTGGTGGCCGACGGGCTGATCGACGTGCTGCCGACGCTGCACGGCACCGCGCGGGCCTACCGGCTGCTCGCCGCACTGGCCGAGCCGGCGCCCTGCGCGCTGATGGTCTGGCTGCCCGCCCCGCTGGCCGACCTGCTGGTGCCGGCCGCCGCCCAGGTGGCGCTGGCCACCGGCGTCCGGCTGGGATCGGGTTCGGCGATGCTCGGGGCGGCGCTGCGGCTCTGGCTGTCCCAGGACCCCGACCTGCTGGCCGGGAACCTCCGGATGATGCACGCGGGTCGACCGGTCGGCCTGGTAGCCGCCTGAGGGCCCGTCCGTTTCCGGCCGGGCCCTCAGGTCGTTCGTGCTACGCGGCCTGCTGCCAGCTGACGGGCGAGTAGTACGCCGGGCGGCGCTCCAGGCGCTGCCAGCGGGCGATCGGCTCCAGCGGTGCGGCGGCGGCCGCGGCGGCCTGCTGGGCGGCGGCTCGGGCCATCAGGACCGCGGTGAGGGCGGCGAGTTCCTCGTCGTTGAGGGTGCCGCGGGTGATGGTGATGTTCACGCTGATCCTTTCGCTCGGCTTTTCGGTCCTGGCAGGTGCTGTCGCGCAGTGCTACATGGGCGGGTTGCCGTGCTTGCGGGAGGGCAGGTCGGCGTGCTTGGTGCGGAGCATGGCGAGGGCCGCGGCCAGGACGGAGCGGGTCTCGGCGGGGTCGAT
>NZ_JARZAI010000039.1 GCF_029893355.1 Kitasatospora sp. MAA4
CGCAAGACGCTCGACTGGGATACCCCAGCCGAGCGTCTACGTGATCTACTCACCACCTAGAACCAGTGGTGTTGCGACGACCCCTGGAACCCAAGCCCGGCGGGGCCTTCTCGTTTCCCTCTTTGCACTAATGCAGATATCAGTTGCCCCTAGTTCAATCAGGGGCTATTTTTCCAGTCATGACTGCGAAGCATCCCGTCCCCGTCACCCTGACCGGCCGGCACGTCCGCCTCGAACCGCTCAGCCGCGACCACCTGCCCGACCTCTTCGCGGCCGGCGGCGCGGACGAGGAGGTCTGGCGCTGGCTGTCCGGCTCGGCCCCGCAGACCGAACAGGAGCTCGGCGCCCTGCTGGACGGCGTGCTCGGCGAGGTCGAGCGCGGCGAGAGCATCGCCTTCGCCGTCATCCGGCTGGACACCGGCCGCGCGGTCGGCTGGACCACCTACCGGCAGATCAACCCGCACGACGAGTGGCTGGAGATCGGCTGGACCTGGTACGGGCGCGCGGCCTGGCGCACCGCCGTGAACACCGAGTCCAAGCTGCTGCTGCTCGTCCACGCCTTCGAGGAGCTGGGCATGGGCCGGGTGATGTGGAAGACCGACCACCGCAACGAACGCTCGCAGAACGCCATCCGCCGCCTGGGCGCCCACTACGAGGGCACCCACCGCCGCGAGCGCCGCCGCGCCGACGGAACCTGGCGCGACAGCGTCTACTTCTCGATGCTCGCCGACGAGTGGCCGGCCGCCCGACAGCGCCTGACCGCACGGCTCGCCGGCGGATAGAGCCGCACCCCGGCCGGTCACGACCTGAAGGCCTCGCCTCAGTCGTCCTCCGCCACCAGGTGCTCCACGCAGACCGCGATGGCCAGCAGCAGCGGGGTGTCGGCGCCGTCGGCGATCCGCACGCCGTAGTGGTCGCGGATCCGGAACCACGAGCGGGAGACCTCGGCGATCTTGTGGCCGTCCGACTCGACCGTGTACTCCTTGCCGACCAGGTCGCCGTGGATCTCCAGCTCCCCACCGCCGTGCAGCTCCGCGTAGTAGCTGTGGCGGATCGGCGAGAAGAGCTTGCGGCGCACGGTGGCGACCGTGCCGCCGTGCGCGTCCTCGATCCGCATCGCGTCGCGGACCGCGAGCGCCTTCTTGCGGATCACGGCCACCACCCGGCCGCTGTCGTCCTTGAGCTCGAAGGTCTCCCGGATCCGCAGCACCTTGCCGTCCACCAGGAACGCCTTGTGGCCGTGCTCGTCCTCGATCCAGTGGTCGTCGCCGATCCCGAAGACCCGCTCCCTGACCTTGTACTTGATCACGCGCTCGCTCCCGTCGTGGATTGCCACCTGTCACGGGACATCCTGGGCCACGGCGCCGCGATCCGAGCGGACCACGGCGCCTGCGGCGGGCCCTAGTGTCGGACGGCGGCGCGGCGACCCCAGCTGCGCAGCATCAGCCGTCGCCCGGGTCCCTCGACGTAGGTGTGCAGCAGCCAGGCCAGGCTCAGCGCGATCGCGAACGCTGCCGCCGTCACGGCCAGGCCCATCGGCCAGTGCTCCTTGGGGTGCGAGCGGAACGCGTACTCGCCGGTCCGCATCACCAGCAGGTGGATCATGTAGAAGGCGAAGGAGATCTCGCCCAGCTTGACCATGAGCCGACCGCGCCACGGGGACGGCTCCCCCCTGAGGTCGGCCGTCGCGGCCGCGGCGATCAGCGCGGCGAACCCGATCACCGTGCACGCCGTGAACTGGTAGCCGTAGTCGACCTGGCTGGTCAGGAAGTAGCCGAACACGGCCAGGATCAGCGAGACCGCCAGCCCCGGACCGCGCCAGCGCCCGGCCCGGACCACCTCGGCCAGCGCGATGCCGAGCACGAACTCCGGCAGCCGCAGCAGCGGGAAGTAGTAGATGGTCCAGGTGAAGTCGGTCGACAGCGACAGGTGGTGGATCAGCATCGGCATCACCAGCACCGTCGCCGTGCTGAGCGCGGCGACGATGAGGTTCCCGCGCCAGCCCACCCGCCGCAGGCACCACAGGAGCACCGGGAACAGGAAGTAGAAGAACGCCTCGCAGGCCAGCGACCAGCTGACCGGGTTCACGCTCTGGTAGAAGCCGAAGTCCGGGAACCAGGACTGGACCATCAGCAGGTTCGCCGCCAGCTGCGTGTGCAGCGGCTTGGTCATCGGCGCGAAGGTGAAGGCCATCGCCAGCGCGAGCAGGGCCGTCACCACGTGCAGCGGATAGACCCGGGCCAACCGCCGCCGCCAGAACTTCGCGATCCCGGTGCGGCCCGGCGAGGACCAGGCCAGCACGAACCCGGACAGCATGAAGAAGAACGAGACCCCGGTATCGCCCGCCGAGAACGCCCAGTTCACCAGGCTGCCGGCACGGCCGCCGAAGTACTGCACGAGGTTCACGTGGAAGAGGAACACCAGCAGCGCCGCGGTCCACCGCAGCCCCGTCAGCGAGGGGAGCGACACCGGACGCCCGGACGTCGTCGAGACCCCGTCCGGAGTCGACGCTCTCGGACGGACTACCCCTGGGCCAAGGGAACCAGGAAGTGTTGTCGTATTACCTGAACTTGGCACGGGCGGCACGCTAACACGTTCAGCTGAAGATCGTCCCCGTCCGAACTCCGAGGCCGAGCGGAATGCGTCCACAGCCCGATGGGGTTGGATGTGGGCATGGCTTCTCGTGCACGCGTACGCGCCCCTGAACTGGTCGGCGCCGGTGGTTGGCTGAACACCGGCGGTAAGGATCTGACCCTGGCGGACTTCCGGGGGAAGATCGTCATCGCCGACTGCCACTCCCGGAGGCTTTGAAGCGCCACGCGCCCCGCTGACGCCCGAGGAGCACACCGACCGACCTCTTGGCCCCGAGGAGCACGCGCGGCGGGCACGGCTGCTGCGAGACGTGCGCACGGCCAACCAGCAGCGACGCCCGTAACCCGCTGAAAATGATCAGCGTCTCAGCGCAAGGATTGCGAGAATCCCGCAGGAGCCGTGACGACTGGAATCGATCGGCTCGCAGTCGGTGGGGTCGCTCGTTCACGAGGGGGAGGAATGCCATGTTCGAGAACGTCACCGGGCTACAACCCGAGGTCGCCGCGAAGTGGACCGTACTGGTCGAAGAGTGCCGACCCGTGCTCGCGCGCAGTGGGATGGAGGCGGTGCAAGCCCTCCTCGTCCAGCGCGGGACAAGCATCATCCCGGCGATCGCGGTCACGAAGGCGCTGCTCGGATGGGCTGATACCCCGCTGCTGGTCGCCAGGGAGATCGTGGAGACCAGCGCCGCTCGCGCGATAGGTGGCTGACCCGTCACTCCCGCTCCCGGACTGCTTCTGCGGCCCGACGGGGTGGGACACGGCATCTGATGCACAGTCACGCCCCACAGCGGCGGATCAGTCGCGGACCTGGTGCTCCACGCGGTGGCGGATGTACTCATCGGGATGAGACCGAGCGATCGCCACCGCCGCCTCCACGAGGTCATGTAGCTCGGGTGGGAACGCCGACTGCCGGAGAGGCAATCCAGGGAGGATGCACCGCCGGACGTCCAGATCCTCATTGCTCACGAACTCTCGCAGCGCAGTGTCGTACCACTCACGCACGACGACGGATCGGTCGTCGGGCTCTGCCTGGCTCTCTGTGCCCTGGCTCTCCGCCCTCACCTGGGAAAGCCGGAGGGGCAGAGCAGACCAGTACCAGGCCCGCGCAGCGCCCGCCCGTTCCTGGTCGGCGCCCGTCCGCAGGTAGTCGAGCAGCGCGGACTGGACGCGCCAGTGCCCGAACGCGTTCAGGGCCGGCTCGACGAACTGCCGGTTGAAGCTCGGATTGGGGTCGTGGACGGCAGCCTTCATCAGCGCGTCGAAGGATGCCTCGGAAACGATCAGCCCTTGGTGGCAAGCCTCGCGCAGCGCCGCCCGAGCTCGGTGCTCCCACGTCCGCCGATCACCGGCATCCGACTCCGGAGCAACATCGAGCCCAAGCACCCGGACCACATCCGCCAGGCATCGTAGGAACGGCTGCTCTCCGTCCTCCGTACGCTCCGGCAGCGCCATGAATCCCTGCACTGCCCCCGCAGGCATCTCGGTCCCGTTCACAGCCATCTGCCTCTCCCCTGTCGCAAGATTCGCACCGCAGCGTAGACCGAGGCAGCCGGAATGCTTCCCCAGCCCGATGGGGTTGGATGAGGACATGGCTTCTCGTGCACGCGTTCGCGCCCCTGAACTGGTCGGCTCCGGTGGTTGGCTCAACACCGGCGGCAAGGACCTCACTCTTGCCGACCTACGAGGTAAGTGCGTCGTTGTAGACTTCTGGACCTTCTGCTGTATCAACTGCCTCCATGTCCTGGACGAGCTGCGGGAGCTGGAGGAGAAGCACCGCGACACCGTGGTGATCGTGGGGGTGCACTCGCCGAAGTTCGTCCATGAGGCGGACCACCAGGCCGTGGTGGACGCGGTGGCCCGGTACGAGGTGGCGCACCCGGTGCTGGACGACCCCGAGCTGGTGACCTGGAAGCAGTACGCGGTGCGGGCGTGGCCGACGCTGGTGGTGATCGACCCCGAAGGGTACGTGGTCGCCCAGCACGCGGGTGAGGGGCATGCGCACGCGATCGAGCGGCTGGTGGAAGAGCTGGAGGCCGAGCACGCGGCCAAGGGCACGCTGCGGCGCGGGGACGGCCCGTACGTGGCGCCCGAGCCGCAGGCCGGGGAGCTGAAGTTCCCGGGCAAGGCGGTCCGGCTGCCCGGCGGCGGCTTCCTGGTCGCCGACTCCGGTCACCACTCGCTGGTCGAGCTGGCCGAGGACGGCGAGAGCGTGCTGCGGCGGATCGGCGACGGGGTGCGCGGGCTGGTGGACGGCCCGGCCGACAGCGCGCGGTTCAGTGAGCCGCAGGGACTGGCCCTGGTCCCGGCCGACCTGGGGCTGGACTACGACGTGGTGGTGGCCGACACGGTGAACCACGCGCTGCGCGGCGTGCGGCTCGCGGACGGTTCGGTGACCACGCTCGCGGGGACCGGTCGGCAGTGGTGGCAGGGCTCGGCGACCGAGGGCGCCGCCCGCGAGGTGGACCTCTCCTCGCCGTGGGACGTCGCCTGGTTCGACGGCCGGGTGTGGATCGCGATGGCCGGTGTGCACCAGCTCTGGGCGTACGACGCCGTGGCGCGGACCGTGGGCGTCGCCGCCGGGACGACCAACGAGGGTCTGGTGGACGGTCCGGTGGCGGAGGCCTGGTTCGCGCAGCCCTCCGGCCTGGCGGTCTCGGCGGACGGCGGGACGCTCTGGGTGGCGGATTCGGAGACCTCGGCGCTACGCGCTGTTTCACGTGAAACCGGCCTGGTGACCTCGCCGGTGGGCAGCGGGCTGTTCGACTTCGGACACCGCGACGGCGCGGCCGACCAGGCCCTGCTCCAGCACCCGCTCGGCGTCACCGTGCTGCCCGACGGCTCGGTGGCGATCGCGGACACCTACAACCACGCGCTGCGCCGCTTCGATCCGGCCAGCGGCGAGGTCAGCACGCTGGCCACCGACCTGCGCGAGCCCTCGGGCGCCGTACTGGTGGACGGCGACATCGTGGTGGTGGAGTCGGCCCGGCACCGGCTGACCCGGCTGCGGCTGCCCGAGGAGGCGGTGCGCGTCGAGTCCGTCGCCCACCGCACCCAGCGCGCGGCGACCGAGGTGGCCCCCGGCACGTTCCAGCTGGACGTGGTCTTCTCCGCGCCCAGCGGCCAGAAGCTGGACGAGCGCTACGGTCCGTCGACCCGGCTGCTGGTCAGCTCGACCCCGCCGGAGCTGCTCGTCTCGGGCTCCGGCGCGGACAGTGCTCTCGTTCGTGAGCTGGTGCTCTCGGACCAGGTGACCGAGGGCGTTCTGCACGTCTCGGCGATGGCCGCGTCCTGCGACGACGACCCCGAGATCGAGTACCCGGCCTGCCACGTGCACCAGCAGGACTGGGGCGTGCCGGTGAAGCTGGTCGCCGGTGGCGCGACCCGGCTGCCGCTGGTGCTGGCCGGGATGGAGTGACGCAGCGAGGGGGCGGTACCCGTGCGGGTACCGCCCCCTCGCGCCGGTGGGCCGGTCAGCCCTCCAGGAACGCCTTGATCGCACTGGCCAGCAGGTACGGGTCGTCGGCGCCGCAGAGCTCGCGGGACGAGTGCATGGAGAGCGCCGCGATGCCGCAGTCCACCGTGGTGATACCGAGGCGGGCGGCGGTGATCGGGCCGATCGTCGTGCCGCAGGGCATCGCGTTGTTGGAGACGAAGGTCTGCCACGGCACGCCGGCCCGCTCGCAGGCGGCGGCGAAGACGGCCCGCCCGACGCCGTCCGTCGCGTAGCGGTTGTTGACGTTGACCTTGAGCATCGGGCCGCCGTTGGGCATCGGCTGGTGGCCGGGCTCGTGCCGCTCGCTGTAGTTCGGGTGGACGGCGTGGCCCATGTCCGAGGAGAGGCAGATCGTGCCGGCCAGCGCCCGGGCGCGGTCCTCCGCCGTACCGCCGCGCGCGAAGACGCTGCGGTCGAGCACGTTGCCCAGCAGCGGGCCCTGTGCGCCGGTGTCCGACTCGCTGCCCGTCTCCTCGTGGTCGAAGGCCGCGAGCACCGGGATGTACGGCAGCTTGGCGCCCCCCGCGGTGACGGCCGCGGCGAGTGCGGCGGTGGCCGCGTGCACCGAGAGCAGGTTGTCCAGTCGCGGGGCCGCCAGCAGGTCGCGGTCCTTGCCCAGGTAGGACGGCGCCTGGACGTCATGGGTCATCAGATCCCAGCCCGCCACATCGGAAGCGTCCACTCCGGCACGCTCGGCGACGTAGGAGATGAGCGACCCCTCGTCCACCTGGCCGATACCCCAAATCGGCGTCAGATGGCGCTGCTTGTCCAGCTTCAGGCCGTCGTTGACCTGGCGGTCGAGGTGGATCGCCAGCTGCGGAACCCTCAGCAGCGCCTCGTCCAGCTGCACCAGCCGCGTCGACCCGTCGCGCAGCACCAGTCGACCGGACAGCCCCAGGTCACGGTCGAGCCAGGTGTTCAGCGGCACGCCGCCGTAGATCTCCACCGCCACCTGCCGCCAGCCGGCCGAGCCGGTGTCGGGGACCGGCTTGACCCGCAGGTTGGGCGAGTCGGTGTGCGTCCCGACCACGCGGAACGGCGTCTCCGGCCGGGCCCCTTCCGGCACATACCAGGCGATCAGCGCGCCGCCTCGGATGACGTACCGCCCACCGGCCGTGCCCTCCCACGCGTCGGTCTCCGCGACCTGGCGGAAGCCCGCCTTCTCGAGCCGCTCGGCCGCACCGGCCACCGCGTGGTACGGGGACGGGGCAGCCGCCAGATAGGTGATCAGGTCGTCGGTGTGAGTCCGGTCGAAGTAGACCGGTCGGTCGGCGGTCGACATGCTGCTCCTGGGTCGAGGGATTGCGGAGAGCCGGTGGGGAGGGGCTTCCCATCCCTGAGCATATGCCCGTACACCGACAGGACTGTCAAACGTCCGATCGGGTCATCACACTCCGAGCACCGACCGGAACCGCCCGTCGCGATCACCCGGCGCGGGCACCCGCAGCGGGCACCCGCGGCGGGCACGAAAAGCCCGGAGGGGGCCGAGCGCTGTGCGCAGGGCCCCCTCCGGGTGAGGGTGGGTCAGGCGGTCCGACGGACCTGACGGAGGACTAGAACGCCTCTTCGGCCAGGTCCATGATCTCGTTGTCGACACCCTCGGCGATCAGGCGCTGCGGCGTGATCGTCGGCAGGATGTTGCGGGCGAAGAAGCGGCCCGCGGCGACCTTGCCCTGGTAGAAGGCGACGTCCTTGGCGGAAGCGCCGGCCTCCAGCTTGGCGAGGGCGACGGCGGCCTGACGCAGCAGCAGCCAGCCGATCACCACGTCGCCGGAGACCATCAGCAGGCGGGTGGTGTTGAGGCCCACCTTGTACATGTTCTTGACGTCCTGCTCGACCGAGGACAGGTCGGCGAGCAGCTTGCCGACGATGGCCTCCAGGTCGCCGGCCGCCTTGGCGAGCAGCTCGCGCTCGGCCGCCAGGGCGTCGCCGCCCTCACCGGCAGCGAGGAACTTCTGGATCTGCTCGGAGACCGAGGTGAGCGCCTGGCCGCCGTCCTTGACGATCTTGCGGAAGAAGAAGTCCAGGCCCTGGATCGCGGTGGTGCCCTCGTAGAGGGTGTCGATCTTGGCGTCCCGGATGTACTGCTCGATCGGGTACTCCTGCAGGAAGCCGGAGCCACCGAAGGTCTGCAGGGACTGGGCGAGCTGCTCGTAGGACTTCTCCGAGCCGTAGCCCTTGACGATCGGCAGCAGCAGGTCGTTCAGGCTCTCGGCGGCCTTGTCCTCCTCGCCGCGCAGGCGGGCGGCGAGCAGGTCGTCCTGGACCGAGGCGGTGTAGAGCACCAGGGCGCGCATGCCCTCGGCGTACGCCTTCTGCGTCATCAGCGAGCGGCGGACGTCCGGGTGGTTGGTGATGGTGACGCGGGGGGCGGCCTTGTCCATGAAGTTGGAGATGTCGGCGCCCTGCACGCGCTCCTTGGCGTACTCCAGCGCGTTCAGGTAGCCGGTGGAGAGGGTGGCGATGGCCTTCGTGCCGACCATCATCCGGGCGAACTCGATGATCTTGAACATCTGGCGGATGCCGTCGACGCTCTCGCCGACCAGCCAGCCCTTGGCCGGGTGCTTGGCGCCGAAGGTCATCTCGCAGGTGTTGGACGCCTTGAGGCCCATCTTGTGCTCGACGTTGGTGGCGTAGGCACCGTTGCGCTCGCCGAGCTCGCCGGTCTCCCAGTCGAAGTCGAACTTCGGGACGATGTAGAGGCCCAGGCCCTTGGTGCCGGGCTTGCCGCCCTCGGGGCGGGCCAGCACCAGGTGGATGATGTTCTCGGACATGTCGTGCTCGCCCGAGGTGATGAAGCGCTTCACACCCTCGATGTGCCAGCTGCCGTCGTCCTGCTTGATCGCCTTGGTGCGGCCGGCGCCGACGTCGGAGCCCGCGTCGGGCTCGGTCAGCACCATGGTGGCGCCCCACTGGCGGTCGACCATCAGCTTGGCGACCTTGGCCTGCTCCTCGGTGCCCTCCTCGTAGACGACGCCGGCGAAGGCCGGGCCGGAGGAGTACATCCAGATGGCCGGGTTCGAGCCGAGGATCTGCTCGGCGTAGGCCCAGATCAGCGAGGACGGGGTGACCTGGCCGCCGATCGCCTCCGGGATGCCCAGGCGCCACCACTCGGCGTCCATGTAGGCCTGGTAGCTCTTCTTGAACGCGGCCGGGATCGGCGCGGTGTTGGTCTCCGGGTCGAAGACCGGCGGGGTACGGTCGGTCTCGGCGAACGAGGCGGCAAGGTCGTTCTCCGCCAGGCGCGAGATCTCGCTCAGGATGTTCTTCGCGGTGTCGACGTCCATGTCGGCGAACGGACCGGTGCCGTACACCTGGTCGCGACCGAACACCTCGAAGAGGTTGAACTCCACGTCCCGCAGGTTGGACTTGTAGTGACCCATGGCCGTTTCTCCGGTTCGTCGCTTCGGTTCGTCGCTTCCGGGTGCGTCGTTCCGTATCCGGACGCCCTTACCCGCCAGTAGACATCATGATGCTACCGGTTAGTAACTTCTTCAACCCCTTCGGCGTTAATCCGACGTGAACGTAGTCACGTCCCGACAGTCACATCCCAGCGCGCCTTGTCCGCATCGGCCGCCGCACAAGGAGGTCCGGGCCCGCTAGCCTGTCCGTGTGTACGGCTACGAGCAGAGCGCACCCGGCGCGAACGGCGGCTACCCCGGCGACCCCTACCAGCAGGCGGGGCAGCAGGGTATGAACGGCATGTACGGACAGCCGGGCTACGACGGACAGGGCGGCGGCGCCGGCGGGGTCGGAGGATACGGCGAGCAGCCGCAGTCCGCCGGTCAGTCGCTCTACCCCGAGCCCTCGCCGCCCTCGCTGGCGGACGCCGTGCGGGCCTTCACCACCGGGTCGATGCCGGTGGAGGACTTCCAGGCCATCTTCATCACCTCGAAGGTGCACTGCCCGCGCGGTGAGCGGCCCGGCTTCCTGGCACTGCACAACACCCCGACGCCGGTGATCCCGATGTTCAGCTCGCTCAAGGAGCTGCGGCGCTACGCGGGCAAGGAGTCGAAGCACTTCACCGTCTCCGGTGCCGAGGTGCTGGACCTGCTGCCGACCGGGTACGGCTTCGCGCTGGACATGGAGGGCGAGCACCGGATGGTGTTCGACGCCAAGGCGGTCGAGCAGATGGTCGACTTCACGATGCGGCGGATGTACGGCTGAGGGTCTGGCGACCCGGCCGACTGGAGCGGTGATCACAATCGAGAGCAGTGCTCTTGATTCAGATCGCCGCTCTTTTGCGTGCACCGCGCTCCAACGAGAGCACTGCTCTCATCTTGGAGCAGCGCTCTCGTCTCCATATGGTTGAAGTTTCAACTTGCTTCTTGTTGATGATTGAACTAATCTCCTGGATGTAGGCCACAGACTCCCGAAGGAGGCCGACATGCCCGCCGTGACCGTCGACAACCCGCTGACCCTCCCGCGCGTCGCCACCCCCGACCCCACCGTCACGACGCATCGGCCGGTCCTGGCGGTTTCCACCGCACCCGAGGGCTTCGAGGGTGAGGGGTTCCCGGTCCGCCGGGCGTTCGCGAAGATCAACCAGAAGTACCTCGACCCGTTCATCATGATGGACCAGATGGGCGAGGTGGATTACGCGGCCGGTGAGCCCAAGGGCACCCCCTGGCACCCGCACCGCGGCTTCGAGACGGTCACCTACCTGCTCGACGGCACCTTCGTCCACCAGGACTCGCACGGTGGCGGCGGAGTCATCAGCGACGGGGACACCCAGTGGATGACGGCCGGCTCCGGACTCCTGCACATCGAGAGCCCGCCGGAGTCGCTGGTCATGTCCGGCGGCCTGTTCCACGGGTTGCAGCTCTGGGTGAACCTGCCGGCCGCGGACAAGATGATCGCCCCGAAGTACCAGGACATCCGCGGCAAGAACGTGAAGCTGCTCGCCTCGGCGGACGGCGGCGCGCTCGTCCGACTCATCGCCGGTGACATCGCGGGCCACCAGGGCCCCGGCGCCACGCACACGCCCATCACGATGATCCACGTGTCCGTGAACCCCGGCGCCCAGATAACGCTGCCCTGGCGGCCCGACTTCAACGCCCTGGCGTACGGCCTCGCCGGCAGCGGCTCGGCCGGCATCGAGCGGCGCCCGTTCCACCGGGGACAGTCCGTCGTCTTCGGCGAGGGCGACTCCCTCACCATCCGGGCCGACGACACGCAGGACTCCCGCAACGCCAACTTCGAGGTGGTGCTCCTCGGCGGCGAGCCGATCCGGGAGCCGGTGGCTCACTACGGTCCGTTCGTGATGAACAGTCACCGCGAGCTCCAGCAGGCGATGGAGGACTTCCAGGCCGGGCGTCTGGGGACCATCCCGACTGCATAAGCCCTGGCGGGTGGCACCGACGCGGCAAGGACTCGGGTGATCGTTCCGGTTGGCCGGCGCTGCCGGAACGGTCACCCGGTCGCACAGAGCGGCTGCGGAAGTTGTGTCGCTGAAGAGCGGCTTCTAGCTTCCGTGAGATGTTGGAAGGCGATCTGACCGTGGCTCAGGGCGACCGGGACCGTCGCCCGAAGGGGTGATGGACGATGACCGCCAGGGAACCCGTCGAGGAGACCAACCTCGACCGCTACGGCAACCCGCCGCTGCCGTGGAGCAGGGCCGACCGAGCGCTGGGCACCGCGATGCCGAGCCCGGCCGTCACGTCCTTCCTCGGGACGGTCAGGCCGGACGGACGTCCGTGCGCCGCGGGCGTCGGGGCCGTGTGGCTCGACGCCGACCTGTACTTCACCAGCAGCCCCGATGCGCGCAAGGCCCGCAATCTGGCGGCGAATCCGGCGTGCACGTTCTCGGTGCGGCTGGAGGACATCGACATCGTGGCCGAGGGTGAGGCCGCGCGGGTCACCGACGAGGAGACGCTGAAGAAGCTGTCGGCCATCTATCGGGAGGCGGGGTGGCCCGCCCAGGTGGAGGGTGACGGGCTCACCGCGCCTTTCAGTGCCCCCAGCGCCGGCCCGCCGCCGTGGCATCTGTACCGGATGCGGATCAGCACCGTCTTCGGCGTCGCGTCCCGCGAACCCCATGGTGCGACCCGATGGCGGTTCGCCGACTGAGGGGCAAACCTGACGGCGCGTTGGGTTCCGGCGCCGCATCGCTGGTAATGCTGCCGTCACCGCAAGGCGCGGAGCGCCGGGCATGGCGCAGGAAACGGAGCGCACACCGTGGCAACGTGGAACTGGAGTGACGCAGGCGGGCCGGACGACCTGATGGTGGTCAGGTCGGTGGAGATGCAGCCCGATCCGCCCGCCGACCCT
Source organism: Kitasatospora sp. MAA4 (assembly GCF_029893355.1). GTDB lineage: Bacteria > Actinomycetota > Actinomycetes > Streptomycetales > Streptomycetaceae > Kitasatospora. Next base: position 12,358 of record NZ_JARZAI010000039.1, read on the forward strand.
CGGCACACGCAGATCGTCATCAACGCGGATGCGCAGCGGATGTTGGAGGACGGCGCGTATCTCGACGTCACCGTCAGGCTCGGGCGGGTGAAGCTGGTCGCGCACACCTTCGACCTGCTGAAGGAGCTCCAGGCGAGCGGATCGGTGTCGGAGTGGCAGCACTACATCGCCCCGGGACCGGTGGCGATCGCCTTTCCACCGCTGCGCTCGCTGCTGGGCGACGCCCGGGAGGGGAGGTACGTGGTGCTGGTGAACGCTCATACAGCGGAGGACGAGTTGATGGCTTCGGTGTACGTCACGGTCGACTTCGGGGCCGGTGAGGCCTGGAAATAGGCGGGTGAGCCCGAGGGGACGTCTGTAGGGTTCTGCCGTGATCCAGGACGGCGAATCAATGCGGGGCGGCCTCTCGATGGTACGCCGTGAAGGCGAGACCATCCGCCGGCCCTGGCGCGCGTGGACCCCCGCGGTGCACGAACTGCTGCGCCACCTCGAACGGGTCGGATTCTCCGGCGCGCCGCGCGTGCTGGGTGGCGACCCCGAGCAGGGCGAGGAGGTCGTGTCGCTGCTGCACGGCGAGGTCGGGCTGTACCCGTGGCCGCAGGCACTCCTCGCCGACGAGGGCGTACGTGCGCTCGGACGGTGGCTGCGCGACTACCACGAGGCCGTACGCGACTTCCGGCCCTCACCGCAGGCCGTGTGGTGCGACGGCGAGGCCCGCTGGCGACCCGGGCTGATCATGCGCCATGGAGACCTCACCAGCTGGAACTCGGTCTGGGCGGACGACCAGTTGGTGGGTTTCATCGACTGGGATCTGGCCATCCCCGGCGACGCCCTGGACGATCTCGCGCAACTGGCCTGGTACAGCGTGCCGCTGCGCCTTCCCGACCGCCAGCGCAGGGTCGGCTACGGCCAGGCCGGCGCACCGCTCGCGCGACGGCTCCACCTGCTGTGCGCTGCCTACGGCGCGGACCCGGCCGATGTCCTCGACGCCCTGGCCCGGTTGCAGCGGGACGAGACCCAGCGGATCGCCCGCCTGGGCCCACTCGGCGAGGATCCCTGGGCCTCGTTCCTGCGCCAGGACTTCATCCCGGAGATCGAGGAAGAACGCTCCTGGGCACTGGGCCGGCGCGACGAACTCCTGGGCCACGCATGACCGAGGAACCCACCTACCTGGCCGCCGTCCGGCAGTCGTACGACACCGTCGCCGCCGACTACGCCGAACTCGTCAATGCCCCAGGCGCGTTGGACCCCCTGGCACGTGCGATGCTGGCCGCCTTCGCCGAACTCGTGCAGGCCTCCGCCGATCGCGGACCGGTCGCGGACCTGGGATGCGGCCCCGGGCACCTGACGGCGTACCTGGCCGCGCTGGGGGTGTCCGCCTTCGGCGTCGACCTGTCGCCGACGATGATCTCTCTGGCCCAAGAGGCCTACCCGGAACTGCACTTCGCCGTGGGATCGATGACCGCGCTGGACCTCGGGGACGGCGAACTCGGCGGCATCCTGGCCCACTACTCCACCCACCACACTCCGCCGCAGTGGCTGCCGACGGTGTTCGCCGAGTTCCACCGCACGCTGGCCCCCGGTGGCCGGCTGATGCTGGCCGGCTACGTCGGGGACGACGAGCACGTGCGTCCGACGCAGGCGTACGGCAGTCACCCGGTGTCCTACGAGTCGCACCTGCTGCCGCTCGACCGGCTCGCCCAACTGCTGGGCGAGGCCGGTCTCGTCGTCACCACGCGGGTGCTCCAGGAACCGGACGAGGGGATGCGGCGACGGCATGCGTGCCTGCTGGCGAGGAAGCCCGAGGCGTCCTCGGGGCACGCCTGATCGCTACCACCAGCCGGTTCGATATTCGGTCCAGGTCCGACCGATCGCCGCCATGTCGGCCTGGTAGCCGCGCAGGTACGGCACCCCGGTCGGGGCGGGGAGCCGGGAGCTGCGTTCCCAGTAGCCGGCCTGGGCGGCGGCGAACGACGTGATCGCAGCGGGTGGGGCGTCGGCCCACGCGGGCAGGTCCGCGATCAGGGCTTCGGCCTGGGCCGGGGTATGGCCGGCGCGGATCAGTTGCGGGACGAGGAAGGCCGGGTCGAGCCACGCGGCCCCCTGGTGGAGGTGGGCCCAGTCGACAGCGAGGGCGTCGCCGTCGCGCATGAGCATGTTGTCGGCCCGCAGGTCCACATGGAGGAGACAGTCTCCGCCGGACTCGCCGAGCCAGTCCCGCTCGACGGCTGCCAACTGCTCCAGGTGGCGTGCGGACCACGGGTCGAGGTCGGCCAGCTGGTCCGCAAGCGCCTGCCAGCCATGGAAGCCGCCTCCGAGGACAGCGGCGACGGTCGGAGCGTCGGGGATCGGGGACGGGCTGACGGTCTTGGGGAGTTGGTCGAGCAGCCGCATCACGGCAGGGAGGTCGGCCGATCCCGGACGAAGGTCGGGGTGGCCACCGGCGATGTCCTCGAAGGCCATCAGCAGCCACCCGCCCGCCTCCCAGGAGTCGATCATCCTCGGCACGGGGACCACGGGGACCACGGGGGCCTGGCGGCGAAGGCTGCGGTTGATCGCCGCTTCGTCGGCGTACATCGAGTGAACGGGATGGTCGGTGGCGGCGCCCTTGAGGAACACCGCCCGGCCGTCGGCGAGCGTGGCGCGGACTGCGAGGCCTGGGCTGAATCCGCCGGTCTGGGTCCGGGCGTTGGCGACGGGTGAGCCCAGGACTGCCTGCACGGAGTCTCGTACCGGCAGCGGGAGTTCATCCCAGGAGGGCCTCACGGAGGTTCGCGAGGAGAGATCGTCTGTGGTCACGGTACCTTCCTGATTCGTGGTGACGGGGTGAGGTCGTCCGGCGGCCCGTTCAGGCGCTCTCCGCCAGCTGGCCGTCGGCCGGGCGGCAGCGCGGGCAGGCGCAGGGCGGCCAGACGCTGGAGATCTCGATCGCGCCCGGGCGCAGGGAGATCGTCCGTTGGGAGATCTCGACGTGGTGGCCGGTGGGGGTGATGCGGTAGGCGCGCAGGGTCATGGCGCTGCACTTGGAGGACTTCATCGGATTTGATTCCCTTGGCACAGTGGGCAGTTGGGCCAGCCGAGCGGACAGCTCGGGCGGGCCGGACGGAGCAGGCGCCAGAACCGGGTTTCGACACTCTCAGTAGTCGGCATGTCCGGATCCTCTGGTGATGAGGTCCGCCAGCCGTTCTGCGATGTCGGGCCGCACGGCCCCGAGTTCGATCAGCACGACCCCCGTCAGGGCGGACTGGTGATCGGGCCCGAGGGAGGGCAGGACGAGTTCGGCGAGGCCGAGCGCGGCGCGGAGTCGGGTGAGGGCTCGATCGGCACGTTCTCGCTGGTCGCGGAGGTGTCGGTTCAGCTCGGAGGTCATGGCGGTCCGTTCTGGGCTCTACTCGATGGGGTGACTATGACTGACTGTGCATCAATCGTCGCCCTGCGCACGTACGCTGAGGAGGGGTGGGCGGATAAAGCGGATCCAGTTATGAGGAGGCGTCGCCACGATGACCGCAGAGACCGAAGGACCGGACCCGACGACGTCACTCCTCGCGTTCTTCGGATCGGAGGCCCACCGGCTGCGGACGGAGGCGGGCTGGTCGCAGCTGGAGACGGCGAAGAAGGCGTTCGCCACCCAGGCGATGATCAGCTACATCGAGTCGGCGAAGCGGGTACCGAGCGCGGAGTTGGCGGCAGGGCTGGACGTGGCGTTCGGTACCGGGGGCCACTTCATGCGGCTGCATCCGCTGGTGCTGCGGTATGCGTATCCGAGCTGGTTCCTGCCGTATGTGGAGTTGGAGCGGGATGCTTCATCGATCCATACGTTCGAAGCTCAAGTCGTCCCCGGCCTGCTACAGACTGAGGGGTACGCGCGAGCCATGTTCGGCGCAGTGCGGCCGGACAACCTGGACGACTTGGTCGCCGCCCGGTTGTCACGACAGGCAGTACTTGAGCGCGAGGATCGCCCGCGTGCCTGGTTCGTCATTGATGAACAGGTGCTGCGCAGGGCGATCGGTGGACCGGCGGTGATGGCAGGTCAGCTAGAACGGCTGCTGAAGGCGGGTGCACATCCCCGAACCGTCATCCAGGTGATCCCTGAACGGGTAACGGCACACGCCGGATTGGCCGGCCCCTTCACGATCATGGGTTTCACCGAGGGGGTGGATGTGCTCTATGTGGACGGCTACTCCCAGGGCCGACTAGGCACCGACGCAAGCGAGGTCGCCGGCGCAACACATGCCTATGATCTGCTCAGAGCCGTAGCCCTCTCACCCGAAGAGTCGGCCGAGCTGATCGGCGCACGTCTGGAGGACCTGAGCAGATGATCACCTGGCACAAGAGCAGTCACAGCAGCACCAACGGCGGCAACTGCGTCGAGATCGGCGTCGGGGAATCTGCTGTTGTTCCGGTCCGTGACTCCAAGGACCCGCACGGGCCCGCGCTGATCTTTCCTACCGACGCCTTCTCGGCGTTCATCGACGGCGTCAAGAGCGGTGTGTTCGGCGATATCTGACTCATGCGTGTTCTCTTCAGTTCCACCGAGGGCTCTGGTCACTTCAATCCGCTACTGCCGTTCATCGACGCGTGTGTTGCGCGCGGGGACGACGTACTCCTCGTGGTGCCGCCGAAGTTGGTGACCGTTGCCTCGAAGCTGGGGGTTCCGTTCCGGGTGGGGGCGGAGCCAGCTGCGGAGGCCAGCGGAGAGCTCTGGCGGCGGTTTCCCCAAGTGTCCCCGGACGAGGCCGCGGTGCTTGCGAACCGGGAGTTCTTCGGGCGGCTCTGCACTGCGGCGATGCTGCCCGCGGTGGAGACCGCGTGTCGTGAGTGGCGGCCCGACCTGATCCTGCACGAGCCGTGCGAGTACGCCTCGGCGGTGGTCGCCGCGCGGCACGGGATACCGCAGGCGCAGGTCGGGATCTCGCTGGCGGCGATCGAGGCGTCCTCGCTCGGCCTGGCCGAGCCCGCGCTGGCTCGGTACGGCCACGAGACCGTCGAACGGCTGCGCTCGGCACCGTACTTGACGCGCTTCCCGGCTTCGCTCGACCCGTCGCCGTTCGCCGCCACCCGGCGTTTCAGGGAGACAGGAGAGAAGACCGAGCCGTTGCCCGACTGGTGGGGCGGGAGCACCGCGCCGCTGGTCTACCTCACCTTCGGCAGCGTCGTGAGCAGCAGCCCGGCCGCCGCCGCCGCGTTCCGGACGGCGCTGGACGCGGTGGACGGGCTGCCCGTGCGGGTGCTGCTCACCGTCGGGCGGGCCGTCGACCCGGCGGCGCTCGGCCCGGTGCCCGCCAACGTGCACGTGGAGCCGTGGGTCCCGCAGGCGGACGTACTCGGCAGCGCCGACGTGGTGGTGTGCCACGGCGGCTCGGGCACCACGTTCGGCGCGCTGGCTGCCGGGGTGCCGCTGGTCGTCGTCCCGCTCTTCGCGGACCAGCCCGCGAACGGCCGACTGGTGGAAGCGGCCGGTGCCGGCCTGCTCGTGGCGCCCAGCGGCGGCGCACCGGGCACGATGGGTGTGCCGGGCCCGGACGACGTGCCGCGGATCCGGGCCGCCGTCGAGGCGGTGCTCGCGGACGCGTCGTACCGCGCAGCAGCGCAACGGATAGCGGCGGAGGTGGGGATGCTGCCGACCGTCGGCGAGGTACTGGGCGAGGTTCAGAGCCTGGCGTAGAGGGCGGTGGCGTCGTCGTGGGGCTTGCTGCGCGGCCAGCGTTCGCAGCGCGGGTCGGCCTCCTCCGCCTCGCGGACCCGGGCGATCAGCGCGCCGGGGCCGGTCTCGGCCATCAGGCGCAGCGCCGCCGGCCAGTCGCCGAGGGCGAAGCGCTCGGTGTAGCGGCTCGCGCCGTCGCTAAGGGCGGCCAGCGCGCGCAGCCGGTCGAGTCGGACGAAGCCCGTCTCGGCGTGCCCGGCCGCCTTCGGGGAGGCGGCCGCGATCCACGGCCCGTCGCCGGTGTTGCGCACGGCCCGGACGGCCAGCGCGTACCGCAGGTGCAGCGCGGCGCGCTCGGCGGTGCCGAGCTCGGCCTGCCAGACCGACCGGAGCAGGCTCTCCCCCGCCGAGAACTCCTGGTTGTCGCCGATCACCCGCGGCGGACCGGAGGACGGTTCCAGGACGAGCAGCGAGTCGCCGAGCACCAGGTACTCCAGCGAGCGGCCGTGCTTTCGGGCAGCGACCACCATCGCGGCAGGCGTGTTCGGATGCGCCAGGTCGCAGCGACCGCCGTGCAGGGCGGCGGTCTCGGCGATGGCGTCGGCCAGGCACTCGGCGATGTCGCGGTCCGAGCGGTCGGTCATCCGGGCCAGCAGGTGCACGCCGAGCCGGCGCACGTACCAGGCGGTGCCGTGCCGGCAGCCCGACTCCATGCCCGCCGGTGAACTCGACCCGTCGAGCAGCACCAGTGCCTCCGGCGAGGCAGTGGCGAAGTCCTCGCTCTCCGCGTCCGGCCGCTGTGCGTGCCCTGCCAGTTGTACCTGCATGCCGCCAGTCTGCGGTGCCGGGTGCGCCCCGGCACAGACCTCGGCGAATGATCCCTCGAACGGGGACATCCCGGTGAATCGCGCGGTGGCGCGGCTGCCGATCTGCCCATAGCGTCGCAATACGGACTGAATGCTGGTACGAGAGTTTCGGGAGTGCATCATGTGGTGGCAGGCCATCGTCGTTGCCTTGGCAGCGTTCTGTTTTCCGACCGCCGTACTTCTGTTCTTCATCGGCGGACCGCAGTACCGCGATCAGCAGCACTGAGTAGCGTCCAGCAGCGCTGAGCGGCTGCGGCGCTCTGTGAGGCACGCCGGAAATCTGACGCCGGGTCCACTCCCGGACATGACACAGTGGCAGCAGCACGACCAGAAGTCCGCCCCGCCCAGGAGGTCCCGTATGAGCAGCGACGCAGCAGCAGTGGAGAACGACGAGAACCCCGAGACGCCTGCGGCTGCCGGCCAGGACGACGTGAAGGCCAAGTTCCTGGCCGCGCTGGAGCGCAAGCAGGGTGTGAAGAGCGACGGTTCGGGCGGTGGCCCGGGCGGCGACTCCAAGATCCACGGTGCCCACGGCGCCGAAGGTGGCAAGCGCACCTTCCGTCGCAAGAGCGGCGGCTGAGCACCACCTGAAGGGGGGACCGGCAGGAGCTGCCGGTCCCCCCTTTTTCACGCCCGGGACTCCCCCGTGACCCCAGGCGCGAGCGGGCAGGTGGTCAGGGGCGGGCCGGGGCCCAGGCCGGGTCGCGGCCGAGCAGGGCCAGGGCGCGGTCGAAGTCCGAAACGTCGCCGGCCGGGCCGACGGCCGGACCGACGACCGGACCGAAGGCCCGGCCCGGGGCGCGGGACTCCGGGGTCGTCGGCACCTGCCGGGAGATCCGCAGCAGTAGTGCCGCGAGGTCGTCCGGGCAGTCCAGCGGTACGCCGAGGGCGGCCGCGACGTCCCAGCCGTGGACCAGCGTGTCGACGAAGTGGAACCCGATCGCCTGCTCGGCCGGGAAGGCGTGGCCGGGCAGGACCTCCGGGATCAGGAACGGCCGGCCGCTCTTCACCGCCGTGCCGAAGGCACTGAAGAGCTCGTCCGCCGAGGCGGCGAAGGCGGCACCGACCGGGCCGTCGCCGACCTCCCGGTCGGCCCAGACGGCGAGGTCGGCGCCGCGGCCGAGGGCCGCCTGCGCGAAGCCGTGGTTCTGGCCGAGCATGTGGGCCAGCAGGCGGCGAAGCATCCACCCGGCGCACGGGGTCGGCAGGTCGAGGTGCTCGGGACGGACCGCGTCCAGTGCCGGCTGGACGAGTGCGAGAGCGCGGAGATGGGCAGTGCGAATGCCGGATTCCATGGCCGAGACGTTAGCACGATCGATCGGTCAGTTTCAGGATTCGGCCGAAACGAGAAGTGCGCGCCCGCGCTCACTCCGCCGGCAGCAGCGACTCGTCCGCCGCCTCCGAGCGGAGCAGCAGCAGCACCGAGCGGCGGGCCCGCGCGTACACCGCCTCGTCGTCGTGCAGCAGGGACATCGCGTTGGCGTACTCCAGGAAGCTGACCAGCTCGAAGGTCAGCTGTTCGAGATCCGCATCCGGGTGCAACTCCCCTGCCGCGAGGGCCGATTCGAGGAAGTCCAGGACGGTCCGGTGCCAGGCCCGGCTGCCGGCCGCCAGCGCGTCGCGGACCCGTCCGGGCTGGGCGTCGAACTCCGCGCCGACCGCGTAGAAGAAGCAGCCGCCCGCGAACACCCGGGTGCGGGAGTACTCCAGCCAGCGCAGGCAGAGCTGCCAGAGCCGCCCGACCCCGGCCGGAAGCTCCAGTACCGGCTCCACCACCTGGTCCAGGTAGATCCGTTGGGCCGCCCGGACGGTGGCCAGCTGGAGTTCCTCCTTGGAGCCGAAGAGCGCGAAGACCCCGCTCTTGCTCAGCTCCAGCTCGGTGGCCAACCTGCCGAGCGACAGCCCTGCGAGCCCCTCGACCGAGGCGATCTCGGCCGCCCGGCCGAGCACCAGGCGGCGGGTCTCGTTGCCCTTCTGGACCCGCCCGTCCGTCGTGGGATCGGTCACGTCCACCACCGTCCTCCGTGTGACTGCCTTTCGGGCCAGCGTAAAGCCTGATACGGATGGTCCGGCACCGTGCAGACCCACACCCTCAGGAGACCCGCATGTCCGGCAGGCCCGCACGCTCCGGTGGACCCGACCCGCTCGACCTGCTCGCGGTGAGCGATCTGCTCTCCGACGAGGAGCGGATGATCGGCGACACCGTCCGACGCTTCGCCGACGACCGGATCCGGCCGAACATCGGCGACTGGTTCGAGCAGGGCGTCTTCCCGGCCCGCGAGATCGCGCCGGAGCTCGGCGCGCTCGGGCTGCTCGGCATGCACCTGGACGGCTACGGCTGCACCGGGTCCTCCGCGGTGGCGTACGGCGTCGCCTGCCTGGAGCTGGAGGCGGCCGACTCGGGGCTGCGCAGCTTCGTCTCGGTGCAGGGCTCGCTCGCGATGCGCGCCATTCACGCCTTCGGCTCCGAGGAGCAGAAGCAGCAGTGGCTGCCGGGCATGGCGGCCGGCCGGACCATCGGCTGCTTCGCCCTGACCGAACCGGACTTCGGCTCGGACCCGGCCGGAATGCGCACCACCGCCCGCCGCAAGGGCGCGGACTGGGTGCTCTCCGGGAGCAAGATGTGGATCACCAACGGCAGCATCGCGGACGTCGCGGTGGTCTGGGCGCAGACCGAGGAGGGCGTGCGCGGCTTCCTCGTGCCGAGCGGCACCCGCGGCTTCACGGCGCACGACATCCACGGCAAGCTCTCGCTGCGCGCCTCGGTCACCAGCGAGCTGGCCTTCGACGAGGTGCTGCTGCCCGCCGACGCGGTGCTGCCCGGCGTCACCGGCCTGCGCGGCCCGCTCTCCTGCCTGAACGAGGCGCGCTACGGCATCCTGTGGGGCACCGTGGGCGCCGCCCGCGACTGCTACTCCTCCGCTCTGGACTACGCCAAGAGCCGGGTGCAGTTCGGCCGGCCGATCGCGGCCTTCCAGCTCACCCAGGAGAAGCTGGTCGAGATGGCGCTCAAGCTGGAGCAGGCGTACCTGGTCGCCTGGCGGGTCGGCCGGCTCAAGGACGAGGGCAAGTCCCGTGCGGCGCACGTGAGTTTCGGCAAGCTCAACAACGTCCGCACGGCGCTGGAGATCGCCCGCAGCGCGCGGACGGTGCTCGGCGCGAACGGCATCACGACGGCGTACCCGGTGCTGCGGCACGCCAACAACCTGGAGTCGGTGCTGACGTACGAGGGGACCAGCGAGATCCACACGCTGGTGCTGGGCGAGGCCATCACCGGTGAGGCCGCGTACCAGTAGCGAGGCCCTCCGCGGGCGGGCACGTCAGGGCAGGTAGTCCTGCCGGTCGTGCTCGTCCGCGAGGAACGGCACCGACTGCAGCCACACGACCCCGCAGGCGCGGCAGCAGGGCTCGGCGGTGCGGCCCCACTCGGTCGGTTCCAGGGTCGGGCCCTCGGCCGGGACGTCCTGTCCGCACAGGGCCTTGCCGGTGGCGGTGGGCACCATGTGCCACCGCTTCACGGGGCCGCTGGGGCCCTGATCGCCGTACTCCGCGCGCATGTGATGCAACATGCTTCCACAGTGCTCCCGAGTCGCCGCAGATGCCACTGCTGACCACTGTCAGCGCACGAGCGAGCCGTGCAGGCGCAGCCGGGCGATGCCGCCGTCGGGGAAGACGTCCAGGCGGGCGTGGGTGAGCGGGCGGGCGGCGCCGTCCAGGACGAAGCGGTGCACGGAGTCCGGGCTCAGCCGGGTCCGGGGGACCAGCTCGAACCAGTCCCCGGCCGCGGCCGGGTCGGCGGGGTCGGCGCCGCTGCTCGCGTCGAAGCCGGAGAGCGCGGCCCAGCCGGCGGCGTTGCCCACGTAGTTGGCGGTGTCGATCTCGACCGCCCGGACCACGCCGCGCCCGGCCAGCCGCAGGCGGACCCAGTCGTGGCCGCCGTCGCGGCGGCGGCGGTTCTCCCAGCCCTCGCCCATCTCGCGGGAGCGGCCGGGCAGGATCAGGTTGACCGGCGGGGAGAAGAACCGGTCCGAGGCGTCCTCCACCGAACCGCCGTACTCCAGGGCCGCCAGGTCGAAGGTGTCGAGCGCGGCCAGCCAGCCCTGGTCGGGGCGGGACTCGCCGTGCACACGCAGCCGGGCGATGCCGCCGTCCGGGTACTGCTTGAGCCGCAGGTGGGTCCAGCGGCCCTGGTCGGTGACCGTGAAGCCGTTGGCGGCGTGGCCGCGGACGGCGCTGCGCGGGACGATCTCCCGCCACGGGGTGTCCGCGGCCAGCAGCTCGGCCGGACCCGGGGTGCCGGGGAGCTCCACCGCCTCGACGCTGATCTGCTGCGGGTAGTTGCCGCGGAAGTGCGCGGTGTCCACGACGATGCCGCGGATCACCCCCGGGAGGCCGAGGCGGATCAGTACCCAGTCGTGGTCGTCGGCGGTGGGGTGCGGCCGTGCGGTGTCGGCGCCGCGCCGGCGGCGGGTCTCCCAGCCGTCCATCAGCTGGCCCTTGGGGCCGAAGGTGTGCGGCTGGAAGACGGCCGGCGCGGGCAGCAGCAGGTTCTCGCGCTCGGCGAAGAGTTCGTCGTTGGCGGCGATCACCCCGGCTCCCAGGCGGCGGTCGGCCAGGTCGACGAGGTCGGTGAAGGAGAGGTCGTCGGTGGTGTCGTCGTAGTCGGCGTAACCGGTGAGGTGCTCGTAGCTCGTCATGGCTCTCACTCTGCTCCGCCGCGACGTTTCAGGTCCATCTCAAGTTTCTGACCAAATCGTTCATTTTGACTTCACAATCTCGGCCAGCACCCGGCGCAGCGGCGGGGCCTGCTCGGTACCGACCCGGACGGCGGCCACCACCCGGCGACTCGGCAGGTCCGCCGGGAGCGCGCGGACCACCACGCCGGGGCTCTCGCCCGCCCGGGAGAGCAGCCGCGGCACCAGCGCCACGCCCAGGCCCGCGCCGACCATGGCCAGGATCGCCGCCCAGTCGGCGGCGGTGTGCGCCCGCTCGGGGACGAAGCCCGCGTCCGCGCAGGCCCCCAAGGTGATCTCCCGCCAGGGGCCGCTACCGCCGAAGATCCACGGGTCGTCCGCGAGTTGGGCCAGCCGCGGACCGGCGGCGGTGGCGAGCGGATGACCCACGGGCAGGGCGACGTCCAACGGGTCGTCCAGCAACGGGATCTGGACCAGCCGGGGATCCTCGGCGACGGACCCGCGCACACTCAGCGAGACCGACAGGTCCACCTCGCCGCAGGCCAGCAGCTCGAACGCCTCCGCCGCCTCCGCCTCCACCAGCCGCACCACGAGCCGCGGCGCGCTCTCCCGCAGCCGGGCCACCGCCGGAACCACCAACCCGGTGATCGCGGTCGCGAACGCCCCGATCCGCACCTCGCCCGCCTCGCCGTGCAGATAGCCCGCCAACTCCGCCTCAGCCTGCTCCAGTTGGCCGAAAACCCGGTCCGCATGCCGCAGCACCAGCCGGGCCGCACTGGTCAACCGCACCCGCCGCCCGTACGGTTCCAGCATCGGAGCACCCAACTGCCGCGACAGCAGCGAGAGCTGCTGCGACACGGCGGACGGCGTCATGCTCAGCCGGGCCGCCGCCGCGGTGACGGTCCCGCACTCGTCCAGCGCCCGCAGAATGCGCAGCTTCTTGAGGTCCCAGTCGGTCATCGCGCCAGCGTAGGCATTGCCACCGCCATCGTCACACCTCTCACTGCCCTCGCGGGAATCCATGAGGAGCCGGCAGAGGAGCCAGAGGTCCCGGTCGCCACTACGACGGCTATCCGCGTCGCATGTGGGCACTGTCCCGGGCCACTGGCGACACCACTATGGAGGGCATCCACCAGCACCGCCCGGACCTGCCCGACTTCGACGCAGGCCGGACAGCCGCAGGAGGCAGGAGGCGGGCCCGCCCGACCCGTGAGCCAGACGAGGGTCCGGCTTGTGGCGTCAGGGCCGCTTGCCGCGCCCAGGTGCCCGCTCCGGCGCCAGGCCGGGACGGGGCACTTTCCCACGGCGAGCTAATCAAGTCTGATCAACCCAAAACGCGAGGGTCGCAGCCTTGGTCAGCTGCCCCTCGCGTTCGGCCAGGAGCCACGTTGCAGCGTTTCCCCTGGCAGGCGGTTCGTTCGATTCGACGTTTGAACCTTAGTGCTCGGCTGACCACCGAATTGCGTCGGCCGACTGGGTCTATGAAGCCTGATCTCCAGTTGATTCGCGAGTTTTCTTCTTACTCTCGGTCGGACTCGGACAGACCCGACATCAGCTTAACAATCAAAGAGCCCATGACCTGCATTGATGCAGATCCCTTCCGCCACCCAGAGGGCCATAGATGCCTTGATGTATTGGTTGATAAGGAAGACTTTTTAGGTGATTTGCCCCCTTTTGTGGCTGTTTCTACTCGGAGGAGCTCATTCCGGTTATCCTTCTTTGGCGGCATGTTTCCTGCCGGCCAGATGCTGGCGGGGGCAGGCATTTGGCTCGATCGCCTGAAGGTGCGGTTCAATCGTTCTGCGGCGTTTTCCCGGTTGCAGCCGGGGTCGTTTCGATTCGACGGCGGGCAGGTCCTCGGGCCTGCCCGCGCACACCCTTGCCTCCTCGGAAGTGGGTGTGCGAAGCGGGCTCCCGAGCCCGAGAAGGGGGGAGCGCCTGATGGCAGGCACCCCTGTACCGCGGACGCCCGCAGACGCGCCGGACTACCGCTTCCCGACGCGGCAGGTCCTCCTGTGGGCCGCCGTCCTCGCCGGGATCGCCGCGCTGATCGCGCTGCTCGTGCTGCTCGGCATGCCCGTGGCCGTAGCCGTTCCCACCGTGCCTACCCTCGCGCTGCTGGCGACCCAGGTCGTTCGCAACCTGCAAGGCCACGACGACGGTCCCGGCCAGCCGATTGGCGAGTCGGTGGTGGCGCTGGCGCCGGCTCTCCACTCTGTTCCTCGGGCGGAGCCCGCCATCGAGCAGGTCGACAACGGTGACACCAATGCCGCGGCCTGAGAACCCGATCCCGGGCACGTCCCCGATCGAGCTGCGCGAGTTCGCCGAGGGCCTCCGTGCTCTCCGCAGGAAGGACGGTTATCTGGACTACCGGGCCATGTCGGCGCGGGCGAACTGTTCGGCTCCCTCGCTTTCCCAGGCTGCCGCGGGCAGGAAACTGCCGACCTGGGAGGTGACGCGAGCCTTCGTGAATGCCTGTGGCGGCTCCGAGGTCGAGTGGAGGACACGCTGGCAGTTGGTGAAGCAGGTGCTGGAGTCGGCACCGGCCGAGGCGCTGAACTCTGCGGGCCTCATGCCCGTCGAGTCGACCTCGGAGTACATCCAGACTTCCGGGGTGGTTGCACGAAGGCCGTACCGTGCCGCGACTCCAGTCACGCCGCCGACCTCCAAGCGCTTACTCATCAGCAGCCACGTCGGCAACCACGCCAGCGAGGGCATCGCGTCCTACGTGGCGGGCGGGACGATCGTGTCCGTCGAGGACGTGGGGCAGGGACTGCGGCAAGTTCGGGCCGCGGCCGGTTCGCCCTCCCTGCGCGAACTCAGCCTCAGGACCAAGCTCAACGGTAGTTACGTCCCTCCCAGCACCTTGGCGGACGCCTTCTCGGGAAAGCGCCTCCCCTCCAGGATGGTGGTCAACTCCATCCTCGCCGCCTGCGGGGTTCCCCCGACGGAGCGTGAGGAGTTCGACCGGGCGTGGCTCCGGCTCAAGGCCCTGTGGAGCCGCTTTTGGGGTGGCTCGGCCAGAAACCGGGGGCGGGTGCCCGGGCAACGCGAGCAGAATCCGCCAACGACGGACCTGGTATCCGGCGACCCGGTGCTTCCGGCAGGGGATTTCGACGTCCGGGTCAGGATCTCGCTGGCACTGCACAGCCAGGACGCCAAGCTCATCATCATGGCCTGCCGCGCCCGGGGCTGGGACTGCACTCCGGACTCCCAGGTCAGCGAGCGCGAACTCGGTCCCGACCAGCAGAGCCTGGACTCCCACTGGTTCGTCGACGTGCCGCGCGTCGGAGCTGCGCTCGGGGCCACGAGCGAGGCGGAGATGGAACTCCGCAACGTCCTCAAGCCGTTCGGCACCATGACCAACATGCGAGGCGGCTGGGTCCTCCAGCCGAGTGCGATGACCACCCTGACATACCGCGTCTACCAGCGGCCACCGCGCGGGCGGACATCGTGGCTGCGCCGACTGCACCGGCTCGGGATCAGCCTCGGGCTGCATGACACGGGCGAGGTCATCTACGCCCACTCGGACCGCCACGCCGTTCGCGAGTTCGCACGGCGACGTGAACTGCACAACGGCCCCGAGCGACCGGAACGGGCCGCGCTGCGACGGCCTTTCCTGACGTCTTCCAGAAGTCAGCGCGAGGCGAACGGCCGCTATCGGACACGCCGGGAGGACGCCAAGGCCCTGCGCACCGCCGGCGTCATGATCACGATCTTCTCCCTCGTCGTCCTCACCCAACCGCGCTGGTCGGCCGGCAGCTGGGGAACGGCACTGCTGGTCGCCCTCGCGGCGCTGTGCGCGGCACTTCTGTACCTCGCGCAGTCACGCATCACTCCGCCGCTTTCGACCCGCGCGAAGGTGTTGTTCTCCGCAGCCGGATCGGTCCTCTCCACCGGACTGGGAATTCTGGTGGGCAACGCCGGGCCGGTCGCCAACGCCTGGGGGAGAGTCGTTCCGCTGCTCCTGGTGTTCGTGTTCTTCGGACTGCGTTCTCTGGTGCGCGGGACCAGCACCGGGAAGATGGCTCTCTGGGCCGTACCGTTCGTCGTTTCGCTGGCCCCGCCGCTGCTTCGCGGAGTCGGTGACATCGCCTACGGCAGCTACCTGTCGGGCTTCGGCCTACGACTGAGCGACGTCACCGTCAGCGGCCTGAACCAGATGTGGCCGGCGTTCCGTCCGCTAGGAGCAGGGGTGGCAACCGGCCTGCTGACCCTGGCGATGGCCGGGTTCGCCCGACGGGTGCACGTGGACCTCGGGAAGATCCTTATCGTCCCGCTGGCCGTCATGTTCGGCCTGGCGACAGTGCTCGCGGCCACCCAGAGCGGGGAGCACGCCTCGACGCGCGCCCAGCGCGAGGCGGCGGCCCGGCACCTGCCGGGCGGCTTCCGGGCGATCACGGCCTCGGCGGTCTGCGTCAAACCGACGACGACGGCGCTGGCCACCAAGGGGGCACCGCTCCCGCAGGGCACCCCGCTGCTCACCTTCGATCCGCTCGCCGCGAACGTCGCGCTGTGGAACCCCGCCACCGGCCAGGTGACCCGGGTGCCCGGGGCCGGGGTGAGCCTGGTGACCGTCCGCGGGCTGGACAGCAGCTGCCCATAGCTACGAGGCGGCCTGGAGGACCGGGGTGTCGTGGCGCCACTTGAGGACCTTGTCGAAGCTGACGATGGCGCCGCGCTGCGGGTGGTTGCGGAGCTGGACGTGGTCGGTGAGGGCGCGGATCAGGAAGAGGCCGCGGCCGCTCTCGGCGTAGAGGTCGGGCTGGGTGTCGAGCTCGGCGGGGCGCGGGCCGGCCGGCACCGGGCGGCCGGCGGGCAGTACGTGGGTGTCGTACGGCGCCGGGCGGTCGGCGGGGCGGGTGCGGCGGGTGGGGCCGAGGGCGCCGGGCGGCGGGAGGGAGGCCCGGCCGCGGCGGGTGCGCGGGCCGCCGCGGGTGAGCGCGCGGGCCGGCGGCGCACCCGAGGGCCGTCGGGCCGGGACCAGGTGCGAGGTGGCGGGCAGGCCCGGGCCCGAGTCGGTGACCTCGATCCGCAGCCGGTCGCCCTCCATCGAGGCGGTGACCTGGAAGCTGTCGTCCGGTCGGCCGCCGCCGACCGCGTGCTCGACGGCGTTGGCGCAGGCCTCGGTCAGGGCGACGCCCAGGTCGTAGGCGATCTGCGGGTCGACGCCGGCGGTCTCCATGGTGCCGAGCAGGATGCGCCGGGCCAGCGGCACGCTGGCGAGGTCGCGCTTGAGATGCAGAGTCCACCAGATGTCCACGACAGGTCCCTCCTGGCTGCGGCTCCACATACAACTAGGTATTGCCGAGCAATCCGCGTGTGAACCGTCTCCGGGGTGCCGGTCCGCCCGTTCGGCGGATGGACTGACGCGGCACGGTGTGCCGAGCGGCGCACACCACCGCGCGCACGCCGGGGCCGATCGGGTCATTCCTGTGGAATTACCACCGCCGGCCGCCCGCCACCCCACCGCCACCCCCTGCCGAGCGGGCGCGGGGCCCGGTGAGAGGATGGCCCGGCCATGACTGACCGCCATCCCGCCCCGCAGCCGGGCGCCGCCGACCCGGTGCGCCGGGTCCGTGGTGTCGCGCGGGCAGTGACGGGAGCTGCACCGGGCGCCGCCCGTGCGGCGGCCTGGGATCTGCGGGCGGTCCGGGCGGTGCCGTTCGCGCTGGTCTGCACCGTGATCGCGGCAGCCGGGCACGACCTCGGCGGCGGCGGACCGGTGGACCCGTCCACCCTGGCCCTCGGCTTCGCCCTGGTCTGCGCGCTCGCCGCGCTGCTCGGCGGACGGGAGCGCTCGCTGACGTCCATCGCAGGCGCGCTGGGGACCGGTCAGCTCGGCCTGCACCTGCTCTTCCACTGCGTCGGCCACCACGCGATGTCCGGCATGACGATGGACCAGGTCGCCGGACGGCTGATCTGCAACGACATGCCCGGTTCGCTGATGGGCACGCTGCCCGTCGGCATGACGCCCGCGCAGCTGCTGGGCGACGCCGGCCTGGACCCGAGCGCCTACCACACGGCGGCCGTGCTGCCCTGGTGGCAGTTCGGCCTGACGCCCGCGATGGCGGCGGGCCACCTGGCCGCCGCCGTCCTGGCCGGCTGGTGGCTGAGCCGCGGCGAGGCCGCGCTCTGGCGCCTGGTCCGGCTGGCCGGCGCGCTGGCCCGCGAGGTCCAGGACCGGGCCGCACCGCTGCGCACCGCGCTGCTGCTGGTCGCGGCCCTGCTGCGCGGCCTGCTCGGCACGGCGGGCACGGACGTCCGGGCGGTGCGCCCGGACGCGGGGAGCGGACGGCTGCCGCGGGCGGCCGTCCTGCGGCACAGCGTGATCCGGCGGGGTCCGCCGGTGGCGGCGTTCGCGCACTGACCCACCGTCGGAGATCTTCCGCTGCGGGGTCGGGGCGCGCCGTGCGTACCTCGTGACCACCCCTCAGCCAGGGCACAGGTGTGTCCTGCTTCCGATGGAGAACCCCGCATCATGCGTTCGCTTCCCGCCCGTCGTCTCACCACCGTCGCCGCCCTGACCACGGGCAGCGTGCTCGCTCTCGCCGCACCCGCCTTCGCCCACGTCACCGTCCAGCCGGGCAACGCCCAGGCCGGCGGCTACACCGCCGTCGCGTTCCGGGTGCCGGACGAGAGCGACACGGCCGGCACCACCAAGCTGGAGGTCACCGTGCCCACCGACCACCCGGTGACCTCGGTGAGCACCCAGCCGCTGCCGGGCTGGACCGCCACCGTCGAGAAGAGCAAGCTCGCGACGCCGGTCAAGAGCGCCAAGGGCGCCGTGATCACCGACGCCGTCTCGAAGATCACCTGGACCGCGGACGCCGGCACCAAGATCGGCCCGGGCCAGTTCCAGGAGTTCAGGATCTCGCTCGGCCCGCTGCCGACCGACACCGACAAGCTGGTCTTCAAGGCCCTGCAGACCTACGACGACGGCAACGTCGTGCGCTGGATCGACGAGGCGCAGTCCGGCCAGCCGGAGCCCCAGCACCCGGCCCCGACGCTGACCCTCACCAAGGCCGACGCCGCCTCGCCCGCAGCGGGCGGCCACCAGATGGGCGGCTCGGGCTCGCAGGACGCCACCGTCTCGGTCGGCGCGGCCAGGTCCGACGACTCCACCGCCCGCACGCTCGGCGTGGTCGGCATCGTGGTCGGCGTGATCGGCGCCGGTCTCGGCGTCCTCGGCCTGCGCCGCAAGAGCAGCGTCACCCCCTGACCGCAGGCCGCCGGGGCCGTGCCGCGCGCACGGCCCCGGCGGCAGCCCCCTCCCGTGAAATCCCCCGAGCCCCGATCGGACCTCCGATGCCTCTGCCTCGCACCACCACCCGTCGGCGACTGGCCGGCACCGCGGCCCTCGCGCTGGCCGGCTGCCTCGCCCTGAGCTCCTGCGGCTCCGCCGCCGGCAAGACCACCGCCGGCGCGGCCGTGGTCTCCATGCCGTCCTCGAACTCGCCCTACCAGGGCACCGCGCTGTCCCGGCACTTCGACAAGCCGGACCTGGTGCTGAACGACACCAGCGGCCAGCCGTTCGACCTGCGCCAGCGCACCGCCGGGCGCACCACGCTGCTCTTCTTCGGCTACACCGACTGCCCGGACGTCTGCCCGACCACCATGGGCGACATCGGCGTGGCGATGCAGAAGCTGCCCGCCGACGAGCAGAAGAAGATCGACGTGGTCTTCGTCTCCACCGACCCGGCGCGCGACACCCCCAAGGTCCTGCGGACCTGGCTGGACTCCTTCAACACCAGCTTCATCGGCCTGACCGGCGACCTGGAGAAGGTCAAGGCGGCCGCGAAGTCGCTGGGGATCCTGGTCGAGGACCCGATCGTCAACAAGGACGGCACGGTCAGCTCCTCGCACGGCGCGCAGGTACTGGCTTTCCTGCCCTCCGACGACAAGGCTCACGTGCTGTACCTGAGCAACAGCTCGATCGACGTGTTCAGCCACGACCTGCCGCTGCTGGCGAAGGGGGTGCCGGCCTGATGCCCGGATTCCGACGGACCGCGCTCGCGGGAGCCGCGCTGGCCACCGCACTGACCGCGGGGGCGATACTCGTCGCCTGCGGCGGCGGCGGTGGCGGTGGAGCGGCGGCGGGCGTGAAGCTCAGCGTCGCGGACTCCTACATCCCGCTGCCCGCGGGCGACGGCATGGCAGCCGGGTACCTGACGGTGCGCAACACCGGCGGCGCGGCGGACAAGCTGCTGAAGGTGTCCAGCCCGGGCGCCCAGTCGGTGACGCTGCACCGGTCCACCGACACCACCATGCAGGAGGTCGACAGCCTCCCGGTGCCCGCCGGGGGCTCGCTGGAGCTGGCCCGGGGCGGCAACCATCTGATGATCATGGGCTGGGCGAAGCCGCCCGCCCTCGGCGACAAGCTCGAACTCGACCTCACCTTCCAGCACGGCGGAACGATCGCCGTGCAGGTGCCGGTGGAGCCACTCACCTACCGTCCCGGGAGCTGACGAGAGATATGCGCAAGACGAGGGCGATCCTGGCCATGGTCGGTGCGCTGCTGGTGCTGCTGCTGGGCAGCGCCGGGACGGCCTCCGCGCACGCGGCGCTGCTGCACACCGACCCCGAGCAGAACTCGGTGGTCGCGACCGAGCCGGCCGCCGTCACGCTGACCTTCAGCGAGGGCGTCACGCTGGACTCCGACGCGCTGCGGGTGCTCGACCCGGCCGGCAAGGCAGTGGACACCGGCAACCCCGGGCACGCCGACGGCAAGTCGGACACCGCGACGATCGGGCTGCGTCCGGGCCTGGCCAACGGCACCTACACGGTGGCCTGGCGGGCGATCTCGGAGGACTCGCACCCGGTCGGCGGGGCGTTCACCTTCTCGATCGGGGCGCCCTCGGACACCTCGGTCTCCGCCTCGCAGGTGCAGGGCGCGAAGGCCGACGGTGTGGTGGCCGCGCTCTACGGCACCGCGCGGACGGTCGCCTACGCGGCCTACGCGCTGCTGGTCGGCGTGGCGGCGTTCGTGCTGCTCTGCTGGCCGCGCGGCGCCGCGGTGCGCTCGGTGCAGCGGCTGCTGATGACCGGGTGGGTCGCGCTGCTGGCCTCCACGGTGGCGCTGCTGCTGCTGCGCGGGCCGTACGAGCGCGGGACCGGTATCGGCCAGGCGTTCGACCTCACCCTGGTGCGCAGCACGCTGGACGAGCGGCTCGGCACCGCGCTGGCGGCCCGGCTGCTGCTGCTGGCGGCGGCCGGGGTGTTCCTGTCGCTGCTGGTGGGGCAGCTGGGCTTGTCCTCCTCCGCATCCCCGGCGGCCGAGCCGAGCGGGGATCCCGAGGAGGACGAGCTGCGCCGGCTGGAGCTGCGCGCGGCGGAGCGTCCGCAGCGCGAGGCGCGGCTGGCGCTCGGCGTCGGCGGGCTGGTGCTGGCCCTCGCGCTCGGCGCCACCTGGGCCGCGGCGGACCACGCCGCCGTCGGCATCCAGGTCCCGCTGGCGCTGCCGCTGGACATGCTGCACCTGTTGGCGATGGCCTGCTGGCTCGGCGGGCTGGCCACCCTGCTGGTCGGGCTGCGGCACGGGATCGGCGCGACGGAGGCGGACCGGTTCTCCAAGGTCGCCTTCAGCTCGGTGGCGGTGCTGGTGGCCAGCGGCGTCTACCAGTCCTGGCGGGGCGTCGGCTCCTGGGGCGCGCTGGTGGACACCGAGTACGGGCGGCTGCTGCTGATCAAGATCGGCCTGGTGCTGGTCATGCTGGGCCTGGCCTGGTTCTCCCGGCGCTGGGTCGCCCGGCTGCGCGGGACGCCGGAGGAGGCCCTCAGCCCCGAGCCGGTGGAGCAGGAGCAGGAAGTCGGCCTGGCCGACGACCCGGTCCGCCAGGCCCAGCTGGACCGCCAGCGCGCGGCGCTGGCCTCGGCGAAGGTGCGCCGGACCCAGGACGGCTCGCCGGTGCGGGCCGGACTGCGGCGCGCGGTGCTGGTGGAGAGCGCGGTGGCGGTGGCCGTCCTGGTGGTCACCACCCTGCTGACCAACGCGCCGCCCGGCCGGGTGGCCGCCGCGACAGCCGCGCCGAGCGCGGGCGCGCCCGCCGCCACCGGGCAGCCGGTGGTCCTCAAGCTGGCGTACGACACCGGCGGCACCGGGACGGGCGCCAAGGGCACCGCGACGCTGAGCATCGACCCGGCCAGGACCGGCGGCAACGCCATCAAGCTGGTCGTCAGCGACAGCGCCGGGCAGCCGGTGGACGTCCCCGAGGTGCAGCTGTCGTTCACCCTGCCGGACCGCGACCTCGGCCCGCTGCCGGTGGTGCTGGCCAAGTCCGGCACCGGCACCTGGAGCGGCACCGCACAGCTGCCGCTGGCCGGCGACTGGGTGGCGGCCGTCGTGGTCCGCTCCTCGGACATCGACCAGACCACCCAGACCAAGCCCGTGAAGATCGGCTGAACCATGGCACCCAGCACGTCCGGCGCGTTCTCCCGGCGCGCCCTGCTCGGCAGCGCCGGGGCCGGCCTGGTGGCAGGCGCGGCCGGCACATACGCGAGCGAGCCGGCGGCGGCAGCCCGCAGTGCCGGCCTCGGAGCGGGCCAGGTGGACTTCCACGGCCCGCACCAGGCCGGCATCCTCACCCCGCAGCAGGCCCGGATCCAGCTGGCCGCCTTCGACCTGCTCCCCGGCCTGGCCCCCGCCGCCGGGCGGGCCGGGCTGCAGGCGCTGCTCAAGCGCTGGACCGCGACCATCGCGCGGCTCACCGCCGGTGAGCCGGCCGACCGGAACGAGAACCAGATCGCCCTGGACGCCGGTCCCTGCTCGCTGACCGTCACGGTCGGCTTCGGCGCCTCGCTCTTCGAGCGGACCGGGATGCAGGCGGCCCGGCCGGCCGCGCTCGCGCCGCTGCCGGAGTTCCCCGCCGACGCGCTGGATCCCGCCCGCAGCGACGGCGACCTGTGGCTCCAGGTCTGCGCGGACGATGCGCTGGTCGCCTTCCACGCCCTGCGGGTGCTCCAGCAGCAGGCCGTCGGCACGGCCGCCCCGCGCTGGCAGTCGGCGGGATTCAGCCGCACCCCCGGCGCCACCGCGCAGCCGCGGACCGGCCGCAACCTGATGGGCCAGATCGACGGCACCAACAACCCCAAGCCCGCCGACGCCGACTTCGCCGCCCGGATCTTCAGCACCGGGCCCGGCTGGCTGGCCGGCGGCTCCTATCTGGTCTTCCGCCGGATCACGATGCTGCTGGACGACTGGGAGAACCTGCCCACCGACCGCCAGGAACGGGTGATCGGGCGGCGCAAGTCGGACGGCGCGCCGCTCTCCGGCGGCACCGAGACCACCCCCGTCGACCTCGCCAGGTCCAACCCGGACGGCACCCTGGCGATCCCCGCCGACGCGCACATCCGGGTCGCCGCCCCGGCGGCCAACAGCGGGGCGGCGATGCTGCGGCGCGGGTACAGCTACGCCGACGGGGTCCGGGCGGACGGTTCGCCGGACGCCGGGCTGCTCTTCCTGGCCTTCCAGGCGGACCCGGCGCGCGGCTTCGTCCCGGTGCAGCGCAAGCTCTCCCGGGGCGACGGGCTGTCGAAGTTCCTGCGGCACGAGGCGAGCGGGCTGTACGCGGTGCCGCCGGGCGTCCCGGCCGGCGGCACCGGCTACCTGGGCCAGGCGCTGCTGGAGGGTTAGCCAGCTGCCCACGGGGTGGACGAACGGCGCCGTGCCGGGGCCCGAGTGGATAGGGTGGCAGGTCTGGCACCGCTGAGTTGAACCGTCCGGAGGCACGAAATGTCGGCCACCCGCTACACCTACCTCGGGCCCCGGGGCACCTTCACGGAGGCCGCCCTGCACACCCTGCCCGAGGCGGCGACCCGGGAGCTGGTGCCGCTCACCTCGGTGCAGGCCGCGCTGGACGCCGTCCGCACCGGCGAGGCCGCCGGGGCCTTCGTGGCGATCGAGAACTCGGTGGAGGGCGCGGTCACCACCACCATCGACGAGCTGGCCACCGGCACGCCGCTGATGATCTACCGCGAGGTGCTGCTGCCGATCAGCTTCGCCCTGCTGGTCCGACCCGGCACCACGCTGGCCGACGTCAAGACCGTGACCAGCCACCCGGTGGCCCAGCCGCAGGTCCGGCACTGGATGCGGGCCAACCTGCCGGACGTCCACTGGGAGTCCGCCGCCTCCAACGCGGACGGCGCCCGGCTGGTGCAGGAGGGCCGCTTCGACGGTGCCTTCGCGGGGGAGTTCGCCGCCGCGCTGTACGGGCTCGAGCCACTGGTCAGCGACATCCACGACGCCGCGTACGCGACCACCCGGTTCGTCCTGGTCGGCCGACCGGGGCGGGTCTCCTCGCCGACCGGCGCGGACAAGACGTCGATGGTGGTCTGGCTGCCGGACGACCACCCGGGCGCGCTGCTGGAGCTGCTGCAGGAATTCGCGGTGCGCGGGGTCAACCTGATGCGGATCGAATCGCGGCCCACCGGCCAGGGACTCGGGAACTACTGCTTCTCGCTCGACTGCGAGGGCCACCTGACCGAGCGCCGGGTCGCCGAGACGCTGATGGGTCTGCGGCGGATCTGCCCGCAGGTGCGGTTCCTCGGCTCCTATCCGCGGGCGGACCAGCGCGACCCGTCGGCCCGCCAGCCCGGAACCTCGGACGAGGATTTCGACCGCGCGGCGGACTGGCTCTCGCGCTGCCTCGACGGCCGCGCCGAACTCTGATCCGAACTCTGGTCCGAACTCTGGCGCCGCCGTTCGTCAGTTGTTCATGTCGCGCCCATCCGGGTGACACCACCCGGGAACCAGGTCAGCGCCCGACCACACACCGTCATCCACAGGCCGGTGAACTGGCCCCTCCTCATCCACAGGCCCTGACGGGGCTAGTTATCCACAGGCCTGGGGACGAGTCGACAAACCGGCATAGCTACTCCCAGGTCCAGTCGGATCATCTCCTAGTGGGCGGGATCGGACCAATCACACCAGAGTCACCCTTCTGCCTTTAAATCACCCGTCCGAGTGGGTAAATTAACTCAGCCGAGCAGCTAATTTCGGGTTTGAAACCTTGGAAACCTGATTTCGGGATCCAGGATTCTCCCAGGAACGACAATCCACAGGCAAGCTTCCGAGCCTGTGGACAAAAGGGCTCCACGGCGCACGGTGGACAAGTTATCCACAGGATTGGGCCGGTTATCCCCAGGGAGCGGCCGCCGTGGTGGACAGCACCGCCCGGATCCCCGAAAACCAGTCCGGCCGGTCGCTCGCGCCCCGGTAGGCTGTGGCCCGTGATTGACCTTCGCCTGCTTCGTGAGGACCCTGACCGAGTGCGCGCCTCGCAGCGCGCCCGTGGCGAGGACGTCGACCTGGTCGACGCCCTGCTCTCCGCCGACGAACGGCGCCGGTCATCGGGCACCCGTTTCGACGAGCTGCGCAACGAGCAGAAGACGCTCGGCAAGCTGGTCCCCAAGGCCCAGGGCGACGAGAAGGCCGCCCTGCTCGCCCGCACCCGCGTGCTGGCCGCCGAGGTCAAGGCGGCCGAGGCCGAGCAGAACGAGGCCAAGGACGAGGCCGAGCGCCTGATCCGCTCGCTCGCCAACCTGATCGACCCGGCGGCTCCGGTCGGTGGCGAGGAGGACTTCGTCACGCTGGAGGAGATCGGCACCCCGCGCGACTTCGCGGCCGAGGGCTTCGAGCCCAAGGACCACGTCGAGCTGGGCCAGATCCTCGGCGCGATCGACACCGAGCGCGGCGCCAAGGTGGCCGGCTCGCGCTCCTACTACCTGACCGGCGTGGGCGCCCTGCTGGAGCTGGCCCTGGTCAACATGGCGATGGCGCAGGCCACCGCGGCCGGCTTCGTCCCGATGATCACGCCGAGCCTGGTCCGGCCGGCCGCGATGGACGGCACCGGCTTCCTCGGCCAGGCCGCCGAGAACGTCTACTTCCTGGAGCAGGACGACCGCTACCTGGTCGGCACCAGCGAGGTCCCGCTCGCGGCGTACCACATGGACGAGATCCTGGAGGCGGGCCAGCTGCCGCTGCGCTACGCCGGCTTCTCCTCCTGCTTCCGCCGCGAGGCCGGGACGTACGGCAAGGACACCCGCGGCATCATCCGGGTGCACCAGTTCGACAAGGTCGAGATGTTCGTCTACACCACCCCGGAGGAGGCGGAGGCCGAGCACCGCCGCCTGCTCCAGTGGGAGAAGGACTTCCTGAACGCCCTGGAGCTGCCCTACCGGGTGATCGACGTGGCCTCCGGCGACCTCGGTTCCTCGGCCGCACGCAAGTTCGACATCGAGGCCTGGATCCCGACCCAGGGCAAGTACCGCGAGGTCACCTCCACCTCGAACACCACCGAGTACCAGTCCCGCCGGCTCTCCATCCGGATGCGCGAGGAGGGCAAGGTCCGCCCGCTGGCCACCCTGAACGGCACCCTGGTCGCCGTGCCGCGGACCATCGTGGCGATCCTGGAGAACCACCAGCAGGCGGACGGCACGGTCGTCCTCCCGGAGGCGCTGCGCCCCTACCTCGGCGGCCGGACCACGCTGGACCCGATCAAGTGACCGTCCAGGAGCTGCCCTACCGGTTGGTCGCGACCGACCTGGACGGCACCCTGCTGACCTCCACGGGGACGACGGTCTCCGACCGCACCCGCGCCGCCCTGGCCGCCGCCACGGCGGCCGGTGCGGTGCACATCGTGGTCACCGGCCGCTCGGCGGCCTGGTCGCGGCCGATATTCGACCAGATCGGCTACACCGGTCTGGCGGTCTGCGGGCAGGGCGCGCAGGTCTACGACGCCGGGGCGCACAAGCTGCTCACCTCGATGACGCTGGACCGCACGCTGGCCGCGACGGCCATCGCCAAGATCGAGGCCGAGCTCGGCCCGCTCGCCGTGGCGGCGAGCCAGGACGGGCTGGAAGGCGCGGTGCTCGCGATGAGGTCGTTCCGCGCGGTCGGGGACCTGCCGATGGTCCCGGTGGAGACCTTCGCCGACCTGATCGTCGCGCCGATCAGCAAGCTCTACATCCAGTGCCCGGGCTACGGGGACGACGAGCTGGGCGAGGCCGCGGCGCGGCTGGCCGGCCAGCTGGTCGGGGTCACCGTGGCCGGGCCCGGCATCGTCGAGCTGCTGCCGCTGGGGCTCTCCAAGGCCACCGGGCTGGCGATCGCGGCCCGCCGGCTGGGCCTGCGGGCGGCGGACACCATCGCCTTCGGCGACATGCCCAACGACCTGCCGATGTTCCACTGGGCCGCGTACGGCGTGGCGATGGCCAACGCGCACACGGAGCTGCTCGCGGTCGCGGACGAGGTCACCGCCGGCAACGACGAGGACGGCGTCGCGGTGGTGCTGGAGCGCCTCTTCGGCTGACGTGACATGGGGAAGGGCCCGCTGCCGGCACTGGCAGCGGGCCCTTTCGCTGCGCTCAGCCGTAGGAGACGTTGCTGCAGGGGTCGTCCGCGGCCGAGCGGCCCGCGTCGCTGATGCTGGTCGGCAGCGGGGCCGGGGCCCCAGCCGTGCCCGGGGAGGCGGCTCCGGCCGCGGGGGACGCGCCGCCGGCGGTGGCCGCGTAGTCCCTGCCCAGGGTCAGGCTGATCCCGGGCGAGCTGCTCTTCTCCAGGGTCGCGCCGGGGAAGAGCTGGGCCAGCGACTGGGCCGCCTGCGCCGAGGCCGCGCTGTACTGGATCAGCGTGGTCTCGTGGGTCTGGGTGGGGGCGTTGCCCGCGCCGGTCACCGTGAACCCGGCGTCCTTGAGCTTGGCCGAGGCCGTGCTGGTCAGGCCCTTGGTCGTGGTGCCGTTGAGCACCATGACCCGGGCACCGGCGCCGTTCACCGCGGGGGCGGGCGGGGAGGGCGCGGCCGGCGGGGCGGACGGCGCGTCGGCCTGCTGGCCGCCGCTGGCGTCCTGGCCGTCCAGCGTCTGGTCGGCCTTGAGCGCGCCCCACAGCTTCTCGACGTCGGGGTGGACCAGGTCCACCCGACTCCCGTTGTAGCGCCAGGGCGTGGTGATGAACTTGATGTTCTTCAGGTCGATGCTCTTCATCGACATCGCGAAGGAGAGCAGCTTCGCCGCCGAGTTGAGGTCCGGGTCGACGGTGAGCGACTTGGTCGCGGCATCGGCCAGCGGCAGCAGGGTGGTCGGGTCCATGCCCTTGCCCTTGACGTCCTTGATCATGGAGGAGAGGAACGCCTGCTGACGGGCCATCCGGCCGATGTCCGAGTTGTCGCCGATGCCGTGCCGGATCCGGACGTAGTCCAGCGCGGACTGTCCGGAGACCTGCTGGAGGCCCTTGGCGAAGACCTGCTTGCCCTTGTGGCCGAGGTTGGGGTCGAGGTCGCCCTCGTAGACCGCGTTCGGCAGGCAGACCTGGACGCCACCGATCGCGTTGGTCATCGAGGCGAAGCCGTTGAAGTCCACCACCATGGTGTGGTCGACCCGCATCCCGGTCAGGCTCTCCACCGTGTTCTGCGTGCAGGCGGGGTTGCCCTTGTCCGAATTGCCCATCGCGAAGGCCGAGTTGAACATGGCACTGGACTGCTTCGCGGTCCACTTGCCGTTCACCAGGCAGGGCGGTATCGGCACGAGCGAGTCGCGCGGGAACGAGACGCCGACCGCGTGCTTGTGGTCCGCATAGACGTGCAGCAGGATCGTGGTGTCCGAACGGGCGCCGGGTTCACCGCCGCCACCGAGGTCGTTGTTGCCGTTGCCGCGCGAGTCGGAGCCGATCAGCAGGACGTTCACCGGCTTGTCGCCGTTGGCATCGGCGGTGGCTGCGGCCGGGCGGTCCTTGCTGATGCCGGCCTTGTCGAAGGTCGTGATGTTGCCGTTGAGCTTGTAGTAGAACGCCCCGCCGCCGGCAGCGACCAGGGCCACCGCCGAGGCGGCCGTCCAGGCGACGATCTTCTTGGTGTTGCGCTGCTGCTTCTTGCGCCCGCGCCCCTGCGCCCGCCGAGCCTCAGCGCGACCGCCCGTCGGACCGCCCGTCGGACTGTCGGCCGGACCGTCGGCCGGACCCCGCTGCCCGGGCACCGCGCCGTTCGAGGCGCCCTCGCGCCGCGACCCCGCGCCGCGATCGGACGCTCCCGCCCTCTGGCCTGACATTCGTACACCCTTCACCGGCGGCACGATCCACATGGAGCTCCAACGGAGCATATAAAGGCATGATCACGAAGTCACGGCGCGAGTGGACTGACGGACAGATCGGCAGGTCAGGGCCGGTGGTGGTGCGAGCGGATCGGCCGATCAAGGGATGGTGGCGAGGATGCCGTTCGTGCCGGAATGAGATTTTGGATAATCGCTTAATTGCGCAAGCAATTGAGCGTCACGCCCCTGGCGAGCCCCCGCGGTGCGGTTGTAGGACGACTGGTTGTAGGATGACCGGGCAAGCGAGTCGGGAGTCCGTCGGGATCGGATCGGAGGTGGCGTGGTGACCAGCGGGAACGAGAGTCTGCGCGCCACCGGGCGACAGTCCCTGGTGGACCTCACGATCGAGCAACTGCGCGAGCGGCTGGCGGCCGGGACCTGGGCGGTCGGGGAGCAGATCCCGACCGAGCACGAGCTCGCCGAGCGGCTCCAGGTGGGGCGCAACACCGTGCGGGAGGCGATCCGCGTGCTGGTGCACGCCGGGATGCTGGTCTCCCGGCAGGGTGAGGGCACCTTCGTGCGCAGCACCAGCGACCCCGCCTCCGTGCTGCGCGGCGTGCAGCGCTCCGGCGTCCGCGACGTCCTGGAGGTCCGCGCCGCGCTGGAGGCCGAGGCCGCCCGGCTGGCCGCCGTCCGGCACACCCCCGAGGACCTCGACCGGATGCGGGCCGCGCTCGCCCGGGAGGCCGAGGTGATCGCCGCCCACTCGGATCGGGTCGGGCGGGAGGCCACGGTCGAGCACGACCTGGAGTTCCACACCGCCGTCGTCGAGGCCGCGCACAACCCCGCACTGACCGAGGTCTACCGCTACTTCAGCGCCTCCGTCCGCGAGTCCATGCGGACGGCCTTCGGCGACCACGAGATGCCCGAGGTGGTCGTGGCCACCCACCAGGCCCTGGTCGACGCCATCGCCGCCGGTGACCCGGAGCAGGCCGAGGTCGCGTGTCGCGCCCTGCTGGCCGAGCCGACGGCCGCCGTCGAGCAGCTGCTCGCCGAGTTCGCGGCCCGGAAGTAAGGCACGGCGCGTCCGTCGCCGTCCGTCAGTCCGCTGTCCTTCCCAGAAAGTGCACCACCTTGTCGATCACCCGTGCCCCGCAGCCGGTGCTCACGCCGGTCTCCGCCGTCCGCTCCAAGCTCGCGCACCCCGCCCTGCTGCTCACCGGGATCCTGCTGGTCGCGCTGAACATGCGGGCCTGCCTGGCGGCCATCTCGCCGATGGTCGGGGAGATCCAGCGGACCTTCGGCCTCTCCTCCACCGCGAGCGGGCTGATCACCACCGTGCCGGTGCTGTTCCAGGGCATGGGCGCGCCGCTCACCCCGCGGCTGACCCGCCGGTTCGGGACCGAGCGCGTGGTGCTGGGCGCGGTGCTGGTGCTCGGCGCCGGCGTGCTGCTGCGGGTGCTGCCCTCGGTCGCGTCGCTGTACGCGGGCTGCGTGGTGATCGGCGTGGCGATCGCCGTCCTGAACGTCTCGATGCCCGGGCTGGTCAAGCGGGAGTTCCCGGCCAAGGCCGCCGCGATGACCGGGGTCTACTCGACCACCATGCTGGTCGGCGCGACGCTGGCGGCCGGCACCTCGGTGCCGCTGGAGCACGTGCTGGGCGGTGGCTGGCGGGCCTCGCTGGGGGCATGGTCGGTGCTCGCGCTGATCGCGGCGGTGGCCTGGCTGCCGCAGGTGCTGCGCGCCCGTCAGGAGAAGGCCCAGGGCCCTGTGGCGGCCGCA
The DNA here is from genome assembly GCF_029893355.1 of Kitasatospora sp. MAA4. Classification (GTDB taxonomy): domain Bacteria; phylum Actinomycetota; class Actinomycetes; order Streptomycetales; family Streptomycetaceae; genus Kitasatospora. Next base: position 42,366 of record NZ_JARZAI010000039.1, read on the forward strand.
CCCGTGGCGGCGGCGAAGCCGATCGCGGGGCTCTGGCGGACGCCGCTGGCCTGGCAGATCAGCCTCTTCATGGGCATCTCCTCGCTGATGGTCTACACCCTGGTCGCCTGGATGCCGACGATCCTGGCCGACCACGGCATGAGCCGGGACGAGTCCGGCCTGGTCTTCGCGTACAGCAACCTGGTGCAGGTGTCCGGCGCGTTCCTGGTGCCGCTGATCGCCGGCCGGATGACCCGTCAGCGCGGGCTCGCGGTGGCGATGGCGGGCCTCAACGCGGTCGGGGTCAGCGTCCTGCTGCTCGCGCCGGTCTCCGGCGCCTGGGTGTCGGCCACCGTGCTCGGCGTGGCGCAGGGCGGCTCGCTCGGGCTGGCGCTGGCCTTCATCGTGCTGCGGACCGGCAGCGCGGCCGGGGCGGCGCAGCTGGGCGGCATGACACAGGCGGTCGGCTATCTGATCGCCGCCGCCGGGCCGGTGGGCGCGGGAGCGCTGCACCAGCTGACGGGCAGTTGGACGGTGCCGCTGGCGCTGCTGCTGGTGCTCGCGGGCGCCGCGGCCGTCGCGGGCTGGGGCGCGGGACGCGGCCGGACGCTGTAAGGACTCAGTCCTCGGCTCAGTCCTCGGAGGCCAGCGTCAGGCCGGCCAGCTTGACCGAGGCGAGCACGGTGGCCGCCGCGGTGACCACCAGCAGCAGCGGCACCGCGGCGCCCAGCGCCACGTCCGCTGTCAGCGAGCCGCTGGAGGCCACCGCCTTGGCGACCGACAGGCCCCACTGCTGGATGCTGAGCGTCCTGGCGCCCTTGACGAAGTTGCCGATCAGGCTCTCCCAGATCAGCGCGTACCCCAGCCCGATCACCACCGCGTTGCGGGACGCCACGCCGAGCAGCAGGAAGAGCGCGCTGTAGGCGGCGCCGGCCACCATCGTGCCGAGGGTGAGGGCGAACGCCAGGCCGTCCCTGGTCCCGTACAGGAGCAGGCCGCCCAGCAGGGTGGGCACGGCGGAGAACAGCCAGGTGGTGAGCACCGCCACGATGAGCTTGGTGGTGACGATCCGCCAGCGCGGCAGCGGCTTGGCGAGCAGGTAGACGATCGAGCCGTCGTCGATCTCGGTGGCGATCACGCCGGTGCCGACCACCAGGCCGAGCAGCGGGACCAGGGTGCCCAGGCCCAGCCGGCCGAGGATGGTGACGGTCAGGTCGTGCTTGTCGCCGCTCGTCGCGGCCGCCACCGCCGACATCATCAGCAGCAGCACCGGCACGACCGCCAGCAGGATGCCGCGCCGACTGCCCAGCAGACCTCGGACGGTCAGCCGGGCGACGGTGCCCTGCACTGGGGATTGCAGCAAGGGGGTGGGTCCTTTCAGGGGTGGGGGTTCAGGAGGAGACGAGGTAGGAGAAGACGCTCTCCAGCGACTCGTCCGCCGGGGAGACGGTGAGGATCCGGATCCCGGCCTCCTTCGCGACCCTGGGCAGCAGGGTGGTGAAGCCCTGGAAGTCGATCGCCTGGACGCGCAGCGCCCGCTCCTGCCAGTCGAGCTCGATCCCGGCGGTGGAGGCGTCCGCGATCAGCGCCGCGGCGAGCCGCCGGTCGTCGCTGGAGCGGACCAGGTAGCGGTGCGGGCGGTTCGTCATCAGCCGGCGGATCCGGTGGAAGTCCCCCGAGGCGGCGTGCCGGCCGGCCACCACGACCTCGATGTGCCGGGCCAGTTGCTCGACCTCCTCCAGGATGTGCGAGGAGAAGAGCACCGTACGGCCCTCGGCGCCGAACCGGCGCAGCAGGTCCATCAACTGGATCCGCTGGCGCGGGTCCATGCCGTTGAACGGCTCGTCGAGCAGCAGCACGGACGGGTCGTGGACCAGCGCGGAGGCCATCTTGACGCGCTGCTTCATGCCCTTGGAGTACGTCCCGGCCTGCCGTTCCTGCGCGTACTCCATCTCGACCAGCGCGAGCGCGCGCTTCGCGGCGGCGCCCGGGTCGGGCAGGCCGTGCAGCTCGGCGTTGGCGAGGACGAACTCCCAGCCGCTCAGGTAGTCGTACATCGACTCCCGCTCCGGGACGAGCCCGATCTCCCGGTACACCTCCTGGTTGCGCCAGATCGTCGCGCCGTCCAGCGTGACCGTGCCCGCCGAGGGGGACAGGAAGCCGCTCATCAGGTGGATCAGGGTGGACTTGCCCGCGCCGTTGGGCCCGAGCAGGCCGGTGACGCCCGGGCCGATCGACATCGAGACGTCGTTGACGGCGACCACGTTGCCGAACCAGCGGGAGACCTTGTCGATGGTGATGACGGCCATGACGCCCTCTCAGATCTTCCGGTAGCGGCGCAGCAGCAGGGCATACGCACCCGCCACGATGAGGAGCATCTCCAGCCCGAAGACCAGGGCCCCGAGCGTCCCCGGCGTGTCACCGATGCTCGTCGGCACCGTCCGGACCAGACCGCAGACGTGGTTGACGAAGCGGTCCACCAGGTCGTCGGGCGAGATCAGGTAGGCCCAGTCGGCGGCGGACCCGGACGCGGAGCCGCCGCCGGAGCGGTCGCTGAGACCCTCCAGGACGGTCGCGACACCGGAGCTGACCACCAGGAAACCCATGATCGCGGCCACTCCGAAGCCCCGGCGCGGGGTGCCCGCCGCGATCAGCAGCCCGACCGCGGACAGCACGACGGAGTACAGCACCGCCGCGAGCAGCCCGTACCCGAGGTGCTCGGTGCTGTGCACGAAGTCCAGGCCGGCCAGCAGCGCGCCGGCGTAGAGCGCCAGCAGCGGGAGCACCGTCACGATCAGCAGCGCCGCGACCATCGCGGCGGCCTTGGCCCGGACGTAGTCGGCGCGGGTGATCGGGCGCGAGAAGTACAGCGGCATCGTGCCGTTGCGCAGGTCGCGGGAGAGCAGCACCGGCGCCTGGGCGGCCAGGAAGATCTCCACGAAGAGACCGAAGCTGCTGAGGTACTGCGGATAGTCGACCGGCAGGTCGGCGCGCTGCTGGAAGACCGTCAGCGCCACCAGCATGCCGGCGGGCAGCACCATCGCCGCCAGGATCAGCATCGGCAGGACCTTGGACCGGCCGGAGCGGCCGAGGCCGAAGGCGCCGCGCAGCCCCTGGACGAAGAGCGACCGGGTGGCGTACGAGCGGCCCAACCGGGGGCCCTGGTAGCTGCGGTAGCCGATGTCGTGGATGACGCCGGTGCCGGGGGCGGTGGCGGCGGGGCGGTCAGACGGCGTGGGCATCGGCTGGCTCCTGGGTCTCCTGGGGCTCCTGGGTGAAGATCTCGGAGACGCGGTGCCGGCGCTGCTCCAGGCGGACCAGCCCGAGCCCGAGGTCGGCGACGGTGTCGCGGATGACGTCGTAGGTCTCCTCACCGGCGATGTCCACCAGCAGGATCCGCGCGCCGTCCGCCCGGACGCTCAGCCCGGCGGCGGTGAGGCGCTCCTGGACGGCCGCGTCGGCGTCGAACTCCGGATCGTCGGGCCGGTCGGTGACCTCGACGGCCAGCAGCTGGGTGGCCTCGGTGAAGGACGCGGTGGAGGACGAGCGCAGCAGCCGGCCGCCGTCGATCACCACCAGGTGGTCGCAGGTCCGCTCCAGCTCGCCGAGCAGGTGGGTGGTGACCAGCACCGAGATGCCGAAGTCGCTGTGCACCCGGCGGATCAGCGCCAGCATGTCGTCGCGGCCGACCGGGTCGAGCCCGTTGGTCGGCTCGTCCAGCAGGACCAGGCGCGGGTCGTGGACCAGCGCCTGGGCGAGTTTCACCCGCTGCTTCATGCCGGTGGAGTAGCCGCCCATCGGGCGGTAGCGCTCCTCGTACAGGCCGACGTGCCGCAGCGTGTCGGCCGTCCGCTCGCGGGCCGCGGCCGCCGGCAGCCCCGACATCCGGGCCATCTGCACCACGAACTCGGTGGCGGAGACGTCCGGTGGCAGGCAGTCGTGCTCGGGCATGTAGCCGACCAGCGCGCGGATCGCCGAGCCCTCGGTGGCGATGTCGAGACCGAGCACCTCGCCCGTCCCGGAGGTGGCCGGGGCCAGGCCGAGCAGGATCTTGATCAGCGTGGACTTGCCCGCACCGTTCGCCCCCACCAGGCCCACCACGCCGGGCTGCACCTCGACGGTGAGCTGATCCAGGGCGGTGACGGAGGGGAACCGCTTGGTGAGGCCATCGGTTCTGATGACTGGGGACGAAATGGACACGGCTCGAACCTAGTGGGTGTGAACAACGGCCCGCATGAACTGGGATGACGAGGAGTCGGTCATCCTCGGGGATGAGTGGGGGCCGGGCCTTCCCCTAGGGGAAGGCCCGGGCCGGCAAGTCCTTGTCGGTCGGTCTCAGTTGAGGAGGTCGGACTGGAGGGTGACGACCTGCTGGAACGGCTGGTCGGCGACGCCGACCGGGTTGGTCATCAGGACGGTCGCCACCACGTCACCCGCGTTCAGGTAGGCGTACCGGCCGATGGGCAGCGAGCCGCCGGTGCCGCGCTGGCCGCTGGACCGCGGGAAGGCGTTCGAGAGGCTGCTGAGGGCCATGTCGGCCGGTGCCACCATCGGCTGCGGGACGGCCTTGGGCAAGCCCATGGTGGTGAGTTCGGTGAAGTACTGGTCGGCTTCCTCCTCCGAACCGAAGCTCTGCAGCCACAGCTCGGTGCGGGTGCCGTCCGCGGCCGTCCAGACCTGGGTGGCGGCGGCGCGGCAGGCGTTCTCGGTGACGATCACCGTGAGGAGGACCGGGTTGGCGTCCAGCTTGGTGAAGTCGCCGCAGGTGGCCCAGTGGGCGGTCGGCTGCGATGCGGCGGGGGCGGAGGACGCGGAGGGGGAGGACGCGGGGGCGGAGGACGGGGAGGACGAGGGGGCGACGGGGAGCGTCGGGGTGACCGCGCCCCTCGGCGGCGGCAGCAGCAGTCGGCGCAGGTCCGCGTAGTGGCGATGCTCCAGAGGGTCGGCGGCGGGCGCCGACCTGCCGGACGGCAGCGGGGGCAGCGTCAGTGGCGCGAACGTGTAGCGGCCGTCGTTCGGCGTGGCCAGGCCCGGGAGGTCGGTGCGCGCGGGGGCGGTCACCGCGAAGGCGGCGGCCGTTCCGCTGCCCGCGAGGAGCAGGACGGCGGCGGCCCAGCGCGCGACTGTAGCGGTGCGCGGGCGGCGGGGGGCGGCGGTAGGGGTCTCGGTGGTCGGGGTCTCGGCTGCCGGGGTCTCCGCTGCCGGGGTCTCGGTGGTGGGGGTCTCGGTGGTGGGGGTCTGGTCACTCATACGGTCGCTCCGGGAAGGGCCAGCCGGTCGAGCTGCTGACGGAAGAGGGACACGGCCTCGGCCTTGGGCAGCGGTGCGACGCCCTCGACGTGCAGCTCGACCAGCAGGTCGCCGACGGCGGCCGTGCAGTCCAGCTCGTCGATGGGCTCCCCCGGATCGGCCGGCGGCAGGAAGCAGTGCGCCTCCGGGTGGCCCGGCACCTCCGGCCCCAGCCGGAACAGGCCCGACTGCGAGCCCAGCGCGCCCTCGAAGGCGCTCTCCGCCTCCACCGACTTCTGGTTGAACTGGCTGAGCCGCAGGTAGAGCGCCATGTCGCCGGTCTCCGAGCGGAAGGTGCGGACGCCCTTCCCCTTCATCTTCAGCCCCTGCAGCACGGCCTTGGCCTTGTCCCGCTCGGTCTTGGGCAGGTCCTTGACACTGTCGTCGAGGTCGGCGGCCAGCTGGTCCGGCGTCAGCTCGGTGTCGTTGCCGTCCGCACCGTCGTCCGGGCCGAGCCGGTAGCCCGCGGGGACGGGGAGCAGCAGGTCGCGCAGCGAGCCGAAGTGGGTGCCGTTCGCCTGCGCGCCGTACGGGTGCGGCTTCGCGGCGGCGGGCGCGACGCCCTGTGCGGCAGAGCCGGCCGCGGGCTGTGGGGCGTCGTCGTACTTCACCCTGATGATGCCGACGCCGATGGCGACCCCCGCGAGGGCGGCGGCGGCCACTGCGGCGCAGACGCGCAGCGCGAGTCCGCGCCCGCGCGCCGGAACCGGCGCTGGGGCCAACTGCTCTGGGGCGTCCGTCTGCTGGGCGGTGTCGTTGTCGAGGTCGTCGCTCATGCCAACTGCTCCCACTGCCGCTGCGCGAGGTCCTTGACCTCGTCCGGGCCGAGCTTGGTCGAGGAGAACTCCTCGACGCTGATCAGGACGTTGCCCCGGCGCGCTCGGGCGAGCGCGTAGTAGTACTGCTCGGTGGTGTCGCTGTAGGTCAGGGGCGTGTCGTCCGCGCCGTAGCCGCCCTCCATGCCGTTGGCGAACGGGCGCGGCACGGTGACGCCCCGACCGGCCACGTCGGTGATCGCCGTGGCCGCGTGGTCCGCGTCGTACTGGGTCAGCTGGACCAGGTACTTGACGTCGCCCTTCTGCCAGGACGTGGCGGCGGTGCGCCGGAACCCCTCGGCCAGTATCAGGTGGAACCGCTGCGCCGAGTTGCCCATGCTGCGGGCCAGGTTGGCGGCGGACTCCCAGCCGTCGCCGTCCGCGAACCCGAAGTCGTCCCAGTCCTGGGCGTCGGCGGGCTTGCCGATCAGCAGCTTGCGCAGGTCGCCGTCGATGGCGAGCGGCTTGGGGGCCGCGTCGGCCGCGGCCCGGTCGTCCAGGACGGTGCTCGGGTAGTGCGGCAGGACGGTGAGTTGGAGCGGGGGCAGCGGGGTCGGCGGACGGCCGGCCTGGACCGCGTAGCCGACGCCGCCCCCGATCACCGGGCCGAGCAGCAGCGCGCCGACCAGCAGGAGCGCGGTGCGGGGGCGGCGACCGCGGGTGGTCGGCGCGGGCGCGGTGTCCGGCGCGCTGTCCGGGGCAGTGTCCGGCGCGAAGTCGGTGCTCACGGAGGGCTCCAGCACAGAAGAAGATGAGGGTGGCGGGGGCGGGCCTTCAACGGCCGTGGGCTCAACCGGCACTGGACAGCCGATCGCGCTGACGCTTCATCGCGTCCGTGAGCAGCGCCTTGTCCGGGTCGCCCTTCACGTCGACGCTCACCTCGTACTCGACGTCGCCGACCGCGGAGACGCCGATCAAGTGGCCCGGGAACGCCTGCTGGTCGGGCTTGAAGAGGAAGCCGCGGCCGCCGCTGTCGCCGTCCAGGTCGAAGCTGTCGCCCGTGGAGAAGCTGGCGTTGGCGGCGAACTGCCGGGCGCTGGAGGCCGAGGAGAAGCGCATCAGCCGCGCCGAGACCTCCATCGAGCCGTCGGCCGTGCGGTACTTGCGGTAGACGCTCTCCTGGTAGCCGTAGGAGTTCAGGACGCTCTTGATGTCCGTGGAGCTGTCGTACTCCTTGGCCAGGTCGTCGGTGGTCAGCGCGGCGCCGTCGGCAGGACCGTAGGACTCGCCGCCGTCGGGGATCGGAACCAGGAAGTAGCGCAGGTCGCCGCCGTGGGTGCTGCCGCTGAGCGTGCCGTGCAGCGTGCTGCTGGGCGACGGGACGAGCGATTGGGAGGGGAGCGGCACCGGCGCCGCACTCGCCGCGGGTCCGGCGGTCGGGGACGCGCTCGCGCTCGCGCCGGGAGCGGCCGGGGCCGTCGCGGCGACCGTGCTGCGGTGGTCCGGCCTGCCGACCAGGACGGTGACGGCCGCGCTGCCCGCGGTGACGGCCAGCAGTCCGGCGGTGGCCAGCGCGACCACCGCCGCCCGCGGCAGCCGACGCGCGGCGGGCGCCTCGACGGGCGCGTCAGCGGGCAGGGCAGCGGGCAGGGCAGGGAGCGGGTCGGGAACGGACGGCTCGGGCACGGACGGCTCGGGCACCGGCGTGGGATCGCCGGCAGGGTCGGGCGCGGACAAGGGACTCCCCCCAGGAGTGAAGAGCGGTGCTCCCCACCGGCACGGCGGAAGCGGCCCGGCCGCCGCTCGGAAATCGGCCGTAGTACCAGTCACCTGGAATTATGAGAGATCCCCGCTCTCGCCAACAAGGCGGCAATCCACTCGACTCCCCCATTGCTTCACCAATCGGACACGACGTAATCGAACCGCAACCGACCCGGCGGCCGGCACGGCCACAACTCCCGCTCCTCGCAACTGATCAAGGGTGGAGACCTCAGCGAGGAGGACCGGAGCATGCTCTCCGGATACGTGAGAGCCGCCAACGGCCAAGCCGGGCGCCTCAGCAGCTTCCTGCACGGGATCGGACACGGAACGACGCCTCCGTATCATGAGTGGCCGCCAGGAGCGTGAACCGCGGGCGCGGGAGAGGACGAACATGACGGGTGAGGACGGCGTTCCGGGCCTGTACGGGGTGTTCGCTCCACTGGCTTCGTTGGAGCAGCTGCGCGCTCGCTGGCTGACCCCCCAGGGTGAGGCGGCGCTGGCAGCGGTGGCCGCCACCGCTCCGTCCGGCGGCCGGTGGGCCGACGCGGTGGCCGAACTGCCCTACGCCGACGAGACCTTTCGGGAGGAGCCGGAACCGGGTTGCCGCGACCTGCGCGGCGCCCCGCTCGACGGGGCGGATCTGCACGGCGCCGACCTGCGCTCGGCGGACCTCTACGGGGCCTCGGTGCGGTCAGCCGTGCTGGCCGGCGCCGACCTGCGCGACGCCCAACTGGACGAGACCGACTTCACGGGATCGGACCTACGTCGAGCCGACCTCTCCGGCGCTGCCGGGAAGGCCGGTTTCGCCGAGTGCCGCTTCGACGGGGCGAAGCTCGTCGGTGCCATGCTGCGGGCGAGCGACTTCCGGCAGGCCAAGCTGATGCGTGCGGACCTGACCGGTGCGAACCTGCTGGGCGCCGCCCTGACGACCGCGGACCTGACAGGGGCGAACCTGTCGGGTGCCCGGCTGGACGACCGCGGATCCGAAGGACCTGGCCCGAGCGAGATGGTGCCGGAAGCCCTCCCGCAGGTGCTGCACGGCTTCGACTTCCCGCCGGCCGTGCGGAAAGTCTTTCGCGCCCGATGGTCCGCTCCCGAGGGCCGCCGCGCTCTCGAGGCGATGCTGGCGTCGGCCCGCGCCGGACAGCGTTCGCAGCCGGAGCCGGAGCCGGAGCCGACCGCGACGGAACCGCCGTTCGTTCAGGAGCACGGCGACCGGCCGGCGCCAGGCGGCCGGGACCTGCGCGGCGCACCACTGGACGGCGTCGACCTCACCGGGGCGAACCTCAGCGGAGCACTTCTCGACGGCGCCACGGCCGTGGCCGCTGTCCTGGCCTGCGCCGATCTGGCCGGCGCACACCTTCTCGACGCCGGCTTCGACCGTGCCGACCTCTGCGGGGCGGACCTGTCCCACTGCCGTGGCCGCATCTCGTTCCGAGGCGCCCTCCTGCGCAATGCCAACCTCCGCGGAGCCGTGCTGCAGGGCTGCGATTTCGAGGGGGCCGACCTGAACGGTGCCGATTTCTCCCAGGCGACACTGCTCTCGTGCCGGGTGACCGAGCAGCAATGGCGAACCGCGACCACCGCCGGGGCGTATGTCGCGCCGAGCGAATGAATGGCGGCGGGGCGAGGGCCGCGGTGGAACTGACGGCCCCTCGGTCGGTGTGATGCGTGATGCGTTACGGTCGGCGTTGCACATATGACCGTACGGGGGAAGTCATGGCGATCGAGCTGCCTGGCGAAGTGGTGACGATGCTCCAGTTCATCGGGGTGAACTGGCCGAACGTGAACGAGGACAAGGTCCGCGAACTGGCCACGCACATCCGCGAGTTCGCGGACAACGTGGACGGGACGCACCAGAAGGCGACCGGCACGGTCAACGCGATGGCCGCCGACTACCAGGGCTCCTCCTACGAGGCGCTGGTGTCGAACTGGGCGCACCTGTCGTCGAGTCACATGACCGACCTGGTCAACGCCTGCCACACGGTGGCGACCGCACTGGACGCGGCGGCCGGGGTGATCGTGACGATGAAGATGCAGGCGATCGGCGAACTCATAGCGCTGGCCGTCACGTTCGCCGCCGACCAGGCAGCGGCGGTGGCCACCTTCGGCCTCGCCGAGGCCGGCATGGCCCTGATCGTCGAAGGCGCGGAGCAGGTCACCGACTACCTGGAACAGCAGCTGGAGCAGTACATCATCGGCCAGGTGATCGAGGCGGCGATCACGCCGCTGGTGGCGGTGGTGGCCAAGGCCGTCAACGGACTGGCGTTCTCGGCGATGGCAGGGATCCTGGGCGTCTCGGGCAGCGCCGGGGCCGGGGGCACGAGCTTCAAAATCAACCCGGCCGCACTGGAAGGCCACTCCGAGACGATGAGCGGACACGCCCAGGAAGTGGCCGGCCACGCCGAGACGCTGCGCGGCAAGCTGGCGGGGGTCGACTTCACATGAGCAACCAGATCGTCAAGGCGCTGGAGGACGGCGCCAAGAAGCTCGGCAAGTCACTCGCCGAAGATGCGGGTAAAACGGTTAAGGACTTCTACCACTCCGCCGGCACGAAGCTGAAGAGCGTCGCGAAGCAGACCGCCGAGACCGACGCCGAGCACGAGGCGGCACTGAAGAAGATCCTTCAGGACGCCAAGCACGACGAACCGCACGAGCCCCACCTGCCCAGCGAGGGCGGGGGTGGCCGAGGCGGCGGCAAGGGCGAGCCCGGTTCGGGCCGCCAGCAGGCAGGGAACCAGCGCGAGGCCGGCCGGCCGAAGGACTCCGTCTGCGAAGGCGGCGAGCCCGTCGACATGGCAACCGGCCGGATGTTCATCGAGCAGACGGACGCGTACCTCCCAGGTGCCTTGGCCCTGCTGTTCAACAGGTCGTTCGAGTCCGGCTACCGGGCCGGGCGCTGGATGGGTCCGCGCTGGGTGTGCACCTTCGACGAGCGGCTGGAGATCGATGCCGAGGGCGTGGTCTACCTCGGCGCGGATCGGATGGTCCAGGCCTATCCGCACCCGGCTCCGGACGAGCCCGTGCAGGCCGGTGCCGGCGCGCGATGGAGTCTCTCGACAGCCGCAGAGACCGGCGACTACCGACTGACGGATCCCGGCACCGGCCTGGTGCGGGAGTTCAGCGTCGTCCCGGGTGGTCATGAGGCGCTGCTGACCGGGCTGCGCGACCGCTCCGGCCACCGCGTCGAGTTCGAGTACGACGCCGACGGCACTCCGGTGAGCATGACCCATTCCGGCGGCTACCGGCTGCTGGTCACGGTCGACGGCGGCCGGATCACCGCCCTGCGCCTGGCCGGTGCGGGTGAGGACGGCCGTGACGCTCTGCTGACCAGGTACGGCTACACCGACGGGCACCTCACCTCGGTCTACAACTCCTCCGGTAAGCCCCTGCGGTTCGCCAACGACACCCAGGGCAGGGTGGTGGCCTGGACCGATCGGAACGGCACCCAGTACCGCTACCGCTACGACCAGTTCGACCGGGTCGTCGAGGAGGGCGGAACCGACGGCTCGCTCAACTTCCGGTTCGAGTACGGCGACCCCGATCCGGACACCGGCCTCAAGGTCCACTCCGAGATCAACGCCTTCGGCCATGCCACCGTCTACCACGTGAACGAGCATGCCCAGGTCGTCTCCCAGACCGATCCGCTGGGGAACACCACGCTCTTCGAGCGGGACGACTACGACCGGCTGCTCTCCCGCACCGACCCGCTCGGCCGCACCACCCGGTTCGCCTACGACGGTGCCGGCGACCTGGTCGCCGTCACCCGCCCCGACGGCGAACAGTCCACAGCGGCCTACGACGGCGCGCTGAGTCAGCCCACCCTGCTCACCAGACCGGGCGGCCGGATCTGGCACCAGACGTACGACGAAGCCGGTCGCCGTACCTCGGTGACCGACCCGACCGGTGGCGTCACGCGCTACGGCTACGACGAGTCCGGGCACCTGGCGTCGGTGACCGACGCCGTGGGCCAGTGCACCTCGGTCCGGTGCAACGCTGCCGGGCTCCCCGTCGAGGTCACCGCCCCCGGCGGCGCCACCAGCAGCTACCGGCGCGACGCCTTCGGCCGAGTCATCGCGGTCACCGACCAACTGGGGGCGGTCACCCGGGTGACCTGGACCACCGAGGGTCGGCTGGCCTCGTTCACGGCCCCGGACGGGACCATCGAGACCTGGAGCTATGACGACGAGGGCAACCTTCTCGTCCACACCGACCAGGCCGGCCAGGTCAGTACCTTCGAGTACACGCCGTTCGAGACCCTGGCCGCCCGCACCGCACCCGACGGCAGCCGGCTCAGCTTCAGCTACGACGCCGACATGCGGCTCACAGCCGTCACCAACGCCCTGGACCAGAGCTGGAGTTACACGTACGACGCGGCCGGCAACCTGGTCCGCGAGACCGACTTCCACGGCCGAAGCGTCGGCTACCAACTGGACGCCGCCGGACAGATCGTCGCGCGGACCAACCCGCTGGGCCAGCGGATCGAGTACGACTACGACCTGCTCGGCCGAGTGGTGGCGAAGAACGTGGCAGGCGAGGTCACCCGCTACGGATACGACGCCGCCGGACACCTGCTCCAGGCCATCAGCCCCGACGCCGAGCTGCACCGGATCGTCGACCCGCTGGGCAACCTGCTGGCCGAGAACGTCAACGGACGCAGCCTCAGCTACACCCGGGACAAGCTCGGCCGCCGCATCGGCTACACCACACCCACGGGCCACACCAGTCTCTGGACCTACGACGAGGCAGGCCGGCGCAGCTCCCTGACCACCTCGGGCGGCCGTCTCGACTTCGCCTACGACGCGGCCGGGCACGAAGCCGAACGCAGCATCGACGGACAGCTCACGCTGGCCAGCACCTGGAGCACTGAACACCGGCTGACCAGCCAGATCCTTCGGACCGACGAGTCGGTGCTGCAGCGTCGCGACTACGCCTACCGTGCCGACGGCGCCCTCCTGGGAGTCGAGGACCAGGTCAGCGGTCCTCGTGCCTTCGAGCTGGATACCGCCGGCCGGGTCACGGCCGTGCAGGCCGCCGGCTGGAGTGAGCGCTACGCCTACGACCCGGCCGGCAACCTCACCGACGCCGACTGGCCCGCCTCTGGCGCCACCAGTGCCGCGCTCGGCACCCGCACCCACACCGGCACCGAGCTCACCACCGCCGGCCGGGTCCGCTACGAGTACGACGCCGCCGGCCGCACCGTTCTCCGCCAGGTCACCAGACTGTCCCGCAAGCCGGACACCTGGCGCTACACCTGGGACGCCGAGGACCGCCTCAGGGAGGTCAGCACGCCCGACGGCACCCGCTGGCGTTATCGGTACGACCCCTTCGGTCGGCGCATCGCCAAGCAGCGCCTGGCCGAGGACGGGATCACGGTAGTCGAGCAGACCGACTTCACCTGGGACGGCGCGACCCTGGCGGAACAGACCACCCACGCCCCCTACCTGCCCGGTCCGCACACCCTCAGCTGGGACTACCGAGGGCTCCACCCCCTGGCCCAGACCGAGACCATCACCACTCCTGGGACGGCCGACGCCCCGCAGGAGCAGATCGACCGCCGGTTCTTCGCCATCGTCACCGACCTGGTCGGCACCCCCACCGAACTCGTGGACGCCGCCGCCGGCACCATCGCCTGGCGCGCCACCCGGACCGTGTGGGGCCACACCACCTGGCCTGCCGCGAGCACCACCTACACCCCGTTGCGCTTCCCCGGCCAGTACTTCGACCCCGAGACCCGCCTGCACTACAACCTGAACCGGTACTACGACCCCGAGACCGCCCGCTACACCACTCCTGACCCGTTGGGCCTCGCCCCGGACCCCAACCCCGACACCTACGTCCACAACCCGTACACCTGGGCGGACCCGCTGGGTCTCGCGCCGGACCCGAACGATGAGCTCAGGAAGGAGCTCATGAACCTCGGGAAGCAGCGGGTCGACAAGGTCGCGGGGGACCTCGGTGACGACGATCCGATCCCCGGCGCCTACTCGGTGGGCAAGGACCGCACCACCGGTAGGATCTACTACGGGGAAAGCGGCGCGGCAACCGGCCATGACAAGACCGTGGCCGACGCCATGCCGACGGAATCGCACCACCCGTCAGGCCGGCCACCCGGCTGCTGCGGTGAGCCGAGGATGTTCACCAACGCGATCAAGGACGGCGCGGATCCGAAGAACATCGACGTGGTGACCGTGAACCCGAAGGGGAAGAAGTTCAAGATGTGCTCGAACTGCCAGACATGGGTACCCGGCTTCGGGGGAGAGGTGCTGACGGGATGAGCGACACCGCCGGACGCCCGGTCCTTGAAGAGCTGCGCGCCACGCTCATCGGAGCGACTCGCTTCGAGGTCGGCCCGCTGGACGTCGAGGACGCCTGCCGGCAGTACGTCGAGGAAGGCTACGAGGTCACCGCCCAGCTGCGCGAGTTTCTGGCGAACTACGCCGAGCTCACCGTTGCCTGGCGGTTCAGGGACTGGGAGGAGGAGGTCTCGACCGCGGTCGAGAAAGCGCTCGACGCGCCCACCAGGAACGTGCGCCACTACGCCAAGCGGATCGGCCAGCCGGTCCTCCCGATCGGTGCCGCGTTCTCCACCGACGAGGTCCTGCTGCTGGCCGAGAACGGGGACATCCTGCTCGGCGGAGACGCCGGGATCCAGCGGGTGGCACATGGCTTCGAGAATGCGGTCCGCTCCATTGTCACGGGCGACTGGGACAAGACGTTCTTCTGAACCGGAAGGCCGGCAGGACACGTAGGGCCGCGATAGGTGAACAGCCATGTCACGCGGCGCATCGCGCTCGCGTACGGCGATCCGCAGGCCCCTCGCAGAAGCTTCACCCTCACGGCCAACGGTCTGCAACGCCCTGTTCGCTCCCGAGGACGAATTCCGGTTCCGGCTCGTCGCGTCTGTTCACCGGTGCCGAGATCGGTTTCGCGCAAACGGCCCTGGGGGTCCAGCACCACCGTCTCGAAGCGGTCACTCACGCGGCGCACGCGTAGGGTCGGGGGTATGCGTCTGAGCACAGTGATTCTGCCGATCCACCGGTGGGCCGAGGGACAGAAGGTGTGGCAGCGGGCCGAGGAGCTCGGGTTCCATGCCGCGTACACGTATGACCACCTCTCCTGGCGGTCCTTCCGGGAGGAAGCCTGGTTCGGGGCGTTGCCGACGCTGACCGCGGCCGCGACGGTGACCGAGCGGATCCGGCTGGGCACGCTCGTCACCTCGCCGAACTTCCGCCATCCGGTGACGCTGGCCAAGGAGCTGCTCTCGCTCGACGACATCTCCGGCGGTCGGCTGACGGTGGGGATCGGGGCCGGCGGGGACGGGTTCGACGCGACCGTGCAGGGGCAGGAGGCGTGGACGCCGAAGGAGCGGGCGGACCGGTTCGGGGAGTTCCTGCCGCTGCTGGACAGGCTGCTGACCGAGGACGCCACGACCGACGAGGGCCGCTACTACTCGGCCGTCGAGGCGCGGAACATCCCCGGCTGCGTGCAGCGGCCGAGGGTGCCGTTCTACGTCGCGGCCACCGGCCCGCGCGGGCTGCGGCTGGCGGCCGAGTACGGGCAGGGCTGGGTGACGTACGGGGATGCGCGCGGTCCGGCGGACGTGCCGGTCGAGCAGGCGCCGGCGGTGATCGCCGGACAGTTGGCCAAGCTCACCGCCGCCTGCGAGGCGCAGGGCCGGGACGTGAACGAGCTGGAGAAGATGCTCCTGCAGGGCTCGACGGCCGAGCGGCCGCTCGCCTCGCTGGACGCCTTCGTCCACTGGGCCGGCACCTACCGGGAGTTGGGCATCACCGAGCTGGTGATCCACTGGCCGGTGCCCGACTCGATCTTCGAGAACGACCTCGCGGTCTTCGAGCGGATCGCCACCGAGGGCCTGGCCCAACTGGGTTGAGGCCCACAGCGACGCAGCCCGGTCGAGTGGACTCGACCGGGCTGCTGCTTGACGGGGGTGAGCGCTACGACTTGGCGAAGTAGCCGTAGAGGTCGACGACTGCCTGGCTGTGGCCGGCGAAGCTGTAGAGGTCGACCTCGCTGTTCTGGCCGACGGGGACGGTGACCTGGTTGGGGATCGTCTCGCCGGCGGTGAAGTTGAGGTTGCTGGTGCCCGGTACGGCGATGCCATGGGGGTAGAGGGTGAAGTAGCCCGGGGTGTCGGACTCGGTCGTGGTGACGTTCAGGACGGCTGCGTCGGCGGGGGCGCCGCCGTAGCCCGAGACGCCGACGCTGACGGACTGGCCGGCGGCGATACCGGGGCCGCCGCGGGTGTCGAGCAGGCGGGTCGGGTCGAGCGGGTGGTAGAGGTCCGCGCCGTCGGGGGCGTAGTAGCCGAACAGGTCGAGCACCGCGTGGGTGTCGCCGGTGTGGTTGTAGATCGTCACCTTGCCGTCCGGGCCGATCGGGACGATCACCTGGTTGGCGATCGTGGTGCCGGCCAGGAAGTTCAGGTTGGAGGTGGTGGGCTTGGCGCTGCCGCTGGGGAAGGCCGTCAGGAACCCGCCCGTGCTGGGGGCGGTGGCGGTCAGGTTGAGGACGGCCGCGGTGGCGTCGGTGGGGACGCCGTGCTGACCGGCGACCTGGACGGAGACCGTGCTGTCGGGGCCGATCGGGAGGCCGCCGGCGTCGGAGCGGGTGTCCAGCAGCCGCACGGGGGTCTGCGCGGTGAACCGGCCGGTGCTCTGCGGGCTGTAGTAGCCGAAGAGGTCGGCGACGACGTCGAAGTTGTCGGTGTTGGTCCACAGGTAGACCGAGCCGTCCTGGTCGACCGGCGCGGTGACGAGGTTGGGGACAGTCTGGCCCGCGGTGAAGTTCAGGTTGGAACTGGTTGGCGGGAGGAGGTCGTCGGGCTTGGCCGCGAGGTAGCCCTCGGTGGCGGGGTTCACCACCGTGAGGTTGAGGACGACCGCGGTGGTACCCCGCGGAATCGCGGCACCGGCTCCGCCGAGCTTGAGTACCTTCTCGCCGTAGCCCGCGAAGTGGGAGCCGAAGTTCCAGGAGCGACCGGTCGCGCTGTCGCGGGTGTCCAGGACACGCGTGGGGGCGAGCTGGGTGAAGCCGGCGAGCCCGTACTGGACGTGCACCTCGTTGCCGGCGGGCCCCGCGGGGAGCACGCGGGTGTAGCCGCTCGGATCGCTCACCGTGACCGTCGGGGTGTAGTAGCCGGCGTCGGTGTAGACGTGCTGGATGGTCGGCGTGCTGCTGGAGACCGGCGCACTGCCGTCGTGGAAGTCGACCGTGTAGGTGAGCGGCTCCGGCCACATCGTCCAGAGGCCGACGGTCTCGGTGACCGTCAGCGGAGCCGACCCCTGGGCGGTGCTCAGAGCGAGGGTCTTCGGGTAGAACGACTGCAAGTCGAACGCGCCGCGGTCCCGGGTGCCGTCACCGGTACCCGTGTTGGGCACGTTCGGGTCGTCGACCGGCTTGCGTCCGAGAATGTCGGTGGCGAGCAGACCGGGGGCGTTGGCGTCCGCCGAGTCGATCACGGGGGAGCCGGGGCCCGGTGCACCGGTGCCGTCCGGGCCGCTCAGCTTCGGGTCGGTGTTGAGGTCGTGGGCCGCCGCACCGGTCGCGCCGTGCAGGTCGGCGGCGGTGGCGTAGGCGGTTTTGCCCCACTTGTACGCCGTGGCGCCTGCGGAGGCGTCGACCAGGTTGTAGTCGTAGGTCGTGGTCGGTGCCGACAGAGCCGCCAGCTGGATCTCGTCGCCGCCCTGGGCGACGCCGTAGGTGACGTTGTTCTCGATCACCGTTCCGGTCGAGGCCCCAGCCACCGCGATGCTCTCGCCGGAGCTGTAGCCGATCGTGTTGTTGGTGATCAGCGTGCCCTGAGTCGAGGCGACGTAGACGCCGGGTCCCCCGGTCTGGAACATCTCGTTCTCGGTGATGTCGGTGCCCTGGTCGCCCGGGCTGACGACGATCCCACTGTGGCCGACACCGTTGAACCAGTTGCGGCTCACGGTCACGGCCGAGTTGCCGCCGTTCACATAGACGCCGGGCCAGCCCACGTCGAACGTACCGGTGTGGTCCAGGTGGTTCTGGTCGATGCTGACCCGCGTCGAGGTGGAGATCGTGACGGCGGAGGCCAGCAGGTCGTGGAAGGTCAGGCCGGTGATGCTCACGTCGTGAACGCCCGTCAGGAAGAAGCCCGCGTTTTGGGCTTCGTCATGCGCCGACCCGTCATCGGTGATCACCACTCCCGACACGCCGTTCGCGCTGGTCCCGGGCGCTGCGGTGAAGACGATCGGCTGCCCGGGACTCCCGGAGTGGGTGACCTGGACATTCTCCTCGTAGCTGCCGGGGCTGATCAGGACGGTCTGCCCCGGCTGGGCGACGTCGGCCGCCTGCTGGATGGTGCAGTAGGGATCGGCCTGCGTTCCTGCGGTCGGGCCGGACGTGGAGCAGAGGCGGCTGTCGTCGTTCACGTACAGGGTGGTCGCGTCGGCCGCTGCCGGCAGGGTCGGCAGGCCGACTCCCAGCACGGTGACGGCGGCGACCAGCGGGCCTGCGAGGTTGCCCAGGCGCATGGCGGTTGTTCCCCCAACAAGATGAAAGGCGCTCAGCTGCGGTGCCAGCAGCACCGAGAGCGCGATCACCCAGTATTCCAGCGGCCGAAGTGATGGGAACGGACGGGCGAGTCATGCTTGTTCCAAGCTTTCGGGCAGCCTGCGCAGCGCGGCGTCCGCGGCCTCTGCTATCAATGGGCCGGTCCGCGATCGCGGACAACGCCCGGCCGGTCGAAGGCCGGAGAAGTCCTTGGGGGAGAGAGACATGTCTGACAGACAGTCGAGACCACAGCAGAGGCTGCGCCGCTGGGTGGCGGTCGCCGCGGTGACCATGGCGATGGTGGCCTCGGGCAGCACCGCCGCGACGGCAGCGACGGGGGCGCCGACTCCGAGCGCGCCGAAGCCCGTCAGCGCGCCGAAGGCGGTCACCGCGCCGAAGGCCGCCACCGCCAAGCCGCACCTCGCGCTGCCCGAACAGCAGGACCTGTCGGGCGCGTTCGTGCCCGCCGGCCCGACCCGGCTGCTCGACACCCGGGACGGCACCGGGACGCACGGCGTCGCCAAGCCGGTGGGCCGTAACCCGCTGCTGCTCGACGTCTCGCAGGTCACCGGCAACCCGTCGATCACGCCGACCGCCGTCGTGCTGAACGTGACCGTCACCAACCCCACCTCCGACGGGTTCCTGACGGTCTACCCGTACGGCGGCACCGTCCCCGGGACGTCGAACCTGAACTTCACCGGCGGCCAGACCGTCGCGAACCTGGTCACCGTCCCCGTCGGCACCAACGGCCTGATCGGCATCGCCAACTTCGCCGGCACCGCCGACGTCGTCGCCGACCTCGCCGGCTACTACACCCTCGACAAGGCCGCCGCCACCTACGTCGCCGACGGCCCCACCCGCGTCCTGGACACCCGCGACGGCACCGGCACCGGCGGCAAGGCGGCCGCGATCGGCACCGGCAAGAGCATCGGCCTCCAGGTCGCGGGCATCGCCGGCGTCCCCGCCACCGGCGTCACCGCCGTCACCCTCAACGTCACGGCCACGAACACCAGCAGCCAGGGCTTCCTGACCGTCTACCCCGACGGCAAGGACGTCCCCACCGCGTCGAACCTCAACTTCCTCGCCGGACAGACCGTCCCCAACCTGGTCACCGTCCCCGTCGGAGCCGACGGCAAGGTCGACTTCTACAACTTCGCCGGCACCACCGACGTCGTCGCGGACCTGGCCGGCTACTACCTCGCCGGCGCACCCCAGAGCGGCGGCGTCTTCCGCACCCTGGACGCCCCCACCCGCCTCCTCGACACCCGCGACGGCACCGGGATCGGCGGCAAGGCGGCTGCGATCGGCACCGGCAAGAGCATCGGCCTCCAGGTCGCGGGCAACTCGGGTGTTCCGGCCAGCGGCGTCACCGCCGTCGTCCTCAACGTGACGGTCACCGACACCAGCAGCCAGGGCTTCCTGACCGTCTACCCCGACGGCAAGAACGTCCCCACCGCCTCCAACCTCAACTTCCTCGCCGGACAGACCGTCCCCAACCTGGTCACCGTCCCCGTCGGAGCCGACGGCAAGGTCGACTTCTACAACTTCGCCGGCAC
>NZ_JARZAI010000040.1 GCF_029893355.1 Kitasatospora sp. MAA4
GGCGTGCTGCGCCTCGGTCGCCTTCTCGCTCGGGCCGCGCCGCACCTGCTCACGCAGCTCGTGCAACTCGGCGACCCGGCCACGAGTATCGGCCGGCCCGTCAGCGTCGGCGGGGGCCCCGTCCAGCACCGTCATCTCGAACTCCAAGGTATGAGGCGAGTGTCCGAGCAGTCGGTGTCGGCTTGTCTCCCCCGGCTGCGATTCGCATCTTCACCTATGACAGTACGAGGGGTGACCACTCGGTTTCGGCGTTGATTCCGTACAAGGTCAAGGCTGATTACATGTCGGAGCCGTACAGAAGGGCTGCTGGGTACGGGTCGACAGGGGTCGACCCGGCGGTGGTGCCGAAGATCACTTCAGTGGCCATGTCAAGACCTGCCGGGGTGATCAGCTGATCGGGTGATTGCGCAGCTCAGATCGGGTGCGGGGGGCGCGCGAGGGAGCTTGCGGCTGGCCGCGGGCGACGGCTGGCCCGGGTCGCCGGGAGCGGTACGGGGAGCCGGGCCCGCCGATCGGGCTCGTAGGGATGCGCCAAAAAATTAGTAGAGAGCGCTGCTCAGGCCCTCGGCCGGCCCGTGCCGTCCTCGGGGAGCTCGTCCTCCGGCCGGTCCGTGCCGCGCAGCTCCTGCTCGCGGCGGCGCAGGTCGGCCTCCCACTGGGCGAGCATCGCCTCGTGCTGCTTGTTCTGCCGGCCCAGCGAGGCCAGGAAGGCGGGATCGTCGTCGGGCGCGAGGGGACGGGCGCCAGTGCGCTCGGCAGAGGCCTCGCCGGACTCGCCGGACGGCCACGACAGCCGCTCGCCCGCGCGCACCCCGGCCGCACCACGCCGCCGGCCCGCCGCCAGCCAGGCGATCGGGCCGATCAGCACTTCGCCGAAGAGCAGAATGATGATCACCCAGACCACCTTGGGCAGGTGGCGCACCTCTTCTTCCGGCGTGGTCAGGCAGTCGATGAACGCCCAGAGCCACAGGCCGAACACGACGACGAACGGCAGCAACCTCAGCACGGCGCTCTCCCCGACAGCTGGCGGGCCTGACAAGGCCGCCGGACGGCAGCGGGGACCCTCTTGACCAGCTCAGGCTAGCGCGTACCCGATACTTGCTGGCATGGCATACGACGATCTCCGCTCGTTTCTGCGGGCTCTCGAACGAGACGGTGACCTCAAGCGCATCAAGGCGGAGGTCGACCCCCATCTGGAGATCGGGGAGATCGTCGATCGGGTCCAGAAGGCCAAGGGCCCGGCGCTGCTCTTCGAGAACGTCAAGGGCTCCTCGATGCCGCTGGCGATGAACGTCTTCGGCACCGAGCGCCGGCTCGCCAAGTCGCTCGACCTCAAGGGCCCGGAGGAGATCGCCGAGAAGATCGCCGGCCTGCTGAAGCCCGAGCTGCCGCACGGCTTCACCGGCTTCCGGGACGCCTTCGGCAAGCTCGCCTCGATGGCCCACGTGCCGCCGCGCAAGGTCAAGGCGACCGAGGCGCCGGTCCAGGAGGTCGTGCTGACCGGGGACGACGTCGACCTCGACGCGCTGCCCGCGCTCTTCACCTGGCCCCAGGACGGCGGGTCCTTCTTCAACCTGGGCCTGACCCACACCAAGGACCCCGACACCGGCATCCGCAACCTCGGCCTCTACCGCCTCCAGCGGCACGACAAGCGGACCATCGGCATGCACTGGCAGATCCACAAGGACAGCCGCAACCACTACGCGGTGGCCGCCAAGCGCGGCGAGCGCCTGCCGGTCGCCATCGCCTTCGGCTGCCCGCCGGTCGTCACGTACGCGGCCACCGCGCCGCTGCCGGGCGACATCGACGAGTACCTCTTCGCGGGCTTCGTGGCCGGCGAGCGGGTGAAGATGGTCGACTGCAAGACCGTCCCGCTCCAGGTCCCGGCGGACGCCGAGGTGGTCCTGGAGGGCTGGCTGGAGCCCGGCGAGATGCTCCCCGAGGGCCCGTTCGGTGATCACACCGGTTTCTACACGCCGCAGGAGCCGTTCCCGGCGCTCACCATCGACTGCGTGACGATGCGCCGCCGCCCGATCCTGCAGTCCATCGTGGTCGGCCGGCCGCCGACCGAGGACGGCCCGCTGGGCAAGTTCACCGAGCGGTTCTTCCTGCCGCTTCTGAAGATCATCATCCCGGACATCGTCGACTACGACCTGCCCGAGGCCGGCGGCTTCCACAACTGCGTGATCGTCTCGATCGACAAGAAGTACCCCAAGCACGCGCAGAAGGTGATGCACGCCATCTGGGGCGCCCACATGATGTCGCTGACCAAGCTGATCATCGTGGTGGACGCCGACTGCAACGTCCACGACTACCAGGAGGTGGCCTGGCGGGCGCTGGGCAACACCGACTACAGCCGCGACCTGTCCGTGGTCGAGGGCCCGGTGGACCACCTGGACCACGCCTCCTACCAGCAGTTCTGGGGCGGCAAGGCGGGCATCGACGCGACCCGCAAGCTCCCCGAGGAGGGCTACACCCGCGACGGCGGCTGGCCCGAGATGGTCACCTCCGACCCCGCCACCGCGGCGCTGGTCACCGAGCGCTGGAAGGAGTACGGACTGTGAGCACGACCGCCGAAGCGTTCGAGGCCCCGCCGAACAAGGCCAAGGCCTTCCTGCGCCTGGTCCTGATCGAGCACTCGGTCTTCGCCCTCCCGTTCGCCTACATCGCCACGCTGACCGCGATGTTCCTGGCCGACAAGCGGGTGCACTGGGGCGAACTGCTGATCGTCACCGTCGCTATGGTGAGCCTGCGGACCTTCGCGATGGCCGCCAACCGGATCATCGACCGCGAGATCGACGCCCGGAACCCGCGCACGGCCGGCCGCGAGCTGGTCACCGGCGCGGTCTCGCTGCGCACCGCGTACACCGGCTCGGCGATAGCGCTGCTGGTCTTCCTGGGCGCGGCCGCGCTGCTCAACCCGCTCTGCCTGGCGCTGGCGCCGGTCGCGGTGGTGCCGATGGTGGTCTACCCGTACGGCAAGCGCTTCACCGACTTCCCGCACGCGATCCTGGGCCTGGCCCAGGCGATGGGCCCGGTCGGCGCCTGGCTGGCCGTCACCGGGTCGTGGTCCTGGGACGCGGTGGTGCTCGGTCTCGCGGTCGGCATCTGGATCGGCGGCTTCGACCTGATCTTCGGCTGCCAGGACGTCGCCGCCGACCGCGCGGACGGGGTGCGCTCGGTGCCCGCCCGCTTCGGCGTCGCCACTGCGCTGTACGGCGCGCGCGGCTGCCACGTCGTCACCACCGGCCTGCTGGCCTGGTACGGCGTGCTCACCCACGCGGGACCGGCCTTCTTCGTCGGGCTGGTCGTGGTGATCGCCGCGTTCCTGTACGAGCACTCGATCGTCAAGCCGGGCGACCTGTCGCGGCTCAACCGGGCGTTCTTCACCACCAACGGGTTCGTCGGCATCTCGCTCTTCGCCTTCGCCCTGCTCGACCTGATCCTGCGCGGCCTGCGGATCGGCTGAGATTCCTTTGGGAGCCCCTGCGCGGCCGGTGCAAAATCCCGGCCGCGCGGGGGCTTCTGCGCGATGATTCCGGTACCTGAGCCCGGAGGAGATCGCGATGATCGGCACCCTGCAGTGCGTCCTTCTCGACTGTCACTACCCGGCCGCGCTGGCCCGGTTCTACGCCGCCCTGCTCGGCGGCGAGATCGACCGGCCGGACCCGCGCTTCGTGCTGGACGAGGACTGGTCCACCCTGCACACCCCGACCGGCCCGGTCCTCGCCTTCCAGCGGGTCGCCGACTTCCACCCACCGCAGTGGCCCGACCCGGCCCACCCGCAGCAGTTCCACCTCGACATCGGCGTCCCCGACCTGGACGCCGCCGAGCGCGAGGTGATCGCCCACGGCGCCGCCCCGCTGCGCCGCGACACGACCTGGCGCGTCTACGCGGATCCGGCGGGACATCCCTTCTGTCTCGTCCACGAGCCCAGTTCTTCAACGCAGTAGCCTCGCAGGACACTCTCCGAGGGCTGACATCACCCGATGGAGTGGATGTGATGAAGCCCTCGCCAGCTTCGCCGCCCGGCCCTCTTGCTGATGTGGCCAGACCGGCTAGAGTGAGAGCACTCCTCCCCGCCGTCCGGGCTCAGCCCGCACTGGCGGGGATTATTATTTCCCGGGACAGCTCAGCTCTCCGACCGGGGGATCGCGTGCCAGACCGCGTCGTCGTGTTCTTCGACTACCAGAACGTCTACATGGGTGCGCGCCGTAGGTTCCACGACGCATGGGAACCTGCACCATGTGGGCAGTTCGACCCGGTGGAGTTGGCTCAGTACATCGCTCGGGACAGCCCTTTCGATCGTGAGTTGGCGCAGGTCCGTATCTACCGCGGGCAGCCGGATTCGACGAAGCAGCCGGGCTCGTACGGTGCGTCCCGCCGTCAGCACGCCCGGTGGCAGCGTGATCCTCTGGTCCATCTGGTGACACGGCCGCTGCGGTATCCGCAGAACTGGCCGAACCAGCAGCCTGGCGAGCGCCCGCAGGAGAAGGGCATCGACGTACAGCTGACCCTCGACTTCGCGGTCATGGCGGCTCGGGGTCAGTACGACGTGGGGATCATGATGTCGACGGACACCGACCTCAAGCCTGCGTTGGAGTTCGTAGCAGACCTGACTCGTCAGGACGGGAAGCCGCGCGCGGAGGTTGCCGCCTGGTCAGCCGCCGGTCAGCACTCGCCTCGACTCTCGATCGCGGGCAAGCCGCCGCTGTACTGCCACTGGGTCGGAGAGGATATCTACCGTCGAGTGAAGGACACGACCGACTACACCAAGACACCGTAGAAGCCCCCTGGCGCGAGGTTGACTTGGTGGATGTCCCACCGGGTGAGCAGCGACTATCGGCGATCCAGCAGGCCTACTGTTCTGCCTCGTGCACGAGCCGGCTGAACCGGCTACCGGTGCCGTACTGACAGATGACTGATTCGGTTTCCTGTCACCTCCACCAGACTCAGGGCAGCGGACGGAACACCCCGGCCGCAGCAACGAGTTGCAGGAGCCCCAGATGCCGTACTTCGAGACCACCGACGGAACCCGGCTCGCCTACGAGGACTACGGGACCGGCCGACCCGTCATCTTCAACGCGAGCTGGACGCTCAACGCGGACATGTGGGAGCGCCAGATCCCGTACTTCGCGGCGCGCGGCTACCGCTGCATCGCACTGGACCGGCGCGGCCACGGCCGCTCCGAGCGCTCGTCGACCGGCTACGACCTGGACACCACCGCCGACGACCTGGCCGCCCTGATCGAGCACCTGGACCTGCGCGACGCGGTGCTGGTCGGCCACTCGATGGGCGGCGCGGAGGCGGCCCACTACCTGGCGCGGCACGGCGAGGACCGGGTCTCCCGGGTCGCGTTCGTGTCGGCGACCCTCCCGTTCGTGATGCGGACCGAGGACAACCCGGCCGGCGTCCCGGAGGAGATCCTGGCCGCCGGTCTGGATGACCTGCGCCGCGACCGGCTGAACTGGTTCACCCGTCAGTCCCAGCTCTTCTTCGCCACCCAGCTGGGCAACGTGGTGAGTCCAGCGGCCATCGACGCGACCATCCAGCAGAGCCTGACCGCCTCACCGTGGGCCAGCGTGCAGCTCATGGACGCCCTGTGCCGCACCGACTTCCGGGACGGGCTGCGCAGGATCACCATCCCCGCCCTGATCATCCACGGCGTCGCGGACTTCTCCGCGAACATCGACCTGACGGCGAGGAGGACGGCCGAGCTGATCCCGGGCAACGTCTACAAGGAGTACCCGACCGCCGGCCACGGCCTGTTCATGACGCACGCGGACGAACTGAACGAGGATCTGCTGAAGTTCATCGATGCCTGACGCGATGGGTCAGCCGGTGTCCTGCTCGTCTGACTCGGTCCGATGGCGCGGACACCGGCAACTCGGCCAGTTGAGCGGGTCGTGCGGGGCCCAATCGGCCTCGACGACCTCACTCCACGACACTTCGACGCGCTCCCCGGCGGTGGTGAGCCGGTAGGTCCGGATGGTCATCGAACTCCTCCGACGGCTCACGCGGTCAATCTCCCTCGCAGAGCGGACAGTTCGGCCACCCGAGCGGACATCGGCGGACCACCGGCCGTCCGGCCCTTAGCGCGACCAACCAGCGCCTGGCCAAGCCCATGACATTCACGGCTGCGCATAGTTGGCCCCCACCCGAACGACCTTGGCGAGCAGCAGGATCACGTCCGGCCGAGCGGCCCCGAGGTCGATGAGGTAGACCCCGGTCAGCTTGCCGGAGTGCCAGTCCACGCCGAGCGAGGGGAGGACGATGCCGGCCAGTTCGAGCGCGGCGATCAACTCGGCGAGGGCGTCGGCAACTTGCTGCCGCGCTTCGACCGTCCGCCGGTCGAGGTGAGATGCCATGGGGAGGCTCCGTTCGTAGAGGTTTGTCACCGACTGTGCCTCAATCGTGGCTCTTCGGAGTTACTCTCGACAGTGGTACCGCGTCCCAGACCCTGGGATCGGGAGTTGCGAAAGGGGCCACCAGCCGATGGGCTTCAAGCCGAACGACCTGTACCCGGAACGCTCGAACCGTGATCTCTATGGCTACGAGATCCGGTCGCGGCGCTACCGTGCCAACATGTCGCTCACGCGACTGGCGGACATCCTGAAGTTCAGCAAGTCCCACCTGGCCCGCATCGAGACGGCCGAGTCCCTCCCGCCGCCCGGCCTCTCCGAGGCGTTGGACGCGGCGTTCGGGACAGACGGCATCTTCGTCCGCCTCTACCCGCTCGCAAGACGCGAGGAATTCCCGGACCGCTACCGGCGGTTCATGGATCTGGCGGCGAAGGCGGCGGTCCACGAGAGCTTTACCCTGGCTGTGCCGGGTCTGCTTCAGACAGCCGACTACGCGCGGGTCGCACTCCGTTCGGGAAATCCGCACGAGGCTGAGCAGGAGACCGACGACAAGGTCAGGGCTCGACTCAACCGCCAGGCGCGCATTCACGGACCCAGTCCGGCGCGCTACTGGTTCGTCCTGGACGAGTCCGCCCTGCGTAGACCGGTCGGTGACGCCAAGGTGATGTGCGATCAGATGGATTCGCTTCTGCGCAACATGTCCCGGTCTCACGTGACGGTACAGATCCTGCCGTTCTCTTCGGGAGTGCATGCCGAGATGGGCGGTTCGCTGACCCTCTTGACCTCCCCGGAACGCACGGTGGTCGCCTACCTTGAAGGCAGCCGGTCAGGGCAACTTGAAGAGGACCCGGGCACTGTCATCGCCTACCAGGAGTCATACGATCTCCTGAGAGCGCAGGCCTTGTCGCCCAAGGCCTCTGCGGCGATGATCAGAGCGGCAATGGAGGAGTACGAGCGCGATGCGACCCGACTCACAGCCCGCCCGGTGGCGGAAGAGTAGCTACAGCAACAACGACGGCGGGGACTGCATCGAGGTCGATGATGCGAACCCCGGCCGTGTCCGCGACTCCAAGAACCCCGGCGGCCCCTGCCTTCATTTCGCCCCCGCCGCCTGGCAGTTGTTCGTTACGGATGTTCGTGAAGGCAGCTTCGACTCAGTCTGAGGAGTGCGAACGTGACGCGAGCCCGCTGGCGAAAGAGCAGCTACAGCAACCCTGATGGCGGCGACTGCATCGAAGTGGACGACGCGAACCCCGGTCGTGTCCGCGACTCCAAGGATCCAGACGGTCCTGGCCTCGGCTTCACTCCTGCTACTTGGCAGGTGTTCGTGGCAGGGGTTCGGGCCGGCGACTTCGACGCAGTCTGAGGAGCGCGACCACGATGCGAAGCCACCCGCACCCCGCCTGCTGGCGGAAGAGCAGCTACAGCAACGCCGACGGCGGGGACTGCATCGAGGTCGATGATGCGAACCCCGGTCGCGTCCGGGATTCGAAGCACCCGGACGGCCCCCGCCTCGACTTCACCCCCGCCGCCTGGCAGTCGTTCGTCGCAGCTGCCCGAGAAGGCAACTTCGATGCAGTCTGAGGAGCGCGAACGTGACGCAAGCCCGGTGGCGGAAGAGCAGCTACAGCAACAATGACGGCGGCGAGTGCATCGAGGTCGATGACGCGAACCCCGGTCGTGTCCGCGACTCCAAGGACCCCGACGGTCCCCACCTCTGTTTCACTCCTGTCGCCTGGCATGTATTCGTGGCAGGCGTTCTGGCCAGCGACTTCGGCTCAGTCTGAGGAGTGCGAAAGTGGTGAGATCCCGGTGGCGGAAGAGTAGCCACAGCAACGGCGACGGCGGCGCGTGCATCGAGGTGGACGACGCGAACCCCGGTCGCGTCCGCGACTCCAAGGACCCCGACGGTCCCCACCTCCACTTCACTCCCGCCGCCTGGCAGTCGTTCGTCGCCGCCGCCCGGGACGGGCGCCTAAGTGGCTCCCCGCCTGTCCCAGGCTCCGCGCATGGGACGAGCAGGCGGTGACTTTCCGTAGGAAGTCGTTTACACACTGCGCCGACTGAGGCATGATCGGCTCCGTGGGGCCGTCCGGCCGTCACAGGTTGAACGCACCCCGAGGGAGCAGTCATGGCTGAGCGGCAGAGCGGCACAGTGAAGTGGTTCAACGATGAGAAGGGCTTCGGGTTCATCACCCCCGATGGCGGCAGCGCGGACCTCTTCGTGCACTTCCGGGCGATCCAGGGCAACGGCTTCAAGTCACTGGTGGAGGGCCAGAAGGTGACCTTCATCGCCGTCCAGGGCCAGAAGGGCATGCAGGCCGACGAGGTCCAGCCCGAGGGCTGAGCGCTCATCCCAGCCGCAGGCGGTCGCCCACCCGCAATGACCCGGCTGCGCTGACGGTGGCCAGCGCGTCCAGCCGGTTGCCATGTGCCCCGGCGAGCGTGCGCAGGATCTCGGGGGCGTGCGGCAGGCCGGGTTGGGCGACGCCCGTCATCACGCAGCGCTCGCTGGAGCGGACGAAGGCCAGCCGGGCGCCGGAGGTGAACTGGCCCTCGGCCCCGAACCATTCGTCCTCGACGAACGGCGGGGTGCCCGGCGGCGTGCGCAGCACGATGTTGGGGCGGAACCGCCGCTCGTCCACCATGGCGCTGGGGACGGCCTCGCGGACCCAGTCCAGGGTGGCCGTGGTGAGCAGGCTGACGGGCAGCTGGTCGAAGTGCGAGATCTCGTCCTCGCGGGCCAACTCGACGTCCTCGCGCTGGAGGTAGGCGCGCAGGAAGGCGTTCGGGTCGGCCACCGGGCGGCCGAGCGGGTCGAGCAGGTCGGGGCCGTCGAGGCGGTGCCCGAGCCGCGAGCCGAGTCGGAGCAGCCCGTCCATCCGGCGGAACCGCCGGGTGTTCTTGCCCGAGCCGAACTTCCCCTCCCCGTCCCGCACCGCGTACAACCGGTCGCCGGCCAGGCCTCGTCCGTCGACGGAGACCTCCGACAGGCGTTCACCGGCGGTGGATTTCACGGGGTAGCGCCAGAGCCGCTCGACCACTCCGATGATCTCTGCCATGGGCAGGCAGCCTATCCGGCGGGACGGGTGATGGTCTAGACCTATCGACAGCTCTGCGTCCGCCGACTCCGAAGGGATCACCGGGCGTTGGGGGTGACCGCGTGCTGCCTCCAGAAGGCAATGATCTGGTCCCGCTGGGTGTAGTACTCCGGGTCGGACTTCGTGGCGTTGCTCATCGGATGCGGAAGCCTGCGCTCCTTCCCGTCGGTGGTCCGGACCTTGAGCACGAGGACATTCCTCACGCGCTCCTCGTGTATGGAGGTGATGTCACTCCAGGGGCGCACAGTCGCGGGGAGGAAGAAGTGACGGATCTGGATTCCGCCGCCGCTGAGGGTGATTCGCTGACCGAAGATCGCCAACGCCAGCAGCACCAGCAGCGCCAGGTCGATACCGATGGTGAAGACGGGGGTGCGATGGAGGCGCAGAGTCGCCATGGTGCAGAAGAAGATGGCGAGCAGGGCCTGCCGTACGAAGATCGAGCGAGCCTGGCGACGCGGGATGCTGAAGATCAAAGTGTCCACCGCTGGACCCTACTGACCCGTACGCGTCACCGACAGCCCTTATCCCCGACGCTTGCCCGCCGCCTTGGCACCCTTCGCCGCCCGGGCCTGCTTGCGCCAGTACGCGATGACCTGGTCCCGGTGCGCCGGGAACTCCGGGTCGGGGTTGCTGGCGGTGTTGACCGGATACGGCAGGGTGTACTCCTTGCCGCCGGTCGTCCGCACCGTCATCAGCGAGGTGCTGCGCGC
This sequence comes from Kitasatospora sp. MAA4, assembly GCF_029893355.1. GTDB lineage: Bacteria > Actinomycetota > Actinomycetes > Streptomycetales > Streptomycetaceae > Kitasatospora. The sequence goes on from NZ_JARZAI010000040.1 coordinate 10,174, forward strand.
CTGCTTCTCGGCCACCGACGCGATCTCGCTCCACGGGCGCAGCCGCATCGGGACGAAGAAGCGGTGGACCCGCAGGCCCTCGCTGCTGAGCGTGGTCCGGCCGCCGGCCGCGCCCAGGGCGAAGAGCGCGACCATCAGCGACATCACGGAGACCAGCAGCACCGTGTTGCTGTGGTTGACCACGAGGGAGACCGCGGTGAGGCTGCCGAAGAGCAGCACGATCCGGGCCGTGAAGCGCAGCAGACGGCCGGGCGAGAGGGTGAAAGTCAGGGTGTCCACCTGAGGGAGGGTACTTACTCGCTGGTCACAGGCCTGACCCCCTCACATCACAGTTCAGCCGACCTTTGCCACCGCGCGGATCGGCGCCCCGTCGGCGGCCGCCAGCCGCAGCGGGAAGAGGCTGACCGAGATCGCCCGGTCGCGCGCCTGCGCCTCCAGCAGCTGCGTCAGGTCGGTGAGGTTCTCCGCGATCACCGCGCCGCCGTCGGCCCCGAGCAGGACCCGGTGGGCGGCCAGCGTGGGCTCCTCGGCCGTCGGTGCGCCGTCGTGCTCGTCGGCGAGGCCGGCCAGCAGGACGGCGACGGCCGGGTCGGCCGGTCCGGGGTCGGGCGTGGGGTCGATGCTCAGCGCGTCCACGCCCACCGTCCGGACGCCCGCCGCCACGATCGCCTCCGCCGCGGCGGGGCTGAGGTAGGGGTGGGCGAGGTAGCGGTCGGTGCCCCAGAAGCGCGGCCAGCCGGTGGCGAGCAGCAGCACAGCGCCCGGCGTCACCCGGGCCAGCGCGGGCGCCAGCTGCTCGGGGGTGACCGCCGTCCGGGCCGGCAGTGCGCGCAGGTCCGCGATCACCGCGGGGCCGGTGAACAGCTCCAGTGGCAGCCCGTCCAGCGTCGGCCAGGTGACGTCCACGTGGTACGGCGCGTCCACGTGCGTGCCGGACTGCGAGCCGAGGTGCACGCTCAGCACGTTCACCCCGGCGGTGTCGGTGGTCAGCGCCGGGCGCAGCGCGACCTCGGGGTCGCCGGGGTAGACGGGCATGCCGGTGGTGACCTGGTGGGTGAGGTCGACCAGGATCGGGGCCGGTGCGGCCGGCGGCTGTGCGGTCGGTGCCTGGGTGGCGGTCACAGGCCCATCCTCCCGCGTCGAAGGCTCTAGGGTGCGAGGTATGGGCAAGGAAACAGACGGCGTGCGGCGGCCGTGGGTGGTCGGGGTGTCGGGCGCGTCGGGGACCCCGTACGCCGCGTCGGTGCTCCGGGCGCTGCTGGCGGCGGGTGAGGCGGTGGACCTGGTGGTCAGCAGGGCCGCCCGGCTGACCATCCTGGACGAGACCGGCATCGCGTTCCGGGACGCCTACTGGCAGCAGGATCTCGCCCTGTGGCTGGGCCAGGAAGTCGAGAACGTCCGCTACTGGCCCGCCGGCGACTTCGCCGCCGGCCCGTCCAGCGGCTCGTACCCGGCCAAGGGCATGCTGGTGGTGCCCGCGACCACCGGCGCGGTGGCCGGGATCGCGCTCGGCCTGAGCAAGGACCTGCTCCAGCGGGCCGCCGCCGTCACCCTCAAGGAGCGCCGCCCGCTGGTGGTCTGCGTCCGGGAGACGCCGCTCGACGGAGTGACGCTGCGCCACCTCGTCGAGCTGGATGCGGCCGGCGCCGTCGTGCTGCCCGCCTCGCCGGGTTTCTACGCGGGGGGCTCCACCGCCCGGGAGTTGGTGGACTTCGTGGCCGGCCGGGTGCTCGACGCGGTCGGGGTGGAGCACGCGCTCTACCGGCGCTGGGGGGGCGAACTGGGTGCCGCGAGGGCGGAGGGGGCGTAGGAACCCCCGCGCCGGGAGAGTATGTTCTCTGCGATATCCGGGTTGGTCCGCGGGCGGGCCCTTGGAATCCGGATAATGATCTCTGGGTCTGGCAAGGTTCGGAAGGACGCGGACGGTTTATGGACACGGTGGACAGGCAGCTCATTCAGGCGCTTCGCGAGAACGGTCGCGCCTCCTATGCCGAACTGGGCCGTCTGGTAGGCCTGTCGGGACCTAGCGTCACGGACCGGATCAACCGCCTGGAGCAGGCGGGAGTGATCACCGGCTACCGCGCCACCGTCAATCCGGCCTCGCTCGGCTTCGGGGTCACCGCCCTGATCGGGCTTCAGTTGACCGACGCCGCCGACCACGAGGACGTCGCGCACCGGCTGAAGGACCTCGGCGAGGTCGAGGACTGCTGGTTCATCGCGGGCGACGACTCGTACATGCTCAAGGTCCGGGTCTCCGACGTCGAGGGCCTGGAGTCCGTCGTCAAGCGCCTCTCCGGCACCAAGGGCGTGGCCCGCACCCGCACCACGGTTGTTCTGTCCACCAAGTGGGAGAACCGCGTCAGCGAACTGCCCCTCGACACAGGAGAGTGAGTCCGGCATGGCCCTGGTCAGCCTGGAGGAATTGCGCGCAGCTCAGCGGCGGATAGCGGGGGTGGCCGTTCGCACCCCGCTGATGCCCTGCCCGTGGGCCGAGGACGGCAACCGCCGCCTCTGGCTCAAGCCCGAGAACCTCCAGCCCACCGGAGCGTTCAAGATCCGCGGCGCCTACAACCGGCTGGCCGCGCTCACCGAGGCCGAGCGGGCCCGCGGTGTGGTCGCCCAGTCCAGCGGGAACCACGCGCAGGCGATCGCCTACGCCGCGCAGCTGCTCGGCATCAAGGCCGTCATCGTGATGCCGGACACCTCGCCCGCGGTCAAGGTGGAGAACACCCGCGCGTTCGGCGCCGAGGTGATCCTCGTCGCCCCCGCCGACCGGGACACCGTGCCGGCCGAGCTGACGGAGCGCCACGGCTACGTCTGGGTGCCGCCGTACGACGATCCGTACATCATCGCGGGCCAGGGCACGGTGGGCCTGGAGATCGGCGAGGACGCCCCGGACGAGCTGGACACCGTGCTGGTCCCGGTCAGCGGCGGCGGACTGATCGGCGGCACGGCCGCGGCGATCAAGCTCACCACCCCCGGCGTGCGGGTGATCGGCGTCGAACCCGAGCTGGCCGCCGACGCGACCGAGAGCTTCCGCACCGGCGAACGGGTGGTCTGGCCGGTCGCCGACACCTACCGCACCCTCGCCGACGGGCTGCGCACCCCCTCGCTCGGGGAGCTCAACTTCGAGCACCTCCAGGCGTACGTGGACGACATGGTGACGGTGACCGAGAAGGAGATCCGCGACGCGGTCGCGGTGCTGGCCCGGCGCGGCCGCCTGGTCGCCGAGCCGTCCGGCGCCGTCACCACCGCCGCCTACCTCTACCGCGGCGCCGAACTGGGCGGCCGGGTCTTCGCGGCCGTCGTCAGCGGCGGCAACGTGGAGCCCACGGTGCTGTCGGAGTTGCTGGCCGCGTAGGCGTAGTCTCGGTTGCGGCCGCTTTTCGGCCATCGGATCCAAGGACGAGGAGGCGGGTCGCCGCATGGACGCAGGGCTCAAGCGGGAGCTGGAGGCGAAGGTCTACGCGGGTGAGCGACTGACCCGCGAGGACGGCATCGCCCTGTACGACAGCGACGACCTGGCCTGGCTGGGCGGCCTGGCGCACCACGTGCGGACGCAGAAGAACGGCGACGTCGTCGTCTTCAACGTCAACCGCCACCTCAACATGACCAACGTCTGCGCGGCCTCCTGCGCGTACTGCTCGTTCCAGCGCAAGCCGGGCGAGAAGGACGCGTACACCATGCGGATCGAGGAGGCCGTCCGGCTCGCCAAGGCGATGGAGGTGGACTCGCTCACCGAGCTGCACATCGTCAACGGCCTGCACCCCACGCTGCCCTGGCGCTACTACCCGCGCAGCCTGCGCGAGCTGAAGGCGGCGCTGCCGAACGTCTCGCTGAAGGCGTTCACGGCCACCGAGATCCACTGGTTCGAGAAGATCAGCGGCCTGACCGCCTCCGAGATCCTGGACGAGCTGATCGACGCCGGCCTGGAGTCGCTGACCGGCGGCGGCGCGGAGATCTTCGACTGGGAGGTCCGCCAGCACATCGTCGACCACGACACCCACTGGGAGGACTGGTCGCGGATCCACCGCCTGGCTCACAGCAAGGGCCTCAAGACCCCCTCCACCATGCTCTACGGCCACATCGAGGAGCCCCGGCACCGGGTGGACCACGTGCTGCGGCTGCGTGAGCTGCAGGACGAGACCGGCGGCTTCCAGGTCTTCATCCCGCTGCGCTACCAGCACGACTTCCACGACTCCAAAGACGGCGTGGTCCGCAACAAGCTGATGGCCCGTACCGAGATGGCCACCGGCGCCGAGGCGCTGAAGACCTTCGCGGTCTCCCGGCTGCTCTTCGACAACGTGCCGCACGTGAAGGTCTTCTGGGTCATGCACGGCGTCACCACCTCGCAGCTGGCGCTCAGCCACGGCGCGGACGACATGGACGGCTCGGTCGTCGAGTACAAGATCACGCACGACGCGGACAACTTCGGCACGCCCAACAAGCTGAGCCGCGACGACCTGCTCGGCCTGATCCGGGACGCCGGGTTCCGCCCCGCCGAGCGGAACACCCGCTACGAGGTCATCCGCGAGTACGACGGCCCTGACCTGGGACGCCGTGAGGTCCCCCAGGCGATGCGGCTCTGACGGAGCGCCTCTTCACGAGGATTTATGGCACCTCGGGTTTCCCAACGAGGGTTCGATTTGCAAGGATCGATCGCATGTCCGGATCCCATCGTGCTTCTGTACAGCGCCGCCGCAGTGCCGGTCCCGCCGCCGCGGACCCGCCCGGCGGCGCTTCCGTACCGGGCCCGCGGCGACACGGACCGCCGTCGCAGCCGGGGCAGTCGCTGGGCCGGGGACGGCGCCGCAAGGCCCGCAAGCGCCGTGGCGCGGCCGGCGCGAGCGCGGTGGCGATGCTGGTGGCGGCCGCGCTGGGCTGGTTCACCGTCGGGCCCGGCGGCCTGCTCGCCGCGCACGGCAAGGACGCCGCCCTCTCGATGCCCGACGCGCCCGTGCCCACGGCGGACAGTGCGCCCTCGGCCGCCGGCGTCCCGGCCGACGCCGCCCACACCGACGCGCCCACCGCGGACCGCTCGGACCGGGCGGACGGCACCTTCGCGTCGATACCCGGCCTCGGCGCGGGCTTCAGCGCCAAGATCCCGGCCACCAGCAACCAGGTGGTGCTGGCCTCCGGCGCCGGCAAGGACTCCTCCGACTCCAGCGTCACGCTGTGGAGCCGCACCCCCGACGGCCGCTGGCGCCCGGGTGAGACCTGGACGGCCCACAACGGCTTCGCCGGCTGGACCGGCGACCACTCCAGCGGCGACCTGCGCAGCCCGATAGGCGTCTTCACGCTCAGCGACGCGGGCGGCCTCAAGGGCGACCCCGGCAGCCGCCTGCCGTACCACCAGGACAACGGCTTCGTGGCGAGCGGCACCGGCTTCTCGGGTGAGCCGCTGGCCGGTGCCTTCGACTACGTGGTCGCGATCGACTACAACCGGTTCACCGGGGACTCCCCGCTGGATCCCCGCGAGCCGATGGGCGCGGACAAGGGCGGCGGAATCTGGCTGCATGTCGACCACGGCGGGCCGACGCACGCCTGTGTCTCGCTCTCCCAGGACCATATGATCGAGTTGCTGAAGACCCTGGACCCGGCCGCGCACCCCGTGATCGCGATGGGTGACGCCACCTCACTGGCGGCTTGACCAGTTGATGACCTGCGGGGACCCGTTGCAGGACAAGGGGTCTTGTCGAGCCCCTACAGCATCCGGCTCGGTATCCTGTCACCGGCCGTGAGCAGCAGACGCCCGGGTAACGGGTTGAGTGGCACCATGACCGGTTCCCGCATCGTGGCGCTCGGCCACTACCAGCCGCCCAAGGTCCTCACCAACGACGACCTGGCCCAGGTGGTCGACACGGACGACGAGTGGATCCGCAGCCGAGTGGGCATCCGGCAGCGGCACATCGCGGTGGACGAGACCCTCGTCGACCTCGCAACAGAGGCCGCCCAGAAGGCGCTGGCCGCCAGCGGCCGGCGCGCCGACGAGATCGACCTCGTGGTCGTCGCGACCTGCACTGCCGTCGAGCGCAGCCCCAACACGGCCTGTGCCGTCGCGGCGCGCCTGGGCATCCCCGCGCCCGCGGCCTACGACATCAACACCGTCTGCTCCGGCTTCTCCTACGCACTGGCCACCGCCGACCACGCGATCCGCGCGGGCGCGGCCACCCGCGCACTGGTGATCGGCGCCGAGCGGATGTCCGACACCCTCGACTGGACCGACCGCACCACCGCCGTGATCTTCGCCGACGGCGCCGGCGCGGCCGTGATCGAGGCCCAGCCGGACGACGCGGAGCCGGGCATCGGCCCGGTGGTCTGGGGCTCCGAGCCCGAGAAGAACGACGCGGTGACCATCACCGGCTGGAAGCCGGTGATCAGCCAGCAGGGCCAGTCGGTCTTCCGCTGGGCCACCACGCAGATCGCCCCGCTGGCCCGGAAGACCTGCGAGAAGGCCGGCATCGACCCGAGCGAGCTCAAGGGCTTCGTGGCGCACCAGGCCAACCTGCGGATCATCGACGCGATCGCCAACAAGCTCGGCGCGCCGAACGCGGTGATCGCCCGCGACGTGGTCGACTCGGGGAACACCTCCGCGGCCTCCATCCCGCTGGCGCTGAGCAAGCTGGTGGAGCGCGGCGAGCTGACCACCGGGGACCCGGTGCTGCTCTTCGGCTTCGGCGGAGGCCTCGCCTACGCCGGCCAGGTCGTCCGCTGCCCCTAGATCCAAGCCGGACATGACGGTGGGCGGGACCCTTCCACGGGGTCCCGCCCACCGTCATGTCTGCGCTGGCGCGGTGCGGTACGTCGGCAAACCTCCCCCGAGGAGACACGGCCGCCGCCCGACGTTCCACCGGACAGGAGGCCGGGGCCACGCGCGAGCACAACTGGCTACTGCCGGGTTGTAGGACGGTCTACTTGGGCGCCTTCTTGCCAGTGACGCCCAGGTACACCAGGGGAGCGAGGGTGGGCTTCAGATCCTTGATCTTGACCCCCCAGGAGGTGAAGGCCTTCTGATGCTCCGCTGCCGAGGCCAGCAGCGAGATCAGGGACCCGGCGACGGCGGCGGCATCCTGCGCCCTGTCGGCCTGGCCCTTGGCCTGAAGGTCCTTGACGGCATCAGCGAGCGGCTTCGCCACCGAGTTGAGGACGGTCATGCGGATCTTGAAGAACCGCTTGTCCCCTTCCGCGGCACCGAGGGTGACCACACGCAGAATGGCGTCGTTCTTGCGCCAGAAGGCAAGGAATCCGTCCACCAGTTCTTCCGAGGTGGTGGTACCGGACTTTCCTGCCCAGGACTTTCCGTCGACGAGCTCTTTGAGCTCGACGCTGTCCTTGGCCATTTCCTCTGCGATCTCAAGGACTGCGCCCTCGACATCTGGGAAGTACTGATAGAAGGTCGCGGGGGAGGTTCCCGCCATACGGGCGACGTCGATGACCTTGACGTCCCGGTACGGCGACGTGCTGAGCATCTCGCGGAGGCAGTCGAGCAGCTTCTGCCGCGTCTCCTGTCCGCGTCGCCCGGCGACGCGACCGTCGACGGTGCGAACTTGTCCTGTCATGCCGTCAGCTTACCGCGCACCGATCATGGCGCGATTCGGTGATGCGACTATTACTCCGCTCGGGGGTGGTAATGGGGGACTCGATAGCGATATTCGAAGCCCCCCCGTGTGCTGATGGCGGCACAGAGTGACGGCCAGTGGGCTGAAGGGCGATCGGGTAGCTCTGTGTAGTCCTGCGCATGAATGCGGTTATCTCCGGAAGGTGCGTCAGATCGCACCGAGCGAGCCGGATCCGACGACCTGACAGCGGGAACCGGCCATCGGGTCGCGACACGGAGGCGGGCCCGGGCAGGGGGAGATTGGCTCAGACGCCAGGTGCATTGGAGAATCAACTCCGGGCGCCCGATCGGGTGGCGTGCGGACGGGGAGGTGGCAGCGGAGTGGACCAGCTGACGGCGCAGGATCCGAGACGAATCGGGCCCTTCGAGGTGCTCGGACGCCTCGGCGCCGGTGGGATGGGGCTGGTGTACCTGGCGCGCTCCGCGTCCGGCCGCCGGGTGGCGATCAAGACGGTGCGCGGGGAGCTGGCCGAGGACGAGCTGTTCCGGGTCCGCTTCGCCCGCGAGATCGCGGCGGCCAAGACCGTCGGCGGCTTCTACACGGCGGCGGTGGTCGACGCCGACGCCGACGCCAGGGTGCCCTGGCTGGCCACCGCGTACGTGCCGGCGCCCTCGCTGGAGGAGCTGATCGGCGAGTGCGGGCCGCTGCCGGTGGACGCCGTGCGGTGGCTGGTGGCGGGCATCGCCGAGGCCCTGCAGTCGATCCACGCGGTGGGCCTGGTCCACCGCGACCTGAAGCCGTCCAACGTGCTGGTGGTCGAGGACGGCCCGCGGGTGATCGACTTCGGCATCGCCGCGGGTGTCTCCAGCTCCCGGCTGACGATGACCAACGTCGCGGTCGGCACCCCCGCGTACATGTCGCCCGAGCAGGCCAAGGACAGCCGCAGCGTCACGGGCGCGAGCGACGTGTTCTCGCTCGGCTCGCTGCTGGTCTTCTGCGCCACCGGCCACCCGCCGTACCACGGCGGGAACCCGGTCGAGACGGTGTTCAAGCTGCTGCGCGAGCAGCCCGACCTGTCCGGGCTGCCGGCCGAGCTGGCCGACCTGGTGCGCGCCTGCATGCGCCCGGCCGCCGAGCACCGCCCGACGCCCGCCCAGATCCAGGCCGAGCTGGCGCCGCACCTCTTCTCGCGGGACGACGCGGGCGAGGAGGTGGGGGAGTGGCTGCCACCGAACGCGCTGGACCTGATCGAGCGCAAGCGCGGACGCCGCCAGCCGGCCGCGCCGGCCCGGGGCGCGGTGCCGGCTCCGGCGCCCGTGCAGGCCCCGCCGCCGCCGACCGTGCCGCCGGTGATCCCGGCTTCCGTGCCGGAGCCGTACCTTTCGGCCAACCCGTCCATCGGCGTGCCCGACACCCGCTGGAGCGGCTCGCCGCCCGCCGGGCAGCGCCGGCCGGAGGCGGTCGACCCGCGGACCGGGGCGCACGGCTCGCTGGTGCGGCCGAACCGCCCGCAGACCGGGGCGGGGGACGTGAGCGAGGCGGCCACGGCCAAACTGGGCTCGGCCCGGCGCCACCGCGGCGGCCCGGCCGCCGAGGAGATCCAGCTCTCCGGTGCCTCGGTACGGATAGGACCCGGACCGCAGGTGCACGGCGTCGAGCCGGCCCGGCCGGCCGCGCCGGCGCCCGCCGAGACCGACTGGGTCCGCCGCGGCGCCACCCCGCCGCAGCCCGCGGTGCCCGTCGTGCCGCCGCAGCCCCGCTGGCGGCCCTGGCGGTTCCGGATGTCCAACGACGTCTGGGGCACCCCGCTGGTCGCCGACGGCACGCTCTTCATCTCCAGCTTCGAGGTGCACGCCCTCGACATCGGCTCCGGCCGGCGCCGCTACAAGACCCGGGACGTGGCCTGGGCTGTCGCGGTCGACGCGGGCCGCCTGCACGCCGCCGACGGCCCGCACCTCTACACGGTCGACGTCGCGGACGGCACCGAGCGCTGGCGCACCTCGCTGGACGGCTGGGTCTACTCGCTGGACGCCGCCGACGGGGTGCTCTGCTGCGGCCTGCGCGGCGGCGGCGTCCACGTGCGCTCCACCGCCAACGGCGCGGAGCTGTGGCGCGCCGACGACGCCCAGCAGGACTACGAGAACCCGCAGTCCGGCCCGGCCCTGGTGGCCGGCGCGGTGCACTACTACGGCGGCGGGCGGCTGCGCTGCGTCGACCCGCGCAGCGGGCGGCTGCGCTGGACGGTCCCGGTCGGCGAGGACGTCCCGTCCCGCCCGGTCGCCCGCGGCGGGGTGCTCTACGTGACGGCCGGGACCAGGGTCTACGCGCTGGACGCGGCCACCGGCGCCGAGCGCTGGCGCTTCGAGGCGCCGGTGGTGCTCTTCACCCCGCCCACGCTGGACGACTCGGCCACCCCCGCGGTCTACGTCGCCGACTACCTGGGCACCCTGTACGCGCTGGACGGCGCCTCGGGCCGGGTCCGCTGGCAGGGCCGCACTGCCAGCCGCCAGGGCGCCGAGCCGGTGGTGGTGTCGGACGGGACGGCGCTGATCGCCAGCGGCGAGACGCTCTACGCCTTCGAGACGGCCGGCGGGCGGGAGCTGTGGCGCTACGCGGCCCGCGGTGAGGTGGTGGGCGCCCCGGCGGTCGCCGACGGCCTGGTGCACCTGGGCAGCCGCGACCACTCGCTGCACACCGTGGACCTGGCCAGCGGCCGGCTGCGCTGGGAGCTGGGCACCAAGGGCGAGCTGACCGGCTCCCCGGTGGCGCTCGGCGGGCGGGTCTTCGTCAGCAGCAAGGACCGCTGCGTCTACGCCCTGGACGCCCGCTACGGCACGGCGGTGCCGGACCAGCGGTAGCCGCTAGGGACGGCGGGCCTCGGGGTGGCGGGCGCACCAGCCCTCCCACGCCGAGGCCACCATCTCGGTCACCCCGTACCGGGCGCTCCAGCCCAGCTCGTGGCCGATCAGCTCGGCCGAGGCGACCACCCGGGCGGGGTCGCCGGGCCGGCGCGGGGCGATCTCGCCGGTCGCGTCGTAGCCGGTGACCCGGCCCACCACGTCGAGCATCTCCTTGACCGAGACGCCCTCGCCGCGCCCGATGTTGAGCACCAGTGAGGTCCGGCCGGGCGGGTCCTCGGCGAGCCGGCGGGTCGCGGCGAGGTGCGCGGAGGCGATGTCGCCGACGTGGATGAAGTCGCGCACGCAGGTGCCGTCGGGGGTCGGGTAGTCGGCGCCGAAGATCAGCGGCGCCCGGCCGGCCGTCAGCCGTTCGAAGACCATCGGCACCAGGTTGGAGGTCCCGCTGTCCGCGAGCTCCGGGGTGGCCGCACCCGCGACGTTGAAGTAGCGCAGCGAGACGGTCGACATCCCGTACGCCCGGCCGGCCGCGGCGACCATCCACTCGCCCGCCAGCTTGCTCTCGCCGTACGGGTTCATCGGCGCGCAGGGCGTGGACTCGGTGACCAGGTCGACGTCCGGCATGCCGTAGACGGCGGCGGAGGAGGAGAACAGGAAGCGCCGGACGCCGCCCTCGGCGCAGGCCTCCAGGACCGTCTGCAGGCCGGTGAGGTTCTCCCGGTAGTAGAGCAGCGGGCGCTGGACCGACTCGGCGACCTGCTTCTTCCCCGCGAAGTGCAGCACGCCCTCGACCTCGTGCTCGCGGATCGCCCGGTCCACGGCCGAGCGGTCCAGGATCGAGCCCTCGACCAGCGCGACGCCGGCCGGCAGCCGGGTGCGGGCTCCGCTGCTCAGGTTGTCCAGGACGGCGACCGGCCGCCCGGCGTCGAGCAGCTGCCGCACTACGTGTCCGCCGATGTAGCCGGCGCCGCCCGTGATCAACCAAGTCATAGGTGGATCGTAAGACCGGTTTGTCCGTGCCGGGGATCGGTGGGTGTGGCCTCCGACTTCGGCGCGCCGCTGGCCAGGAAATGGACATACCGGTGAAATGCTGACAAAAGTCGGCCCAGTGCCCGGCTTTGGCGCGCTCCGGCGCGCCCGGCCGCCGGGACGTGGTGCCGCCCCACGCGTTCGGAACCGGAGGCAGCTCAGGTGCACCCCACCAAGGATCACAACCGCCCGTTCCCGGCCGGTCCGCGCCCCACCGGGCCGAAGCTGGCGCTGACCGGTGCCGTTCTGCTGGCTGCCGCGCTGACGGTGAGCGGGTGCAGCAGCAGCGCGCCGTCGACCTCGTCCACCTCCACGTCCGCCTCGTCGGCGTCCTCGCCCGGTGCGGCGCCCACCACCAGCGACCAGCTGCAGAACGACTACCAGCAGGTGATCGCCAACGTGCTGCCGTCCGTGGTGCAGATCACCACGGCCTCCGGGCTCGGCTCGGGGATCGTCTACGACGACAAGGGCGACATCGTCACCAACGCCCACGTCGTCGGCACGGCGACCACCTTCGACGTCACCCTGGCCAACAGCACCACCACGCTGCCGGCCACCCTGGTCGGCAGCTACCCGGACTCCGACCTGGCGGTCGTCCGGCTGAGCAGCCCGCCGAGCGGGCTGCGGCCGGCCAGTTTCGCGGACAGCGGCAAGGTGGAGGTCGGCCAGATCACGCTGGCGATGGGCAGCCCGCTCGGGCTCTCCAGCAGCGTGACCGAGGGCATCGTCTCGGCCACCGGCCGCACGGTCTCCGAGCCCAACGGCGGCGGCTCGCCCGGCGCCACCATCGGCAACATGGTGCAGACCTCGGCGGCGATCAACCCGGGCAACAGCGGCGGCGCGCTGGTCAACCTCTCCAGCCAGGTGATCGGGATCAACACGCTGGCCGCCGTCGACCAGGAGACCAACGGCAGCGCCGCCCCCGGGATCGGCTTCGCCATCCCGAGCGCCACCATCACCAACATCGCCGACCAGCTGATCAAGAGCGGCAAGGTCACCAACTCGGGCCGGGCCGCGCTGGGCATCACCGCGCGGACCTACTACGGCAGCGACTTCAAGCCGGCCGGCGCGGTGGTCGTCAGCGTCACCTCCGGCGGACCGGCCGCCTCGGCCGGGTTGCAGGCCGGGGACGTGATCACCCAGCTCGGCAGCACCCAGATCACCTCGCTGAGTTCGCTGACCACGGCGCTGGCCTCGCTCACCCCCGACTCCAAGGTGACCGTCACCTACCAGCGCAGCGGCCAGACCAAGACCGCCGACGTCACGCTGGGAACGCTGAGCGCCACCTCCTGACGGGCAGGGCCTGTCTCACAATTCCCGGCGGCGGTGCACCGCGCAAGGGTCACCGCCGCCGGGTCGCCGCTGCTGTCCGTCCCTTTCCGGCTCAGCGGGCGGCGGTGCGGGCGGCCCGGGTGCGCCAGGGGAGCTCGATGGTCACCGTGGTCGGGCCGCCCTGCGGGCTCTCCACCAGGAAGACCCCGTCCACCGCGCGCACCCGCTCGGCCAGGCCGGCCAGCCCGCCGCCGGGCCGGAAGCCGCCGTCCGGGGCCACCGCCCCGCCCCGCCCGTCGTCCGCGACCTGGATCATCAGCCGATCGGCGGAGCGCCAGGCGTCCACGGTGGCGGTGCGGGCCGCCGCGTGCTTCGACGTGTTGGTGAGCAGCTCGCTCACGGTGAAGTAGGCGATGCCCTCGACGGCTGAGTCCGGCCGCTCGACGTGGCCGTCCTGGTCGGCGAGATCCACATGGACCCTGACGCCGCCCGGGACGGTGCAGCGCGCCGCCACGGCGGAGAGCGCCGCGTCCAGCCCGCGGTCCGTCAGCACGGCCGGGTGGATGCCCCGGGCGAGGTCGCGCAGCTCCTGAAGGGCCAGCTTCACCTCGCCGTGCGCGGCGCCGACCATCCGAGCGGCGGCCTCCTGCTCGGCCGTCATCTCGGTGTCCAGCAGCTTCTCCTTGGCCAGGCCCAGGTCCATGGCCAGGGCGACCAGCCGGGCCTGCGCGCCGTCGTGCAGGTCGCGCTCGATCCGGCGCAGGTCGGCGGCGGCGGTGTCGACCACCGCGCCGCGGTCCTCCTCCAGCTCGCGCACCCGCTCGGTCAGGGTGTCCGGGCAGAGCAGCAGTTCCACCATCAGCCGGTTGACGACCGCCAGGTAGCGCGCCACCCACGGGAGCAGCGGCCAGCCGACGACCAGGAAGACCAGCGTCACGGTGAAGCTGATGATCCCCCAGGGCAGCATCAGCAGCGAGTAGAGCGCCGAGCGCCAGCTGAGCCCGTCGGTCAGGGAGGCGATCACCCAGGGGACGAAACCCGGTTTGGCCGGCTTCAGCGGCTCGGGCTCGGCCACCTCGGCGCCCAGCGAGCGCCGGGCGCGGAACCGGGCCAGCGTGCCCAGCAGGCGCTGGCCGGCCAGCCCGCCGGCGGCCAGCGGCAGCCCGACCACCGTCACGGACAGACCGGCGCCCACGGAGAGGGTGAACACGGTGTAGACGAAGGAGGCGATGCCGACCGGCAGGTTGACCAGCAGGTGCCGGACCTCGCGCCACAGCTGCGCGCCGTACAGCGGCCTGCGGTCACCGAACTGATCGCGCAGGGGCACGCGGAGGGGCTTCATGGGCTGCGGGTCCGTCCTGCTCGCGGGGGAGACTGTTGGGAGGGGGTGGGGCTGGGGGGACATAGGGGTAGTCGTGGCGTTCGGGGCGTACTGAGATGGGGTAGCCAGTACCGGGGTTGGTCGGGGTATCAGCTTGGCCTGCCCGGAAGGTCGTGCGCACGGGGGCCTGGGCCCGTTTTCCGAGGGGGGATAACCCCACCTCGGGAGGCGTGCGGCGGCGGCCCGGAACGCGGCGGGTGTCCACCGGACGTCTTGCAGTCCGGGCAGGGTGCTGGAGTGATCCGGTCGTGGACTTAGACTCACGCCGTAGCGAGGTTATGGAAGTGTAAAGACGCGCGGTGACCCGGGCTGGTTCAGCCCCGGGAAACGGCTCGGCCGATCTGGAGGCGAACGCATGGAGGGGCCCTTGGCCGCCGCCCTCGCGGCCGACCCTGCTGCGGGCAGTGGCTATTTCGACGCCTACGCGGCGGTCGGTCTGCTCGCGGTGGTCGGCGTGCTCTTCGTCACGGTTTCCTTCACGGCCAACCGGCTGCTGCGCCCGGCGATCTGGTCGCCGGAGAAGCTGCTGACCTACGAATGCGGCGTGGACCCGGTCGGCGAGGGTTGGGCGCACACCCAGGTCCGCTACTACGTCTATGCCTTCCTCTATGTGATCTTCGCGGTCGACGCGATCTACCTGTTCCCGTGGGCGACCGTGTTCGCCAGCGCGGGATACGGCATGGGAACCCTGGTGGAGATGTTCATCTTCATCGGCTTCCTCGCGGTCGGGCTGCTCTACGCCTGGAAGAAGGGCGTTCTGGAATGGACGTGACCCACGCGCACGGCTCGGGCGGACCGATTCCGCTCGGCATGCCCGACCCCTCCCAGCCGGGAGCCGGCGCCCTCGCGGAGCGCCGGATCGGACCGCTGGCCCGGCTCGCGCCGGACCCGGTCAAGGTGGTGCTCAACTGGGGACGCCGCTACAGCCTCTGGTGCTTCAACTTCGGACTGGCCTGCTGCGCGATCGAGTTCATCGCCGCCTCGATGGCCAAGCACGACTTCATCCGGATGGGCGTGATCCCGTTCGCGCCCGGACCGCGCCAGGCCGATCTGATGATCGTCTCGGGCACGGTGACGGACAAGATGGCGCCGGCCGTCAAGCGGCTCTACGAGCAGATGCCGGAGCCGAAGTACGTCATCTCCTTCGGCGCCTGCTCCAACTCGGGCGGGCCCTACTGGGACTCGTACTCGGTGACCAAGGGCGTCGACCAGATCATCCCGGTCGACGTCTACGTGCCCGGCTGCCCGCCGCGGCCGGAGGCGCTGCTCCAGGGCATCCTCAAGCTCCAGGAGAAGATCGCCGCCGAGTCGCTGCCGGAGCGCTACGCGGGCCTGTCGGCGGGCGCGCTGCGGCGACCGCTGGTGGCGGGGCCCGGGGGTGCGCAGTGACCGGCGCGGTGACCACCCCTGAGCAGACCGCGGCCGCGATCGGCCCCTGGGCGAGCGCCGCCGAGGCCTACCAGCTGCTGACCGTCGACGTGCCGGCCGAGCACTGGATCGAGGCGCTGACGGCGGCCCGGGACGGCCTGGGCCTGACCTACTTCGACTGGCTGAGCGCGGTGGACGAGCTCGGCGAGGGCTTCTCGGTCTGCGCCCACCTGGCGGCCGCCGGCGACGGCGGTGCGGTGCGGCACCTGCTGCTGCGCACCCGGGTGCCGCGCGACGGCGCCTCGCTGCCGACGGCCGCGGGCGTGTACGCGGGCGCCGGCTGGCACGAGCGGGAGACCCACGAGATGTTCGGGATCGGCTTCGAGGGCCACCCGCACCTGGTGACGCTGCTGCTGCCGGACGGCTTCGAGGGCCACCCGCTGCGCAAGGAGTTCGTGCTGGCCGCCCGGGTCGCCAAGGCCTGGCCGGGCGCCAAGGAGCCGGGCGAGAGCGATCACGGGGACGGTCCGGCGCGGCGCAAGATGCAGCCGCCCGGGGTGCCGGACCCGAACGAGTGGGGCCCGCTGAAGGGGACCCTGCCGCCGGTCGCCGAGCGTCCGGCGCGCGGTGCCCGGACGCCGCGCGCGGGGGCCGCCACTCCCGCGGCCTCAGCCGAGGGCGCGCCCGCGGTGCGGGCGGACCGGCCGCGGCGGACCCGCAGCATCACCGAGGGCTCGACCAGCCAGGCGGCCGAGGCCGCTCCGGCTCCTGCGGCGGCGACCCCGCCCGCTTCGGACGCGCCGTGGCACTCCCCGGTGCCCGCTCGCGAGGAGCCGGCACCGCAAACCCCGCAGGAATCACCGGAATCACAGGACTCACAGGACGGAGACAGCGCGTGAACCTGCTCGACACGCTGCTGCGCTGCGTCGCGGCCCTGGTCGTCTTCCTCACCTTCCCGCTGATCATCGGGCAGACCGAGCACAAGGTGATGGCCCACATGCAGGGCCGGCTCGGTCCGATGTACGCAGGA
The DNA here is from genome assembly GCF_029893355.1 of Kitasatospora sp. MAA4. Taxonomy (GTDB): domain Bacteria; phylum Actinomycetota; class Actinomycetes; order Streptomycetales; family Streptomycetaceae; genus Kitasatospora. Next base: position 26,671 of record NZ_JARZAI010000040.1, read on the forward strand.
GGGTTCCACGGCTGGGCGCAGCTGGTCGCCGACGGCGTGAAGTTCGCGCAGAAGGAGGACATCGTCCCGGCCGACGCCGACCGGCGGATCTTCCAGCTGGCCCCGGCCGTCTCGCTGCTGCCGTACCTGTTCGTCCTGCTGGTCGTCCCGGTGGGCCCGCACGGCTTCGTCGGCCAGGCGGTCGACGCCGGGATCTTCTTCGTGCTCGCCGTGATGGGCGTCGGGGTGATCGGCAAGCTGATGGCCGGCTGGGCCTCGGCCAACAAGTTCTCGCTGCTCGGCGGTCTGCGCACGGCCGCCCAGCTGATGTCGTACGAGCTGCCGATGGTGCTCGCCGCCGCCTCCGCGGCGATGGCGGCCGGGACGCTCTCGCTGACCGGGATCGTCGACGCCTTCCACTGGTGGTGGCTGCCGTGGCAGGCGATCGGCGCCTTCGTCTTCTTCACGTCCGGTATCGCCGAGTTGCAGCGCCCGCCGTTCGACATGCCGGTGGCCGACTCCGAGATCATCTTCGGCGCGTACACCGAGTACACCGGCCTGCGCTTCGCGTTCTTCCTGCTCTCCGAGTACGCGGGCATCCTGGTGGTCTGCGCGCTGACCACGGTGCTCTTCCTCGGCGGCTGGCACGGCCCGCTCCCCGACAGCCTCGGCTGGCTCTGGACGATCCTGAAGACCTTTGCCCTGGCCTTCGTGGTGATCTGGCTCCGGGTCACCTACCCGCGCCTGCGCGAGGACCAGCTGATGCGCTTCGCCTGGACCGTCCTGGTCCCGCTCGCGCTCCTCCAGCTCGCCCTGACCGGCATCATCAAGGTGGCGATCTCCCAGTGAACCTCCCCGGCTCCGGCCTGGCCAAGGGCCTCGCCGTCACCCTGCGGACGATGACGAAGAAGACCGTCACCGCGCAGTACCCCGACGTGCAGCCGCACCTGCCCCCGCGCAGCCGCGGTGTGATCGGGCTGCTGGAGGAGAACTGCACGGTCTGCATGCTCTGCGCCCGGGAGTGCCCGGACTGGTGCATCTACATCGACTCGCACAAGGAGACCCTCCCCGCGGTCGACCCGAACGCGCGCGCCCGCACCCGCAACGTGCTGGACCGTTTCGCCATCGACTTCTCGCTCTGCATGTACTGCGGGATCTGCATCGAGGTCTGCCCGTTCGACGCGCTCTTCTGGTCGCCGGAGTTCGAGTACGCCGAGACCGACATCCTGGAACTGACCCACGAGCGGGACAAGCTCCGCGAGTGGATGTGGACGGTGCCCGCGCCGCCCGCGCTGGACCCGGGGGCCGAGGAGCCCAAGGAGATCGCCGCCGCGCGCAAGGCCGCCGACAAGCTGGCGGCCGCGGCCGGGGGTGACTCCGCGTGAGCATCCTTGCCGCTGCGGGCTCGCTCGCGCCCGCGACGCGGGGCTTCCTGTCGCCTACCGGCGTCGAGATCGTCTTCGTGCTGGTCGGCCTGGCCGTGCTGGGCGCGGCCGTGATCTCGGTCGGGACCAAGCAGCTGGTGCACGCCGCGCTCTGGCTGGTCGTCGCGCTCGGCGGGCTGGCGATCGAGTTCCTGCTGCTCACGGCCGAGTTCGTGGCCTGGGTCCAGGTGCTGATCTACCTCGGTTCGGTGGTCGTCCTGGTGCTCTTCGGCCTGATGCTGACCAAGGCCCCGATCGGCCGGTCGCCGGACGCCGACTCGGGCAACCGCTGGGTCGCCCTGCTGGTCGCGCTGGCCGCCGCCGGGACGCTGGTGACCCTGGTGGTGGACGCGTTCCGGACCTCCTGGATCGACCTGGGCTCGGGCGGTGGCAGCGCCTCGGTGACCGGGGCCAGCCTGTTCCGCACCTGGGTGCTGCCCTTCGAGGCGCTCTCCGTCCTGCTGCTGGCCGCGCTGGTCGGGGCGATCGTGCTGTCCCGCTCCCGGCAGGCGGCCGTGCCGAAGCCGCGCCCGGGCAAGCTGCGGGCCGGCAAGCCGGTCGGCGCCGCCCGGGCTGCCAAGTCGCCGTCTTCCGAGCGGGAGAGCTGATGCACCTCGCCTACCCCGCCGTGCTCGCCGCGCTGCTCTTCAGCGTCGGCGTCTACGGCGTGCTCGCCCGGCGCAACGCCGTCCTTGTGCTGATGTCCGTGGAGCTGATGCTCAACGCCGTCAACCTCAACCTCGTCGCCTTCGACGCCTGGCTGCGCGACGCGCTGCACGCCGGGCAGGCGCTCACCCTGTTCACCATCACCATCGCCGCCGCCGAGATCGGTCTGGGCCTGGCCATCGTCCTGCTGGTCTTCCGGACCCGCGGCACCCCGGACATCGACCGGCTGACCGCCCTCGGTGACCGGGTCGCCGAGCGCCAGAACTCCGCTGACGACACCGCTGACGCGTCGAAGGGCCAGGCCGTCTCGTGAACACCGCCCTCCCCGCGCTGGTCCCGGCGCTGCCCGCGCTCGGCGCCGCCGCCACCTTCGCCACCGGCCGCCGCGCGCCCCGGTTCGCCCGGCCGCTGGCGATCGTGCCGGTGGTGCTGTCGGGCGTGCTGGCCCTGGTGACGGCGCTCCAGCTCGGCACCGGCCGGACCCTGGACGCCGCCACCCGGCTGACCCCGACCGGCGGCCCCGACATCTCGCTCGCGATCCACCTGGACGGCTACACCTCGCTGGTCACCGTCCTGGTGGGCCTGGTCGCCAGCTGCGTGCAGATCTACTCGACGGCCTACCTGCGCGACGACCCGCGCTACCCCTCGTACGCCGCGCTGGTCTCGCTCTTCACCGCCGCGATGTTCCTGGTGGTGTACTCCGGCGACCTGATCGTGCTGCTGGTCGGCTGGGAGGTGATGGGCATCTGCTCGTACTTCCTGATCGGCCATCACTGGGAGACCGCGGACGCCCGCTCGGCCTCGCTGAAGGCCTTCCTGGTCACCAAGCTGGGCGACGTGCCGTTCCTGTTCGGGCTCTTCCTGCTCGGCGCGGACGCCGGGACGTTCCGGATCAGCGGTGTGCTGGCCGCGGCGGCCGACGGGCGGCTCGCGCACCCGACGCTGATCGCGCTGCTGCTGCTCGCCGGGGTCGCCGGGAAGAGCGCGCAGTTCCCGCTGCACAGCTGGCTCCCGGACGCGATGGCCGGCCCGACGCCGGTCTCCGCACTGATCCACGCCGCCACCATGGTCGCGGCCGGCATCTACCTGGTGGCCCGGCTGCTGCCGGTCTTCCTGCTCTCGGGTGCCGCGCTGGTGGTGCTCGCGGTGATGGCCGCAGTGACGATGATCGGATCGGCGCTCTGCGCGCTCGCCCAGGACGACATCAAGCGGGTGCTGGCCTACTCCACGGTCGGCCAGCTCGGCTACATGGCCGGCGCGCTGGCCGCGGGCGACCGCGAGGCGGCCGTCTTCCACCTGGTCAGCCACGGTGCGTTCAAGGCGCTGCTGTTCCTCTCCGCCGGTGTCCTGATCCACGCCGCGCACACCAACTCGCTCTCCGCGATGTCCCGGATGCCCTGGCTCGCCGAACGGGTGCCGGACGCGCGCTGGACGCTCGGCATCGGCCTGGTGGCGCTGGTCGGCCTGCCGCCGTTCTCGGGCTTCTTCAGCAAGGAGGCGGTCTTCACCGCCGCCGAGCACGCCGCTCGGGGCGAGGCGCTGACCAACGGCGTCGGCCCGGCCTCGGGCGTGCCCGAGGCGGCGGGCTGGATCGTCCTGATCGCGGCCGGGCTGACCGTGCTGCTGACCGCGGCGTACGCCACCCGGCTCTGGCTGCTGGCCTTCCCGGGCCGCCGCGCCGTCGCCCTCGCCGGCGCGGTCGTGCCGCGCGGTGAGGCCGCCGAGGGACACGCGGCGGCGCTCGCCGACACCGGTGAGGACCTGCCGGTCGCCGCCAGCAGCACGGCCACCGCACCCTCGGTGCACGCCACCGAACCGGCCGCGATGCGCTGGCCGCTCTGGGTGCTGGCGATCCCGGCGATGGGCTTCGGCGTCGCCGGGCTGCGCCCGAACTGGCTGCCCGCGCTGCTGGACGGCGGCTCGCTGCGGCCGAGCCTGGCCACCGCCGTGCTCGGCACCGGGCTGGCCCTGGCCGGCGTGCTGATCTCCTACGCCGCCTGGCGGACCGTCACCGCCCGGGCCGCCCGCGCGGCAGTGGCCGAGGGCGCGCCCGCGCCGCAGTCGACGGACGCCACCGACCCCGGTCGGGCCCTGCTCGGCCCGCTCTACGGCCCGGCCCAGCACGGCTTCGGCGTGGACCGGCTCTACGAGCGGCTCTTCGTCCTGCCCACCGTCGGCGCCGCGAAGCTCGTCCGCTTCCTCGACCGCGAGGTGGTCGAGGGCTACGTGCAGGCCTCCGGCGGCGGGGCCCGGCTGCTCGGCTGGGCCGTCCGGCGCGCCCAGACCGGCAACGCGCAGACGTATCTCAGCGCGCTGCTGGCGGGCGTGGTGCTGATCGCCGTCTTCGTGGCGGTCGGCACATGACCCACCGTCGCCTCGCCCATCTCGCCAACCCGTCCACCGCAGCACGTCCAGGGAGCCTCCGATGAACGCGGTCCTCATCGCCCTCCTGGCGCTGCCGCTGCTCGGCGCCGCCCTGACGCTGGCCCCGGCCACCGCCTTCGGTCCGGACCGCGCGACCCAGGAGAAGCGCGCGCTGCGGTTCGGCGCGCTGGTCACCGGCCTGGTGCTGGTGCTGACCGTCGCGCTGGCGGCGGGCTTCGACCGGGCGCACGCCAGCCGGATGCAGGCGGTCACCGACACGGCCTGGATCCCGGCCATCGGCGTCCGCTTCCACCTCGGCGTGGACGGCATCTCGCTCCCGCTGGTGGTGCTCACCGCGCTGCTCACCCTCCTCTGCGCGGTGTACTCGACCAGGCGCCTGCCGGACGGGCCGGGGGTGCCCTCGGCGCGGGTCTTCGTGGGACTGCTGCTGCTGCTCGAAGTCGGCATGCTGGCCACCTTCGTGGTGCTCGACCTGCTGCTCTTCTTCCTGGCCTTCGAGATCGTGCTGATCCCGATGTACTTCCTGATCGCCCGGTGGGGGAGCGGGGCCAAGGTGGCCTCGGCCAACCGGTTCATCCTCTACACGTTGCTCGGCTCGGCCGTCATGCTGCTCGGCTTCCTGCTGGTCGGCCTGAAGGCGGGCACCTTCGACATGACGGCGCTGGCCGCCGCCCACGGCCACGGACTCTCGCACACCACGCAGGTGCTGGCCGCGCTCGCGATCGGCCTCGGCCTGGCCGTCAAGGCGCCGGCCTGGCCGCTGCACAGCTGGCTCCCGGACGCGCACACCTCGGCCCCCACGGTCGGCTCGGTGCTGCTCGCCGGTGTGCTGCTGAAGATGGGTACGTACGGACTGGTCCGTGTCCTCCTCCCGGTGGTGCCGGACGGCACGGCGACCCTCGCCCCGTACCTCGGGGCGCTCGCCGCCGTCGGCGTCGTCTACGGTTCGCTGGCCTGCCTCGCGCTGGCCCGCCAGGGCAGCAAGGGCGACCTCAAGCGCCTGATCGCCTACTCCTCGGTCGGCCACATGGGCTTCGTGCTCCTGGGCATCGCCTCCCTCACTCCGGTGGGCGTCAACGGCGCGCTCTTCGCCAACGTCGCCCACGGTCTGATCACCGGTCTGCTCTTCTTCCTGGTCGGTGCCCTCAAGGACCGCTACGGCACGGCGGACCTGGACACCCTGGCGGGTGCCACCGGCGCCGCGCTCTACGGCCGGGCACCGCGGATCGGCGCCCTGCTCGCCTTCGCCGCCGTGGCCAGCCTGGGCCTGCCCGGGCTGGCGGGCTTCTGGGGCGAGGTGCTCGCGATGTTCGGCGCGTTCGACCCGGCCGCCGGGCTGTCCCGCCCCGCCTTCGTCACGTACATGGTGCTGGCCGGCCTCGGCACCCTCCTCACTGCCGCCTATCTGCTGATCGTGGTGCGCCGGGTCTGCATGGGGGATCCCAAGCAGCCCGCCGTGGTCGAGGGCATCGCCGACCTGCGCCCGTACGAGGCCGTCAGCTGGACCCCGCTGGCTGCGCTGACGCTGGTCGCCGGGCTCTGGCCGGCCCTGCTGCTGGGTCTGTCCGACCCCGCCGTGAAGCACCTCCTCGGGGGTGGCTGACCGATGATCAGCTCCGTGTCCGCGCCTGTGTCCGCCGCCGCCGGCCACCAACTCCTGGGGCAGCCCGCTGTGCATCCGACCCTTCTCGCCGTGAGCAACCCGGGCGGGCTCATCCAGTCCGTCGACTGGGTGGCCATCGCCCCGCCGCTGATCGCCGCCCTGACGGCCCTCGCCGTCCTGCTCGCCGACCTCTTCCTCCCGGAGCGGCACAAGAAGCTGCTCGGCCGACTCACCGCCGCCGGCCTGGCCCTCGCCCTGCTCGCCCTCCTCCCGCTCACCGGTGGTCACCCACGGGCCACCTTCTGCGCACAGAACGTAACAGGCGCCACTGACAACGCCGGGTGCAGCTACGTCGCCGACCACTTCGCGCTGGTCTTCCAGCTGCTCGCGCTCGGCGGCGCACTGATCGCCGCGCTGCTGTCGCTGCACACCGTCGACGAGGAGAAGCTGCCCTCCGGCGAGTTCTGGTTCCTGCTGCTCAGCAGCGCCACCGGCGCCGCCCTGCTGCCCGCCTCCCGTGACCTGGCCACCCTGGTGGTGGCGCTGGAGGTGGTCTCACTGCCCTCCTTCGCGCTGGTCGGCCTGCGGCGTGACGGGCGTGGCGGCGAGGCGGCGCTGAAGTTCTTCCTCTCCTCGGTGACCGCGACCGCCGTGATGCTGCTCGGCGTGAGCTTCGTCTACGCCGCCACCGGCAGCCTGCACCTGTCCGCCATCGCCGAGGGCCTGGGCCAGGCGCCCGGGCAGCTCAAGCCGCTGGCCGAGGCGGGCGCCGCGCTGACCCTGGTCGGCTTCGCGTTCAAGGTCGCGGCCGTCCCGTTCCACTTCTGGGTGCCGGACACCTACACCGGCGCCCCGCTGCCGGTGGCCGGCTACCTCTCGGTGGTCGGCAAGGCGGCCGGCTTCGCCGGGCTCGCGCTGGTCACCAGCATCGCGTTCCGCCCCTACGGCCACACCTGGGGCCTGCTGCTCGCCGTGCTGGCCGCCGTCACCATGACGGCCGGCAACGTGGCGGCGCTGCGCCAGCGCTCCGACACGGCGCAGGGCGCGGTGCGACTGCTGGCCTGGTCCTCGGTGGCCCAGGCCGGCTACCTGCTGGTCCCGCTCGCGGCCGCCGGCTACGCCGGGAGCGCCCACCCGCTGGGCGCCACCGTCGCGTACGCGCTGATCTACGGCCTGGTCAACCTCGGCGCCTTCGGGGTAGCCGCCCTGGTCGGCCGCACGGCCCCCGACAACCGGCTGGACGACTACCAGGGCCTGTTCGCCCGCCGCCGCTGGGCCGCACTGGCGCTGGCCTTCTTCCTGCTCTGCCTGGCCGGGCTGCCGCCGGGCGTGGTCGGGCTCTTCGGCAAGGTGGTGGTCTTCCGCGCCGCGGTGGACGCGGGCCTGGGCTGGTTGGCCGTGGTGATGGCGGTCAACGTGGTGATCGCGCTCTTCTACTACCTCCAGTGGACGGCCAAGCTCTTCGTCGCGCCGACGACCGAGGCGACTTCCGGGGAATCGCGGGTGCCGGTCTCGCTGGCCGCGACGCTGTCGCTCACCGCGGTCGGCGCCGTGGTGCTCTCGGTCGCCCCGCAGCTGGTGCTCCAGGTGGTCAGCGGCTCGCTGTTCTGATCCGGTCCTGATCGGGGTCTCATCCCTCCGGTGTACGCGAAGGGAACCAGGACCAGGCGTCCCGCCGTTGACCAGGGCAGAGGGATGTGAGCAGAGGCTTCCCACCGCACCACTTGGAGGGGCTGCCGTGCACCGCCAGCACAACGGGTTGAGAACGGCCGTCCTGCTCGGGGCGCTGTCGGCACTGATCCTGCTGATCGGCAGCCTCTTCGGCCGGATGGGTCTGATCATCGGCCTGCTGGTCGCGCTCGGCACCAACGGCTACGCCTACTGGAACAGCGACAAGCTCGCCCTGCGCGCCATGCGCGCCCGCCCGGTCAGCGAGATCGAGGCCCCGGCGCTCTACCGGATCGTCCGCGAGCTCTCCACCTCCGCCCGCCAGCCGATGCCCCGGCTCTACATCTCTCCGACGCCGGCCCCGAACGCCTTCGCGACCGGCCGCAACCCGCGCAACGCCGCCGTCTGCTGCACCGACGGCATCCTGCACCTGCTGGACGAGCGCGAGCTGCGCGGTGTGATCGGCCATGAGCTGAGCCATGTCTACAACCGCGACATCCTGATCTCGTCGGTGGCCGGAGCGCTGGCCTCGGTGATCATGTTCCTGGTGAATTTCGCCTGGCTGATCCCGTTCGGCCGCGACGAGGACGACGACGGACCCGGGCTCCTGGGCACCCTTGCCATCATGGTCCTGGGCCCGCTCGCCGCGATGCTCATCCAGATGGCCGTCAGCCGGTCCCGGGAGTACCAGGCGGACGCCGACGGCGCCCGGATCACCGGCGACCCGCTCGCGCTGGCCAGTGCGCTGCGCAAGCTGGAGACCGGCACCCAGCGCCTGCCGCTGCCGCCCGAGCCGCAGCTCCAGACCGCCAGCCACATGATGATCGCCAGCCCGTTCCGCCCGGGTGAGGCGGGCACCCGGTTGTTCTCCACGCACCCGCCGATGGAGGAGCGGATCGCCCGGCTGGAACGGCTGGCCGGGCGCGGGTAGCGTCGGCCCGTACCGCGCCCGGGAGCAACAACCTACGGAGGACGACGTGTTCGTCGTGACCATCACCTACACCGCGCCGCTCGAGCGGATCGACGCGCTGCTGCCCGCGCACGTCGCCTGGCTGGACGGCCAGTACGAGGCCGGCGCCTTCCTCGCCTCCGGCCGCCGGGTGCCGCGGGTTGGCGGTGTGATCCTGGCCGACGCCGAGAGCCCGGCCGCGCTGGACGCGATCCTGGCCGGTGACCCGTTCGCGCTGGCCGGGGCGGCTGAGTACCAGGTCACGGAGTTCCTGCCGACCAAGACCGCGCCCGCACTCGCCGCCCTGGCCGTCCCGTCGCCCTGAGGCTTCGTCCAGCGGGGTGCCGTATGTCGTGTCCGCCTCATCAGTCGTTCACCGATCGGGGAAGGTGACGGGGTGGAGGCGGCGCCGCGCGGTGGCGGCCCGCCCGGACGGCCCGGGAGGCCTGCTGTGTGCGCCGACGAGACCTGCTCGCACCACGGATCCGGCACCGACCCCGTCGTGGACCGGCGTCGGCTGCTCCAGGCCGGGCTGGGCACCGGAGCCGTCGCGGCCCTCGTCCTGGCTCCGATCTCCTTCGCGGCCGCCGCGGACCCCGGCGCCGCCGACCGCACCCAGCTGATCACCGGTCATCTCGACACCGGGGCGGCGGACTTCATCTACCTTCCGGTCGAACTTCCGGACGGCGTACGCGAGATCGCCGTCTCGTACAGCTACGACAAGCCCGCGGTGCCGGCCGGAACGCCCGGAAACTCGTGCGACATCGGCATCTTCGACGAGCGCGGCACCGACCTCGGCGGCCCGGGCTTCCGCGGCTGGTCGGGCGGGTTCCGCAGCTCGTTCGCGATCAGCCGGACCGAGGCGACCCCCGGCTACCTGCCGGGCCCGGTCAACGCCGGCCGCTGGCACGTGGTGCTCGGCCCGTACCAGGTGGCGCCGCAGGGGCTGGACTACCAGGTCCAGGTGACCGTGCGGTTCGGCGCTCCCGGGCCGGCCTTCCAGCCCGACTACCCCGCCGACCGCGCCCGCGGCCGCGGCCGGGCCTGGTACCGCGGCGACTGCCACCTGCACACGGTCTACTCGGACGGCCGCCGGCTCCCCGCCGAGGTGGCCGCCGGAGCGCGCGCGGCCGGGCTGGACTTCATGGTCTCCACCGACCACAACACCAGCTCCTCGCACGCCGTCTGGGGCCCGCTGGCCGGCCCCGACCTGCTGATCATCACCGGCGAGGAGGTCACCACCCGCAACGGCCACTGGCTCGCGCTGGGCCTGCCGCCCGGGACCTGGATCGACTGGCGCTACCGCTCGCGGGACAGCGCCTACCCCCGCTTCGCCCGCCAGGTGCACGGCCACGGAGGGCTGGTGGTCCCCGCGCACCCGTTCTGCCCGTACGTCGCCTGCCAGTGGAAGTTCGGCTACCAGGGCGCCGACGCGGTCGAGGTGTGGAACGGCCCCTGGACGTACGACGACGAGTCCGCCGTCGACAGCTGGGACGCCCGCCTCGGCGAGGACCTGCGCAGCGGCCGCCCCTGGCTGCCGGCCCTCGGCAACAGCGACGCGCACAGCGTGCCGCAGGTGATCGGCACCCCGCACAACGTGGTGCAGGCCGACGACCTGACCCGCGACCGGATCATCGACGGGCTGCGCTCCGGGCGCAGCTGGATCGCCGAGGCCGCCGGCGTCGAGCTCACCTTCACGGCCACCGGCGCCGGTCGGCAGGCGGGCATCGGCGAGACGCTGACCGTCGCGGCCGACGCCCCGGTCGACGTCCGGCTCGCGGTCTCCGGGGTCCCCGGCGGCACCGTCCGGTTCCTTACGGACGAGGGCCAGCTGCACCAGGAGTCGCTGCCCGCCACCGGCGCCGGCACCGTGACCTGGCGGACCACCGCCTCACTCGCCTGCTACGTCCGCGCCGAAGTCCGCCACCCCCTACCCGACGGCACCCCCGGCGCAGGCAACACCATGGGCCCCACCCTCCCCTGGGGCCCGATGGCCGCCCTCACCAACCCGATCCTGCTGCGCGCCACCACCTGACCCTGCCCGGCGCGTGGGACGCTGGACGTATGAAGATGATCGAGCTCATTCTCAACGTGATCTGGCTGGTCTTCTGCGGGATCTGGATGGCCATCGCCTACGTGGCCGCCGGGATCGTCTGCTGCATCCTCATCATCACGATTCCCTTCGGGATCGTTCCTCAGGGATCAGCATCACGCGGGGATCGATCCGGCCTTCGATTCGCATAGGCGGGATGAGGTCGAGGACGGGGATCGGGACCCGGTCGACATCGGGCAGGGCCTCATTGACCTTGGCCCAAGTGCCATCGGCGATCCACTCGTTGAAGTACTTCGAAGCGGTGCTGGTCGACCCGTAAACAGCGCGGAGCATCGGCCAGGAGTCTCCACTCCGCCCCTTGGCGAAGATCGCGTCCACGGAGCGGCGCACCCGATCACGGCGGCCTGTGGGCAGCAGGTGGGCGATCGAGCTCCACTGGTCGTCGGTGAGGTCGGCAGCGGGAATCTGCACGCCGGCGGTGCGGTACCAGGACTGCACAGTGCAGTGCACGCCGCCTCGGCGCAGGGGGATTGGACCTTCGATGAAGACCTTCACCTCCAGTAGGGCAAGTACCTCGGCCTGTTCCTGAGGCGTCATGCCCGCAAGCTGGTGCCGGGCCATCTCGGCAAGTGCCTTGAGGTCACGGGCCCGGCGGTCCGCATCCTCGATCTCGGTCAGCCAGGTGGCAGCCTCGGTACGCATCTCCTGGAGTTGCCGCAGTTCGGCGTTGAGCGCTTTCGTAGCTGCGCCGATGGCCTCCGGGGACTGCTGCTGCTTGGCTGCGGCAACGATCACAGCGGCGATGGACGCGTTCATGCTGTCGATCTGCCGGTCGAGGTCGGAGATTCGGTCCTCGTGGGCCGATTGGTCGCCTTGGGCCATACCGACCCATTCGGCGGCCAGGGACTCCAACTTCTGCGAGTCGCCGAGCAGGGTGACGACCTCGGACCAGACGTGCTGCTCCACTGCCTCCGCGTCCACGTACGAGCACGCGCAGACGCCTTGCCCGGGGATCGAGTCGGACTTGCCGCTACAGCGGTAGTTGCGGCGGCCATAGGAGACCGACTCGCGACTGATGCCCGTGTAGACGGCCTCGCAGAGGCCGATGAGTCGACCCGAGAGTGGGTAGACCGCGCGGTTGCGGCTGCTCTTCCTCGCGCGCGCCGCAACCTTCCGTCGCAGAGCCGCAGCCTCGTCATCGGTCAGGATACGGGGGAGTGAGATCGGTACCGAGGTTCCCCAAAGCGGCTTTCCGTCAGCATCGGTCTTGGCGTGTCCGCCACGGAAGATCAACTCGCCGTTGAGAACTGCGCGAGACATGATGCGGTCTCGCAGATTGGCGATCGACCACGGCTTCCCAGAGCGGCAGGTGATTCCCTCGGCATTGAGTCGGATGGCACACTGGCGGAGGTTCAGGCCCTCACGTACGACCATCCCGTAGACGAGGAGGACGATATCTCGCTCGCCGTCGTGAATTACCAGGCGTGATTCACCTTTGACGCCTTTCGCCTCGATTCGGTAGCCATACGGAGGTCGGCCGCCGATATGAGGCGAACCGGGATCCTCGGCCTTCTCCTGGAGCCCGCCCTGAGTGCGCTTGCGGATTGTCTCGTACTCGCGTTCGGCGAAGTCAGCCTGGCGCCGCATCTCCCCGCGCCCGTCCGCCGTGGTGTTGTCGATGTCGCCGTCGACGATGGCCACGAAGATTCCGATGTCTTCGAGAGCCCAGACCCAGCGCCAGAAGGCTCGGCCGACTCGGCCGATGGCCCGTCCCTCGTTGACCACCACGACATCGAAGGGTCGAGGCACGCTGACTGCGGCTTCCATGAGACGGCTGAGGTCGTCCCGGTCGGCGGCCTCCAGGCTGCCGCTCACGCCCTCGTCCTTGTAGGTGCCGACGTGTTCCCAGGTCTTGCGCCTGATGAGACGGCTGGTCTTCTTCCCCTGACTGGCGACGCCGTAGCCGCGCCGCTGCTCCTCCGTGCTCACGCGGAGGTAGTCCACTGCACGGAGCGTTCGAGGGTAGCCGACTTGGGCAGTCAGGTCCGCGATGCTCCACATGCGTGTGCTTTTATTGGCCATGTCGACTCCAAGCAGTCGGCCAGCCCCGGGACGGTTGCAGCCGTCACCGGGGCGCTTCTATCCTTGTAGATTACTTCACATCTGACGGTCAGTTTGCTCTTTCTCTGATTCCGCTGGATGTTCAGATCGATGTCCGAATAGGAGTCGAAGCAGTCGGGCACGTTCGGCCGGGACTAGTTCCTTGTCGGGGAGCCAGATGACTTTGATTCCACTCATCTGACGCTCTCAAGCGTGCTGTGGACCGGGTGTGATCCGCCAACTGCCGAATTCCGCGCGATCTCGCGGTTTGTGGCGATGTCTTCGGCGATGCCAACGGCGATGAGCTGTTGGGCGGGACTGTGTCCCTGGCCGACATACCGCCAGACGGATTCGACAGCAGTCTCGGTATCCCAGTCGGTGAAGAGTTCGCGGGTGCTGGCGAGGGTTCGGGCGTGTTCGGCGCGGGCGGTGCGGAGTTCGCCGTAGGTGGTGGAGTAGGCGCGGGTCTTGGTCAGGCAGTGGCCCCGGTAGCCGAGCATGTGGGCCCAGGCCCGCAGGCGCAGGTGTGCCAGCTCCGGGAGGCCGCCGAGGCGCCAGGCGGTGGCGATCAAGGCCCGGACGTGCGGTGTGACGCGCAGGGCGCGGATGTCGGTGAGGGAGTTGATGCGGCGGTCGACGGCGCCGGCGGTTTCCACGCTCTTGCTGGTGTACTTCGCGACGTAGGCGGCCACGAACTCATCCGTGATGCGGCTGCCGTCGCCGTCGCTCAGCTCGTGCGCGTCGAGCTGGGCGCCGAAGCGAAGCCGGACGTCCCCGTACGCGGCCGATTCCGGCGGGGTGAGCGCGACGGCGGCTGCGGCGGTGCGGACGGTGTCCAGGAGGAGATCCGTGGTGGCCCAGGCCGGTGGTGGGGTGTGGGGGCCGTCGGGGCCGTCGAGGCGGATGACGGCGTGGAAGTGGATCGCCCCGCGTTTCTGGTACTCGGCGACCTTTGCGGCCGAGACCCGGACGAGCTTGCGGATGGCGGTTCGGCCGACGCCGGCCCGGGCGGCGAGGTGGTGGTACAGGTTGTCCCGGAAGGCCTTCCATAGGGTCGGCGCTGCCGAGTTCCACAGGACGTGGCCGACGTAGTCGTAGCAGTGCGGGCAGAGCGGCTGGCCGATCCGGGCGTCGTCCTGCGGGTGGTCGAGTCCACAGCCGTGCCGGTGGCCGTGGGGACAGGTGCCGCGCCGGGCCCGGTGGCAGGGGCCGGCGCGGTGGACCGGGCCGAAGGAGGGTGCGGTGAGGGTGGCGAAGAGCCTCGGGTGAGTGCGCACCGAGGCGGGGACGCCCTTGCCACCGGCCAGTCCGGCGCGCACCAGGTGGAAGGTGTCTCCGCTGTGCTCGCGGGAGCACGGCCCGCAGCGGGTGGCCCGGCGGTTGCGGCAGCGGACCGCGAGCCGGCTGCCGGGCTCGTCCACGGTGGAGTAGTGCCGCAGCACATCACCGCTTCCCGCGTCGATGGTGGTGGAGTGGCCGGCGAGGTAGACCGGGGCGGCGCATCCGCCGGTCGCGCGGATCTGGTCGAGCCAGCGGTCCAGGTCGGGCATCTGCCCGAGGCGGACGAGGTCGCGGTCGATGTCGGGCAGTTGGCGGAGCCGCGCCTCACGGTTGAGGTGGGCGCGGCGTGCGGCCGGGTCGCTGTGCGGGTTTCCGGTCGGGGCGGTCATGTGGGGTGTCTCCACGGAAGTGGGGCGCCGTGCCCCGGCCAGACCAGGCGTACTGGTGCAGGGCCGGGGCGGGCGTCGAGACGTGCTGGCGGGCGGGTGGCCTGGTCGGGGCCTTGGGGTGTGCCAGGGCAGGGGCTGGTTGTCGCGGGTGTCACGGGGATCACTGCCTTCGGGGTCGTGGTGCGGGGTCAGGTGTGGGTGAGGCCGGTGATGAGCCAGGTGACGGCGGCGCCGATCGGGTCGGCGAGGTGGGTGCGGGCGAGGTAGAAGCCGAGCAGTCCCACCAACACGACTTGCCAGGTGCGGAGTTCGCCGGAGCGGACGAGGAGGTAGACGATGATCGCCAGGAGCACGGCCAGGGGGAGGGCGAGGGTCACAGGTACACCCCTTCGTCGTCAGGCTCGGCCGGGTCGGCGGCCTCGTGCAGGCCGGGCCAGGAGGGGGCGAGGTGGGCGTACTTGCGGGCGGCGCGCCGGGCCTCGTCGGGGGTGGTGCGGGTGGAGCGGGCCCGCGTCCACCGCCCGTCCTCGCCGAAGGTGATCGCCACGCCCTGTTCGGTCAGGGTGATCCGCTGGGCTGCTTCGAGGGCGTCCTTGTCGAGGTCGCCGAGGGCCATCTCGGCGGTGGCGGGGTCGCTGACGCGGTGGCAGATCCGGCCGGCGAGTTGGGCGCGCAGCGCGGTGACGCCGGGGCCGAGGTCGGAGCCGACGCGTTGGCCGGCGATCACCAGGTGGATGCCGAGGGCGGCGCCGAGCTGGGCCAGGCGCAGAAGGTTGGTGGAGATCTCGCCGACCTCGGCCTTCTCCTCGCGGGTGGCCATGAGGTAGAGCTCGGCGACTTCGTCCACGATGACGATGATCGGGATCCGGCGCAGCTTCTCCGGGAGCTCCCAGATGGAGCGGGCCCCCACCGAGCGGCACAGCTCCATCCGGGCCTCGGCCTCGGCCACCAGTTCGGCCAGCAGGTCTGCTGCCTGGGTGCGGGTGGAGGCGAGGGCTGAGAGTCGTTCCTCGAAGAGGGACAGTTCCATCCCGCCTTTGAGGTCGATCCCGAACAGCGCGATGGGCTGTGGTGCCCACTGCGTGACCAGGGCGGCGATCAAGGTGGACTTGCCCGAGCGGGTGGCGCCGACGACCAGCCAGTGCGGGACGGTCCGCAGGTCGATCGCCCACGTCACCCCGTCCTCCCGCAGGGCCTACGACCGCCCGTAGCAGCCGGCGGCGCACGCTGCGCGGGAGCTGCGGCAGCGCCAGCGGGTCCCAGGCCAGGGCGGTCAGGCGCACGAAGCCCCGCGCGTCCGAGACGGCCCGCACCGTGTGAACCCGCCAGGCGTGAGTCAGCGCCTCGCAGACCTCGGCGAAGTGCTCCGGGACCTGCCCCGGGTGCAGCCGAACGTCCACCACCAGGCCGCCCCGGCGCAGCTTGGTCATGCCGAGTCGGGGTGGGATCGGCTTGAGCGGATCGCCCTTGACGACCAGGCCACCGATCAGGGCGCGGGCCGGTCGCTTGGGGACGGCCAGACCCGCCATCGTGGTCAGGCGCCGCCAGGTGGACCAGATGCGGACCACGGTGACCGGGTAGCCGATCAGGACCCACCAGACGTCGGGGCGGGAGCGGTGCAGCACCGGAGCGACGATCAGCGTGGCGGCCACCAGGGCCAGCAGTGCGAGCCAGAGCAGTTGGAGCGCCATCAGCTCGACTCCCCGTTCTCGGCCGCCCTGTTCCGGGCCTCGGTCACCAGGTCGCGTGCCAGTGCGGCTGCCTTGTCGGCGAGGGTGGCGATGTGGGGGAAGAGCAGGCCCCCGGTGTGGTCGGGGGCGAACGGGTCGATCTCCGGCGCCAGGCCGCCGAGTTCGTTCAGCAGTAACCGCAGACGTACCCGCGTCCGGCCGCTCATCAGGCGTCACCCTTGCGCGACGAGGCCGGCGCCGAAGCGGGTGCGGCTGCCGGGGCCGGCGGCGCGGCGGGGGTGATGGAGTCGGCGCGGAAGGACAGGCCGTGCCGGTCGCCCATGGCCCAGGAGAAGGCCATCAGTCCGGTGACGTCGACCCGCACGCCCTCGGTGACGCCGGCCGGTTCGCCGGTGACGCTGATCTCGATGATCGAGGCCCGTCGGCCCTCCTGGCGCACGGCGACGCCGACAGTGAAGACGGGGACGCCGTCGCGGTTGGTCTTGACCTCACCGGTTTCCCGGTTGGCGATGCGCACTTCGGGGGCGACGATGCAGGTCATGGCGCCGAGCCGGGCGCCGTCGACAGGGATCGACTGCATGGGAACACACTCCAGGGACACGCAAAGGCCGGATGACGATTGTCGTCAAACGTACGTACCTTTGCCGGTCCTGATGATGCGCCGCTTGACGCCCCAGTGCAAGCGATTCATGCTGACGTTTAACGCTTGCCGTCTGACGACAGACTCTCTATAGGTGCCCGAGCTGGGCAAACGATCACAAAACACCACTCGACAACACACGAGCGGGCCACTCCCCGGCGCCCGCACCAAGGGGTCAACAGCCGATGGCCGTCATCCGCAACGAAGCCCTGCACAAGCAGGTCGCCACCGCCATGCGCACATCCATCACGGCCGGCGAATGGCCGCCAGGCACCCAACTCCCCACCGAGACCGACCTTGCCACCACCTACGGCGTCTCCCGCCCCACCGTCCGCCTCGCCGTCGCAGCACTGCGCACCGAAGGCCTGCTGGACGTGAAGCAAGGCAGGGGCACCTTCGTCCGGGACACCGTCCACGGCCCCAGCGCCACCGTCGAGCAGAGCATCACCCGGCACGGCATCCGATTCGAGACCTCAACCGATGCGTGGTGGACCGGCGCGGAGGAAGCCACGGTCTACCGGGTGCCGACTGACAGCATCACCGCCCCACTGCTGGGCATGGACGAGGGCGAGATGACGATCGTCTGCGACCGCCTCCTCACCAACCCCGCCACCGGCACCCGCGCCCTGCACCGCCTCATGCTCCCGATGGAGCACATCGAGGACACGCCGCTCGTGCGAACGCCGGACGTCACACCCGCCAAGGCATACGCCATTCTCGCGACCGCTGGGCACGACCTCACCTGGCGCGAGCACGTGAGCGCCCGCATCCCCCAGCCCGACGAACGCAGCACGCTGCAACTCTCCGAAGCAGCCGCCCTCCTGGTCTCCCACCGCGTCACCATCGACCGCACCCAGGACCAGCCCCTCATCCTCGAACGCCTTCTCATCGGCGCCGAGACGGCCGCACTCACCTACGCCGTCGAAGCCCAGCAGGCCCCCGAACGCACCCGACGCGCCAAGGCCACCCAATAGCAGCAGCCCGCGAGACCCCCCGAACACAGCCGCACGACGGCCACCCCGGGGGCTGTCGCATACCTTCTCTACTTGCTCAAGGCGCCGCGCGAGCGCGGCGCGGCACTCGCCCGTCGGCTCGCGCCCGCCTCCTGTCTTCGCCCCGGCGTGCGCGGCCGCCGGCGGTGCCGCGAGGAGCGGCAGAGAGAAGGAACAGGGGCTCCGCCCCAGACCCCGGCCCTCTCTCGGAGGGGGAGGCGGGCAGGTGCGAGGGCGCGGCTTACGTGTGAGTCGCGGGACGGCCCCCTCCTCGACCGGACACCCAAGGGCGTACCCGGAACCCCCAGGGGCCGCCAAGGCCAGGCGCAAGCGTCACGGACGTGAGCCTTGGCGGCCCCTGGAGAACCCGGGTGCGGCGAAGCTGCCCGATCGAGGAGGGAACCACCCCACTCAGTGACACCTGTGCCAGCAGGCCGATGTGAGGAGCCGATCAGGCTTGACCTCAGGTCTATGCCGGGCAAGTACGGCTTCAACGCAGGTGGAGTGGCCTATACCGCGATGTTGCAGCAGCGGTATGTCTGCCCTGCCCTCTTACTGCTCTGGTGTAGCTACAAGATCCGGGAGAACCTGATCAGCCGAGGAGAGCTACGAAGAGCTGAGAAGAGGTAAGAAGAACGAAGACACGGAAGCTATAGTTGGTCGTATCGTGCTTCCGAGCACGGAAGTACTAGCTAGTTTGCCTGCTAGCAAGTAGCTAGATAGATCTACATCTACGTGCAGAACGTAGACACACCTGGCTCTGCAAACAGGAGAGCCCGAGCTGGCTGCAACCAGACCCGGGCTCCTGTGTAGAGAGATCGAGTGAGTCCGGCCGACTAGTAACCGGCCGGGCTTACTTGTATCAGCCCAGGCCATCCGTCCGGTACGTCCGCTCGATCATGGGCGCAGCTTTAGTGCACCAGCCGCTCTACGCAGCTTGCAACTGCGGTCACCGCCATCAGAGCCGCAACTATCACCTCGTTCCTTGTTGGAGCTGAGGTGATCCGCTTCCTGCCACGTGACCGCCGCTTTCCCATCTGTTCGTCTCCCATCGCTGGATGTCCTCGCGGCTGGCGAGGGCCTCGACTGTCGCCAAGGCGCCTTGGAGCGATGTGAGCTGAACGAGAGTCAGCATACTCGCTCTGCGCGGCCGTTCGGGCGTCGCGGCAGTACCCCCGCCCGAAAGGACTGAGGCGGCCCGGGCGCTAGGATCCCAGGTCCGCCTCTGAGCCGTGCGAGGTCAACCGGATCCAACCAACGCTGGCAACCGGGTAGCGGCAGACCTGCTGGTCAGGGAGTTGGGGTAGGAGCCAGCCGCTGGCCAACAGAGCGCCTAATCAGTCATCGTCTCCCCCAGGTCACCCGAGCCCGAGCTACTCCGGGCCGAAGAGACCCGTTTCGGAAAACGTGAACTCACCCTGCTCTTAAGCGACTTCTTCTGGCGCCTTCTCTGTGGCGAGCTGGAGAAGCTGCTGCAACCTCTCCCATCCCTGCCGCGGACCCACCAGGCGTACCCAGCCCCGCCCCTGGGCGTCCGTGTCAGCGATTGCCCTCAGCTGCCAGCGCTCGACTCCGCACCCGACCAGCAGCTCGTTCACCTCTTCAGCGGCATCCCGTGCTGCCCGCCAGCCGGCGGCGTAGTCGACGCCGGGTAGCCAGGCCCACGCGTCCGGATCCCAACTCTCAGGCCCACGCCCAGCGAAGCCAACATCCCCGTGCAGTGTCCTCAACTCCCTTGCTCCGTAACCACCCCAGGCAATCCGTGCACGGACATGCCGAAGACCCCGGTACCATCGGCACCGGGTTCACACCCACCGGACCACCCCAGCCCGCCAAGGATTCGGGGTGGTCCGGACTCGTTTCTTCGGTTGCCCCACGCCGGGTGGGGTGGGTCCGGACGCCTACCGGGGGAACGCGGCGCCCGGACCCAGCTCAGGGAGACTCGGACGAGGTGGCTTGACCGCGATGCGCCGGGCCGCAGTTGGCCCGTAGCGGCTGCTCTTCCCCGCCCTGTCCGATCACTGCGACGTCACCGCTCCAACCGGCCGCACGCTCACCGTGTGCAGGCCGTCCGGCAGAGCGCACGTCAGTTCCACCTTGCCGTTGCTCACCAGGGACTGTGTCACGTACTTCGCCGCGTCGGGGCGAGTCAGGTAGTAGTGGAAGCAGTCGGCCGAGAACGCGTCCAGCGGCAGGTGGCGCATCGACTCCCACAGTGCCGCCAACGCATCCGGCAGCCGCTCGAACGTCGCCGGATCCGTGATCCCGCTGATCTCCGCCCTCACTGCCCCCACCGACCCACGAACTCCACTTGTCATCGCTGATCCCCCTCTCGACTCGGCCCGCCGCCGGGAAGACCGGCCACGTCACGTCCCAACTTGGTCGAGTGCCTGCTCACCCCGATACCTCCCCGTTCCGCCGAGGGTGGTGCGCGTGAACCATCAGCCGCCGCCCGTCCACCCGCACGAACCGCACCGCCGCCGCCCGCGCCAGCCCGGCACCGCAGTAGAAGCACCGCCCCCTACGCATCCGCTCAGCCGAGCCGCCATCACCTCGTGCCCCGTCCCGCCCCATCAGCAGCCACCCCGAGCCGCTGGCACGACAGCCCAGACCACCTTGCCGATGCCGACCGGACGAGGACCACAGCCCCACCTCTCCGAGAGCTCTTCGACCAGGAGCAAGCCGCGTCCGCTCTCCTGCTCCAAGTCCAGTCCTTGGACCACCGGGTAGGTGCTGCTGGCGTCGTGCACCTCGATCCGCAACCGGACCTCGTCCACGTCCAGGTGGACCCAGACCAGCTGATCGCGGCGGGTCCCGTGCCGCACCGCGTTGGCCACCAGCTCCGAAGCCACCAGCTCCCCTGCTTCGGCGAACCGCTCGCCGCCCTCGACCCGGGCAAGCAAGTTGTCCAGCAACTTCCGGGCGAATCCAGGCGACTTGGGACTGCGCGGCAGCCAACACTCATCCTCACCCGCCGGAGCGGGCGTTCTCTCGTTCAGTTCGATCCTGGAGACGGCCACGGCAGGAGCACCTCACATGCGACTCGGCCGTACGGCGCCGGCAGTTCCGGCGTCTGACTCCAGCATCGGCAAACGGCAGTCACGGGATATACCCAGCGCGATTACCCAACGTGGGTAAACTCGCACGTAGTCAACTGGCTTGAAGCGACCGGAAGATCCGTCGAAGCCCGAGGAGACACTCGTGACAGCAGCCCAGCCGCCGCATGGGCTGCCGCGCGCCATCCTGACGGATCCCGAGATGATCACCGCTTGTCGAACGCGGGAGTTCGGAGCCGTCTTTCGCCTGCTCAAGCAGGCGGGCGTCTATCCCTCAATGATCGCCCGCGCATGCGATCTGACGCCCAGTCGGGTCGGTGAGGCCATCTCCGGCAAGCGGAAGATCGAGAAGATCGATCTCGTCGAGCGGATCGCCGACGGTCTCCACATCCCCGGAAGCATGCTGGGCCTCGCCAAGCGGGCCTGGGAACACGGTGGCACGGTAGTCCCCAAGCAGGCCCAGAGCCACGGCCTGGAGAACGACGAGGCCGGCCCGGGGCCTCTGATCGATCCGGAGTTCTTTGCCGCACACATCCGAACGCTCATGCCCAATCACTACCGGACCGTGAACCTGCTCGGTGCCCGCCACGCGCTCGACTCCGTGGAGCGGCATCTTCGAGTGATCAACCGGCTCCAGACACAGACCGACGGAGCAGCCAGGGACGGACTGCTCACCCTGGGCGCCCGGATCGCCGAGTTCCTCGGCTGGCTGCACCAGGACCTCGGCGACTTCACCCAGGCGACCTACTGGTCCGATCGAGCGATGGAGTGGGCCCAGCAGACCGGCGACGACGTCATGGCGGCGTACGTCCTGTTCCGCAAAAGCAACCAGGCCACGGCACGCCGCAGTCCGCAACAGGCTGTCTCGCTTGCCCGAGCAGCGCAACGGGCGCCGGGAGTAACCGTCACCATCCGTGCACTTGCCGCTCAGCAGGAGGCCCAGGGGCACGCGCTGCTGGGCAATCCCAGATTCGCCCAGTTGAAGTTCGACGAGGCTCACGAACTCGCTCTGGCCGGAGCTGCCGCGTCGCAGGAAGACACCGCGTTGGACACGTCCTACTGCACGCCCACATACGTCGAGATGCAGCGGGCCAACTACCTGATCGAGTCGGGAGAGCCGATGCGGGCTGCCCAGGCGCTTGAGTCGGAGCTGCGGATACTGCCGCAGGTGTACCGCAACGACCACGGCGTCTACCTCTCCCGGCTGGCCCGAGCCTACGCAACCGCCGGCGAACCGGAGCAGGGAGCTGAAGCCGCCGGCCGGGCACTGTCGATCGTGCTGGACACCGAGTCCGCCCGCGCGATGGGCGAGTTGGCAGCAGCAGAACAGGCCCTCCAACAGTGGAGCGACGTGCCGTCAGTTGCCGCCTTCACCGCCCGGTTCACGCTCGCCCGAGGTGTCGCCGCCTATGGCCTTCGAGCCAGCCAATGAGTAAAGCTGGGCTCATGGACGCAACGATCACCAACGCAACCTCCGGGGACGAGCGACGTCGAGGGCCCAAGGTGGCCGTTCTACCGGTCGGCAGCTTCGAACAGCACGGCGACCACCTGCCACTCACCACCGACACCGTGATCGCGAGCCTGATCGCCCGCCGGATCGCCGACGACTACGACCTGTTCCTGCTGCCGCCCATCACCATCGCCTGCTCCCACGAGCACGCACCGATGCCCGGCACGGTAAGCATCAGCGCCACCACCCTCTACGCCGTCATCAACGACATCTGGCGATCACTCCAGGCATCCGGCGTCCCTGGCCTCCTCGTCGTCAACGCCCACGGCGGCAACTACGTCCTCGCCAACGTCGTCCAGGAAGCCAACACCACCGGCCGAAACCTGGCCCTCTTCCCCGTCCGCGACGACTGGCACCAGGCCCGCGAACACGCAGGCCTGGAGAGCAGCGGCGCCGAGGACATGCACGGCGGAGAGCTGGAGGTCTCGATCCTCCTCCACGGCGCCCCCGAGCTGGTCCGCGAAGGCATCGCCGCGGACGACCACGTCGCCACCGACCGCCCCCACCTGCTGACCCTCGGCATGGCCGGCTACACCGAGAACGGCATCATCGGCCGCCCCTCCCTCGCCACCGCCACCAAGGGCAAGGCCCTCCTGGACAGCCTGTCCCGATCGGCCGCTGCCCACCTGGCGATCCTTACGGAGAGCTGAAGCCGTCCCGGGCCCTGCTTCGAGCGTGTGTGCCGTGGTCGGAGCCCGCAAGGAGTGGGAGGCTGGATCTATGAAGGTGATCGAGTTCGTTCTCAACGTGATCTGGCTGGTCTTCTGCGGGATCTGGATGGCCATCGGCTACACGATCGCTGGAATTGTCTGTTGTGTCCTTATTATTACGATTCCATTTGGCATTGCGAGCTTCCGTATCGCTGGCTACATCCTGTGGCCGTTCGGGCGCACGACGGTGGACAAGCCGGACGCCGGGGCAGGGTCCTTCGTGGGCAATGTGATCTGGTTCGTCTTCGCGGGGTGGTGGTTGGCGCTGGCGCACCTGGTGACGAGCATCCCGCTGTTCCTGTCGATCATCGGGATCCCGTTCGGCTGGGCGAACCTGAAGATGATCCCGATCTCGCTGATGCCGCTGGGCCGTGAGGTCGTCTCCTCGGACCAGGGGTTCGGCGGGCGCTGAGTCTCAGAGTGCCTCGCGCAGCGCGGCGAACTCCGCGGCCAGCGCGTCGAGCGTGTAGTGCGCGTTGAGGCCGCTCGGGTTCGGCAGCACCCAGACGTCGGTGTCGCCCAGCCCGTCCGGCTGGCGGCCCACCGCCGTGCGCGGACGTCCGAACGCCGTCCGGTACGCCCCGAGCCCCAGCACGGCGAGCACCTGCGGTCGCAGCCGGGCCACCCGCTCGACCAGCGCCTCGCCGCCCTGGCGGAACTCGTCCGCGGTCAGCTCGTCCGCCTTCGCGGTGGCCCGGGCGACCACGTTGGTGATGCCCAGGCCCAGCCCGAGCAGGTCCCGCTGCTCGTCGGGCCGCAGCTGGCGCTCGGTGAAGCCGGACCGGTGCAGGGCCGGCCAGAACCGGTTTCCGGGCCGCGCGAAGTGCTGCCCGGTCGCCCCGGACCAGAGCCCGGGGTTGATGCCGCAGAACAGCACCCGCAGCCCGGGGGCTGTGATGTCGGGGATGGTCACGTCACGGGCGGCGGCGAGGTCTTGAGCAGTGGGGCGGAAAGGAGTCTGCACGGCCCCAGTCTGCCCCTACGCGCGGACCTTCTGGGCCGGTTGCCTCTTCGGCCGAGCTGCGGCCGCCTGGCGCTCCTCGCGGATCCTGGCCCGGCGGTCGAGCACGTGGTTGAGACCGAAGAAGATCGCCGAGGTGTAGGTCCAGCCGGCCAGGATGTCGACGACGAAGTGCTCGCCGCCGTAGACCAGGCTGAACGCCATCGCCAGCGGGTAGGCGACCAGCAGCACCTTGACCCAGCGCCGCTTGGCGACCGGCCAGAAGAACAGCGTCAGCAGCAGCGGGTACGAGGCGTGCAGCGAGGGCATCGCGGCCACGTCGTTGTCGAAGCGGCTGCCGTTCTCGAACAGCGACCCTGCGCGCGGCAGGCCGCTCTGGTTCAGGACGTCCTGGACGATGCGCGTGATGGCCGGCAGGTGCCCGTTCTGGGCCGCCAGCCACGGCGGGTCGGCCGGGAAGAGCACGTAGGTGGCGAACGCGGCGAAGGTGAGCGCCAGATAGAGCGCCACCAGACGGGTGAACCGGTCGTGTCGCTTGCGCCAGAGCACGGCCATCACCACGAAGACCGCGAAGAAGTGCGACATGTAGACCGTGGTCGCGGCGTAGTCGTACCAGTGCAGGTGACCTGGGGTGTACAGCCAGTGCTGCAGGTGGACGGTCCACACCTGTCCGCCGCCGACCACCTTGTCGAACGCCACCTGCGGTGCCCAGTGGACGGCCCAGGGCGTGTGCGAGCCGTAGCCCCGCAGCAACGAGTACGCCCAGACCGCGGCCATCACCGGCACCCAGTCGCGGAGCACGCGCAGCCAGCCGAAGCGGTTGCCGCTGTGCACCGCGGCGGCTATCAGCGCGCCGATCAGCCAGACGAAGACCAGGTCGTTGTTGTAGGGGAGGCCGTTCTTGTTGACGTACCGCCAGAGCGAGACGATGTAGACGGGCCAGGCCAGCAGGCGCAGGTACTGGGCCTTGGCCCGGACCTGCGCCAAACGGGATCTCCAGCCCGCGCCCCGGAGCGCGGCGCTCGGCGCCTCGGATCGCACCGTGTCGGCGGTGGGGCGTGCGGAGTGGAACAGGCTGGTCACCGGTGGCGTCCCCTTCGCGAGGTCAGGTCGGTCGAGCCGGGTCAACGTAGCAGCGCAATCTTTAAGAATCACTGAGCGCGGAAGCACTTCTTTCGCACTCAGCCGGACCCGGCCAACACCGTCGTGCTCTGCCGTCTGCCCTGGGCGGGTCGACGGGAGCACACCAAAATTTCAGAAAACTGATCGAGCGGGTAGTCCGTAGGGTCACCTGGTGGGCTTGCTTCCGGGGCAGAAACGTTTCTCCACGGTTCCAACCGTGTCCACACCCGGATTCTCCACCTCCCCCACACCTCGCCTTCCCGTTCACCCCGCCCGCAACCCTCGCCCCCTGTCACCCCGCGAGCGCGGACGACAAAGGGTGAGGGCGCCGCTACCGCGACGCCGACCTGCGGGTTTTTGGCGATCATGCTGCTGACCTGCGAAGACTCGTGTCGCGAGTTTCCACTGATCAGCGCCGCTTTCCATCCGCATGTGCCCTGGGTGCGCCCTGTCGGGCGGGTTCAACTTCGCGGGGCAAGTCCAGGCTGGAAATCCAGGGTTCGGGCCCTGAAGGGCCTTGGGCGCGCTGGCTTCACTTGCGGACTTTATCGACAGTTGGGCTCACCGACGCGGCCGCCGGAGCCGACGACGTTGCCGGGGCTGGGCTCGAAGCAGCCGAGGTGGAGGACTGCGCTGAGCTGGCAGACGGCTGCGGGGTGTTGCTCTGCGCGTTGGTGACAACCTGATGGCTGCTGGCGCAGGCTGCCGCGGCGACCAGTGCCACCGTTGTCGCGAACATACGTACCCGTCGCGTGGGCCGCCCTCCTGCTTCCGCTCCCACTGGAGTGGGTGCTGGAACCACGATCGCCCGGCTTGATGGCCTCCGCATGCTGGCCGTGCCAGTCGTACCGCTCGTCACCGCCGCATGCGCATGGGCATGCAGCCCGCCGGACGTTCTTGCCGGCGGGTGCCGTACCGGTGACGGCCCGCATGGCGGCGATGAACTCCGCGCAGATCAGTGCTTCAGGTCTGCCGGACTGCCGACGCCGATGAACAGGTAGTTGTCCGCCCGCCAGCTCTGGACCGAGGCTCCGTGGAGGTCGACGGTTGCCGTCGCTGGTACGCCCTCGAGGCGGATCACCATGGCATCGCCTGCGCATCCGACGTCGAGGTAGTCGAAATACGGTGAGGCGAGGCCGTGTGCCTGACTGTAAGCGCCCGAGAAAATGGCCCCGGGGAATCCGGTACGAGGCTGTGGTCCGTTGTCGGTGGGGCGCTGGGAGCCTATCCCGGTCCGTGCCGTGTTCGAGGATTCGCCAGTGGCCGAATGTGCGAGAAGATCGGCGCCGCAGGTGTTCCCGCGAATTACCAGAGCAATATCGGCGCCGGCTACGGTGGCCAGGCCGATGATCTTTGGCTGGCCATTGACCGGTGGGGCATCGACTGCCGTTCTGACTGACTCCGGAACCTGGATGGCCGGCGTTTCCCTCAGCTTCCATGGCTCAGCCGAAGCGGAATGGTGACTTCCGGTGCAGGAGGCCGCGAGTGCGACGGTCAGGGCGACCGCCGCACCCGCGATGAGCCTTTTTTGGCGCATAAGCTGACTGGATCCCCTAGTTGGCGAAGGTCTCGTAGCAGAAGCCCACCGGGTGAAGAGCCGACCCGCTGCCCGTCGGCTGCCCCAACGTGCCGTACGTCGTGAAGGAGAAGTTGTCGTACAGCGGGTGGGCGGTGATCCCACCCCACTTACCGGCGGGAACAGTGTAGGCGCCGCCCTCGGTGTTGGTGTTGGTTGTTGTGACAAACGGGAAGAGCCTGCCATGCGCCGAACAGTATTCTTCTGTCGAATCCCCATTTTTTCACCCCCGGCTTGGTTGATCTGATGACCCGGGAACTTCGGGTGCATTCAGATCATCGGTCCGACGACTATGGGGAATCAAGCAAATTGGGGAAACCTGAGCAAGAGTTGAGGGTATCCCGGTGATGAATGGGGCAAATCGCCGCGCAATGATCACATTCGGTTGACTGCAGATTAAATAATGGAACTGCCAATCCCGAATTGGAAATCGGTTTTCCATGGGGTGGTCCCGTCGAGGACCTGGTGCAACCGACGCTGCGGGTGTCCTACGGCTTCGCCCCCGGATATCAAGGCCGGAGCCGCTCCTCCGGTAGGTCTGCCGCCGCGGAGGAGCTGTTCGGTCTGGAAGTTGAACACATCGACTTTCAGTGCGGCGCGATCCGGGCCGGCAGCAGCTGATCGACCCGGATCGGGGCCCGCTCCACTACTCGGGCCGCCGCCCAAGAGGTGCCCCCGGGTCGTGTCGGTGTGGAGGTCGGGCATTACGCAGCGTCGGAAGTCCAGCACTGTCCCGGCACTCGGGCCCCGGAAGGCCTCGTGGCCCTCGAACGGCGTCAGCTGGGCCGGGGCGTGCCAGTCGGTGGGGGCGGCGGAGGCCAGTCCCCCCGCCTGCCATGCGTTCACACGTCAGGGAGGGCATAGTGCCGAAGGATTGAGCACTGTGCCCTCCCTGACTGGGAAGCTGGCGTTTCAGCAGGTCAGATCCCTGCTCTAGCGGTAGTTCACGAACTGGAGTGCGAAGTCCAGGTCCTTGCCCTTGAGCAGCGCCTGCACGGTCTGCAGGTCGTCCCTGCTCTTGGACGAGACGCGCAGCTCCTCGCCCTGGATCTGCGCCTTGATGCCCTTGGGGCCCTCGTCGCGGATGATCTTCGAGACCTTCTTGGCGTTGTCCTGGGAGATGCCCTCCTGGATCGTCGCGAAGATCTTGTACTCCTTGCCGGACAGCTGCGGCTCGTCGGCGTCCAGCGCCTTCAGCGAGATGCCGCGGTTGATCAGCTTGGTCTGCAGCACGTCGAGGATCGCCTTGACCCGCTCCTCGCCGCTCGCCTTCATCTCGATCTTGTCGCCGGTCCAGCCGATGGTGGCCCCGACGTTCTTGAAGTCGTAGCGGGTGGCGATCTCGCGGGAGGTCTGGTTGATCGCGTTGTCGACCTCCTGCTTCTCGACCTTCGAGACGATGTCGAAACTGGAGTCGGCCATCTGTGGTGGTCTCCTTGCGGTGTCGGCGGCACTGTCGGCGCTCCGCCGGATGCGGAGCGGTCACGGCCCCAGCCTATCCAGCGGCGCCGTCCGCCGACCTCTTGATCATCACGTGACCAATCGAGTGGCGGAGCACCCCCTGCCATCAGGTATCGTTTACGACGTCGAACGGGGCGTAAGCGCCGTGAGACGAACATCCTGGCTGGTTGCCCGAGTGGCCAAAGGGAGCAGACTGTAAATCTGCCGGCTCAGCCTACGTAGGTTCGAACCCTACACCAGCCACAGGATCGAGACCGGCCCTGAACTGCGGAAACGCGGTTCGGGGCCGGTCTTTTTGCATGCTCGGGGGCGTCAGAGGGGTGTCAGGGGGGCGTTCGGAAATCGGGTGGGGGCGTCAGGGGGGTGTCAGGGGTGGCGCTCGGCGGGGGTGGGGCCGGTTTGCTGGGGGGATCGCAACCGGTAGGAGGGCCAGTCATGCGCCAGCAGCGGCGGATCGTCGTCGGTGTCAGTGGGTCGCTCGGGAGTCTCGCGGCGTTGCACCAGGCGGTGGACGAGGCGAGGCGGGCGGGGGGCGAGGTGCTCGCGGTGCTGGCCTGGACGCCGCCCGGGGGCGAGTACGGCTTTCGGCGCTCGCCGTGCCCGCCGCTGCTGGCGGCCTGCCGGGCGGCTGCGGTGCAGCGGATCCGGGATGCCGTGGGGGAGGCGTTTCCGGACGGGGTGGTGGGGGTGCCGTTCAGCTGCCAGGTGGTGCGGGACGACGCCGGCGCGGCGCTGGTGGGCTCGGCGGACCGGGCGGACGATCTGCTGGTCGTCGGCGCCGGCGGTGGCGGCCTGCTACGGCGGGCGCTGCGCCCGTCGGTGACGGCGTACTGCGTGCAGCACGCGGGGTGCCCGGTGCTGAGTGTGCCGCGGCCGGCGTTGCAGCGGGAACTGGCGGCCATCGAGCGCCGGGCCGCCTGGCACCTGCCGTTCGAGCCGGTGCCCGGCGGATGAGGGGCCGCAGGTGAGGTGCCGGACGGCCTACCGGTACCTTCTCCCAGGTCCGGGCTGTGTGGGAGGGCGGGGGAACTGACGGCGCGTGGGCGTGACCTCACGTCAAGGCGGCGTCAAGGGTGCCGGGTGCGGCGTATCGAACGCGTAGCGACCAGGTGAACCGCCTCCAGGCGGCGCGGACGATCAGCGAAGCACCCGATCAGCGAAGCACCCGATCCCTGGAGGTCCGTTCGATGTCTGCCACCCCCGACCCGGCGCTGGTCGCGACCCTGATCGAGCAACCCCCTGATACCGGGCTGTCCGCCAAGCCGGCCAAGGAGCCCGACAAGCTGTCCGCACTCGGCGGACTGGCCGCGCTCTCGCTGGACGCGATGGCCTCGGTCGCCTACGGGCCGGAGTCGATCGTCCTGGTGCTGGCCGCGGCGGGCAGCTACGGTCTCGGTTTCACGCTCCCGGTCACGGCGGCGATCGCGCTGCTGCTCGGCGTGCTGACCGCCTCCTACCGCCAGGTGATCGCGGCCTTCCCGGACGGCGGCGGCTCGTACGCGGTGGCCAAGGCGCATCTGGGGCAGCGCACCGCGCTGACCGCGGCGGCCTCGCTGATCGTCGACTACATCCTGAACGTCGCCGTCTCGGTGACCGCCGGGGTGGCCGCGCTGACCTCGGCCTTCCCGAGCCTGTACGACGACCGGGTCTGGCTCTGCCTGGCGGTGCTGGCGGTGGTCACGCTGGTGAACCTGCGCGGGATCGCCGAGTCGGCCCGCTGGTTCATGGCGCCGACCGCGATCTTCGTGCTGTCGATCATGGCGATCATCGTGATCGGCCTCTTCCGGTCCGGTCCGGCCAGTACGGCGGCCGCGGCCGGGCACGCCTCGGGGCTGGCCGACAACGCGACCGGTGTCGGCGCGCTGCTGCTGCTCAAGGCCTTCGCCTCCGGCTGCTCGGCGCTGACCGGGGTGGAGGCGGTGGCCAACGCCGTGCCGTCCTTCCGGGCGCCGCGGGTCAAGCGTGCGCAGAACACCGAGATCGCGCTGGGCGCGGTGCTCGGGGTGATGCTCGTCGGGCTGGCCGTGCTGATCGGCCGCTTCCACCTCCAGCCGGTGCAGGGCGTCACCGTGCTCGCCCAGTTGGCGGACGCCTCGCTGGGCCATGGCTTCGGCTTCTACCTGGTGCAGTTCGCCACTGTGGTGCTGCTGGCGCTGGCGGCCAACACCTCGTTCGGCGGACTGCCGGTGCTGCTGCGCCTGCTGGCCCGCGACAACCACCTGCCGCACGTCTTCGCGCTCCGCGCCGACCACCAGGTGCACCGGCACGGCGTGCTCTTTCTGGCGGCGGTCTCGGCCGCGCTGCTGATCTGCTCGGGCGGCGACGTCAACAGCCTGGTGCCGCTCTTCTCGATCGGCGTCTTCGTGGGCTTCACGATCTGCCAGGTCGGCATGGTGAAGCACTGGTACCGGGAGCGCGGTGACGGCTGGCGCGGCCGGGCGCTGCTGAACGGCTTCGGCGCGCTGCTGACCGGGGTCGCGACGCTGGTGGTGACGGGGACCAAGTTCACCGAGGGTGCCTGGGGCATCGTGGTCGCGCTGCCGCTGATGGTGCTGCTCTTCGAGCTGATCCACCGGGCGTACGGGCGGATTGGCGAGCGCCTGGAGCTCGGCCGGATCCCGGGACCGGTGGTCCGTCAGCGCTCGCTGGTGGTGGTGCCGGTGATGTCGATCTCGCGGCTGACCAGGGAGGCCCTCTCGGCGGCCGTCTCGCTCGGCGACGAGGTGCTCGCGGTGACGGTGGTGCACACCGACCCGGACGCCGAGGACCGGCAGGCCACCGAGGCGCTGCGCCGGGACTGGGAGCTGTGGCAGCCGGGCGTGCCGCTCGTCGAGGCCCCGGACGGGCACCGCCGGCTGGGCCGGCCGCTGGTCTCCTTCGTCAACGAGCTCGGCACCGAGCACGCATACGACCGGATCACGGTGCTGATCGCGGAGGTCGAGCCGGTGCACCTCTGGCAGCGGGCGCTGCAGAACCAGCGGGGTGCGCTGATCGACCGGGCCCTGCGCCTGGGCACCGACGCGGTGGTCTGCCGGCTGCGGCTGCGCATGTGAGGCAGCCCGAACCACGCATGGTCACCTGCGGATCCGAGGCTCAAGGCTGCTATTTGCCGTGAGAACCAAGCTGATACGTCACGGTTGACCTAGATATCTGGTTACAACTCGATATTTTTACGCCCCACCAACGCCGGGCCTTAATGCCGACGGCGGCCTGGTCCACTCCCGAGGGCACCCCATCTGGCCTGCGGAAACCTACGGCCGGATGGGTGTGCAGGGCCCGCGGGGCCCCCGCGAGTCGATGGTCGTCTTAACGGTTCGGACGCATACGCTCGCGCTTGTGTTCAACGTGCCCTCGGCGCTCAAGCGCCTCGTGATCGGTCAGGCCATGCGCAGCGAGGAGCTGGGGGAGACCCTGCTCCCCAAGCGCCTCGCGCTGCCGATCTTCGCGTCCGACCCGCTCTCCTCGGTGGCCTACGCCACGGAGGAGATCCTGCTGGTGCTCACCGTCGGGGGCACCGCCTTCCTCTACCTCACCCCGTGGATCGCGGCGGGCGTGGTGGCGCTGATGGCGGTCGTGGTGATGTCCTACCGCCAGGTCGTGCACGCCTACCCGAGCGGCGGCGGCTCGTACGAGGTGGTGACCAGCAACCTGGGACCGAACGCGGGCCTGGTGGTGGCCGCGTCGCTGCTGGTCGACTACGTGATGACGGTGGCCGTCTCGGTGGCCTCCGGGGTGGACAACATCATCTCGGCCTTCCCGGGTCTGGGGAGCTACCGGGTCCTGATGGCGGTCCTGTTCGTGGCGATACTCGCCGCGGTCAACCTGCGCGGGGTGCGCGAGTCGGGCAAGGCCTTCGCCGCGCCGACCTACCTGTTCATCGGCGGCATCATGCTGATGGTGATCACCGGGCTGCTCAAGGCCGCCTTCGGCCACCCGCCGGTGGCCTCCAGCGCCCAGTACGCGATCATTCCGGTGGACCACAAGGACACCCTGGCGGGCCTGGGCCTGCTGATGCTGGGGTTGCGCGCCTTCGCCTCGGGCTGCACCGCGCTCACCGGCGTCGAGGCGATCTCCAACGGCGTGCCGGCCTTCCGGTCCCCGAAGTCGAAGAACGCCGCCACCACGATGGCGGTGATGGGCATCACCGCAGTGGTCATGTTCATCGGGATCACCTGGCTGGCGCTGATCGCCAAGGTACACAAGACCACTGACACCTGCCAGCTGCTGAACTACCCCGGCGACTGCCACACGGCCTCGCAGCCGACGGTGATCGCCCAGCTGGCCGCCTCGATCTTCGGCGGCGACCACAGCTTCCTCTTCTACTTCATCCAGGCGGTCACCGCGCTGGTCCTGATCCTGGCCGCGAACACCGCCTTCAACGGGTTCCCGCTGCTGGCCTCGATCCTGGCGCAGCACCGCTACCTGCCCCGGCAGATGCACACCCGCGGCGACCGGCTGGCGTTCTCCAACGGCATCATCGCGCTGGCCGCGGTGAACATGCTCCTGCTCTGGGCGTACAAGGCGGACGTCACCAACCTGATCCACCTGTACATCCTGGGCGTCTTCACCTCCTTCACGCTGTCCCAGATCGGCATGGTCAGGCACTGGAACGAGCTGCTGACCACCGAGACGGATCCGAAGATCCGCGGCGGCGCCCTGCGCTCCCGGGTGATCAACTCCTTCGGTGCGGTGGTCACCGCGCTGGTGCTGGTGATCGTCATGATCACCAAGTTCACCGAGGGCGCCTGGCTCGCCGTGGTCGCCGCCGTGCTGCTGTTCGGCATGATGCGCGGCATCCGCCGGCACTACGACTCGGTCTCCGACGAGCTGTCGGTGGACGACCCGCACGCGGAGTCGGTGCGGCCCTCCAAGGTGCACGGCATCGTCCTGGTCTCCAAGATCCACAAGCCCACGCTGCGGGCGCTCGGCTACGCCCAGGCGTTCCGGCCGGACACCCTGGAGGCGCTCAGCGTCGCGGTGGAGAAGGACGCCACGGACGAACTGCGCGAGCGCTGGGCCGAGTTCGACATCCAGGTGCCGCTCAAGGTGCTGGACTCGCCGTACCGCGAGATCACCAAGCCGGTGGTCGCGTACGTCCGCTCGGTGCGGCGTGACAGTCCGCGCGACGCCGTCGCGGTCTTCATCCCCGAGTACGTGGTCGGCCGCTGGTGGGAGCACCTGCTGCACAACCAGTCGGCGCTCTGGCTGAAGAGCCGGCTGCTCTTCACCCCCGGCGTGATGGTGATCAGCGTGCCCTGGCAGCTCTCCTCCTCCAGTCGCGCCGACCACCCGGCCCGCCGGGCCCCGGGCTCGGTGCGCCGCGGCGAACCGGCCGCCAACAAGGACGTCGCCGGCTCGGTTCACAAGGTCGGCTGAACGAGCTGACGCAGCAGGCCCCCGGCACGCGGTTTCGACCGCGCGCCGGGGGCTTCGTCATGCCCTGAGGCGCGGGGCGAAGGCAACGGAACGACAACGGGACGACAACGGCGCGGCGAAGCCCATCAAGGTCGCGTCAACGTTCGAATTCCACCCGTATGGACGGCGTCAGGACTCACCGGTTCCCGCCGAACGGCTGATTTCCTACATGAGCCGGCCTGCCGCCGGTGTCGTGAGGCCCAGTGGCCGCGCACGGCCCAGGTCCCCTGAACCACCTTGGTGGAGCCCATGCTCGACGTCGTCTTCGTCGGTATCACGGTCGCCGTGTTCGCCGTCCTCGCTCTGATCGCCCGAGGGGTGGAGAAGCTGTGACCGCTCTCCCTACCCCTGTCCCGTCCCAGGTGCGCGAGGTGGCCTCATGAGTGTCGAGAACATCGCAGGCCTGATCGTCGCTGTCGCGCTCGTCGGCTATCTCGTCGTGGCGCTGATCTTCCCGGAGAAGTTCTGACATGAG
>NZ_JARZAI010000041.1 GCF_029893355.1 Kitasatospora sp. MAA4
ACGGTCAGCGTCGCGGTGTAGGTGCCCGCGGTGCTGTAGGTGTGGCTCGGGTTCTGGGTCGAACTGCTGGTCCCGTCACCGAAGTTCCAGCTGTACGTGTACGGGGCGGTGCCGCCGGTGGCCGAGCCGGTGAAGGTCTCGGTCAGTGGCGCGTTGCCGGTGGTCGGGGACCCCGTGGCTTTCGCGGACAGCGGGGTCGAGCCCTGGACCCAGAAGTCCTCGAGCGGGTCGCCGAGCGCGGACTGGTCCGCGGTCGTCATCGGGAACGTGGAGGTGCCGAGGTTGTCGTTCGGGTCGATGACACCGGAGTGCACGTTCTCCATCGTGCGCTCCATCGCCGCGAGCACGTTGCCCGTGGTGTACGCCACGTGCGAGACGTAGCCCTGCTTGACGTAGTTCGGCGACCCGATGACGAGCAGCGGCACGCGGTAGGTGTTGCTGACGTGGTCCGGGCCGTTGCTGCCGTTCTGGGTGTCGTCCTCGGTGACGACGATGAGGGTGTTGTTCTTGTACGTCGGGTTGCTCATGATGGAGTTGACGATGTTGTTCGTCGCGGTGTCGTTGCCGGAGATGTCCTGGTAGGTGCCGGGGTGGTCGTTGAACAGCTCGACGTAGTTGTAGGCCGGCATCCCGTTGGTGTTGATGAAGTTCAGGTAGTCGTTGGCGACCGTGCTGTCGGGGATGCTCTGGTTCTGGCAGGTGTACTCGTTGGTGTGCAGCTCTTCGGGGATGTTCGTGCCCGGGCGGTTGGGCGGCAGGACCTCGACCTTGCCGTCGGCCGGGTTCTTCCAGTACCCGCTACCGCTGTTGAGCATCCAGTAGATGTCGCCGTTCATGATGAACGTGTACGGGCTGGTGCCACTGCTGGTACCGGACGGAGCCGTGCAGGCGTTGGTGCCCTCGTCCGTGGGGCCCGAGGAGCTCTGCAGGAAGCGGTCGAACTGGGTGCCGTTCGAAGGGTACGACTGCTGCTGGCTGCTGGACGAGGACTGCCCCGAGAACAGGAACCAGTGGTTGGGTCCGGACGGCGGCTGAACTCCGGTGCTGTACGAGTCGGACAGCGAGTAGGTCTTGGCCAACTGGTGCAGCGCCGGCACCGAGCTGATGTGGTTGGTGCTCTGCACCTGCCCGTTGCAGCTGGGGCTGATCGTCGTCGCGCAGTCACCGAGGTAGTCGTCGAAGGTGTGGTTCTCCCGGTAGATGACCACGAAGTGCTGGAACGGCGGGAAGTACGGCGCCAGCGGGTTCACCGCCGCGGCGGGCTTCCCCACGACCGCCTGCTTGCCACCGACCGTCTGCACGGCGGTCTTGTCGGTGATCTTGAGGTCCTTGGGCTGCGGGAACTTCGAGAACTCCACGCCGGGCGCGGCGAACACCGCACCGGTGCAGTCGAAGTCGTCCGGCTTGTAGGTCTGCGGACGCTGACCGACCGGCAGGTTCTTGGCGTTCGCCGGGCTGGTGGCCGGGTTCCACCCCTTCAGCGTGCACGAGCCGACGCCGGTTGTCGGGTGCTTCCCGGCCCCCTCGGCCGAGGCCAGCGAGGCCCCCGCTAACGTCACGACGGCGAGCAGAGCCACGCTCGCCGATCTCTTCTTCCACTTTCTCATCGACACCCCTCCGCACATGACCGTGCATGGTCAGCCGACCACGGTCCGTATGGTGGTCGCGAAACGGAAGCCGGACAAGTAGATGCGCGTAGATTTCTCAGCAGCCGGGGTTTTTTTCGTCTCGCGTTCGTCCCCTGTTGCCGGAGGGTTCGACGGCTCTTGGACACCGAGCCCGAGTGGCGTCCACCAGCTCAGCTGCTGAGGCGAGTTGACGGTGTGACAGGTTATGCGCCGCCGAGGCGAATGGCCTTGATGAGGAGCAGGACGGCACTGAGGACGAGGTAGCCGCGTAGGGCCAGCATGCCGAGCCGCAGGCCGGGCGACCACTGGACGGGCTTGAGCAGTGCCAGTGGCGGCATCCGCCAGGCCAGTTTCTCTGCCGCGGGCATGTCCGGTGGTGGCGGCGCCGAGACGCCAGAGCGGTGCCGGGCGATCCCCAGCCCGGCGGCCGCTGCGGCCAGACCGGCGACGAGGGCGACGGCGAGCCAGACGGTGAGGGCCTTGACGTCGACGCCGGGGAAGAGGGTGGTGGTCATCAGGGTGGCGGAGAGCAGGAGCAGCACGGTGATGATGAGCGCGGCCAGGAGGTTGAGCCAGCGGGGGTTGACCCAGGGGCCGAGGACTTCGGGGTCGTTGCAGAGCAGCAGCAGGAAGACGCTGGCGGACGGGAGGAGGAGTCCGGCCAGGGCCTGGACGGCTTCGGTGATCACGCCCAGCGGTGCGCCGGGGATGAGGACGATGCCGGCGGCCAGCAGCACCATGAGGCTGTAGGAGGCGTAGAACTTCTTGGCCTCGCCGAAGCCGCGATGCAGTGAGTGGCGCAGGTTGAAGACGTCGCCGAAGGCGTAGCTGGTGGCGAGGGTGACGGCGGCGGCGCCGATGATGCTGGCGTCCATCAGGACGATGGCGAACATCACGGCCAGCGCGTGGCTGTGCTGTTCGAGGGCATGGGCGACGCCGGCGGCGTCGGTGAAGTGGCCCGCGAAGCTCGTGCCGCGGGCGGCGTAGTCGGCGATCATGACGAGGGCCGCTGCTCCGACGACGACCACGAGGGAGCCGATGACGGTGTCGGCGCGTTCGTAGCCGATGAAGCGAGGGGTGATGCGTTTGTCGATGACGTTGGACTGCTGGAAGAACAGCTGCCAGGGCGCGACGGTGGTGCCGACGATGGCGATGATCAGCAGGACGGCGTCGCTGGAAATGCCGCCCTGGATGCCGGGGACGACGAAGTGGTGTGCGGCCTGGCCCCATTTCGGCCCGGAGAGCAGGGTGAGCGGGACGAGCAGCAGGCTGACGGCGATGAGCGCGAACATCGCGCGTTCCCAGCGGCGGAAGGAGCCGCTGGCAGTGACGGCGATCAGCAGCAGCGCGGCGAGCGGCACCACCCAGTACTTGGAGGCGCCGAGGTACTCGGCGGCGAGCGAGATGCCGATGAACTCGGTGACGATGGTGAGGAAGTTGAGGACGAACAGGTCTCCGACGCTGAACCAGCCCCAGAACCTGCCGAACCGTTCGTTGATCAGGCGGGCGTGCCCGACGCCGGTGACCGCTCCCAGGCGCACCACCATCTCCTGGTTGACGATCAGGACGGGGATGAGCAGCAGCAGGACCCAGAGCAGGGAGTAGCCGTAGTTCTGGCCGGCCTGGGCGTAGGTGGCGACGCCGCCGGCGTCGTTGTCGCCGACCATGACGATGATGCCGGGGCCGACGATCGCCAGGAGCGTCAGCAGCCGGGTCTTCAGGCCGGGGCGGTCCTCGGCGTGCCCCACGGAGATGCGTCCGAACGCGCCTTCGATGTCGCCGAGGTGGGCTTCGTCCAGGACGGCGCTGGGCCGCGGCGCGGGCGTGGGCTTCGGCGCCGGCGGCGGTGCGGGAGGCGGCGGTGCGGGAGGGGGCAGCGGCGGTGCGGGAGGGGGCGCGGCGGGGGCGGTCCGGTTGTCGTCCGGCTCGTTCTCCGGCGCCGTCATCCGCCGAGGTCCGTGACCTGCGCGGACCCGGTGGGGGCGGCCTGGTCGGTGCGGTGGGCGGGGTGCGGGGCGG
The DNA here is from genome assembly GCF_029893355.1 of Kitasatospora sp. MAA4. Lineage (GTDB taxonomy): Bacteria > Actinomycetota > Actinomycetes > Streptomycetales > Streptomycetaceae > Kitasatospora. The sequence goes on from NZ_JARZAI010000041.1 coordinate 3,648, forward strand.
GTTCGCGGCGGCGCCAGTCCTCGGGGATGACCGTCTCCAGGATGTCGTCGACGGTGATCACTCCCAGGATGCGGTCCTGCTGGTCCACGACGGGGACGGTGAGCAGGTTGTAGTCGGTCATCAGCAGGGCGACGTCCTCGGCGTCCGCCTCGGGCAGCACCCGGACCGGTTCGGTGACCATGACCTGATCGAGGCGGGCGTCCGGATCGGCCTGCAGCAGCGCCACCAGGGTCGCGGTGCCGATCAGCCGGTTCCCCTCCCCGACGACGTGCACGCTGGTCAGCGCCTCGGGCTGGAGGGTGCGGGCCGCACGGACGCGTCCCAGCACCTCCGCGACGGTGGAGCCGAGTGGTGCGGTGAGGATGTCGAGGGCCATCAACCCGCCGGCGCTGGAGGGGTTGAACCCCATCAGCGTCATCACCTTGGTGCGCTGGCCGGCGGGCAGCGCGTCGAGTACCGGTTGGCGGCGGTTCTGCGGCAGGTCGTTGATCGCGTCGGCGGCGTCGTCCGCGCGCATCCGGGCCAGGACCTCGGCGATCTGCGCGTCGCTCCGCTCCCGGAGCAGACGGGTCTGCGAGTCGGGCTCCAACTCCTCGAAGACGTCCGCCTCCAGCTCGGGGTCGGCGTGGACGGTCTGCAGGATCTCGTGCGACTCGGTGCGGTTGGCGTCCTCCAGCAGGTCCGCGATGTCGGCCGGCTTGAGGCGGCCCAGGCGCCCGAACGTCCCCCGCACGCGGGCCGACTGGGCATGGCCGATCAGCGGCTCGAAGGACTTCCAGTCCCGCCACTGCGCCTGGGACTCGCCCGCGAAGAACCCGAACAGCCGGGGCCGGTGCGGGGCGGTGTCCAGGCCGTCGACGACCCACCCGTCCGGGCGCCGGCGCAGTTCGAGGTCATGGGCGCGCACCAGCTCGACGTCGGCGACGTCGATCACCCGGTGTCCGAGCACGTCCGCGCGCAGCAGCACCTCCCCCTCGCGCCGCTCGAAGGGCCGCAGGTCCACAACCTCGCTGGTCAGCTGGATCCGCTCCCCGTCGAAGTCCGCGACCTGCCCGACCGGCAGGAAGACCTCGCGCCTGCCGACTTCGGAGACCAGGCCGGTGACCACGGGGTAGTCCCGCCCGCGCAGGCGCACGATCACATCGGAGAGCCGGCCCACCACCTCGCCGCCACGCCCCACCAGGGGACGGCGCAGAAGCTGGGACAAAGACACGACACGGTCCACGATACGAAGCTAGCCCGCTCCCGAGATCCGACTCCTCAGGCATACCGCGACCGGCCCGGCGCTCAGCTCGAACGGCGTAGTGAGATGACGTTCCGTCAGGCCATGGACTCGTGCTCCGGGTCGTCCTCCAGGTGCCAGTGCAGGTCGCTCACGCCGGGTTCCAGGGACAGCCGGGAGATCACCTGCTCCATGGCCTGGGCGACGTCTCCGCTGATGGCGACGGTGGCCCGCAGGCTGGTCAGGTCGGCGCGCTCGCGGCGGGCCCGCAGCCCGGTCGGGGGCAGGCCGGAGGCCGCCAGCGCCTGGAGGAGCAGGGCGCGGATGTGGGACTCCGAGCGGCGCTCGCACTCCAGGTGGACGATGGCGTCCACGGAGGAGTCGGGGTCGGTCCCGGCGGCGGGCGCCCGGTCCAGCAGGCGGCCGGCCGGGCGCAGGACCAGGTGCACGGCCAGCACCGCGAGCGTGCCGAGTACGGCGAAGTTGAGCTTGCCGGAGGCGGCCAGCACGCCGACGGCGGCCGAACACCACAGGGTGGCAGCCGTGTTGAGCCCGCGGACCCCGGCGCCGTCGCGCAGGATGACGCCGCCGCCGAGGAAGCCGATGCCGGAGACGACGTAGGAGGCGACCCGGGTGGGGCTGCCGGTGTCGGCGACGGCCTCGCTGTAGAGGACGAAGAGGGTGGCGCCGGCGGCGACGAGGGCGTTGGTGCGCAGGCCCGCCATCCGGGCGCGCCACTGGCGCTCGACGCCGATCACTGCCCCGCAGCCGACGCCGGTGGCGAGACGGAGCAGGAACTCGAAGGTGGTCAGGGTGTGCATGGGTTACCTCTCCTCAGGGGATGGGTGGTGGGTCGGCCCAACCCGAGGCGGGTGAATGTCAGGCGGCTTCGGCCGTCCCTACGAGCGCGCACCACTGCGCACCCGGAACGGCATGAAGCCGTGCGGGAGCGACAGCGCGTCAAAAAGGCGCGTGGGGAAGGTGGTTAGCGCGTGCCGGTGGAGTACGAGGACAGGCGGGCGTGAGGCCGATGATGGCCCGGACTACTGCAACTCGAATCCATGTCTCTCGCCTCCTTCCGGCCGGCGGCGCACATCACGTGCGCCGTTTCGACACCGCAAGGAGCGGACCGGCCCGCAAGACCGGTACACCCCAACTCGTCCACAGGATGGACCGGTTGCGATCGCACTGTCAAACCACTCACAGGGGAACGGAATACGCACCCCGAGTGCTCAGTAGTCGGCGTCGAGCGCCGGGTCGTCGCCCTCGGCCGCGTCGCTCAAGCCGAGCCGCAGGTGGTCGATGTGATAGACCGCCTGGTCCAGGAGTTCGGCGACGTGGTTGTCGTACAGCGCGTAGACCACCGAGCGGCCGTGGCGCTGGCCGACGACCAGGCCCAGGTTGCGCAGCAGTCGCAGCTGGTGCGAGCACGCGGACTGCTCCATGCCCACCGCGGCGGCAAGCTCGGTCGCGGCGCAGGAGCCCTCTCGCAGGCGGGCCAGGATGAGCAGCCGGGAGGGCGTCGCCAGGGCCTGCAGCGTGGTGGCGACCTTGGCGGCGTTGACCGCGTCCAGGCGGGCGCGCGGGACGGCATTCGATGCTGCGGTGGCGATTCCATGGCCCATGGCGTCCATCCTACAAGAGACAGATGAATGACTGTTCATGTGTTCCTGTATGGTGAATGGGTCGCCACATCCTGCCTGCGCAAGGGAACACCACACCCATGTCCACGACCCTGATCGAACGCCCGGCCCCCGCCGGGGCAACGAGGCCCAGCCTCGTCCCCAGGCGTCGCACGCGCGTCTTCGCGCTGGCCGAGGCCCGCTGGGCGGCTGCGGCCACGGTCGCCTTCCTGATCGCCCTGCCTCTCCAGCTGACCGGCGCCCCGGCCTGGGCCTGGGTGCCGATGTACGCGATCGCCTACGTCACCGGCGGCTGGGAGCCCGGCTGGGCGGGGCTCCAGGCGCTGCGTGAGAAGACGCTCGACGTGGACCTGCTGATGATCGTCGCCGCGATCGGCGCGGCCGCGATCGGTCAGGTGATGGACGGCGCGCTGCTGATCGTCATCTTCGCCACCTCCGGCGCCCTGGAGGCGCTGGCCACCGCCCGCACCCAGGACTCGGTGCGCGGCCTGCTCGACCTCGCCCCCGCCACCGCCACCCGCCTCCTGGACGACGGCGGCGAGGAGACCGTCGCCACCGAGGCGCTGGCCGTCGGCGACACCATCCTGATCCGGCCAGGCGAGCGCGTGGGCGCCGACGGACGCGTGCTGGACGGCGCGAGCGAGGTCGACCAGGCCACCATCACCGGCGAACCGCTGCCGGTCGCCAAGCAGGCCGGGGACGAGGTCTTCGCCGGCACCCTGAACGGCACCGGCGTCCTGCGGGTCAAGGTCGAGCGGGATCCGGCCGACTCGGTGATCGCCCGGATCGTCGCCATGGTCGAGGAGGCCTCCGAGACCAAGGCCCCCACCCAACTGTTCATCGAGAAGGTCGAGCAGCGCTACTCGCTGGGCATGGTCGCCGCCACCCTCGCCGTGTTCCTGATCCCGCTCGCCTTCGGCGCCGCCGTCACCGGCTCGCTGCTGCGGGCGATGACCTTCATGATCGTCGCCTCCCCGTGCGCGGTCGTCCTGGCCACCATGCCGCCGCTGCTGTCGGCCATCGCCAATGCCGGACGGCACGGCGTACTGGTGAAGTCCGCCGTCGTCATGGAACGCCTCGGCCAGGTCGACGCCGTCGCGCTGGACAAGACCGGCACGCTGACCGAGGGCACCCCCCGCGTCACCGACATCCGCCCGCTGGCCGGCAGCGGCCTCTCCGAGGACGAGCTGCTGGCGCTGGCGGCGGCGGCCGAACACCCCAGCGAACACCCGCTGGCCCGCGCCGTCGTGAGCGCCGCCCGCGAACGCGGCCTGGAGATCCCCGCGGCCCGGGACTTCACCTCTGCCCCCGGCATCGGGGTCACCGCCACCGTCCACGGCGACGCGGTCGCCGTCGGCGCCCCGGCCCGGCTCCTCAACCGCGCCGAGGACAGGCTGTCCGCGCTGGCGGCGGTCGTCGCCGAGGAGCTGGAGGACAGCGGCCGCACCGCCGTGCTCGTCGAGCGCGACAGCCTCCCGGTCGGGATCCTCGGCATCGCCGACCGCCTGCGACCGGACGCCGCCGCCACCGTCGCCGCACTGACCGCCCTGACCGGCAGCACGCCGATGCTGCTCACCGGCGACAACCCGCGCGCCGCCGCCCGCCTCGCGGCCGAGGTCGGCATCACCGACGTCCGCGCCGGCCTGCTGCCGCAGGACAAGGTCACCGCCGTCCGGGAGCAGGAGAAGGCCGGCCGCAGGGTCCTGGTGATCGGCGACGGCGTCAACGACGCCCCCGCGCTCGCCGCCGCCCACACCGGCATCGCCATGGGCCGGGCCGGCTCCGACCTCGCCCTGGAGACCGCCGACGCGGTCATCGTGCGCGACGAACTCGCCACCGTCCCCACGGTGGTGGCCCTGTCCCGCCGGGCCCGCAGCTTCGTGGTGCAGAACCTGGTGATCGCCTCGGTGTTCATCTCCGGCCTGGTCATCTGGGACCTGGTCGGCCACCTGCCGCTGCCACTCGGCGTCCTCGGCCACGAGGGCTCGACCGTCATCGTCGGCCTCAACGGCCTGCGACTGCTGCGCGACAGCGCCTGGAAGCGCGCCGGCGCCGAAGCTGCCACCTGAGCAGGAGAAGCCGACCTCATCCCGCGGACGGCGGGCCGATCTCGAACTGCGGCGGTTCCAGGCCGGCGATGCAACTGGTGTCCGGGGCGCTGGGATTGTCGAAGAACGAGGCGACGATGGACTGGGCGCACGGTGAGGCGGCGAAGGCGACGTGTGCGACGTAGGGGATGGTGACGGTGGTCGCGTTGGGCAGGGTGCGTGCGACGTAGGCGCCGTTCGATGCTCCGGTCTGGGCGTCGAAGCCGGCCGACATGGCGAGGGTCGGGATGTCGCTGCGGGTGATCTCCCGAACCGAGGGCGCTGCCTTGGGGATGTCCCAGGCGCGACAGTCATCTGCCAGGAAGGGCAGCTGCGGCGCCTGCGCGAGAACGGACCGCGGGAACGAGGGGAACGCGCGCTTTCCCGCCCGGAGTACTTCGGACGGATTCTCGTACGGCACCCATTCGCCGCAGAACACGCCGTAGGCGAGCCCGTGGCTGATCCTCCCGATCGCCTGCGGGCTGACCTTCCCACCTGCCCACTGCTCGGCGATCCGCTGCGGATTCCCGTGGGCCAGTTCGTCGATGGAGCGGGGCACGCCCGGGGCCACGTGGGTTGCGGAGGTCAGCCAGTTCACCAGCATGCCACCGTCGAGCACGACCTTGACCGGCTTGTCGCGCGACGGGACCCTGACATAGGTGGTGACCGGATCCGCCTCGAGCTTGCGCACCAGGTCGGTGAACGTGTTCGCCAGGTCCGGGTACCGCTGTGCGCAGGCGGGCTGTTGGGCACAGGTGCTGAACAGGCTGTCGAAGCCCTGCTTCGCACTGCTCCAGGTCATCGCGGGGCCGGCCAGGGAGGGCGGCACGATTCCGTCGATGCCGACCGAGCGGATCCCTTCCGGGTGCTCGCGCATGTAGATGAGCGCGAGGTCCGTGCCGTACGAGATCCCGTACACGTTCCACTGCGGGATGCCCAGCGCGACCCGCAGGTCCGCGTAGTCGGCGGCGCTCTCGGTGCCGTTGTAGGCGCTCAGATCGACATCGCGTTTCGCCAGCTGGTCCCGGCAGGCCCGGGTCGCCCTGACGTGCAGGCGCCCGGTGGACGGCGCGTCGTAGGCAAGGCCGACGGCGCGGGCGTTGAAGCGGTCGATGACCGGGCAGGTGAGCTCCGGATCGGCCGAGTAGGTCCCGCGCTGGGACATGAGGACCACGTCGCGGTCGCGGTTCAGGCCGCCGTCGACGGCCAGTTGAGCCTCGCCGACCGCGTCGTCGCCCGGACCGCCGGCGAACCACACGATCGGGTCGGGCGCCGGCGTGGTCGAGAGCGCCGGCACGATCGCGACCCCGAGGGTGATGGTCCGGCCGCTGGGCGCGGCGCGGTTCTCGGGCACGGTGAGGGTCCCGCAGCGTGCGTCCTTCAGCGCGGGGACCGGGTCCGGCGTCCGGGGGCAGGGCCCCGGCACGAACGAGGCCGATCCGGCCGTCCGGCCGACCGTCCCGAGCGGCCGCGCGTGCGCGTGCGCCGGCACGCCGAGCAGGCCGACGAGGACCATGCCGCCCACTGCTGCGCCGGTGAAGCGAACCGGTAACCCCGCGGCGGTTCTGCGGCGTCGGCGGACTGACGAACTGAACATTTCCGGTCTCCTGCTCAAGGGGTGATCGTGAACGGCTTCGGCTTGAGTCCGGCGACGCACTCGGTGTCGACGGCGGTCGGGTGGGCGAGGAAGGAGGCGAGGACGCTCTGCGTGCAGCTCGACTGCGGGGTCACCCAGTGGCCGATTCCGGGAATGCGCACCACGGTCGCATTGGGAAGCGTCCGGGCCGCGAACCGTCCCCAGCGCGCCCCGGTCTTGGCGTCGAACGTGCCGGAGATGACCAGGGTGGGGACCGTGCTGCGGGTCGCCACGCGCTGGGAGGCCGTCCGGTCCGGGACGTTCCACGTCTCGCAGACCTCGCTCTGGTAGGGAAGTTGCGGCGCCTGGGCGAGGACCGAGTCCGGATATCCCGGGAAGGCCCGGCGTCCCGCGTCCAGCAGATCGGCGGCCGACGTCCCCGGCACCCACTCGCTGCACGCCACGCTCTCCGTCAGGCCGTAGGCGAAGTCGCCGACGACGGGGGTCGAGCCGGCCGCGCGGGCCGCCGCGAAGCGATGTGGATCGCCGTGGGCGAGCTCGTCGATCGCGGCGGGCACATCGGTCGAGGGGACCGCGTTGCCGACCAGGAGGTTCACCAGCGCTCCCCCGTCGAGGACGACCTTCACCGCTTGCCCGCCGCCCGGCGGTGCCGCGCGCAGGGTCAGCGGATCGGCCTCCAACCTGCGCACCTGCTCCGCCAGGGTTCGGGCGAGGTCGGGGTACCGGCGGTCGCAGGCCGGTTGATCGCGGCAGGCTCCGAGAATCGCGTTGATCCCCTCCTGGGCGCTGCTCCAGGTCCACGGGAGGCTCACGATCTGCGGGGGTACGACCGAATCGATCGTCACCGTCCGGATCCCCTTCGGGTGCTCGCGCAGGTACGTGAGCGCGAGGTCGGTACCGTAGGAGTACCCGTACACGTTCCACCAGGCGATCCCCAACGCCTTGCGCAGGTCGGCGAAGTCGGCGGCGTTCTGCGAGGTGTTGTAGGCGCTCAGGTCGATCCCGCCGGCCGCGAGGCGTCGGCGGCACTCACCCATCGCGGCGACCAGCAGTCGCTTCGTCGACACCGCGTCGTAGCGCAGCCCCACCGCACGGGCGTAGAACCGGTCCACCTCCGGACAGGCGATGTTCGGCTGCGCATAGAGCGTCCCCCGCTGGGCCATGATGATCAGGTCGCGATCCCGGTTCACCCCGGCGTCGACGAGGAACTGCGCGTCATCGATGGCATCGCTCCCAGGACCACCGGTCAGGTGAACGACGGGATCCGGCGCCGGCGTCGAGGACACGGCCGGGATGATCGCCACCGCCAGCCGGATCGTCGGGCCGTCAGGTCGGGTGCGATTCTCGCGAACCGTCAGAAACCCGCACCGCGCGTTGGCCAGCGCCGGAATCGGCTGCGGGGTCCTCGGGCACGCGCCCGGCTCGAAACGCGGCGAGCCCGCCGAGCCCGCGCCCGCGGCGGGCGCCGATGCGGCCTCGCTCGCAGGTGCACCGGCCAGCAGGGCCAACCAGCATGCCACCACGGCTGCGGCTCCCCTGAGGGCGCGGCGCGGTTCCGGTCCACAGCCGCGAGTTGTCTGCTTTCCCATGCGCAATCCGCTCCTCAGCCGACCGTCCGGCTGACGGAGCCGAACCACGCAGTGCGTACGAACCACAGCGTGTCTGCCCAGCAGCCGGACCGCGCGAGGTGCTACGCCGGACAGGGGGAGCGGACTGCTCTCAGCTCAGCTGCTCGGCCAGCGCGAGGATGATTCCGCTCGGCCCGCGGAGATAGCAGAGCAGGTAGCTGTCCTCGTAGCGGGAAACCTCGCCGACGAGTTCGGCGCCGTGCGGGCGGAGGCGGGCGAGGGTGTCCTCGATGTCGTCGACGGCGAACATGACGCGGTGCAGGCCCAGCGTGTTCGCCGGGGTGACCTCCGGCTCGGGGGTGATCGCCGCCGGGTTGTGATACTTCGCCAGTTCGAGCCGGCCCGGGGCGTCCGGGATCCGCATCATCGCGATCTCGCTTCGCATGTCAGCGAGTCCGACGACGTTTCCCGCCCAGCTCCCTTCGATCGGCATCCTGCCTTCCAGCTCCATGCCGAGTTCGATGAAGAAGGCGATGGCGGCGTCGAGGTCGTCGACGACGATGCCGACGTTGTCCATGCGCTGAATCGTCATGTCCCCGAGAGTAGGGGCCAGGTCCGACGCCGTCGGCCAAGCCGGCCGTCCTGGTTTGCAGTCTGCAGCGCCCTGGGCGAGTTGTGCGGCTCTGACGACTTCGCCCCACCGAGTGCGGCCTCGGCGGGGCGAAGTGTTCGGACTGGGTCCGTCAGAGGCGCTCGGGGACCGGGTTGCCGACGGCCTCGATGGCGCGGCGGACGGGGACCTTCGCCAGTACGGCGAAGCCGATGACGAAGAACACCAGCAGCGAGATGATCGCCGAGCGGTAGCTGCCGGTGATCTGGTAGGCGAGGCCGAAGACCAGCGGGCCCATCCAGCTGGTGCCGCGATCGCTGATCTTGTAGACGCTGAAGTACTCGGCCTCGCGGCCGGCCGGGATCAGGTGGGAGAACAGCGAGCGGGAGAGCGCCTGGCTGCCGCCGAGGACCAGCCCGATCATGGCGGCCAGCGCGAAGAACCAGGCGGGCTGGTGGGCGGGCATGAAGTACCCCAGGGCGAGGGTGACCACCCAACCGACCAGGGAGCCGAGGACGGTCCGCTTGGCGCCGTACCGGCGGGCGATGCGGCCGAGGAGCAGCGCGCCCCCGATCGCCACGATCTGGACCAGCAGAACGGCGGCGACCAGCGTGGTCTGGTCCATGCCGAGCTCCTCGCTGCCGTAGAGGGAGGCCTGGGAGACCACGGTCTGGATGCCGTCGTTGTAGCAGAGGAAGGCGCCCAGGAAGAGCAGGGTGAGTGGGTAGCGGCGCATGCCGCTCAGGGTGCGGCCGAGTTCGCGCAGGCTACCGGCGGCGGGCCGGTCGGGGTCGGCGCGATGGGTGTCGGCGCGGTCGGGGGCCGCACCGGCGCGGGAGGGCAGCCGCCGCAGCGGCACGAGGGTGAACAGGGCCCACCACAGACCGGCCGAGGCCAGGCAGATCCGCACCGCGGTGCCGGAGGACAGGCCGAGCGCGTCGTGGCCCTCGAACAGCGCCAGGTTGGCTATCAGGAGCAGTCCGCCACCCGCATAGCCGTAGGCCCAGCCCTTGGAGGAGACCGCGTCACGCTCGTCGGGGCCGGCCAGGCCCGGAAGGAAGGCGTAGGAGAGCGCGACCGACACCGCGTACGCGATGTTGGCGATCACCAGCAGTCCGGCGCCGAGCAGGTAGCGGCTTCCTCCGAGGAAGAACATCCCCATGGTGGCGACCGCGCCGACGTACGCGAAGCCGCACATCAACTCCTTGTGCCGGCCGGTGCGGTCGGCGACCGTGCCGACCAGCAGCATCACCACGACGGAGACCAGCACGGAGAGGGAGACGGTGTACGGGAAGAACGACCCCGCGCGCACCGAGAGACCCAGCGGGTGGATGTCGCCGCCGGCATCGGCGGCGTTCTTGGCGACAGAGGTGAGGTACGGCCCGAGGAACACCGTCAGTACCGTGGCCGAGAAGGCCGCGTTGGCCCAGTCGTTGATGTACCAGCCGAACTGCATCCGGCGCAGGGCACGGGTGTCGGTGGCGGCTGCCGGATGGTCAGGCAGGTGGGTCGCGGTGTTCATGGGGTTCCTATCGCCGTGCTTCCGTCGGTCCAGCTGCCGCGCTCCTCGAGGACGTCCCGCAGGACGTCGATGCGATCGGCCATGATGCCATCCACACCCAGGTCGAGGAGAGCCCGGATCCGTGCGGGGTCGTCCACGGTCCAGACGTGAACCTGCAGGCCGAGGCGATGGGCGGTGCGCACGAAGGCCCCGTCGACCACCCGGATGCCCCGGTGCCGCTCCGGAACCTGCGCGCACACCCCGGACCACGACGCCCCTCGGCCCGGGAGCAGCGGCCCGGCCAGCGAGCGCAACCGTAGCCGTGCCACCTCGCGCGGGCCGAGCGAGGTGGCCAGCCGGGGACCGGCGGCGGCGCGGACGGCGGCGAGGCGGGTGTCGGAGAATCCGCCGACGCAGACCCGGTCCCACGCGCCGGTGCGGCGGATCGCGTCGACCAGCGGCTGAACGGCCGGGGCCGCCTTGACGTCGATGTTGAAACGGGCCTGGGGGAACCCATCGAGCAGGTCCTCCAGGAGCGGGATGGGCTCGGTGCCACCGATCCGGGCCTCACCGACCGTGCGCCAGGGCAGTTCGGCGACGGCTCCGGCCCGGTCGGTGACCCGGTCGAGGCGGGAGTCGTGGAAGGCCACCAGCACGCCGTCGGCGGTGACGTGCACGTCCGTCTCGAGGTAGCGGTAGCCGAGTTCGACGGCAGCCGAGAACGCGGCGAGCGAGTTCTCGGGGTGACCGAGAACACCTCCCCGGTGAGCGAAGGCCAACGGCCCGCGGTGGTCGAGGAAGGGGTGCATCTCGGGCTCCGAGGTTCTTGCGAGGGGGCGGCGACCGTCAGAGCCGGCGAGCGGCGGGGCCACCGCAACGCCCCTTCGTGACGCGCAGTCGCCCCGCCGAGCTGGTACTCGACGGGGCGAAGTAAACCAGCGTTCGCGCCCGGCCGTCACCCGGTCGGTGCCTTCTCCCTTCTCGTGGACGGGACGGCCTTGTGCTGCGAGCGGCCGGCGCCGCGGTCTGCGCAGGCCTCCTGCTGGAGGATGACGGCGATCTGGTCGACGTCGTCGTTGACGTCGAAGAACCCCTGGATGTTCGGTGCCGCCGCGCCGTTGACGCCGATGAAGAAGGTGTAGAGGTGGCCGTCGTCCGCCTGCAGGTACCCCGCGTACGTCTGCGCGTTGATGGCGAAGCCCTGGTTGAGCTCGTCGAAGCCGATGATGGTGCCGGGCTTGGCGAAGACCTTGCCCTTGGCCGGGCAGTTGGTGGTGCAGTAGAGCGCGCCCGTGCCGGACACACCGAGGATCGGCAGTGAGGTGCGGAACGCGTCCGCGTCGGGGGTGTGCAGCCAGTAGGCGAGCAGCTGGTTGAGCCCGGTGGCCGTGACGCGGTCGACGGGGACGTCGCCGCGTCCGTCCGCCATCTCGAACTGGGTCGGGTCCACCTTCGCCGTGTTGGCGAGGAAGTCGTGGATGACCGGGAAGGCGTCGAAGCAGTTCTTGCTGCCGATGTTCGCGGCCATGTTGCACAGGGCCAGATTGGCGCCGAGGTTGTGGCTGACATTCAGGATCAGCTTGGCGTAGTCGCGGTACTGCGGTGAGACGAAGGCTGCCACCTGGGGATCGCCGGTGTACGAGGCGGGCAGCGTGCTGTCCGGGTTGGGCCCGGTCGGCGGGGCGGTGACGGTGACCCCGGCGCGGCCGAGGGCCTCGATCAGGGCTGTGCGCCCGAAGGCGTTGGGGTCCTGGACCTGGGAGATCTTCAGGGTGGGCTGGGCGTCGGCGGCGATCGTGCCGGAGAGCGTGATGTTGGTGCCGTCAGGGGACGCGGCGACCTGGATGTCGGTGGTGCCGCCGGCCGCCACCGTCTGGACGTTGGAGGTGACCTGGTACGGCGCGACCTGCGGGCGCCAGCTCAGCTGGGCGGGCTGCCCGGGGGAGGTCGGCGTGCTCAGCAGGTCGATGACGTTGTCGTTGATGATCAGGGGCGTCGGCGTGGGGCTGATCGGCGGGGGCGCGAACAGCCGCGAGTCGATGACGACATCGCCGTCGACCGTGGTGATGCCCGAGTCGCGGACCTGCTGGGCGATCTGGTCCAGGCCGGCGAGCGGGTCCTCGGGCGTGAGGGTGGCGCCCGGGACGTCGTCGGCGTAGGTGTGGTCGATGGGGGTGAAGTCGACCGACCCGTCCGGCTTGGTCCGGCCGCCCATGGTGAGGTCGCCCTGGGCGACGAGCGCCAGGTTCCCGGTGAGGGTCGAACCGTTGAGCTGCCCGATCGCGTTCACCGGAGTGGTGAAGCGGTGGTCCGGGCCGAGGGCGTGCCAGGCGCTGGAGATGGTGATCAGCTTGATGGTCGAACCCGGCATGAAGAACTGGTTGGGGTGCATGGAGTGGATGACCCGCCCGTTCTCGGGGTCGATCTCCAGCATCCCCCACTCCGCGTGCTCGTACGCGGGCTTGTTCATGATCGCCGTGATGTCGGGACTGAGGTCGCTGTGCGGGTTCTCCGCAGGTGCGGCGGCAGCCGTACCCGCCACGACCGCGAGCGTGACGCCGACGGTGGCCCAGGCCCGAAGCCGACCACGGATCCTTGATCTCATTCGCCCAACTTTCTGGAGTCGGAAGCCCCGTCTTGCAGGGCGCTCACGGCGCACATGGTAGGTATGCGGACTCCGGGGTCGGGGCTACTGCGCGGTGTGCTGACGGCGTGGGGTGTGAAAATCATCCGGTCGGTCGAAGGTCGGCACCCATATGCGGGCCGGTTTCGCTGACGGTTGATCATCTGCCCTTGCCCGCCTGCGCAGTTGCGTGGATATCTCGCTGGGCATGGTGACCCGCTCGCGGTACGGTCGGGGTCACGATTGCCGACAAGGGGGATTGCGCATGCTGTCCGAGGCGCTGACCGCGCTGGCCATGTCCGGTGGGACGGCGGTGATGACCGCGGCCGGGACCGAGGCCTGGGAGGGGTTCCGAGGCCGGGTGGCCGCCTGGTTCGGGCGGGGGAACGCCCAGCGCGAGAGCGCTGAGCTGGAGCGACTGGGACGCACCGCCGCCGAGCTGGCGGCGGCCGAGGGCGGTCAGCTGGAGCGGCTCCGGATCCGGCAGGAGGCCTCCTGGCAGGCCCGGTTCGAGGCGTTCCTGGAGGACCTGCCCGACGACGAGCGCGAGCGCGCCGGCGAGGCGCTGCGCGAACTGCTGGACGAGAGCGCGGCCCGGGCCCAGGTGTCGGCCGGGGACGGCGGGATGGCGATCGGCGGAAACGTGCAGATCAGCGCCCAGGACGGGTCGGTCGCCGCCGGCGTGATCCACGGGGGTGTGCAGATCGGCCACCCTCAGGTGCCGGATCCGTCCAAGGGCTGAACGGACCGGCTACGCCAAGCCCAGCACCGAGCTCGCCACCGCCGCTGTTCACCGGGGTGCAGGCGAGCAACCACAGCTTCGCCGTCGGCCACGCCGACCAGGTCGCCTACTACTCCGGCCGACGTGCCCCGGCGGCCTGGCCGCACCAGGTCGGGGCGGTCCCGCACACCGCGCACTGCTTCCAGCGCCGGGCCGTTCTCGACGCCCCCGACTCCCCCGACACCGCTGCGCGCTGCCGGATCCTGGTCGGCACCGCCGGGGTCGGCAAGACCCAGCTGGCCGCGAACGAGGCCCGTACCGCCTGGCAGGCCGGGCAGCTCGACCTGCTGGTCTGGGTCGCCGCCGGCAGCCGCGCGGCGATTCTGACCGCCTACGCCCGGGCCATCGCCGAGATCACCGGTAGCGACCCGGCCGATCCGGAGCAGGGCGCGCGGGAGTTCCTGGCCTGGCTCCGGCCGGGCGGGGCCGGGGAGGCGGTCCGCTGGCTGATCGTCCTGGACGGTCCGGTCGACCCCGACGACCTGCGCGGACTCTGGCCGCCGGACCAGCCCGTGGGGCGGACCCTGGTCACCACCTGGCGCCGGGATCTGGCCCGCGAGGGGCTCGGCCGACAGGTGGTCACCGTGCCGTCGTTCAGCTCCGCCGAGGCTCTCGGCTACCTCACGGCGGTGCTCGCCGCGACCGGCCGAGTCGAGCCGCCCGAACAACTGGAGGCTCTCGCCCGCGAGTTGGGACACCTGCCGCTCGCGCTCGCGCAGGCGGCCGGCTACCTGGGCAGCACCGGCCCGAGCTGCGCCGAGTACCTCCGGCTGCTCGGCGAGGACGGTCGGCGACTGGCCGACCTCGTACCGGACCCGGGCGGACTGCCGGACGGGCAGAGTCTGCCGCTGCCCCACGCCTGGGACCTCGCGCTGGAGCGCGCCGACGCCCTGGCACCGGTCGGGACGGCGCGGATGCTGCTGGAGCTGGCGGCGCAGCTGGCCTCCGACGGCATCCCGGCCGGGGTGCTGACCGCCGCGGTCAGGTACCTCGACCGGCAGCGGGCCGCACGCACGGGCGAGGACGCGGAGCCGGACGGCAGCGGCGACGAGACGCTCGCGCTGCTGCACCGGTGGAGCCTGCTCGACTACGACCCGGCGGACAGGGACCGGTCGGTGCGGGTCCACCCGGTGGTGCAGCGAGCCGTCCGCGAGGGCGCGCCCGCGAGCCGGGCCGCCGAGCTGGTCGACGTGGCCGCCAACCTGCTCCTCGTCGCGTCCCGGGAGTCGGCGGACGAGGCGAACTCGCTGACGTTCTTCCTGGTGCCCCGGAGGGAGCAGGCGCCGCACCTGCGTTCACGCGCCCTCGACTTCCCTCCGGACGTGCTGCGCTCGAACGTCGAGGCGCTCATCCGCAATGACCGGGTCCTGCTGCTGGGCTCCGGCAAGCCCGAGCTCCGGCACGGCTGGAGTACCGGCGGGGAAGTGCACGACCTGGTGTTCCGGGTGGGCGACACGCTGGCGGACGACGGCCGGCCACAGGCCGCGCTGGACTACTTCGAAACGCTGCTGCCGACGACGGCCGACCGGCTGGGAACACGGCACGAGTCCGTGACGAAGCTGCGCGGCCGGATCGCGCGGCTGCGGGCGGAATCCGGCGACCCCACCGCCGCGATCACCGAGTACCGCCGGATGATCGGCGACCAACTGGCCCTGCTGGCCCCGGAGTACGAGCTGTTCCCGTCCCAACGGGTCCGCCTGGTCGGAGAGGTCACCGAGCTGCGGTACCAGCTGGCCCACTGGCTCGAACAGGCCGGCGACCTGCCGGGCGTCGCAGGCGTCCATCGCGACCTCCTCGCCGATGACGGCTACATCGCAGCCGTCAACGGACGGACGGGCCCGCCGGACTTCACCCTGCGCAGCGCCGCCGCCGAATGGCAGGGAAGGGCGGGAGACCCGGCCGGGGCAGTGGCCATGTATCGCCAGCTCGTCAACGAGCGGCTCCACACGCGCGGACCACAGGACTCGGGCACCTTCGACGCCCGGTTCAGCTTCGGCCACTGGCTGGGCGAGTCGGGCGACGCGCGGGGGGCCGTGACCGTCCTGACCGACCTGCTCAACGACCAACTCCGCCTGGAGTCGCGCGAGATCGCCAACGGCGCTCGGGACACCTGGTCCAACCCGTACGCGCTGTCCGGCGACACCGCCCGGTCCGAGATGTTCCGTACCCGGGCCGCCATCGCCCACTGGCGCGGCCGATCCGGCGACCCTCGCGGCGCGGTGGCCGTCCTCTCCGACCTGCTGAACGAGCAACTGCGCGTCCTGCGACCGGACCATCCCGACCTCGCGACCACCCAGCGGGCACTCACGTACTGGCAGGAACAGCCCCAGGGCAGGGGGTGGCTACGGGGGAGGTAGGGCGCGTGGTCAGAACTGCTGGAACGCCGCGGCCACGGCCGCGCGGTCGGCGCCCGCGCGCAGGTGGGCCAGGAGGAGCAGTCGGGCCTTGAGGGGGTCCAGATAGCCGGCGCTGATCAGTCCGCGGCCGAGGAGGTCCTTCTCGGAGCCGGGGAAGGCATAGGTCTCGGTGAGCACGGGACCGGCGCCGGTACGGGAGGCGAGGACCACCGGGACAGTGGCCGCGAGCCTCTCCAGCGGCTCGACCCAGCCGGCGGGGACGTGGCCTGCGCCGAAGGCCGCCACCACCACACCCGCGAATCGGCTCTCCAGGCCCTCCAGCAGGGTGCCGTCGTCGCCGAGGCTCGCCACGATCAGCGCCACCTTCGCGTCGTCGGTGAACGGCAGGCCCACGGGGAGCGCCCTGCGGCGGCTCGTCAGCAGGAGGCGCAGGCGTCCCTCGGCGAGGTAGCCGAGGGGGCCGGCGTTCGGGGAGGCGAAGGCGGCGACGCCGGTGCTGTGGACCTTGCGGACCAGATGGGCGGCGTGCACGGTGTCGGCGAAGACGACCACGCAGCCGAGGTCGGCGGCCTCGGGACTGGCCGCGCTCTGCACGGCGGCCAGCACGTTGGCCGGCCCGTCCGCACCCGCGAGGGACGGGTTGCGCATGGCACCCGTGACGACCACCGGAGCCCGGCCGGTGTACAGCAGGTCCAGGAGGAACGCGGTCTCCTCCAGGGTGTCGGTGCCCTGGGTGATGACGAAGCCGTCGATCCCGGCAGCCGCACGCTCGTTGAGCAGCTGGGCCAGCTCCGCGATGTCGTCGACCAGGAGCGAGGCGCCGGGCTTCTGCCGGAAGTCCAGCACACCCACGCGCGCCCACCGGTCCAACCCCGGCACCGCCGCCACCAGGTCCGCCGCCGTCAACCGGGGCACCACTCCCCCACCGGCGCCCGGACCGGAGGTCATCGCGATGGTCCCGCCGAGCGTCACCACGAGGACGGTCGGCAGCGAAGCGTCAGAAGGCACGGTCGGGAACCCTTTCGAGAGTGCGGTGCCAGATGCTCTGCCACTGGCGGTGCGCCGCGATGCGCTGGACCATACCGGCCGTCGAGCGCTGGACGTGGAGCGCGATTCCGCAGCGTCGGCACAGCTGGTAGGTCGCGTAGCCGTCGTCCCAGAGGACTGCTCGGCTACCCGTGCAGAGCGGGCAGCCGCCTTCGTCCGGGTGCGCGGCCCGGCCGATGGAGTGTCGAACGACCTCGGACAGAGGTCTGGCGGGGTGCCGACGCGGGTCCGGGCAGAGGTAGCCGGGCCGTCCCCATCCCCAGCTCCAGGTCGGCAAGGCCTCGTGCCGGGCGGGCTGTCGCTGCCCGGCGTGCTTCTCCGCGCGGCGCCGCTGGACGTAGTCGGCCTGCGCGGACAGCCACACCTGCCGGGCGGCGTGCAGTTCCTCGACGGCGCGGACCAGCGACTCGGGATCCCGAGCGAGATCCTCGGGGATCTGGGCGCTGAGGACCAGGTGGTGGTAGGTGGCCCGGAGGCCGTAAGGGGCGAACACCTCCAGGCACGTGCGCAGAGCGCTCAGTCGCCGGTACGGCGGCAGGTCGGCGTCGTGCACGCGGGCTCGGTGGGTGTGGAAGCTGCTCATGGCGTAGCCATGCTGTCATCCCCAGGCCGCGTCCTGCGAGCGGATGAGCCGTGCACGGGATATGACGCTGACGCGCGGCGACCGGTCGCAGCGCTGGAGAACACGGTCTCTCAGTGACTGTTCGTCAGAAGATGGAGCTTCAGCGCCAGTTGGAGTTCCATCGCGCGATCCGGGCAGCTCCAGTCCGCCCCCAGGATGGACTCGATCCGGTCAAGGCGCTGGACCACGGTGTTGACGTGGATGTGCAGTTCCTCCTTGGCCCGGGTCAGGTTCGCGCCACAGGCGAAGTAGGCGCGCAGGGTGCCGACCAGGTCGGTGCCACGCCGGGCGTCGTAGTCGAGCAGCGGCCCCAGAGCGGACCGGACGAATCCGCCGACCTGGTGGCCCTCGCCGAGCAGAACGCCGAGGAAGCCGAGGTCGGACGCGCAGGCGCCCTCGCCGGTGCGGCCCAGCACGTGCATCGCCCGCAGGCAGCGGACCGCCTCGGCATGCGCGGCGGCGAGGCCTGCCGGTCCGGCCGCGGGGCCGGCGGCTGCGACGGTGACGGGGGCGCCGGTGAGATGGGCGAGCTGGGCGGCGGCCGTACGGGCGGCCTCGGCGGGCGTGGTGGCGCGGTGCGGGAGGAGGAGGACCACGGTGTCGTCGTGCTCGGCGGTGATGCCGCCCCGGCCGAAGAGGTGCTGCAACCCGGCGCCGGCCAGCTTGTTGCGGGCGTGGGCCGGGGACTGGGCGACCAGCAGGACATGAGGGCGGTTCAGGTCGGTGCCCAGGCGGCGTCCGCGGTCCACCAGTCCGGCCGGGTCGCGGCCGGGGGCGGTGAGCACCTCGGTGAGCAGCTCACCGCGGATGCGGTTCTCGGTCTCGGCGACGGTCCGGCGCAGCAGTAGGAGGAGTGCCGTGACCACGCCGGCCCGCTCGAAGAGCCGGCGGTCGGCGTCGCCGAGTTCGGGGTGGTCCAACAGGACCAGAGTACCGAGGAGTTCGGGCCCGGCGAGGACGGCGCAGACCCAGTGCCGGCCGAGCGGGACGGCGCGAGCGGCCGTCCTGGACTCGGCCGCGGCGGCGGTCACCGTCTCGGGGGCGAGATCCGAGGCGCGGCCGGCCTGGGCGAGCCGGTGGCCGGTCGGATCGTGGAGGGCGATGGGGGCGCCCAGGAGCTCGGCCACCGCCGCCGCCACGTCGGCCGTCGCTCCACCGCGCAGGACGAGATCGGTGAGGCGGTCGTGGGCCTCCTCGGCGCGCTGGATCGCGGCGGCGTGCTCGCGGATGACCGCGTTGGCCTCGGCCAGCTCGGCCAGCGCCGCGCGGGTGTCGGCCAGCGCCCTGGCGGTGTCGATGGCGATGGCGGCGTGGGCGGCCAGTGAGCAGAGCAGCGCCACCTCGTCGGGTGAGAAGGGACGCGCCGTACGGTCGGCGGCGAACAGCACGCCGATGACCTTCCCGCCCTCCGTGGTGCTGGAGCCGAGCAGCAGGGGCACGCCCAGGATGGCGACCAGGCCTTCGTCGACGACTCCGGCATCGATGGCGCCGGTGTGGTCGAAGCGCTCGTCCGTCCGGTAGTCGGGGGTGGCGTAGGGGCGGGCGGTCTGCGCGACCAGACCGCCGAGCCCCTTCCCCAGGTCCAGTCGGAGTCCTTGGAAGAGCGGGGACACCGAGCCGTCGGTCACCCGCATGTAGGTGTCGCCGGCCTGTTCGTCGGGGAGCGTCAGATAGGCGGTGTCGGTGCCCAGCAGCAGCCGTGCCCGGCGGACGATGGACTGGAGGACGGCGTCGAGATCGCGCAGCGCCGCGAGATCGCTCGCCGTGTCGAAGAGTGCGGTGAGTTCGGCCTCGCGGCGGCGGTGCTGTCCCAGCGTGCGCTGGACGCGCATCGCGAGCCAGGCGCCCTCCTCGATCGCCGCGGACTCGTGCGGCTGCGCTCCGCCGGCCCGGGCCTCGGCCGCGGCGCGACTGATGTCATCGGCCGACGCGCCGTCGGCGAGCAGTTCCAGCAGGCGGCGCAGGGCTGAGGTGATGGCGTGGTCGGACATGGTGGCCGCAATCGTCGCACAGGGGCTGGGGGAACGAAATGCCCGGCTCCACGTCAGGAACCGGCGCCGGAGGCGGCGATCTCCTGCCCGGTGCCCGCCACGGCGGCGGTACCGGAGGAGGGCGGGACGTCTGCCAGGTCGCGGTCGCGGGTCTCCTTGGCGAAGAGCATCGCGACCACGGTGATCACCGCGGCGATCCCGACGTACACCGAGATCGGGGACGAGTTGCCGTACGAGGCGAGCAGCGCCACGGCGATCAGCGGCGCCGGGGCGCCGGCCGCGACGGAGGCGAACTGGGCGCCGATGGAGGCACCGGAGTAGCGCATCCGGGTGCCGAACATCTCGGAGAAGAACGCGGCCTGCGGGGCGTACATCGCGCTGTGGAACACCAGCGCGACGGTCACCGCGACCGTGATCATCGCGAAGTGCCTGCTGTCCACGAGGGCGAAGAAGGGCCAGATCCAGATGCCCGCGCCCACCGCGCCGGCCAGGTAGACGGGCTTGCGGCCGACGCGGTCGGAGAGTGCGCCGAACAGCGGGATGAGACAGAACTGGATCGCCGAACCGATCAGCACGGCGTTGAGCGCGGTCTGCTTCGGCACCTTCAAGTGCTCGACGCAGTAAGCCAGGATGAAGGTGGTGACGACGTAGTAGGAGATGTTCTCCGCCATCCGGGCACCCATCGCGACCAGGACGTCGCGCCAGTGGTGGCGCAGCACGGCGACCATCGGAGGCTGCTCCTTGCCCTGGTCGGCCTGGTCGGCCATGGGGGCACCCCCGGCCGGAGGCCGGCGGAGCGTCCGGTCGTTCGCGAGGGCCTGCTGGAAGAGCGGGGACTCCTCCACCGAGAGCCGGATCCACAGGCCGACCGCGACCAGCACGGCCGAGAACAGGAACGGGATGCGCCAGCCCCAGGCGAGGGTGGCGGCGTCGCTCTGCACATGGGCCAGCAGGGTGAGGGCGCCCACCGCGAGCAGGTTGCCGAGCGGTGCGCCGCCCTGCGGCCAGGAGGCCCAGAAGCCGCGGCGCTCGGGGTCGCCGTGCTCGGAGACGAGCAGCACGGCGCCGCCCCACTCGCCGCCCAGCGCGAAGCCCTGGATCACCCGCAGTGTGGTGAGCAGGACCGGCGCGGCGATGCCGATCGACTTGTAGGTGGGCAGGCAGCCGATCAGCGCGGTGGCGCTGCCCATCATCAGCAGGCTGACGACCAGGAGCTTCTTGCGGCCGAGGCGGTCGCCGAAGTGGCCGAAGACCAGGGCGCCGATCGGACGGGCGGCGAAGCCGATGGCATAGGTGAGGAAGGCGAGCAGGGTGCCGGTCAGCGGGTCGGAGGTGGGGAAGAAGAGCTTGCCGAAGACCAGGGCCGCGGCGGAGCCGTAGAGGAAGTAGTCGTACCACTCGATCGTGGTACCGATGAGACTTGCGCCGACTACGCGGGCAAGGCCGTTCGGCCTGCCGGGCGCGTTCACAGCACGGGGAGCGCTGGCCATGGGTTCACCGTTTCGGGGGGCGGAGAGTGGGGTGGGCTGGGGGGTGTCAGTGAGCGGTCCAACCGCCGTCCAGCGGCAGCGAGGTACCGGTGACGTAGCCGCTGGGCGGCGAGCAGAGCCACAGAGCCGCGTGGGCGACCTCGTCGGGCTCGATCAGCCGCTTGATCGCGGAGCGTTCGAGCATCACCTGCTCCACCACGTCCTGGGTGGAGATGCCGTGGGCGAGGGCCTGTGCGGCGATCTGCTCCTCGACCAGGGGCGTGCGCACGTAGCCGGGGCTGACGCAGTTGCTCGTCACGCCGTAGGGGGCGCCTTCGAGCGCCACCACCTTGCTCAGCCCCTCCAGGGCGTGCTTGGCAGTGACGTACGCGGACTTGAAGGGGCTGGCCCGCAGGCCGTGCACCGAGGAGATGTTGACGATCCGTCCCCACTCCTGCCCGTACATGTGGGGCAGGGTGCGGCGGATGATGCGGAACGGCGCCTCGACCATCACCCGCTGGATCAGCTGGAAGCGATCCGGCGGGAAGTCGTGGACGGGGGCGATGTGTTGCAGGCCCGCGTTGTTGACGACGATGTCGGCATCGTCGGGCAGCCCGTCCACCGCGACCGGATCGGACAGGTCGACGACCAGCGCGATCCCGCCGATCTCCTGCGCCACCGCCTCGGCGGCCTCGGCCGCGCGGTCCACGACGTAGACCCGGGCACCCGCCGCGGCGAAGGCGACGGCGCAGGCGCGGCCGATCCCGCCGGCCGCTCCGGTGATCAACGCGGTGCGGCCGATCAGGAACGGCGCGGGAGCCGTGGGCCGGTCGGTGCTGTGGGTGCTCTCCATGGCGGTCACGGTAGAGATGACGGCGAAGGTCTCCCATGTGCGGGACGACCACAGTGATCAGGCCGGATATGGCGCGCTCTGCCATGTCGCCGGGCCTCTGCGATCGACCGAACGAGGTCATTGCGCGGGCGAACGGGAGTGCAGCAGGAGGGGCCCTCCGCGGCGGGCCCCTCCTGCTGTGCTGAACGCGCAATCCTTCTGGTGGAGTTGTCGCGAATGCGACATGTCATGTTCTCGCCATGCCGGGCGCCTTTCTCGCGGCTCCCGGCGGCACCAGCATCCGTGTGCCCCGTGTCGGCGGCAGCCGACACCCATCCGGTACCGCTCGGTATGTCAGGAGAGACATGTCCGGACTGGCTAGAAAAGGCTCCCTGCTCCTCGCCGGCGCTCTGGCCGCCATTACGGCGTTCACCGCTCCCGCGTTCGCCACCTCCCACGCCACCTCACACGCCACCTCCCGCGGCCCGCACGCGGCGCACCCCACCGCCCCCTCGCTCACCCAGGTCAGCAGCGATCCGTACTCCGACGCGCAGGCCCAGCACGCCACCGAGGTCGAGCCGGACACCTACAGCTACGGCACTACCGTCGTCTCCGCCTTCCAGGTCGGCCGGGTCTCCGGCGGCGGCGCGTCCAACATCGGTTGGGCGACGTCGAACGACGGCGGCCAGACCTGGACGCACGGGTTCATGCCGGCCTCCACCGCGAACACCAGCGGCCCGTACGCGTCGGCCAGTGACGCATCGGTGGCCTACGACGCCAAGGACGGCGTCTGGATGGTCTCCTGGCTGGGCATCACCTCCGGCAGCGAGGTCGACGTGGAGCTCAGCCGCTCCACGGACGGCGGACACACCTGGAGCAACCCGGTCGGCATCTCCACCAGCACGTTCGACGACAAGAACTGGACGGTCTGCGACGACCACGCGTCCAGCCCGTACTACGGCCACTGCTATACCGAGTACGACGACGCCAACTCCGGCGACGCCGAGCACATGCGCACCTCCACCGACGGCGGCGTGACCTGGGGCGCGGAAATGAGCCCCGCCGACAGTCCCAGCGGGCTGGGCGGCCAGCCGGTGGTGCAGCCCGGCGGAACCGTCGTCGTGCCGTTCTCCTCGGGCACCCAGAGCGCCGAGGACGCCTTCACCTCCACTGACGGCGGCGCGAGTTGGGGCGCCAGCGTGCAGATCGCCACGGTCGCGCACCACACGGTCGCCGGGCTGGAGAACGACGCCGCCGCTGCCACGGCGACGCGCAGCCCGCACGACACCCTGCGCGAGAGCTCGCTGCCGTCCGCCGAGATCGACGCCTCCGGCAAGGTCTACACGGTCTGGTCCGACTGCAGCTTCCGCAGCAACTGCACCAGCAACGACATCATCATGTCGACCTCCACCGACGGCACGACGTGGAGCACACCGGTGCGGGTGCCGATCGACGCGGCCACCAGCACGGTGGACCACTTCACCCCGGGCATCGGCGTGGACCCGAGCAGCTCGGGGAGCACCGCCCGCCTCGGCCTGACGTACTACTACTACCCGAACGCCGCCTGCACGGACACGACCTGCCAGCTCGACGCCGGCTACGTCTCCTCCGCCGACGGCGGCGCCACCTGGACCGCGCCCGTCCAGCTGGCCGGCCCGATGACGCTGGCCTGGCTGCCGAACACCAGCCAGGGCCGGATGTTCGGCGACTACATATCCACCTCCGTCCTCGCCGGCGGCAACGCCGTCCCCGTCATCCCCATCGCCCACGCCCCCAGCGGCAGCACCTTCGACGTGGCGATGTACGCACCGACCGGCGGCCTGCCGGTCGGCCAGGCATCGGGCAACACCGTCACCGTCGCCAACCCGGGCAACCAGAGCACCACCGCCGGCAGCGCCGTCACGTTGCAGATCAGCGGCACCGACTCCGGCGGCGCAGGCCTGACCTACTCCGCGACCGGCCTGCCGACCGGCCTGTCGATCTCCGCCTCCGGCCTGATCTCCGGCACACCGACCACCGCCGGCACCGCCTCGGTGACGGTGAAGGCGACCGACGGCACCGGCGCGTCCGGCCAGGCGTCGTTCACCTGGACGATCAACCCCAGCGGCGGCACGGAGAGCGTCTCGGTCACCAACCCCGGCAACCAGACCAGCACGGCCGGTACCGCCCTCTCGCTTCAGGTCTCCGGCTCCGACTCCGCGAGCAAGCCGCTCAGCTACTCCGCGACCGGCCTGCCGACGGGCCTGTCGATCTCCGCCTCCGGCCTGATCTCCGGCACCCCGACCGGCGCCGGCACCTCCTCGGTCACCGTCACCGCCTCCTCCGGCACCGCCTCCGGGTCCGCGTCCTTCACCTGGACCGTCAACCCCAGCGGCGGCGGGTGCAGCAGCCCGGGCCAGAAGCTGGGCAACCCCGGCTTCGAAACCGGCACCGCCTCGCCCTGGACCGCCACCGCCGGCGTCATCGACAACTCCAGCAGCGAGCCCGCCCACTCCGGCAGCTGGAAGGCCTGGCTGGACGGCTACGGCAGCGCCCACACCGACACGCTGAGCCAGACCGTCACCATCCCGGCCGGCTGCAGCGCGACGCTGAACTTCTACCTCCACATCGACACCGCCGAGACCGGCACCACCGCCTACGACACCCTCAAGGTGCAGATCGGCAGCACCACGCTGGCCACGTACTCCAACCTCAACAAGAACACCGGCTACAGCCTGTACTCCTTCAACCTCTCCAGCTACGCCGGACAGACGGTGACCCTCAAGTTCACCGGCACCGAGGACGCGTCCCTGCAGACCAGCTTCGTCATCGACGACACCGCGCTCAACGCCTCGTGATGCACGGCTCCTGACCTCAGGGGGCTCCCCAGCGCCCGCGGGCAAGGGGAGCCCCCTGAGGGCTCCGGCCACACAGATCAGCAGCAGGCAGAGGCATCGGCCTTGACCACGTAGACCTCCCACGGCTCCCGGCCCGGGCCGTGCACCCACACCTTGTCCTGGAGCGCGTAGCAGCAGGAGGTGTCCTTCTCCTCGGACGTGGCGAGCCCGGCCTCCCTGAGGCGGTCGGTGGCAGCGGTGACCTGGTCGGTGGACTCCACCTCGACGCCGAGGTGGTCCAGGCGGGTCTCCTCGCCGGCGGGACCCTCGATCAGGACGAGCTTGAGCGGGGGCTCGGCGATGGCGAAGTTCGCGTAGCCCGGCCGGAGTTTGGCCGGCTCGGTGGCGAAGAGCCTGGAGTAGAACGCGATCGACCCTTCGAGGTCGGCGACGCGCAGGGCGAGCTGAACACGGGACATGACGGTACTCCCCGATCCAAGACTGTATCGACGTCTGTCGATATGGCCGAGGTTGCCACCCGATTAGATGGCTGTCAACATAGACGTATGTCGAAACTGGAACTTCAGGTGATCGACCAGACGGCGTGCTGCTCGCCGATGGTCCGCGAGCCGCTGGGTGAAGAGGCCGCCGTCGACCTGGCGAGGATGTTCAAGGCGCTGTCGGACCCGGTGCGGCTGCGGCTGCTGTCGCTGATCGCCTCGCACGAGGGCGGCGAGGCGTGCGTCTGCGACCTGACCGGTCCGTTCGACGTCTCGCAGCCGACCATCTCCCACCACCTGAAGGTGCTGCGCGAGGCCGGCCTGGTCAGCTCCGAGCGGCGCGGGACCTGGGTCTACTACTGGGTGCTGCCCGCCGCCCTGGCCAGGCTCTCGGCCCTGCTCCAGATCCCGGTCGCCACCGGCGGTTCCAGATGACCGGGATCGCTCCCCTCGGCCGCCGCACGGCTGTCGAGTTCGTCGGGACGGGCGCGCTGGTCGCGATCGTGGTCGGCTCCGGGATCCAGGCCACCGAGCTCTCCCAGGACGTCGGCGTACAGCTGCTGGCCAACTCGCTGGCCACCGTCTTCGGGCTCGGCGTGCTCATCGCCCTGCTCGGGCCGATATCGGGCGCCCACTTCAACCCGGCCGTGACCCTCGCGGCCTGGTGGACCGGCCGCCGGACCGGCGACGGTCCGACCCTGCGCGAGGCCGCGGCGTACGTGCCCGCGCAGATCGCCGGGGCCGTCGGCGGCGCGGTCCTGGCGGACGCGATGTTCGCCGAGCCGCTGGTGCGCTGGTCCACGCACGATCGCTCCGCCCCGCACCTGTGGCTCGGTGAGGTCGTGGCGACCGCCGGACTGATCCTGCTGGTCCTCGGCCTCGCCCGCACCGGCCGCGCCCACGTCGCGCCGGTCGCGGTCGCCTCCTACATCGGGGCGGCGTACTGGTTCACCTCCTCCACCAGCTTCGCCAACCCGGCCGTCACCATCGGCCGGACCTTCACCGACACCTTCGCCGGCATCGCCCCGGGCTCGGTGCTGCCGTTCGTCGCCGCCCAGCTCGTCGGCCTGGCCCTCGGGGTCGCCCTGGTCGCCCTGCTGTTCGGCCGGCCGGCACCCGCCGGCGAGGACGTCGTCGTCCCGCACGGCGGACACCACCTCACCGCCTCCGACCGGAAAGTCCTGTCATGAGCGCCCGCGCCGTACCGTCCGTGCTGTTCGTCTGCGTCCACAACGCGGGCCGGTCGCAGATGGCCGCCGCCTTCCTCACCCACCTCGGCGACGACCGGGTCCAGGTCCGCTCGGCCGGCTCCGCCCCCGCCGACACGGTGAACCGGGCGGTCGTCGAGGCGATGCGCGAGGTCGGCATCGACATCTCCGCCGAGACGCCGAAGGTGCTGACCACCGAGGCCGTGCAGAGCTCCGACGTGGTGATCACCATGGGCTGCGGGGACGCCTGCCCGTACTTCCCCGGCAAGCGCTACCTGGACTGGACGTTGGCGGACCCGGCCGGGCAGGGCGTCGAGGCCGTCCGCCCGATCCGCGACGAGATCGAGCAGCGCATCCGCGCCCTGATGACCGAACTCGGGATCCAGCACGGCTGACGTCCGGGGGTTCCCGGCATGCGGCGGGCGCGGCGCGGGCCGAGGATGAGCGGTATCCACCGCACCACGTCCAGGGAGGCCCCGATGGCCGGCCAGCAGAACAGCGACATCCTCGGCTCGATCGACCAGCTGGTCGAAGCCGAGAAGCAGCTCCGCGCCCGGATCGCCGACGGCAGCGCGGACAGCGACAGCGCACGGCAGGAGCTGGCCGCCCTGGAGGTGCAGCTGGACCAGTGCTGGGACCTGCTGCGCCAGCGCCGGGCCCGGACGGAGTTCGGCGAGGACCCGGGCACCGCACGGATCCGCCCGGCCGACGAGGTCGAGGGATACGAGTCCTGACGGCCGACCGGGCCTGCTGAAAAAATCTTTCCCGAAGGTGTGACACCCGCGGGGGCCTCGACGCTGAAGACGTGAGATGAGCACCAACCGACCCCGTCGGATCGACCGCGACGCAGCCGAGCGCCTACTCGCCCGTGCCGCGGACGGTACGCAGGGCGGTCAGGGCGCACTCGCCGACCTGCTCGCCGCCGTAGCCGCCCCCGGCGCGGCACGCGAACTGGTCGGTGAGGAGGCGGCCGTGACCGCGTTTCGGCTGGCTGTCCACCTCACTGTCCCCGCCCCTCGGTCCCGGAGAAGAACGATGACCAGCTGCACGCCCTCGCGGTCCCTCGCCGCCAAGGTCGCCGCAGCCACGCTCGCCGCCACCGCGCTCGGCGGCGTCGCCGTCGCCGCGAGCACGGGGAACCTCCCGGTGGTCCTCGGCGGTACCGGACGGGATGGCGGCCCCACCGCCGCACCCACGAGCGTGCCGAGCAGCACCGGTCGGGGAGCGGCTGTCGCCAAACCGCTGCCGGGCACGACCGGCAGCGCATCGGCGGGCACCGGCACGACGCCCCACGCCGACGTGAGCGCGAGCCCGAGCCCGAGTGCCGAGCACGGCAGGAGCACTGCCGACCCGCACCCCGACAAGCCGACCCCGTCCCACGGAGACGGCCGGGACGACCACACCCACACACCACCACCCAAGCAGTAACCCCCCCCAAGTACTCCGGAAGGGTGGTGGTCTCCCCGGACAGACCACCCCTCCGGATCACCGGCAGCCCGCCTGTGCAGAGAACGGCTGCCGGCCTCCGCGGGGTCGACGGGATTTCCCGGTCCCGATCGACCCCGCGGCGCACCACGTGCTCCCGGTCCGGCTGGGGTCGGCCGGACCGGGAAAGGTCGCTGACCCGCACTGACCGACCCGCACGATCTGCCTCCCGTCCGCCAGGACTCCCTTCGGCATGGAAAGAACCGCGGTGAACGACGACGACACGCTGGAACTCGAACGAGTCGTGGCCGGCCTCCCGGACCGGCCCGGACCACCCCGGCCCGCCGAGGCGGCCCCCGTCTTCGTCGACGCCTCCGGCCGCCGCCAACGCCGGGTCCGCCGGGCCGGCCGACTGCTCGCCGTCCCCGCCGCCGGCTACGTGCTGCTCCTGGTGAGCAGTGCGATGGGCGGACCCACCGTGAACTCGCCGTTTCTGCCGCTGCCCGGGCCACCTGCCACCAGCGCTCCGCCCAGCCCCGTCGCCGCTCCCCCGGCTCCCGCCACCACCGCGCCGTCCGGCGGCACGGGCGGCGGGAGCAGCGACCGGCCCGCGTCCACCGAGCACCGCTCGGCTGCGCCCGCCGCCCTCGTCGCGGCGAAGCCGGCGGCCCCGCACACCGCCGTACCCGCCACCACGCCGGCCCCGGCGCCCACCACCGCGGGCCCGACCACCGCGCCTAGCCACGGCCACCCCGTCCACACGCCGCACCCGTAAGCCGCATCAGTACGTCGCATCCGTACGCCGCATCCGTACGCCGCAGAGAGCAGCCGTCATGTCCCGTCGTCGCCGCCGCCGGACCCCGAGTCGGCACGGCAGTGTCCGTGCGGTGCCGCTGCGCACCCACTGGCTGCTGCTCACCGTCACCGTGCTGACGCTGGTCGCTGCCCTGCTGATCCAGGGCTACACCCAGCACCTGTACGGCACGGCGAACGACGACGAGGCTGCCCTCTCCAAGGGCCCGCACGCCACCGTGCCGAGCGCGGTCACCGACGGCGGGCCGGTCATCGACACCGCCACCGCTCAGCCGCGCACCGCGACCCCTGGTGCGAACACCATCGCGCTCACCTTCGACGACGGCCCCGACCCGCGCTGGACCCCTCAGATCCTCGACGTGCTGCGCCGCCACCACGTGCACGCCACCTTCTTCGTGATCGGCGACCAGGTCGCGGCCAACCCCGGACTCGCCCGGCAGATCCTGGCAGACGGCAACCAGCTGGGCATCCACACCTTCAGCCACCCCAACCTGGGCTCGCTGCCCGCCTGGCAGCGCACCCTCGAACTGCGCGAGGCGCAACTGGCGGTGGCCGGCGCCACCGGGCAGACCAGCTCGCTGCTGCGCCCGCCGTACTCCTCCAGCAACGACGCGCTCACCGACCGCGACTGGCAGGCCGTCCAGCAGGCCGGCCAGGAGGGCTACCTGACCGTCCTCACCACCCAGGACAGCGAGGACTGGCGCCGCCCCGGGGTCGACCGGATCGTCGCCAACGCCACCCCGGCGGGCCACCGGGGACAGATCCTGCTGATGCACGACGCGGGCGGCGACCGTTCGCAGTCCGTCGCCGCGCTGGACCGGCTGCTGCCCCAACTGCAGGGCGCCGGCTTCCACTTCGCCACGGTCTCCGACGCCGTCGGACTGCCCTCGCCGATGCGCCCCGCCAAGGCGTGGGACCACTGGCAGGGGCTGGCCCTGATCGCCGTGCTCTGGTCGAGCAACTGGGTGCTGAAGATCATCGGCTGGCTGCTCTACGCCGCCGGGGCGCTGA
Source organism: Kitasatospora sp. MAA4 (assembly GCF_029893355.1). Classification (GTDB taxonomy): domain Bacteria; phylum Actinomycetota; class Actinomycetes; order Streptomycetales; family Streptomycetaceae; genus Kitasatospora. The sequence continues at coordinate 33,371 of NZ_JARZAI010000041.1, forward strand.
GTGTGCTGCGGGCCGCGGCCGTTCTGGTCGCCGCCCGCCGGCACAAGCGCCTCGCCGACGTCCCCTGGGGGCCGCCGGTCACCCAGCCGGTCAGCGTGATCGTCCCCGCGTACAACGAGAGCGCGGGCATCGAGGCCGCCGTGCGCTCGCTGCTCGCCTCCGACCATCCCGTCGAGATCATCGTCGTCGACGACGGCTCCACCGACGGCACCGCAGACCTCCTGGAGTCGCTTCGACTGCCGCCCTGGGTCCGGGTGATCCGCCAGCAGAACGCCGGAAAGCCGGCCGCGCTGAACACCGGGATCGCCGCCGCCACCTGCGAGTTGCTGGTGATGGTGGACGGCGACACGGTCTTCGAGCCGGACGCCGTACGGATGCTGGTGCAGCCCTTCGCCGACCCGCGGGTGGGCGCCGTCTCGGGCAATGCCAAGGTCGTCAACCGCGGTGGCCTGCTCGGCCGTTGGCAGCACATCGAGTACGTCGTCGGCTTCAACCTGGACCGCCGGCTCTTCGATCTCGCGCAGTGCATGCCCACAGTGCCGGGCGCGGTGGGCGGCTTCCGCCGCTCGGCGCTGCTGGGCGTCGGCGGCGTCAGCGAGGAGACGCTCGCCGAGGACACCGACCTGACCATGGCACTCTGCCGGGCCGGCTGGCGGGTCGTCTACGAGGAGCGGGCCATGGCCTGGACGGAGGCCCCCGCCACCCTCGGCGCGCTGTGGAAGCAGCGCTACCGCTGGTGCTACGGCACCCTCCAGGCCATGTGGAAGCACCGCGGCGCACTCGTCCAACGCGGCCCGGCGGGCAGGCTCGGCCGCCGCGGGCTCGGCTACCTGATGCTCTTCCAGGTCCTGCTGCCGCTGCTCGCCCCGGTCGTGGACGTGCTCGCCGTCTACGGCCTGGTCTTCCTCGACCCGGTCCGGATCCTGGGGCTGTGGGGTGCCTTCCTGCTGCTCCAGCTCCTGATGGGCTGGTACGCGTTCCGGCTCGACGACGAACGCCCCGGCGCCCTGTGGACCCTCCCGCTGCAGCAGTTCGTCTACCGGCAGCTGATGTACCTCGTGGTGATCCAGTCGGTGTGCACCGCGCTGGCCGGCACCCGGCTGAGGTGGCAGCGGATGGAGCGCTACGGCAGCCTGAACGTCCCGGAGAGTGTCAGAGCATGATGAGCAGACGCGTGTTCGGCTTGAGCTTCCTGTTCACCGAACGGCTCTGCACGTAGACCTCCAGCTTGGGATTGCGGCCCGCCTTCACGGAGACCGTCCCCTGAATGCCCGTGCCGAACAGCAGACTGCGGGCCGCGTCGCCGGTGTAGGCGCGGTCGGTGTCCTTCTCGACCACGATGACCTCCTTGTCCGGCTGGACCTGAACCCGGGTGCCCAACTGGTAGTAGCACGCGCCGCGTTCGTACGTCACGCCCGGGTGCGAATCGACGAAGGACCGGATCTCGATCTCCGTGTCGACCTTCAGCAGGCGGTACTTGTCGACCGGGACCGGTTCGAGGTTCGCCCGCACGTCGTCGACCGAGATGTCCTGGCCGACCGCGAACAGGTTCTTCGTGCCGCGCACGCCCTTCTCCCGGCCGCGCAGGAAGCTGGTGGCGGCGGCACGCACGGTCCCTATCGCCTCCTCGACGCCCGCCTGGGAATCCGCGTCCCAGATGGCGATGTTTCCGGCGGGGAAGCCGTAGTTCTGGGCGGTTCGCTTCGCCAGCGAGTTCGGCACGAGGATCGCGGAGGTCCAGTGGCCCGGAAGCGCACCCATCGTCGCCGCGATCCTGTCGAGCCAGGGTCCGAGAACGGCCATGTCGCCGTCGTGCCGCCGGTCGCCGCCGGAGGCGTTCTCCTCGCCGTCCGTCACCACGATCTGGAGGAAGCTGTGCTCGCCGTACGCCTCCCAGATGTGACCCAGGTCGTCCAGGGATTTCAGCGAGGCCTCGATGAGGGCCGTAGCGCCGTTGTTGACCTTGTACAGGCCCCGCATGGACGGCAGATGCTTCACGTCCATGTCCCACACCAGATTCTCCACCCGGTGGTCGAAGGAGTAGAGACTGATCCGGGTCTCATGGCCGAGGCTGTCCGATTCGGCCTTCAAACCTGCCACGAACTCGTCCACAACGCGGATCAGTTGACTCTGGTGAGGCCGCATCGAACCCGAACTGTCCACCACCAGCGCGACATGGTTCACCTTGTGCTGAATCTTGTTCGCAGACATATGACCGCCCCTTTTCCGAGCTCCCCTGGTGATGTCTCCACACTAGGGGGAGGCACTGACAACGGAGCTTGACGGACGATCACTCCTTGTCAGGGTCCGCATCGGAACGGCGGACGAAGTCGCGCAGGCGCGGTCGGAAGTCGATGCCGCTGGACGGGCGGGGCAATCCGCGTTCCTTGAACGCCTTCTGGGCGCGGAGCGCCGCGTGCTGGAAGGCCGCCCCGAACTCCCTAGCGGTGGGGATCCCTGCGGCGTCGGGGCCGGCGCTCTCGCTCGACCCGAACGAGGGCAGGGCGGCCCGGCCCAGCATCTGGTGGCTGAATGCGCTCAGGGTCGAGGTGTAGGCCGCGCTCTGCGGGTCGTCGCGGTTCCACGGCTCGACCACGGTCACCCAGGACGGGGCTCGCCGGACGAAGTCGCTTACCAGCTCCCGGCGTTCGGGGTCGGCCAGGGCCCAGCGGTCGAGCAGCACCACGCCGGGGCCGCCAGGCTGCTCCAGCTCCAGCAGCCGGCCGGCCGCGGCGTCGAACTCCTGGATGGTCGGGTTGAGGTCGCACTGCCTGGCCAGCTGGGCGGCCCGCTCGGCCAGCGCGGTGGACGAACCCCGCTCGTACGGCTGCCAGTCGGTGCGACCGGCGCCGTAGTAGGCCGGGTCGCGATCCGGCGGCAGCTCGCTCCGCTTGAGCGACAGCACCGCGATGGTCAGCTGGTCGGCCGGCGAACCCGTCGGGAAGGCCGAGGGGCTGAGGCTGAAGTCGAGCGGCTCGACCACCGGGACCACGGTCTCCACCGCCACGTCGACGATCCGGCGGGCCAGCCGGTAGACCACCTGTTCGTACTTCTCCTGGTGGTGGCGCTGGGCCATCAGCGCGTACAGCCCGTCCTCGACGTACTCCTGCGGGAAGCTGGAGTGTTTGTACTGGATGGCACTGGCCACCGGCGGAATCGCCTCGTCCCGCATCCCCACCCAGAGCACCGGGACGATCGCCGAGGCCAGCGCCGGCCCGCCGGGCGCACCGGCCGAGCGCTGCGCGAAGGTGTACCACTCCTGGCCGCACGAGACGCTGCGGAACAGCCGCGGATGGTACAGCGGCACGAACACCCGGCAGGTGGCAAGGGCTTCGGAGACCCTGGCCGCCCAGCTGTCGCCCTGGTGCATCGAATCGTCCATGAACCCCACCGGGTCGGCGGTCGGCAGCGGCGACAGCTGCCCCACCGCTTCACACAGATCCTCGTAGAACTGGGTCACCCGGAGGTTGGGATTGCGCGAACCGACGGGCGGCATGTGGGCGTAGCTGACAAAGAAGTGCGGCTTGGCGACACCCCCGCCTCGATCGTTCCCCGCCCGCTGCGGCTCGCGCACTGCCACCTGCGCACGAGGATTCAGGGACAGCAGGTCGCTCCGGTAGCGCCCGGCGAGAGTCTGACGATCCGTCAACTCGGCGATCCGCACCAGCAGTCGCAGCGCGGTCCGGATCGCGTTCGGCGACTCCGTGCGGACTGCCAGCAGGCGGTTCACCAGATCGATCAGCTCGGGCGAGGCCGCCGCCTCCTGCTGCGGCAGCGCGTCCGGCAGCCAGCCGAGGTGCCCCAGAGCAGACGGCAGGTGCAGCACTCCCGCGCGCACCTCCTCGGGCCAGGACCGCTCGGCGCCCGACAGCTGACCGCCGGCCGCCGGCTGCGCACCGCCGCCGCCCAACCGGGCGATCAGCGCCGCACTCGCCCAGGCGAACGGCTCTCCCTGCACCGGCGGGCCGCCCGGCTGCGCGGGGCCCGCGAGCAGTGCCGCGGTGCCGGGCCCGCGGCCGGTCGGGCCCGCCAGCCGACGTACCAGCCGACGGCCGGCCTCCAGCAGCTCGCGGGTGGGTACCGAGTCGAAGAGCCGGTCCCGCACCACGGGCGGGAAGTCGAAGAGCTGCTGGCGGCGGGTCGGCGCGGCGAGGACCTCGGCGGACCAGGGCACCGGCTCCAGCAGCCCGCTGAGGAAGACCTCGGCAAGCGCCGCCGGACCACCGCCCGACCGCAGGTCCGCCTGGACCAGGCGCATCACCGGCACGGTGAACGGCGCCACCGCGGCCAGTCGCGCCGCGAGCCGGCGGGCCTCGGGAGAGGCCACCGACCGGAAGCGGGCCAGCAGTTCCTCCGGTTGGGGTGCCGCGGGTGGCGCGACCGCACCGGGATCGCGCCCGGCACTCCGCTCGACCGCCCCCGCCGGCGGCGGGCTCTCCCAGCAGGGCAGCCGGCTCGAGCCACCCGGTCCGGCCACCGTGCGGGCCCAGTCGGTCAGCGAGGCGGGGACCAGTTCGAGCACCGGCACCGGGACGTCCGCCGACTCGCGGCGCCAGCCCGCGTTGGGTCCGCCGGCCACGGTGGTGTACACCCGCTGCTGGGCCACCGCCAGGCCGGTACCGGCCCACATCCGGCGCGGCAGCAGCTGCACCACCGCGACCGGACCGCAGCGCCCCCAGCCGTCCAGGGCCGCCCGCATCCGCCCGTCCCGCCAGGCTGCGCCGACCCCGTCGGTCATGACCAGGACCAGGCTCTGCCCGCTGGGGTCGGCCAGCACAGCCGGACTCGACGAGGCGCTACCCGCCCCGAACGGCTTGGCGCTCAGCCTGACCGGGTCGGGGCCCCGGGTGCCCAGTCCGTTCACCGTCACCTGCTGGAACGCCCCGGAGCGCTCCACGAGCAGCTGGAACTCGGCCACCGTGCGCTGCCAGAGCAGCATCGACAGGCCGTCGTCGACCACCAGGGAGCAGCGCAGCCAACGCTCCCGGCCCGCTCGCAGTACGGGTTCGAGCAGCCCGGTCTCGGCGAACCGGGCGATGGTCGCCTCCACGTCGAGTTCGTGCTCGTGCCGACTGCGGCGGTGGCGCTTGAGCGGGCGCAGCGCCCGGGCCAGTCCGAGCTCACCGGGCAGCGCCTTGAAGGCCGGCAGCAGCACCGGCTGCCCGCTCCCGGCGCTGCCCTGCTGCCCTGCCGCCAGTCGCGAACCGCCGTGCAGCGGGCCGCCGGGGTCGAACGCGTCGTCCGGATCCTCGTCCACCGGCTCGTCCGGCTGCGTCCCGCTCGGTCCGCCGAACCGGCCGACCTCCGCGGCCGGCCCCGCTCCCCCCGCCGCGCGAGCCAGTGGCAGCTCGGTGTCGCCACCGGTGAGCCGCCCGGCCAGCCAGAGGACGTCGAGCAGCTCCACCAGGTCGAGCCGCTTCCCGCTGTCGGCGAGCAGCTCCAGCGCGGCCGCCAGCGGCGCGCTGTGCGGTCCGGGGAGCTCGGAGGTCATCCTCAGACCGTCCCGCCGAGGCTGCGGTAGACGGTTTCCAGTAGGTCGGCTGCCTCCATCTCGACACCGACGGTCCGCAGGAAGACCGCGTTGAGCAGTTGGTCGGTCGCCAGCTCGCCCTGCCCGCGTCGGCGCAGGAACGCCTCCACGAGGTCCTCCGCGGCGGCGAGGGCCTGCTCGCCGAGGTGCGCCCGGACGATTCCGCGCAGGCGTTCCTGGTCCGGCTGCGGCAGGTCCAGGCGCAGGCAGCGGCGCAGGAACGCGGGCGGGAACTCGCGCTCACCGTTGCTGGTGATCACCACCACCGGGAACTCGGTGCAGCGCACCCGCCCGCGCCGCACCGGCGCCCGGACCCGTGCGTCGTCCGCGGTCGCCACCTCGGTCCAGGTCTCACTTTCCGGCAGTCTGGCCAGCTCGGGGATCTCGAAGGTGCCGTCCTCGAAGACGGTGAGCAGGTCGTTCGGCAGGTCGACATCGCCCTTGTCCAGCTCGTCCACCAGCAGGACCCGGGGCCGGGCGGCGGGGGCCAGTGCGGTGCCCAGCGGGCCCAGGCGGACGAAGTCGGACACCGGCGGGTCGGCGCCGGGGCCGACGTCGAGCCGGTCGCGGCGCATCGCGCTCTCCCGCAGGCGGCCGATCGCGTCGTAGCGGTAGAGCGCGTCCTGCACGGTGGAGCGGCTGTTGACCGGCCAGTGCAGGACGGCGCCCAGGTCGAGCTCGTGGGCGATCGCGGCGGCCAGCGAGCTCTTACCGGTGCCGGGGTAGCCGGTCACCAGCAGCGGGCGGCGCAGCAGCAGCGCCGCGTTCACCACGTCCGCCTGGACCCGGCCGATCAGGTAGTTCTCACCCGGCCCGGCGCTCCCGCGGCCCGACGCGTCCGACGGATCCGACGGGTTCGAGTGGAAGCTGCGCCAGGGTGGTGCGGGTGGGAGGTCCACCCGCCAGGGGATGTTGTCGCCGCGGAACAGGCGCCATGCGGTGGGCGGATCGACGGGTCGACCGGTCATCAGCAGAGGTCCTCTCTCTTCGGGGCCGCAAGGCGGGCGATCAGCTCCTCGGGGTCGACCGCCTCGGTGGCCGGCAGCGACGGGCGGGTCGGATCCTCGCGGGCCAGCACCGGCCGCACCCGGTACCCCTTCGGGTTGCCGTAGACCGCGGCCCGGTAGCTGCGCACCCGCTCCGGCAGGCCGTCGGCCGCCCCGGCCAGGGCCACCTCCTCGACCTGGGCCGCCGCGGCCGCGGTGCGCGCCTCGCGGTCCCAGCACACCAGGGGCACGCCGTACCGCAGGCAGACCGCCGCCAGCTCGGCCCGCACGGACGGGTTGGCCTGCCGGAGCACCACCCGGGCGACCTTGCGGTTCTGGAACAGCTCGCTGACCACCTGCTTCTCGCTGCGGTACCGGTCGTCGAGCGAGAGCACCGGTTCGGCGTCGCGGTGCTGCCAGCGCTTCGCCTGGGACCTGGTGCGCCGGTGCAGTTCGTCTCGCGAGCCCTGGAGGGCGAGCCGCACGACCAGCGCATCGGTCATCCCCAGCGGCTCGGGCAGGCCGCCGCGTTCGCGATGCCCGGCGTCGGCGCCGTCCCAGCTCTCCACGGCGAGGCCGAGATCCGCCTGGTCCAGGAACACCTCGATCGTCGGTTCCGCGTCCGCCGGGTCTGCCCTCTCGTCCTCCAAGGTCTCGCGCAGGTCGCGCAGCAGCCGGGCCACCTCGTCCGGGGTGAGCGGCCGGTCCGTCGCGCTCGGCGCCCGGCGCGGCGCGGCCCACCCGTGGTCCAGCCAGACCGCGCAGGTGAACCGGCCCGGGCCGCGCCCGTCCGCGTTGTCGTACCTGCTCAGATAGGCCATCACCCTCGCCTGGGAGGCGGCTCGGCCGTCGGCGGCCCGGTGTCCGCGGGCCCAGCCCACGGCGGCCGCGCGGTGCTCGTTCAGGGCGGCGCGCGGCACGCCCAGCCGGTCGGCGACCTGCTCCGACCAGCCGGCGACGGCCTGCGCCGCCTCGGCCGCCTCGACCGCCTGCCGACCGGCGCTGCCCGGGTCGGCGAGGCCCGCCGCGAGGAACTCGGCCACCCGCAGCAGCACCGGCACCAGCCGCACCACCGGTTCGGCCGTGGAGAACCCGCCCGTGTAGCCCTCCAGTTGCCGCACCAGGGTCGGATAGTCGGCAGGACCGTCCTGGGGCGGCAGCTCGATGTCGGGCGCGGCGGCGACGACGTAGCCGCGCAGCAGGAGCGGAGCCAGCTGTCCGCGCCGGTCCAGATGGTTCAGCAGGGTGAGCAGGGCGCGGTGCTCCGCGGGGGACAGCAGGCCGGGCGCCGCCACCGCGGCGGGCAGGCAGGACAGCCGGTCGGCCAGCGCGGGCCGGTCCGCGCGCAGGCTCTCCAGCAGCGCGGCCAGCAGCCGAGGGCGGCTGAGCGCCGCTTCGGCGAGCTTCTCCGCGGTGAGCGCCGTGATCCGTCGGCCCACGGTGAGCCCGCACTCCTGGGCCGCGTACTCGGCGTACCGAGCACGGTCCTCGGCCCTCGGGAGCAGCTCGCCGAGCTTGGCGGCCAGCTGGAACCGAGCACCGAACTCCAGTTCCTCCGGCTCCTGCGGCTCGGCGGCGCCGCGTCCGGCCTGCGGCAGGAGCCGGCCCGCATCGACTCCGGCCTGCTGGAGTTCCCTGCTGATGGTCTGCCAGGAGAACGCCAGGGCCCGCTCGGCGTAGCCGTTCGGGGAACCGTCCGCGGAGAGCAACTGGCCGGCCGCGATCCCGACGATGGCCCCGTCCGCCGCGGACCACAGCGGGCTGCCGCTGTATCCGGGGCCGATCCTCGGACCGGTCGGCTCCGCGTCCAGATAGCAGGCCCGGGTGCCGCATTCCTGAACCACCGCATTTGCGAAGGTGTCCGGTTGGCCTGCCGCGAACCAGGCCCGGACCTGCTGCTTGGGCTGCATCGGCCACCAGAACCGACCGACCGCGGACCCGAGTTCCGTACTCTCGGCGACCAGCAGGGCCAGGTCGCCGTGCCACTCGACGGCCCCGCGCACGACCCGGCCGCCCCGCACGTCACGCGGCGGGATCCACCGGTCGAGCCGCGCGGCCAACCTCCTTGGGACGCCGTCCGGTTGCATCACGGCGAGCCAGAGCTGCGGCGTGCCCGGGTGGTCGACCTCGTACACGTCCCGGTCCAGGGCGGCGTTCACCACATGGGCGCAGGTCAACACCGCACCGCCGGCCAGCAGGACGCCCGCACCCACCGGCCTCCCGCCGGACAGGACGCTGATCACGGCCGACTGCCCGGCCTCGCCGGCGTCCTCCGTGCGGGGATCGGAGAACCACTCCACCGGTCACTCGCCCGGGAGTTGCCAGGTCGCGGTGACCCGCATGCTGGCCTCACCGCTGCCACCCACGATGCCGAGCCTGAGATCGCTCCCGAAGCGCACCCCGAACTCGACGGACACCTCGTGCGGCCGCTGCGGCACCCGGGCCACCGTGTCGTGGACCTCCTGGAGCAACGGCACCAGGGGACGCAGCGCCGTGCGCAGCGCGTCCTGGGTCAGCCGGGCGACCCGGTGCGGCTGCTCGTTCTCGCCCTCGCCCTGGCCCTCGCCCTGACCCGAACGGGCCACCGGGCGCCCGCCGCTGGCCTCCGGCGGTCGCAGGTCGAGCGCGCCGTCCAGGCTTCCGCCGGCCGCCGCAGGTGAGGCTTCCCCGTTGATCGGGAACGCCTGCAGGAGAACTGAGGAACCGTCAACGAACTCGAACTCAAGATATTCCGGCACGCTCGGGATTGTGCCAAGCCTGAGCGCCGAACGCACCGGAAACGACAGGATCCGCCGCTGCCGCGCAGCTGCCGATCGTCGGCACCCTTCATCGCAGCTCCCTCAACCGGCCTTCCAGGAACTCGCGTTCGGCCTCGTTCTCGGTACGGGCGAGTGCTGCTTCGTAGGCACGCACCGCCTCGGCGTCACGACCCAGCCGCCGCAGCAGGTCGGCGCGGACGGCGTGGGCCAGGTGGTAGGCGTCCAGGTCGAGTGCCTCGACGAGGGCCAGTGCTGCTTCGGGGCCGTCGGTCTCGGCCACGGCGACCGCGCGGTGCAGGGCCACCACGGGGGTGGGGGCCAGCGCCATCTGCTGGTCGTAGAGCCGGACGATCTGCCGCCAGTCGGTGGCGGCTGCGGTGGGCGCGTCGCTGTGCACGGCGTTGATCGCCGCCTGGAGCTGGTACGGGCCCGGGCGGCCGAGCCGCAGGCAGCGCCGGACGAGCGCCTGCCCCTCGGCGATGAGCTCGCGGTCCCACCGCGAGCGGTCCTGGTCTGCGAGCAGCACCAGGGCACCGCCCGGAGCAGTGCGGGCGGGCTGTCGCGACTGGATGAGCAGCAGCAGCGCGAGCAGCCCCAGCACCTCCGGCTCGTCGGGCATCAGCTCGGCGAGCAGGCGTCCCAGTCGGACCGCCTCCGCGCGGAGCTCCTCACGCACGGGTGCCGCGCCGGAGCCGCTCAGGTAGCCCTCGTTGAAGACGAGGTACACCACGGCGAGCACCGGGCGCAGCCGCTCCGGCAGGTCGGCGTCGGCCGGGACGCGGTAGGGGATCCGGGCGTCGCGGATCTTGCCCTTGGCGCGGACGATCCGCTGCGCCATGGCCGGCTCGCCGACCAGGAAGGCACGGGCGATCTCGGCGGTGGTCAGCCCACCGAGCAACCGCAGCGTCAGCGCGACCTGCGCGGACTCGGCGAGGGCGGGATGGCAGCAGGTGAAGATCAGGCGCAGCCGGTCGTCGTGCACGGGTCCCTCCTCGGCCGGTTCACCGCGGGCGTGCAGCAGCGCCGCGTCGGCGTAGCGGCCCGGACGGGAGGCCTCCCGCCGCTGCCGGTCGATCGCCTTGTTCCGGGCCGTGGTGATGATCCATCCCGCCGGGCTGGGCGGCAGCCCGGCCTGCGGCCACTGCTGCACAGCCGTGGTGAAGGCCTCCTGGACCGCCTCCTCGGCGAGGTCGATGTCGCCGACGAGACGGACCAGGACGGCCACGGCGCGCCCGTACTCCTGACGGAAGACCCGTTCGATCTCGGTAGCCGGAGCCGCCGACGCAGCCGCCGCCACGTCAGTCCTCGGCCTCGCCCTGGAACGGCCGTACCTCCACCGGCAGGTGGGTGGCCAGCGCGTACCTGCGACCCCAGGCCAGCGCGGCGTCCAGGTCGGGGGCCCTGAGAATGGTGAACCCGCCGAGGTACTCCTTGCCCTCGGTGAACGGGCCGTCGGTGAGGAGCACCTCGCCGTTGCCGGGCCGCAGCACCGTCGCGGTGCTCGGGTCGTGCAGGCCCTGGCCGAACACCCAGCAGCCGGTGGACTCCAGCTCCCGGCGCAGCACGCCGAGATCGGTCATCACCGCCTCCAGGAACTCCGGCTCGGGCATGCCGCCCTGCGGCTGGTAGATGCTGAGCAGGTACTGCTTCATCGTGCTGATCCTTCCCTCGTTCCGATCGTTCTCACCCCCTACACGAACGGGACCCGGCGAAATCGACACCGTGCCTCAGCTGAGGTGGGCGGGGGTCGGGCCGTCGGGGCGGACGGTGATGCTGTAGGCGGCCCGGGTCGGGGTGGAGTGGAAGACCGGGGTGTGGGCAGGCAGCAGGTGTTCGAGCAGCACGGTCGTCTCGCGCAGCGCGAACTGGAGTCCCAGGCAGGCGCGCGGGCCGGTGCCGAAGGGCAGGTAGGCGCCCTGCTGGGCGGGGCGGGCCCCCGGGGTGGTGAAGCGCCGGGGATCGAAGCGCTCCGGGTCCGGCCACAGCTGCGGGTCGCGGTGGGTGAGATAGGGGCAGACCAGGACGTCGGTGCCGGCCTCGACGGCGTAGCCGGCCAGGACGTCGTCCGCGGCGGCGTGGCGGGGCAGCAGCCAGGCGGACGGGTAGAGCCGGAGCGTCTCGCTGACCAGGGCCTGGACGGCCTCCCTGCGCTCCGCCGATCCCGCGCCGCCGGCGGCCAGCGCAGCCGTACGGGCCTCGGGGTGGCGGTCCAGGAGCAGGTAGAGCCAGGTCAGCGTGGTGGCGGTGGTTTCGTGGCCGGCGAGCAGCAGGGTGACCAGTTCGTCGCGGATCAGCCGGTCGGTGTACTCGGGGCGCTCGGTGGCGGCGTCGAGCAGGACGTGCAGCAGGCCCGGGCCGTCGGGGCCGGCCGGGCCGGTACGGGCGGACTCGATGGCGCACCGGGCGACCGCGTCGATCCTGGCCAGGTCGGCGGCCACCGCCTCCCGGGCGTCCACGGCGTCGGTCGGCAGCGTCGGCAGGGCGGCCACCACGGTTCCCACGGAGGCCAGTTCGCGCTCGACGTCGGCGTCCAGGGGGTGGCCGGTGAGGGAGCGCCAGATGGTGTCCAGGGCGAAGCGGCGCATCTCCTCGCCCAGGTCGAAGGTCTCCCCGGTGCGGGCGTACCCGGCCCAGCGCTCGGCGGCGGTGCCGGCGGCCGCGAGGATCCGCTGCTCGTAGCGGCGCATCCCGGTGCTGGTGAACTGGGACTGCAGCAGGCGCCGCTGCCGCTTCCAGGCTTCGCCGGTGGCGGACACCACCCCGTCGCCGATCAGTACCCGGGCGCGGTGCGAGCGCTTGACGTAGGTGTCCGGGCGCTGGGCGAGCACGTGCTGCACCCCCTGCGGGCCGGTGACCAGGACGGTCGGCTGCGTCCCGAGGCGGAACCCGGCGACGGGGCCGAGCTCGGCCCGCGCCTGCGCCAGCAGGTCGACCAACTCCCCTCCCCCGGAACGCCATTGCTCCACCACTGCGGCGTCCAACTCGGGGACGGGGGTGGGAGTGTGCGTGGGGGCGGGGACGGGACTGGCTTGGGTGGCCACGGGCCTGCTCCTGTTCGACCGCTGGGCTTGCTCCTGACGGAGCATCGGCAACTCGGACTGTACGGGAGACGACGTGAGACTGGTCCGGGACTGGTCCGGGACTGGTCCGCGCGCTGATACCCGGTGGCGGACGAAACCTCGGATGCGGTCTGATAAGTATGAGCTCGTACAGCACTGAACGATGGAGACACCCATGACGGCCGCTGGCTCGCAACACACCTCCGAGTCGGCGCTCGCGCCCGGCGGGGGCACGGCCCCGGATCGGCAGCGGCTGTCCGGTGCGGTGTGGGCGGCACTGGCGGTGGTCTACGTGGTGTGGGGCTCGACGTACCTCGCCATCCGGATCGTGGTGGAGACCATGCCCGCGCTCCTCTCGGGCGCCGTGCGCTTTCTCGTCGCCGGCCTGCTCCTGCTGGGCCTGACGGCCTGGCGCCACGGGGTCGGAGCACTGCGGGTCACCCGGCGTGAACTGGGTTCGGCGGCGCTGGTGGGGGTGCTGCTGCTGGTGGGCGGCAACGGGCTGGTGGTGCTGGCCGAGGGCCGGATCCCGTCCGGGATGGCGGCGCTGCTGATCGCCGCGGTGCCGCTCTGGGTGGTCATCCTGCGGACGGCCGCCGGGGACCGGCCGGGCCGGGGCGCGCTGGTGGGCGTCCTGCTCGGACTGGTCGGACTCGCGGTGCTCTCGGCTCCGGGCATCAGCGGCAAGGTCTCGCTCGGCGGCGTGCTGATGCTGATGGGAGCCTCGATCGCCTGGTCCATCGGGTCGTTCGGCTCCTCCCGCCTGCCGATGCCCGCCAACCCGCTGACCGCCAGCACGTACGAGATGCTGGCGGGCGGGGCGGGCTGCCTGCTGGTGTCGCTGGCGCGCGGCGAGGAGCACGGGCTGGACCTGGCGGCGATCTCCACCCGCTCCTGGCTGGCGCTGGCCTACCTGGTGGTCTTCGGCTCGCTGCTGGCCTTCACCGCGTACGCCTGGCTGCTCCAGTCCGCGCCGCTCGGCCTGGTCGCCACGTACGCGTACGTGAACCCGGTGGTGGCGGTCTTCCTCGGCTGGCTGGTGCTGGCCGAGCGGCTGACGCTCCCCGAGCTGCTGGGTGGGGCGATCGTGGTGGTGGCGGTAGGCGTGGTGGTCAGTACCTCACGCCGGAGCAGTTGAGGCCTCAGCCGCAGTGGCTCCAGGGGCTGGTCCACGCGGTGCCCTGGTAGGAGCCGCCGAACTGGACGCAGGTCTTCGGGGCGTGCTCCGAGACCGGACCCGCGTAGTAGGTGAAGCTGCCCGGGTTGCTCGCCGAGGCGCCGCCCTGGACGCTCAGGGTCGCGTTCATCGCGACCGCGCCGCCGGGGTGGGCCGCGAGCGTGACGACGCAGTTGTTCCCGGTGGCGTTGTTGAAGAGCAGGTAGACGGTGGCGGCGCCGAGGTTGTGCGAGTCGACGACGGCGTAGCCGCTGCCGCAGACCTGACCGGCGCTGTACGGGTTGACCGCGGTCGGGGACGGCGTCGGCGTTGCCTTGGGCGGCGGCGGTGTGGTGGGTGTGGCGCCGGGCCGGGGAGCGGTGGTCGGGGCGCCGGGCGGCGGCGCAGCCGGGGTGCTGCCCGCGGCGGGCGCTCCTGGTGCAGCGGGCGCGCCGGGCGCTCCTGGTGCAGCGGGCGCTCCCGGCAGCGGAGCGGCGGACTTCGCCGGGGCCGCGCCCGAGGCGCCGGCGACGGGCGTGGCGGCCGTGGCACCGGGGCTGGAGCCCGCGCCTGCGCTGGACGCGGCGGTGGCCGAGGCGCTCGGGGCGGCGCCCCCGTGCGCGGCCCCGAACGCGCCGACGCTCGGATCGCCGGTGCCCCCGTTGCTGTCGAGGCCGGTGACCGCCGTCGAGCCGGCGTGGGCGGACTTCTGCGTCGTGCCCGACAGCTGAACCGCGGTGACCACGATGCCGCCGACGGCGGCCACGGCCACCACCCCGCTCACCACCGCGCGGATCTGCCGACGCCGCTGAACCTGCTGTTCGTGGCGCTCCGCCAGGGCAGCCCAGTCGGGATGCCCGGTCTCGGTCACCAGGGGCTCGCCGCTACCCGCCGCCCCTGTCCCCCATGTCTCCGTCATGGGCCGACATCCTAGAACACCTGCCTGCCGCCTCCGCCAGCGACCGTCGCAGCGGTCCATCCGGAGCAAAGTACGATGGTTCGACCCGCGCGCTACGCGCGAAGAGTTCCGCCAATAGTGCATATGTCCTAGTTGTCCCCCGCTTCACACGCCCGGAGCCACCCTCATGGACCTGTCCACCGCCGACACCGACGGCGCGATAGAGACACGCGGTATCGAACCCGTCCCGGACCACGAGCGCCGCGGCAGAGTCCGCGAGCTCTTCCCGACCTGGGTCGCGGCGAACATCAGCGTCCTGCTCCTCACCATGGGTGCGGCCCTGGTGGTGTTCAACCGGTTGAACTTCTGGCAGGTCCTGATCGTCGCGGCGTGCGCCGCGCTCGCCTCGTTCGGCATGGTCGGCCTGCTGTCGGTCTCCGGAAAGTGGGGCGGGGCGCCGGGTGCCACCCTCTCGCGGGCCACCTTCGGTGTGCGCGGCAACCTCTTCCCCGGAGCGATCCTCTGGGTCGCCCGGTTCGGATGGGAGACGATCAACGCCGTCACCGGTGCGTACGCCGTACTGACCGTTCTCGACCTGTGCTTCGGCATCAAGAGCAACACCGCGCTGATCGTCATCACGCTCTTCGTCTTCGTCGCCTGTACGTTCCTGGTCTCCGGCATGGGCCGGAAGGCGCTGAACGTCTGCAACACCTGGTCGACGTACCTCTTCGGCATCTTCAGCGTCCTGGTGCTGGGCTACCTGGTCGCGACCATGCACTGGAGCGAGGTCTTCTCCAAGCCCGCGGGGACCACCGCGATGATGATCGCCGGCATCGGGACGATCGCCGCCGGCGGCATCAGCTGGGTCCCCACCGGCCCGGACTTCGCCCGCTACCTGCCGCACGCCGCCTCCGGTAGGAAGATCGTCGGCGTGACGGTCTCCGGCGCCGGTCTGGTGATGGTGCCGATGGTGCTGATGGGTGCCGTGATGGCGGTGGCCTCGCCCGGTCTGGCGCAGGCCGCGGACCCGGTCTCCTTCCTCGGCGACCTGCTGCCGACCTGGCTGGCCGTGCCGTACCTGCTGACCGCGATCGTGGGCATGCTGCTGATCAACAGCCTCTCGATGTACTCGGCGGGCTTCACCGCCCAGACCATGGGCGTCAAGCTGCCGCGCGCCATGGCCGTCAGCATCAACGCCGTGATCTCGCTGGTCGGCGGGCTGCTGCTGATGCTGGTCGCCACGAGCTTCCTGGGCTCCTTCATCACCTTCCTGATCCTGCTCGCCGTCTCCTTCTCGGCCTGGATCGGCGTCTACGCCGTGGACATGTTCCGGCGCCGGTCGCGCGCGGTGCGCTACGACGCCGCCGCGCTGATGGACACCAGCCGGAGCAGCCGGTACTGGTACGTGGGCGGCTTCTGCTGGCAGGCGATGGTGTCCTGGGTGCTCGCCCTGCTGATCGGGCTCGCCTTCACCAAGTGCGACTGGTTCGCCGGCCCGCTCGCGGGCACTCCCGTCGGCAGGTACGGGCTCGCCTGGGCGGCGACCATCGTGATCTCCGGCGTGATCATGGCCGTGCTCCCCGCGCCCCGCGAGAACACCGCCGCCACCAGCGAGGAGACCGTCGGACGCAGGGCTGAGCGGGCCGAACGGGTCACCGCCTGACGCGAACGCGCGTTCCGGCACCGGGGCCCGGTACCGGAATGAGCCATGCGTATGATCTGCGTTCATTATGAGTATCGAAATCGCTAAGAGCACGCCCGCCGGCCTGACCCCACCTGAACCCGGCGGCGCGCCCGAGGGCAAGGGATCCGGCAGCCGCCGCCCCGCCATGGCGGCCCTGACCCTCGGCGCGTTGGGCGTCGTCTTCGGCGACATCGGCACCAGCCCGCTGTACGCGATCCAGACCGTTTTCACCGCCGACAACAACGCGGTCGGGACGTCGCCGGACCAGGTGTACGGCGTCATCTCCCTGGTGTTCTGGGCGATCACCCTGATCGTGTCGGTCAAGTACGTGACCTTCATCCTGCGCGCCGACAACGGCGGCGAGGGCGGGATCATGGCGCTCACCGCCCTGGTCCAGAAGCTCGACTTCAAGTCCGCGCGCACCAAGGTGATCCTGGTGGCGCTCGGGATCTTCGGGGCGTCGCTGTTCTACGGCGACGGGATGATCACGCCGGCGATCTCGGTGCTGTCGGCCGTCGAGGGGCTGAAGGTCTCGGCTCCGGGCCTGAGCAGCTTCGTGATCCCGGTGACGATCGCGGTGCTGGTGCTGCTCTTCGCGATCCAGCGCTACGGCACCAACCTGGTGGGCAACCTGTTCGGCCCGGTCATGGCGGTGTGGTTCCTCATCCTGGGCGCCACCGGCGGCGCCGAGGTGCTGAGCCACCCCGGCATCATCAAGGCGCTGTCGCCGGTGTACGGCCTGCGCTTCATCGTGGACCACGGACTGATCGCGTTCGTGGCACTGGCCTCGGTCGTGCTGGCCGTGACCGGCGCCGAGGCGCTCTACGCGGACATGGGCCACTTCGGCCGGTCGCCGATCCACCGCGCCTGGTTCTTCCTGGTCTTCCCGACGCTGACGCTCAACTACCTCGGCCAGGGCTCGCTCATCCTGCGCACGCCGTCGGCGATCTCGAACCCGTTCTTCCTGCTGATGCCCGGCTGGGCGCAGTTCCCGATGGTGATCCTGGCGACCATCGCCACCGTGATCGCCTCGCAGGCCGTCATCTCCGGTGCGTTCAGCGTCACGCGTCAAGCGGTGCAGCTGGGCGTCCTGCCCCACATGACCATCCGCCACACCTCGGAGCACGAGGTCGGCCAGGTCTACGCGCCCGTGATCAACTGGGGTCTGTTCGGCGCGGTCGTGGCCCTGGTGGTGGGCTTCGGCTCGTCCGCCGCGCTCGCCTCCGCGTACGGCGTGGCGGTCACCGCCACCTTCGTGCTCAACACCGTGCTCTTCCTGGCTGTGGCCCGGGTCATGATGCGCAAGCCGGGCTGGATGATCGCGCTCGGCGCCGTCGTCTTCCTGACCAGCGAGATCGCGTTCTTCGCGGCGAACCTGACCAAGGTCGTGCACGGCGGCTGGCTGCCGCTGCTGGTCGCGTTCACGGTCTTCACGATCCTGATCACCTGGCAGCGGGGCCGGCAGATCGTCACCCCGAACCGGACCGCGCTGGAGGGTTCGCTGCGCGAGTTCTGCGACATCGTCGACGCGATGGACCCGCCGGTGCACCGGGTCGACGGCACCGCGGTGTTCCTCAACCGCAACATCGAGACCACTCCGCTGGCGCTGCGGGCCAACGTCGAGCACAACCACACGCTGCACAAGAACGTGGTCATCCTGTCGGTCGTCGTGGAACGCGTACCCACGATCCCCGAGTCGGAGCGGTGCGCCTTCGACGACCTCGGCCACAGCGACGACGGCATCACCCACCTCACCGCGCGATTCGGCTTCCAGGACGAGCCGAACATCCCGCAGGTGCTGCGGCTCGCCGCGCAGCACCCCGACGCGGGTCAGATCCACGGGCTGCAGGTGGATGACGTGTCCTACTTCCTCTCGCGGATGACGATCATCAGGACCGACGCGCCGGGCATGCAGCGGTGGCGCAAGAAGCTCTTCCTGACGCTCGCCAACAACGCGAGCAGCCCCGTCACGTACTTCGGTCTGCCCAGTGACCGGTGCGTCATCATGGGCGCCCAGGTCTCGGTGTGAGCCGGTAGGGCCCAGGAGGGGGACAGGCCGAACGGGCCCGGGCAGGCGTCACACGCCGCCCGGGCCCGTTCGGCTTTCCCGGACAGTGCTGGACGGCATATGCCGATGAGCGATATATATAGCCACATGACAGAGCGCTCCATGCAGGAGCCGACGCTGCTTCTGCTCACCGCACTGGCCGATGCCCCACGACACGGCTACGCCCTGATCCAGGAAATCGCCGTGATCTCGGACGGCCGGGTCAAGATGCGCACCGGCACGCTCTACAGCGCGCTGGACCGCCTGCTCCAGCAGGGGCTGATCCAGGTCGAACGCGACGAGGTGATCGACGGCCGCGCCCGCCGCACGTACGCCCTCGCCGACGCCGGGCGGGCCACCCTGGCCGCCGAGGCCGACCGGCTGCGCGCGGTGGTCGCCGAGGCCGACCGGCGCCTGAGCACCATCCGTCCGACGGCCAGGGGGGCCCTCGCATGAAGGGTGGTGGCAGCCGCCGTCCGCTACCTGAAGCCCG
Source organism: Kitasatospora sp. MAA4 (assembly GCF_029893355.1). GTDB lineage: Bacteria > Actinomycetota > Actinomycetes > Streptomycetales > Streptomycetaceae > Kitasatospora. The sequence goes on from NZ_JARZAI010000041.1 coordinate 51,983, forward strand.
CCGCGGAGGCCCCGAACCCCCTCGGCAGGGCGTAACTCCCGGTCCGCACACCGCTACTCGGGCTCGGGCTCGGGCTCGGGCTCGGGCTCGGGCACGGGCTCGGACTCGGGCTCGGGCTCCCGGTTCAGGTCGGCGAGCATGGGTCGAGTGAAGCCGAAGAGGTAGGTGGCCAGGAAGCCGACCAGGTAGCCCGTCAGGAGCCCGCCCGCGTAGACCGCGACGGCTGCGCCCAGTCCGCCGTGGGGGCCCCTGAGCAGGGGGACGAGTGCCCAGCCCGAGGGGCCGATGGCGGTCGAACCGACGGGCGTGCCGAGCTGGTTGCACAGGCCGATGAACGCGCCGCCCGCCGCGCCGCCCAGGCAGGCCGTCACGAACGGACGGCCCAGCGGCAGCGAGACGCCGTAGATCAGCGGCTCCCCCACGCCGAGGAGCCCGGCGGGGAGAGCAGACCTGATGGTGTCCCGGATCGCGCTGTTCCGGTGCAGCCGGACGTAGACCGCGATCGCGCAGCCGACCTGGCCGGCGCCGGCCATCGCCAGGATCGGCAGCAGCAGGGTGTAGCCCTGCTGCTGGATCAGGGTGACGTGGATCGGGATCAGCACCTGGTGCAGGCCCAGCATCACCAGCGGCAGGAAGAGCCCGCCGAGCAGCAGCCCGGCGGACGCCCCGCCGTGCGAGAGCAGCCAACTCGCCGCGCTGCCGGTCGCGTCGGCGACGACGCCGGCGAGGCGCAGCAGCCCGAAGACGGTCACCAGGCCGGTCAGCAGGACGGTCAGGGTCGGGGTGAGCAGGACGTCCAGCGCCTGCGGCACCAGCCGTCGGCACAACCGCTCGATCCGGACCGCCAGCAGGGCCGCGGCCAGGGCGCCGAGCACGCCGCCCTGGCCGGGGGCGAGCTTCTGCCCGAGGACGGAGACGTTCGCCACCCCCGGGTAGACGATCACGGCCGCGACGGCGCCGCCGAGGATCGGGGTGCCGCCGAACTCCTTGGCCGTGTTGTACCCGACGAACACCGCGATCAGCGACATGAACCCGCCCGCGATCGCGCCCAGTGCCGGGACCAGGCCGGGCGCCCAACCGAGGTTGGCCAGCAGTCCGTTGACGCCCGCCACGACGCCGCAGCCGATCAGGGCCGGGATCAGCGGCACGAAGACGCCGGCCACCCGGCGCAGCGCGCGCCTGACCGGGGTGGCGTTGCGGCCCTGGCCGGTGCCGGTGCCGGTGCCGCCGATGCCGACGCCGCCGGTGACGGTGCCGGGCGCGGCGGTCGGGGCTCGGTGGATCCGGTCGGCTTCGAGGAGCCGTTCCAGCTCCTTCGCGACCTGCGCCACTGCGCCGGGGCCAACCACGATCTGGTAGGTGTCGTCTTCGACCACTCCCAACACCGCTGGGAGGGCACGAAGTTCAGCGCGCTGGACGAGAGCGCGGTCGCGCAGGCCCAGGCGCAGGCGGGTCATGCAGTGGGTGACGGTGCTGATGTTCGCGGCGCCCCCGAGCAGCGGGAGGATCGCGGCGGCGGTGGCGCGGTGGGTCGGGTGGCTCGCGTCGGACACGGGTGCTCGCTTTCTGGTCGGAGGTGGCGGGCCTGTGGTGGTGGCGGTGTCAGGTCGATTCGTCGGCCAGGGCGTTCCGCAGCCGGCCCTGGTGGCGGGCGAGCCGGGCGGCCGCGGTCGGCGCGTCGATCCCGCCGAGGATCACCAGCAGGGCGTTCTTCACCTCGCCGCCGGTGGCGGTCAGGGCGCGCTCGATCGTCGCGTCGTCGGCGCCGGTGGCCAGCGCGAGGATCCGGCGTGCCCGCGCCCGCAGCTTCTCGTTCGTGGCCCGCAGGTCGACCATCAGATTTCCGTAGGTCCTGCCGAGTCGGATCATGGTGACGGTGGAGATCAGGTTGAGGACCAGCTTCTGCGCGCTGCCGGCCTTGAGCCGGGTCGAGCCGGCCAGCACCTCCGGGCCGACCACCACCTCGATGCCGTACTCGGCCGCCGCCGCCAGCGCGGAGTCCGCGTTGCAGGAGAGCCCGACGGTGAGCGCGCCGAGCTCCCGGGCGTACTCGACGGCGGCGAGCGGATAGGGCGTTCGGCCCGAGGCGGAGACGCCGACCACGCTGTCCCGCTCCGTCAGCCCGATCCGCACGAGGTCGGCGGCGGCCGCCGCGCGGTCGTCCTCGGCCCCCTCGACGGCGCTGTGCAACGCGGACGGCCCGCCGGCGATCAGGCCGAGCACCTGGCCGGGCGCGGTGTTGAAGGTGGGCGGGCACTCGCTGGCGTCGAGCACGCCCAGGCGTCCGGCGGTGCCCGCGCCCACGTAGACGAGCCTTCCGCCGCACGCCATCCGCTCGGCGATGGCGTCGATGGCGGCGGCGATGCACGGCAGTTGAGCGGCGACGGCGGCCGGGACCAGTTGGTCCTCGGCGTTCATCAGCCGGACGATCTCCAGGGTGGGCAACTCGTCGATCCGGGCGAGTTCGGGACGGTGGGCCTCGGTGGTCAGTCGCCCCAACTGTTCCTCGGCCTGTTCCTCGGCCTGTTCCTCGGCCATCGGGTCGCCTCCGCAGTCGGGTTCCGCAGGTCGGGTGAGGTGTCGAGCGCGTGCGCCGGTGCCCGCCGGCCAAGTTGTAGTGGCCGCCTCGGCCAACCTCGCGCAATGACCCTCCGGTGGGCGCGCCGTCCGGATGGGCTGACGTGAGCCGTTCAGCGGCGCGCCGGCACTACTCCTCCTCGGTCCGGTAGAGGAGAAGGGACCAGGACCTGTGCACGCGGATCCGGGTGTCGACGAAGACAACCCGGATCCGGACATCGCGGTGATCGTGACGCGCTTCGCCTGCCCAACAGGTGCACCCACTCGTGCTCTGCTACCTGGTCGGGCTGGTCGTGGTTGCCGGCCTTGGTGTCAGCCGACCAGGTGGTGGAACCCGTAGTCGATGGCTCGCTGGACGAACTGCCTGAGCTGATCGCGAAGTTCAATGCTGGCGCGAGCTGAGCGTGGCTGACCAGCACGGCCCAACCTACGTCCGGCAGACGACCTGGAGCGCGTTCCAGGTCGCAGCCCCAGCCACTGCTTCTCCCGCCGCCGGGCTTCAGGCCCCGGTCAGGTGGTGCAGTAGCAGCAGCGCGGCTACTGCGTTGGCGCTGCGCACCTCACCCTTGGTCACCAGTTCCGGCACGCTGCTGATGGGGACCCACTCGCGGCGGTCCGACTCGAAGTCGTCCTCCGGCAGGCCGACGTACTCGGCGCTGTCCGACCAGTAGACGTGGTGCAGGCCGTCCGCGAGTCCGTTGGACGGCTCGACTGTCAGCAGCTGGCGTAGCGGCCCGGGGCGCCAGCCGGTTTCCTCCAGCATCTCCCGGCTCGCCGCGTCCTCCAGGCTCTCGCCGTCCTCTACGACACCGGCCGCGAGTTCCCAGCCCCACGAGTCGGTGATGAATCGGTGCCGCCAGATCAGCAGCGCCTCATTGTCCGAGTTGACGGCGGTGGCGAGCGCAACAGGGCGCTGCCGGAGGACGTAGTGGTCAAGGTGTCGGCCGTCGGGCAGCTCGACGTCGGCCAGGTTGACCCGAAGCCACGGGTTCTCGTAGACCGTGTGCTCGGTCAGGTTCTTCCACACCGACGACACGCTGTGCTCCCCACTCAGGACTGGCTGCTCGCGCCCAGGGTAGGGCAGCTACAGCGGTACCGAGAGCGACGCATCGATCTGGTCGACCGCGTCGCGGGCGGCCGCTGTGTGGCTGTCGGCCAGTTGGAGACGAAGCTCCGCGAAGCGGTCTCGGAGCCGCTGCGACTCCATGCCGCTGGCCAGGTGGAGGGCGGCCACCGCGTTGGCCGCGGCCTGCTCGACCGCGCCCCGCCCGAGGTCAACGGTGGTCAGGGTCGCCATGCGGTGGACACGACCGCGCGGGTGGGCCTGGACGCGAACGGCTTCCTCAGCGTAGGTGCGCGCGGGGCTCCAGTCCCCGAGGCTGATCAAGGCCTCAGCGAGCTGTGCCTCAACCAGGCCGGGCTGCACGTACCCGGTCTCAGGGGGCTCGCTCTCGGGGCGAATACCAGCGGCCGCGGTCTCTGCCCGTCCCATCGCCTGATGGGCTCCAGTGGTGTCGCCCATCCTGGCGAAGGCTTTCGCCTGCATCGCGAAGAGGTCGGTGGCCAGCGCGGGACTGATGGCGGCGCCCGCGCTGCGGACGCCGGCCTCGGCGAACGCGACGGCCTGCCGATAGTCCTTGAGGAAGAGCGCCTGATTGACGAGCAGGGCCACGACGTATCCGCCGAACGCCCGGTCGCCGCTCGCCTTGGCCAGGCGCAGCGCTTGGTGGAAGTAGCGCTGTGCCAGGCCCTGATGGTCGGAGTCGTAGGCGCAGATGCCAGCCACCGCAACGAGGCCGCCGGCTGCCCGGTAGAGATCGCGGCCGACAACGTCGGTGTAGGTGCCGCGGATCAGGGGTGCGGTGTGGTTTGCGAGGAACCCGACGACGCGAGCGCGGGTGGCCACGCCGCCGGAGGCGCGGTACATCTGCTCGTAGCGGTTGCGTGCAGCACGGAGCATGGCCAGGTCGGCGTGGCCGACGTTCTGAGTACCGCGCCGTGAGATGTCGGCGTCGTCCGGCGGGTTCTCCCACTCCCAGACTGGGATGATAGCTGGCGTGCCGACTATGGCTGGGGCGGCTTGGACCTCGGTTCGGTGTTGCTGGTCCGAGCGCCAGAGTGCCACTGCGCGGTCAACGAACGCGCCGAGGGCTGTCGGCTGAGGGAGACTGTTGGGCTGGCCCATGCCGATGTCGTCAAGGCTGACCGGGCGTCGGAGTTTTCGACTGAGGACGTCGCAGATCAGGTCTGGACCGTCTCCGCGTGGTCGCTGACCGCGGAGCCAGCGCGTTACGGAGGTGTGGTCGTAGCGTGTCTCCTTCCCACGGCTCGCGGCAGCCTTGTTGACCCGTGCGGCGAGGCCGGCGTGGGACATGCCCCCGGCCTCTTCAAGGAGAACGTCCAGCAGGATGTTTGGCTCCATGGGGCCACCTCACGGCAGAACTTGAATGCTCGTCAAAGGCTATCTGACTCCGGTTCACACGGGGTGTGAAGCAAACGCTCGACCTGGCTCCTCGCACCTCCTGTCCGGGTCCAGGCCCGTCGATCAACATGGTCGACATGACGCAGGTGACACTGAAGAAAAGCATCGTGCGTGTGGAGCCGCGCAGGCGTAGTCCCACCGCAGCCCAGCTTCACGGACAGGCGTGTATCAACTGCAACGGGACCGATCCACCGCTGGTAGCCACCGGGCTATTCTTCACGCGGTCGGGTAGCGGCAAGCTCGGCTGGGCTGTCGTCTCCTGTGCTGAGCATGCGGAGGCCGGCCGATGACGGATCAGCGGGAGTCCATCGAACTCGGTGAGGAGCACCGGCAGTTCTACCGGACACTGCCGACTCCGTTCTGGGGTGGGGTAGCCGAGTCCCGGCCGGCGCCCCGCGTAGCCGCCGTGGCCCAGCCTCGGTCTTCGGCTCCGTCTCCGGTGTTCGGTTGGAGTCTGGAGCGGTCCTACGACGAACCGGCTGCGAGCATGGACCTCGCCCGGATCACGGGGCAGCTTCGGGCGATGACCCGGGACGGCCTCGGGAGCGCCGATCTGTCGGAGGCCCTGGAACTCATCGCCGTGATGACCGTCATCGTGCAGCGGGTTGAGCGGCACACGAGGGATGGGGCGTCATGATGGGGCATCAGCGACCGTACGCGGACCTCGGGCTGGAGCCGGTGCGGCAACCCGCGTCGTCCGATCCTCGGCGTACGGATCTGTATGTGGGTGTTCGTACCTGGATGGTGCAGTTCGATGTCCATCCGGCGCCTGACGACTACCTGCGCCATGGGTACGTCGAGCTCTGTCTCAGGGCGTGGCCCACCGCGGTTGGCGCGCCTCTGCACCTGGCTGCGCAGTGGGCGGTGCTGGTCTGGCTGCTGGACGATGAGCTGGACCGGGAGCCGGCCGGTGCGCCGCCAGAGGTGGTCGATCGACTGGTGCTGGCGCTGCTGAATGCCGTGGGCGGGGATGTGCAGCCGGTGGTTGGCGAGCACCCTCTCGTGTGTGCGATTGCGGATCTGGTGGGGCGGACGCGGGAGGTGATGCCGGGGTTCTGGTGGGGGCGGTACCGGCGGCAGTTGGCTGCGTGGATCCGGGCGGCCCACGAGAAGCTGGTCGAGTATGGGCGTTGTGGGCGGACACCGACGCTGCGGGAGTATCTGGCGGTGCGGCCGGCCGATGGCGGGATGCTGCTCGCCGCGATGTGGTGCGAGCTGGCCGAGCAGTGCGTCACGTCCGACTGGAACACGCCGCTGGTGCAGGAGCTGTTGCACGCGTTCTCCGCCTGCGCGCACCGCGCTTCAGGAGCGCGACGGCGTGTTCGCCGGTGCTCTTGAGAGCTTCCGGGTCGCGCTGGCGGAGTGGATGGTGGCGAGTGCGCGATACGCGCGTGCGAAAGCCCTATGGTGATCAAGTGATGAGTTCTGCTGTCCGGGCGGTCAACGCGTTGACGGCCCGCTGGGCTGCCGCTCTGCCGGGCGACGGCACAGCGTTCACCGGCGCCGGGGTGTGGCCGCTGCTCGCCCTCCTGGCGGACGGCGCCGGCGGGGCTGCCCGGGGGGAGCTCGCGGAGGCTGTCGGGGTTCCGGCGGAGGGTGCGGCGGCCGGGGCGCGGGGGCTGCTGGCCGCGATCGGTGCGATGCGCGGTGTGCGGAGCGCGCTGGGGCTGTGGACCCATGAGGAGATACCGCTGGAGTCGCACTGGTTGGCCGCGCTGCCCGATCGCGTCCACGAGCGGCTCAGCGGCGACCCGGTCCCGGATCAGGCTCGGCTCGACGCCTGGGCGGCGCGGTGCACCGACGGGCGGATCGCGTCGATGTCCGTCGACGTGGACGAGGACACCCGGCTGGTGCTGGCCGGTGCGTTGACGGTCCGCACCGACTGGATCCGCCCGTTCACGACTGGTTGGCTGGATCCGGAGTCCGGGCCCTGGCGCGGCAGGGGCCTGGCCGGCCTGTACCGGGTCAGCCGGCTGCTCGACCGGGTGGGAGTCGCGCAGTCCCCGGTCGGTCCGATCACGGTGCTGCGGGTGCTCGGTGCCCAGGGGGTCGACGTCCACCTGTTCCTGGGGGCGGAGGAGGCCGCGCCGGGTCAGGTGCTGTCCGCCGCGGTGCAGACCCTGTCCCGGCGGAGCAGCGTGCTCCCGGGCGATCAACTCCCGTACGGGGAACCAGGTCCCGGGCTGAGCGTCGCGCGCGTCCCCAGCTTCGACGGTGAGCCGCGGCTGTGGGTGCAGACCGCTGCCTTCACCGTCAGTGCCCGGCACGATCTGCTTGACCACGCTGATCTGTTCGGCCTTCGCACGGCGTCGGATCTGACCCGAGGACACTTTCCCGGGATCAGTAGCAAACCGCTGGCGGTCCAGGCGGCCGGGCAGGCGACGACCGCCACGTTCGGTGCACTCGGCTTCCGTTCGGCGAGCATCACCGCGCTGAGCGGCGCGGCGGCGGGGATGCCGCAGTACCGTTACCGCGCCCGCAGGATCAGCGCTCACTTCGACCGTCCGTTCGGGTTCCTCGCCGTCCACCGGGCTTCGCGGCTGGTGCTGAACGCCGGCTGGGTCACCGAACCGGAGGCAGGAGCGGACCTTTTCGGTTAGGCGGCCTGCTGCCAGCTGACGGGCGAGTAGTACGCCGGGCGGCGCTCCAGGCGCTGCCAGCGGGCGATCGGCTCCAGCGGTGCGGCCCCTGCCGCGGCGGCCTGCTGGGCGGCGGCGCGGGCCATCAGGACCGCGGTGAGGGCGGCGAGTTCCTCGTCGTCGAGGGTGCCGCGGGTGATGGTGATGGTCATGGGTGGGTCCTCACATGGGTGGGTTGCCGTGCTTGCGGGAGGGCAGGTCGGCGTGCTTGGTGCGGAGCATGGCGAGGGCCGCGGCCAGGACGGAGCGGGTCTCGGCGGGGTCGATGACGTCGTCCACGAGGCCGCGTTCGGCCGCGTAGTACGGGTGCATCAGCTCGTTCTTGTATTCCTTGATCTTCTGGGCGCGCATCGCCTCGGGGTCCTCGGCGGCGTTGATCTCGCGGCGGAAGATCACGTTGGCGGCGCCCTCGGCACCCATCACGGCGATCTCGTTGGTCGGCCACGCGTAGGACAGGTCCGCGCCGATCGAGCGGGAGTCCATCACGATGTACGCGCCGCCGTAGGCCTTGCGCAGGATCAGCTGGATCCGCGGGACGGTGGCGTTGCAGTACGCGTACAGCAGCTTGGCGCCGTGCCGGATGATGCCGTCGTGCTCCTGGTCGACGCCGGGCAGGAAGCCGGGCACGTCCAGCAGGGTCACCAGCGGGATGTTGAAGGCATCGCACATCTGCACGAACCGGGCGGCCTTCTCCGAAGCATTGATGTCCAGCACACCGGCCAGCGACTGCGGCTGGTTGGCGATCAGGCCCACCACGTGCCCGTCGATGCGGGCCAGCGCGACGATTACGTTGGTGGCCCAGCGCTCGTGGACCTCCAGGTACTCGCCGTGGTCGACGATCTCCTCGATCACCTTGCGCATGTCGTAGGGCCGGTTGCCGTC
>NZ_JARZAI010000042.1 GCF_029893355.1 Kitasatospora sp. MAA4
GCCTGCCCGTTCTGCCTGGTGATGCTCTCCGACTCCGTCAACGGCAAGAAGAACGAGGGCGCCGCGAAGGAGCACCTGAAGGTCGTCGACGTCGCCCAGCTGCTGCTGGACTCCGTCAAGGCCAACCGGGCGTCCCCGGAGGCGGAGGCCGAGACCCCGGAGCCGGTCTCGTCCTGAGCCCTGTGCGCGAGTGGTTGTTGTCGTCCGATCTTGAGGGCTGCAGGTCGAACGGGAGTCTCGATCGGGTGACTACGACGGCTGTCGTGCATGAGAACAGGGCCTCTTGATAGCTCAAAGGGTGAGCGGGACCGGTGTACCAACAGCTCGATGACAACCCGGGCGCCGCTGACCGCCGCGTCGGACAGGCGCCGCAGGTACCGGCCGTGCACCCGCGCCGAGGTGCTGACGTGGATTCCCTTGCGGTTCTGGTGTTTCTCCGGGCGGGGCTCGGTATCGTCCTGCGGCCCTCTCTGCGGGGGTGGTCGGGGGGTGCATTGTTGTCGGTCGTCCGCCGGGGACGAGGTGTTTTTCAGGCTCGCGTCGTTCCTGTGGGGTCAGGGCTGCACAGCCAACCGTTGATGGCGAAGCGGCTGTCCGCGTGCCGCCTGCTCGGGCAGCTGACCGGCCGGACCTCGTGCCAGGCTGTGGGGCGGAAGAACACGATGCTGTCGTGCTCGGGCTCCCAGTCCCGCCAGGTTTTCTCCTCCCACCGTCCGGTTGTCCCGGTGTGCAGTGGTAGGGCGGCGTCGAACATGCGCAGCTCTCCGCCCTCGAAAGGCCGGGGTGTGCGATGCAGGTAGTACACGAAGGTGAGCAGGCGCCGGGGGGCGAAGTCGGTGCTGGTGTCCTGGTGCGGCCGGTAGAAGTCGCCGTCGTTGTGGACGTTGAGGCTGTAGCTGGGTTCGGTGTACTGGCAGGAGACTCCCAGAGTGTGCTCGACCGCCTCCACGACCTCGTCGATGGCTGCCATCAACTCAGGCGCGGCGAAGTCCGGGCACGACCGGGACCGGCGAATGTCGGGGACCACCTGCTGGTCCTGAATCATGGAGGGCTTCAACGCGTCGCCGGCCGAGGCGATGGCGCGTTCAAGTAGGGCGGCGGCCGTCTGCGCGCCCAGGAACTGGGTGATGCGGCAGACCGTCACCGGGAGCCGCCAGATCGCGTCCGTACAGACCGGCGACCGCTGATCCATCGCCTCGGATGGTTCCGTGAGGGTGCCGTGTCGTGCCAACGCGTTCTGTCCTGTCATGGTGTTCTGCCTTCTGGATCGCGATGAGTGTTCCGCTGGGGCCGAGCGCCCCAGCCTTCTCGGAGGGTGGACGAACCGTGAGCCGTGCTCGGCCCGGTACGCGCCAGTGGCACCGGCCATCCGGCCCTCCGAGTGCCGGGCGCTACAGCAGGACCTCTGGCGTCGTCACGCGGCCTCGGGCGGTGTTCCCGCTCGCGGTTTCTCGAAGTCGATCCACTTCGGCCGTGAGTTCTTCCACGTGGCGGTGCAGTGCCTGGATGCACACCAGGGCGACGCCGAGGCCGTCGACGACGGGGATGGTGGTGTCGTCCTCGTTGAAGCCGAAGGCGGCGTGCCAGTCCTGGGCCATCGGTCCGAGGTGGCGCACGCTTTCGGGTTCCCAGAGGTAGCGCCAGGTACTGATGGGCAGTGCGGCCACGGTCCCCAGGACCGCGTATCCGTTGACCGCACCGACCGGGGCCACGGCGCCGCTCTCCCGGGCGCCGGGCGAAGGACGGGCCGTGGCACTGTGGTCAGCCGTCCGGGGCCGCCGGCGGAAGATCCGCATCCTCACCGGCTCCAGTCGACCGGGAGCACGTCCTGCTTGAGTCCGCGGTCACTGCAGACGGCACACGGGTTGCCCGGGAGGCCGGGACCCTGGTCGGTGCCGACGGTGATCGCTCCGTGGGCCCCGGCCGGGGCGTGGATGCCGTCGCCGACCATCGCGGCTTCGTAGCCGCCCAGCAACTCCTGGAGCGTTCCGGGGCCCAGGTCCTCCGGAGCGGCGATCGCGGCGATGCCGGTGTCGTCCGTGTAGGCCATCCCCAGCGTCCGGCCGGCCATGGTGGCGAACACGATCTTCGCACCGCGGATGGGCTCCCCTGTCACGGCGTCGGACGCCATCGCATTGATGTTCTCCAGTTGCATCTGGGTGACATTCAAGGTGGCCTGGCTGGCCGTGAGCCTGGTCGGCTCCAGACTGGGGCACCGCGCCCCGCTACTACAGGACTCGGCCGATGGGGCGGTCGCCGACGCGGTGATACCGCTCCCCGCGCCCAGCGACGCCAAAGCCGCGGCCATCACCGCGACGGTCTTACGACCTACAGAACTCATGTCCACTCCCATGGAATTGCCCGAGCGAGATCCGTGCCCGCGCGTGATGGCCGGGACGGGTGCAGCACCCGACCGTATCCATGCCCCATCTGGTCCAACCAGCCGACAACCGCGAGTTCGCACCATCTGATGAACCGTCAGCAGGACGGTGACGAACGCGATCGACGCACACAACGGCCGGTGGCTGCGGTGCGCCGGCTACCCAAAGGGTGGCGATCATCAACGCGCCCTTTACGGCCCGGCGGGTGGTGGAGATGATCGGCGGGACACCACCCGGCACCGCTCCTCCTGCCGGGCCAACCAGCTTCCATGGCAAGCCACTTGGACCTAGGATGAGGAAAAGCCGTTGCCCCGTACCGTGACCGGACTGCTCGCGACCGCCGCGACTCTGGCGATCGCCGCTTCGCTGACCACCGCTGCCGCCGGCCCGGCCGCCGCCGACCCGGCCGTGATGCCGGCCGCCCAGGACATCGTGGGTGCGGGCGACCAGGCATCCCAGGGCCTGCTGAACCAGTTCTCCACCGACTACAACGCCGCGCTGACCGCCACCGGTGACACCGACACCCCGCGGCTCTACAGCTGGGACGCCACCCCGACGTTCCACATCAGCCTCAAGGACGGTGCTCCCCGGCTGACCCGCCCGTACAACTCCGACATAGCGATCCACGACCTCGGGCTCGTCGACAGCTCGACCTTCGACTTCGCCCGCTCCAGCCGCGGCCCCGAGGAGGGCGACGACACCACCGACGCCTTCGTGGGCTACGCCGAGGACGCCGTCACCTGGGCGGCCCCTGCGGGCGGTGACGCGCCGGCCAACCTGACCTCACGGGACCTGACGGCCATCTACACCTGCTCGATCACCAACTGGAACCAGATCACCGACGTCCCCGGCTACCACGGTCCGAACGCCACCATCAGGCCCTTCCTGCCGAACGGCAACTCCGACACCGGGGAGTCCTTCCTGCGGTCGCTCGGCGGCAGCCTCGGTCCGGTGACCCCCGGTGCCTGCCTGCAGCCCGAGCTCCAGTCCTGGGACACCGGCATCGACCCGCTGCTGGCCGACCCCGACGCCCTGGTGCCGTACTCGGCCGGGCACTACATCGGCCAGGTCTACGGTGGTCACACCACCGCGACCGACGCGCCCGGCAACCTGACCCTGCGCGCCATCGACGGCGTCGGCCCGCTCGCCGCCGACCACACCCTCGCCCCGGCCTTCACCTCGAGCGGGTACGGCCGGGAGCTGTACAACGTGATCCGCGGTGCGGACTGGACGGGCACCGACGACCACGCAGGCGAGCTCCAGGACATCTTCGGCTCCGACGGCTGGGTCTGCACCGACCCGGTGGCCCAGGCGGACCTGGCCGGCTACGGCTTCCAGAGCCTGCCCGACGGTGTCTGCGGCACCGCCGTCCACCCGGTCCCCACGCAGCCCGCCGTCCATGCCGGGATGACCTGGACGGTGCGCGCGCAGCAGCCCGACGGTGAGGTCCACGTCGGGTACGACGCCACGACCAACGCCTACAACGGCGACACTCCGGCCACCGCTGTGCTGCCGCTGCTCTGCCTCACCATCACGGGTGCGGGGGCGCCGGCCGACCTCACCCCCGACTTCTACGACGGCTGGTCCAGGGGCACGGTCGCGCTGAGCGCACCAGTGGCGGGCTCCGCGCTGCACAGCCGGGCGGACGCGGACGCGCTCTGCGCCGGGCAGTTCGGTCCCGGCTACCGGGAGGCCGAGTTCCACGACGGTTACGTCGGCTCGAATCCGGGCAGTCAGGGAGGCTGGTCGTTCTGGGCCAACGGCACCATCGCCACCAGCACCCGGTTCTGGGTCGCCATCAACGACCAGCAGGCCAACCCCTGGAGCGAGTGACCCTCCCGGGACCGCCCGCGCCGCTCGCCCCTGCCCGGGCGGACGGCGTGGGCGGACGGCGTGGGCGCCGGCGCTTCCCGACGGGGGCCTGGCCCGCGGCCGCCGGCCCGGCCGACGTCGTCACCGCCCCCCGGCTGCGCACCCAGCCGCTCCCGAAACCGGCCTCCGGAGGGGCTCGGGGGTCGACCGTTCCCCGGACGCCGGGATCAGCCGGCCGGGACGGCGGTGGCGGCGGTGACGGCGGTGACGTCGTGGAGGTGGTGCACCGGGTCGTGGATCAGGTAGCGGGCGAAGGACGCCACCGTGAATCGGGCGCCGTCGCTGCGCGCGCCGGTGCGCTGCCACTGGTCGCCCGTCACCTGGTCGAAGCCGGCGGCCAGCAGCTGGGCGGCCGCGAGCAGGTCGGCGCGGACCGCAGTGGGGTCCTGCTCGCCGTAGCGCTCGGCCACCGCGGTGGCGTCCTGGTCCCAGTTGGCGAAGGAGGGGTCGTCCTGGCTCAGCATCAGCTCCAGACGCTGCTTGCAGATCCGGAAGACGTCGCGCACGTGGCAGGCGTACTCCAGGGGGGACCAGACCACCGGGTCGGGCCGGCGGCGCAGCGCGGCGTCGTCGCCGGCTAGCAGAGCGGCCCAGGCATCGGCCTTGGCGCGCACCAGTGCGGCCACCTCGGTGGCGCTCACGCCCGGCGTGTCGAAGCCGCAGGCGGGGCAGGCCCGCTCCAGGACCCAGGTCCAGTCCTTGGTGTCGGGAACGATCTCGGCGGTGGCGCTCTCGGGTGTCGTCATGGCCCAAGCCTGCCCGGCCCGCCGCAGCGCTGACCAGTGGCCGGGCCGCCAGCCGGCGGGAAGATCCTGCCAGGGGCGCACCGGCTTCGCTGACGGGCGTCCGGCCGAACTGGCTTCGTTCACGTGAAGTGGCTCTGGCACGAGTTCTGGATGCTGTCGGCGATCTTCGCCGGAGTCCGGGGAGTGTGTGGGCAGGGCTCGGCTCACAGGCTCGGCATCAGGTCGGTCAGCTGCCATGCCGTCACGTCTTCAGAGGGGCGCGACAAGTGCAGCGTCGTGTGGAAGTAGCCGTCGGTCTCCTTCCCGTACGGGTCATCGCCGGCCGCGGTCACCGCTTTGACGGCGTACCGCTGTTCGTCCGCGTCTGTGAAGCGTCGTTGCCGGAACGTGTGCGTGGTGGCCTTCTCGGTAACCAGGCCGTATGAAGCCAGGCATGCGGCGATGGACGCGTACGAGGTGGTGCGCAGCACGAAGGCTGCGACCCACACCGGGTCGTGGGCGCAGGTCAGGATCGGTTGGAAGGTGCGGGGGGACAGAAAGCTCGCCCCTCCGGTGATCGTGATCAGACGGGCGTGCCGCGCGGCGCGGAGCAGCGACGGTGAGGGAGGCGCGGTTTCGAGATTCTCGGCGAAGCCTTCGTCCAGCAGGCCGACCTCGCGTGCGTAGGAGATCGCGTTGGTGGCCATGTCGAGTCCGATTACCCGGGCCGGGTCACGGCGCCGACGAGCCGCGTAGTAGCTGCGGTCCCATTCGATCAGTTCGGCCGTGGTCAGCGCGGTGGCCTGCGGTGACGTGTAGTGGGCGTAGAGGTCGTCCAGCGTCACGTCGTGGTTGAGGAGGGCGGCGTTGATGCCGTACGAGCAGCAGATGTCCAGCACGGTCACCGGTTCCGCCGCGCGGACTGTCCGCCTGCGGGCCGCGACCGCCCGCCGGAAGATGCCCTGTCCGTGCTGGGGAGCCTGATATTCCAGCGGGCCCAATGCCCGGAAATAGGCCCGAGGATCTGGCTGATCGTAGATGTCGTCGAACGCTGCCATACCCTCTGGGATGGGGATCGCCGACGCCTGCGAGCCGCTGGCAGCGTTGTTCCCATGCCCCTTGTTCCGCATACCGCTCATGCCGACTCTCCTCACACAGCTCAGGTCCGCCATCCGGTCTCAGAGTCGGTGACCCCAGGGCGGTACGGGAAGAAGGCGGGGTAGAAACCAGCCACGCGGCGCAGCGGGCCAAGTGAAGATCGCCAACAGCTTCGGTTCTGGCGATTCAAAGCGCCGGCAAGGTCCGCAGGCCGCCCCGGTCCATGCGTCGTCAGTGGTCGCCGAGGAAGATCTCCCTGACCTCGCGCACCGCGTAGTAGACGAGGACGTACCCGGCGAGCGGGTCGGCCCACCAGAGGCCGGCGAGTGAGTTGAGTACCAGGCCGATCAGGACGGCGGCGGCCAGCAGGCCGTCGATCAGGGTCACCCGTCCCTCGGTCTTCAGCACCGGGTTGTCCAGGGCCGCGCCGGTGCGGGCCTTGCCCGCGGCGAGGGCGAACATCACCGCGGCGGTGACGGCGGTCCAGGCGATGCCCAGCGGCGAGTGGTGCGGGCGGAAGCCGGTGGCCAGCACCCAGGTGGACTGCGCCAGCAGGTAGAGGGCCAGTAGCGCGAAGCCGCCGCCGATCAGCTTGAGCGCACGCTTCTGGCGCGCCTCGCCGGTGCCGGACAGCTCCCAGATGACCACGGTCGAGGCGCCGATCTCGATCAGGGAGTCCAGGCCGAAGCCGGCCAGTGCCACCGACCTCGCCGAGATCGCGGCGACGGCGAGCACCACGATGCCGATCACGTTCCAGCCGAGCGTGGTGTACTCCAGCGCGAAGCCGCGGTGGAGCAGGGTCTGTCGGGCGGTGTCATCAGTGCTATTCACCGCGTGATCCTCCCAGACCCGGGCAGCGGTGCCGAAACAATCACGCTGACGCCACCCTGCACCCACCTCCGCGGCGGCCGCGCCCGGGGTGGGCCCGGAGGGGCCAACCCCTCTCCCGTGCCGGGCCGTTGCTCCCCGCTCGCGCTCATGGCATCCCCCGCCTGTCATTGGTGCCCCGACGGCAGTGTCCCCGTCCTGCCGTGCAGGAAGCCGCGCAGCGCATCACGGTTCGGGTGCCGGGTTCCGGCGTCGACGGAGGGTAACGCTGACACGTGCTCGGGCCGATACGCTTGCCAGGCGCGGGAGCAGTCGTGTCCCGCTGTCGAGGAGGGGAGCTGGGAGTGGGAGCAGCAGCCGACGGCACGGAGCAGCGCCAGCCGGTGATGGCGGACGTCGCGAAGCTGGCCGGGGTGTCCCACCAGACGGTCTCCCGGGTCCTCAACGGCGCACCGCACGTGCGCCCCGACACCAGGGACCGGGTGCTCGCGGCGATCCGCGAGCTCGACTACCGGCCCAACTCCGCCGCCCGCGCCCTGGTCACCCGGCGCTCCCAGACGCTCGGCGTCGTCACCTTCGACAGCACGCTGTACGGGCCCGCCTCGATGCTCGACGGGATCGAGCGCGCCGCCCGCAGCGCCGGGTACTTCGTCAGTGTCGCCAGCCTGCGCTCGCTGGACAGCCGCTCGGTCCAGGAGGCCGTCGACCGGCTGCGCGACCAGGGCGTCGAGGGCGTCGTGGTGATCGCGCCGCAGACCTCCGCGATCAGTGCGGTGGCCAAGCTGTCCAGCTCGGTGCCGGTGGTCGCGGTGGGGGCGGGCACCCAGGTGAGGGTGCCGACGGTCTCGGTGGACAACCGGGCGGGCGCGGAGGCGGCCACCCGGCACCTGCTGGACCTCGGGCACCGCACGGTGCACCACCTGGCCGGGCCGGCGGGCTGGATGGAGAGCGAGGACCGCCAGGACGGCTGGCGCCGCACCCTGGAGGCCGCCGGGGCCGAGGTGCCGCCGGTCGAGAGCGGTGACTGGAGTGCGCGGTCCGGGTACGAGGCCGGACTGCGGATAGCGGAGGCGGACGGCGTCAGCGCGGTGTTCTGTGCCAACGACCACATGGCGCTCGGCCTGCTCCGCGCCTTCCACGAGGCCGGCCGCTCGATCCCCCGCGACATCAGCGTGGTCGGGTTCGACGACATCCCGGAGGCGGCGTACTTCACCCCGCCGCTGACCACCGTGCGGCAGGACTTCGGAGAGCTGGGCCGGCGGGCGCTCGAACTGCTCGTCGCCGAACTGGCGGGCGGGCGGGAGACCCCGACCCGGGCCCGGATCTCGCCCGAGATGGTGCTGCGCCGAAGCGCCGGACCGGCCGCTCGCGGCTGACCGCGGCGGGTCGGGCCCGTGCGGGGCCGGCATGGCGAAGGCCGCCGTGCGCGCGGTGTGAACGCCTCGCACGGCGGCCCGACCGCGCGGCGACCCCACCGCGCGGTGCCACGCCGACGGACAGCGACCCCACTATCCGCGGCGGGACAACCGCCGGGCGCGGAGCCGGTCGGCGAGGATCGCCAGCCCGAGCACGACGCCCAGCACGATGTTGGTGTAGTCGGCGTTGACCGCGAGGGCGATCATGCCGTCGTTGATCAGCTCCAGCAGCACGGCGCCCGCGACGATGCCGAGGATGCGCCCCTGCCCGCCGACCAGCGAGACGCCGCCGATCACCGCCGCCGCGATGGCCGACAGCTCCCAGCCCACGCCGACGGTCGGGGAGCCGACACCCATCCGGCCGGCCACCAGCACGCCGCCGAACCCGGCCAGCAGTGAGCTGGTGACGTACATGGCGATGATCCGCCGGTCGCCGCGGATGCCGGCCAGCCGGGCGGCCTCCTTGTTGCCGCCCACCGCGTACACCTGGCGGCCCGCGTACGTGCGCTCCAGGAAGAACCAGGCCGCGACCGCTGTCACGGCGAACAGCACGGCAGGCAACGGGACTTGGGCCACGAAGGTCTGACTGAGGTCGCTGAAGAGGCCGGAGATCCCGACCACGGGGATGCCGGAGGTGATGGCCAGCGCGGCGCCCTGGGCGACGGTGTAGGTGACCAGGGTGGTGACGAACGGCGGCATGGCGAGCTTGGTCACGGCCAGTCCGTGGATCCAGCCGACCAGGCCGGTGAGGGCCAGGGTGCACAGGATGGCCGGCCCGGCCGGCATCCCGGCCTTGACGTTGAACCAGGCGGCGAGCACCACGGACAGGCCGAGCAGCGCGCCCACCGACAGGTCGATGCCGCCGGTCAGGATGACCAGTGACTCGCCGATCGCGATGACTCCGTACTGGGCCAGGTCCGTGCCCATGTTCTGCAGGTTGACCGCTCCGGCGAAGGCCGGCTTGGCGATCGCCAGGCCGGTGAAGAGCAGGACGCAGGCGAGCACCACGCCGACCTCGGGGCTGCGCGCGAGCCGGCTCAGCGCGGACCCGTCCGCGGTGCTCGCGGCCTGCTCCCGCTGGCCGGCCGGTACCGTATCGGTGCTCATGTCGAAACCTCCGTCCCCGCCGCGGCGGTCATGATGAGTTCCTTGCTGAACCGGTCGCGCGGGATGTCCGCGACGATCCGGCCGTGCGCCATCACCACGATCCGGTGGCAGATCCACAGCAGTTCCTCCAGCTCGGAGGAGGCGGCGAGGACCGCGAGCCCCTCCTTGGCGGCGTCGTCGATCAGGCGGTAGATGTCCGCCTTGGCGCCGACGTCCACTCCACGGGTGGGCTCGTCGAGCAGCAGCACCCGGGGGCGCGCGGCCAGCCAGCGGCCGAAGACGACCTTCTGCTGGTTGCCTCCGGACAGGTTGCCGATCGGCTGCTCCGGGCTGTGCAGGCGGACCTTGAGGTCCTTCACGATCCGGCCGGCGTGCGCCTTGTCGGCGCGCGGGGTGAGCACGCCGCGGCGGCTGATCCCGCGCAGGGTGGCCAGGGTCGCGTTCCAGCGCACCGAGTGGGTGAGGACCAGCGACTGCTGCTTGCGGTCCTCCGGTACCAGGCCGATGCCGGCCTCCACCGCGTCGGCGGGGTGCCGGGGGTGGAAGTCCGTGCCGCCGAGTGTGACGGTGCCGCCGGTGCGCGGTTGGGCGCCCATGAGGGTGTGCAGCAGTCGGCTGCGGCCGGAGCCCATCAGCCCGGCCACGCCGACGATCTCGCCGGCCCGCAGGTCGAGGTCGACGGGACCGAGCCCGTCGGCCGTCAGCCCGCGGGCCGACAGCACGGTGGCCCGGTCGGCCGGCGGCGGGGTGACGTCGATCCGGGTCAGTTCGCTGCCGACCATCTCGCGGATCAGCCGTTCCTCGGTGGCCTCGGCCGGGGTGAGGTCGGCGACCAGCCGCCCGCTCCGCAGGACGATCACCCGGTCGGCCAACTCCCTTACCTCGTCCAGGCGGTGGCCGATGAACAGCACGCAGCCGCCGGCCGCCGCATGGCGCTTCGCGAGGTCGAGGACCTGTCGTGCCTCGACCGGGCCCAGCGAGGAGGTCGGCTCGTCCAGGATCAGCACCAGGGGGCGCTGTCCCCAGGCCTTGGCGATCTCGATCATCTGGCGGACCGGGACCGGCAGTTGCTCGACCGGCTGGTCGACATCGGCCTGGACGCCGACCTCGTCGAGCAGTTCGCGGGCCGCTCGGCGGGTGCCGCCGCGGTCGAAGAGCCAGCGGCCCAGTGGCCGTTGGTCGGCACTGGCGGGGCGGCGGCCGAGCAGCAGGTTCTCGGCCACCGACAACTGCCCGACCAGCGGGAACTCCTGGGCGACCAGGGCGACTCCGAGGGCCCTGGCGTGGTCGGGGCGGCCGCCGTGCAGGGGGCGGCCGTCGACCAGCACCTCTCCGGTGCTGGGCGTGACGGTGCCGGAGAGCACGCCCATCAGGGTGGACTTGCCCGCGCCGTTCTCCCCGACCACGCCGACGATCTGACCTCGCGTCAGATCGAGCTCGGGCAGGTCCAGCACGGTGACCGGCCCGTAGCTCTTGCTGACGCCGCGCAGGGCGATGGCGGTCCCGGATCCGCTGGTCATCCGGTGATGCCGAGCTTGGTCAGCAGGGACTGGTAGTCGGTCAGGTTGGCCTGGGTGACCACGCCGACCCCGGAGCTGAGGGTGGTGCCGTCGGACTCCAGGTAGGGCTTGACGAGGTTCATGGTGGCGTCCTCGCCGAGCACCTTGAGGGCTGCGAGCAGATAGGCGCCGGTGTAGCCCTGCTGGTAGGGCTGCTGGAGGATGCTGGCCTGGATGACGCCCTTCTTGATGAAGTCGAGGGTCTGCGGGTCGCTGTCGTCGGAGACGATCTTGATCTTGCCGGTCTTGCCGGAGGACTGGACGGCCTGTCCGGCGGCCGGGCCGTCGTAGGAGAAGACGCCGTAGATGCCGTTGACGTCGGGGTTGGTCTGGAAGGCGTTCTCGGCGTTGGAGAGCGCCTTGGACTGGTCCATGCCGTCGCTGATCTTCTGGATCACCTTGACGTCCGAGCCCTTGAGCGCGTCCTCGAAGCCCTGGATGCGCTGGACGGCGTTGGAGGCGGTGAGCGAACCGACCAGGACCACCACCTGGCCCTTGCCGCCGAGGGCGGCCTTCATCGCCTCGCCGGCCTTCTGCCCGGCCTGGTAGTTCGGGGTGCCGAGGTAGAGCGCCGCGCCGTCCTCGGGCGGCAGCGGGGAGTCGATGGCCAGGACCGGGGTGCCGGCGCTGGTGTAGGAGTCGATCGGAGCCCTGACCGCGGTGGCGTCGATCGCCGAGACCTCCAGGCCGGTGAGGTTCTGCGAGTGCAGCGCGGAGAGCATGGAGAGCTGCTGGTCGAGGCGACCGTTGGCGGGGGCCTGGAAGGTGCCCTTGACGGACAGTTCGCCCGTGCCCTTGGTGAAGCCGACCTTGCCCGCGTTCCAGTAGTCCACCGCGACGTTGACCACCATGGCCTCGTTGAGCTGCGAGAGGTCCTTGCCGGCGAGGGCGTCCTTGATCGACTGGTCCAGCTTGGCCAGGTTGGCGTCGTTGAAGGTGATGTCGCCCTGGATGCTCGCGGCGGCGGCGGCGGCGGTGCCGGAGGCCGCGGGACTCGCGGCGCCGGCGCCCTGCTTGCTGCAGGCGGCTGCGGACAGCACCAGGCAGGTGGCTGACAACAGGACGGTGAGCGGCACTAGCGGGCTTCGGCGGGGCGGGATTGCGGAGCGCACGGTGCTGTCCTCTCGGGTGGGTCGTACCGGGTGGGAACGGCGGATCGCGGGATGGCCGGCGTCGGCTCGCCGTCGGTGTGGTGCGGGAGTTGACGTTGCGGGGGTGTTTCGACGGGTGGCGAGTATTGTTAGCGCTCACAGCATCGGGCGTCAACGGTTCCGGCGGGGTCGTGTGCAAGCCCTCCGCGGCCGCTCGACGGTGCACCCGCGGGGGCGGACAGATGTGCCCGTCGGCGCCTGGTGGCGTCCTTGACAGGCCGATTGTTAGCGTTAACAATCGGCCTGTCAACCGGCTGCGGGCCAGTCGCGTGATGCACCCACCCAGTCCGCCGGCGGGCGGGGAATCCCGCTTCGTGCCGCCCGCCGACGGTGCCGTTCCGCCCCTTTTCCCAAGGAGCGCGGAACACACGGCCGGTCGCCGACTCCCGCGCTGCTGCGGCGATGACGTCGGCGACCGGCCAATACACCGGACATCCTCGAAGCGAAGGACCACAGACGTGACCGTGCCACCTGCCAGCCCGGACCCGGACAGCTACGTCCTCGGCGTCGACTTCGGCACGCTCTCCGGTCGAGCCGTGGTGGTCCGCGTCCGGGACGGCGAGGAGCTCGGGACCGCCGTCCACGTGTACCCGCACGCCGTCATCGAGCAGCGGCTGCCCGGCACCGGCGCGGCGCTGCCCCCGGACTGGGCACTCCAGCACCCGGCGGACTGGCGCGAGGTGCTGCGCACCGCCGTCCCCGCCGCGGTGGCCGCCGCAGGCGTCGATCCCGCCCAAGTCATCGGCATCGCCACCGACTTCACCGCCTGCACGGTGCTGCCCGCCCGTGCCGACGGCACCGCGCTCGCCGAGATGCCGCAGTGGGCCGACCGCCCGCACGCCTGGCCCAAGTTGTGGAAGCACCACGCCGCCCAGCAGCAGGCCGACCGCATCAACGCCCTGGCCCACGCCCGCGGCGAGAAGTGGATCGCGCGCTACGGCGGCAAGGTCTCCGCCGAGTGGCAGTACGCCAAGGCGCTGCAGCTGCTGGAGGAGGACCCCGAGGTCTACGCGGTCTGCGAGCGCTGGATCGAGGCCGCGGACTGGATCGTCTGGCAGCTCACCGGTACCGAGAGCCGCAACGCCTGCACCGCCGGCTACAAGGGCCTGCACCAGGACGGCGGATACCCGAGCGAGGACTACCTGGCCGCGCTGCACCCGCAGTTCGCCGACTTCGCCCGCACCCGGCTGGAGCACCCGCTGGCCCTGCTCGGCTCCCGGGTCGGCTCGCTGACCGCCGAGGCGGCCGGCTGGACCGGCCTGCCGGAGGGCATCGCGGTCGCCGCCGGCAACGTGGACGCCCATGTCGCCGCGCCCGCCGCGCGGGCCGTGGAGAACGGGCAGCTGCTCGCCATCATGGGCACCTCCACCTGCCACGTGGTCAACGGCGCCGTGCTGGCCGAGGTGCCCGGCATCTGCGGCGTGGTCGAGGACGGCATCGTCACCGGTAGCTACGGCTACGAGGCCGGCCAGAGCGCCGTCGGCGACATCTTCGCCTGGTGGCTGCGCCAGGGCCTGCCCGCCGAGTACCTCGCGGAGGCCGAGACCAACGGCGAGGACGCGCACCAGCTGCTCACCCGC
Organism: Kitasatospora sp. MAA4; assembly: GCF_029893355.1. Taxonomy (GTDB): domain Bacteria; phylum Actinomycetota; class Actinomycetes; order Streptomycetales; family Streptomycetaceae; genus Kitasatospora. The sequence goes on from NZ_JARZAI010000042.1 coordinate 13,717, forward strand.
AGGGCCGCGGGCCAGCCCGTGGGCGGGCACGGCCTGGTGGCCCTGGACTGGCTGAACGGCAACCGCAGCACCCTGGTCGACCACGACCTCTCCGGCGTGATCGTCGGCCTCACCCTGGCCACCCGTCCGGAGGAGGTCTACCGCGCCCTGCTGGAGGCCACCGCGTTCGGCACCCGGGTCATCGTGGAGGCGCTGGAGCGCGGTGGGGTGCCGGTCACCGAGTACATCGTCACCGGTGGGCTCGGGAAGAACGCCCTGCTGATGCAGATCCACGCCGACGTGCTGCGCCGGCCGGTGTCGCTGGCCGTGTCCGAGCAGGGGCCGGCCCTCGGCTCCGCCATCCACGCCGCCGTCGCCGCCGGTGCCCACCCCGACGTGCGGACCGCCTCGGTGGCGATGGGCCGGGTGCGCCCCGCGGCGTACCGGCCGGATCCGTCCCGGGCCGACGCGTACGACCGGCTCTATGCCGAGTACCGCGCCCTGCACGACCGGTTCGCCACCGACGGCACGCTGCACCGGCTGCGCCGCATCCGCAACGCCGCGCTGGCGGCCGCCGCAGCCGGCACCACTCAGACCGACCCGAGCGAGGCACCGTGACCACGACCATCGAGACGATCCGCCGCCAGGTCAGCGACCTGCACCAGGAGTTGGTGCGCTACGGCCTGGTGGTCTGGACGGCCGGCAACGTCTCCGCCCGCGTCCCGGGCGAGGACCTGCTGGTGATCAAGCCAAGCGGCGTCTCCTACGAGCAACTGTCGCCCGAGAACATGATCCTCTGCGACCTGGACGGCAACGTCGTCGAGGGCGACTACTCGCCCTCCTCCGACACCGCCGCGCACGCCTACGTCTACCGCCACCTGCCCGAGGTCGGGGGAGTGGTGCACACGCACTCCACCTACGCCTGCGCCTGGGCCGCCCGCGGCGAGGCGGTGCCCTGCGTGCTCACCGCGATGGCCGACGAGTTCGGCGCCGAGATCCCGGTCGGCCCGTTCGCGCTGATCGGTGACGACTCGATCGGCCGGGGGATCGTGGACACCCTCAGCGGCCACCGCTCGCCGGCCGTCCTGATGCGCAGCCACGGTGTCTTCACCATCGGCAAGGACGCCAAGGCCGCGGTCAAGGCGGCCGTGATGTGCGAGGACGTGGCGCGCACCGTGCACATCTCCCGCCAGCTCGGCGAGCCGCTGCCCATCGCCCAGGCGGACATCGACAGCCTCAACCACCGCTACCGAACCGTCTACGGCCAGCGTCCCGCGGCCCAGTGAGGAGTCACTCGTGACGAAGTCCACCGAGGAACGTGAAGTCTGGTTCCTGACCGGGAGCCAGGGGCTCTACGGGCCGCAGACGCTGCGCCAGGTCGCCGACCAGTCGCGGCAGATCGCCGCCGCACTGAACGACTCGGGCCTTCCCGTGAAGGTCACCTGGATGCCGGTGCTCACGGATGCCGCCGCGATCCGTCGGATCTGCCTGGAGGCCAACGCCGAGGACCGCTGCGCCGGCCTGATCACCTGGATGCACACCTTCTCGCCGGCCAAGATGTGGATCGCCGGCCTGGACGCCCTGAACAAGCCGCTGCTCCACCTGCACACCCAGGCCAATGTCGAACTGCCTTGGCACTCCATCGACATGGACTTCATGAACCTGAACCAGGCCGCCCACGGCGACCGGGAGTTCGGCTACGTCCAGTCCCGGCTCGGAGTCGCCCGCAAGACCGTGGCCGGCCACGTCAGCGACCCGGTCGTGACCGCCAGGATCGCCTCCTGGGCGCGGGCCGCCGTCGGCCGCGCCGAACTGCGCAGCCTCAAGCTGGCCCGCTTCGGGGACAACATGCGCGACGTGGCGGTCACCGAGGGCGACAAGGTCGAGGCGCAGCGGCGGTTCGGCGTCTCGGTCAACACCTACGGCGTCAACGACCTGGTGGCGGCGGTGGATTCGACCTCCGACGCCGAGGTCGGCGCGCTGGTCAAGGAGTACCAGGGGACCTACCGCCTCGCGCCCGAGTTGGACGCGGACGGCGCGCGGCACGACTCGCTGCGCTACGCGGCACGGATCGAGCTCGGCCTGCGCGGCTTCCTCGACGCCGGCGGCTTCAAGGCCTTCACCACCAACTTCGAGGACCTCGGCGGCCTGCGCCAGCTGCCCGGGCTCGCCGTCCAGCGGTTGATGGCCGACGGCTACGGCTTCGGCGGCGAGGGGGACTGGAAGACCTCGCTGCTGCTGCGCACCCTCAAGGTGATGTCCACCGGCCTGCCCGGCGGTACCTCCTTCATGGAGGACTACACCTACCACCTGGAGCCCGGGCGGGAGTTGATCCTCGGTGCGCACATGCTGGAGGTCTGCCCGAGCATCGCCTCCGGCACGCCCTCCTGCGAGATCCACCCGCTTTCCATCGGCGGCCGCGAGGACCCCGTCCGCCTGGTCTTCGATGCCGAGCCGGGCCCGGCCGTGGTGGTCGGCCTGGCGGACCTGGGCGACCGGTTCCGGCTGGTCGCCAACGAGGTCGACGTGGTCGAACCGGCCGCCCCGCTGCCCAACCTGCCCGTCGCCCGCGCCGTCTGGCGACCCCGCCCGGACCTGCGCACCTCCACCGAGGCCTGGCTGACGGCGGGTGCGCCCCACCACACAGTGCTCTCCAGCGCCCTCGGTGCCGAGGAGTTGGACGACCTCGCGGAGATGCTCAGGGTCGAACTCCTGCTGATCGACGCCGACACCACGGTCCGGCGGTTCACCAGGGAACTGCGCTGGAACCAGGCATACCACCGCCTGGCCCAGGGATTCTGAGCCCGGCGACGGGCCCTGGTCGGCGGGATCGGCTCCCGTGGCCAGGAAAGCCGCAGCCCGATCGAAGCGTCAATACGCGGTTGAAGCGAAACCCTGTTCCTACGCACCTACTTGACAGTCAGTCAGACGCGCTGCACTGTCTCCTCCCATGACACCCTCCCCGCGGACCGGCATCCCGGGGCCAGGATGTTAGCGCTAACACACCCACCCGTTCGCGCTCCCCAAGGAGAATCCCGAATGAAGATCCCCCATGCCTGGCGCCGCCTCCGGCGGCCACTGCGGACCACCGCCCTCGCCCGTGCGGCCGCCGCGGCGACCATCCTCCTCGGCGCGCTGGTCACCGCCGGCACCACGGCCGGGCCGGCGCAGGCCGCCACCCAGGGGCCGTGCGACCTCTACGCCGGCGGCGGCACGCCGTGTGTGGCCGCGCACTCCACCACGCGGGCGCTGTACGGCTCCTACGACGGCCCGCTCTACCAGGTGCGGCGCGCCTCCGACGCAACCACGGCGGACATCGGCGTGCTCGGTGCCGGCGGCTACGCCGACTCCGCCGCGCAGGACTCCTTCTGCGCGGGCACCACCTGCGTCATCACCGTCATCTACGACCAGTCCGGTCGGCACAACAACCTCACCCAGGCCCCCGGCGGCGGGGCCGCCCCCAATGCCGACAACCTGGCCAACGCCACCGCCGCGCCGATCACCCTGGGCGGGCACCAGGCCTACGGCGTCTACGTGGCCGCCGGCACCGGCTACCGCGACGACAACACCTCGGGCATCGCCACCGGCGACCAGCCGGAGGGCATGTACGCGGTCCTGGACGGCACGCACTTCAACGGCGGCTGCTGCTTCGACTACGGCAACGCCGAGACCAGCAACCACGACGACGGCAACGGCACCATGGAGGCCGTCTACTTCGGCGACATCAAGGTCTGGGGTTACGGCAGCGGCAGCGGACCGTGGGTGATGGCCGACCAGGAGAACGGCCTGTTCTCCGGCGTCAACGCCGGCTACAACGCCAACGACCCGAGCGTCAACGACCGGTTCCTGACCGCCATGGTCAAGGGCGAGCCCAACCAGTGGGCGATCCGCTCCGGCAACGCGCAGTCCGGCGGCCTGGCCACCGGCTACAGCGGAGCGCGCCCCAACGTCTCCGGCTACAACCCGATGCACAAGGAGGGCGCCATCATCCTCGGCATCGGGGGTGACAACAGCAACGGCTCCGCGGGCACGTTCTACGAGGGCGTGATGACCTCCGGCTACCCGTCCGACGCCACCGAGAACGCCGTCCAGGCCAACATCACCGCCGCCGGGTACGGCACCTCCAGCGGGGTCGCCAGTGGTGCGTTGCGGGCGGTGGGTGCGGGCAAGTGCCTGGACGTGCCGAACGCCTCCACCACGGCGGGCACCCAGGTGCAGATCTACGACTGCTGGGGCGGTTCGAACCAGACCTGGACGCACACCGCCTCCGACCAGCTCACCGTCTACGGCGCCAGCACCCAGCTGTGCCTGGACGCCTACGGCAGGGGCACCACCAACGGCACCAAGGTGGACGTGTGGCCCTGCAACGGCCAGACCAACCAGCAGTGGCACCTGAACGCCGACGGCAGCGTCACCGGCGTCCAGTCCGGCCTGTGCCTGGACGTCACCAACGCCTCCACCGCCGACGGCGCGCTCGCCCAACTGTGGACCTGCTCCGGCCAGACCAACCAGCAGTGGACCCTCGGCTGACCTGGCTTGACAGCACCAGTGTGAACGTTAACAATCTAGTTGAGCGTTCACATAAAGCTCCGCCGGCAGGCGTGGGTGCCCCCCAGCCTTCCCGCGCCCGCCGGCGGCCCACGTTCCGTTTTCTCGAGGCTACGGCGCCGCGCTCTACGCGCTCTGGGCACTCACCGTCGCCGCCACCGTACTCGTCGCCCCGGGATGGCGACCGGTGTACCTGCTCGGCAGCACACTGATCATCTCGATGGCCGGACTGGTCTTCGGGCCGAGAGCCAGCGCGCTGGCGGAGGCCGCAGCGCCCCGAGCCGCCCGCGGCCGCTATCTCGCCGCCTACCAGTACGCGTTCACGGCCGCCCAGATCGCCGCCCCCGGCCTGGTCGCGCTGCTTTCGACAGCCGCGTGGCTGCCGTGGCTGGTCGTGGCCGCCGCCTCAGTAGTCGCCGCAGTCGCCCTACGACTTCTGGCGCCGCACCTCCCGCTGCACGCGGTGACCGGCCGCGAGGCGCCCGACGAGGTCGCACAGACGCAGAAGCACGCCGCGGTCGACTGACCCGCACCCATGCCGTCAACGAGAGAAAGCAGGTGAACGGCGTGCTGAGCCCCCTCGACGGCCGTTACCGATCCATCGTCACGGAACTGGACGAACTGCTGTCGGAGGAGGCGCTGAACCGGGCGCGGCTCTCCGTCGAGGTGGAATGGCTGGTTCTCATCGCAGCCGAACAGACAGTGCGTCCCCTTCGCCCGCTCACTGCGGACGAGTGCGCCGTGCTGCGTTCGTTCGTCACCGACTTCGGAGCCGACCAGGCAGCGGAGCTGGGTGCCATCGAGCGCGCTGTCCACCACGACATCAAGGCCGTCGAGTACTACCTGAAGCGGAGGATGAAGCAGACCTCGATGAGCGATGTCGCCGAGTTCGTCCACTTCTGCTGCACGTCGGAGGACATCAACAACCTGGCGTACGGCATCCAACTGCGCAGGGCGATCGGTGACGTGTGGCTGCCCGCGGCGGCCGCGCTCGTCGGCCGGATCACGGAGCTCGCCGATCGGTACCGCGACCAGCCGATGCTCGGGCGGACCCACGGCCAGCCGGCCACGCCGACCACGGTCGGAAAGGAGCTGGCGGTGTTCGGCCACCGGCTGCGCAGGCAGCTGGAGCGGGTCCGCCGGCAGGAGTTCCTCGGCAAGTTCAACGGTGCCACCGGCACCTACGGAGCACACGTCGTGGCCTGCCCTGACGTCGACTGGGCGGCCGTCTGCGCGGACTTCGTCGAGTCGTTGGGCCTGACCTTCAATCCACTGACGACGCAGATCGAACCCCATGACTACATGGCCGAACTCTTCTGCGACATCGCCAGGTTCAACGGCATTGTGCACAACTTCGACACGGACATGTGGCAGTACATCGCCCTCGGATACTTTCGCCAGCCGGTCGACGCGGGATCGGTCGGTTCGTCCACCATGCCGCACAAGGTCAATCCGATCCGCTTCGAGAACGCCGAGGCGAACACCGAGCTGAGCAACGCCCTGCTTCGGTGCCTCGCCGAGAACCTGACCACCTCGCGGATGCAGCGTGACCTGAGCGACTCGTCGCTGCTGCGGAACATCGGAGCGGCACTCGGACACTCACTGGTGGCGATCGTGCAGAGCGACATCGGACTGTCAGGACTCGCGCTTGTGCCCGAAGCCCTCGACAGGGACCTCAGCGAGGCCTGGGAGGTCCTGGGAGAAGCGTGCCAGTCGGTCATGCGCAGGGCGGGTGTCAGCGAACCCTACGAACGGTTGAAGAGCCTCACCCGCGGGGCAGCGATCACGAAGCGCGAACTGCACGAGTTCATCAGCGCTCTGGAACTGCCGGAGCAGGACAAGTCGCTCCTCATGGCCCTGCGGCCGGCCGACTACGTCGGCCTGGCCGCCCGCCTGGTCGACGTCGTCCACAGAGGATGACCTCAGCCGGCGGTGAGGACCCGCACGTCCCACGGGCCAAGGTGCAGCTGCGTGCCCGTGGCGGCCGTGCTGCCGTCCAGGACGTCGGTCAGGTCGGTGGGGGCCAGCACGTCGGCGGGCTCCCAGCTCCAGTTGCACTCGAGCGCTGGCCCTGGTCGACTTCACCAATCCCGCCGCCAGCGCCTGGTACACCGACAAGCTGCGGCAGTTGCTGGGGCAGGGGGTGGACTGCTTCAAGACCGACTTCGGCGAGCGCATCCCCACCGAGGTCGTCTGGCACGACGGCTCCGACCCGCAGCGGATGCACAACTACTACACCCACCTCTACAACCGGGCCGTCTTCGAGCTGCTGCGCGAGGAGCGTGGTGAGGGCGAGGCGCTGCTCTTCGCCCGCTCCGCCACCGCCGGCGGCCAGCAGTACCCGGTGCACTGGGGCGGCGACTGCGAGTCGCACTTCAACGCCATGGTCGAGTCGCTGCGCGGGGGACTCTCGCTCGGCCTGTCCGGTTTCGGGTTCTGGAGCCACGACATCGGCGGCTTCGAGGGCACGCCGACGCCCGCGGTCTTCAAGCGCTGGGTGCAGTTCGGCCTGCTCTCCTCGCACAGCCGGCTGCACGGCAGCAAGTCCTACCGCGTGCCGTGGGACTACGGCGAGGAGGCCGTCGAGGTCACCCGCGAGTTCACCCTGCTCAAGCACCGCCTCGCCCCCTACCTGCAGCACGCCGCCCAGCGGGCGCACGCCACCGGCATCCCGGTGATGCGGGCCATGGTGCTGGAGTTCCCGCAGGACCCCGCGGCCGCCGCGCTCGACCGGCAGTACCTGCTGGGCGAGGACCTGCTGGTCGCCCCGGTCTTCACCGACGACGGCACGGTCGAGTACTACGTGCCCGAGGGGACCTGGACCAACTTCCTGACCGGCGCGCAGTTCACCGGCCCGCGCTGGGTCCGGGAGCAGCACGGCTTCCACACCCTGCCGCTGCTGGCCCGCCCGGACTCCGTCATCCCGCTCGGCGCCGACGACCAGCACCCGGTCTCCGCCTGGGCCGACGGCGTCGAACTGCGGGTGCACGCCTTCGCCGACGGGGCCGAACGCAGCGTGGAGATCCCGCGCACCGACGGCCCCGGCCGGACCGCCGTCTTCCGCCTGCGCCGCGAGGGCGACCGCCTGCGGGTGAGCACCGACAGCCCGCACCCGTGGCAGCTGCGCATCGGCGGCCCGGACGGCGTGCTGCACACCCGCCCGGCGGGCACCTCGGAGGCCGACCTCCCGTACCGGTTCTGAATTCCCCACACGCCGAAGGCGGGCTCCCGAGGGGACCCCGCCTTCGGCGTGTGCCGCGCTCAGGTGTGAGTACGTGCCACTGTCCGCCGACAGTGGCACGTACTCGGTCAGCGGGCGCCGAGCAGGTGCTCCAGGGCGAGCTGGTCGAGCTGCTCGAAGGCCATGCCGCGGGCGGCGGCCGCGTCGACGTCGAACTCCTCGAAGGCGGTGCGGTCGGCGAGCAGGCCGGCCAGGCCGTCATCGGCGGTGCGGGCGGCGAGTTCGGGCAGGCGCGAGGCCGCCAGCGCGGCCTGGGCCTCGGGATCGGCCCGGAAGGCGCGGGAGCGCTCGGCGAGCAGCAGGTAGTTGCGCATGCAGCCGGCGGCCGAGGCCCAGACGCCGTCGGAGTCCTCGGTGCGCGGGGGCTTGAAGTCGAAGTGCTTCGGGCCGTCGTAGCCGGCCGACTCCAGCAGGTCGACCAGCCAGAAGGCCTGGCGCAGGTCGCCGGCGCCGAACCGCAGGTCCTGGTCGTACTTGATGCCCGACTGGCCGTTGAGGTCGATGTGGAAGAGCTTGCCGTGCCACAGCGCCTGGGCGATGCCGTGCGGGAAGTTCAGTCCAGCCATCTGCTCGTGGCCGACCTCCGGGTTGACGCCGACCCGCTCGGGGCGCTCCAGCTCGTTGATGAAGGCGAGCGCGTGGCCGAGGGTCGGGAGCAGGATGTCGCCGCGCGGCTCGTTGGGCTTGGGCTCGATGGCGAAGCGCAGGTCGTAGCCCTGCTGCTCGACGTACTCGCCGAGCAGGTCGAAGGCCTCCTTGAGCCGGTCGAGCGCGGTGCGCACGTCCTTCGCGGCGCCGGACTCGGCGCCCTCGCGGCCGCCCCAGGCCACGTAGACCGAGGCGCCGAGCTCGGCGGCCAGGTCGATGTTGCGGATGGTCTTGCGCAGCGCGTAGCGGCGCACGTCGCGGTCGTTGGCGGTGAACGCGCCGTCCTTGAAGACGGGGTGGGTGAACAGGTTGGTGGTGGCCATCGGCACCTTGAGGCCGGCCGTGTCCAGGGCGGCGCGGAACCGCTTGACGGTCTGCTCGCGCTCGGCCTGCGAGGCGCCGAACGGGATCAGGTCGTCATCGTGGAAGGTGACGCCGTACGCGCCGAGCCTGGCGAGCCGCTGCACGGTCTCGACCGGGTCGAGGGCCGGCCGGGTGGCGTCGCCGAACGGGTCCCGGCCCTGCCAGCCGACGGTCCACAGGCCGAAGGTGAACTTGTCGGCCGGGGTGGGGACGAGGGGGGCGCTGGTCACTGCTGGCTCCGATCACTGCCTGGATATTTCCGCCCGGCACTTGTTTGTCAGGGCAGAAAACAAATTAGTTTGCCGAGGCGTCAGAAGGAACCCCCCAGACGGAGGAACGCATGCCAGTACAGCGAGTTGTGATCGGCGTCGACAGCTCCACCCAGTCCACCAAGGCCCTCGCCGTCGATGTCGCCACCGGGGCCGTGCTCGGTCAGGGGCGCGCCGCGCACACGGTCAGCGAGGGTGCCGGTCGCGAGAGCGACCCCGAACAGTGGTGGCGGGCGTTCGGCGAGGCGGTGGCCGGGACCGGGTGGGCGGACCGCGCGGTCGCCGTGTCGGTCGCCGGCCAGCAGCACGGGCTGGTCGCCCTCGACGCGGCGGGCCGGCCGGTCCGCCCGGCCCTGCTCTGGAACGACGTCCGGTCCGCGCCCCAGGCCGCGCAGCTGCGGGACGGGTTCGGCCGGGAGGAGATCGCCCACCGCACCGGCAGCGTCCCGAACGCCGCGTTCACCGCCGCCAAGTGGGCCTGGCTGCGCGCCAACGAGCCCGCCGCCGCCGACCGGGTCGCCGCCGTCCGGCTGCCCCACGACTTCCTGACGGAGCGCCTGACCGGCGAGCCGGCCACCGACCGCGGGGATGCCTCGGGGACCGGCTGGTGGGGCCCGGCCGGCTACGACCGGGAGATCCTCGACCGGATCGGCCTCGACCCGGCGCTGCTGCCGCCGGTCCTCGAACCGGGCACGGCGGTCGGCTTCGTCGGCCCCGGCCTGCCGCTGCGGCGGGGGGCGCTGGTCGCCACCGGGACCGGCGACAACATGGCCGCCGCGCTCGGACTCGGCCTGGCACCCGGTCAGCCGGTGCTCAGCCTCGGCACCTCCGGCACCGTCTACGCCGTCGGCCGCAGGCGCCCCACCGACCCGAGCGGCACCGTGGCCGGCTTCGCCGACGCCCTCGGCGGCTGGCTGCCACTCGCCTGCACGCTCAACTGCACCCTGGCCGTCGACCGCTTCGCCGCGCTCCTGGGGCGCGGCCGCGACGAGGTCGAGGAGGGCGGCACGGCGGTGGTGCTGCCCTACCTCGACGGCGAACGCACCCCCGACCTGCCGGGCGCCTCCGGCCTGGTGCACGGCCTGCGCCACGACACCACCCCTGGCCAGCTGCTCCAGGCCGCCTACGACGGCGCCGCGCACGCCCTGCTCACCGCGCTGGACGACGTGCTGGGCGCGGGGGGCGAGAGCCCCGACCAGGACGTACCGCTGCTGCTGATCGGCGGCGGCGCCCGCGGGCGGGCCTGGCAGCGGACCGTGCTGCGCCTGAGCGGTCGCGCCGTCCAGGTGCCGGCCGCCGAGGAACTGGTCGCGCTCGGTGCCGCCGCGCAGGCGGCCGCGCTGGTCACCGGGGAGCCGGCCGACGCCGTGGCCCGCCGCTGGCGGACCGCCGAGGGCCTGGTGCTGGAGCCGGTGGCGCGGGACGGCGAGGCGCTTGAGAGGATCACGGATACCCTGCGCCGGGCGGGAGCGTTGCAGGGCGCCCCGGAGCGGGACCAGTAGGAGGGCAGGCGCGAGGTGGCGGTCGGCGGAGTGAGCAGGCACCCGGAGGGCGGGCCGGCCTCGCAGCAGGACATGCGCCGGCAGAACCTCGCGGTGGTGCTCGGCACGATCGCCGGGCAGGGCCCGCTCACCGGGCTCTCCCGGGCGGACGTCGCCGGCCTCACCGGGCTGACCAGGGCGGCCGTCTCCTCGCTGGTCGACGAGCTGATCGGCCGCGGCGCGCTGACCGAGGCGGAGACCGCGCCGAGCGGCCGGGTCGGTCGGCCCGGCCGGGCGCTGGCCGTGAGCGACCGGGGACCGGCGGGTCTGGGGCTGGAGGTCGGCGTCACGCACCTCGGCGCGTGCGTCGTGGACCTGCGCGGCGAGCCCCGCGTGTGGCGGCGCGTGGAGCAGGCCAACGCGGGTCGGCCGGCCGGGGAGGTGCTGGCGGAGGTCGCCGCGCTGGGCGCCGAGGCGCAGGCCGAGGCGGCCGGGCTCGGACTGCGCGTCGAGGGCCGGGTGCTGGCCGTGCCCGGGGTGGTGCCGAGCGCCGAGCCGGGCCTGGTCGAGCACGCCCCCAACCTCGGCTGGCACGCCGTCCGACCCGCCGACCACTGGCCCGACCCGGACGCCGTGCCCGAACCGGAGAACGAGGCCAACCTCGGTGCACTGGCCGAGTACTGGCAGGCCGAGCACGACGCCGAGACCTTCGTGCACGTCTCCGCCGAGGCCGGGATCGGCGCCGCCCTGATCGTCGACGGGCAGCTGTTCCGCGGCGCCCGCGGCTTCGCCGGCGAACTCGGGCACATCCCCGTCCACCCGGACGGCCTGCCCTGCCCCTGCGGTTCGCGCGGGTGCCTGGAGCAGTACGCGGGCGAGGCGGCCGTGCTGCGCGAGGCCGGGCTCGCCGGGGCGGGGGACCCGGTCGCCCTGCTGGCCGAGCGGGCGGGGGCGGGGGACCCGGCGGCGCTGCGCGCGCTGGACCGGGCGGGCCGCGCCCTGGGTCTGGCCCTCGCCTCCGCGGTGAACCTGATCGACCCGGACGCCCTCGTGCTGGGCGGCGCCTATGCCGAGCTCGCGGACTGGCTGCTGCCGGCGGTCCGCGCGGAGCTGGCCGCCCGGGTCACGGTCCGGCCCTGGCCGCCCGGAGCCCTGCGCCCCTCGGCCCTGGGGCGGCGCGGCGCGCTGCTCGGCGCGGCCCTGCTGACGACCCGTCAGCTGATCGCCGACCCGACCCGGCTGCCCCTGGCCTGACCGGCCCGGGGGCGTCCCGGCCCGGCGTGCATAATGACCGGTCAGACGGCTCAAGCCCGGCGACCGGCTGCCCAAGGAGCCCGACCTGGCGGCGCAGCTGGGTCTCTCGCGCAACTCGCTGCGGGAGGCGGTGAAGGCCCTGTCGCTGCTCAACGTGCTCGACGTGCGGCAGGGCGACGGCACCTACGTGACCAGCCTGGAGCCCGCGCTGCTGCTGGAGGCGCTCACCTTCATCCTGGACCTGCACCAGGACGAGTCGGTGGTCGAGCTGTTCCAGGTGCGGGCGGTGCTGGACTCCGCGGCCTGCGGGCTGGCGGCCCAGTGGGCGACCGAGGAGCAGCTGGCCGAGCTGGCCGAGCTGCTCGACAGCCTCGGGCCGGACCCCACGGTCGAGGAACTGGTCGCGAACGACCTGGAGTTCCACCGCCTGATCGCCCGGGCCGGCGGCAACGCCGTGCTCGCCTCCCTGCTGGACTCGCTGGCGCACCGCACGGCTCGGGCCCGGATCTGGCGGGGCGTCACGCAGGAGCAGGCGGTGGAGCGCACCATGGCCGAGCACCGCGGGCTGCTCGACGCGCTGGTCGCGCACGACGTGGAGGCGGCCAGGGCGCGGGCGGCGGTGCACGTCGGCGGCGTGGTGGAGTGGGCGCGCAAGGCACTCTGAGTCGGCTGCGACCCGAGCGGCGCGAGGAGTACCTCGCCCTGCACCGGGACGCGGCGAAGAAATCTGAGTGGGCGGCAACCTTTTCGCGTCGGGCGACCACTGAGGGGTGAAGGGCGACGGCGCGCCGCGGTCAGCGCGCCCCGCCCGGCCGAACCCACACACTCCGATCGGGAGCCACACGTGTCAGCTGACGACCCGACCACCGCCGCGCAGCCCCTGCCCCGGGCCCGTACGCACCGCCGCGGCCGTGCCCTGCGCCGCATCGCGGCGGGGGCGGCGGCCACCCTGCTGGCCGGGGCCGGGGCCGGGGCCGGCGCGGGCGCGCTGGCGCCAGGGGCGAGTGCCGCGTCGACCGTCGCCGTCACCATCGACGCCGGCACCTCGCTGGGCACGGTGCCCAGCACCGGTGTCGGCCTCAACACGGCCGTCTACGACCCGAACATGAACGACCCCAAGGCGTCCTCGCTGATCAAGGACGCCGGCATCCGGGAGCTGCGCTACCCGGGCGGCTCGGACGCGGACGGCTACCACTGGCAGACCCGCACGCTCGCCGAGAACGGCTGGGTCGCGCCGGGCACCGACTTCGACAGCTTCATGGCCAACGCGAAGGCGATCGGCGCCCAGCCGATCATCACCGCCAACTACGGCTCCGGCACGCCCCAGGAGGCCGCCGACTGGGTCAGGTACGCCAACGTCACCAAGGGCTACGGCGTGAGGTACTGTGTCGCTCTCCTACGCCGGATACACCCCGGCCCTGGGTACGGTCGCCACCGTCGCCTACACCAAGGGCGCCACCGCCCTGACAACGGCGGTGCAGGGCACGGCGGCCGGTCAGACGCTGCCGCCGTACTCGATCACCACCCTCCAGCTCAAGCCCGCCTCGGCGACCGGCGCGGGCAGCCCGTCGCCCGCCGCCCCGCCGACCGCGGCGGCTCCCGTTCCCAGCGCCGCCCTGCCCGTCCCCTCCGCCACCGGCACGGTGGGCAGCCGCGCCCAGTCCGAGGCCGGCGCAGCCGTCGGCCGGCCCGCCCAGGGGAGCGCGGGCGCCGCGCCGACCGCCGAGCCGAGCGGGAGCAGCACGGCCGGCGGCCTGGCCTTCACCGGGATGGGCGCCGGGGTCCAGTACAGCGCCGTCGGCGGCCTGATCGCCGTCGCCGCCGGCTCGGTGCTGGTGCTGCGCGGACGCCGCCGCAGGGGCGCCCACGGCAAGTGACACCGCGTCAGGCCGACGGCCCGGCCGCCTCCACCGGGCGCGCCGGGCGGCCAGTACGGCGCGCCGCCGATCAGGCTGCGGCTGATCCGTGACGTCGAGGGCCCCTCACTCCTGCTTCTCGCCCGAGGCGAATCGGGAGACGGGAAACGCCGTCCCGCTTGCGGCGGTGCCCGGCGACGACCGCCGGTACCGGTTCCAGGCGGCGCCCGGCGGACGCTACCGGCTCTCCTTCCCGTCCGAGAGCTCACCGCCGTTCCGGGGATGCCAGGATGGTGATCACCGCTGACACCTCTCCTGGAGCCGACCCTGAACACGTTCTTCGCCGAGGCCCTGTCGGTCAGCCTGCTGGTGGTGGTGCTGGTCTGCGCCGTGGTGCGGCCGTGGGGCTGGCCGGAGGCGGTGGTCGCCGTCCCGGCCGCCGTCCTGGTGGTCGCCACCGGTGCCATCTCGCCGGCCCACGCCGGGGCCGAGGCCGCGCGGCTCGGTCCGGTGATCGGCTTCCTCGCCGCCGTGCTGGTGCTCGCCGAGCTCTGCGACGGCGAGGGCCTCTTCCACGCCTGCGGGGCCTGGATGGCCCGCAGCGCCGTAGGACGTCCGCGTCGGCTGCTGGTGCAGGTGTTCGCGGTCGCCTCGGTGATCACGGCGGTGCTCAGCCTGGACGCCACGGTGGTGCTGCTCACGCCGGTGGTCTTCGCCACCGCCGCCCGGCTCGGGGCCCGCCCGAAGCCGCACCTCTACGCCTGCACCCACCTGTCGAACACCGCGTCACTCCTGTTGCCGGTCTCCAACCTGACCAACCTGCTGGCCTTCACCGCCAGCGGGCTCGGCTTCACCCGGTTCGCGGCGCTGATGGCCCTGCCGTGGCTGGTGGCCATCGGGGTCGAGTACGTGGTGCTGCGGCGGTTCTTCGCGGCCGATCTGGATGCGGGCGCACAGGCGCCGGCGGGCGGGGCGGCACCCGAGATGCCGCTGTTCGCCCTGCTCACCGTCGCCGGCACGCTGGCGGGCTTCGTCCTCGCCTCGGCGATCGGGATCAACCCGGCCTGGGCCGCGCTGGCCGGTGCCCTGACGCTCGCGGTGCGGGCCCTGACCCGGCGTCGAACCACGGTGACCGCCATCGGGCGGGCCGCCGCCGTACCGTTCCTCGCCTTCGTGCTGGCGCTCGGGATCGTGGTGCGCGCGGTGGTCGACAACGGGCTCGCCTCCGGGCTCGCGCACCTCGTGCCGCACGGCACCGCGCTGCCGGCGCTGCTCGGCACCGCCGCCCTGGCCGCCGTCCTGGCGAACGTGATCAACAACCTGCCCGCCACCCTCGTCCTGCTGCCGCTCGCCGCCCCGGCCGGACCCGGCGCGGTGCTCGCGGTGCTGCTGGGGGTCAACATCGGCCCCAACCTGACCTACGCCGGTTCCCTGGCCACCCTGCTCTGGCGGCGCATCGTGCACGAGCACGACACCGACGTCCCGCTCGGCGAGTTCACCCGGCTCGGACTGCTCGTCGTGCCACCGGCGTTGGTGCTGGCTGTGGTAGCACTGTGGGGATCGCTGCAGATCGTCGGAGGGTGAGGCCGTGGCCGTCGTCGTGTGGATCGCCGAGGGTACCTGGCCCGCCTGCGTCGAAGCCGCCCGCGTGCACGCCGCTCAGGGCGCCGAGATCGTCCTGCTGCACGTCACCGGCACCGAGGTGCCCGGGGTGGCGCACGGTGCGTTCGCCGGACTGCTCGGGCGCGGGCATCCGAAGGGGCAGCACCAGAGCGGGGGTTGGGGGAGCGACCCGGGCACCCGCCTGGAGGACCTGGCCGCCGACTCCTCCCGGCAACTGCTCCAAGCCGCCGCCGAGCTGCTGGGACGGCCCTGTGTCCAGGTGGCGCGAACCGGCCGGATCGAGCGCGAGGTGGTGGCCGCCACGGAAGGCGCCGACCTGCTCGTGCTCGCCCGGGACGGCGACCGCACCCACCTCGGGCCGCACAGCCTCGGCCCCGCAGGGCGCTTCGTGGTCGACCACGCCGCCTGCCCCGTCCTGCTGGTCTGGCCCGGAGCGGCCCCCGCCGGCCCACCCCCGCCCGCTCCGCCACGACACCGGTAGGGGAGACGGCCGTGCCGCCGGTCTGGTGTGCGTGGCGGTGGCCGACGCGTACGGCGCGGCCACCGCCAGCCGGAAGATCCTCTTCGTCCAGACCGTTCCGGCCTGATCGGGCTCGCCCTGGTGCTGGCGAGCTACTACTGACGCCGCGCCGTCAGGGCACGACGACCAGCTTCCCCCGGGTGTGGCCGGTGCGGCTGGCGTCGAAGGCCTCGGCCGTGCGCTCCAGCGGGAAGGTCTGGGCGACCTCGACGGTCAGTGCTCCCCGGTCCACCGCCGCGGCGAGTTCGGCCAGCTTGGCGCCGTCCGGGCGGACCCAGATCCAGTGACCGCCGTGCTGCTCCACACCCGGGTCGGCGACCGAGACGTGCCGGCCACCGTCGGCAAGGACCGTGAGCGTGGTCTCCAGTTGGCCGCCGACGAAGTCGGCCACGGCTGTCACACCGTCAGGCGCCAGCGCCCGCACCCGCTCGACCAGGCCGTCCCCGTAGCTCACCGGCTCGCCGCCCAGCTCGCGGATGAACGCGTGGTTGCGCTCCGAGGCGGTGCCGATCACCCGGGCGCCGCGGTCCCAGCCGAGCTGCACCGCCAGGCTGCCCACGCCGCCGGCCGCGCCGTGCACCAGTAGCACGTCACCGGACCCGACCCGGAGTCGGTCCAGGCTGCGCAGTGCGGTCAGGCCGGCCAGCGGCAGCCCGGCCGCCTGTGCCCAGTCGAGTGCGGCGGGCTTGCGCGCGACCGACGGCGCGGCGACCGCGACGTACTCGGCGAAGGTGCCGCCCTGCACCGCGTCCTTGCGGGCGTAGGCCATCACCTCGTCCCCGGGCGCGAACTCGGGCGTGTCGGGGCCGGTCCGGGTCACCACGCCGGCCACGTCCCAGCCGGGGATGACGGGGAAGACGGTGTCCATCATGCCGTCCAGGCCGCCGGCCATGACCTTCCAGTCGACCGGGTTGACGGCCGCCGCGCGGACCTGGATCAGCACCTGCCCGGGGCCGACCTTGGGATCCGCGACCTCGCCGTACCGCAGCCGCGAGTTGTCCGGGGCGTACGAGTCGTAGGTCACCGCGTGCATGAACCAACCTCCAAGGTGCCGTTGTCTCCGGCGTGCCGTCTCCGCAAGGGCGGGCGCCACCGGTCACGCTATGCCGCCGATGGACGCCCGGCGCAACCGACAGGCCGTGAGGTCGTCGGGCCGTCAGGGCGGCTCGGAGGCCGACTCCTCGGGGTCGTCCAGCCTGCGCCCGATCTCTGATCCACCATCAACTTCCGCTGTTCGTAGCGAAGTTCGTTCTTGACAGCGGTGTGCTCGATGTCGGTTCACGGCCCGATGGGCAGGACGGACGTGGGCTCGGTGACCGCCAGATGTTCCCCGGTGGGTGTCAGGTTCCCCGATGACGGGTCGCGGTGGAAAGCCGTGAGCGTGTCGGAGCCCTGGTTGGCACTGCCGATGATCAGCGAGCCACCGGTCGTCGTGGTCGGCGGTGGTTCAAGAGGAGGTCTGCTCTCACTCGTCGGTTCTGTTGCCGGGGTCCGGCGCGGGTCCGCCGGATGACGATCCGGCGGACCCGCGCCGACGCGTTGCGACCCGTCCGGGTCAGCTGCTGAACACCTCCAGGGAGTAGAGCGAGTAGCTCCACTGGGTGGCGCGCGCGGTGCCGTACATCCGCACGTACCGTCCGGAACCGGACAGGCCGCTGATGTTCTCCATGCCGCCGCCGCCGCCGCCGCCGCCGCCGCTGCCGCCGCTGCCGCTGGTGGTGGTGTAGACGCTGTAGCCGGCCAGCAGGTGCGCGTAGACGGTCTGGTTGGTGAAGGTGAAGCCGTACTGGCCCTCCACCGGGTTCCACGGGCCGCCGCGGGTGCTGTAGAGCGCCTCGCTGTTGGCGCTCAGGAATCCGCCGACCTGTCGCAGCACCGCCGCCTGCTTGCTGGGAACCGTACCGGTCGCGTCCGGGCCGACGTTGACGATCACGCACATGTCGCGGACGAAGGCGTTGACGAAGACGGCCATGGCCTGGGGGAAGGACATGGCGACGTCTCCGTCGTACCCCCAGGTGGTGCCGGAGATGCTGAACGCCTTCTGGACCAGGCGGCCGAACCGGATCGGCCCGGTCGAGACGTACCCCCCTCCTCGATGTCGTAGTCGCCCACCCATCCCGAACGCGAGTTGGACACGGCGTTCGGCTGGTGCCGGCGCACCAGGCCGGTGAGGCCCAGCGGCTTGCCGGTGCTCGATTCGTTCTCGCCGTACGCGGCGTCGACCGGCCAGCTGTTGCCGGGGTCGCGGTACTGGCCGGGCTCCCAGAAGAAGGACCCCGACGCGTCGGTGCCCTGCTGCGCCAGCCAGCCGCCGTCCCACCAGAAGTCGTCGACCGCGCCGTAGTCGGTGACCAGTTTTCCTTCACGGACTGGTACACCTCGTTCTTCATGGTCCGGGCGTCCTCGTGGTAGTCGAAGCCGGCCGGGTCGGTGCCCTCGTAGTTCCACGGGTACAGGCTGTTCGGCAGCACGCAGTCGGAGGCGAGCGCGGGGCTCGGCGGCTTCGCGCCGGTGACGTCGTAGTAGCCGGGGTAGCGCCAGTCGATGGGCGAGTAGTAGAGCCCGACCCGCAGGCCCGCTGCGCGTACGGCGTCCACGTAGCCCTTGACGAAGTCCGTGACCGGCTTCGACGACGGCCCGGCACACTCCGTTCCGGCGGCGGGCACCCTTAGTCCCGGCCCGGCCCCGGCCCCGGCGGCGCGGCCGGCCGCAGCCGGATCGGCCGGAGCAGGGACCAGGTTGCGAAGGCCGCCGCGCCGATCAGCATGCCGATCCCGACCCACAGGTTGACGTTGGTCCCGGCAGCCCGGTCCAGGTCGGCCTGAGAGGTGAAGGCCGCGCCCATCACGGTCAACACGACGCCGTAGACGGCGAACAGCAGCGCGAGGATCCACCGGAGGTCGAACAGGCCGACCCCCCGGGGCTTGTGGAGTTGATCGGTCATGGGCGGGCGGCTCCTCACCAGAAGATGATGTCGAGTACGACGGCGAGGGCCAGCGCCCCGCTCCCGAGCACCACGGGCTTGCGGTACCAGCCGTAGTCCTCGGCGAGGCGGGTGCTCTTGAGGGTGTCCCGCGGCGTCAGCGACCAGACCAGGCCGACCAGCTCACTGTCCGGTTTGGGCGCGGTGCGCAGTGAGACCGCGACGCTGACCGCGATGTCCATGACGAAGGCGGCGCTCGCGGCGACGAAGCTGGGGCCCTGCCCGGACATGTGCAGAACGCCGTGCCGGTTGAGCTGGTCCACCGTCACGGCCGAGGCGGTGCCGACGATCAAACCGACCCCGCCGGCCATCGGGGTCATGCGCTTCCAGAACATGCCCAGGATGAAGGTCGCGAACAGCGGCGCGTTGAAGAAGGAGAACAGTGTCTGCAAGTAATCCATGATGTTGTTGTAGCCACTGGCGATGAACGCGGTGCCGATCGCGATCACGCAGCCGAGTGCCGTGGTGAGCCGGCCCACCCGCAGGTAGTAGGCGTCCGGCCGGTCCCTGACCACGTAGGTCTGCCAGATGTCGTAGGTGAACACCGTGTTGAACGAGCTGACGTTCGCCGCCATGCCGGCCATGAACGCCGCCAGCAGCCCGGTGATCGCCACGCCCAGCATGCCGTTCGGGAGCAGGTCGCGGATCAGCAGCTCGATCGCGTTGTTGTAGGTCACGCCGTTGGCGAGGGTCCCGCCGCTGGCCTTGTAGGCGGCCAGCTCCGGGGAGAGCACCGCAGCCAGCATGCCGGGGATCACGATGACCAGGGCGATGAGCGCCTTCGGGTAGGCGCCGATCAGCGGGGTGCGGCGGGCGGCGGACATGTTCCTGGCCGCCAGGGCGCGCTGCACCTCGGCGAAGTTGGTCGTCCAGTAGCCGAAGGACAGCACGAAGCCGAGGCCGAACACGATCCCCAGGACGGAGAGCGTGGCGTTGGCGATGCCGGTGAGGTTGCTGCCCGGCCAGGCGTGCAACTGCTCGCTCGCGTCGGTGTTGGCTGCCATGATCCGGTGCGTCAGGCCGTTCCAGCCGCCCGCCTTGTGCAGGCCGACCAGGGTGATCGGGACCAGCATCGCCACGATCACGAAGAACTGCATCACCTCGTTGTAGACCGCGGCCGAGAGCCCGCCCAATGAGGTGTACGCGAGGACGATGACAGCCGCGACCACGATGGAGACCCAGAGCGGCCAGCCGAGCAGCAGGTTCACCACGGTGGCCAGAGCGTAGAGGTTCACGCCGGCGATCAGCACCTGTGCCAGCGCGAAGCTGATCCCGTTCACCAGGTGCGCGAACCGGCCGAAGCGGCGGAGCAGGAACTCGGGCACGCTGCGGACCTGGGAGCCGTAGTAGAAGGGCATCATCACCAGGCCGAGGAAGACCATGGCCGGGATCGCGCCGATCCAGTAGTAGTGCACGGTCGGGATGCCGAACTGGGCGCCGTTGGCGGTCATCCCGAAGATCTCGACCGCACCGAGGTTTGCCGAGATGAACGCCAGGCCGGTCACCCAGGCGGGCAGCGAGCGCCCGGAGAGGAAGAAGTCCAGGCTGGAGGAGACCGATCGGCGGGCGAGCGTGCCGATGCCGAGCACCAGCGCGAAGTAGACGAGCAGCAGGGCGTAGTCGACGGGTCCGGCGTCCAGCCGGAGGCTCGCCGTGGCAAGGGCGTTCACTGCGGCCTCGATCCGTTGTGTGACATGTCTGCGCTGCCAGACTTCTAGCAGCGGCGCAGGCACCAGTGCCTGCGCGTCACCCATCCGTGAGCGGTGCGATCAGCCGCCCGGCCCATACCGGGCAAACAGCAGTCGGCTCAGCTGGATCGGACCGCGACGTCCCAGCCCCGTCCCAGCAGCGTCGCAGCCTGTCCGGTTCGACCCGTTTTGCTGCGCAGTGGCCCGAACATCTCCTCGCGCTCGCGGTGGTGTTCGGCCAGCCATGCCTGGGCCCGCTCGAGTACGGCGGCTACCTTCTCGGCTGCCTCGCCCCAGTCGGGGCCGGCGGCTTCGAGGTCGTCGTACGCCGATTGGACGGCGCTTCTGGAGCCGGACCGCAGGGCAGCCTCCAGGCGCCCCGCGGGGTGCGGCTGCTGCGCCTGCCGCTCCGTAGGCGCCGGCGCGGGTGGCCTCCACACGCCTTGGGGAGCGCGGGTGCTGCGGGCGTGGATGATGCGCTCGACCGCCGGTGTGCGAAAGCCCTCGGGCGTCATCGAGCACTCGTTCAGGTCGAACCACTCGGTCTCGCGCGCGAAGGCCTGCGTGCCGATCCGCACCCGCCGGGCGGTGCCGACGCTGTCGAACCCCACTCGGTGCACGTACCAGCGGCGTACCAGCGTCTCGTCGTCGACCGGCACCGCCACGCCCAGGACCGGCTCGCTGGTGCGGCGGTGTCAGTCCCGATGGTCGAGGTAGTAGCCGATCTCCAGGGTGTTCTGCTCGGCAAGGAAGGCGAGCGGCTCAAGCAGCCCCTCCCACAGGGGGTCGATGCCCGGGTCGTCGGCTTCGGTGAGTCGGCACGCAGCCGCCTGCACCCGGTCCAGCGGCTTGTCCCTGGCTGAGTCGGCGAGATCTTGGTAGAGGCCCTCCACCGCACTGAGCACCTCGTCCTGGTGCTCCTGCGCGGATTCCTGGGCGCTGGAGAAGCGGGCACGCTGCAAGCCGGCGACCGGGATGGACAGGGCGGCCTGGAGCTCGGCGACGGTGGGCTCGCCGCTCAGGGCATGGACGGTGTGGGCCTCCAGTGGCCCATGCCCGCTGACCACCCGATCCAGGAGCGTGATGCCGAGGACGGTGTACGCGCTGACGCAGGGCCACATCGCCGTCTCCACAGCCCGGCTGTACCGGTACGCAGCTCGACTCACCTGCGACAGTGCCTTCGACCGGTGGGCGAACCGTGTCTCGCTGTCGGCGTGGTCCGCGTGGTCGATCAGTGCGATCATCCGATCCACCACCGCACGGGACGCCACCCACTCGTGACGCAGGTCGTTCACCGCGAAGTGCAGCGAGGCGAGAGCCTCGTACTCCACGTCACTCAGCGCCGCCAGCCTCTGCCTGCTGAGAAACCTCACCGCAGCCGCCCTCCCGTTCACGAACTCCCGGCCGCCCACGCTATCGGCGCCGTTGGGCCCGCGCAGCGGCTTGCCCGATCCGGTGACTGAGGCCAAGTACTGGGTGGAGACGGCCTCACAGCTGGCGCCCCTGATCGTGAAGGTGTGGGACTGGCTCGACAACCAGTAGCCCGACAGCAGGATGGCCCGATCGGTGAAGCGACCAGGCCATCGGGAACTGCTGCCAGCGGTAAGCACTGAGAAGAGGTCGCGCTGGTCGTCCGGCGCACCAGGCGGTGGCAACCACCTGGTTGGACGGCCAGCCACCTGATGGGGAGTCATCTGGCTCCGCCAGCGGTGACGCTGCGCTGATGTTCGTGGATGCCTTCTCGGTGGTCGCCTCGGGCAGCCGCTGCGGCTAGGGTCGGAGCACGATCTTGCCGTGGGTGTGCTGCTGTTCCAGCTCGCGGAAGGCGTCTCGCACCTGTTCCAGGGGGTAGGTGCGGGCGATCGGCACCTCCAGCTGCCCGCGTGCGGCAAGCCGGGCCAGCTCGCCGAGCACGACCGCGCACGCCGCCGCGCCTTCTCCGTAGGTTCGCGCGCCGACCTTGGCCGCGGTCTGCCAGTCGCGGATCGTGTTGATTCGCTCGGGCCGCACGCCCAGCTCTACTGCCAGTGCCACGTAGCCGTCGCCGAAGGTGTCGATGAACGCGTCGACCCTGCCGTCGGACGCCTGACGGATCCGCTCGGCCACACCCGGCCCGTACTCGACCGGGAGGACACCGCGATCTTTCAACCAGGCGTGGTTTCGCTCGCTCGCCAGCCCGATCACCGTGGCGCCGCGCCGCCGCGCGAGCTGCACGGCAAGCGACCCGACGCCGCCCGCCGCACCGGAGACGACGACCACGTCGTCCGGGCCGGGGTCCACCGCGAACACGGTGGCGTAGGCGGTCGTTCCTGCCACGTACAGCGCCCCAGCCACCTCCCACGCCAACCCCGCCGGACGGGAGACCAGATTCACGTCGTCGACCACGACGAACTGCGCGTGGCTGGCCCGCCTGTGGGTGAAGCCCAAAACCTCATCACCCACCGCGAAGCCCCGGACGTGCGGGCCGGCCTCCACAACGACGCCAGCCAGATCGCTGCCCTGCCCGGACGGAAACGCCGCCGGCCAGCGTTCGTGCAGCCCGCCCATGCGGATGTGCGCCTCGCCAGGCTGGATCCCGGCCGCGCGGACCTCGACCAGCACCTGCCCAGGACCGGGCACCGGCCGCTCCACCTCCTCCACCCGCAGCACATCGATCCCGCCGTACTCGTGAAACCGCACCGCTTGCATTGCGTGATCACCGCACTTTCTCGTCCGGACAAGGCTTGGACGGCCGCGCGCCAGAGGACCGACGCCGACCGTGTCACCGCGTTCAAAGATCAAGCGCGGATCCGTATTCCCAAGAGCACTACTGACGGCGATGCCGTCCGCGCCCAGGACCCATCTGTGGCCTGACTCGCACCGTACGACTCGGGCCCCGAGACATCGACGGAGAGCGACGCGTTCGCCTCACTGTCCCAGCCCGCATCACGCGCCTACTACGACAAGAAGCGCCGCGGCTGGCAAACACCACGTCGCCGCCCCCGTCTGCCTCGCCAGACGACGCATCGACGTGCTCTTCGCCATGCTCCGAGACGGCACCTTCTACGAAGCCGGCCAAGGCGCTTGGAGGACTCGACGCCACCCACATGAGATGTCCTCTCAGTCCTCGGGGCGCTGAGTGGCTGTCGCCGGGTGGCTGTCGCCGGGTGTCAGAGCCAGCCCTGGCGGCAGGCCCTGAACCCGGCTTCGAAGCGGGAGCCGGCCTCCAGTCGGCGCATCAGGTCCTCCATGCGGCGTTTGACGGTGCGGACGGAGACGCCCAGGCGCTTGGCGGCGGCTTCGTCGGTCACTCCGGTGGAGAGGATCCTCAGGAGTTCGCGTTCGCCGGCGGTGATGCCGGTGGCGTCGTCGCGGACGGGGTCCGGGCCCAGCGGGACGGCGTCCGCCCAGATCCGGTCGAAGAGCTCGGCCAGGGCGGCCACGATCCCGGGGGTGGTGACCACCACCGCGCTGGGGGCCGGTACGGCCGGGTCGAGCGGGACCAGGGCGGTGGTCCGGTCCACCAGCAGCAGGCGGTGCGGCAGCGCCGGCGCCGTGCGCAGCTGTGCGCCGCTGGCGGCCATCGCGCTGGCGTAGGAGAGGGAGCGCTGGTTGGTGCGCGCGCCCTCGTGGCAGAGGGTCCTGAGGGTGATGCCGCGGGCGAGCAGTTCCTCGTCCAGGGCGCGGGAGGCCTCCAGGGCCTCGGGGGACATCTGGGTGGGGACGATGGAGCAGATCTCGGTGGTGGCGCCCTGGACCAGGGACTCCAGGCGGGACTGGATCTCGTCCAGGCCGTCGAGCCGGTCGCCGCCGGTGGGGGTGCGCCACTGGTCGCGGGTCTGCTGTTCGGCCGCGGTGGCGACTGCGGCGCGGTTGGCCTCCAGGGCGGCGAGGCGGGCCTGGAGATCCTCCTCCTGACGGCGCAGCAGCAACGCGCGGGCGCGCTCCGGGCTGACCGGCCGCCGCTGGTCCGGCGCCTCGCGTGACATCCGCAGCAGCGCGAGATCCGCCAACGTGTCCAGGCTGGCGCCGACCTGGTCCTGGCTCAGGCCGAGGCGATCGGCCAGCAGGGTTGCGTCCAGTGTCGGTTCGGCCAGCAGTTCGCGGTACACCTGGTCGCAGACCGCGTCCAGTCCCAGAGCGCGCAGCATCGCTCCAGCCCCCGTTCCCCCGTGTGATGACGTTGCCGTGCCTGCAAGCGATCAGAGCGTGGCACGGGCGGTCCGACGGGGGCAAGGTCCGGGCCGGCCGGCCCGAGGGGTGGCCCGATCGTGCCATGGAACCTTCGGGCCAGTGGCAGCGGCTTCCGCCCGCCTGAGCTGCACGGAAGACTTCTTCTCACCGGAGGACGCCGACAGTCCGACGGATCCGGCAGCGGAGCGAACGCCCCTGCCGACACCCCGAAGACGCCCGACGGAGGTCCAGCCATGCCCGGAACACTGCGATTCGTCCTGTTCGGCCTGATCGCCCTGTTCGGTCTCGGACTCTGCGCCGCACCCGCGAACGCCGATGCAGTGCCGACCGCCGCCTCCGGGCCGGCTGCCTTTGCCTTTGCCGCGAGCCCGACCGCCGACGCCGGCTCGACCGCCTCAGTCGGCCCGGCCAGTACCGACGGCCAGGTCTGCGGGGCCTGTTGGGCCTAGACCGATGCGCACCCGCTACGCGGTGGCCGCCCGCCTGACCGGCCCACCCACCGACGACCGGGCCCCGCACCCGGCCACCGTGGTCGACCTCGTCTGGGCCCACGCCGTCACCGCCGACCAGCTCGACCACGTCCGGGTCCGCGCCCCACTGCCCGTCGGCGAACTCGAACTGCTCGTACTCCTACGGGCCGAGACCACCGCCGACGCCATCCGCATCACCGAAGGACTGCTCGACAGAGCCCGTCGAAGCCCCGTCCTGTCCCGCTGGCTCACCGACGACTTCAGCGTCAGCGCACTGCCGCTGGCGGCGCTGGACGGCTGAGCACCGCCCGCCCGCCGGCAAGTTCCGCGACAGCCCGCCGCACCCCGTAGTACCCAGCAGTACCCCGCCGTGCATACCGGCGGCCGCTCCGCCTGAGCTTGTCTCTCACCTCACATCTCGTCACACACAGGGAGAATCCCGCATGTTCACCGAATCCCGCACCACCGAATCCCGCACCGCCGCTGCCCGCACCGCCGTCGGCCGCACCAAGCCCGCTCGCCGTCGGCTGTCCGCCGCCCTGCTGGCCACCGCGACCATCGCAGGCTTCGCCCCCGTGATGCTGGGCGTCACCGCCGCCCACGCGGTCGGCTCGTACAGCAACGCCGACCTCGCGGACAAGGCCCTGACCTACGTGGGCGGTTCGGGCACCACGGCCTGCGCCGAGGCCCACCAGAGCGGCGGTGACCAGTGCAAGCAGTTCGCCAACTGCATCGTCTACATGGTCAGCGGCCACTCCCAGTGGCCGGTCGACTCCGGCGGCAACTACCAGCGCAGCTACCTCGACGCCGGTGGCGTGGCGGTCACGGCGGCGACGGCGGTCAAGGGTGACATCATCCAGGAAGGCACCTACGACGGCGACCAGCTGCACACCGCGATCGTGGTCGCCAACAACCATGACGGCAGCTTCGACGTGGTGGACGCCAACTACGTCGCCGCGGGCATCGTCGGGCACCACCGCTGGGTGCCGCCCATCAGCAACATCGGCTACTACCGGATGGGCGCCGTCGCCCCGGCCATCCCGGCCGGCTTCAACGTGGCGCTGTGGGGCTTCAACTCCGGCCAGACCCTCTCGGGCACGGTCAACCTGACCGCCCACCCGACCCAGAGCGGCGTCATCGAGTGGCTCGACTACGTGATCGACGGCCCGGGCGGTTACCACAGCGAGGTCCGCGCCGGCGGTGGCGCGCTGAACTACCCGTACGCGCTCGACACGACGCGCCTGGCCAACGGCACCTACACGATCAGCATGACCGCCAACGAGACCGACGGCCTGAACCACACCTACGGGGGCGGCTCGTTCACCACCGGCAACACCCCGCCCGCCGTGCAGTACAACACGGTCCTCGCGAAGAACAGCATCGGCCTCTACAACTGGACCAAGGAGAGCGACCCCGTGGTCGTCGCCGGGGCGACCGGCGGTGGCGTGCAGATGATCCTCGACAACAACGGTGTCGTCTGGGCCAAGGACAGCATCGGGCTGTACAACTGGGTGCAGGAGAGCGACCCGGGAGTGAAGGCGATCGCCGTCGGTTCGGACGGCACCCAGATGATCCTGGACAGCACCGGCTCGGTCCTGGCGAAGAACGGCATCGGCCTCTACAACTGGACCGTCGAGAGCGACCCCGGCATCAAGGCGATCGCCACCAACGGCGGCGTGCAGATGATCCTGGACAACTCCGGCACGGTGCTGGCGAAGAACAGCATCGGTCTCTACAACTGGACGCAGGAGAGCGACGCCGTGGTGCAGTCGATCGCGGTCGGCTCCGACGGCACCCAGATGATCCTGGACAACTCCGGTACGGTGCTGGCGAAGAACAGCATCGGTCTCTACAACTGGACGCAGGAGAGCGACGCCGTCGTCAAGGCGATCTCCACCAACGGCGGCGTGCAGATGATCCTGGACAACTCCGGCACGGTGCTGGCGAAGAACAGCATCGGCCTCTACAACTGGACGCAGGAGAGCGACGCCGTGGTGCAGTCGATCGCGATGGGCGCTGACGGCACCCAGATGATCCTGGACAACTCCGGCACGGTGCTGGCGAAGAACAGCATCGGCCTCTACAACTGGACCCAGGAGAGCGACGCCGTCGTCAAGTCGATCGCGGCCGGCTCCGACGGCACCCAGATGATCCTCAGCCGGTGATCGCCCGAACCGCTCGCTGACTGATCGCACCCAGGACCGGGCCGGACTCGTCGAGTCCGGCCCGGTCCTGGGTGCGTGCTGCCACAGGCTCCGTCACCGGCCGGGACACCGATCCGGTCGGTGGTCAACAAATTGGGATGACAGTTCTCGGCCTGGTCGGCATGATCGGTCAGTTGTTCCGTCATGTCTCACCTCGGAGGTACGCCACGTCCATCCACCCCGAACGAGCCCGGGACCTGCCGTGGTCCGCTGCTGACCCCGGCCGGAACGCTTTCGACTGGGACGACGACGAGGCGGCGCGGCTGACGGCGCTGGTCGTTCCGATGGTGCCTCCCATCGGTGCCGAGCGGATGGCGGGCTTTCGGTTCATCGACGAGGTCACCGTGCTCCTGGTGTCCCGGTATGGCCGGTGGGCCTGCGGCTGGGACCATTCGAACCACCACGGTGGACCTGTCGAAACCTGGTGCTGCGATTCGCACTCGGTCGGAGAGGCGGCGGAGACCGCCGAACGCGTCGTGACCTGCCTGCTGGAGTGGCGTGACTGGCTGGAGGACATGGCCGAGCGGTTCGAGCAGCTTGCACCCCTTCCCGGCGCGGACGCCGAGGACCGCAGCTGGCACCTGGAACGCGCGGTGACCCGCCTGGTCACCGCAGTCGTCAACAGCACCCACGCCGAGTCGTCCTGGTACGGGACCTGCGAAACGACGCTGACCTGGTTCCTCACCTCCACCGGCCTGGGACCGGACGAGGCCCGGAAGGCGGTGGAAGCCGCGATCGGCGGCCGATTCAGGAGCCACATTGCGCCCGCCCCGACCCTGGTCGACACGGTAGGAGAGGACCTGGCGATCAGCCTGACCGGCCGCGGCTTCTACCGTGAGCGGTGACGCGCTGGCCGCGTGGTGCAAGGTCAGGGAGCAGGTCGACTGGTCCTCGGCCGCGAGCGTGAGCCCGGCACTGGTGCGCCCGGTCGTGGACGGACTCGCCGCCTGGTTCAACGGCCCGGTCCGCCTCCGCGACCCGGACCGCGCCGACCGGCTGCTCGCCGCGATGACCCTGTCACGCGCCGCTGCCTCCCAGGGAGAGCCGCTCACCCCGACCCTTCTCGCGGGCTGGCAGAAGCTGGTCCTCGGTGTGAACGAGGTGGGTCTGCGTCAGAGCGACGCCTTCGCCAAGGGCGGCCGGGAACGATACGGGCTGACGCCTCGCACTTGGCAGGAATTCGCCGCCTTCCTGCACCAGAGCGCCGACCCGTCGGTCCCCCTGCCAGCCCGGGCGGCCAGGGCGTACCTCGACATCGCCTTCTTCCACCCCTACCCGGACGGCAACGCCCGTCTGGCCCTGCTGGTCCTCGCCCACGTCCTGGAGAGGGAAGGAGTACGCCTGGACGAAGTGGGGCCGCTGCAGACCACCCGCTATGCGGACGACCCGGACGGCGCCCTCGATCTGGCGGCTCTGGTCACCGTACTGATCCGCGCCACTCACCGTCGGGCAACCACACGGTGGGGGGAGGCTTCGCCGAAGCGGACAGGCGAGCACGTTCAGTAGTACGTGGCTGAGCACTTACCCGTGTACGCCGACACGCGAGCCCCCCAGCAGTGGCAGCGGCAGGGCGGAGCGCACCATTCTCACCAACGCGCGCGGCTCCTCGGTCGGCCGCTGGGCCTGGGCCGCAGCGATCGGGAGCGGGTTGCCATGGCCGGTCGTCGCGCTGGCGTCGGTCGCGGAGGCGCTCTCGCCCCGGTCCGGGCTGGACACGGGCGCGGACACCGGCGCGGCGCGGACACGATGAGGCCGAGGGGCCCGGTGCGCGTGGTTCGCGCGTCGGGCCCCTCGGCTCTGGCCCCGTTCGACCCCGCTTTCGGCTTGTGGCGTCCGCCGTGGGTCGTGGGGTGGGTGGCTGAGCGGCGGATCGGTGGTGTGGCCGATCGGCGGCTGCGGCCGGTCAGTAGTTGTGGTGGACCTGCCAGTAGGCCCAGGCCTGGTTCGGGCTGCCGTAGCGGCTGTTCATGTAGTCGTAGGCCCACTTGATCTGGGTGCCCGCGTTGGTCTGCCAGTCGGAGCCGGCGGAGGCCATCTTGTTGCCGGGCAGGGCCTGGCCCAGGCCGTAGGCACCCGAGGACGCGTTGGTCGCGGTGACGTTCCAGCCGCTCTCGTGGCTGATGATCTGGTCGAAGGAGGCGAGCTGGCCGGCGGGGACGATGCTCGCCGCCAGCGACTGCGGCGTTTCGGCCGAGGCGACGGTCGGGGCGATGGAGGCGCCGATCGCGGCGATGCCGACGGCGGAGGCGAGCAGGGCGACGGACTTGCGCATGCGGGTGGAGATCACGGGCATGTGGAGTTCGACCTCAATCGTGTGGGCGCCTCGCCCCGCGGTTCGGCGGACCCGGTGGGGCCCGGCGGGCGGGAGTCGGCACCGGGGCGGTCACGAGTGGTGACCGCCGTACGGGAGTTGCGGGAGTGGATCGGACCACCGCCGCAGCTGGCGACTGAGCCATTGTTAGCGGGGTCGGCGGCTGGCTCCAAGGGGTGCCTGCTACGACGCCGCGTCGTAGCAGGGTGGGGCGAACGCGCCGCTCGCGCGCGGGCCGACTGCTCGTCGTCCGGGCGGTCAAACCTGGCATGGCATGCTTTTTTGGGCGTTTTGCACCGGTTTGACCTGCGAAAACAGTGGAGGCTCGGCCGTCGGCGCGGGAGCGCGGCGGGGGCGGCGAGCAGCCGGGCGAGCGCGGTGGCCGGAGCCGATGGGTGGCCTACTAGGAAGGGTAGGGGGCGCCCAGGACGCGTGAGCACCGTCACGGGCCGCCCCGGTCCGGCACCCTCCTCAAGGGGATCCAGCTCACATCGTGATGGCTGTCAGTGACCATGTGGTGGCGCCGACACGCGTTCGGTCGCAGCCCGGTCGCCGAAGACCCGCACCGCTGATCGGGCGCGCCCACGAAGGCCCCGGACCAGCGGCTCACCGCCGCCCGGCTGGACCCGCCCCTCCACATCGCTCTCGACCTGCGCCGGCCTCTATGTCCCTCGCCGGCGACGACCAGCAGGCCGCCGGCTACGGCCCCAGCAGCCAGGAAGTCGGTCCGGATCCGCGTGAACATCTTCGGGGCACCCTGCCGCGCGCATCGGTTCTTGGGCGCGCACCGCTTGCTCACGGTCTGCGGCGGAGCAGCGGAAGGTGATCCGGTCGGCGATGGCCGCGCAGAGGCGGGCGTCCCCGAAGGTCTTGTCCCACTCGATGAACGGGGAGTTCGCCGGTCCGGCCGCACCACTCACACCCTGGCGACCTGTCGCCGGCCGATCACCGCGACCGTTCGGCCGGCCTTACCGATGGACAAACGGGCAGTCCGACGAACCTAAGTGGTCTGGTGCGGAAGTCCTTCGGGGGTTGACGCGGAGGGCATGGGTTCTTGGACCACGTCGGTGTACCTACGACGGCACCGGCATCCCGCCGCAGCTGCGCCCCGTTTCGCCAAGGACGTACTGGACCACGTCAAAGGGCGGACCTCAGCGACATAGAAGTTCTGCCCACGGCCACTTCTGGCGGTGCGTCGACTCCGGATCATCCCTGCCGATGACCGTTCGGAGGCGGAGCACTATCGTTCGACCGACGAAGAATCCGATCGGGAGGTCGACCGCATGCTGGACGAGCTGGACGAGTTCTGCGCGCGGGCGCTGGCCGAACACGGCTGTGCGTCCGTCTCCGTCGCGGTGGCCGAACGCGACGAGCTCGTGCTCACCCGGGCCTACGGCCAGGCGAGCGTCGCCGACCAGCAGCCGGCCACTCCGGAGACGGTCTACGGGCTGGCCTCCATCACCAAGGCCTTCACCGCCACAGCCCTCTGCCTGGCCGCCGACGAGGACCTGCTGGACCTCGACACCCCGATCCCCGGCAGCTTCCAGTGGACCGCACCGACACCACGCCAGCTCCTCCAACACCGCGGTGGATTTCCGGCGTTCTACAACTTCTACTACGACACCGGCCCGCTGCCAATCGACATCAACCGCTACCGCACGCTCGTCCGCGAGCCGGGTACCGACTTCGAGTACTCCAACATCGGCTACCACGAGTTGGGTAGGCTGTTGGAGGCTGTGACCGGCCAGAACCTGGGCGACTACCTGCGCGAGCGGATCACCGAGCCGCTGGGCCTGACCAGCTTCGGGTACGGGCCGGCCTACGCCGGGCCAGCGCCCGTCGCCCAGCGCTACTCCGCCGATGGTCGCGCGTACGCCACCTGCTTCAGTGGTCACCCTGCTGCGGGGGCTGGCTGGGCGACCGCCGGCGACATCGCGCGTTTCGCCCGAACTACCTCCCAACTGCTCAAGCCCGCCACGATCGCGGCCATGCACGACGCCGTGCCGATCAACGAGCATCTCGGCTACGGGCTCGGCCGGATCGTCTCGCGCGGCATCGGACCGGTGATCCGCAGCCACGGCGGTGGCATGGGTGGCGTCGCCGCGATGATGATCGAGATCCCCGAGCGCGAGCTCTCGGTCGCTGTCCTGGCCAACTCCACCAACAAGGCGGCCCGCGACGCCATCGTTGATCATCTCGTGGGCATCCTGGCGCCCGGCTTCTCCAGCGACCAGCTCAACCCGGTCACCGAGCAGACCCGACCGATGGCGCTGGCGCAGGGCGAGTGGGCCGGAGAGATCAGCACCGCGGAGGGGGACATCCCGCTGTGGATCAGGATCCTGGCAAACGGTCAGGTAGAGATTCGGCTGGCCGACGGCCCGCCCGTCACCGCGTCGGCCATCGCGTCCCAGCGCTGGGACCTGCGCGTGAGCGCCCGGATGCAAATAGCTACCGCCGACGCTCGGCTGAACAGCCCCAGCTTCGGTCTCGAACTACGTGCCGAGCGGGACCGGTTGGCCGGCCGGGCCATAGCGTTCAAGGACGGCGACCGGGATGGCTGGCTGGGTGCCTACCTGGTCCACCCCTGCGTGCTGCGGTCCAACTGACGCCGGCGCGAGGCCGATCCGACCGAGGCCACCAGCGGGCAAAGCGATCGGCTCTGAAGTTCTTCAGGGGTTGGCGCCAGAACCGGTCGTGGGCATGCCTACTGTCAGGTGTCGACCTGGCCCCGCGCGATGCGACAAGCTGCGTTCCACCCCTGATCCACTTCTCCCGATCGGCCCGTCTGCCATGCCCGTGGCCGCTGCCCACCCGATATCGCTGACTGCCGCCGAGCGGCACCGGCTCAAGAAGATGGCCTACGGGCACAAGACTCCTTCCCAGGCTCGGTGCCGGGCGCAGATCGTGCTGCACGCGGCGCGCGGACGCTCCAACGCGCGCATTGCCCGCGAGACCGGACTGCACCTGGACACGGTTCGTACCTGGCGGCGCCGATTCGCCGGGCAGGGCCTTGCGGGCCTGGCCGACCGCAAGCGATCCGGCCGCCCCCACGTCTTCAGCGCACTGCAGGCCGCTCAGGTCACGGCGCTGGCCTGCCAACTTCCCGCCGAAACCGGCACGCCGCTGTCGCGCTGGAGCTGCCCGGAACTGGCCCGCGAAGCCGTCGAGCACGGCATCACGCCCTTCCTGTCCGCCTCCACCGTGCGCCGCTGGCTCGCCAAGGACGCGATCAAACCTTGGCAGCACCGCTCGTGGATCTTCATCACCGACCCTGACTTCCGACCCAAGGCCGAGCGCGTCCTGGACCTGTACGCCCGCACCTGGAACGGCGAGCCGCTCGGACCGGACGAGCACGTCATCAGCGCCGACGAGAAGACCTCCATCCAGGCCCGCTGCCGCTGCCACCCCACCCTCGCCCCCGGGCAGGCCCGCGCGATGCGCGTGAACCACACCTACGGACGCGGTGGCGCGCTGGCTTACCTGGCCGCCTACGACGTCCACCAGGCCAAGGTGTTCGGCCGCTGCGAACCAACCACCGGCATCGACCCGTTCATGAACCTGGTCGCCCAGGTCATGAGCCATGAACCTTACGCGAGCTCCAAGCGGGTGTTCTGGATTGTCGACAACGGCTCCTCCCATCGCGGCAAGGCGGCAGCGGACCGGCTGACCGCGGCGTTCCCGAACGCGGTGCTGGTCCACACCCCAGTGCACGCCTCCTGGTTGAACCAGGTGGAGATCTTCTTCTCCGTCGTGCAGCGCAAGGTCGTGACGCCGAACGACTTCACCGACCTCACCCAGGTCGGGGACCGGCTCCGAGCCTTCGAAGACCGCTACAACGCCACGGCACAGCCATTCCAGTGGAAGTTCACCACCTCCGACCTGGACGATCTGCTGGCCAGACTCGACCGGCACACTGCCGATCACCCAGAAGAATCCTCGTTCTACCTCGCCGCGTGATCAACCCCCGAAGGACTTCCGAACCAGACCACTAAGGTCGGCTTCCAATGCAGCGGCGTGCCGCACGAGTTGCGCTTCCTCTTCTTCGCTCACGCGCTCAGGGAACATGCGCAATTCCTTTCGGCGGTTTTCGCTATTTCCACAGTGGGCCGCCGCGCCCCTGGCGCCACCTGCGACCAGTACGCCAAGGAGCCTGCCGACTACCCGTCCCGGCCGCGCCCGGGCGCGGCCCTCGGTGACCTCCCAGTCACCGCAGCTGCACCCGGCCACTTCCCGAGCCGAAGCCGAAGCCGAAGCCGAAGCGGCCCGCACCGCTCGACAGGTCTTCTCCGGGCGTCCGACAGTCACAGCACGTTCGCCGCTTTCGCGGAACTCGCGCCAGAGCCAATCAAGACCGGCCAACGACAGTCCCCGTCCGTCGCCGCAGCCCAAGGCGCCCTGACACATATGGCTTGCTGTCAGCTGTCGCCTCGCTATCTCACGGCGCGTCGGCCGTCCGCAGGGACAGGAGTCTCAAGGCGCTCTTGGTGGCGGAGTCCTCGGCCGGGCTCAGGGTGACGATGCGTTGTCCGGGGTCGCCGGGCAGGTCGAGGTTTTCGTAGTGCAAGGCCAGCACTCCCACCTCGGGGTGGCGCAGGTTTTTGCTTCCTGCGGTCCTCAGTTCCACATCGCCTGCCGCCCAGTGGGTTCCAAAGGCGACGCTTCCGGTGGTCAAGTCATCGATCAGTGCTGTCAGTTCGGTGTCCGCAGGGGAGCGGGCGTGGACCAGCCGGAGCTGGGCGGCGGTGGCTGCGGCCACGTCGCTCCACTCGAGGTAGAAGTCGGCGGCGGCCGGGTCCAGGAACAGGTGGCGTGCCATGTTGGGATTGGCGTTCTGTCCGGTCAGCACGGGCTCGAACATGCGCGCGCCCAGTGCGTTGGCGCCGAGGACGTCGAAGCGGTCGTTGATGACGAGGGCGGCGATCTGGGTCATGTGCTCGAGCATGCGGCGCAGTTCCGGCCGGACCTGTGCGGACTGGTGGTCGGCCGGGCGGCGGGGCGGGTGGGCGAGAGTGCCGAGGTGGCCGCGTTCCACCTCGTCCAGGCGAAGGACCTGGGCGATGGCGTCGAGTACGGCCGGAGAGGGGCTGGCCGACCGGCCCTGTTCCAGGCGCTGGTAGTACTCCACGCTGATCCCTGCCAGGTGGGCGACTTCCTCGCGGCGCAGTCCGGGGACCCGGCGGCGGGCGCTGGGCCGCAGTCCGACGGACTCGGGGGTCACCCGGGCCCGGCGCGAGTACAGGAACGCTCCCAGATCTTCCATGACGTCCAGTATCCCCACGGCTCAGGGTGGCCCTGGCAGTACCCGTACAAGGAGGGGTCTGGGTGGTCGCACCGCCGCGGTCCAGACTCTGACCTGCACGCATCGCATGGATACGGGAGGGCAGGACGCATGTCGACACGCTACGAGCGGGGACTGGTCCGGCAGGCCGAGTTGGGCGGGGCCGGCGGGGCTCGCGAGCGGGCCTACGACGCCCTCGGCGACATCGCGCCGGATCTGCCGCGGTTGGCCGTCGAGTTCGCGTACGGCGACATCCACGCCAGGCCCGGTCTGGACGCGGGGCGGCGTGAACTGGTGATCCTCGGCGTCCTCATCGGACTGGGCGGTCTCGAATCGCAGCTCGACGCCCACATCGGCTCGGCACTGGGAGCCGGCGTCCAGCCGCGGGAGGTCGTCGAGGCGATCATCCAAGCCGCGCCGTACGCCGGGTTCCCGCGCACCCTGGCCGCCATGTCGGTCGCCCGCCGGGTCTTCGACGAGCGCGGGCTGCTGCCTGTCCCACCCTTCATCAAGGAGTAAGCACGTCATGGAACTTCAGGACCGTCACGACATCATCGAGACCTGCACCCGGATGATGTGGAGCGTTGACACCCGCGACTGGGCGGCACTGCCGGGACTTCTCGGCGACAAGGTCGTCCACGACTTCACCAGCATCCACGGCGGCGAGCCCCAGCTTCTGACGGCGGCCGAGGTGACCGGGATCTGGTCGAAGCTGATCGGCGCCTTCGACGCCGCCCAGCACCTGCTCGGCAACCACCTCGTCACGGGGGACGGCGATCGCGCAGTGCTCACCGCCTCCTTCCAGTCCACACACCGGCTGGCCAACCCCTACGGTTCGCCGCAGTGGACCCTCTACGGCACGTACCGCTTCGGGCTGACCAGGACCAGCACCGGATGGAAGATCGACGAAATCGTCATGACCGCCGGGTGGGGCGAGGGCAACAAGGACATCCTGACCCTGGCAGCGAACCCGACCTGACAGACGTCGCATCCAGCCGAAGCCTCCCGCATCCGCGGCGCCACCTCCTCCGGTCACGCGGATTCAGGGTCACTGGCCTTGGTCTGCCCTTGCAGCTTCGGCAGACACACGCAACCCGTGGATCAGCCGGGAGCGTTGGTCCTTCTCCCGCCTGGACGTTGAGCGGTCGTTTAACGCGCCGGGGAGGATGAGCCATCCCAGGATCGCGGGAGGTACGGCAATGTGTCGGCGGCGGTTGAAAACGGTGGTTCTGGATCACTTTCCGTGCCTGGGCCACGGAGCGTCACCGGAACCGCGATCATGAACGGTCGTGACTGACGATTCCCTCCAAGACCTCTGGCTCCACCAGGCCGCCGACATCAAGGTCAACACTCTGACCATCCGCGCCGACCGCGTGACCGTCCACGCCGCCACGACCGGCGGCCTCATGCCGCGAGGAGGACGCGCTTGCGCAGGAGGTCGAACCCGGCACGGTCGAACATCTGACGCTTGATCATTTTGATCTTGTTGTTGTGGCCCTCGACCGCGCCGGAGCTGTAGGGCAGGGTCAGGCCGGCGACGACTGCATCGAGGTCCTGCAGGAGACCGTTGGCGAAGCTGCTAAGGGCCGGGACCTGGTCCTGCTGGACGCGTGTGATCCAGTCCTTGAGCTCGCTTCCGCGGCGGTCGTTCATCAGCTCGGCAAAGGCCCTGACGTGCTCGGCGGTGGTGGCCAGCGCCGGGACTCGGGCGAGAAGCTCCTTGAGCTGCTGGGCCTCTTCACTGCGGAGGCGGTCGGGGCGGCGGGTGATCCAGCTGGTCACGTCCCTGACGGAGGGCTTTCGGCGTGGCGGGTCCTGGTGTGGGAACGTTGCTCGAAGTCGGCGGACGTACTCGCGGACGATCTGTTCCTGCCCGGGGAATCCGCGCTGCCGGATCTCCTCGAACAGGCGCCGGGCGATCGTGTGGCCCTCAGCGAAACGCTGGTCGATGTAGGGCTTGTAGGGGTCGAGGATGCTGGTGCGTCCCGTCCAGCGGCCGACGAGCAGTTCGTCGGGGTCCTTCGCGCGGGCCAGTCGGCGAACTGTGCCGCGAGCCAGGTCCAGTCTGCGGGCGATGACGCGCAGGCTGAACCCGTCCTCCATGAGTGCGTGGACGGCGGCATGCTGTTCGCGGACCCGGTCGGACAGTCGCCCGGTCCGGCGGGGTTCGGAGCTGACGGACGCTAGGGCGACAGCCGGAGCTGACTCGGCTGGAGGGGCCGGTTCAGGTAGCAGGGCACGGTGCTGGAGCACGGTCTTCTCCACCGCGTCGGCGAGGTTCTGCCACAGATGGAACCGATCGGCGACATGGATCGCGTCCGGGGCGCCGAGCCGGACGGCTTCGGCATAGGAGGCCGATCGGTCGCGGCAGACGACCTTCACCCCGGGGTGGTCGGCCAGCCAGGACCGGACGGTTGCCACCGTGCGGTCGGGCAGCAGATCGACCGCGCGGCGGGTCTCGATGTCGACCAGGATCGTGGCGTAGACGTGGCCCTTGCGCAGGGCGAACTCGTCGACGCCCAGAACGCGCGGCACCGCGTGCGCCGGATCCGGCAGGGCGCGTATCAGCCGCAGGAGCGTGGAGCGGCTCACCGGGACCGCGAAGCTCTCGGCCAGACGGGAGCCCGCCCGGCCGGCCAGGGCCAGAGCGAGCTGCTGCAGCGCGGTCTGCAGGCCCTGGCTCCGCCGTCCGTGACGGAAGGTCAGCCCTGCCGCCTGCTCGACGAACGTGGCCCGGGGACAAGCTCGTTCACGGCAGCGGAACCGGCGGACCCGTAACTCGACCACCACCCGCCGCCCACCCGCCGCGCTGTCGTCCAACCGCCGCACGTAGCTGCTGTGCACCCGGGTCGAGACGGTTCCGCACAACGGACAGCCCGCCTCGTCGCCGGTCGTGGCGGCGTGGACGGTCACGCTGTCGGCGCGGATGGTCAGAGTGTTGACCTTGATGTCGGCGGCCTGGTGGAGCCAGAGGTCTTGGAGGGAATCGTCAGTCACGACCGTTCATGATCGCGGTTCCGGTGACGCTCCGTGGCCCAGGCACGGAAAGTGATCCAGAACCAGCTTTTTCACCCGACGCCGACACAATGCCCAACTACTCAGGAGGTAAGGCGATGCCCGGTTACACGGGAGGAGGCGCCAAGTCGGACGCGGCGACCCCCATCGAGACGACCGCGGCTGAAACGGCCGCGGCCGAGGCAGCAACGGCCGACCCTGCGGCGGACGCCGTGGATCAGGCCGGCAACGACGAAAGCACGCCGAGCAGCTGAGGCGTTGCTGACCTGCGGCGGCGGCGTTCCTTCTGCTCCCACCGGAGACCGACGCGCAGCAGGTTGGGGCGGCCCCCCGGGGTCCGCCCCCGCCTCAGGCGTGCGAGTGGCCTGCTCGCTAGGATCCGCGTGGTTGAGACGGCTGATCGAACGGGGCCCACCAGTGTCAGAGAGCAGTGACGAGCAGCAGCCGGTGCAGTCGGCAGTCCAGCGGATGCTCCCGCTCGGCCTGTCGGTCGGGGCGGCTGCCCTGGTGCTGGCGGGTGTCGGCGGGTTGGCCCTCCGCGGGCACACCTCGGCAGCCGCGACCGCGCCGCGGCCGTCCAGCCCCGCGCCCAGTGCGAGCCCGTCCTCCGGTGCGAGTCCCACGCTGAGCCCGAGCCCGTCCCCCAGCTCCGCTCCGAGCCTCTCGCCCAGTCCCTCGCTCGTGCCCGTCGGGTCGGCGACCCGTCAGCCGTCCGAGCAGGCGCCGACCCACGCGCCGGCGCCTGCGGCGACCCGGCACACCCCGGCGGTGCCGGCGAAGCCGTCGGCGACCCGTCCGGTGCCCGGTGACCCGGGGCCCCGGCCCACGATCAGCTACGTACGGCCGCACCCGACCAGTTGCCCGCCCGGCCAGGTCCTGCTCCACTCGCTCGACGGCAGTACGGACTGCGTCACCGTGATCACCGGCGTGCCGATCCCCCGGACGAGCCCGCCGACGCTCCCGACCGGTTGAGTGCTGCCACTGTTCGGGCTGCAGGGGAGCCAGGCGCACGTCGGCGCTCTCGCCAGGGCCGAGCTGCGGCGCGAACTCCACGTGTTCGTGGAGGCGATGCGGGTCGCGAACTGGGACGTGGATCCCCTACCAGCCGAGACGCACAGAACGCGGCGGAGCCGGTGCTCGGGCACCGGCTCCGCTCGTGTCGATCGGGCTCGACCGCTCAGGCGGTGGTCGCGGGGTGGTGGGCCGTCCAGCGGTGGCCGAGCAGGAAGGGCATGGGTGCTCCGCTGCGGGCGGTCAGTTCCAGGCTGTCCAGGAGGACGGACGGGGAGATGACCAGGACCTCGCACACCGCATGAGCACGGCAGTAACGGGTCACCGAGCCGTGCAGGGCGTGGCGGAGCCGTCCGTGCCGCCCGCTGCCCACCACCAGCAGGTCGGTCGGCCGGTCGGCCGTCGCGACCAGGGCGTGGCCGGCGTCGGCGCGGACCACCAGCGGCCGGATCACCACGTCGTGCGGATAGCCGCCGAAGGCCTGCTCGAAGACGGTGTCCAGCCGCCTGCGCGCGGTGTGCTCCAGCTCCGACAGCGGCCGCAGCCGGTCGTCGTCGGTGCTGGACCACGCGATCACCGGGACCAGCGTGGCGTCCCGCCTGCTCGCCTCCTCCACGGCGCGGTAGACGGCCGCGAGACTGCTCAGCGAGCCGTTGACCCCGACGATGACACGAGAACCCTCGGACATGGCACTTCGCCTTCTTCCTCTGCCCGGGCCGACGAGGTCGCGGGACCGTGGCCACCGATGCGCCGATCAGGACACCCGATCGGATCGGCTTCCAGTGGACACCTGCGTGGCGTCCCGCCCCGGCTCCTTGACGTACGCACTACGCCCTTCACGGCTTCCTTGACGCGGCCCTGACGGGCGGGATCGCGAGGTCGCCGTCAACTCCGCGCGGGTGCCGCGCCGGCGGGGTCGAAGCGGTAGCCGACCTGGCGGACGGTGGCGATGGTGGCGCGGTAGACGGGCCCGAGCT
The DNA here is from genome assembly GCF_029893355.1 of Kitasatospora sp. MAA4. Classification (GTDB taxonomy): domain Bacteria; phylum Actinomycetota; class Actinomycetes; order Streptomycetales; family Streptomycetaceae; genus Kitasatospora. The sequence goes on from NZ_JARZAI010000042.1 coordinate 53,609, forward strand.
TGCGGCGCAGCCGGGCCACGTAGACGTCGACCGTGCGGGTGTCACCGAACGGCGGCTGGCCCCCGGCGGCGGTCAGCAGCTGGGTGCGGGTGTAGACCCGCTGCGGATGGGCCACCAGATGGGCGAGCAGTTCGAACTCGGTGTACGTGAGGTCCAGCGGTCGGCCGCCCGCGGTTGCCAGTCGGGCCTCCTGATCGACCAGGATGCCGAGGGGCGCGGGAGTCGGCGGAGCCGGCGGGGGACCGGCGAGGTCGCCGTGCGAGCCGATGGAGCGGACGGCGTGGTGCGGGTGAGGCGAGCGGGCGTGCGAGACCCGAGGGTAGTGCAGTGACACAGTCCTTCTCCTTGCGATGCTGCTGCCGTGTTGCGCGCGCTCAGTGGTCGGGTGCCCAGGACGCTTCGAGCCGGGGCCGTCCGTCGGGTCCGGTGACGGTTCGCCAGGTGGCCCGCACTCCCGATGCTCGACGGGCGGTGACCGGGCTCCGGTCGGCGAGCGGACCGTGGAGCGCGTGCAGCACAGGGCTGTCGAGCGGGCTCAGGGCGAGCCGCCGGAACACGCCGGCCAGGCGCGAGCGGAGCCGGACCGGCGGCCGGTGGCGGGTGAGGGAGGGGAAAGGAGCGAGAGCCGTCATCTGGGAAGCCACCTGTCCGAGGCGCCGTCGGATACCTTCTGGGGAGCCGGGCCCAGTGCGGGGGCTCCGCCGATCCGACGGGAACGTCCCCGACGCTACGCCGGGTCATGCTCCGGTCACCCATTCCTGACGTCTCGTTGACTGTTGCGCCCCGATCGCTGACGAGGCCTTGACGCGGACCGCCACCCGTGGAGCTCCCTGCCGTGACGCCGGGGAGTTGTCGGGCCGGCCGGGAGTCCCGCTCGGACGTGAAGGGCGCGTCAAGCTTTTCTGGCGCTCCGTCAGGAACCTGTCAGGAAGAGGCTGCCGTCGCCCGCGCGGCCGGTTGGCTGGGCCCTGGGGTCACCTGATTCCCGCCGTGACACCCGCCCGCGCGCAGAAGGTCCCGCCGCATGCCTCTCCTGGCTCCCACACCTGAGAAGAACGTCACCGTCGACGGCTCACCACAGCTTCCGACGGTCAGTCGCCACCGTGCGCCGAGCGGGTTGTTCGACCCGAAACAGCTGATCCGCTCGTTCCCCGAGGCGCTGCGCAAGCTGCACCCGCGGGTGATGGCGAAGAACCCGGTGATGTTCGTGGTGGAGGTCGGCTCGGCCCTCACCACGCTGTCGGCGGTCCTGGCGCCGAGCGTCTTCACCTGGCTGATCAGCCTCTGGCTCTGGCTCACGGTGGTGTTCGCCAACCTCGCCGAGGCGGTCGCGGAGGGGCGCGGCAAGGCGCAGGCCGAGTCGCTGCGCCGGGCGAGGACGGGGACGGTGGCCCGTCGGCTGATCCGCTGGCGGGTCGGGATCGAGCGCTGCCCCGAGGAGCTGGTGCCGGCCGAGGAGCTGCGGCTCTACGACTTCGTGGTGGTCGAGGCCGGTGAGACGGTGCCCGGGGACGGCGACGTGGTGGACGGCATCGCGGCGGTCGACGAGTCGGCGATCACGGGTGAGTCGGCGCCGGTGATCCGGGAGGCCGGGGGCGATCGCTGCGCGGTGACCGGCGGGACCAGGGTGCTCTCGGACCGGATCGTCGTCCGGATCACCTCCAAGCCCGGGCTGACCTTCATCGACCGGATGATCGCCCTGGTGGAGGGCGCCGAGCGCCGCAAGACCCCGAACGAGATCGCCCTCAACCTGCTGCTGGCCGCGCTGACCGTCGTCTTCATCCTCACCGTCGTCACGCTCCAGCCGTTCGGTGTCTACGCGGGCGCCGAGCAGAGCATCGCCGTGCTGGTCGCCCTGCTGGTGGCGCTGATCCCGACCACCATCGGCGCGCTGCTCTCGGCGATCGGCATCGCCGGTATGGACCGGCTGGTGCAGCGCAACGTGCTGGCGATGTCGGGGCGCGCGGTCGAGGCCGCCGGCGACGTCAACACTCTGCTGCTCGACAAGACCGGCACCATCACCTTCGGCAACCGGCAGGCCGTTCGGTTCGTACCGCTGTCGAACGTGCCGGACGACGAACTCGCCGAGGCCGCCCAGCTGTCCAGTCTTGCCGACGAGACCCCGGAGGGTCGCTCGGTCGTGGTGCTCGCCAAGGAGCGCTACGCGCTGCGGGCCCGCGCGGAGGGGGAGTTGGGGCACATGGAGTTCGTCCCGTTCAGCGCGCAGAGCAGGATGAGCGGCGTCGACCTCAGCTGGCCGGGCAGCCCGTCCGTCCTGGTGCGCAAGGGTTCCTCGACGGCGGTCGCGACCTGGGTGCACGAGCACGGCGGGCAGGTCCCGGCGCAGGCGTTCGAGATTGTCGACGCGATCGCGAGGGACGGCGGCACCCCGCTGCTGGTCGCCGTCCACGACCGGCACGGCGCCCGGGCGATGGGCGTGATCCAGCTGACCGACGTGGTCAAGGACGGCATCCGCGAACGGTTCGCCGAGCTGCGCCGGATGGGCATCCGCACGGTGATGGTGACCGGCGACAATGCCCTGACGGCCCGCGCGATCGCGCAGGAGGCGGGCGTGGACGACTTCCTGGCCGAAGCCACCCCCGAGGACAAGCTGGCCCTGATCAGGCAGGAGCAGGAGGGCGGCAAGCTGGTCGCGATGACCGGCGACGGCACCAACGACGCCCCGGCCCTCGCCCAGGCCGATGTCGGCGTGGCGATGAACACCGGGACCTCGGCCGCCAAGGAGGCCGGCAACATGGTCGACCTGGACTCCAACCCCACCAAGCTGATCGACATCGTCGAGATCGGCAAGCAACTCCTCATCACCCGAGGTGCGTTGACCACCTTCTCGATCGCCAACGACGTCGCCAAGTACTTCGCGATCATCCCGGCGATGTTCGCCGCCGCCTACCCCGGACTCGGCGACCTCAACATCATGGCCCTGCACAGCCCCAAGTCCGCGATCACCTCGGCGATCATCTTCAACGCGCTGATCATCGTCGCGCTGATCCCGCTCGCCCTGCGCGGGGTCCGCTACCGACCCGCCTCCGCCTCCGACCTGCTGCGCCGCAACCTGCGGATCTACGGACTCGGCGGGCTGATCCTGCCGTTCGTCGGCATCAAGGTCATCGACCTGCTGGTGCAGTTCATCCCGGGTCTCTGACCCCTCGCCCGCCCCTCCCGTCAGGGGCACGTTCGGATTCCGGGTGCGTCCGTCAGGGTGGCGTCAGGAGCGGGCCCGAACCGGCTGTCCCGGGGTTCTGCTGGGGACAGTCGAAAGAGGAAGGACTGGAATGTACTCGGGCACCCAGGAGAGACAGCAGCGTGTCGTGGTCGGCGTCAGTGGATCACTCGGCAGCCTTGCTGCCCTGCACCGGGCTGTCGTCGAGGCCCGCCGCGCCGACGCCGAGGTGCTGGCCGTGCTCGCCTGGCTCCCGGTGGGCGGCGAGTACGGCTACCGCCGCTCGCCCTGCCCGCCGCTGCTGGCCGTCTGGCGCCAGGCCGCTGAAGGCCGACTGGCCGAGGCGCTCGACGAGGCCTTCGGCGGCGCACCCACCGGAGTGCGGCTCTCGACCGTCGTGATCCGCGGCGAGAGCGGTCCGGCTCTGGTGCAGACCGCGGACCGGGAGGACGATCTGCTCGTGGTCGGGGCGGGCAGCGGGAGCCGGCTCGCCCGGGGGCTGCGGCGCTCGGTGCCGGCGTACTGCGTCAAGCACGCTGACTGCCCGGTGCTCGCGGTGCCGAGGCCCGCGCTGCAACGCGACCTGAAGGCCCTTCGACGCCGCAGCGTTCGGCAACTGCTGACCGAACCGATTCTGAGCGCGTGAGCGGGGTGAACGGGCGATGAGGCTCTACACCGCTCGCCCGGCCGGCGGTCGTACCGGCCGGTGACGGCCCGACTGACCGTCGGCATGGATCCGGGCCGAGGCCTGGTCACTCGTTGGGCGTACTCGAAGCAGCCGGTGTTGACGCGCTGTCAAGGATGCGTCAGAGCAGGTGGGGCGGGCTTGCCCGGCTGACCCGCGTTGACTTGAATGGACGTCATGAACCGCTCGAAGCGCCACCACGACCGCCCGCCGCATCCGCGGGCGCTGGGCGTTGTCGCGGTCGTCGTCATTCTCCGGTAGGGCTGCTTCGCGGCAGACGACCCCGGGTGTGCCCCATGCCGCGCGTACGGTCCACAGGGCCGCACCGCTCGCCCAGTGCCTCCTTGCCCGCCTGGCCGCCGCCTGAAGTGCCGGCCCGGCGCGTCTGTGACAGCACACCTCCGCACTCCCGGCACCCGGTGCGCGCACGCCTGCGCCCCGGCACCCCGGGGTGCCCTGCCACCCTTGGATGGACATGTCCGCCGTACTCTTTCCGCGCGTCGCCCTGGTCACCGGTGCCTCCTCCGGCATCGGCTGGGAGACCGCCCGCCTGCTCGCCGAGCAGGGCGCCACCGTCATCGTGCATGCCCGGACCGTCCAGGAGGGCGAGGGCGCCGTGGACCGACTGGTCGCCGCGGGTGCCTCGCGCGACCAACTCCAGATGCTCGCCGCCGACTTCACCCGCCTCGCGGAGGTCACGGTGCTCGCCGGCACGGTGACCGCGGCCTTCCCGACCCTGGACCTGCTGGTCAACAACGCCGCGATCATGGCCCCCGAGCGCTGCACGCTCACCGAGGACGGCAACGAGGTCTCACTCCAGGTCAACTTCCTGGCCGCGCACCTGCTCGCCCGCCTGCTGCGCGGAGCCCTGACGGCCGCCGCCGAGGCCCGGGGCGAGGCCCGGATCGTCAACGTCTCGTCAGCCCTGCACCGCACCGCCGCGATGAACTGGAACGACCCGCACCGCGCCAAGAAGTACACCCGGGTCGCCGCCTACGCGCAGTCCCAGCTGGCGCTCACCATGGCCAGCCGCGACATGGCCCCCGCCGGCAGCGGCATCACCGCCGTCAGCGTCAACCCGGGCCTGTGCGACACCGCGCTGCTCCCGCTGTACGGACGGGTTGGCGCCCCGGCCGCCGAGGGCGCGGCGGCCGTCGTCCGGCTCTGCCGCCCCGACGTCCGGCTCACCAACGGCGAGTACTACGACGGCGGCGACATCGCCCCGAGCGCCAACGTCGTGCACGAGGAGCGCTCGCTGCGCCGACTGGCCAAGCTCGCCGACCAGTTGGTCACGGCACAGGCCTGACATCCCAGCAGAGAGAGACGTTCAGCACCATGTCCAAGCGTGCCCGTAAGAAGAAGGCCCGTCGCAAGAAGAAGGCCAACCACGGCCGCAAAGCCTGCTCGTAGGCCCCTGATCCACCCGGTGCCGCGCGCCGCCGGCACCGGGTGCTGAAAGTCGCAGCCCCGGGGTGCAGCCGTTCCCGACCGACACGGTCGGGCAGCACCCCGGGGCTGCGGCCTGCCCGGAGCCAGTCGGGCGGCATCGCCCGAGCCGCCGAAACATTTCGGCCACTTCGTGGTCTCAGGTGTGTGAAGCGGATATCAGTGCCGCGTCAAAGTTCCCGCTGCACCCGTATGGAGCGTGTCAGGGATCGGCTGATGGCCGGAAGTCGCTGCTTTGCTCCTCCTGCCGGCCCGCCGCCGGTGCCGTGCGGAGCCCCGGAGTCCGGGAGCCGCCCCACGGCCAGGTCCCTGAACCAACTGGTGGAGCCCATGCTCGATCTCGTCTTCGTCGGTGTCACGGTTGCCGTGTTCGCCGCCCTCGCGCTGGTGGCCCGGGGGGTCGAGAAGCTGTGAGTGTCGAGAACATCGCAGGCCTGATCGTCGCTGTCGCGCTCGTCGGCTATCTCGTCGTGGCGCTGATCTTCCCGGAGAAGTTCTGACATGAG
>NZ_JARZAI010000043.1 GCF_029893355.1 Kitasatospora sp. MAA4
GGGGGTGGGTGACCCCGGTTTTCTGCGGCTACCATGGGGGGGGGGCGGGGCGTGGGGGGCGCTGGGGGTGCCCCGGGGGGTGGGGGGGGCGGGGGGGCCCCCCCCGGCCGGCGCCGTGGTCCTGGCCGGTCCGGCGCAGCCGGCGCCGGCTCAGGACGGCTCGCTGCCCGGGCCGTTGTGCGAGCTGCGGGAGCTGCTCGACCTGCGGCCGACCGGACTGCTGGTGGTGGAGGACGTGCACCGGGCCGGGCCTGCGGACCGGGCCGAGCTGCGCGGGTTGCTCGAATACCCGCGGGACGGCCTGTGCATCGTGCTGACCTGTCGGCCGGAGGAGCTGGCCGAGCCGGGCCTGGTGCTCGGCGCGGCGCTGGAACTGCCGGCGGAGCTGGCCACCCTGCGGATCGCACTGCGCCCGCTCGACCACCGCGAGGTGCGCCAGCTGGCCCTGGAGGCCATCGGCGAGAGCTGCTCGACGGAGTTCACCACCCGGCTGCACCAGCGTTCCGGCGGGGTGGCGCAGGTGGTCGTGGACCTGCTGGCCGATCTGGCCCCGGGGTCGGAGGCGGACTGCGAGCGCCTGACGGCACGGCAGGTGGACGAGGTCGTACTCCCCGTGCGGCCGGCCGAACTGATCCTGGGGCGCACCTGCGCGCTGACGACGGCCCACCGGCCCATCGCCTGGGCGGCCGCGGTGCTGGACGAGCCGGCCGGGGCGGCCGCCCTGGCCGAGGTCGCCGGTATGCCGGGCGCGGCCGGCCACCTCGCGCTGCTGGCTGCGCTGCGGACCGCCGCGCTTCACCAACTCGGCCAGGACCGCTACGGGTTCCGGGTCCCGATGGCGGCCACCGCGGTGTACCGGACGGTTCCCGGCCCGGCCCGGCAGGCCCTGCACAGCCGGGCCGCGGCGCTGCTGGAGCGGCGGGAACAGGTGCCGTGGGCACAGCTGGCCAGGCACCGTTTCGCCGGCGGGCGCAACCACGACTGGGTGGAGGGCGTGGCCAGGTCGGTCGAGGAGGCAGCCGGGACGGGCGCCCATGAGTCGGTGGTCACGCTCCTCGAGGAGGCACTGGCCGAACCCGGCCTGCCCAACTCCGCCCGGCAGCGACTGGCCCCGACCCTGGCCCGCAGCGCAGTGTTGGGCCTCAGCTCGGAGCAGACGGCGGTGCTGCTGCGCCGCGTCGTCGACGAGGGCGCGCTGCCCGGCGCGGCCCGTGGCGAGATCCGGCTCGGGCTCGGCCTGCTGCTGCTCAACCATCTCGACCAGGGAGTCGAGGCCTATCGCGAACTGATCCGAGCAGCGGAGGAGCTGGAGAGTGACCCGGCGCTGGCGGCACGCGCGCTGGCGGCCCTCGGGGCGGTGGACGTGCCGGGCGTCCCGGTGGCCGAAGGCCTCGACTGGCTGGCCAAGGCGGCGGCCCGGGCGGAGGAGAGCGGGGATGCCGCCGCCCGGACGGCGGTGATGGCCAACCGCATCAGTCTGCTGACCTCCGTGGGGGATTCCGCGGCGTGGCGGCTGCTGGAGGGGCTGCCGCAGAGCAGTGACGATCCGCACTGCCTGCACCACTGCGCCCGGGCGCTGTGCAACGCCGCCGGCGGCGCGTTCTGGCTGGGCGAGTACGGCCGCTCGGCCGACCTGCTGGCCCAGGCCCTGGAGCCGGCGGTCCGCAGCGGGTCGCGGCGGGTCGAGAAGCTCGTGCGGTGGAGCGCGGTGCTGCTGGACTGGGCCACCGGGCGCTGGGACGGCCTGGCCGCTCGCGCGCGGACGCTGGTGGCCGAGGCGGAGAACATGCCGTCGGTCGTCAACGAGGCTCATCTGGTGCTCGGCGTGGTCGCGTTGGCGAAGGGCGACTGGGTGCAGGTCGGTACCTCGCTGGCGAGACCGGACCGGCCGGGCGGCGACGTCCCGCAGGCCGCGGCGGCGGCCGGCGCCCGGATCCGCCTGGCGCTGGCCCGTGGGGACGTGCCCGCCGCCGCCGAACGGGCGGGCGCCGTGTGGGCCGCGCTGCAGACCAAGGCGGTGTGGGCCTGGGCGGCCGGCCCCGCGCCCTGGGCGGTCGAGGCGACCGTGTGCGCAGGTCGGCCGGACGCGGCCCGCGAGATGGTGGAGGAGCTGGCGGCGGGTATCGCGAGCCGCACCGCCCCGCTGGCCGATGCCGCGCTGACCTGGTGCCGGGGCCTGCTCGCCGAGGCGGACGGTGACCTGGCGCGGGCCGCGGAGTGCTACCGCGAGGCCCGAGTCGGCCACCTCGCGCTGCCGCGCCCGTACGAGGCGGCGCTGCTTGCCGAGCGGATCGCCCGCTTGACGCTGGCGGCCGATCTCTCCTCGCCCGATGGACTGGATGAACTACGCCTCGCTGAGGGTGAGTTGGAGAAGCTCGGGGCCTCCTGGGACCTGGCCCGGGTGCGGACGGCGATGCGCGGACACCCGTCGGTCGACCGTCAGCCGGTCGGCCGGCCTTCGTACGGGGATCGCCTCTCGCCACGGGAGCAGGAGGTCGCGGCCCTGGCGGCCGGCGGCCTGACGAACCGTGAGATCGCCACCACCCTGTACCTGTCCCCGCGCACGGTCGAACAGCACGTCGCCCGGGCGATGCGCAAGCTGCGGGTGGCCTCCCGTGCCGACCTGTCCGTCGGGGACGGTCCGGGAGCCGAGTGAACCGCGCAGTACGGAAGCCCGTCGGCACGGATACCCGGTCTTGTTCGACGAACAGTTGCGTAGTGTCCGGGAGTTGACCGTCAATTCGGCGCGCTGCTTTGCTTCTGTTGCCCGGGGCGGCGCCGATTCGCAAGCCGTCCAGGTGGTGCGGAGGAATCGCGCTGACGATTGCTCAGCGATTCCCGATCCGCAGGCATATGACGTCTCATCGCCGTATTTCGGGGAGACGCACGTCCGCTTTCTGTCCTCGTGGACAGATCCGACCAAGGAGTCGAACACCAGTGCGTATCAAGAGCTTCTCCGCCATAGCCGCCGTCCTGGCGCTGTCGTGCCTGGCGCCGGTGGCCAGCGCCGCCGCCGCGACCAGGTCCGACGAGCCGTCCGCGGGCTCCGAGCAGCATGGTCTGGGCCTCAACATCTCCGCCCTGCGGGCCCACGCCTTCGGCGCCGGCGCGCAGGAGGACACGGCGCAGGCGCCCCTCCAGCGCGAGGGTGCCGTGCCGTCCAGCGCGGACCTGACCCAGTACGCACCGACGCCCGGTGACCAGGGGCCGGTCGGTTCCTGCGTGGCCTGGGCCACCGGCTACACCTCGTACGGCCTCCTGATGAACGAGCAGCACATCAGCGGCTTCCCGACGGCGCCCATGTTCATCTACGCGCAGATCGCCCAGGGCAACGACCAGGGCACCTACGCGGGCGTCGCCCTCCCCATGGAGCAGGCGCAGGGGATCGACACCAAGTCCGACTACTGGCAGGGGGACTTCGACTACACCACCCAGCCCGACGCCAACGAGCGCGCGAACGCGGCGAACTACAAGCTGTCCGGCTTCAAGACGCTGCCCGTCAGCGGCCCGGACGCCCGGGCTGCCATCGAGGACGCGATCTCCCAGGGCGAGCCCGTGCCGATCGGCTTCACGGTGCACCAGAGCTTCATGGGGCTGAACGCCCAGAGCGCGTCCAACTACAGCTACCTCCCGGGCAACTCCAGCAGCGACCCGGTGGTCGGCGGGCACGAGGTGACCATCGTGGCCTACAACGACCAGGGGGTGAAGATCGAGAACAGCTGGGGCAGCGGCTGGGGTGACGGCGGCTTCTTCACGGTGCCGTGGAGCTTCTTCAACACCGGCGACGTCGACGAGATCCACGCCGTGGGCGGACTCGTCCAGAACTGATCCACCCGGCCCCTCCCCGGCCGTGCTGCCGGGGAGGGGCCGGCCCGCTCCCGCAACCACGTTCTCGTTCGGAGAGGAATCCTCATGTCCGAGACAAGCTCCGCCCGTCTGCTCGCGGTGGCCGCCGGCCTGGCCGTCGCGGTGCTCGCCGCGCCTGCGGCAGCCGCCGCCACCCCGGCCGGCACCGCCACGTCCGGGATCTGGGCCGGCTACCAGGCCGGCGGCCCTCCCGGCAGCTTCACCTCCGTCTCCGCCTCCTGGGTCCAGCCCGCCGTGACGTGCGGCGCGCAGGACACCTACGCCTCCTTCTGGGTAGGCCTGGACGGCTCCGGCCCGCTGGAGCAGACCGGCACCGAGGCGGACTGCTTCAACGGCCAGCCCGTCTACCGCGCGTGGTGGGAGGTGCTCCCGGCCGCCGAGACGCCGTACTCGGTGACCGTCCAGCCCGGCGACCACCTGACCGGCAGCGTGGTCGACAACGGTGACGGCACGTTCACCATGACCGTGGCGGACAGCACCCAGAACTGGACGCAGAGCACCGTCCAGCAGGGGTCCGCAGGATCGCAGGACAGCACCGCCGAGGTCATCGCCGAGGCACCCCAGCTCGGTGGGCAGCGAGCGAGCCTGTCCAACTTCGGAACGGTGAACTTCACTGGCGCCACCGCCAACGGCGCCCCGCTCGGTAGTTACTCGCCCCTCGAAGTCGTGCTGGGCGACGGGGACGGAGGTGCCGTGCTGGCGCAGCCCGGCCCGATCTCCGCCGGGGACTTCGCCGTCACCTGGGAGAACGGCGGCTGACGCGCCGTCGGCCTCGCTCACGGCGCTCCGAGTGCGGCGGTGACGCCCGTGTCGCACAGGGCTCTTCTGGGGACGCCGAGTTTCTTCAAGGTGTCGGCGACGTGGTGCTCTGCGGTGCGCGGTGACACGCACAGGGCCTGGGCGATGTCCAGGTTGCTGGCGCCGTCGGCGAGGAGCAGTGCGACCTGCAGCTGTCGAGGGGAGAGCTGCCGGTCGCAGCCGCGTCGCCCGCGCGGGCGGGGGAGTGTCAGACCCAGGTCGCGCAGGGTCCGCTGGCAGCGGGAGGCATCCGCAGTGGCGCCCAAGCGTGTGTAGACGTCGGCGATTCGGGCCAACTGCTGGGTCGCGGCGTGCGGTTCGGCGGGCAGCCTGGTGTGGGCGAGGTACTCGTCGGCCTGCGCGGCCTGGTAGGGCCGGCCGGCGGCCTGGTAGATCAGCTGGGCGCGCTGGAACTGCTCGCCGGCCGCAGCGGCGGCGCCGGCGTCCGCCAGCAGCAGTCCGTGGCTGAGGGCGAAGGCGGCGGCCGCGGCGGGGCTGTCGTGGCCGGCGGTGGGGTGTTCGGCATGGGTGACCAGCTGGCGGGCGGCCTCCTGGTGCCCACAGGCCAGTGCGGCTCGCACGGCGACCGGGAGTAGGCCGCCGACCCAGGGGCGCGGTGTGCTGGGCAGGACGTCCGCAAGCGCGGCCCACGCGCCGTGTGGATCTCCCTGGGCCAGCCGGACGTGGGCGATGCCCGCGATGGCGCCGAGTACCTCGCCGGCCTCGGCGGGCGGCTCCTCCAGGGCTGCGGCGCGGCCGAACTCGGCCAGGGCGCGGTTCCACTGCCCGCGCACCGCAGCCAGGTTCCCGCGGACGACGGCGGCGGCCCGGTCGACCCGCGGCGTGCCGCCGGCGTCCGCGGCGAGCGCCGTGACCCGGTCGGCCAGGCCCGTCCACCGGCCGGCCAGCCAGTCGAGGACCAGCAGGCCGGTGCGGCCGCGCAGCTCCAGGTCGGCAGCGCGGCTGCGCCCGCCCAGGTTCTGGCACTCCGTCAGCAGGTCGGCGGCGCGTTCGTCGTGGCCGTGCTCCATCGCGGCGACGCCGACATCGTGGATCGCGCGCGCGTACTCCCGCAGTACCTCGCGATCGGCATCGGAGCGGGGCAACCGGTCGACCAGCGTCCAGACGGCCGGGTCCCCGTCCCGGGCCATCAGGCCCAGCCGGGTGCCCCGCACCGCGGCGTGTGCCACGGGGCAGGACAGCGCCGCGACGGTCCGCTCGGCGTGCTGCAGCCACGTCCGGTACAACCGGGGCTCGCTTCGGGCGAGCCCGGCCATGGCGCGCACGGCCAGTTCCGGTCGGCCGGCCAGCTCTCGCACGGCCTGCCGCAGCTCGGGGGAGCCGGACCGGTCGGCCTGGTCGACCAGGACCAGGCCCAGGGCGAGCCGGATCTCCCCGCGGACCTCCACCGCGAGGCCGGGGTCGGCCAGCAGCCGGCGGAGTTCGTCGGTGTTGGGAGCGACCTCGTCGCCGTCCCGCGCGAGGCGGGCCAGCGCCAGCGCGCAGCGGGCCCGCGAACCGGGGTCGAGCTGCGGCTCGGCCAGGACGGCCCGCAGCAGCGGCCCGGCGGTGCCGCCGTCGCCCCGGGCGGCGGCCTGCGCGGCGGCGGCCTCGGCTTCGGGCAGCCAGTCGGCCAGGTCACCCAGCGCCTTCGCGTGGTAGGCGACCTGCACCAGCGGGGGAGCCGGCTGAGCACCCAGGACCTGGCGGGCGGTGCGGTGCAGGCTCTCGCGGCGCGGGCCGGGGATGTCCTGGTACACGGCCTGCCGGGCCAGGGCATGGCGCAGTCCGTACCGCCCCGGGACGTGCTCGTGCAGCACCGCCGCCCGCAACCCCTCCGCCAGCGCGGCGGGCGCCAGCGCGGCGTCCACTCCGGCGACCTGCGCGAGCGTCCCGCAGCCGGCGGCGGTGCGGAGCACGGCGGCCGCGTGGGCGAGGGCCGTCGCCGCGGGGGACAGGCCCGCCAGCCGGCCCAGGACGGCCTCGGCCAGCGCCCGCGGCACCCTGGCGCGCTCCAGAGCCTCGACCACGTCGCCACCCGGCCGGCCCTGCCTGCTCCAGTCCGCCAGGGTGGCCAGGTCCTCCTGCACGACCAGCGGCAGCCCGGCGCTGCGCTCGAAGAGCGTGCGGGCGACGGCGGGTCCGGCCCAGGAGCCGAGGGCGGTGGACATGCCCTGTACGTCAGGTTCGGTCAGCGCCTCCAGGGCGATCTCCACGCCCGCCGTCCCGGGCGGACGGCGGTAGGGGGTGCCGAGCACCGGAGTGCCGGCCGGGAGGTCCTGGTGCCGGTAGGTCAGCAGCAGTCCGACGTGCTCCGGCACGTCGCGGGCCAGCAGGAACAGCAGATCGCGGGTGGCCGGGTCGGCCCACTGCACGTCCTCGACGACCAGCACCACCGGGCCCAGCGCCGCCAGGATCCCGCGCACCGCGCCCACGATCTGGAAGCGGGCGGCGCGGTGGTCGGCCGGTTCCGGCGGCGCGGGCGGCAGGCGATCGGCGAGCCCGGGCAGCAGGCGGGCCAGCGCACCGGTCTGCGGGGGCAGACGGTCCGGCGCGGACCAGCCGTCGGTCCCGGCGGACACCGCCTCCAGGACGGGCCCGTACGGCAGCGACTCGCGCAGCGGATGACAGCAGCCGGTCAGCACCCGTGTCCCCTGCCGGCGCATCGCGCCGGCGGCTTCGTGGACCAGCTGGGACTTGCCCACCCCGGCCTCCCCTTCCACCAGCGCCACGGCGGGCAGCTGGGACAGCACGTCGCGCAGTCGGGCCGCCTCGCGGCTCCGGCCGACCGTTTCCGCGCTCATCCGAAGCTCCCCTCGCCGACCGGCCCGGCAGCTCGCGCCGCCTCCGCCGTCCGCAGCGTGGCGCCGTGGTCGCCGCCGCCGGCACCCTCCTCGCTGACGGTGCCGTTCGCGAGCGCCGCGACGATCTGCCGGCCGCGGCCGTGCTCGTCGGCCGCGCAGCTGCTGGTCCACTCCCCGTCGTGTGCGGCCGGGCCGCCGTCCATGACGTCGACCTGCAGCTCGGTGCGCCCGTCGGTCGCGTGGGCCTGCAGCCGCAGGGTGGTCGGCGGCAGCGCGTGCTCGACCGCGTTGGTGACCAGCTCGGAGACCACCAGGAGGGCGTCGAAGACCAGCTCCTCCGCGAGTCCCCAGTCGGCCAGCACCTGCCGCGCGTGGTGCCTGGCCTTCGAGGGCGCCGTGGCGTGGTGCGGCAGGCTGTACTCGTCGTGCTGCTCGACCACCGGAGCGGCACTCACGGGAGCGGGCTGAGCGGGGATCGCAGTCATGATCGTTCCAAGCTGTGAGAACCAACTGGTCATGTGATCAGTTCTATGCGGCGCCCGCGTCCGCGACATTAGGGAAACCCCCTAACCCCCGCCCTGGTATCCCCGGCACTCTGCGTGAGTGACACCCGGAACGCATACTGGTTTGGTGGAGTACAGCAGCGCGCTGTACGAGCGCGAAGCCGAGATCGACGCTCTGGCCGGCCTGGTGACCAGGGCCCGGAGCGGGCGGGGAGGCTTTGCTGCCGTCGAGGGGCTGCCGGGCATCGGCAAGAGCAGCCTGCTCGCCGCGGTACACGCCGTCGCCAGGAGCCATGACCTGTGGGTGGCCACCGCCCGCGGCATGGAACTGGAGAGCGACTTCGCCTTCGGCGTCGTTCGACAGCTGTTCGAGCCGCTGCTGGCAGGGAGTGACCCTCAGCAGCGCCGGCAGCTGCTCTCCGGCGCGGCCGGCCAGGCCGACCCCGTCTTCGGGCCGGTCACGACCGGCGACAGCGCCGAGCATGACTTCGCCGTCCTGCACGGGCTGCTCTGGCTCACCACCAACCTGTCCGAGCAGCGGCCGCTGATGCTGCTCGTGGACGACATGCACTGGGCGGACGTCGCCTCGCTGCAGTTCCTGGCCTACTTACTGCCGCGGCTGGACGCGCTCGGCGTGTGCGTGGTGGCGGCCCTGCGGCGCGGCGAGCCCGGCAGCGGGCGCCAGCTGCTGGAGCGCATCACCACCGACCGGGCCTGCCTGCTGCTGCGTCCCCGGGCACTGAGCCCCGCCGCGGCCTTCAGCCTGGTGCGCGGTGAGTTCGCCCGCGGTTCGCCGGCCGAGCAGGTCGACGACGAGTTCCTGGCCGCCTGCCACAGCGCCACGGGCGGCAATCCCCTGCTCCTCAAGGAGACGGTGGCCACACTGATGCTCGAACGCGTCGCGCCGCAGGTCGGCAACGTCGGGCAGGTCGCCGAGGTCGGTCCGCGGGCCGCCGCCCGCTGGGTGTCGCTGTGGACCCGACGCCTCACCCCGGCGGCCCTGGCGCTGGCCCGGGCAGTGGCCGTCCTCGGTGACGGCGTCTCCCTCGAACAGGCCGCAGCACTGGCCGAGCTGCCGCTGACCACCGCCATGCAGGCGGGCGCCGATCTCCGGCGGATCGACCTGCTGCGCGCCGAGCCCGGTCCGGGGTCCCGGCCGGGGATCGGTTACACCCATCCCGTGGTCCGGGCGGCGGTCTATCAGGCGATGGCTCCCGAGGAGACCTGGGCGGCCCACCGGCGAGCCGCCGAGCTGCTCTTCGAGGACGGGGCCGAGGCCGAACAGGTGGCCGCGCACCTGCTGCGCTCGCCGCCCACCGGCCAGCCCCACCTGGTCCCGCTCCTGACGCGGGCGGCACACGAGGCGCGCACCCGCGGCTCCCCGCACGCGGCCGCCACCTATCTGCAGCGCTGCCTCGGCGAGGCGTCGGGCGACGACGACCGCCTGGCGGTGCTGTCCGAACTCGGCCTGACCCTTCAGCTGACCGACACCGAGGCCTCGGTGCGCTACCTGCGCCAGGCGCTGCCGCTCGCCCGGGACGGGCGCCGACACGCCATGATCGCCAGCCTGCTGGGCACCGGCCTGCTGCTGACCCAGCGCATTCCCGAGGCCCTCGACGTGTGGCGGCACGCCCTGGCCCAGCTACCGCCCGACGAGGCGGACCTCACCGCGAGGCTGCAGGCCGACATCCTGTCGATCCCCCTCCTGGAACCGGCCGGCCCCGGCCTGCGCCAGGACATCCTCCGCCAGGTCGGCCGGCAGCGGCAGCGGCAGCCGGGGCTCGCCCCGACCCCGGGTGGGCGCATCCTGGACTGCGTCATCGCCGGACACGACGCCATCGTCGGCGACCCTCGCGCGGTGCCGCGGGCGCTGCGTGCCCTGGAGGACAGCCGGCTCCTCGGGAAGGCCGTCGGCGTCACCCCTGCGGTCCTGGCCTGGTGGGTGCTGATCTGCGCCGACCGGCCCGAGGCGCTTACCAGCCTGGACCTTGCGGTCACCCAGGCCTACCACGAGGGTTCGACCGCCAGCCTCACCTCCGCCCTCACCTACCGCGCCCTCGCCTGGCTGCGCCGCGGCAGCCTGGCCGAGGCCGAGGCCGACGCGCTGGATGCCGTCTCGGCCACCGAGACCTCCGGCATCAGCCTGCACCGCCTCGTCCTCGGCCCGATCTGGGCCGAGGTCCTGATGGAACAGGGCCGGTTGCCCGAGGCCGAGAAGGCGCTGGAGTGGGCGCTGGAAGGCGACACGCTCCCGCTGACCGGCCTCATTTACCACCTGCTGCTGCGCCGCGCCCGGCTCCTGCGCCTGCTGGGAGACATCGGTGGGGCCCTGGAGACCGCCCTGGCCGCAGGCGAGGCCTTCATGGCGGCGGGCGGCCAGAATCCCGCGGTCCTCCCCTGGCAGTCCGAGGCGGCCCTCTGCCTGCACCTGCTGGACCGGGACGCCGAGGCACAGGTGCTGGCCCTGGAGGAGCTGCGGCTGACCCGTGACTGGAGCGCGCCGCTGGCACGAGGCCGCGCGCTGCGGGTGGCCGGGCTCGTCCACCGCGGTGAACCGGGCACCACGTTCCTCGAACAGGCCGTACAGCGGCTGGAATCGACCCAGGCCCGCCTGGAGTACGCCAAGGCCGCCGCCGAGTACGGGGCGTCCCTGCGCCGCGGCGGCCAGCGCACGGACTCCCGGCGTGTCCTCACCGAGGCTCTCGACGTCGCCCGCACCTGTGGTGCGACAGCGCTGATGGAGCAGGTCCTGGCCGAGCTCAAGGCCGGTGGCGGCCGCCCGCGCCGACACATGGTCAGCGGATCCGAGTCGCTGACCCCCAGCGAGATCCGGGTCGCCGAGCTGGCCGCGGCCGGCCGGTCGAACCGCGAGATCGCCCAGACCCTGTTCGTCACGCCCAAGACCGTGGAGGCCCACCTGGCCAGCTCCTACCGCAAGCTCGGCATCACCAGCCGACGCCAACTCGCCGACCAGCTCCCGCCCCCGACCTCGACCTGAGCCCCCGTGAGCGAGACCGACAAGGAGCCCCGCATGCGGCACACCACTGGCGCAGAGCGCACGACCCGGTCCTCCACCGGGAACGAGCGCAGCCGCAGGGCGCGTCGCCCGCGGTTCCTGCCCAGGCCGCGCATCTGGCACAAGCTGGCGGCCATCTTCCTGGCCCTCACCCTCCCACTCGGCCTCACCGCCGCCTTCCTGGTCAACGAGCAGAACAGCCGGATCACCCTCTCCCAGAACGAGGTCAACGGGCTCAGCGTGATCCGCCTGCTCAACCCGCTGCTCCTGAACGTCTCCACGCACCGCACCCTGGTGCGGCATCAACTGACCGGCGAGCCGGTCCCGCCGGGCCAGATCGCGGCCGTGGAGAGCACCATCGACCAGGAGTTCGGCGCCCTCGACTCCGTCAACCGCTCGCTCGGGTCGGTCCTGGGGACCTCCGCCCCCGCCCTCGCCCAGAGCGGAATGCCCCAGTTGCTCCCCGCCACGCTGACTCAGGAGTGGAACAGGATCAAGACCGGGCCGCTCGACCTGGCCACCAGCGAGGCCATGAACGAGCAGCTGACCACCGGCCTGATCAACCTGATCTCCTACGTCGGCGACCACAGCGGACTGCTCATCGACCCCGACCTCGACACCAGCTACGTGCTGATCGCCCTGTCCCTGTGGGAACCGCGGATCACCGACCACCTGGCCGACCTCGGGGACACCACCGAGGCCCAACTGGGACAGGCCTCGGCCACATCCGGCGGCGCGCGCGCCGTCGCGAACGCCGGTGACGACCTCGGGCAGGACATGGAGCAGCTCCAGACCACCCTGTCCCGGGCCTTCGCCGACACCCCCCACATCAACAACGACCGGAACCTCCAGCCCACGGTCGGTCCACTGCTCCAGCAGCTCGGTCAGTCGGTCACCAGCCTGGCCGCCGTCAGCAACCAGCTCGCCACCTCCAGCGGCCCGCAGAGCGTCTCGGCGAGCGCCTACACCACCCAGTTGGCCGCGACCCGGCAGGCGGACGGCCGGCTCTCCGACGCCCTGTGGGGCCAGGGGAACGCGATGCTGCACACCCGGGAGCACCGGGACTTCCTGCACAACGTGGCCACGCTCTCGATCATCGGCGCCGCCCTCGCCCTGGTCACCGCCATGACCGTGTTCATCGGCCGCCGCATGGTCAAGGATCTGGGCAACGTCGCCGAGGCCGCCGACTCCCTCACCCGGGGCGACCTCGGGTGGCGTGCCCGCGTGAAGAGCCGGGACGAGATCGCCACCGTGGCCGCGGCGTTCAACGCCATGGCCGCTCGGCTCCAGGACAGCTACACCGCCATCGAGCGCAAGGTCCGCCAGCGCACCAGCCAACTCGACCAGCGCAACGCCTCGGTCGAACTGCTTGAGGGCGTCGCCTCCGCGGCCAACGTGGCCGCCACACCGGAGCAGGCGGCCCAGGTCATCCTCGATCTGGTGTGCGCCTACACCCGATGGCCGGTCGGCCGCGCCGGCCTCGACCATCCCCCGATTCGGCCCCCCGACGACCAGCCGGCCACGCCCGCCACGGTCACCTCGGTCTGGCACCTGGACGCCACGGGCGGTCCGCTCAGGGAACTGCTGGAGGCTGTCCAGGCCTCGGCGCACGGGGGACTCGCCGATCAGGTCCGGACCAGTGGCGAACCCGCCTGGATCAGCGACCTCGACCAGGACCCGGATCTGGCGGCCGAGCGGAGGAACAGCGGGACGCAGCTGCGCAGTTACCTGGTGTTTCCGCTGTTGCAAGGCCAGCAGGTCTCCGGCGTACTCGAGTTCCTCGCCCCCGGGCCCACCGAGCCGGACGAGGCGCTGTGCAAACTCGTCCTCAATGCCGGCACCCAGCTCGGGCGAGTCCTCGAACGTGCCCACTCCGCACAGCAGTTGCAGATCTCCAAGGAGACCGCAGAAGTCGCCAACCAGGCGAAAGGCACCTTCCTCGCCACGATGAGCCACGAGATCCGCACTCCGCTCAACTCCGTGATCGGCATGACCGACCTGCTCCTGGACACGCGCCTGGAGAGCGAGCAGCGCGAGTTCGTCGAGATCATCCACGACAGCGGGGAGAGCCTGTTGATGATCATCAACGACATCCTCGACTTCTCCAAGATCGAAGCCGGCAAGCTCGACCTGGACAACAAGTCCATTGACCTGCGCCGCTGCATCGAGGGTGCATTCGACCTGATCGCCAGCCGAGCCGCCCAGAAGAACCTCGACCTCGCCTACATCGTCGACCCGAGCATCCCGCACGAGGTGATGGGCGACCCGCTGCGCCTGCGCCAGGTCATCGGCAACCTGCTCAGCAACGCGGTCAAGTTCACGCCCGAGGGCGAGGTGGTGCTCTCCGTCGAGCCCGGGCCGGACCTGGCCGACACCGCCGGCGGCGATCACCTGGACCACCTGGACCTGCACTTCGCCGTCCGCGACACCGGCATCGGCATCACCGCCGACCGCATGGAACTGCTCTTCCACGCCTTCGAGCAGCTCGACACGTCCAGCAGCAGGCGCTTCGAGGGCACCGGCCTGGGGCTGGCGATCAGTCAGCGCCTCACCGAACTCATGGGTGGAACGATCTGGGCGGAGAGCACCCCGGGCCAGGGGTCCACCTTCCACTTCACCATCCGTACCCGGCAGACACCCGCCGCGATGCGGATCCGCTCCAAACCGACCCGGCTGCCCGACCTCCAGGACAAGCGCCTGCTGGTGGTCGACGACAACGCCACCAACCGCATGATCCTCACTCTCCAGGGAGAGTCCTGGGGAATGGTCGTCCGCGCCACCGAATTCCCGCACGAGGCCCTCGACTGGATCCGCCGTGGCGATCCCTTCGACATCGGCATCCTGGACTACCAGTTCCCGGAGACGAATGGTGCCGCGCTCTCCCACGAGATCCGCCGCTGGCGGGACCGGGCCGCCCTGCCGCTCATCCTGCTCACCTCGGTCGGCCGCCACAGTGCCGAGACCCTCACCGAGTTCGACAGCTACCACACCAAACCCATCAAGGCGGACCACCTGTACGACGAGATCCGCAGCGCACTCCAGAGCCTGCCGCAGGCCGCCGCCCAGCCGTCCGCGTCCCGGCCGGCGCCGACCCGTGCTCCCCAAGCGCAGCCGCCCGCCCACGACCTGCGCATCCTGCTCGCGGAGGACAACCAGACGAACCGCGTGCTGGTGCTGCACATGCTCAAGCGGCTCGGATACCGCGCGCAGGTGGCCGAGAACGGCGTCCAGGCCCTGGACGCCCTCCGGCAGCAGCCCTACGACGTGGTCCTGATGGACGTCCAGATGCCCCACATGGACGGGCTCGAAGCAGCACGCCGCATCCACCGGGAATGGCCTCGCCAGACCCGGCCGCGCATCATCGCCATGACCGCCAACGCCATGGCCGGCGACCGCGAGGCCTGCCTCGCCGCGGGTATGGACGACTACCTCAGCAAGCCGCTGCGCCTGGGAGAACTCAGCCGCGCCCTGCGCCGCTGCCGGCCGAACGACCACCCGCCATCCGCCGACGCGGCGCCGTCGGAGGGGGAGTCGGCGTGGGAGCCGGAGGGGGAGCAGCCCCTCGACGCCGGCACCGTGCAGCGGCTCGTCGAGTCGCTCACGCCGGCCTTCGCCGCCGAGGTCATCGGGGCGTTCCTCGAGGACTCGCCCGCTCTCCTGGCGACCATCGGTTCGGCGATCCCGGCAGGCGATCCCGACGAGGTCCACCGCGCCGCCCACACGCTGCGATCCAACGCGACCACCTTCGGCGCAACTGTCCTGGCCGCCCTGTGCGCGGACCTCGAGCACCGCGCGGCACAAGGGGCGCTGGCCGAAGCCGCACCCGTGGTCCCACGCATCGAGACCGAGTACCGCAGATGCCGAAAGGCCCTGGAACGACTGAGAGCAGAGCTCACACCATGACCACGGACACAGGCCGCGTACTGGTGGTCGACGACGACCGCACCAACCGCATGATGCTGACCTACCGGCTGGAGATCAACGGAATCCACGCCACGGCCGCCGAGAACGGGCAGCAGGCACTGCGCCTCATGAGGGAGGAGACATTCCACGTCGTGCTCCTCGACATCGTCATGCCTCAGATGGACGGCTACACCACCCTGGAGATCATGAAAGGCGACCCCGCACTCCGCCCGACCCCCGTGATCGTGATCTCCCAGCTGGACGAGATGGACAGCGTCATCCGGTGCCTGGAGCTCGGCGCCGAGGACTACCTGCCCAAACCCCTCAACGCGTTGCTACTCATGGCCCGCGTCAACGGCATCCTGCTGCGCAGTCGGCTCAGCCGGATCGAGGAGGACCACCAACGGCAGGTCGCCCGGCTGATCGAGGCCGTCACCGCCGCGGAGAACGGCACCTTCGATCCTCCGTCGCTCGACGCCGTCGCCGAGCGCGACGACCACCTCGGAGAACTCGCCCGGGCACTGCAGCGGACGCTACCCAGCCTCCCCCGGTAGCGGCATCCCTCGCTACGGCAGCCTTTCCTGACGAACCGTCATTCGCCTCGTGTCGCGTTCTGTACTCTTTCGATGCTGTGCATGGGGGAGCTGTCAACGCGAACGCCGGGGGAGGCAGAGTGAGCGTCCAGGAGGCGCGGCGCGGCAGCGGGCAGGCGGTGCGGATCGAGGACGAGGACGAGCAGCGCCGGTTATCCGTCTACCATCTCGTCGGCTTGGCGGCCGGGGGCGTTTTCGGCTCGGGCTGGCTGATGGGCGCGCAGGAAGCGTACCAACAGGCCGGTTCCAGCGCCTGGTTGGCTTGGCTGGTCGGCGGCGGGCTGATGCTGGTGATGGCCTGGGTGATGGTCGAGCTGAGCACCGCCGCCCCCAAGACCGGCGGGCTGATCTTCCTACCCCTGCAGAGCAGCGGCCCACTGGTGGCGACCGTGATCGCCGCGGGGCTGTGGATCTTCTACGCGATCAACTCGGCCAGCGAGGCCCTGGCGATGACCCAGGGGCTCTCCTGGAAGTTCCCCTGGCTTCTCGCCGACCACGGTCTCACCCTCATGGGCTGGGGATACGCGCTGGCCTTCATGATGGTGATCTCCGCGGTCAACCTGATCGCGCCGCGGCTCCTCTTCCGGTTCTCCACCGGGCTGACGTTGGCGAAGGTCGCCATCCCCATCATGGCCGTCCCGCTGCTGCTCACGAGCGCCTTGCACCACGGCATTGTTCAATCGACTGCCCGCGGACACGGCTACGGTGCGGTCCTGGCAGCCGTGGTCGACAGCGGTGTCATCTACGCGTATGTGGGCTTCCAGGCACCGCTCGAGTTCGCCGGGAACATCAAGCGGCGCGGGATCGGCGAGGCGGCCCGACTGCGCTGGGCGGTCTTCGGGACGATAGCCGCCTCGACCGCGCTGTACATCGCACTTCAGGTGGTCTTCAGCAAGTACCAGATACTCCGGCAACCACACGCGCCCAGCGCGTCCCAGACCACGGGCAGGTCCGACTCGCCCTTCGTCGACTTCGCCTTCGCCGCCAACCTGAACGTGTTGGGGTGGCTGCTCAGGATCGACGCCGTGGCCTCGCCCTTCGGCGCCGGCCTCGTCTTCGGACAGTCGGTGACCCGCGAGGTCGCCGCGCTCAGCCGTGCGCACCTCACGCACCGGGGCCTGCAGAGCGCCCGCAAAGCCTCCCTGCGGCAGCGCTACGACGTCTACTGGCTGATCCTGCTGGTCGACTTCTTCATCGGGGCGATCGTGTTGCGGCTGGCCGGCGGGAACCGGGCCCCACTGACCGCGGTCACCGGGATCCTGACGCTGATCATCTATGCGTTCCCGGCTGTGGTTCTGGTGTCGCTGCGGAGCAACCTGGGGCTCTACTCAGCGCGGCGGCGCACCGTCCACGAGGGGGTGGCACGGGTGAGTTTCACGCTGATCGCACTGATCCTCTACGGTGCGGGCTGGGCGAGCATGTGGCGCGCCATGACATCCCTCGCCGCGGGCAGCATCCTGCTGCTGGTGCTCCCCGTCCTCTCGCGGCGGCTCCCGGTCCTCGGACGGGTCTACGACGCCAAGGAGCACATGACGCTACTGCGCCACTGGCGCACCAGTGCGGCGGCCCAGGCGGCGATCTGGTTGACCGCCTATCTGGGCGCACTGATGCTGCTGACGCTGCTGGGCAACTCCTCGGTCGGGACGCACCGAGAGTTCGCGGTGGGGGTGCTGGTGGTCGCCGTGGCACTCGGGGCATTCGAGGCCCTGGTCAGAACGTCGCGCCAGCACGTGGGGAAGGAGGCCCCCCTGCTGCCGGCACCGACACCCGCCCCCGCGGCCGCCGCCGCCCGGACTAACGAAGCGAGCGGATGACTTCCGCTGCCTCCTCGTCGTAACCGTTCTCCCGCAGCAACTCGACCGCGTCCTCGCGGGCGTGCGTGTCCGCCCAGCGACCCACCGTGGCGCGCAGCAGAAAGAGCCTCCTGCCGTCCGGCAGCGTGCTGTCAGGCTCGCGCAGCCGGGTGACGACGGCCGCCACGTCCTGGTGGCTGATCCGCTGCTCGTTCTCCAGGCAGCGCTCCAGCAGATCCCAGCCGTCGCGCGCCGCATCCCGGGCGTACAGGCGGACCGCGATCTCCGCGATGACCTGGGCCGACCCTTCGGGCCAGGTCAGCGGGTCGGAGGGGTCCGCCAGCTCCTTGAGGGAGAGGAAGACGGCGTCCGACCGCCCGTCGACGCGCAGCCTCGTGACGTAGTCGACGAACAGTCCGGGGTCGGCGCCGTCCCGCAGGACGTGCGCAGTGAGCTTCCGTGCGGTCGTCCGGGCCACCCGGTAGCGGTCGCTCGTGCGCTCGACCCTGCCGAGCAACTCGGCCAACTCGATCCCCGAGCGGCCGTCGACGTGCTCGGCCGCGACGATCCACAGCAGTCGCCGGCACTCCGCTTCGGCGTTGAAGTTCGCCAGAATCTTGTCCAGGTCGTCCACCTTCGATCGCGGTCGGGGCCCGGTCGCCCCGCCGGTCTCGATGGCGACGATGTCGGCGAGGAGGTCCTTGGTGGTCCTGGTGAGGGCCTGCGAGCGGTGCCAGGCGATGACGATCTCGGCCAGCTCGTCGTTGCTGCGCAGTGCCGCGGCGTGCCTGCGGATCTCGTCGCACTTCTCGGGCCGCGTCGTCGCCAACTGGCCGCAGATCTCGACGATGTCGTGCCGGGACAACCGGGCGCCGACGTGCTCGACCAGGGTGTCGGGACTGCCCGTCTCGCTGGCGATCAGCCGCGCGACGATGCGCCTCGTCGTGATCACCTGCTCCGGGTCACCCAGCTGCGCATCGACCCAGTTCTCCAGGATCTGCTCGGCGGGACTGAGCTGGTACAGCGCCCCGACCAGATCGTGGAACTCCGCCGGATCGGTGTCCGCCGCCTGCGTCGAACCGTGCCGGTCGATCGCGGACAGGGTCTGGAAGAGCAGCTTGGTGGCTTCCGCGTCGCAGCCCTGGTCACGCAGCAGGATGTAGAGCAGGACCTTGTCGAGATTGGTCCGTCCGGAGCTCGGCCGGGTGAAGACGCGCAGCGTCTTGTCCACCAGGCCCTCCGCCCGCCCGCACTCCCGGACGAAGACGGCGACATCCGGTGCGGTCCGCTGGCAGGCGACGTCGTGGACGATGCCGTCGGTCAGCGGCGTGCCCCGCCACGTCGCACCGCGGCCCTCGGCATCCCACTGTTTGCACGCCAGCTCCGCCGCGTGCTCGGCGCTCCGGCACAGGGCCGCAGTCGCCAGCATGTTGACGGAGTCCCAGTAGTTGAGGCGGTCCTTCGGTGGGGAGCCCGACCTGGACGCGGGCGTCGATGCCGACGCCGCCGTGAGCAGATCGTCGATGGAGCGGCTGACGGCGAAGGCGTGCAGCAGACGGAGCGCTGTGGCCGGCTGCGCCCCGTCGTCGTTCGCGGTGCCCAACCGGATGGCCTGCATGCGCCGCACGAAGCTCTCGATCGAGCAGGTGGTCACCCACGCGTAGCCGGGGACCGAGGGGCGCTCATGGCCGTTCCCGGAGCCTTCGCTCGTCTGACCATCACTCATGTACGCAGCGCCCGCTCCACCCGGTTCCAGTAGCGGGCGAAGGTCTCGGCCTCCTGGAACCTCACGTTCGCCTTCTCGTCGAGGTAGTGCGCGAGAGACCGACTGGCGTCGTCCGACCTCTTGTTCAGGGAGCCGACAATGTCTCCGAGCATCCGCTCGTCCCCGAGCAACTCGTCGAGGAGGTGGTCCTGGTCCAGCATCAGGTGCCTGATCCACTCCTCGGCGGTCGCCGGGATCTGGCTCTGGTCCCGCAGCCTGCGCTCCATCTGGTTGGTGAAGAGGGGGGTGCCGTCACGGGCGTCGTTCAGCAGCATGCCCGGCGCATGGTGCGCACAGCCCTCCATCTCCCGCTTCACAGCCTCGCGCAGCAGGCCGATGGTGAGCCTGTCCATGTGGTCCTTGGTGCCGCCCTCCAGGACGCGCAGCAGATGTCCGCTGAACGGCGTGCACCGGTCCAGCGGCGCGGGCAGGGTCGAGCAGCCCTCAGCGTCGGCGGCCCTGACGTTCCTGACGGCCGTGAAGACGCAACTGCCCTCGTCCCGCCTGCCCAGCACCCCGGGGAGGACCGTCGCGTCGTCCTCGCCGCTCAGGACCGGCAGCATGTTCGAGTAGCAGCAGTCGGCTATCAGGACTTTCAGTCGTGCCTCGGCCTTGCGCATAGCGCGGTACAGGTACCAGCTGGACAGCCAGGTCCATGGCTTGTCCTTGTACGAGGAACCCACCGAGAAGTGGACCTGCCCGCCTGGAACGTCGCTCCAGTACTGGCCGTGGCCGACGTAGACCACCAGCAGGATGTCCTCCGGCCCTGTCGCGTCCGCAGCCTCCTGCAGCGCCCGCATGACGCCGTCCGCGGTCCGCACCTCCTCACCGACCAGCACCCGGTAGCTCTCCGGGCCCCACATCGCATCGCCGGCCAGGGCCTCTCCGTACATCAGGGCGCTCGGGCGGATCGTGGGATGACCGGGAATGCCCGAGTCCTCGGCGTACTCACCTGGTCCGATCACCAATGCCCTGGACGCCATCTCAGCTGTCCAGCCCCTCCGCACCGGTCGCCTCGGAATCGGGTAGGGACTCCGCCCGGACCGATGCCTCCGGCTTGTCCAGCCGCTCCTCGCGCCAGCGCTCGACGACCTGCTTCGCACGCTCCATCGCTGCCTCGTAGGCCATCTCGGCCGTCTTGCTCGCCACTGCCACCAACAGGATCTCGACGAGGCCACCGCTGAGGACTTTGCCCTCCTCGACCGGCTCCTCATGCCATCGCAGACCCGTCTCCGCAGCCAGCTCGTCAAGTAGCCGCGACGCATCGTCCAGCCCCAGCAGCCCCTTGAGCGACACCGAAATCCTGGTCCCCACGCCCGCCCCCAGCCAGATGACAGCCCGTTTCACTCAGACTACCCGCACCAACAAGCCTCCATCTACTGAACACTGATGAAAGGTCAGCTGCGGCTGAGTTGGTGCGGAAGCGGGCGCAGCGAGTGCCATCATGTGGCCTTGACGTAGTCCTGGACGACCTTCGGCGGCCAGACGCCCACCTTGAGAACCCCCATGGAGTAGGCCCGGGAGACGAGCGCGGCACGGTTGGGGACCCGGAGCTTACGCAAGAGACAGGTCACGTGGTACTCGACGCCCTGGCGGCTCAGGTACAGCCTCGTGGCCAGCGGAACGGTGGAGACACCGGCCGCTATGCCTTCGAGGATGCGCGCGTCGATCTCGCTGAGGATCTTCTTGCCGCTGGTGGCGACCCCCGCGTCCGCCGAGCCGTATCCGGTGGGCATCATCACCAGGATCGAGGAGATGTCGGGTGTCCCGCCGCGTACCGCAACAGCGGTGAGCGGGACGGTGAACGCCGGGCCCTCGGCCCCCATGGCGATGACCTCGGTGGCGAACCGGTCGCGCCGCCCCTCGATGAGGCCGGAGAACTGACGCAGCAGCGGCTGCTGCACGCTGGGGTGCACGAGATCGCAGAAAGTGCGGCCCCAGAGACCCCCGAAGGAGTCCCCGAACTGCCGGAAGAACTCCTGGTTCGCCTCCTGGATGGTAAGCGTCCGGTCGAGGCAGGCCATGTTCAGACCCGGCTGATCGGGCAGTGGACAGGCCTCTGCCGACCCGGCACGGTCGGGCTCGGCATCGTGCGCCACGGTCTGTACTAACTCGACCGGAACGGGAGCGGAAATCGCCAAGGAACTCATTCCCCTTCAGATCTGTCGACGGCAGTCCCGTCGTTTGTGGCGAGCGGGGACACGGTGATCCCCAGGGTGGCGCGGCAGGCCGCCGGGAAGCACGGATACCGGCCCGGCCGCCTGATCTGCGTCCGATTGAGTGCGGGATCAGCATCCGCCCGAGTCACGGCGGTGCACCGGCGTACAACCACCCGCGCCAGTACCTGTATCCGGACATCTGCCGGTGGCAGTAGGCCTCCGGCTGAGAAGCGTCAGATGTCGTATGCCACGGTCACCGGCGCGTGGTCGGACCAGCGCTCCGGGTGGGTGGCTGCCCTTTCCACCTTGGCCCACTGGGCCTTCTCGGCGAGTCCAGCGGTTGTGCAATGTAGGTCGATGCGCCAGCCGGCGTCGTTGTCGAAGGCGCGGCCGCGGTAGGACCACCAGGAGTAGGGGCCCTCCTGGTCGGGGTGGAGGCGGCGGACGGTGTCGACGTAGCCGGCGCCGGCGGGGTCGAGGACCTGGGTGAGCCAGGCGCGTTCCTCGGGGAGGAAGCCGGCGGACTTCTGGTTGGACTTCCAGTTCTTGAGGTCGGCCTGCTGGTGGGCGATGTTCCAGTCGCCGCAGACCAGGACCTCGCGGCCGTCGGCGGCGGCGCGGGTGCGCAGGGCGGTGAGGTGGAGGAGGAATTCCGCCATGAAGCGCTCCTTCTCCTCCTGGCGTTCGGTGCCGACTTCGCCGGAGGGGAGATAGAGGCTGGCGACGGTGAGGCCAGGGAGGTCGATTTCGACGTACCTGCCCGAATTGTCGAATTCCTCCGAGCCGAATCCGATCTGCGTGCGGGCGGGTTCGGCGCGCGAGAGGATCGCGACCCCGGCGCGGCCCTTGGCGGCGGCCGGCGCCCAGATCGCGTGCCAGCCCGGCAGGTGGCTCAACTCGGGTGGGAGCTGGTCGGCTTCTGCTCGGACCTCCTGCAGGCAGAGCACGTCGGCCTTGGTGGTGGACAGCCACTGGGCGAAGCCCTTCTTGGCGGCTGCCCGAATCCCGTTGACGTTCACAGTGGTTACGACGATCACCGGGGCAGCGTACCGGGGTCGCGGGGGAGCGCGGGAGTGCCGCGCTGGCGTCATTGGTCTTGACCATCTCCTCGGGAACCCCCTAGGGTCACTTACTGCAAGGACCTTTAATAAAGAAGGACGGATAAAGCCCGAGCTCCCACCTGGCAGGACCCGCGGGTGGGACGGGGACACGGTCCTTCGGCGATGCCGGCGGCCCGCCCCAGGCGGTCGAGGCCCGGCGAGGGTGGAGGACAGGGTGGCGACAGCACAGCTCGCGGCGGTTCCGGAGCCGAAGTACTGGCACCTGCGCACGGTCCTGCTGCGCGCCATCGACAACGAGTTCTCCACCGGCCAGGTGCTGCCCAACGAGCGTGACCTCTCCGCCCGTTTCGGGGTGGCCCGGGCCACCCTGCGCCAGGCGCTGGACCAGCTGGAGCTGGAGGGCCGCCTGGTCCGCCGTCGCGGTATCGGCACGCTGGTGGCCGCGCCGCGGGTCGGCGTCCCGGTCAGCCGCCGCGAGGAGGGCTGGCCCGGCAGCAGTGGCCGCGACCAGGCCTGGCGTGCCGTGGACTGCACCAGCGCAGGTGCCTCCGAGCAGCTGGCTCGAGCGCTCGGTATCCCGGCGGGCGAGATCGTGCACACCGTGCGGCGGGTCCGCGTGGTGCAGGGGCAGATCGTGGCCACCGAGTCGCTGCACGTGCCGGAGTCGACGCTGAAGCTGCTGCCCGCGATCCGCCTGTCCGCCGGTGCGGCGCAGGCCGGCGCGGCACAGGGCGAGGGCGGCGACGACCAGGCCCGGTCGGTGCTGCGCCGCCTGGAGCGCCTGGGCGTGGACGGCGAGTCCCGCTCGGTGGAGCTCGGCGTCGCCGAGGCCGAGGAGGCCGCGCTGCTGGAGCGTCCGCCGGGCACCCCGGTGCTGGTCGTGACGACGCAGTACGCGGCCGGCGGCCGGCTGGCGGCGCTGGGGACGTCGACCTACCGCGCCGACACCTGCAAGCTGACCTTCGGCGAGACCGGCCTGGTGGAGGTCACCCCGGTGCCCGCCGTCCCCGCCGCCCGTACGGCTTCCTGACCCCGGCAGGCTCAGGCGCGCGAGGCCGGCTGGTCGACGGCGAAGAGCTGCTCCTCCACCTGGTCGAGCGCCAGCCGCAGGGCGCCGAGCGCGACCACGTCCTCGCCCAGCGCGGAGAGGGTGACCTCCGGAGCCCGCAGGCAGTACAGCGCCAGCTGCTCGCGCAGCGGGTCCAGCACGCCGTCCAGCCCGGCGGCCCAGCCGCCGATCACCACCAACTGCGGGTCGATGGCCACCACCAGGGCCGCCACGTCGTGCACCAGCCGGCCGAGGAAGCGGTCCATCGCGACCCGGGCCACCTGGTCGCCCTCGCGGGCCAGCCGCAGGACGCGCGCCACGGCGGCCTCGTCCAGCGGGTCGAGCGGCTTGCCGGTGGTGGAGAGCAGGCGCTCGGGGGTGGCCTCCTGACCGAGCAGGTGCAGGGCGCCGATCTCGCCCGCGGCGCCGCCGAAGCCGCGGTGCAGCCGTCCGTTGATCAGCGAGCCGGCCCCGGGGCTGAGCCCGGCCAGCACGAAGACCACGTCGCCCATGCCGACCGCGGCGCCCTGCCAGTGTTCGGCGATGGCGGCCAGGTTGGCGTCGTTCTCGATCAGCACCGGGCAGCGGAACGAGCGCCGCAGCCGGGCGCCGAGGTCCAGGCCGGTCCACCCGGGCATCGCGGTGCCGAGCCGGACGGCGCCGTCCTTGTCCACGATCCCGGGGCTGCCGACGCCGACCGCCCACAGGTTGTCGCGCGAGATGCCGGCCTTGCGCAGCAGCTCCGCGACGGCGGCGCGGACCGCGCCGACCCGCTCCTCGGCGTCCAGGCCCTCGTCGACCGGACGGGAGTGACTGCCGATCAGCTGCCCGGCCAGATCGGCCAGGACGACCCGGACGGTGTGCACCCCGATCTCGATGCCCAGCGTGTGGCCGGCCTCCGCGCGGAACCGGAACCACCGTGCGGGACGGCCGCGTTGGCGGCTGCTGTCCTGGGTCTGCTCGACCTCGGCGACCAGTCCGGACTCGACCAGGTTCTCGATCACGCCTTCCACGGTCGGCCGGGAGAGGCCGGTGTCGCCGACCAGTTGGGTCAGCGTGACGGACTGCCCGTCGCGCAGCGCGCGCAGGGTGACCGCGGCGTTGATGCGACGCAGCAGCGAGGAGTCTCCTCCGGTGAGCCGATCCGCCAAGACGCTGCCTTTCCGCGTTCGCGCGACAGCACTGGCGCGCGGTGACGAGTGCGCGGTGACGTCCGGTGCCCCGCGAGGACCGGCCGCCGGTGCCGTCACGCGGGCGCGCCGTGCCGGAGGCCGTCAGCCGGATGGTACTCGTGACGACCTCCGGCCGCGAGCGTTTGCGCAGCTCATGACCGGTTCGGTATCGAAAGGTGAGGCAACTGCGATCACCTGGCGCGGGTTGTCCGGCGGCCTGCGGGCAGGGCTCTATGCTGCGGGAATGCCGAACCAGACGCGCACGCTCCTGCCGGGCACGACCGCGATGTCCGATGCGGCCTTCGTCCGGGAGAGTACCCGGCCGACTCCCGTTCCCTTCGTGCCCGAGGTCTGCCTGTCGATGGCCGACGACGCCATCGCGCTCTGGGAGACCACCGAGGAGGCGCGCGGCGAGATCGGCCTGCCGCCGCCGTTCTGGGCCTTCGCGTGGGCCGGTGGAGTGGCGGTCGCGCGCTACGTGCTGGACCACCCCGAACTGGTCGAGGGGCGCACGGTGCTCGACGTGGCGGCGGGGTCGGGGCTGGTCGGTATCGCCGCCGCCCTGCGCGGCGCGAAGTCGGTGCGGGCCGCCGAGATCGACGCCTACGCCGTCGCGGCCATCGGGATCAACGCCCAGGCGAACGGCGTCCGCGTCGACGCGGCGGTCGAGGACCTGCTCGACGGCGACGGCGGCCCTGCCGAGGTGGTGCTCGCCGGGGACGTGTTCTACGAACGGGCCATGGCCGGACGGTTCCTGCCGTTCCTGGAGCGGGCGCAGGCCCGGGGAGCGCTGGTCGTCGTCGGCGACCCGGGACGGGCGTACCTGCCGCGCGAGCGGTTCACCGCCCTGGCCGCGTACGAGGTTCCGGTGGTGGCCGATCTGGAGGACACCGCTCTGAAGGCCACCACCGTCTGGCAGTTGACGGCCGCCGTTCGCGGGTAGCTGCGTTACGGCCGGTGCGCCGCCGCGAAGGCGTCCGCGTCCCAGTGGCCGCCCAGGGCGGGGGCCAGTGCGGCGGCGGCCAGGTCGGCGAAGGGGACGCCGGGGGTGGCGGTGGCGGCGGCCGGGAGTGCGCCGAGCAGCGGGGCTCCGGCGGCGGTCGGCAGGTCGGCGAGGTTGCAGCGGGTGGCCAGGTCGGGTTCGGCGGGCCAGCAGCCGATCACCACGCCGGCCAGCCGCAGCCCGCGGGCCCGCAGTGCTTCGGCGGTCAGCGTGGTGGCGTTGAGGGTGCCGAGTCCGGCGGTGGCGACGAGCAGCACCTCGGCCTCGACGGCGGCGGCCATGTCGGCCAGCGTGAGGCCCTGGTGGTCGTAGCGGACCAGCAGGCCGCCCGCTCCCTCGACCAGGGTGATGTCATGACGTTCCGTCAGTTCACCGACGGCATGCGTGAACTGATCGAGCGTCAGGAACGGCAGCCCGGACCGCCTGGCCGCCGTCTCGGGAGCCAGCGGCTCGGGGTAGCGGGCCAGCTCCCGGGTGGTGAGCGAGGCGCCGACCAGGCGGGCGACCTCCTCGGCGTCGCCGGGTTCGGTCGCGCTCACGCCGGTCTGGCCGGGCTTCAGGACGGCCGTCGAGCGGCCCGCACGCACCGCGAGCGCGGCGAGGGCGGCCGTCACCGCGGTCTTGCCGACCTCGGTGCCCGTGCCGGTGACGAAGAGCAGGCTCATCCGGCCACCGCCGCAGCCGTGACCGCCGCCGCGATGCGCGCCAGGTCGTCGTCCCCGGTCACGTACGGCGGCATCGTGTAGATCAGGTCCCGGAACGGCCGCAGCCAGACGCCCTCGCGGGCCGCCGCCTCGGTGGCCGCCGGCACGTCGACGGGGTGGTCGAGCTGGACGACGCCGATCGCGCCCAGTACCCGGACGTCCGCGACCCCGGGCAGAGCGGCCGCGTCCGCCAGGCCGTCCAGCAGGCCGGTCTCGATCCGCTTGACCTCGGTCCGCCAGTCCTGGCCGAGCAGCAGGTCGATCGAGGCGTTGGCGACCGCCGCGGCGAGCGGGTTGCCCATGAACGTGGGCCCGTGCGCGAGCACCGGCACCTCGCCCCGGCTGATCCCGTCCGCGATCTCGGCGGTGCACAGGGTGGCGGCCATCGTGAGGTAGCCGCCGGTCAGCGCCTTGCCCAGGCAGAGCACGTCCGGCGAGACACCGGCGTGTTCGGCGGCGAAGAGCGCGCCGGTGCGGCCGAAGCCGGTGGCGATCTCGTCGAAGATCAGCAGCACGCCGTGCCGGTCGCACAGTTCGCGCAGCAGCCGCAGGTAGCCGGGGGAGTGGAAGCGCATCCCGCCGGCGCCCTGGACCACCGGCTCGACGATCACCGCGGCCAGCTGCGCCGCGTTGCGCTCGATCAGGTCGGCCAGCTCGGCCGCGTACGCCGGGTCCACCTCGGCGTCGAAGCCGGCCGGCGGCTCGCCCGCGAAGAGCTGGTGCGGCAGCACGCCGCCCCAGAGCTGGTGCATCCCGCCCTCGGGGTCGCAGACCGACATCGGGTGGAAGGTGTCGCCGTGGTAGCCGCCGCGCCAGGTGAGCAGCCGCTGCTTCTCCGGCCGCCCCACCGACTGCCAGTACTGCAGGCACATCTTCATCGCGACCTCGACCGCGACCGAGCCGGAGTCGGCCAGGAAGACGTGCTGGAGCGGCTCCGGGGTGATCTCCACCAGCCGGGCGGCCAGCCGGACGGCGGGCTCATGGGTGAGCCCGCCGAACATCACATGGCTCATCCGCCCCAGCTGGTCGCGCACCGCCTCATTGAGGACGGGGTGGTTGTAGCCGTGCACAGCCGCCCACCAGGACGCCATGCCGTCGACCAACTCCCGGTGCCCGCCGACCGGTTCGGCCATCCGCAGCCGTACGCCGGAGGCCGACTCGACGATGTGCGGTGTCGAGGTGCCGGGCATCGGGCCGTACGGGTGCCAGACGTGCGCCCGGTCGAGGGCGAGCAGGGCCGAGGTGGAGAGCTGTGCCACGGTGTCGCAGATCCTTCGGAGAGGTGCCTTAGAAGGGGTAGGGCGTCAGGCGTTCGGGGCGAGCGTGGTGCCCGCGCCGCGGCGGCGCACCCGCACCAGGTCGGCGGCGGCCTCGTCGGCCGGCGCGGCCTGCGCGAGCGGCGCGGACTCCCCGCACGGCCCGCAGCCGCCACCGCTGTGACCGCCGCAGCCGCCCGAGGCCTCGGCCTCGCCGTGGCTGCCGCACCCGCCGGCGCTCTCGCCGTGGCTGCCGCAGCCGCCGCCGACCGCCTCCGAGCGGTGCCTGGGCAGCGTCGTCTGGCCGGTGCCCTCGACCTCGAAGCCGGCGTCCGCGATCATGTCGAGGTCGGCCTGGCCGGCCTGGCCCTCGCTGGTCAGGTAGTCGCCCAGGAAGATCGAGTTGGCGATGTGCAGGCCCAGCGGCTGCATGCTGCGCAGGTGCACCTCGCGCCCGCCGGCGATCCGGACCTCGACGTCCGGGCAGACGAACCGGACCATCGCCAGGATCCGCAGGCAGTGCTGCGGGGTGAGGTTCCACTCCTTGGCCAGCGGCGTGCCCTCGAACGGGATCAGGAAGTTCACCGGCACCGAGTCCGGGTTCAGCTCCCGCAGCGAGAAGACCACGTCCACCAGGTCCTCGGCGCTCTCGCCCATACCGGCGATCAGGCCGGAGCAGGCGGAGAGGCCGGCGCCGTGCGCCTTGTTCACCGTGTCGACGCGGTCGGCATAGGTGTGGGTCTTGGTGATGGTGCCGTAGGTGCTCTCGGAGGTGTTCAGGTTGTGGTTGTACGCGTCGGCGCCGGCCGCGGCCAGCCGCTCGGCCTGGTTGTCGGAGAGCAGGCCCAGGCAGACGCAGATCTCGACGGCCGGGTCCTGGTCCTTGATGGCGGCGATCGTGTCGGTGACCCGGTCGATGTCGCGGTCCGTCGGACCGCGCCCGCTGGCCACCATGCAGACCCGCTTGGCCCCGCCCGCGACACCGGCGGCGGCGGCCTCGGCGGCCTGATCCGGCTTCAGCCAGGTGTACTTGAGGATCTCGGCCTTGGAGCCCAGGCGCTGCGAACAGTACGAGCAGTCCTCCGGGCAGAGGCCGCTCTTCAGGTTCACCAGGTAGTTGAGCTTCACCCGGCGGCCGAACCACTGCCGGCGCACCCGCCCGGCGGCCGCGACCACGTCCAGCAACTCGTCGTCGGTGGTGGCCAGGACGGCCAGCGCCTCCTCCCGGGTGGGGAGCTCCCGGCGCAGGCCCTTTGCAGTGAGGGTGTCAAGCAGATCCATGCTCTGAATCCTGCCTGGACGACCTCCAGTGGCGCCAGAGGGAATCCGCCAGAAGATCGCTCCTGAGGTGTGCGAGTTGTCACAGTTCCACTGCGAGCGGTTGCTACGAGGACGTCCGACGGTTGCCGCGAGGGCGTCCGAGTCCCGGGGCAGGGCCACTGACCTGGGCCATCGGATCCCCCCTTAGAATCTGCGCCATGACCACGCAGGGGGATCCCCACCCGATACCCGAAGGCGCCGACGACGGCCAGGAGCACGGGCAGGAAAGCGGATTGGGGCACAGTCAGGTGCGCCACCCGCAGGCGGGCAGAGCGGGCAGAGTCGGTCGGCGAGCCGCTGCGCTGCGGATCCTCGGCTGGGGTGCGGCGGCGCTGGCGGTCGGCGCGGTCGGCTTCGTGGTCACCCGGCCGACCCCGGGGGACTGGGTGCCGGGCCTCGGCCCGTCCAGCAAGGACGCCGACCGGACGCCGCCGGTGGTCGGCACCCCGCCGCCGACCTCGGCCGCCGACCCCAACCCGTTCACCGTGGACCGGTACTTCCCGGTCGCCCGGCCGATCGACCTGAACGGCTACCACGGCAAGCGCTCCGGCGTGCGGCAGGGCAGCGACTGCGCCGAGACGCTCCAGGACCGGACCAGGAACCCCTTCCAGGCCACCAACTGCCAGGGCTACCTGACGGTCAGCTTCAGCCGCACCGACGGCCACGTGCTCTCCAGCGTCACCATCCTGCGCTTCGGGGACGACGTCACCAGCCAGCGGGTCGCCGACCAGCTGAACGCGACGCCCGGCCTGCTGGCCTTCATGCAGCCGGACGCCACCATCGCCGCGCCCTCGCCGGTCGCCGACCCGCAGCACCGCAAGCCGGTCGCGCGCGCCGAGGCCGTGCACCACTACGTGACCGTGGCGACCTCCCGGTACGCGGACGGCACCAGCGGCACGGCCGCCACCCCGGACCAGCAGCTGGTGGACGCCACCTGGGCCACCTCCTACACCGCCTCGGCCGCCTTCCTCTGGGGCTGACGCCTTTACTGGCCCCTGACGATGCGTCAGGGGCCGGTAGGCACAGGGTCGTTCAGCCCAGTCGGTCCACCGCGGTGACCCGCAGCACCGCGCGGCCCTCCTCGTCCGAGCCGTGCAGGTCGACCTCGGCGCTGATGCCCCAGTCGTGGTCGCCCGCCGGGTCGTCGAAGATCTGCCGGACCCGCCAGGAGTCCTCGTCCTCCTCGATCAGCAGCATCTTGGGACCGCGCGCGTTCGGGCCGGTCCCGAGATCCTCGTGCTCCTCGTAGTACGCGTCCATCGCGTCGCCCCAGCGGTCCGCGTCCCAGCCGTACTCGCCGTCCAGCTCGCCGAGCACGTTGTAGTGCTCCAGCGCGCACAGCTCGACGCGGCGGAACATCTCGTTGCGCACCAGCACCCGGAACGCGCGGGCGTTGGCCGTGACCGGCAGCGGCTTGGCGTCCAGCGCGACGGCCGGCGCGTCCTCGTCGGCGGGGTTGGCCAGCTGCTCCCACTCGTCCAGCAGGCTGGAGTCCACCTGGCGGACCAGCTCGCCCAGCCAGGCGATCACGTCCTTGAGCTCGTCGGTCTTCGCGTCCTCGGGGACGGTCTGCTCCAACGCCTTGTAGGCGCCCGCGAGATAGCGCAGCACGATGCCCTCGGTGCGGGCCAGGTCGTAGTGGCCGACGTAGTCCACGAAGGTCATCGCGCGCTCGAAGAGGTCGCGCGCCACGGACTTGGGCCGCAGCGGGTAGTCGCCGATCCACGGGTGCGCCCGCTGGTAGACCTCGTAGGCGTGGGTGAGCAGCTCCTCCAGCGGCTTGGGATAGGTCACCTCCTGCAGCCGCTCCATCCGCTCCTCGTACTCCACGCCGTCGCGCTTCATCTCGCCGATCGCCTCGCCGCGCGCCTTGTTCTGCTGCGCGGCCAGGATCTGGCGCGGGTCGTCGAGGGTCGCCTCGACCACCGAGACCACGTCCATCGCGTAGGTCGGCGACTCCGGGTCCAGCAGCTCGAAGGCGGCCAGCGAGAAGGTGGAGAGCGGCTGGTTGAGCGCGAAGTTCTCCTGGAGGTCGACGGTCAACCGCACGATCCGGCCGTCCGGGTCCGGCTCGTCCAGTCGCTCGACCACGCCGCCGGCCAGCAGCGAGCGGTAGATGGCGATCGCCGAACGGATGTGGCGGCGCTGGGAGCCCCGCTCCTCGTGGTTGTCCGTGAGCAGCTTGCGCATCGCCTCGAAGGCGTTGCCCGGGCGGCCGATCACCGAGAGCAGCATCGCGTGGCTGACCCGGAACCGCGAGACCAGCGGCTCGGGGTCGGCGCCGATCAGGCGCTCGAAGGTCTCCTCGGTCCAGCTGACGAAGCCCTCGGGCGCCTTCTTGCGGACCACCTTGCGCTTCTTCTTCGGGTCGTCGCCGGCCTTGGCGATCGCCTTGTCGTTCTCCACCACGTGCTCGGGGGCCTGCGCCACCACCTGGCCGACGGTGTCGAAGCCGGCCCGTCCGGCGCGGCCGGCGATCTGGTGGAACTCCCGGGCGCGCAGCGTGCGGACCTTGACGCCGTCGTACTTGGAGAGCGCGGTGAAGAGCACCGTGCGGATCGGCACGTTGACCCCGACGCCGAGCGTGTCGGTCCCGCAGATCACCTTCAACAGGCCTGCCTGGGCCAGGCGTTCGACCAGTCGGCGGTACTTGGGCAGCATCCCCGCGTGGTGCACGCCGATGCCGTGCCGGACGTACCGGGACAGGTTGCGGCCGAACTTGGTGGTGAAGCGGAAGTGGCCGATCAGGTCGGCGATGGCGTCCTTCTCGGCCTTGGTGCACATGTTGATGCTCATCAACGACTGTGCCCGCTCCACCGCCTCCTTCTGGGTGAAGTGCACGACGTAGACCGGTGCCTGACCGGTCGTCAGCAACTCCTCGAGGGTGTCGTGCAGGGTGGTGCGGCGGTACTCGTAGAAGAGCGGTACGGGCCGGGTGACGGAGCGCACCACGGTGGTGGCGCGGCCGGTGCGGCGCTTGAGGTCCTCCTCGAAGCGGCGCATGTCGCCCAGGGTCGCCGACATCAGCAGGAACTGCACCTGCGGCAGCTCCAGGATCGGGATCTGCCAGGCCCAGCCGCGGTCCGGCTCGGCGTAGAAGTGGAACTCGTCCATCACCACCTGGCCGATGTCGGCCCGGTCGCCGTCGCGCAGCGCGATGTTCGCCAGCACCTCGGCGGTGCAGCAGATGATCGGCGCGGTCGGGTTCACGCTCGCGTCGCCGGTCATCATGCCGACCTGCTCGGTGCCGAAGATCTTGCACAGGTCGAAGAACTTCTCCGAGACCAGGGCCTTGATCGGCGCGGTGTAGAAGGTCCGCTTGCCCTCCGCCAGCGCGGCGAAGTGCGCACCGGCCGCCACCAGGCTCTTTCCGGAGCCGGTCGGGGTCGCCAGGATCACGTTCGCGCCGGTGAAGAGCTCGATCAGCGCCTCCTCCTGGGCGGGGTAGAGCGTGATGCCCCGTTCCTCCGCCCAGCCCGCGAAGGTGGTGTACAGCGCGTCGGGGTCGGCCGGCTTGGGCATCAGGTCTAGGAGGGTCACCGGCCTATCTTGCCTGTTCGCGCAGGTGCACGGCAAAGATCGGTGTGCCACGCAGCACGTTGCCCCCTCGCGGCGGCCCGTGCCAGGCTGCCGCTCATGGTCCTTTCCTCCTCCGCGCCCGCCCGGGCCGTCGCCCCCGCCGCCGTCTTCGACTGGCTCGACGAGGCCGCCGAGCTGCGCGCCCGGGCCGGCCTCACGCGTACGCTGCGCAGCCGCCCGGCCGACGACCCGGTGCTCGACCTGGCGAGCAACGACTACCTGGGCCTGGTCCACCACCCCGAGGTCACCCGCGCCGCCGCCGACGCCGCGCTGCGCTGGGGCGGCGGGGCCACCGGGTCGCGGCTGGTCACCGGCACCACCGAGCTGCACACGGAGCTGGAAGTCGAGCTGGCCGACTTCTGCGGAGCGGAGGCCGCCCTGGTCTTCTCCTCCGGCTACGCCGCCAACCTCGCCGCCCTCACCGCGCTCAGCGACCCCGACACCCTGATCGTCTCCGACGCCTACAACCACGCCTCGCTGATCGACGGCTGCCGGCTCGCCCGCGGCCACGTGCAGCGCGCCCCGCACAGCGACCCGCAGGCCGTCGCGGCGGCGCTGGCCGAGCGCACCCAGCCCCGCGCCCTGGTGGTCACCGACTCGCTCTTCTCGGTGGACGGCAACGCCGCCCCGCTGCGCGAGCTCTCCGCCGCCGCCCGCGCGCACGGCGCCGCCCTGCTGGTCGACGACGCGCACGGGCTGGGCGTGCTCGGCCCCGGCGGCAGCGGCGCCCTCGCCGCCGCCGGCCTGGCCGGCGCGCCGGACACCGTCGCCACCGTGACGCTCTCCAAGTCGCTCGGCTCCCAGGGCGGCGCCGTGCTCGGCCCGGCCCGGGTGATCCGGCACCTCACCGAGACCGCCCGCACCTTCATCTTCGACACCGGCCTCGCCCCGGCCGCCGTCGGTGCGGCGCTCGGCGCGCTGCGCCTGCTGCGGGCCGAGCCGCACCGCGCTGAGCGGGCCCGCGAGGTGGCCCGCACCCTCGCCGACCAGCTCACCGCCGCCGGACTGCTGGCCAGCCGCCCCGACGCTGCCGTGGTCTCGGTTCGCGCGCCGAGCCCCGAGCAGGCCGTCGCCTGGGCCGCCGACTGCCGGCGCGCCGGGCTCGCGGTGGGCTGCTTCCGCCCCCCGTCCGTCCCGGACGGCTACTCCCGGCTGCGCCTGACGGCCCGCGGGGACCTGACCGCGGAGCAGATCCGCTTCGCGGTCCAGGTGATCACGACGACAGCGCCGTAGCCGGCCGGCTGCGCCGCAGGCCCGTCCCCAGGACCGGCACCGCCCCGACCGCGAGTAGCGGGACGGCGGCCAGCGCGAAGCAGACGGCCGGCGGGAGAGCGCCCGTCGCCAGGCCGGCCGCCGCGGTGCCGGCCGTCGAACCCGCATTGAACGCGGTGTTCAGCCACGCGCCCGCGCGGGTGCGCTGCTCGGGTGCGGCGCACTCGTCCGCGACCAGGTAGGCGGTGGCCAGCGCCGGGCTGACGAAGAGCCCGGCCAGGCCGACCAGCACCGCCAGGCCGCCCAGCCCAGGTGCCAGCCCGGTGACGGCGAGCACCGCGCCGAGCCCGGTCACCACCAGCCCCAGCCGCACCCGGGCCGGCCGCCGCCAGTGCACCGCGCCGTACGCCAGGCCGCCGAGCGCGCTGCCCGTGGCCAGCGCCGCCTCCAGCCAGGCGACGGCGCCCGGCCGCCCCTGCCCGGCACAGACCATCAACAGGCCGAGCGCGCCCAGGCTCAGGCCCAGCGCGGCGCTCACCAGCACCGGCCGTCCGATCCCGGGCACCAGGCCGGACCTGCCCGCCTTCGTGGCCGCCGCGCTGGGCCGGGGCGCCCTGGCGACCGGTGCGCCGACCAGCGCGAGCGTCCCGCCGAGCACCAGCGCGGCGCTCAGCAGTAGTCCCGGGGTGGGCCCGATCAGCCCGACGAGCAGCGGGCCGCTGACGTACAGCAGCTCCTCGGCGACCGTGTCCAGGCTGTAGGCCCGCTGCAACAGCTCTTCCTGCGGCAGCAGTTCGCTCCACAGCCCGCGCATCACCGGGCCCAGCGGGGGAGCGCAGGCCCCGGCGGCCAGGGCGAGCAGCGACAACGGCAGCACGCCGTGTGCCGCGGTGATCCCGAGCAGCGCCGCCGCGTACAGCAGCGCCATCGGCGGCAGCGCCCGGCGCGGCCCGTGGCGGTCGATCAGACCGGCCCGGACCGGCGAGAGCACGGCGACGGTGACACCGAACAGCGCCAGTACGCCCCCGGTGGCGGCGTACGAGCCGGTCGAGCGGGTGAGGGTGAGGGTGAGTGAGAGGGAGACCGTCCCGTAGGAGAGCCGGCCGATCAGCGCGGCCGAGAAGGTGCGCGCGGCCTGCGGCGCGCGCAGCACGGCGCGATACGAAGGAGAAGAAGACATGGGGATGTTCCTCGAAGTACGGAGCGGAGGTGCGGGGACGCCGAGGCGCCGCACCGGCTCGGGCCCACGGGGCCTGGCTCGGGTGCGGTCGCTGCCTGGGTCCTACGCACGGGAGAGGAACATGGGGGGCACGCTAGCAGGGCACGGGCCGCTAGTCTCTGGAGTTCACGACTGTTAACGATGCTTAACACCTTCTGGAGGACTCGCCATGACGCGGTTCGTCACCCTGGACGTCGAGGACGCCGTCGCCACCATCCGGCTGGCCCGGCCGCCGATGAACGCCCTCGACGTGGCCATGCAGGACCAGCTCAAGGAGGTCGCCGAGGAGGCCGCCGCCCGGGCCGACGTGCGGGCCGTGGTGATCTACGGCGGCGAGAAGGTGTTCGCGGCCGGCGCTGACATCAAGGAGATGCAGCGCATGTCGTACACCGACATGGTGCAGCGCGGCGGTGCCCTCCAGGACGCGTTCACCGCGGTGGCCCGGATCCCCAAGCCGGTGGTGGCCGCGGTGACCGGCTACGCGCTGGGCGGCGGCTGCGAGTTGGCGCTCTGCGCGGACATCCGGATCGCCGGCGAGAACGCCAAGCTCGGCCAGCCGGAGATCCTGCTCGGCCTGATCCCCGGCGCCGGCGGCACCCAGCGCCTGGCCCGCCTGGTCGGCCCGTCCAAGGCGAAGGACCTGATCTTCACCGGCCGCATGGTGCGCGCCGACGAGGCGCTGCGGATCGGCCTGGTCGACCAGGTCGTCCCGGCCGAGGAGGTCTACTCCGCCGCCCTGGCCTGGGCCGGCAAGCTGGCCGCCGGCCCGGCCTGGGCGCTGCGTGCGGCGAAGGAGGCCGTGGACCGCGGCCTGGAGAGCGACATCGACTCCGGCCTCGCGCTGGAGCGCTCGCTCTTCGCCGGCCTGTTCGCCACCGAGGACCGCGACACCGGCATGCGCAGCTTCGTCGAGGACGGCCCGGGCAAGGCCAAGTTCGCGTAGCCGTCAGCCGTCAGCCGTCAGCCGTCAGCTGTCAGCCTTCAGTCGGCCGCCGGCCTCCACCACCGCCTCTGGGGGAGGCCGGCGTGCCGCGTCCGCAGGCCGGGGGCCAGTGCCAGGGTGACCGCTGCCGACAGCACCGCCACGCAGGTCATCGCCGTTGCGGGGGAGGTCTGTTGGGCGACGGCGCCGGCCAGCGCGGCGCCCGCGCCCTGCATTGTGAGCATGCCGGAGGAGTGCAGCCCCAGCGCCTGCCCGCTCAAC
Source organism: Kitasatospora sp. MAA4 (assembly GCF_029893355.1). GTDB lineage: Bacteria > Actinomycetota > Actinomycetes > Streptomycetales > Streptomycetaceae > Kitasatospora. Next base: position 35,980 of record NZ_JARZAI010000043.1, read on the forward strand.
TCGTCGGGCGTCAGGGCCATCAGGCGCTCCTGGAGCAGCAGGCTCGCCGAGTAGCCGACCGAGGCGAGGACGACGGCGGCCACCGCGAGCGGCAGCGCCGGGTTCAGCGCGAAGACCAGGTAGGGGACGGCGAGCAGCAGGCGCAGCGGTGATCCGAGCCGCTCCTTCCACCGGGCCGGCAGGAAGCGGCCGGTGACGGTGTCCCCGACCAGCATGCCGAGCGCGGCGAACGCGAACAGCATCCCGGCGTGCCGGGGAGAGTAGGGGACGAAGAGCGACTCGCAGCCGACGATCAGCCCGTTGGGCACCCAGAGCGCCAGGAAGACACAGCGGCGCGGTGCGGACGACCACAGCCGCGCGTTGGTCCGCCAGGTCTGCGCGACGGACGGCCGGCCGGTGGCACGCGGCGCCCGCCGTCCCAGGCCGAACCGGGCGACAGCAGCCGCGGCGAGGCCCAGTGCGGCGCCGACGAGCAGGGTGCCGCGCGGCGACACGGTGGAGACCAGCACGCCGCCCAGCGCGTACCCGCAGACCTGCAGGACGCCGACGGACATGTTCAGCACCGAGCGGCCGAGCAGGTAACCCTCCCTGGAGAGGATCTCGTTGAGCAGCCCGTACCGCACGCCGCCGCCCAGCGAGCCGACCATCCCGAGGGCTAGCAGCACGGCGAAGGCGGCCCCCACGGGCAGCCCCGGGACGGCCTGGGCGGCGTCGCCGAGCCCGAAGAGCAGAGCAAGGCCGGTCAGTGCCGCGCGCGGCGGCAACCGGTCGGCCGCCGACAGCAGCGTGGTGGCGCCGACCACTTGGGCCAGCGAGGGGCCGAACATCGCCAGGGCGGAGAGCAGCGGCGAGCCGGTGGAGGCGTAGATCAGCGTGCCGAGAGCCGGCCCGGCGACCGTCGAGGCCGCCACCTGCAGCGCAGACGTCAGAAAGTAGGGCGTGAACTCCGGTGTGCGGAAGAGCTCTTGGTAGGTGCGCATGATCGAAGTCTCGGCGGCCCGGCCGCCGGGGCGTTACTCTTTCGTGCTGGAGCGAAACCACGGGACCTGCGGAGGGTCGGACGATGGGCTGGTGGCAGGTCAACGCGGACACCCTGGTGAGCAGCCGGTTCGTCCTCTCGCCCGTCGCCGAGACCGTCGCGAGCCTGATGGAGTTGGAGTGGGGACGCGCCGCACACCCCGCCGAGCGCGACTGGCTGAACGCCCACCAACCCGCCCACCGGGCGCGGTTGGCCGAGGACCCGGTCACCGCGCAGCTCGTCCGGGTCGGGCTCGGCGGGCACTGGAACGCCGACTTCCTCACCCCCACGCCGAGTGGCCGGGGTGAGCAGTCGTTCGAGGAGGAGCTGGCGAGGATCCGCGCGACGCCGCCCGAGGAGGCCCGAGCAAATCTGACGATCTCTCAGGGCGGGCCGCTCCCAAGCGCGTTGTGCCGATCCGATCTGCCGGACCGCGCCGCCGACCTGCTGGAGTGGGTCTGGACCGAGACCGTCCTACCGTACTGGTCGCGGCGTCGACGGATCATCGAGGCCGATGTCGTGGCCCGCACCGCGCAGTTGAGCCAGGGCGGCTGGGCGGCGGCACTGGACGACATGCGTCCGGGGATGCGGTGGCTGGGGGAGGGCCGACTCCAGATCAACGCCTACGACTACCCACCGCGCGAGATCTCCGGCGCGCAACTGCTCTTCGTCCCGATCACCCCGCGCCGGGGCTGGGTCTCCTGGGACGCGCTGCCCGCCTTCGGCCCCCGGTACGCCGTGGTGTACCCGTGCGCGGGGGTGCTGGCCGGAGCGGACCGGGCCGGGCCGCCCGAGGCGCTGGGCGCGCTGCTCGGCCCGGCCCGGGCGGGCGTGCTGGTCCTGCTGGACACCCCGAAGAGCACGACGCAGCTGGTGGCCCTGACCGGCCAGGGCCTCGGATCGGTCGGCCGCCACCTCAAGGTCCTGCTGGACGCCCGGCTGGTGGGCCGCCGCCGCGCCGGCCGGTCCGTCCTCTACTACCGGACGGACGCCGGCGAGACCCTGGTCCGGGCCCAGAACTAGAGCTTTACGAGCAGCGCTTCCGCGCCCACCGGACGGTACCCGGCGGCCTGGAAGGTGCGGACGCTGGTCGCGTTGCCCGGCGCCTGCTGCGCCCACACCGCCTCGCCCTCGGGCAGCAGATGACGGGCGCTCAACGCCAGCGCCCGGCCCAGCCCTTGGCCTTGCGCCTGCGGGTCGACCTCGATCGCCGCCTCCCACCGCCCGGCCACCGCCCGCCCGAGCACCAGCAACCCACCGGGCACCGTCCAGGCTCGGACGCCCTCGCGGTAGCGCAGCGCCCGGACGATCCGCGGGTGCTCGCGGTCCTCGATCTCGCGCAGCGCCAGCGGCGGTTGGCCCGGCAGGCGGCCGGCGACGGTGAGCAGGTCAATGGTGTTCACCGCCCGTCCGGTCCGCTGCTCGAACGCGGACAGGAACGCCGGACTCATCGGCGCCGCCAGCGGATCGGCCGCCGTCCCGGCCAGCGTCTCGTGCACCCACGCCGGATCCTCGTCCGTGAACACCACCGCATGCGCGCTGAATGCCAGTACCCCCGCATCCCGCTCCGACGGCTGCGGCACCACCGTGAGCGTTCCGTCCGGGGGCGGGAACACCCCGCGCGCCGCGTTGTCGAGGAAGCCGGCCAGTGTCTGTTCGTCCATGATCACCACTGTAATCGGCCGATGTCCGGCGGGGGTTGCCCAGTACGCTGCAACGGCTGGATGCTCTGCGGAGGACGAACGGGTGGGTGGCCGGGATGGCGGTGCCGGAGAACACGATCAACGGGGGGACGGTCGGCGCCTCGGTCATGGCAGGGGTCGCCCATGTGACCATCCAGCAGCCGCCGGAACCGGCCGCGGCCGTGTTGCCGTTGCTGCCCGAGCCGGCGCCGCTGCCGTCCGTTCCGCCCGGGTTCACCGGCCGTGAGGACGAGGTCGACGGGCTGCTCGACCTCCTCGGCCGGACGACCCCCGGTGACGACCCCGAGGTGCCGGCGGTGGTGGTGACCGCGGTGGCCGGGATGGGCGGGATCGGGAAGACCACCCTCGCCCTGGCCGCCGGGCGCGACGCCCTGCGCTGCGGCCTCTTCACGGGAGCGCTGTTCCTCGACCTCCAGGGCTACGACGACACCCCCGTGGAGGCCGGACAGGCGCTCGACGGCGTGCTGCGGGCGCTCGGCGTGGCGGTCGAGCAGATCCCGCCCGAGGACCACGCCCGCGCCGCCCTCTACCGCGCGCAACTCCAGCTCCGCACGCGGCACGGGCAGCGGATCCTGGTGATCGCGGACAACGCCTCGCACCTCGGACAGGTCCAGCACCTGCTGCCGCCAGCAGACGGCCCGCACCGCCTGCTGGTCACCTCCCGCGACGACCTGCCCGGGCTCGGCGCCCGCCTGCTCGACCTCGACGTCCTGGCACCCGAACCCGCCGCCCGGCTGATCCGCACCGCCATCGCCATCCCGCTGCCCAAGGACACCCGGGTCGCCGACGATCCGGCCGGCGCCGCCCGGGTGGCGGAGCTGTGCGGCTTCCTGCCGCTGGCCCTGCAGATCGCCGCCGCCCAGCTGGTCGCCGAACGCCACCTCAAGCCCGCCCAACTCGCCGATGATCTGGACGACATCGACGGACGGCTGGACGTCCTGGACGACGGGAGCCGAACCGTCCGAGCGGTACTGGACCGCTCCTACCGGCGCCTGGCGCCCACCCACGCCGAACTCTTCCGGATCCTGGCCCTCAACCCGGGACCCGATGTGTCCACCGAGAGCGTCGTCGGATTCACGGGAGCGGCGAAGGCGAGGGACGTACGGGCACGGCTTACTGCGCTGGCCCGGGCCAGCCTCATCCGCCAGGACGCCGAGTCGGGGCGCTGGCGGATGCACGACCTGGTGCGGGCGTATGCGACCGAGCGGGCACACGCGCACCCGGCTGCGGCGGCCGCCGCATTGCGCCGGATCCTGGAGTACTACGACCGCACTGCTTGGGAGGCCAACGCCCAGCTGGATGGGCCGCCCGCCCGGCGGCCTCGAGTGCGGTTCCAGGACCGGGCCGAGGCGCTGGCATGGTTTGACGAGGAACGTGAGAACGCTATCGCCGCCGTTCACAGTGCCCTTGGTGCTGGCCGTTTCGACATCGCCCACGGCCTTCCGACGTATCTGGCGAAGCATCTGTCGCTGCGTCGGCGTCTTGGAGAGTGGCTGACCATCGCCATCATCAGCCGTGACGCCGCAAACGCCACCGAGAACCGCCACGACCAAGCTGGCGCGGGGGACAACCTCGGCATCGCCCTGAGAGAGCTGGGGAGGTTTCATGAGGCCGCCGACGTTCACCAGAGTGCGCTGGTCCTTTACCAGGACCTCGGCGACCAACACGGCGCCGCCGGAGCGTGGGACAGCCTCGGCATTGCCCTTCAAGGACTGGGGAGGTTTGAGGAGGCTGCCGACGTCCACCGGAGTGCTCTGGCCCTTTATCAGGACCTCGGTGACCAGCAGGGTACTGCCGGGGCGTGGGACGGCCTCGGTGCCGCCCTTCGGGGGCTGGGGAGGTTTGAGGAGGCTGTCGACGCCCACCAGATTGCTCTCGCCACCTACTTGAGCCTCAGCGACGAGCAGGGTGTCGCCAGGGCATGGAATAACCTGGGCAACGCGCTTGAGGACCTGGGGAGGTTTCAGGAGGCTGCCGACGCCCACCTGACCGCTCTCGCCATCCACCAGGACCTCGACGACCAGCACAGCGCCGCTACGGCCTGGAACAATGCTGGTGTAGCCCTGCGTGGTCTGGAGTTATTCGAAGAGGCCACGGCGGCTGCGAATCGAGCGGTCGCGATCTTCAGGGAACTACGCGACGCGCGCCGCGGAGGCGAGGCCCTGGACGAACTCGCCGACACCCTGCGTGCCGCCGGCCACCCGGCGGCCGACGTCCGCTCGGTGCGCGAGGAATCCGCAGACGCCTACCGACGGGCCGGCGCGGCCGACAAGGCCGCGGACGTCCTCGCCAAGCCCGACGAGTAGCGGCCCCCCGTACTGCTCCGGTGATCGAATGCCACCAACCCGCCGGAGCACTGCTGGTAGGGCGCGGGGAGTTGTCCGGTGGCGGCTGGCAGCGCGCCGCCGGACAGCTCCGACCCGCCCTCAGGACGGGGCTCAGTACTTCAGGACGGAATGCTGAGCACCGTCCGCCCCCGGGCGCGCCCGCGCTCCACCTGGGTCAGGGCGTCGGCGGCCCGGTCGAGCGGCAGCACCGTCTGCACGACGGGCCGCAGCTCGCCGGACGCCACCAGTTCTGCTATCCGGGCCAGTTGGGCGCCGTCCGGGTGCATGAAGAAGGCGCTGGCCTGCACGCCCCACTGGGCCTTCTTGGCCTCGACGTCGGGGATGAAGACGATCGACACCAGGGTGCCGCCCGGCTTGAGCAGCGCGAACGACCGGTCCTGGGTGTCCCCGCCCACGGTGTCGAGGACGACGTCGACGGGCGCGACGACCTCCTCGAACTTCTCGCTGCGGTAGTCGACCACCTGGTCGGCGCCCAGCCCCCGGACCAGCTCCACGCTGTCCGCGCTCACCGTGGTGACGACCTCGGCGCCCAGGTGCTTGGCGATCTGGATGGCGGCGGCCCCCACGCCGCCCGCACCGCCGTGGATCAGGACCCGCTGCCCGGCCAGCAGTTGGCTCTGCTCGGTGAGGGCCTGCCAGGCGGTGAGCGCGACGAGCGGCAGTGAGGCGGCCTCCTCGAAGGAGATCGACGCGGGCTTGGCCGCGACCAGGGACTCGTCCACCGCCACGAACTCGGCGAAAGCCGCGCCCAGTTGGGGATCGACCCGGGCGAAGACCTGGTCACCCACCGCGAAGCCCGTGACCGCGTCGCCGACCGCGGCCACCACGCCCGCGACCTCGTTGCCCAGCACGCGGGCCTGTGCCAGGCCCTCGGGCTGCATGAAGCCCTTGGCGATCAGGTGGTCGATCGGGTTGACCCCGGCTGCCCGGGCCTCGATCAGCACGTCCCGGGGGCCGACCGCGGGAGCGGGGACCTCGCCGACCGTGACGACGTCGGCGACCGGGCCGTAGCTGTGGATGACTGCTGCCTTCATGGTGCTTTCCTCAAGTATCAATGCTGTATGGGCGGGTGGGAGTGTTTACGCCTCGGCGGCGACCTTCGTCATGACCTCCAGGAGCAGCTCCGGGCTCTGCGCCCCCTGCACGGCCACCGCGCCGTCGAAGACGAAGGTGGGCACCGAGGTGATCCCCAGCTGCGCGGCCTCGGCCAGTCCGGCGCGGACCTCCGCGACGCCGTCCTGCGAGGCGAGGAAGGCGGCGACCTCGGCGCGGTCCAGCCCGGCCGCCGCGCCGATCTCCGCCAGCGCCGCGTGGTCACCGAGGTGGCCGCCGTTGGTGAAGTAGTGGGCCATCAGGGCCTCCTTCACGGCGCCCTGCCGCCCGTGGCGCTCGGCGAACCAGAGCAGCCGGTGCGCGGTGAAGGTGTTGGTGGCCACCGCGTCGTCCATCCGGAAGGTGACGCCCTCGCCGGCGGCCGCCTCGGTGAACGGGCCGAAGATGCTCTGCGCGGGGCGGCCGAACTTCCGCTCGTAGGCCTGCGCGGCCGGCTCGCCGGCCTCGGAGGCCGCCGGGTTCAGCTGGAACGGGCGGTAGACCACCTCGACGTCGGCCGCTCCCGGGAAAGCCGCCAGGGCCTTCTCGAAGCGGCGCTTGCCGATGTAGCACCACGGGCATACGACATCCGAGTAGATCTCGACCTTCACGACTGCTCCTGACGGGTCCGGTGACGGCGAGAGGAGTATTTGACCTCTCGTTCCAGAACATACCCATTCTGGAACGATAGGTCAAATAGTTGTAGCGTTGGCCCCATGGGAAGACCGCGCACGTTCGACGAAGAGGCGATCCTGGACCGGGCGATGCTCCTGTTCTGGCGCAAGGGCTACGAGGCCACCAGCATGAATGACCTGGTGGACGGGCTGGAGCTGGGCCGGGGCTCGATCTACGCCGCGTTCGGCGACAAGCACCGCCTCTTCGTGCTGGCCCTCGGCCGCTACCTGGCCCGCCAGGACGAACTGCTCGCCTCGGCCTTCGACGACCGCCGGCCCGCGCTCCCGCAGCTGCGGGAGCTCTTCGACCGCCTGATGGCGGCCGACTCGGTGTGCAGCGGGTCGGGCTGCTTCAGCGTGAACAGCATCGCGGAGCTGCTGCCGTACGACGAGGAGGTCGCCGAGCTGGCACGGCGCAGCCTGCGGCGGTCCGAGGAGACCGTCGCCGCCCAGCTGGAGCGCGCCCGCCTCAGCGGCGAGCTGTCGACCGCGGTCGGCCCGGGCCAGGCCGCACACCTGCTGGTGACCCTCGTCCAGGGCCTGCAGATCATGCGCAAGGCCGACCCGGACCCGGCCCGCACCGCTGCCTGCCTGGACTCCGCCTTCGCCCTCCTGCAGAGCCCCGCCGCCGCTCCCGCCGGCGTCCTCGTGCCGTCCTGAACGCCTGACGCCTGACGCCTGACGCGTGACGCCTGACGCCGCTCAGTCGTCCAGGATCGTCAGGTCGAGCCCGCTCAGCCGCTCGGGATCGGCCAGCAGGTTGAGCTCCACGATCCGGCCGCCCACCACCGTGAAGCCCAGCACCGAGAACGGCTGCCCGCCCGGCGCGGTGACCAGGCCCGGCAGGCCGTTGACGAGCGCCGGCCGCGCGAAGGGGGCGAACCGCGAGAAGGTCAGCGCCTGCTCGGCCACCGCCGGCGCGCCGCGCACCAGGCGCGAGCCGCCGCCGGTGAGTCCGGCGCCGGCGTCGGCCCGCAGGACCACGTCCGGGTCGAGCACCGCGACCAGCGCCTCGAAGTCCCCGCCGCGCGAGGCGGCGAGGAACGCGTCCACCACCTCGCGCTGGCGGGCGAGGTCGGCGTCGGGCGTCGCGGCCCCCTGCACCCTGTGGCGCGCCCGGCTGGCGAGCTGCCGGGCCGCAGCCGGCGTCCGGTCCACGATCGGGGCGATCTCGTCGAACGGCACCGCGAACATGTCGTGCAGCACGAAGGCGAGTCTCTCGGCCGGCGGCAGCGACTCCAGTACCACCAGCAGCGCCAGGCCCACCGAGTCAGCCAGCAGCGCCTCCTGCTCGGGGTCGCCGCCGTGCTCGCCGCTGACGATCGGGTCGGGCACGTGCACGTCCATCGGCTCCTCGCGGCGCGACCGGCGCGTGCGCAGCATGTCCAGGCAGACCCGCCCGACCACTGTGGTCAGCCAGCCGCCGAGGTTGTGCACCTCACTGGTGTCCGAGCGGCTGAGCCGCAGCCAGGCCTCCTGCACCGCGTCGTCCGCCTCGCTCAGCGAGCCGAGCATCCGGTAGGCCACCGCCCGCAGGTTGCGGCGGTTCTCCTCGAAGCGCGCTGCCAGAAATTCGTCGTCGGTCATCGTCACACTCTCCCGTCGAGTTCCGTCAGTGGTGTGACGGATGACGTCCGGCCGATGTGACAGCCGAAGCGATATCCGCCGCAAACCCGCTGCGATCCTCTCCGAACAGAGACGCTCACGACCGGAGGTCCCATCATGCGCATCACGATCCTCGCGGCGACCGGTGGCATCGGAAGCCACCTGCTGGACCAGGCCCTCGCCGCCGGCCACGAGGTCACCGCCGTGGTCCGCTCCCCGCAGAAGCTCCCCGCCACCCGGGCCCGGGTCGTCGCGGCCGACCTGGCGGACCCCGACCCGGCGGCGCTGCGCACCGCCGTCGAGGGCGCCGACGCCGTCCTGTCGGGCCTCGGCCCGCGCTCGAAGTCGGACGCCGAGGCCGGGGTCGTCCGGCGGGGCACCAGCGCCGCCATCGCCGCCATGCGGGAGGCCGGCGTGCGACGCCTGGTGGTGGTGAGCGCCGCACCCGTCGGCACCGTCCCCTCACCCGCCCGCCCCAACCCGCCCCGGCACGATCCCGGCGACGGCTTCCTGCTGCGCACCGTCGCCTACCCCGTCCTCAAGGCGGCCCTGCGCCCGAACTACGCGGACCTGGCCCGGATGGAGGACGCCCTGCGCGACAGCGGCCTGGACTGGACGGCCGTCCGCCCGGTCCGCCTGACCGACCAGCCCCTGACCGGCCACTACCGGACGGCCCAGGGACGCAACCTGCGCCACGGCCTGCTCATCTCCCGCGCCGACGTGGCCCACTGCATGCTCGCCGCCCTCGACCGACCCGACTCGATCGGCCGGACCATCGGCATCGCCCGCTGACGCGACGGGAGCTGCGGGGCACCCGAACGGGTGGTGCTCGGCACGGCGGCGGGGTGGCCGGGGGGCTGCTCGGGGACGATCGTGAAGCCCAGCTGTCGCCGCCGTTAAGAATTCCTCGATGGACCGCACCCCCTCCCACCAGGCAGATTGCAGGAGCCCGGTGTGGAATGGCGCCGACGCCGGGCTTCTCCCCACTCTCGCGCGTCAACCAGGTGTCAGGAGCCGTCGCCGTGAAGGCACTCGTCAAGAAGCACGCCGAGCCCGGTCTGTGGATGACCGATGTCCCCGAGCCGGAGACCGGCCCGGGCGACGTGCTGATCAAGGTGCTGCGCACCGGCATCTGCGGCACGGACCTGCACATCCGCAAGTGGGACGGCTGGGCCCAGCAGACCATCCGCACGCCGCTGACGCTCGGTCACGAGTTCGTCGGCGAGGTCGTGTCGATCGGCGCGGCGGTCGCGGACATCGCGGTGGGCGACCTGGTCAGTGGGGAGGGCCACCTGGTCTGCGGCAAGTGCCGCAACTGCCTGGCCGGCCGCCGCCACCTGTGCCGCAACACCATCGGCCTGGGCGTCGGGCGGGACGGCGCGTTCGCCGAGTACGTGGCGCTGCCGGCGTCCAACGTGTGGGTGCACCGGGTGCCGGTCGACCTGGACGTGGCGGCCATCTTCGACCCGTTCGGCAACGCGGTGCACACCGCGCTCTCCTTCCCGCTGGTCGGTGAGGACGTGCTGATCACCGGCGCCGGCCCGATCGGCATCATGGCGGCGGCCGTCGCCAAGCACGCCGGCGCCCGGCACGTGATGATCACCGACGTCAGCCCGTACCGGCTGGACCTGGCCCGCGAGGTCGGCGTCACGCTGGCGCTCAACGTGGCCGAGCACACCATCGAGGAGGGCCAGCAGAAGCTGGGCATGCGCGAGGGCTTCGACGTGGGCCTGGAGATGTCCGGCCGCCCCGAGGCGCTGCAGTCGATGATCGCCAACATGACCCACGGCGGCAAGATCGCCATGCTCGGCCTGCCCGCCGAGGACTTCCCGGTGGACTGGGCGCGGATCGTCACCTCGATGATCACCCTCAAGGGCATCTACGGCCGCGAGATGTTCGAGACCTGGTACGCGATGTCGGTGCTGCTGGAGGGCGGCCTCGACCTCAGCCCGGTGATCACCGGCCGCTACGCCGCGCAGGACTTCGAGGCCGCGTTCGACGAGGCCGCCGGCGGCCGCTGCGGCAAGATCATTCTCGACTGGACCGTCTGACCTTCCCCCCTTTAGGAGCCCTTGTGTTCGACTCCGTTCGCGAAGACGTCGCCGCCACCCTCGTCGAGATCACCGAGGCCGGACTCTTCAAGCCCGAGCGCGTGATCGGGACCCCGCAGAACGCCTCCGTCAGCGTCACCTCCGGCGGCCGCCCGGGAGAGGTGCTGAACTTCTGCGCCAACAACTACCTGGGCCTGGCCGACCACCCCGCCGTGCTCGCCGCCGCCAAGGACGCGCTGGACCGCTGGGGCTACGGGATGGCCTCGGTCCGCTTCATCTGCGGCACCCAGGACGTCCACAAGCAGCTGGAGGAGCGGCTCTCCGGCTTCCTCGGCCAGGAGGACACGATCCTCTACTCCTCCTGCTTCGACGCCAACGGCGGCGTCTTCGAGACCCTGCTCGACGAGCGCGACGCCGTCATCTCGGATGCCCTGAACCACGCGAGCATCATCGACGGCATCCGCCTCAGCAAGGCCCGCCGCCACCGCTACGCCAACCGCGACCTGGCCGAGCTGGAGCAGCAGCTCAAGGAGACCCAGGACGCCCGCCGCCGCCTGATCGTCACCGACGGCGTCTTCTCGATGGACGGCTACGTCGCCCCGCTGCGCGAGATCTGCGACCTGGCGGACCGCTACGACGCCATGGTGATGGTCGACGACTCGCACGCCGTCGGCTTCGTCGGCTCCGGCGGGCGCGGCACCCCGGAGCTGCACGGCGTGATGGATCGCGTCGACATCATCACCGGCACCCTGGGCAAGGCGCTCGGCGGCGCCTCCGGCGGCTACGTCGCCGCCCGCCGGGAGATCGTCGCGCTGCTGCGCCAGCGCTCGCGCCCGTACCTGTTCTCCAACTCGCTCGCCCCGGTCATCGCGGCGGCCTCGCTGACCGTGCTGGACCTGATCGAGACCTCGCACGAGCTGCGCGAGCGGCTGAACGCCAACACCGCGCTGTTCCGCTCGAAGATGACCGAGGCCGGCTTCGAGATCCTGCCCGGCGACCACCCGATCGCCCCCGTCATGATCGGCGACGCAGCCCAGGCCGGCCGGCTGGCCGAGCTGCTGCTGGAGCGCGGCGTGTACGTGATCGGGTTCTCGTTCCCGGTCGTCCCGCACGGCAAGGCCCGGATCCGGGTGCAGCTCTCCGCAGCGCACTCGACCGAGGACGTGGAGAAGGCCGTCGCGGCGTTCATCGACGCCCGGGCGGCCCTGTAACACCTGACAGAATGGGTGCGTGATCGACGCCAGACGACTGCGGACCCTGCGGGCCGTGGCGGACCACCGGACGGTGACCGCCGCGGCCGCCGCGCTCTACCTGACCCCCTCCGCGGTCTCCCAGCAGCTCGCCGCCCTGGAGCAGGAGACCGGCCACGAGCTGCTCGCCCGCGACGGCCGGGGCGTACGCCTGACGGCGGCCGGCGAGATCCTGGTCGCCCACGCCGACGCCGTGCTCGCCCAGCTGGAGCGGGCCGAGGCGGACCTCGCGGCGTACGCGGCCGGCGCGCAGGGGCAGGTCACCGTCGCCTCCTTCGCCACCGGCATCTCGCTGGTGCTCGCCCCGGCGATCACGGCACTGGCCGCCTCCGCGCCCGGGGTGCTGCTCAAGGTGCTGGACGCCGAGGGCGACGCCAGCCTGCCGATGCTGCTGGACGGGCAGGCGGACCTCGCCGTCGCCGTGGAGTACCGCGGCGCGCCCCGCGCGGGCGACCGGCGGCTCGCCCGATTCCCGCTCTACGCCGAGCCGTTCGAGGCCGTCCTGCCGCTCGGGCACCGGCTGGCCGGCCGGCCCGGACCGGTCGCGATGGCCGAGCTCGCGGCCGAGCCGTGGATCGGCCCCTACCCCGGCAACCCGTGCCACGACGTGGTGCTGCTGGCCTGCGAGCACGCCGGGTTCACCCCGCGCCTGGTGCACTCCTCGGACGACTTCCGCGCGGTGGTCGCGCTCGCCTCGGCGGGCGCGGGGGTGGCGCTGGTGCCGCGCTCGGCGCTGGCCGGGGTCGACCTGGGACGGGTCGCGGTGCGGGCGGTGGACAGCGAACTGGCGACCCGCAAGGTGTTCGCGGCGGTCCGCAGCGGCGCCGAGCAGCACCCGCTGATCCGGCCCGTACTGCGCGCGCTGGGCGAGGCCGCGGAGCAGGTGGCGGGCCACTCCTGAGGAAACGTCAGGACGGCGTACGGGGGTTTCCTCCACCCTGCGAACTGGGCCCAGCACCAGTGTTCTTCGCCTCCGGACCCGGGAGGCTGGAGTGGCCGGGAAGGCGTCGACCGATCAGGTCCGCCGCCCGTGCGCCATCCCCAGGAGGACCCTCATGACCCGACCCACGTCGTCCCCGCGCCACCGCCGGCAGGCGGGGCTGACGCTCGCGCTGGCCGCCGCCCTGACCGGGACGCTCGCCGCCTGCGCGTCGGCAACCGCCGCACCACCGGCCAGTCCTGAGACCCGGCCCGCTCAACTCGCCCAGCTCTCCCTGCTCTCCCAGCTCTCCCAGCAGGACGTGGAAGCCGGCGCGCCCGGCGTGATCGTCCGGGTGGACGACGGCAGCGGGCGGCCTGTCGAGATCGCCCGGCAGGCGCCGTGGACCAGGGCCGACCACGTGCTCGCCGCGGGCGACGCGTTCCGGATGGGCTCCAACACCAAGACGATGGTCGCCACCGTGGTCCTCCAACTGGTCGCCGAGCAGCGGCTCCAGCTGACCGACCCGGTCGGGAAGTGGCTGCCCGGCCTGATCCCGAACGGCGCCGCGATCACGTTGCAGATGCTGCTCAACCACACCAGCGGCCTCTTCAACTACGCCAACGACCCCGAGGTGCTGCAGGCGTTCACCGGCCAGGACACCCGGCAGTGGACTCCCGCGGAGCTGGTCGCCGCCGCCGTCCGGCACGACCCGCTGTTCGCTCCCGGCACGCGGTACTCCTACAGCAACACCAACTACGTCGCGCTCGGACTGGTCGCCGAGAAGGCGTCAGGACGCAGCCTGGCGGACCTGATCCAGCAGCGGATCGCTGGGCCGCTGCACCTGGCGAACACCTACCTGGTGGCCGGCTCCGTCGCCGGTTCCGTCGCCGGTTCCGTCGCCGGCTCCGACGAGGCGAAGCACCCCGCTCTCGCGCACGGCTACGAACCCGACGCCGCCCATCTCGCCCCGCTGCTGCCGCCCGGCACGCCGGCCGGAGCCGCGTTCGCCGGCCCGGCCAGGCCCGACGGCCACGTCGACACCACGTGGGTCAACCCCAGCACGGAATGGGCCGCCGGGGGCATGGTCTCCACCGCGCAGGACTGGGCCCGCTTCGACGCCGCGCTGATGTCCGGCAAACTCCTGCCGCCCGCCCAACTCCAGCAGATGCGCACCACCGTCGCCGAGGAGAGCGGCAATCCCAACCGGTACGGGCTGGGCCTGGAGCAGGTGGTCACCCCCTGCGGCACCGTCTGGGGCCACGTCGGCCAGGTACCCGGCTACTCCAGCGAGGACTACACCGACAGCACCGGGCACCGCACCGTCTCGGTCTTCACCGCGACCATCTTCGGCCTGGCCGAGCCGAAGGCCGGCGCCGCCGACCAGGCCCTGGTGAACGCCGCGGTCTGCGCCATGCTCGACAAGCCGATCCCGGCCGCGCCGTCGTCCGCCGCCCGCTGATCGGGCCGACGCCTGCCTACGGGGGTCTTGGTCCGATCGGATGACGGGCCCGCGACGCCCGGCGCGCCGGGTCGCTGCGGGCCCGTGGCCGCAGCACCGACCGACTAGGTTCGAGCGTGTGACCGGAAACGACGCGGTCCTGGCGCTGGTGGTCCTGACGGCGCTGGGCTTCGACTTCACCAACGGATTCCACGACACCGGCAATGCCATGGCGACCTCGATCGTCACCGGCGCCCTGCCCCCGCGCGTTGCGGTCGCCGTTTCGGCGGTGCTGAACCTGATCGGGGCGTTCCTGTCGACCGCCGTCGCGGCGACCATCGCCAGCGGCCTGGTCAACAGTCATGGCGTCACCCTGACCGTGGTCATGGCCGGGCTGACCGGCAGCATCCTGTGGAACCTGACGACCTGGTACCTCGGGATCCCCTCCAGCTCCTCGCACGCGCTGATCGGCGGCGTGGTGGGCGCGACGATGGCGGCGGCCGGCTCCTCGGCCGTCAAGTGGCAGGGCCTGGTCGCCAAGGTGATCGTGCCCGCCGCGCTGTCGCCGTTCATCGCCGGCGCAGTCGCGGCGATCGGCACGTACCTGGTCTACCGCCTCAGCCGCGACGTGCCCGAAGGCCCGCGCGGGCACGGCTTCCGGATCGGCCAGATCGGCTCGGCCTCCATGGTCTCGCTCGCCCACGGCACCAATGACGCGCAGAAGACCATGGGCGTCATCACCCTGGCCCTGATCGCCAACGGGACCCTGCACAGCGGGGCGAAGTCCCCGGACTGGGTGATCGCCTCCTGCGCGGTGGCGATCGCGCTGGGCACCTACCTCGGCGGCTGGCGCGTCATCCGGGCGCTGGGCAAGGGGCTGGTGGAGATCGAGCCGCAGCAGGGGATGGCCAGTGAGTCGGCCTCGGCCGCGGTGATCCTCGCCTCCACCGACTTCGGGTACTCGCTCTCCACCACCCACGTCGCCACCGGGTCGATCCTGGGGGCGGGGATGGGCAAGAAGGGCGGCGTGGTGCGCTGGCACGTCGCCCGCCGCATGATGGCGGCCTGGCTGCTCACACTGCCGGCCGCGGCGCTGGTCGGCGCGATCGCCTACTGGGCGGCACACGGGATCGGCGGGACCGCCGGCGTGGTGGTGATCTTCGTCGTGCTGGTGCTGGCCTCGATCGCCTTCTTCGCCGCCTCCCGCCACCCGGCGGTGACGCCGGAGAACGTCAACGCCGCGTGGACCGGACCGGGCTCCCGGACGCCGGACACGAAGACCCCCGCGTCGAAGGGAGCGGCCTCGTGAACTGGATCAACCTGAACGCGCTGTGGAAGATCGTCGTGGTCGGCCTGCTCACCGGCGCCGGCCTCCCCGCACTGTTCGCCGTCGGCCTGCGCCTGCTCGCCCCGCCGGCCCCGGCGGCCCCTCCCGGCGGTGCCGCCGAGCGGCCCGCCGTGGGGCCGGCCGGCTACGCCCTGGCGGGACTGTGCTTCGCGGTGGTGCTCGCGGCGATCGGCTGGGGGATCTCCGTCATCGTCAACCACAGCTGACCGTCCGATCCCGGCACGTAAGGTGGGTGCGGTCGATGATCGTCCGTACGCCAGGAGATCCCATGAGTCAGAGCCCCACCCCCGACGCCCTGCTCCCGGTCGGGGTGATCGGACTCGGTGACATCGCGCAGAAGGCGTACCTCCCGGTCCTGGCGGCCCTGCCCGGTCTCGACCTGCGCCTGATGACCCGCGACCGCGCCAAGCTGGACCGCATCGGTGACGCCTACCGGATCGCCCCCCGCTTCACCGACCTCGGCGAGCTCATCGCGAGCGGCATCCGCGCCGCGTTCGTGCACGCGGCCACCTCCCAGCACGTCCCGATCGTCGAGGAGCTCCTCACCGCCGGCATCGACGTCTACGTGGACAAGCCCCTCGACTACACCCTCGAGGGCGCCCGCCGACTGGTCGAACTCGCCGACGGCTGCGGCCGCTCACTGATAGTCGGCTTCAACCGCCGCCACGCGCCCGGCTACATCCAGGCCAAGGAGCGCCCGCGCGACCTGATCGTCCTGCAGAAGAACCGCGAAGGCCTGCCGGAGGCCGTCCGCACCCTGGTCTTCGACGACTTCATCCACGTTGTGGATCTACTCCGGCTTCTTGTCCCCGGCGACATCCAGCATGTGGACGTCCGGGCTCGCAAGCGGGAAGGCCTGGTCGAGCATCTTGTCCTCACTCTCGCCGGGGACGGCTTCACGGCGCTGGGCATCATGAACCGGATGAGCGGCTCGACCGAGGAGGTCCTGGAGGTCTCCGGCGGCGATTCCAAGCGCGCGGTGGTGAATCTTGCGGAGGTCATCGACCATCGCGGTCAGCCCACCGTTCGCCGGCGCGGCGACTGGGTCCCCGTCGCCCGCCAGCGCGGTATCGAGCAGATCGTGGTGAGCTTCCTGGACGCCGTCCGGTCCGGCAAGACCGTAGACGCCCATGATGCGCTGCGCACCCACGAGTTGTGCGAACTGATCGTGCAACGGGTGGGGGAGTAGCAGCCGCCTGGCGCGCTGGCGCCTGGATGCCTGGCCAGAGGGTGGGCGGAGCCGACCCTCGATGTCATCACTGTCTGACACTTCCGACAGCCCTGCGTTCGAGTCAGTCCGGGCCACCCGGTCGGGCGCGGCTCGTCGCATGCGAGCCGCGAGCTCTCGACCGCGACTGAACGGTGGGGCTGAGTCTCCGTCATCGCAATTGGTCACGCGCTGGGCAAACCCCTGTTGGGCGCAGCGATTTCGACCAGCTGCCCCCGCTCGCGCAGGGTGGGCAGGTAGCTGGTGGCGAGCTGTTTGGCCTCGCGGGTCTCGGGGCGCCCATGAGGCGGTCGCGGAACAGGACATCCTCGCCGGGTCGCACGCCCGGCGGGGCGATGTCGCGCGGGGCCGGCCCCAGCCGACGGTGGCACGGGCACACCGAGGAGGAGATCCGCTACACGAGGCGCCGCTACCTCACCCTGGAGTCGGCCCGCCAGATCGCGGTGGAGATCGCCAACGCCACCTTCGCCGCCCGCGACAGCGCTCTGTGGGGCGCCGGTTCGACCGCGGTGGCCTCGGACTCCACGCACTTCCGCTCCTGGGACCAGAACCTGTTCACCGAGTGGCACTCGCGCTACGGCGGCCGGGGTGTGCTGGTGTACTGGCACGTCGAGCGCGGCTCGGTGGTGGGTGGAGGGCCATGGACAGCATGGCCTCGTCGGTGACATGCGCGCCGCCGATGGTCTTGCCGCGCCGGCGGGCGGATTCGTGGCCTTCGGGGGTGCGGTCGCGGATGTACTCGCGTTCCATGCCGGACAGCGCGGCCAGTACGGTGAACACCATCCCGGATGGGTCGTGCGAGCCCTTCAGCTCCCCGGTGAGGAACTCCAGGCCGACATCGCGGGCCTTGAGGTCCTCGGCGAGCGCGGCGAGTTCGATGCCGCGGCCGAGCCGCTTGTGCTTGTGGACGACGAGAGTGACGTGCACACCGGAGGCGCGCAGTTCGCCGGCGAGGGCGACGGCCGCCGCCAGTTCGGGCCGCTTGGTGGCGCGCGTGGAGATCTTCTCCGCGAAGATCCGGGTCGCCCCGGCCTCGGCTAGGGAGTCGAGCTGCGAGTCCAGGGACTGCCGCGCGGTCGATGCACGGGCGTACCCGAGGCGGACGTGCCCGGTTGGCTCGGCGCCCGCGTTTCACCGGCCGCGGCAGCTCCACCCATGCCGAGCCTGGCCTGCGTACGGCCGGGGTGGGCACGCCAGTGCCTTGGCCAGCGAGGGCACGAGCCTGAAGCGGGCGGTGCGGTACTGGACGGCCACCTATGAAACACCCGCCATCACGCCGCAGACCGGGAGGCCGGAGGGTGATCCTGAAAGGCCGGGAGCCTCCGTGTGGCGGCTTTCGTGGCGGGTGCCCGTTGACGAGGCGCCGGGGCAGGGGTGTTCACGTCGTCTCGGGTGGGTCGGTGGGGCGGGAGCGGCGAAGAAATCGGCGAAGGACGGCCAAGAGCGTGGCGGTGGCGAGGAAAGCGAGGAAGACGAGGACATTGTCGGTGTAGTACCGGAGGTCGACGTCGGTTATCCCGGGCACGAAGAAGTCGGGCGGGGCGAGCAAGCCGTATTGGCCCGGGTCGAGCATGGCCATCCAAGGCAGGACTGCCAGCGCGATGCCCGCGGCGCGCAGGCGGTCGGGTCGCCGGCCGCCGAGGTGGAGGAGCGCGGCGAAGCTCATCACGGCGGCGGGCCAGGCGTTGGATGCCTCGATCAGGTTTGATGCGGTGTATGTGGTGGACGCGTTCCAGGGAATGACGAGGACGCTCATGGGGACCGCGATGGCGGCCGCGGTGAGCACGGTCTCGTTGCGGCCGCGCGGGGAGAGGTCGACGGCGTCGGGCGGGGCGATCAGCAGCAGCGTGCCGGGCACGATCCCGAACGGCAGCAGCAGGAGGTACGGGGCGATGAACAGCCCGGGAAAGGACGTGCACGCCAGCGCGGGGACGACCCATCCGAGGACTCCCAGCAAAACCAGCAGCCGGGCCGGCGTCCACCGGCCGAGGAAGGCGCAGAGCAGGGCGAGGATCCAGGCGCCGGTCTGTGCCACAAGCAGGGCGGTCCAGATGGCGGGGTGCCCCACGTGTCCTGGGTCCTCGATGGGGTCGGGCAGGAAGAGTTTGGTCAGCAGGTTGAACATGTTCAGGCCTGCCCCGCCGGCGAGGATGAACGGTGCGGCGCCGGCGGCGATCCGGCCGGCGGGGTCGGTGGAGCTGAGTCGGGTGCGCAGCCGTGCTGCGTGGGCGGCGAGCGTGGCCCACTCACGCAGGGCCGTACCCGGCCCTATGTCCTGGACGGTCTCGGCGAAGACGGCGGCGATCTCCTCGCCGTACGCGGCACGGTACTTGGCCGGGTAGAGGCTGAGCAGCGGGAGCCTTGCTGCAAGGGGGCGCCGCGCGGGCGGTAAAAGGGTCTCGGGTGTGGTCATGGGCGGGGCGGTCATGCGGTGCCTCCGTTCGGCTGGGGCCGGCCGAGGGCGAGGCGGCGTTCGGCCTCGGCCACCCCGGCGCGCAGGTGCTGCGCTTCCGCGGTGAGGACGTCGCGTCCCTGGTCGGTCAGGGCGAAGTAGCGGCGCAGTTTTCCGGCGACGACCTCCTCGTGGTCGACCTGGATGAGTTCCTGTTGGAGGAGGCGGTCCAGGGCGGTGTAGAGGGTGCCGGTGAGCAGTTTGGTGCGGCCGCCGGAGATGGCCAGGACTTCCTGGAGGATCGCGTAGCCGTGTCTGGGGGCGTCGGCCAGGGCGGTGAGTACGAGCCGGGTGGGCTCCTGTAGGTGACGGGCTGCCATAACCCGATCTTACATTGACCATTGAGATACGTCGATGAGTTAGCTACGCTCCTGGCATGTCGCTCACACCGGGCTTTCAACGGTGTGTCACCAGACGGTCGGCATAGTTGGTCGCATCCCGCCGGGCCCCATCCCGCCGGGCTGTTCCGGCTATTGGCATGCGCATGCCCACTGAGTGGCCACTGATGGACCGTCAGGGGCCGTGTCAGCACGCACTCCCTCCCAGGAACCAAGGAGAAGATCATGCACTCTGCCACCAAGACCGCGCTTCGCGCCCTGGCCCACCTCCAGCGACGCGGATCCGCCAGGAGCACCGCGCGAGGCCGCGTCGCCGCCGCTGCGGGTGTCGCCGCAGCCCTCCTCGCAGTGCTGCCCGGGGCGACGGCTTCGGCCGCCTCACATGCCTTGCCGAAGGCCCAGGGCACGGGCAGGGTTGCAGTCCCCGCTCAGGATGGCGCGGCGCACCACCTCTACAACCTGAATTCGGGCCTGTGCCTCAACGTTTCGGGCTACAGCCAGAGCCCCAGCTCCAGCACCCAGATCTGGAACTGTCTCAGCCCGTCCGCGCAGCAGTGGCAGCTCCGCGGCGACGGCACCATCTTCAACCCGAACTCCGGCCTGTGCCTCAACGTCAACAACTACGCCACCAGCCCCAGCAGCCCGACCGAGATCTGGGGCTGCAACGGCAACCCCGCGGAGCAGTGGCAGCTCCGCGGCGACGGCACCATCTTCAACCCGAACTCCGGCCTGTGCCTCAACGTCAACAACTACGCCACCAGCCCCAGCAGCCCG
>NZ_JARZAI010000044.1 GCF_029893355.1 Kitasatospora sp. MAA4
GCCGGACAGACCGTCCCCAACCTGGTCACCGTCCCCGTCGGAGCCGACGGCAAGGTCGACTTCTACAACTTCGCCGGCACCACCGACGTCGTCGCCGACATCTTCGGCTACTTCAGCGCAGGCGACCAACTGGCGCTCTCCTCCCTGAAGTTCGCCTCGCCGACCGTCGACGCCTCGACCGGCACCGCCTCGGTCGCCGTCAACTGGACGCTCACCGACTCCAACCCCGCCGCCACCCAGACCGGCGGCGAGATCGTCATCCGCCAGCAGGGCAGCACCCCGGACACCTACATCGGCCAGAGCTACGTGGTCGACTACCTGTCCACCCAGAGCCTGTCCAACAACGCCACGGTCGTCTCGGGCAACGCAGCCAGCTCCAGCTACTCGTACACCTTCCCCGTGCCGCGCTACGCGGCGTCGACGACCGCCAAGTGGGTCGTCAGCCTGGTCAGCGCCTTCGAGGCCACCTCGCAGGAACAGCTGGTCCTGGCCGGCTCCGCCCTCAACGGCTACGGCAACGTGCTCACCGCCACCGAGGCCGTCTCGACGGTGACGCCGAGCTACCAGAGCCTCGCCCAGGTCACCAACATCGCCAACGCGCCTGCCGCCCTGTACGACGGCGTCGACAACCTGACGCAGTACTCGCTCACCGTCCAGGACCAGCAGTCCGGCTTCGGGCAGGGCACCCTGACCCTCGCCGGCCCGGGCGGCCGGACGCTCAGCACGACCTTCGCGGAGATGAACGACGCAGGGCAGCAGTACGGGCCCTGCCAGCAGCAGATCACCGATGCGTTCTGCACCGTCCTGGTGGTCTTCCCGGCCGGTACCCAGGCCGGGGTCTGGACCGTGTCGGCGCTCTCGCTGACCAACAACGCGGGCCAGACGCAGACCTTCACCGGCCTCAACGCGGTGCCGATCACGGTCACCTCGAACAGCACGCTGAGCGCG
Organism: Kitasatospora sp. MAA4; assembly: GCF_029893355.1. Taxonomy (GTDB): domain Bacteria; phylum Actinomycetota; class Actinomycetes; order Streptomycetales; family Streptomycetaceae; genus Kitasatospora. Next base: position 949 of record NZ_JARZAI010000044.1, read on the forward strand.
GACCACTTCACCGCCACCCCGAACCCGGTCAACTCCTGGCAGGCGAACACGCCGTTCCAGGTCTCCATGCGCATCAACGGCGCGCAGGGCGGCGTCCAGACGGTCCAGCTCTTCTCGAACGGCGCCTGCACCGTGGGGTCGACCACCCCGACGCTCAACGCGGACGGCAGCTACTCGGTGCCGGGCGTGATGTTCAAGTCGAACAACGGGCAGGCCTCCTCCTGCACCGTGGCCGGGATCAGCATCCTCGACGGCGCCGGCAACATGGCCCTGTACGGCTCGGACTTCGGCGCGCCGGACCCCGGAGTGAACGTCAAGGGCGTCGCGGACACCACCCCGCCGACCGTCACCTCGGCCGCGCTGAACGTGACCACGATCGCGCAGAGCAAGGCCGGCGGCCAGTCGTTCGTGGTCAACGCCAAGGTCAACGCGCCGACCGCACCGGTCGTCGACGTCAGCAGCTACGTCTACGACAGCTCCGGCACCGTCGTGGGCCAGTCCACCGGAGGCGTCAACCAGAACCCGGACGGCACGGTCTCCTTCAGCCTCTACCTGCAGAACCCGATCGCCGTCGGCACCTACACCGTCGGCTTCACCATCAGCGACGCCGGCTGGCTGAGCACCTCGTACGGGATGCCCGGCAAGCCGGCCGTCCCGGGCGGACCGCTCACCCTGACGGTCACCGCAGGCTGACCCACCACCCCTGAACGACTGTGGGACCAGGCCCGAACAGGGCCTGGTCCCACAGTCGTTCCCGGCGGAGTCCCGGCGATGTCCGGTCAGCGCAGGGCGAGGAAGGTGGCGACGGCGACCGCCGCGCCCAGCACCGTGCCGACCAGCACCTGGGCGAGCGTGTGGTCCTTCAGCTCCACCCGCGACCAGCCGACCACGGCCACCAGCGGGTAGAGGCCGAGCATCCACGGGCCGTACGCGATGGCCAGCATCGCGATCGCGCCGGAGGAGACCGCGGTGTGCACGCTGACCTTCCAGAACACCGTGACGGCCAGGATGACGACCAGGGCGGCGAGCATCGCCGCGACCAGCGCCACCATCTCCGAGGGGGCGTTGCCGAAGAGCATCAGGGCCATCCCGCAGACCACCGAGGCCATGATCAGCGGTATGACGACCAGCCGGTCCTGGCGGCGGCGGACGTGCCGGTCACCCCAGTGGCCGCGACGCTCGCCGGCCTTGATCAGCAGGATCGGGATCACGCCGGAGAAGAGCGCGGCCTCCAGCCCCCAGGCGACGCCGACCAGGCGCTGCGCGTGCCAGCCCATCAGCAGGGTGACGGCGATGATCCAGTTCTTGGGTTCGAGGCCGTCGGTGATCAGGCGGGCGGGGCGGGACTCCACCGGGTGGGCAGGTGCGGTCACTGGGTGTCCTGGAGGTCGTGGTGAACGGCTGTGGTGGTGGCGGAGAGCGCGAACGCCTCGGCGGCGGGTGAGTGGTAGGCCTCGGCCAGCCGGAGCAGGCGTCGGGTCTCGGAGGCGAAGTCGAGTTCGGCGAAGCTGCTGCCGGCGGTCGGCACCGGGGGTTCGTCGGGCGTCCGGCCCGCGGGGGCGTGCCCGGCCAGCCGCGCCTCGCGGGCGGCCCGCAGCCAGTACGCCTCGGCCGACGCCGCCAGCTCCTCGCCGCGCAGACCGGTCCGCTCGGCGGCGTGCCGGGCGCGCTCGCGCAGCTCCTCGGGTGCGTGCAGGGCCAGCACGAGCGCGGCGTCGCGGATCTCGATCACCAGGCGGTGCAGCCGCACCCGGGGACCCCGGCCGAGGCGCGCGGCGAGGACGACGTCGGGCACCGCGCCGGTCAGCGCCGCCCACAGGCCGCGGATCCGGCGCGCGGTGCGCCAGTCGCGCAGGGCGTGCCAGGCGACGCCGACCGCCGGGATCGCGTTGCCGACCAGGATCAGCGTGATCGCCGTCAGCTCGACGCCGTCCAGTACCGACTGGCCCACGAACAGCCCCCGCCCGCACAGGTGCAGCACCACCTCGCAGCAGCGCAGCAGCGCGTAGCAGACGCCGACGGCGGTGCCCGCGCCCAGCACCCGCAGACCGGTCCGCAGCCAGCCGGCCCCGGCCCGCCGGGCGTACGTCCAGAAGAGCCAGCCGGCCACCGCCATCGAGGCGCCGAGGTAGCCGTTGAAGACCAGCGCGTAGCAGCCGGCGAACTCCGAGGAGCGGTAGGCCTGGTAGAAGTCGGCGACCTCGGCGGGCTGCCGGACCAGGGCGAACGAGACGGTCAGCGCGGCCAGCACGGCCAGGCCCGCCACCAGGTGCGGACGGCGGACCCGCGGGGCCAGGTCGGGGCGGGCCATGCCGACCACGAAGGAGAGCACCGCGGCGCAGGCGACGATGCCGATCTGGTTCTTGAACAGCACGGCGAGGTTGTGCACGCCGCTGAACGCGTCGATCCGGCTCGCGAGGCCCGGCACACCGACCGTGCTGGCGAGGGTCAGGGCGGCGAACGCGGTCCACAGCGCGCGCTGCTTGGGCACCCGGACGGCGGACGGCAGCCGCCAGGCGGTGACCGTCCAGAGCATGGCCAGCACGACGAGTTTCGCGGTACTCATCGGCTGTTCCTCTGCTCGTTCGCCTGCTCGTTCAGCTGCTCGTTCATATGCTGCGGATCGGATGGCCGAAGGCGTCGTCGAGCCGGGCCAGTACGTCGGCGGAGTCCGGCGAGGCGGCGTGGGCCCCGGCCCGGGTGGCGCGCTCCAGGATCAGGGTGGCCAGCGACTCCGCCTCGGTCTCCTGGTGGGAGCTGTAGCCGCTGCGGGCGAGCAGACTGAGCACCCGGTCGGTGGAGAGGCCCAGTTCCTGGTCGGCGGCGCGGCCGGCGGCCTGCTCGGCGGCGTGCTCGGCGGCCCGGACGGCGTCCTGGACGGCGCGGATCCGGTCGGCCTCGGCGCGCAGTGCGGCCGCCGGCCCCTGCGGCGAGGTGTGGTCGAGCAGCATGTGCGAGATCTCGTGCAGGACGATCTGGGTCTTCAGGATCGGCTCGGCCCCGGCCTCGTAGAAGACCAGGTCGGCGTCGTCCATGCCGAGCCACATGCCGCACGGCAGTTCGGCGGCGACTGCGCCCTCCAGCGCCACCAGGCGCAGCGGACGGCCGCGCCGCTCGGCGATGCCCTGGCAGAACTCCGCGAGGTCGAAGGGTCGCGGGACGGCCAGCTGCTCGGCCAGCGCGGTGAACCGGTCACCGGAACGGCTGCGCCACTTCACGGCTGCCCTGCCCCTCTGGTGTCGTCCGAGAGTGATCGGACAGTAGCTTAGACGGACCGGAGGGACCGGCCTACCGCTACGACCGGCTACTGCTCGGCTACCGGCTAGCTGGACCGGCGGCGCCCGACCCGGCCGACCCGGCCCACGGCGGGCAGGCCCTCGACCGCCCGCACCTGGTCGACGATGGCGCGCAGCGCCTTGAGCGCCTTGGGCGAGAGTCCGGCCAGCCGGAACGCGACAGCCCGGATGTTGCTGTCGGCCAGCACCCCGGCGAGTTCGTCGGCCACCCCGTCGTCCGACCCGCCCGCCCCGCCCGCCGCCCGCGACCGGCCGACCTCCTGGGCGTCGGCCTTGAGCTCGCGCACCCGGGCGTCCACCAGCTCGGCCACCGTGTCGTCCAGGAAGTACGCGGCCGGGACGCCGAAGAAGGCCGCGATGACCTCCAGGGTGTTGACCGTCGGATTGGTCTTCGCACCGGTGCGGATCTGCTGGAGCGTGCCGTGCGAGACGGTGGGCCCGCCCGCCTCCGCCTGGCGGCGGATCGCGTGGGCCACCTCGTGGTAGCTGAACGGGCCGCGGCCCGCCGGGTGGATCTCCTGGAAGAGATGGTCGAGCTTCTCCGCGATGGTTCGTCGGCAGGCTGGGGGCTGCTCACCCATCGGCTCACCCATCGACGTCACCATTCCTTGGTCCGCGGGCCTTCGACGGGCCTTCGACGATCTGTTCGGAAGGCCCCAGTATCCACTGAATTAGACGACTGACATGAACAGATTCCGAAATTTCCAGCATGGTTGACAGGTCGGGGAGGGTACAGCGTATGTTCGAGCGCGAGCCGTCCAAAAGAATAGACGGCGAGGGTGGCACACGGTCACACGGGGGTTGACCGTGTGCCGCCAATTCACTGATCCGGCGGGCGGCACCTGCGAGGATGGACGCGTGAACCAGGCCTCCCCACGTCCGCGACTGATCGCGACCGACCTCGACGGCACCCTGCTCTGCCAGGGCGGCACGGTCTCCACCCGGACGGCAGCTGCGCTCGCGGCCGCCGAGTCGGCCGGGATCCAGGTGGTCTTCGTCACGGGTCGGCCGCCTCGCTGGATGCAGTGGCTCGGCCCGCACATCGGCGGCCACGGCGTGGCGATCTGCTCCAACGGCGGGGTGGTCTACGACGTCCGGCGCGAACGGGTGCTGGAGAGCTTCCCACTGGGGGCCGAGGAGGCCGGCAAGGTGGTGGCCCTGCTGCGCGACCGGCTGCCCGGGACGGCGTTCGCCTTCGAGTTCCCCGGCGGCTTCGCCCGCGAACCGCAGTACCAGGTGCCGATGTGGGGCGCCGAGGACGACCACCCGATCGCCCCCGCCGAGGAGTTGCTCGCCGACCAGCGCGTCGCGGACTGCTACAAGCTGCTCGCCCGGCACCCCGACCTGGACCCGGACGACTTCCTCGCACAGGCCCGCGCGGCCGTCGGCAGCGCTGCCGAGATCACCCGCTCCAGCCCGATCGCGCTCCTGGAGATCAGCGCCCCCGGCGTCACCAAGGCGAGCACGCTGGCCCGCTGGTGCGCCGAGCAGGGCATCGACCGCACCGAGGTGCTGGCCTTCGGCGACATGCCCAACGACCTGGAGATGCTGGCCTGGGCCGGCACCGGCTACGCCGTCGCCAACGCCCACCCCGACGTGCTCGCCTCCGTGGCCCGGCGCACCGTCAGCAACGAGGAGGACGGCGTGGCGCAGGTGATCGAGCAGCTGCTCGTCCGCTGACGGTGCGCCGTCGAACATTTGCCCAACTGTGATCACCCCACGGCGGATGTCGCCGTCCGGTGCTGATAGTAAGTACGTACCGGGTGATCATCATCCGGTACGGGGGCGGGACTTTCTCAGGCACGGGCGACGCGCGCTCCCATGACCGCATCTCATTCTCATGGAGCCGCTGGATGGATTCATCCACCGACGACGCCGCGCGCACGCCCCGCTCCGGGGCAGCCTCGCTGCGTCGTCTCGCCCTGATCGGCACGACCGCGCTGGCGCTGCTGGCCACCGCCGCCCCGATCGCCGCCGCCCAGGGCAGCACGACCGCGCAGAGCAGCGCGGGCAGCCAGTCCGCCGGGGCCGCCGCGCCCCACGACGCAGTGCCGCCCGTGGCCACGCCCACGCTGCCCGCCAAGCTCCCCGCCCAGCCCGGGACGTTCGTCCGGACCAACCTGACCCGCCTGCTCGACACCCGCAGCGCGACCGGCGTGCCCACGGCCACCCCGCTCGGCCCCGACGGGAACCTGTCCTTCTCGCTGGGTCTGCCCGCCGCCGACGTGAAGGCGGTGGTGCTCAACGTCACCGCCACCGACACCACCGCTGACGGCTTCCTGACCGCCTACCCGGACGGTGCGCAGCAGCCGTCCACCTCCAACCTCAACTTCACGGCCGGTCAGACCGTCGCCAACCTGGTCACCGTCCCGGTGACGGACGGCAAGGTCGACATCCACAACCGGTTCGGCTCGGTCGACGTGATCGCCGACATGTCGGGCTACTACACCGACAACGCCGCGCTCGCCGGCTCCACCTACCTCCCGGTCACCCCGGGTCGGGTGCTGGACACCCGGGACGGCCTCGGCGTGCCCCAGGGCGGCCCGATCGGACAGTTCGGCACCATCAACGTGCCGGTGGCCGGCCAGGGCGGCGTCCCGCAGTACGGCGCCACCTCGGTCGTCCTGAACGTCACGGCGACCGACACCACGGACGCCGGCTTCCTGACCGTCTACCCGCACGGCACCGCGCGCCCCGGGACGTCGAACCTCAACTTCGCCGCCCACCAGACCGTGCCCAACCTGGTCACCGTCCCGCTCGGCGCCGACGGCAGCGTGGACATCTACAACCACCTCGGGACCACCGACGTGGTGGCGGACGTCTTCGGCTTCTACACCGCGGCCCCCACCGGCTCCGGTTACACCGCCACCGGCCCGACCCGCCTGTTCGACACCCGCGAGGCGGGCGGTCACAAGGTCGGCCCCGGCCAGACGCTGAGCCGCCCGGTCGCCCTGGGCTCCGGCCTGGGCAGCACCAAGGTCAGCGCCGTCGTCCTGAACGTCACCGCCACCGGCCCGACCTCCGACGGCTTCCTCACCGTCTTCACCGGCGCGGGCAGCACCCCGCCGGGCACGTCGAACCTCAACTTCACCGCGGGCCAGACCGTCCCGAACCTGGTGATCGTCCCGGTGGACGACTCGGGGATGCTGAACTTCTACAACCGGTTCGGCTCGGTGGACCTGGTGGTCGACCTCTTCGGGTACTTCACCGCGCCGCAGGGCGGACCGACGGCCATCTCGTCCAGCGTCCACAACTATGCCGACCCCTTCACGAAGGCCTGCAGCACGGTCAGCCCCGGGCCCTGGCTCGGCCGCGGGTATTTCGGCGTGGTCACTCTGAGCGCCACGGGCGTGAGCCTCCCGAACCCCGGCGCGACCACGCCGTGGACCGAGATGGTCCTCACCGGCCCGGACGACACCCTCGCCTACCAGGGCAGCGCCGCGTCGAACAGCAGCCAGCCCAGCACGGTCAACGTGGGCCAGCTGAAGGCCGGTTCCTACAGCTGGTACGCCTACGCGACGGACGGAAAGCAGGTCTCCGCGCCGAGCCAGCCGTGCTACTTCCAGGTGTGGACCGACTCGTCCGGACCCCGGGTCTTTATCACCTCCAACGGGTCACCCGGTCCGATCGTCGTCGGCCAGCAGGTCACCTTCACCTTCTCGGCCGGCGGCGGAGACCCCAACGCCCCTGATTCGGTGGCAAGTTTCTGCTACGCGATGGACTACGGTCCCTGCACCCAGATCGCCCCCGTCTTCGGCGCCGTCAACGGCATCGGCGGCGTCACCGGCTATAACAGCGTCACGCTCACCATGGGCAACTGGGGTTCGCACACGTTCACCGTCCAGGCGACCACCGTCGCCGGCTTCGTGGATGCGCCGACGCCCTACGGCTTCTACGTCAGGTCGCAGTAACTCCCTGACCCCAGGGGCGAATCCCGGATCCGCCCCTGGGGTCAGACCGCGTCGCAGCACCTCAGTCTCCGCGCCTCAGTCTCCGCGCCTCAGTCTCCGCGCCTCAGCAGGGCGACGAAGCGGCGGAAGGCGTTCTGGCAGGTCGCATGCCGCTCGTAGGCGCGGCTGGAGCGGGCCTCGGGCAGAGCGCGCGGCTCGGGGCCGGGGAGAACCCAGATCCAGCCGATGCCGTCCCGCACGTGGGTGATCCGTGCGGTCAACTCCGTTGCACCCTCTGCACCCTCACGTAACGCGTCGAAGGCCAGGATGGCCTCGGCGGCGGACTCGTGGACCGCCGGGGAGACCGCGACGATCCTGCCGTTCGGTGCCTTGAGCTGCCACTGGTGGCGCCCGTCGGCAGCCCGCTGAGTCCGTAACCCGCCGCGGACACGTCCCGCGCTCGCCCCGCTCGCGCCGCTGCGGCTCACCGTGACCCCTGTCTCCCGCGCCAGTCTTGCACGCCACCACAACTATGGCCCCCGCAACGGGTGTTGCCGATTGTGCTTGCCGACCTCTGCTCTTTGTTCTATAAGTAATAGAGCAGAGCAACCAACGGGAGCCGGCGTGATCCTGAGAATCGACCTGAGCAGCCAGGTCCCGATCTACCAGCAGATCCGGGACCGGGTCGTGGAGGCGGTCGCGGCGGGCGAGTTGGCGCAGGGCAGCCCACTGCCCTCCACCCGCCAGTTGGCGGCAGACCTCGGGATCAACTTCCACACCGTCAACAAGGCCTACGACCTGCTGCGGCAGGAGGGGCTGCTGATCCTCAACCGCAAGACCGGCGCGGTGGTGCAGCGCGACGCCCGTACCGGGCCGCCGCCGGCCGGCTTCGCCGACGAGTGGGCGGCCCGGCTGCGCACGCTGCTGGCGGAGGCCGTCGCCCAGGGCCTGGACGGCCCGGAGGCACTGGCCGCCTGTAGGGCGGCACTGACCACGTTCGCGGGGGGCGTGGTGGATGTGACAGACCAAGGAGAACAGGCATGACCAGTGGAGCGTTCTGGACGGATGCGGCGATCCCGCTGCTGATCCTGCTGACGGCGTGGCTGACCCCCTCGCTCACCGGCCCCACGCTGCCCTTCGGGGTCCGCGTGCCGCCCGCGCAGAGCGAGCACCCGGTGATCGCCGAGCAGCGCCGGTCCTACCGCCTGCTGCTCGGCGCCGGCGGCGGCGTACTCGTCCTGCTGGGCGCCCTGCTGGCTGCCCTCGCCCCCGACTCCCCCGCCGCCGCGCTGCCCCCGCTCGCCGCCCTGGCCGGCGGCGCCGCCGCCTACGTTCGTGCGCGCCGGGCGATCCGCGCGGTCAAGCAGCGCGAGGACTGGTACCGCGGGCTGCGGCAGAGCGTGGCCGTCGACACCGCGCTGCGCACCAGCCCGGAGCCGTTCCCCTGGCTGTGGACCCTGCCGGCGCTGTTCGTGCTGGCCGCCACCGCGGTGCTCGGGGTGCTGCGCTACCCGTCGATGCCCCAGCAGCTGCCCACCCACTACAACGGCTCCGGTGCGGTGGACCACTTCACCGGAAAGTCGGTCGGCACGGCGTTCGCGCTGGTCTTCGTCCAGGCCGCGCTGACCCTGGTGGTGACCCTGGTGGCCTGGCTCTCCTTCCGCTCCCGGGCCGACCTCGACCCGGCCCGGCCGGCCGCCAGTGCGTACCGGCACCGCCGCTTCATCGTCCGGATGACCGTCTCGGTGCTGCTGCTGGCCGCCTGCGCCAACCTGACCGTGCTGCTGGGCGCCTGGGGGATCTGGCACGGCGACCGGACGATGGGGGCGCTGCCGCTGCTGCTGCCGACCCTGGCCGGCCTCGCGCTCACGGTGGTGGTCGCGGTCCGCACCGGCCAGAACGGCAGCCGGGTGCCGCTGCCCGAGGACCTCACGGCGGACGAGCCGGCGGTCGACACCAAGGCCTCCGCCGTCCACCAGGACGACGACCGCTACTGGCGCGGCGGGATGGTCTACGTCAACCGGCAGGACCCGGCACTCTTCGTCGGCAAGCGGTTCGGCGTCGGATGGACCGTCAACCTCGGCAACCCGAGGGCGCTCCTGCTGGTCGCCGGGCTCGTCGCCGGCACCCTGGCGATCGACGTACTGACCCGCTGACCCACGGGAGCTAGAGCCGGGCCGACCAGCGGATCCGGGTGCCGCGGCGGTCGGGACCCGGCTCGTGCCAGGCGTCGCCGCCCAGGTGCTCGGCGCGGCGGCGCAGATTGGCCAGCCCGCTGCGCCGCCCGCCCTCCGGGATGCCCACTCCGTCGTCCGTGACGGTGAGCAGCACCCCGGGCCGGCCCGCCCGCTCCCGCCGCTCGGGGTCGCCGGGGACCGGGTGCCCGTCGTCGTCCAGATGGACGGTGGCGTCCACCTCCACGCCGACCCGCGAGGCCCGCGCGTGGCGCGCCGCGTTCGACAGCATCTCCCGTACGGCTGCCAGCAGTTGGCGGGCAGTCACCTCGCTGATCAGGCTCTCCACCGGGCCGGTGAAGGTGATCGAGGGCTTGAAGCCGAGGGCGGCCGCGGCCTGGCTGCCCTCGCGCAGGATCCGGGTGCGCACGGTGTCCGGCTCGTCGCCGTGGTCGTCGTGCTGGAGGGCGTAGATGGTGGTGCGGACCTCCTGGATGGTGGCGTCCAGCTCGTCCACCGCCGTGGCCAGCCGCGCCTTCACCTCCGGCACCACCGCCCGGCGGGCCGCGCTCTCCAGCATCATCCCGGTGGCGAAGAGCCGCTGGATCACCAGGTCGTGCAGGTCGCGGGCGATCCGGTCGCGGTCCTGGAAGACCGCCAGGCGCTGCTGGTCGCGCTGGCCCTCGGCCAGCCGCAGGGCGAGCGCGGCCTGCGAGGCGAAGGTCTGCGCCAGCTGCTTCTCGGCGTCGCTGAACGGCCGCGCGCCGAGCGGGCGCCAGACTCCGAGGCCGCCGAGCACCCGGCCGGCCGCCACCATGGGCAGCGCCATCGCCGGGCCGAAATCGCGGGCGATCCGCAGGCCCACCCGCGGTTCGGTGGACAGGTCGTCGACGAAGATGCTCTCGCCCGCCAGCAGCCTGGACCCGTAGTCCGAGACGGGCACCAGCTCGCCGACGACGAACTCGGCGACCTCGCCGGAGGCGTGCGAGACGCGCAGGCCGCCGTCGGCGGTCGGCAGCACGATGATCCCGAGCGCGGCGTCCGCCAACTCCCTGACCTGCTCGGCGGCGACCGCGAGCGCGGCGTGCGCCTCGTCGCTGGAGAGCAGCGCGGTGGTGACGGCGGCGGCGCCCGCGATCCAGCGCTCGCGGCGCAGGCCGGCCTCGTAGAGGCGGGAGTTCTCGATGGCCACGCCGGCCGCGGCCGCCAGGGCGTGCACCACCATGGCGTCCTCGGGGGTGAAGCCGCCGCCGCCCTGCTTCTCGGTCAGGTAGAGGTTGCCGAAGACCTCGTCGCGGACCCGGATCGGCTCGCCCAGGAAGGACTTCATCGCCGGGTGGTGCGGTGGGAACCCGGTCGAGCGCGGGTCCTTGGCCAGGTCGTCCAGCAGCAGCGGCTCGGGACGGTCGATCAGCGCGCCCAGGATGCCGCGCCCGGAGGGCAGGTCGCCGATCAGAGCGGCCGTCTGCGCGTCGATGCCGACGTGGATGAAGTCGGAGAGCCCGGTGCCGTCCGCGGAGATCACCCCGAGCGCGGCGTAGCGGGCGTCCACCAGCTCAGCGGCGCCGGAGGCGATCCGCTCCAGGGTGGCGTGCAGGTCCAGGCCGGCGCCGACCGAGACCACCGCCTCCAGCAGCCGCTGCATCCGGTCGGTGACCGCGGCCGCGGACTGCAGGCGCTCAGCGACCTCGGTGACCAGGGTGTCCAGGCCGAGCGAGGAGATCTCGGGGACGCGATGCGGGACGGGCTCCGCGTCCTCCTCGGGAGGATCGGGTGTGATCGGCATGGGTTGAGCCTAGTTCGCCCCGATTTGGGCAGGCTCGCGACAGGCCGCCACCAGCTGGTCGGCACGGCGTTCGCGCTCCCAGAGCTCGCGCAGCCGGCCGCCGTCCCGGGCCGCCAGCTCGTCCCAGCCGCCGCGCTCGACGACCCGGCCGTGATCGAGCACCACGATCTCGTCCACCCCGGCCGCGGCCAGGCCGGCCAGTCGGTGGGTGATCAGCAGGGTGGTCCGGCCCTCGGTGGCGGCCAGCAGGTCGGCGGTGAGCGCGTCGGCGGTGGGCAGGTCGAGGTGCTCGGCCGGCTCGTCCAGGATCAGCACGGGGAAGTCGGCGAGCAGCGCGCGGGCCAGCGCCAGGCGCTGGCGCTGGCCGCCGGAGAGACGGTCGCCGTGCTCGCCGACCATGGTGTCCAGGCCCTCGGGGAGGGTGTCCACCCAGTCCAGCAGCCGGGCCGCCGCGAGCACGCCGCGCAGCTCCTCGTCGCCGCAACCGGGCCGGGCCAGCCGGAGGTTCTCGCGCAGCGAGCTGTCGAAGACGTGTGCGTCCTGGGCGCAGAGGCCGATCACCCGGCGGACGTCGTCGCCGTCCAGCGTGCGGGTGTCCACAGGCTGTGGACGGCCGAGTTCGACCGAGCCGCTCCGCTGGTCCAGCAGACGCAGCAGGACGTGCGCGAGCGTGGTCTTGCCCGAGCCCGACGGGCCGACCACCGCGACCCGGCGGCCGGCGGCGAGGTCCAGGTCGACACCGTCCAGCGCGTCCTGCGAGCGGCCGGGCCAGCGGGCGCGCAGGCCGCGCACGGTGAGCGGGAACGGATCCGCCGGCAGAGCGGCCGCGACGGCGGGCTCGGTCACCGGGTCGGGCGTCCGAAGTACCTCGTCGAGCCGCGCGGCGGCGGCCCGGCTGCGCTCGCGGAACTGCACCGCCACCGGAAGTCCGGCCACCGCCTCGAAGGCGGCCAGCGGGGTGAGCACCACCACCGCCAGGCAGAGGCCGGACAGCGAACCGCTGCTGACACCGTGCACGCCGACGGCGGCGCACGCCGCCACGGTGAGGCCGGTGAGCAGCGCCGTCAGTCCGGCGCCGACGGCGGCGGTGGCCGCCGAGCGGGAGGCGAGCGCGGTCAGCCGCGCGTCGGCGGCCCGGACCGCGCCGAGCCGCGCGGGCAGCGCGCCGGCCACGGTCAGCTCGGCGGTCCCGGTGAAGGTGTCGACCACGGCCGAGGCCAACGCGCCTCGGGCAGGCGCCTGTTGACGCTCGCTCCGGCCGGCCAGCAGCATCGAGAGAGCTGGCACGGCGGCGCCGGCCAGCAGCAGACCGAGGCCGAGCAGCAGCCCGGCGGCGGGCAGGAAGAGCGCGAGCGCGGCGGCGGAGGCCAGCGAGACGGTCAGCGCGACGGCCGCCGGCAGGCGCCAGCGCAGGTACCGATCCTGCACGGAGTCGACGTCCGCCACCAGGCGGGAGAGCAGGTCGCCGCGCCGGAAGGCCGGCAGCCCGCCGGGGGCCAGCCGCTCCAGGCGGCGGTAGACCGAGGTGCGCAGGCCGCCCAGGGTGCGCAGCACCGCGTCGTGCGAGACCAGCCGCTCGGCGTAGCGGAAGACGCTGCGCCCGACGCCGAGGGCGCGCACCGAGGTGACGGCCATCATCAGGTAGAGGACGGGCGGCTGCTGCGAGGCGCGGGAGATCAGCCAACCCGACAACGCGAGGAGCGCGACGGCGCAGCCGAGCGCGAGGCTGCCGAGCAGGGTGGCGAGGCTCAAGCGGGGGGTGGTGGCGGCTTGGGGGCTCTCGGGTGGGTGGGTGCGGGGGTGGCTACCGGGGTGGTCGCTGCGGGGGGCTGCATGATTTTCCGACGCCACCCCCTCCCGCAGCGCGACCCTCTCGCCTGGGTGGGGGGTGAGGGGGGAGGGGAGTTCAACGTTGCGGTCCGCCACCGCCAGCAGCGCGGGTCGGTGGGCCACCAGCAGCACCGTGCGGTTCGGGTCGGCGGCGAGCGTGCGGACGGCCTCGACGATGGCGGCCTCGCTCTCGCCGTCCAGGTTCGCGGTCGGCTCGTCGAGCAGGACCAGCGGGCGGTCGGTGGCGAGCAGCGCGCGGGCCAGGGCGAGGCGCTGGCGCTGGCCGGCCGAGAGGCCCGCGCCGCCCTCCCCCAGCAGCGTGTCGAGCCCCTGCGGCAGCGCCTGCACGAAGTCCAGGGCGTGGGCGGCGGCCAGGGCTGTGCGCAGCTCGGCTTCGGGGGCGTCGGGGCGGCCGAGGCGGACGTTGTCGGCGACGGTGCCGGCGAAGAGGTGCGGGTGCTGCGGGACCCAGGCGATCTGCGAGCGCCAGCCGGCCGGGTCGAGGTCGTCCAGGCGGTGCGAGGAACCGTCGGCCGCCGTGATGCGGACCGAACCGCCGTCCGGTCGGGTGAAGCCGAGCAGGACGGCGAGCAGGGTGCTCTTGCCCGCGCCGCTGGGGCCGGTGAGAGCCAGGGTCTCGCCCGGGGACAGGGTCAGCGTGAGCTCGCTCAGGGCGGGCGCGGTGCGGCCGGGGTGGCGGACGGTCAGGGTGTCGACGGTCAGGGCGGCGCCGGCCAGGGCCGGGGCGGGGGTGGTGCCGACGGGCGGCAGCGGGGTCTGAAGGACGGTGAAGATCTCGTCGGCGGCGGCCAGGCCCTCGACGCTGGAGTGGTAGAGCGCGCCGACCTGGCGCAGCGGGAAGTACACCTCGGGGGCGAGGATCAGCACCAGCAGGCCGGTCTCCAGGCCGAGCGTGCCGTCCACCAGGCGGAAGCCGATCGAGACCGCGACCAGGGCGACCGAGATGGTGGAGAGCAGTTCCAGCGCGAAGGAGGAGACGAAGGCGATCCGCAGGGTGCGCAGGGTGGCACGGCGGTACTCGTCGGTGATCCGGGCGATGGTCGCGGCCTGGGCCTTCGCGCGGTTGAAGATCTTGAGTGTGGGCAGGCCGCCGACCACGTCCAGGAAGTGGTGCGAGAGCCGGGCCAGGGTCTGCCACTGGCTGTCCATCCGGGACTGGGTGGCCAGGCCGATCAGGATCATGAAGCCCGGGATCAGCGGGAGGGTCCCGGCGATGATCGCCGCCGAGATCCAGTCCGCGCCGAGGATCCGGGCCAGCAGCACCACCGGCACCACCACGGCGAGCGCGAGCTGCGGGAGGTAGCGGGCGAAGTAGTCGTCGAGGGCGTCGACTCCGCGGGTGGCGAGGGTGGTGAGTTCGCCGGTGCGGCGGCCGGAGAGGTAGCTCGGGCCGAGCGCGGTGGCGTGGTCGAGCAGGCGCCGGCGCAGCGTCGACTTGACCCTGGCCACCGAGCGGTGGGCCGTCAGCTCGGTCAGCCAGGCCACCGCGGCCCGGCCGGCCGCGGTGGCGGCGAGGAGCAGCAGCGGGGTGCCGAGGTGGTCGAGCCCCTGTCCGTGCTGGAAGCAGCGGACCACGATCTCGGCTATCAGCGTCGCCTGGCAGAGCACCAGCACCGCGCCGACCGCGCCGAGCAGGACGGCTGCCGCCAGGAAGGCGCGGGTGGTGCGGGCGTAGCTGAGCAGGCGGGGGTCGACGGGCTTCATGTCAGACCTCGGCGGAGGGGATGTGCTGGACGCCGATCCGCTTGCGGAACACCCAGTACGTCCAGCCCTGGTAGAGCAGGACGAGGGGGGTGAAGACCGCGGCGACGATCGTCATCAGCTTCAGCGTGTAGGGGGAGGAGGCGGCGTTGGTGACGGTGAGGCTGAACGCCGGGTCGAGGGTGGAGGGCATCACGTTGGGGAAGAGCGCGAGGAAGAGCATCGCGACGGCGGCCACGATGGTCAGCCCGGAGAGGATGAACGCCCAGCCCTCGCGGGCCAGTTGGTTGGCCACCAGCGCGCCGGCCAGGGCGAGTACGGCGATCACCAGGGCGGCCAGGCTCCAGCCGGTGCCGGAGTGGGCCTGGGTCCAGGTCAGGAAGGCCAGCGCGAGGACCGCCGTCAGCAGTCCGAGCCGGAGCGCCGCGGCCCGGGCGCGGGTGCGGATGTCGCCGACCGTCTTGAGTGCGGCGAAGACCGCGCCGTGGAAGGTGAAGAGCGTGAGGGTGACCAGGCCGCCGAGCAGCGCGTAGGGGTTGAGCAGGCCCCAGAAGCTGCCGACGTAGTTCTTCTGCCGGTCGATGGCGACGCCGTGCACGATGTTGGCGAAGGCCACGCCCCAGAGGAAGGCCGGCAGCAGGGAGGTCCAGAAGATGGCGTGCTCCCAGTTGCGCTGCCAGCGGTCCTCGGTGCGCTTGTGCCGGTACTCGAAGGCGACCCCGCGCACGATCAGGCAGACCAGGATCATCAGCAGCGGGAGGTAGAAACCGCTGAAGAGGGTGGCGTACCAGTCGGGGAAGGCGGCGAAGGTCGCGCCGCCGGCGGTGAGCAGCCAGACCTCGTTGCCGTCCCAGACCGGGCCGATCGTGTTGATCAGGACACGGCGCTCGGCCCGGTCCCGGGCGAGCAGCTTGGTGAGCACGCCGATGCCGAAGTCGAAGCCTTCGAGGAAGAAGTAGCCGATCCAGAGGACGGCGATGAGGACGAACCAGATGTCGTGGAGTTGCATGGCGATGGGTCCCCGGCTCAGTAGGCGAAGGCGAGCGGCTTGTCGGCGTCCTCGTCCGAGGACGGGCCGCGCAGGGTGGGGTCCTTGGCCGGGGGACGGTCGGTGAGGTCGATGCCCGCCTTGGCGTACTTCACGAGCAGCTTCACCTCGATCACGGCGAGGATCGCGTAGAGCGCGGTGAAGGTGGAGAAGGCGATCACCTGGGTGGTCACGCTGACGTTCGGTGAGACGGCGTCGGCCGTGGTCATCAGGCCGAAGACGGCCCAGGGCTGACGGCCCATCTCGGTGAAGATCCAGCCGAAGCTGTTGGCGATCAGCGGGAAGCCCATGGTGAGGATGCCGATCCGCCAGCTCCACCTGGTCAGGAACGGGCCCATCTCCCGGGTGGGGGTGAGCATCAGCCGGGGCACCTCGTCCTCGGCGGTGCGGTAGGCGGGCGCGAGGAAGCGCTTCCTGCGGGTGGTCCAGAGGCCGATCAGGCCGGCCACGAAGGAGGTCATCCCGAAGCCGATCATGAGGCGGAAGCCCCAGTACGTCACGAAGATGTTGGGGATGTAGTCGCCGGGTTGGCCGCCGTACCTGGCGGCCTCGGCGGCGGCCGTGTCGTTGATGCCGGGGACCGGCGAGCTGAAGTCGCTCTTGGCGAGGAAGGAGAGTATCCCCGGGATCTCCAACTCGACCGAGTTGTGGCCCGCGTTGACGTTGCCGATGGCGAAGATCGAGAAGGGCGCGGGCGACTGGGTGTCCCAGAGCGCCTCGGCGGAGGCCATCTTCATCGGCTGCTGCTCGAACATCACCTTGGCCAGCGTGTCGCCGCTGATCGCGGTGCCCAGGCCCGCGACCACCGCGAGGACCAGGCCGAAGCGCAGCGAGGTGCGCATCGCGGCGGTCTTGCGGCCGTCCGCCGTCTCCGGGCGCCGCTTGGCCTTCCAGAGGTGGAAGGAGGCGATGCCGACCATGAAGGCGGCACCGGTCAGGAAGGCCGCGGTGAGCGTGTGGAAGACCACGACGAGCGTGGTGTCCTGGAAGAGCACCTTGCCGATGTCGGTCAGCTGCGCCTTCTTGGTGACCGGGTCGATGGTGTAGCCGGACGGGTGCTGCATCCAGGAGTTGGCGGCCAGGATGAAGTACGCGGAGAGCACCGTGCCGAGCGCCACCATCCAGATGCAGGCGCAGTGGATCTTCTTGGGCAGCTTGTCCCAGCCGAAGATCCACAGGCCGATGAAGGTCGACTCGAAGAAGAAGGCGATCAGCGCCTCCATCGCCAGCGGCGCACCGAAGACGTCACCGACGAAGCGCGAGTAGTCCGACCAGTTCATCCCGAACTGGAACTCCTGCACGATCCCGGTCACCACGCCCATGGCGATGTTGATCAGGAAGAGCTTGCCCCAGAACTTGGTGGCGTGGAAGTACTTCTCCTTGCCCGTCCGCACCCAGGCCGTCTCCAGCCCGGCCACCACCGCCGCCAGGCTGATGGTGAGCGGTACGAAGAGGAAGTGGTAGACGGTGGTGACCCCGAACTGCCATCGCGCGATGGTCTCGTGAGCGACTGCTAGCTCCACTTCGGCCCTCTTCCCTGCGGTCCGCTGTCCGATTCGACCTGGCTTCGACCAGAATCCTGCCGCACAAGCCCGACAAACAGTGCTCTTCGCTGTGAATCGCACAATTCATGCCAAGCTTGCGCGCTTGTGAACGTGAACACGTTCACAAGCTCTGCCAGAAGCCAGTATCACGCACGCCTGTTCGGCGGCACACACCGGGGGTGGGGGAAAAGGTGAAAGGGTGAAGAACGGTCAGAGCTGCGGGTCGAGCAGGCCGCCGGTGATCTCCGGGCCGATCACGAAGCCCTTGGCGGGCCCCTCGGGCACCAACGCCTCGGCGCCGTACGGGCTGCGGACGGAGCTGGCGTACGCGCCGCGCCCCCGGTCCGGACCGCTGAGGACGGTGACCGCGCCACCGTCGTCGTAGTCGTCGATGATCACGTAGACCGGGATACCGGCCTGTGCGTACGCGCGGTGCTTGCGGACGTAGTCGCGCTGGCGGGCGTCGCTGCCGGGGGAGACCGTCTCGACGACGAGACCGATACCGGAGGCGAGGAGGCCGAGGCCGTCGGGGTGCTCGATGTCGTCGACGTCGGCGGGGCCGACGAGAACATCGGGGATCCAGACCTTGAGGCCGTCGATGACATTGAAGTCCTGGCCGGGCGCATATCCGGTGCCACGAAGAAAATCATGAAGCGCCAGGGCTACCCGCTGGTTGATCTTGCCATGACGGCTTCCACCAGTTGGTGACATCGCGATGACTCCCTCGATGATCTCCGCCCGGAAGCCCTCCGGAACGTCCATGGACTTCCACACCTGCCACAGGGCCTGGTCCAGGTCCACGGTGATCTCCTCGAGTGCGAGCGCGGTCATGAGGACACCTCTCTTCCAGTCCAGTGTGAGCGGCGAGACCGGGTGGCACAAGCCGCAACCGTACGATCACACACAGGTGGCGGCAGGCAAGGGGGTTCGGTCAGTTGCCACTCGATCGGGGCAGGTGGAGGCGGAAGGTCGCGCCGGCGGCGGGGGCGGTGTCGAGGGTGAGGGTGCCGCCGTGGGCGCGGGTGAGGGCGGCGGCGATGGCCAGGCCGAGGCCTGCGCCGCCTCCGTCGTGGCGGCTGCGGGAGCCGTCGACGCGGTAGAAGCGCTCGAAGACCCGAGCTGCCTGATCATGCGTCAGACCCGGTCCGGAGTCGGCGACTTCGAGGACGCAGGCGCCGCCGGCGGTGCCCACGCCGATCCGGACGGCGGTGCCGAGCGGGGTGTGCTTGACGGCGTTGCCGACCAGGTTGGTGACCACCTGGCGCAGCCGGGCCTCGTCGCCGAGGACGGTGGCGGCGCCCGGGGTCCCGGTGCCGCCGGGGCCGGTGAGGGCGACCGAACGGGTCGGGTCGAGCGCGGTCAGGTCGTGCAGCGCGTCCGCGGCCAGCGTGCGCAGGTCCATCGGGGCGAGGTCGAGCGGGCGCTCCTCGTCGAGGCGGGCGAGGGTGAGCAGGTCCTCGACCAGGCCGCCCATCCGGACCGCCTCGCTCTCGATCCGGTTCATCGTCCGGTTGACGTCCGCCTCGGACGGCAGCGCGCCCATCCGGTACAGCTCGGCGAAGCCGCGGATGCCGGCCAGCGGGGTGCGCAGCTCGTGCGAGGCGTCCGCCACGAACCTGCGCATCCGCTCCTCGGACTGGGCGCGGGCGGCGAAGGCGGCCTCGATCTGGTCGAGCATCCCGTTCAGTGCCGCCGAGAGCCGGCCGACCTCGGTGCTGGTCGGCAGGTCGGGCATCCGGTAGGAGAGTTCGCCGGCCGCGATCAGCTCGGTGCCGCGCTCGATCCGGCGCAGCGGCAGCAGACCGGCCCGCACCGCGAAGGTGCCGAGCGCGGCTATCAGCAGCAGGACGGCCACGCCGATCGCCAGGAAGGCGGCGCGCAGATTCTCGACGGTGGCCTCCACGTCGTCCGAGGAGACCGCGACCATGACGTAGGAGGAGGCGTTGGCGGGCGCCGGACCGGTGCGCTGGATCGGCAGGATGAGCACCCGCCAGCTGCCGGAGCCGTGCTCGGCGGGCAGGTTGAAGCCCCCGCCCAGGTGCTTGAACAGATCGGGGTCGCCGCCGTCGGGCAGCCGCGGGCCGGGGTCGGTGTCGGCCATCGGCTGGCGTTCCACCCGCAGCACGCTGCCGTCGGCGGCCAGCATGCGCACCTCGAACTGGCTGGGCAGCACCTTCAGGTTCGGCGCGGCGTCAGTGCTGGTCGGCGGCTTGACGCCGCTGCCGCCGGGCTTGCCGCCGCGGTGGGACAGCTGCTGGCCGAAGCGCATCAGCTGCTGGTCGAGCCGGCCGACCAGCAGCTGATGCGCTTCGCCGAGCACCACGACGTCGCTGACCGCCAGCCCGGTGGCGACCAGCACCAGGGTGAGGGCGAGCAGCCGGCTGCGGAGCGAGAAGCGCCCGGCGCGGCGGGTCAGCGCGCCGGGACGCGGCAGGCGGCGCGGGAGGCGGAGCGACACCCGCGCGAGCAGTCGGCGCACCTGGATCAGTCCTGGGCCTGCTGGGGCGGTCGGCGCAGCGCGTAGCCGATGCCGCGCACCGTGTGGATCAGCTTGGGCCCGTGGTCGGGGCCCGAGTCGAGCTTGCGGCGCAGGTAGGAGATGTACGACTCGACGATGCTCAGGTCGCCGCCGAAGTCGTACGCCCAGACGTGGTCCAGGATCTGCGCCTTGGAGACCACCCGGCCGACGTTGGCCATCAGGTAGTGCAGCAGCTTGAACTCGGTGGGCGACAGCGAGACGGCGTGGCCGTCCCGGGTCACCTCGTGCGCCAGCGGGTCGAGGGTGAGGTCGGCGACCATCAGCCGGCCGTCCTCGGCCGGGCCGCCGGCCCGGCGCAGGATCGCCCGGATCCGGGCGATCAGCTCCTCCAGGCTGAACGGCTTGGTGACGTAGTCGTCGGCGCCGGCCGCCAGGCCGTGCACCTTGTCCTCGGTCCCGTCCTTGGCCGTGAGGAAGAGCACCGGGAGGTGCTCGGCCGGCCGCGCCCGGCCCGGGCGGGTGGCCAGGCCCGTCGGGTTGGCGATCTGCTGGCGGCGGGTGCGCTCGCGCAGCCGCTCGACGACCGTGAAGCCGTCCAGGTCGGGGAGCATCACGTCGAGGACCACCAGGTCGGGGCGCTCGACGGCGATCGCGGCCAGCGCCTCCTCGCCGGTGGCGGCGGACTCCACCCGGAAGCCGGAGAAGCGCAGCGAGGCGGAGAGCAGCTCGCGGATGTTCGGTTCGTCGTCCACCACGAGCAGGAAGGCCTCACCCGGCGTTCTGCCCGCACCGGCCGCTCCGACCGACGAAGCCGCCGTGGGCGCCGTACTTGCCGCAGTGCCCTGCATCATGGGTCCGCCTCCCAGGTCGAGGGTCGAGCCGGTCCGTCACCCCATCGGATGACGGACTCGGGAGGTTACACGGAAGTGATGAGAGGTGGATGAACGGCGGGGTCGTCCGTGCTCAGACGGCCTGGGGCTGGCTTGCGGCAGCGGCCGCGGCTGCGGCGCCCCGGGCCTGGGCCCGCCTGGCGTAGCTGATCGTCCAGAAGACCAGGCCGCCCGTGACGACGTACGGCAGGACGTTGTTGACGGTGACCATCGCGCTCGTGGACAGGGTGTAGACCAGCGCGATCCGCAGCGCCGCCTCGGCCAGATAGCCCACGCCCCAGCCGATCGTCAGGTTGCGCTGGACCGTCCGGAAACCGGGGAACTGCCAGAGCCCGTTCCACCAGGCCACCGCCGCGGGCGTGCCGTCGGTGGCGAACTTGCGGCCGAAGTAGAACATCAGCGGGCGCGGGGCGGCCAGCGAGGCCAGGCAGAGCAGGCCGAAGAGGCCGGTCACGAAGGAGTCCTTGACCAGCAGCAGCCGGGCGTCGTGCGGGCCGACCAGCGAGACGATCGCGGTCAGCGCGACGAAGACCAGCGAGATGATCGCGAACTCGTCCACCCGCCGGTGCCAGGCCAGGTAGACCGCGATGTCCAGCACCGGGCCGAGCCCGGAGAGCAGCAGCGCGGTGAAGTCGCCGACGCCGTGGGCGTGCAGCTGGTTGTAGATCACGATCGGCGCGACGACGTTGAAGCCGATGCTGAGCAGCCAGCCGAGGGCGGCGGCCGAGCCCTTGCGGGCCGGGGCGGGCTGCGGAGTGGTTGGTGCGGACACGTGTCCCCCGTGGACGGCGCGAAGTGCGCGAGCACGCGGCCAGTGCCTCTGGCCGCGGGGGACAGTGTGCCGGATCTCAGCCGTTTGGCCCAGCCCAGGAAAAGGGGTGGTGACCAGCCCTGACGGCTGGTCACCACCCCGCGACGGATCGTCAGCCGCTCTTGGAGGTACCGCCCGCGGCGCCGCCGCCACCGAACCCGCCGCCGCCACCGCCACCGAAGCCGCCTGCGGCGATGCCGCCCTCGGTCAGCTGGGAGGCCGCGTAGCCGCCGGAGGAGTCCGGCGTGCCGACCACGGTCACGCTCTGGCCCGGCTGCAGGTCGCCGACCTGGCCGTCCTTGGTGACCTGCACCTTGGTGGTGCCGCTGGTGGTCACCTTGACGGTGTTGCCGCTGCTGTCGGTCAGGTAGACGGTGCTGCCGTCGACCAGCTTGACCGTGCCGCGGGTGAAGCCGGGCGCACCGGCTGCCTGGCCGCCGCCGGCCGCGCCGCTCCCGCCGCGGCCGCTGCGACCGCCCGCGGCGGCGGCAGCCGCGCCGCGTCCGCCGCTCGCAGCCGTCGTCGCGCCGTGGTTCTTCTGGTACCAGGCGCCCCCGGCGAAGGCCGACGCGGCGATCACGCCGCCGGCCAGCAGCATGGTCAGCCAGGGCAGCTTGCGCCGCGGCGGCGCGGCCAGCTCGGCGGTGATGTCGCGGGCGTCCGGCGGGGTCGCCAGCAGGGCGGCGTGCGCCGCCGGGCTGCCCGGCTCCAGCTCGGCGCGCGGCGCGTCGACCGTGATGGCGGCCAGCTGAACCGTGTCGTCCGCCCGGACCAGGTCACTGTTGTTGGTAGGCATGGGCTTTGACTGCTCCCGCTCGTCTCGCTCGGTGATCATGTCTGCTGCCTCACTCGTGCCGCAGGGCGTCGATGGGACGCAGCGAAGCGGCCCGGTTGGCCGGGTAGCTGCCGAAGAAGAGTCCGATCGCCACGGCGATCGCGAAGGAGCCGAGCACCGACGAGGGAATCACCACCGGCACGATCCCGACCACCTTGAAGTGCGCGCCGAAGAGTCCGACCCCCACCCCCAGTCCGGCTCCCAGCACCGACAGCAGGGTCGACTCGGTGAGGAACTGGCCCAGGATCACCGCCTTCGGCGCGCCCAGGGCCTTGCGGATGCCGATCTCCCGGGTCCGCTCGGTGACCGTGACCAGCATGATGTTGGTGATCCCGATCCCGCCGACCAGCAGCGAGATCGCGGCCACCGCGCCGAGCAGCACGGTGAAGGTCTGGGTGGTGCTCTCCCGCGCGGTGAGCAGGGAGGCCTGGTTGCTCACCCGGAAGTCGAGCTTGGTGGGGTCGGTCAGCGAGTGCGTCCCCATCAGGACCTGGGTGATCTCGGCCTGGGCCTGCGTGGTGGTGTCGGCGGAGGTCGCCTGCACCAGGATCTGGCTGACCGAGCTGAAGCCGGTGAAGGCGTTCTGCACGGTCGGCAGCGGCGCGATCACCACGTCGTCCGGGTCGCTGAAGCCGGTGCTGCCGCCCTTGGTCTGCAGCACGCCGACCACCGTGAACGGCGTGCCGCCCAGGCTGATTGTCTTGCCGACCGGGTCGTCGGTGTTGAAGAGCTGGGTGGCGGTGGTGGAGCCGATGACCGCGACCTTGCGGGAGTTCAGCACGTCGTCGGCGCTGAAGTAGTCGCCCTTCGCGATCTTCTCGTTGGCGGTCTCGAAGTACGCCGGGTAGGTGCCCAGGATCGAGCCGGGGGTGTACGAGATGTCCCCGTAGATCGCGGTGGCGCTGGTGGAGACCACCGGGGCGACCGACTTGATGTCCGGCGCGGCGGTCGGGTCGGCCAGCGCCTTGGCGTCGGCCACCGTGAGCTTCTTGGTGGTGGCCGCGCTGCGCGAGCCGCCGAAGGACGCGCCGGAGCTGACGGTCAGCGAGTTGGTGCCGAGCGAGGTGATCGAGTTCTTCACCGCGACCGAGGAGCCGTTGCCCACCGCGAGCAGCAGGATCACCGAGGCCACACCGATCAGCACACCGAGCATGGTGAGCGCGGAACGCACCTTGTTGGCGGCCAGGCCGCCGAGTGCGAAGCGAATGATCTGCCAGAAGATCACTGTCGGCCTCCGATCAGTTCACCGTTGGCGGCGCGCTGGCGGAGCTGGGCTGCGAGCACCGGCGGCGGGCCGACGACCGGCCCCTGCCGGACGTCCGAGATCACCTTGCCGTCGACCAGCCGCAGCACGCGCTTGGCGTGCATGGCCACCTCGTCCTCGTGGGTGATCAGCACGACCGTTCGTCCGGTCGCGTTCAGTCCGTCGATGATCTGCAGTACCTCTTCGGTGGAGTGGCTGTCCAGGTTTCCGGTCGGCTCGTCGGCCAGCAGCATCGCCGGCGCCGTGACCAGGGCCCGCGCCACGGCGACGCGCTGCTGCTGCCCGCCGGACAGCTCGTTGGGCTTGTGCCCGGCGCGCTGCGAGAGGCCGACCAGCGAGAGCGCGGCGAGCGCGCGCTTGCGCCGCTCGGCGGCCCGGACCCCCGCGTAGGCGAGCGGGAGCTCGACCTGCGCGAGGGCGCTGGTGCGGGGGACCAGGTTGAACGACTGGAAGATGAAGCCGATCTTGCGGTTGCGGACCAGGGAGAGCTGCTGCTCGTCCAGGTGTCCGACGTCGATGCCGTCCAGCAGGTAACGCCCGGCGGTCGGTACGTCCAGGCAACCCAGGATGTTCATCAGGGTCGACTTGCCGGAACCCGAACTACCCATCACCGCGACGAAGTCGCCC
Source organism: Kitasatospora sp. MAA4 (assembly GCF_029893355.1). Classification (GTDB taxonomy): domain Bacteria; phylum Actinomycetota; class Actinomycetes; order Streptomycetales; family Streptomycetaceae; genus Kitasatospora. Next base: position 25,145 of record NZ_JARZAI010000044.1, read on the forward strand.
TCGTCGATGTCCAGGCTGACGCCTGCCGGCAGACCGGTCTCCGGATCGTCCGGTCCGCGCAGCGCGTGGACCGTCGCGTCACCGTGGCCGTAGGCCTTGGTGAGCCGGCGGATCTGGATGACCGGGGTCGGCGTCGCCGGGCCGGTCTCGGTCTCGGGGGTGGGAGCGGTACCGGAGTGACGCGCTCGGCCGCGCCGGGCCATCAGTTGCCGCCCTTGGAGCCGCCGCCGCCACCGCCGCCGCCACCACCGGCCCGGCCGCCGCCACCACCGGCGCCGCCACCGAAGCCGGCCACACCCGCGCCGCCGGGGAAGGCGCCGCTCGGGAAGCCGGAGCCGCTGCCGGCCGTGGCCGAGGCGATCTGGACCTTGTCCCCGGCGTTGAGGCCGGAGACCACCTGCACGGTGGTGTCGCCCACCACGCCGACCGCCACGCTCACCCGCGAGGTCGTGCCGTCCGGCTTCACCAGGGTCGCGGTGCGCGTGGTGCCGGTGCCGGCCAGCGCCGCCGCCGGGACGGAGAGCGCGTTGTCGGCCTCGCCGGTGACCACCGAGACGGTGGCGCTCAGGCCGGTCCGCAGCGTGCTGGTGTCACCGTTGATCTGCAGCGTCGCGGCGTACTGGACCGCCGCGCTGGCGCCGGTGCTGCTGGAGACGGGCAGCGAACTGACCGACAGCACGGTGGCGTTGAGGACGGTGCTGGACTGCGCGTTGAGCGTGACGGTGGCCGCCTCGCCCTTCTTGAGCTTCAGCGAGTCGAGCTCGGAGAAGTCCGCGGTCACCTGCATCCCGGTCGGGTTGGTGAGCACGATGAAGCCGCTCGGCGTGCTGGAGGTCGACGCGCTGGTCGTCTTGCTGCCGGTGCCGCTGCTGCTCGCGCCGCTGCCGGAGCCCGAGGTGTCGGTGGAGCCGGTGCCGGAGACGGTGTCGCCGACCTTGTTGGAGATCGACGCGACCGTGCCGCCCTCGGAGGCGGTCAGGGTGGTGCCGGTCAGCGCCGTCTGGGCGTTGGTGAGCGTGATCTGCGCGGCGTTGAGCTGCTGCTGGGCCTGCGTCACCTGCTGTTCGGCCTGCGCCACGGCAGAGGGGTCGACCGTGGTGGTGCTGACCGTGCTGGTCTGCGGAGCAGGGGTGGAGGCGCCGGCGCCGCTGCGGCCGGAGCCGGAGCCGGAGCTGCCCGAACCGGTGGTCGTGGTCGTGGTGACCCCGGCCTGCGCCTTGGTGAGGTTGGCCTCCGCGGTGTTCAGGGCGGCCTGCGCGCTGGTGACGCCGCCCTGGGCGGTGGTCACCTGCTGCTGGGCCTGGGTCGTGTCGACGGTGGCGAGCACCTCGCCCGCGGTCACGGTGTCGCCCACCGACACCTTGACCGCGGTGAGCTTGCCACCGGTCACGAAGTTCTGTCCGGCATCGGACGGGGAGGAGAGGGCACCGGATCCGGACACGGTGGCCAGGACCGTGCCCTTGGTCACGGTCGCGCTGCGGGTGGTCGGCTTACTGGCGGCAGCACTGCTGCTGCTGTTCACGGTGGTGTAAGCCAGGGCACCTCCGGCGAGGAGGGCCACACCGAGTACTGAGTTGACGAGGACGGCACCACGCCGTCGCAGGAGGACCTTCATAGCGCACAAGAGTTGCCTGGCGCTCTTGCGAAGCTCTGAGCGAGGGCTGAGAGCCAGCTGAGTCATGCGGGGGAAGCAAGAGCGGACACAACGGGACATAACACCGTCGCAGGTCCGGGTTTACGGGAGCGCTGTTGGCGAAACTCTCAGGATCTTCCCAGAGATCTGGCCCGCAGCCTTTAATCCTGGCCCGGGAACCGCAGGCAGGAGACCACGCGTCCGCACGGTCCTGCTGGAAGAATGACGGACCGTCACCCATTCGTTGTCGGAGGCACCCCTTGAGTTCAGCCCTGCACAGCATCACGTTCGACTGCACGGACGCCTACACCCTCGCCCGGTTCTGGTCCGAGGTGACCGGCTGGCCGATGGGAGCGGACGACGTCCCCGGCGACCCGGAGGCCGCCGTGATCCCGCCGGCCGGCACCGGCGGGCCCCGGCTGCTCTTCATAGCGGTGCCCGAGCCGAAGGCCGTGAAGAACCGGGTCCACCTGGACCTCCAGCCGCAGGACCGCACCCGCGAGGAGGAGGTCCAGCGGCTGCTGGCCGTCGGCGCGACCCTGGTCGAGGACCTGCGCAACCCCGACGGCACCGGGTGGGCCGTCCTGGCCGACCCCGAGGGGAACGAACTGTGCGTCGAGCGCAGCGCCGCCGAACGGGCCGCGACGGCCTGAGCACGGCAGGAGCAGGGGGTCCCGAAGGTTCGGGACCCCCTGGGCTGTCAGAGCTCCTTGCGGAACGCCGCCGCCACGCCGAGGAAGAGGTCGTTGCCCGCCACCTCACCGATCGTCACGCGCACGCCCTCACCGGCGAACGGACGGACGATGACGCCCGCCGCGGTGCACGCCTCGGCGAAGTCGACGGTCCGCTCACCCAGCCGCAGCCAGACGAAGTTGGCCTGCGAGTCGGCGAGGGTCCAGCCCTGCGCGGTCAGCTCCGCGACGACCCGGGTGCGCTCGGTGACCAGCGCCTCCACCCGCACCATCAGCGCGTCCTCGGCCCGCAGCGAGGCGACCGCCGCGTCCTGGGCGAGCTGGCTGACGCCGAACGGGACGGCCGTCTTGCGCAGCGCGGTGGCCACCGGCTCGTGCGCGATGGCGAAGCCGATCCGCAGGCCGGCCAGGCCGTACGCCTTGGAGAAGGTGCGCAGCACGCAGACGTTCGGGCGGTCGCGGTAGAGCTCGACGCCGTCCGGGACCAGCTCGTCGCGCAGGAACTCGCGGTACGCCTCGTCGACGACCACCAGGATGTCGCCGGGCACGGCGTCCAGGAAGCGCTCCAGCTCGGGGCGGCGGATCGCGACACCGGTCGGGTTGTTCGGGTTGCAGACGAAGATCAGCCGGGTCCGCGGGGTGATCGCCGCGAGCATCGCGTCGAGGTCGTGCTCCTCCCCCGCGGTCAGCGGCACCGCCACCGGGGTGGCACCGGCCACCTGGGTGATGATCGGGTAGGCCTCGAAGGAGCGCCAGGCGAAGATCACCTCGTCGCCCGGGCCGGCCGTGGAGAGCACCAGCGACTGGGCGACGCCGACCGAGCCGGGTCCGGTGGCGATGTGCTCCGCGGGGACGCCGAAGCGCTGGGCCAGCTCAGCGGTCAGCTCGGTGACCGCCATGTCCGGGTAGCGGTTGAAGGAGCCGGCCGCCGCGACGGCGGCCTCCAGCACGCCGGGCAGCGGCTCGTACGGGTTCTCGTTGGAGGACAACTTGAAGGCGTCGGCGCCGGCCGGCTTGCCGGGCTTGTAGGTGGGGATGCCGTCGAGGCTCGGGCGAAGCCGCGGGCCCTGCGCTGCCGTACCGCTCACGGTGGTGCTCTCCTTCGTCTGTCGGAGCCGGTTCTTGGGACCGGCCCTGCGGGGCATCACCCCGGTGCCGCGTGTGCGCCCCGGCGCGTTGGTGTGCGCCGGTCGCGGCAAGCGGCGGTGTTCCCCGGTCGGGTGCCGAGAACGATACCGAGCACGCTCACTCGTAGGGGTGAGATGTCCGGTCGGGTTACCGATGCGGATCAGCCATTGTCTCTCGTTCCCATGGCACATGTCAGAGGTAATCGGCCGAAACCAGACCCCTGATCCAAGGGATGATCCGGGCCCTTGTCATGGAGAAACGTATCTTCAGCCCCGATCCGAGGCCTGGTCCCGCGAACTGCTGACGCGCCATACGATCGGTCCGCCATGACAGCAGCAGCCAACCAGAGCGGTCGGCGACCCACGACCTCACGGCGTCTGGAGCGGGCCGGCATCCGGGACGTGGCAGCAGCCGCCGGAGTGTCCATCACCACCGTCTCCGACGCCTTGAACGGTAAGGGCCGCCTGCCCGACGAAACCCGCAGCCGGGTGCGCGAGGTCGCCGAGCGCCTCGGCTACCGGCCGTCCGCCGCCGCCCGGACGCTGCGCACCGGCCGGTCCGGACTGATCGGACTGACCGTCACCACCTACGGCGAGGAGCCGTTCACCTTCACCGAGTTCGCCTACTTCGCCGAGATGGCCCGCGCGGCCACCAGCGCCGCGCTCGGCCGCGGCTACGCGCTGGTCGTACTTCCCGCCTCCTCCCGGCACGACGTCTGGAGCAACGTCGCGCTGGACGGCACCGTGGTGATCGACCCCGCCGACCAGGACCCGCTGGTCAGCGAGCTGTACCGGTCCGGCGTGCCGGTGGTCAGCGACGGCAAGCCCGGCAACTGCCCGGTCACCGCCTGGGTCGACAACGACCACGAGGCCGCCGTCCTCAACATCCTGGACCACCTCAGCGAGGCCGGCGCCCGCCGGATCGGCCTGCTCACCGGCACCAGCACCGACACCTACACCCGGCTGAGCACCGACGCCTACCTAGGCTGGTGCGACCGGGTCGGCCAGGAGCCGGTGTACGAGGCCTACCCGGCGCACGACCCGGCCGCCGGCGCCGTCGCCGCCGACCGGCTGCTGGCCCGCCCCGACCGGCCGGACGCCGTCTACGGGCTCTTCGACCCGAACGGCACCGACCTGCTCGCCGCCGCCCGCCGCTACGGCCTGCGGGTGCCGGAGGAGCTGCTGCTGGTCTGCTGCAGCGAGAGCGACGTCTACGCCGGCACCGAGCCGCCGATCACCACCCTCTCGCTCAAGCCGCGCCGGATCGGGACCACCGTCGTCAACCTACTGATCGACGCGATCGAGGGGGTCGACTCGGGCACCGGAGTGGACATCGCGCGGCTCTTCCCGCCGCGCTACCGAACGGCCGGCACCGGGCCTCCGCCGGGGACGCTGATGCCCACCGAACTGATCGTCCGGGCCTCCTCCCAGCGGCGCAGCCCCCGAACCACCGTCAGCCCGCCCCGCCCGCCGGGCGAGGTCTGAGCAGCGACGGCGGGTCCGGGCCGACCGTCCCGCAGCTCTCGGCGGGGCCTGGCGGGGTACGTTCGTACAGATTGGATACCCACCGGGTGAGGACGACGGGAGAGTGGTCTTCCTATGATGGGCGAATGACACCCGAGGACCGCTTCCCCGGGCCTGAACTGCCCCACTCAGGCCCCCACCCGCACCAGGACCTCGACGTGCTCCCGTACGGTTCGTATCACGAGCCCAACCCCCAGCAGGAGTACCAGGGTTCGCCGGGCGAGCAGAGGGCCGGCCAGGACGCCGCCTACAGCGGGTACGGCGGCGCGCGGTACCTGGAGCAGCACTGGCCGGTGGGCGAGGCCCAGGTGGAGCGGCACGAGCAGGGGCAGGTCCAGGGGCAGGTGCCGTCCCACGATCACGACGATCCGCCGACCATCGAGCTCGGCCCGCCGCTGACCGAGGAGGACCTGCGCGCCGCGGGCTACCAGCCGGTCGAGGACCCGGGCCCGGTCGGCCCGCTCTACGTGGTCGGCGACGTGCACGGCTACCTGGACGAGCTGGTCTCCGAGCTGCGCCGGCAGAACCTGATCGACGCCGAGGGCCACTGGTCGGCCGGGCGCTCGCGGGTCTGGTTCCTCGGCGACTTCACCGACCGCGGCCCCGACGGCATCGGCGTCATCGACCTGGTGATGCAGCTGGCCGCCGAGGCGGCCGCCGCCGGCGGGTACTGCCGGGCCCTGATGGGCAATCACGAGCTGCTCTTCCTCGGCGCCCACCGCTACGGCGACGAGCCCGTGCAGTCCACCGCCGGCACCGCCTCGTTCCGCGCCGCCTGGCTGCTCAACGGCGGCCAGCAGCACGACCTGGAACGGCTGGAGGGCCACCACATCAGCTGGCTCTCCCGGCTGCCGGCGATCGCGCTGGAGGACGGCCACCTGCTGCTGCACTCGGACACCACCTCGTACCTGGAGTACGGCGCGTCCATCGACGAGGTCAACGACGCCGTCCACGACCTGCTCGCCGACGAGGGCGCCGACGAGTGGTGGGACGCCTTCCGCCGGTTCACCAAGCGGTTCGCCTTCCGCGGCCCGGGCGGCCCGACGGCCGCCGGCGAGCTGCTCGGGACGTACGGCGGCCACCGGGTGGTGCACGGGCACAGCCCGATCCCGTACCTGACCGGCGAGGCCAACTCGGACAGCGGCGAGCGACCGTACGTTCCGGGCCCGTACATCTATGCGGACGAGCTGGCGGTCGCGATGGACGGCGGGGTCACCATGGAGGGCCGGCTGCTGGTGGCCCGGCTGCCGCTCGACTGAGCCGGGCCCCGGCGCGCAGGCGCTGACCTGGTTCTTCGTCGAATATCCGGAAACGCTCTGTCAGCACCGGCCCCCCGGCCCCTACCATCGAGGGACCCACCCCAGGCGTCCGCGCCCACCCACGTCGGCCGCCCGAGCCTGCCGGTGGCCGTCCACCTCCCTGACGGAGCGAACGGGGTAGTCATGAACCACGCCCCGCACCTGCGCGCCGAGGACCGTCCGGATTTCGGGCGAACCCTCGACGATGCACTGCGTGACAGCACGATCCTCGCTGCCCTGCGAGAACATCAGCACACCGGTCTGAACGCCGAGCAGCTGCGCACCAAGGCACTGTTCGACCAGGACGTGATAGCCGAGGCCGCCCTCGCCGAGTACCTGCACTACCTCGGCCTGCGGGACGGTCTGCGGGTCGGTTTGCGCGAGGCCCCGGCGCAGGCCGTCGAGCGGCCTCGGCCGAAGGGGCGGCCCGGGCCGCAGACCACGAGTGAGCTGCTGGCCCAGCTCAGCTCGCCCGGGGGCGGCGGGCTCTGGCCGGTGCTGACCGTCCTGGTCCCGATGCTGTCGGTCGGCGCGGCGATCCTGCTGCTGCTCACCGGCTACATCCTGACCGACGCCGACACCGGGGTCTCCTACGGCCGCTCGGTGGTGCTCTCCGGTTGGGCGGCGGTCGCGGTGGCCGCGGTCTCGCTGGTGATCGGCCTGGTCGGCCTGGTGCTCACCGCCGTGCGGGACAGCGCGGCCGGCCCCGCGGGCGAGGACCCGGAGCTGCGGGCCGGCGTCGCCGAGGCGCGGGCCGCCTGGCAGCACGCCCTGCGCGAGCGCGGCCTGCTGCCGTACCTGCTGGCCAACCTGGACTCCGACCCGGCCCTCGCGCCACGCCCGCCCAGCCGCCGACCCACCGCCGCTCCCGAGTTCAGCAGCCCCGGCTACACCAGCGCGGCCTACGGCAGTCCCGGCTTCTCCAGCCCCGGTGTCGAGGGCGTGACCGACCCGGAGGGCCGCGAGCCGCGGCCCACCGAGTTCAGCAGCCCCGGCTACAGCCCGCCCGGCTTCACCGGACCGGACGAGGTCTGAGCGCCCGGCTCACCCGGACCACCCGGCTCACCGCCGTCCTGCTGACGGTGCATCATCGCGTTGCGGTCCACCGTGGCGATCGCCGTGTTCAGCAGGACGGCCGCGCCGAAGCCGATCCCCCAGCCCGCGCCCGCCACTGCCCCGAGCGCGACCGCACCCGCGCCGAAGACCAGCGCCTTCACCGCCAGGATCCCCGGCAGCGGCAGCCGCACCACGGCCCTGGGCGCCGCGTACCGGCCCCAGAGCACCGCGGCGGCCACCGGCGCGCCCAGCCCCAGCAGGATCCGGACGGCGATCTCGTCGACCGCCGTCCACCCCCACCAGGCCAGGAACCCCAGGGCCGCCAGCTCGGCCAGGAAGGCCAGCCCCTCGTTCACGATGTGCAGCGCTCTCGGCACCATCACTGTCCCGCCGACAGGTCGTGGGCGAAGTGCAGGGCCACGATCGACATCCGCCGTGCGTGGTAGAAGCGGTGCGCGCCGTGGTTCGACACTCCCGAGTCCAGCTCGATCCGCTGGCACCCCGCCTGCCGGGCCCGGTCCTCCAGCTGCGCCAGCAGCCACCCGCCGATGCCGCCGGAGCGCACCTGCGGGTCGGTGACCAGGTCGTCGATGAAGAGCACCCGGCCCCGGCTGGTCGCCAGCATCCGGTGGCCCGCCACCGCCACGCACCGCCCGCGCTCGTCGTACGCGGCGGTGAACACCAGCCCCTGCCCGTACGCCTCGGCCGCGAACGCCGCGAAGCCCGCCGGGCTCAGCCCCGGTCGCAGCGAACGGATCAGCGGCGCGACGTCGCTCTGCAGAGCGCGATCACCGGGCGCGATGTCAATCATGGTCAGCTCCACCCGAACACCCTACGTGCGGCGCCCCCCGCAGGGAGTGGCTTCACAACCCCGCCAGGCTGCCGGCCAGGTCGTCCAGGCCGAGCGATCCCTGGGAGAGCGCCTTCATGTGCCAGGCCTTCAGGTCGAAGGCGGCGCCGAGCCGGCGCTCGGCGGCCGCCCGGCCCTCGCGCCAGGCCCGTTCGCCGAGCTTGTAGCCGATCGCCTGACCCGGCCAGCCGAGATAGCGGTCGATCTCGCTGCTGCGCATCTCGGCCGGGCTGCCGTTGTAGGCCGCCATGAACTCCGCCGCCAGCGCCGGAGTCCAGCGCTCTCCCGGGTGGAAGCCCGAGTCGGCGGGGATGGCGAGGCGCAGGTGCATGCCGATGTCGATGATCACCCGGATGGTGCGCAGCATCTGCTCGTCCAGGAAGCCGAACCGCCGCGCGGGCTCGGTCAGGAAGCCCAGGTCGTCCATCAGGCGCTCGGCATACAGCGCCCAACCCTCGATGTTGGCGCTGACCTTGCCCAAGGTGACCTGGTAGCGGCTGAGTTGGGCTGCGGCCACGTTCCACTGGGCAAGCTGCAGATGGTGGCCGGGAACCCCTTCGTGGTACCAGATGCTGACCAACTGCCAGGTGGGGAAGGCCTTTCGGCCCAGCGTCGGCAGATAGGTGCGGCCCGGACGGGTGAAGTCCAGGCTGGGGCCCGAGTAGTAGGGCGCCGCCGCGCTCCCCTCCGGTGCGATCAGCGACTCGACCCGGCGGACCGGCGGCGAGATGTCGAAGTGCCGTCCGTCCAGGGCCTCGATCGCCTCGTCCATCAACTCCTGCAGCCAGACCCGGATCCCCTCCTCGCCGTCGACGGTGTGGCCGCGCTCGTCCAGGTGCCGCACCGCCTCCAGCGGGCTCGCGCCGGGCAGCACGCGCTCGGCCTCGGCCCGCAGTTCGGCGTTCATCCGGTGGAACTCCGCCCAGGCCCACCCGTACGCCTCGTCCAGGTCGAGGTCCGCGCCGGTGCAGAACCGGGCGGCACGCAGGTAGCGTTCGCGGCCGACGCCGTCCGGGGTACCGGCCGCGGCCGGGAGGTAGTCGGCGCGCAACCAGGCACTGAACTCGCCCACCGCGGCCGTCGCTTGACGCGCAGCCGCGTCCAACTCGGGCCGCAGCCGGTCGGTTCCGCGGGCGGCGAAGCCGGTGAACCAGTCGGCGGCGGTCCAGGCGGCGTACTGGTCGGCCACCGCGGCCGCCTGCCGGGGAGCCGACAGCAGCCCGCGCGCGATGCCCTCGGTCAGCGTCGCGCGACAACCCGCCAGCGCCCCGGGCAGGTTGCGCAGCCGGCCGGCCACGGCCGCCCAGTCCTCGTCGGTCTCCGTCGGCATGTAGGTGAAGATCTCCCGCACCCACTGGACGGGCGAGCCGATGTTGCGCAGCTGCCGCAGGTGGTCGCCGGCCTCGTGCACGGCGAGCTCGGCCGTCAGCCGCTCCCGCAGCAGCCGGGCGCACACCTCGTCCTCGGGCCCCTGCGGTGTCACCGGCGCCAGCGCTGCCAGCGCCTGACGGGCCAGCTCGGCGCGGGCGTCGAACCCGTCCAGGGACAGGTCCAACTGCCGGTCGTCGCCCGGGTTCACCCCCAGCCAGGTGGAGACCATCGGATCCAGGGCGGTGACCCGGTCGAGATGGGCGTCGGCGATGCTGCGCGCGGTGATCGATTCCTCTGCCATGGCGTCAATCCTGGCCCACCGCCGGCAATCGCGTCGGGGATTGTTGCTACAGGCCCCAAAGCCCCTTCCCCAGCGTGGTGAGCCCGCCGGCCAGCGCGAGCAGCAGGACGATCCGCCGCGCACGCTGCTCCGGGACCCGGTCGGCCAGCGCCTTCCCGATCACCGCGCCGCCCGCGACGCCCGCCGCGACCAGCAGCCACGCGGTCCGGGCGAGGTGCGGCAGACCGTTCGCGGAGAGCGACATGGCGTTCACCAGCACCCCGTAGAACTGCGCGTTGGGCACGAACTCCCGCGCACTCCACCCCGCGTTCACCGCGTACAGCGACACCGCCGGGCCGCCGACCCCCGCGGACGCGTTCATGAACCCACTCGCCGCACCCGCCGCGAACGCCCCCGGCATCCCGCGCAGCCCGTTCAACCGCGCGCCGCTCATCACCAGCAGCACCGCCACCGTCACCAGCGCGCCCATCCCGGCCAGCAGCTCCGGCCCCGGCAACCGCGCCGCCACCCAGGACCCGGCCGGCACCGTGCACGCCGCCGCCAGCACCATCGGCCCCATCGCGCCCAGCCGCACCCGGCGCCAACTGCCGGCCAGCCCGATCGCACTGATCGCCCCCGCCCCGCAGTTCGCCAGCACCACCCCACTGCCCGGCCCCAACAGCAGCACCAACGCCGGCGCCGCCACCAACGCGAACCCGATCCCCGCCAACCGCTGCACCGAAGACCCCACCAGCACGACACAGCCCAGCAGCACAGCCTCACTCAACGCACTGCTCACCGCGGCAACTCCATCACCGCGATACCGCCGTCCTGCGCGACGGCGAGCCGCGAACCGTCCGCGCTCACCGCCACCGGCGGGGTCCGGACACCCCCGCACCCGAAGCTGCCCTCCTGCTGCCCGACCTTCACCTCCGGCCACTGCGCGAGCACGGCACCGGTCCCGGTGTCGATCAGGCGGGGGTGATCGTAGAGCGAGACGACCTGGTCACCGCGCGCCAGGAGGGTGCCGAGGGGATGCTCGACGACGCTGCGGTGCAGCCAGCGCTGCCCGGAGACCGACCACACCCCGAGCTGCCGAGGCCCCGGGTCAGGGACTTCCTCGTCATCGAGGACCTCGTCCGTCGTCGCCACCGCGATCCGGTCGCCGTCGAGCCAGCAGGCGGAGCCCACCTCAGCGCCCGTGGAGGAGAGGGGCAGCAGTCCGTCTCCGTCCAGGGTCGACGGGTCGGCGAGCGCCTGCGCCAGGTCATAGACCCGGGCGATCCCGTACGGGTGCCACAACCAGCCCGCCGAGAGCAGGTAGCGGCCGTCCGGACCGACCGAGAGCCGCGAGTGGAAGACGTCCTGCGGCGTACGGTCACCGACAGTGAGCCGTTGCCCGGAGCAGAGGTCGTCTATCTGCAGCACCTCGTAGGAGTCCGGGCAGTGCACCACGATCTCCCGGCCGTCCGGGAGCCTGCCCAGCGCGACCGGGTAGTCGAAATCGGCGCTGTGGTAGTAGCTCCGGTCGAGTTCACGCACCACCTCGGCCCCTTCCAACAGCAGCGCCTTGGTCCCGCGGTCCTCGGAGACCACCGCGAACCGCCCGGACGGCGAGAGCTCCACCCGGTCGAACCGGGAGCCGAACCCGACCAGCGAACAACTCGACGTCCCGTCCGGTCGCCAACGGCGCTCACCCCCGGCGAAGTCCACCAGCTCGTCGCCCTCCCAGCACAGCGACTGCACCCTTCCCCCGACCGCCACGAACTCCACGCCCACCCCTGCTCCCCCACTCGACAACGGCCCGCAGTCTCTCAGCACGCGGGAGCGGAGGTTGTAGGCGCCGGCTAGCTCGGAAGGTCGCGGACGCTGCGCTGCAGCAGGTCGGGCAGGACGGCGGCCGCAGTGACGAAGTCGTTGTCGTCGTGCAGCACGATCAGCCCGTGGTGAGCTGCGGTCGCACAGATCATCAGGTCGACGGTGGACAGGGCCCGGACAGCACCCCCGGCCTGGGCGAGCCGGAACTGCGCGGACTCGATCCAGCCCCAGATGTTCTTCGGCAGGGGCACGTCCGGGTACAGGTCCGCGAACATCTCGCCCATCTGCTCGTAGTGGACGAGGTTCCGGGCAGAGCGACGGAATTCGGTGCGCTGCGGAGCGCAGGACCCGATGACGCGCAGGTCGATGTCCTCTCCCCACGCGTCGTTGAGGAACTGCTCGCGGGCCAGCCGCCATACGGCGGTGGAGTCGGCGAGGTACTGGATCACTCCTCGCCCCGCTTTTCGGCGTCACGGAGCTGCTGCCATCCCTCGTAGTCCCACTGCTGGGCGGCCTGCAAGTGCCGGGCGCGCTGGGTGGCCCGCTCGTGCCGCTCGGCGTACTCGCGGAGGGCGGCGTTCACCACGTCCTTCTTGGTCGCGCCACCGGAGACACGCAGAGCCTTCGCGAGGGCGTCGTCGTCCAGGTCGATCGTCGTCACACTCATACTGGCCACCTCTATATAAAGCCAACAGTAACTATGAATATAGCAGCGTCCACCGAACCAGGGCCGGTCAGGACGAGACCGACCGGCCCGGTTCGGCTCTACAGTCCCGCGAGGTTGTCGGCCAGGTCGTCCAGGCCGAAGGAGCCCTGGGAGAGCGCCTTCATGTGCCAGGACTTCAGGTCGAACGCCGCGCCGTGCCGCTGCTCGGCCGCCGCGCGGCCCCGCAGCCAGGCGCGTTCGCCCAGCTTGTAGCCGATCGCCTGGCCGGGGCGGCCGAGGTAGCGGTCGATCTCGCTGGCGCGCCGCTTGGCCGGGCTGCCGTGGTAGGTGGCCATGAACTCGGTGGCCAGCAGCGGGGTCCAGCGCTCGCCGGGGTGGAAGCCGGAGTCGGCGGGGATGGCGAGTTCCAGGTGCATGCCGATGTCGATGATCACCCGGATGATCCGCAGCATCTGCTTGTCCAGGTAGCCCAGCCGGTTGGCGGGATCGGTGAGGAAGCCGAGCTCGTCCATCAGGCGCTCGGCGTAGAGGGCCCAACCCTCCACGTTGGCACTGATCTTGCCGAGCGTGACCTGGTAGCGGCTGAGCCGGTCGGCGACCACGTTCCACTGCGCGAGCTGCAGGTGGTGGCCGGGAACGCCCTCGTGGTACCAGGTGCTGACGAGCTGCCAGGTCGGGAAGGACTCGCGGCCCAGGGTCGGCAGGTAGGTGCGGCCCGGTCGGCTGAAGTCCAGGCTCGGTCCGGCGTAGTACGGCGCTGCGGCGCTCCCCGGCGGCGCGATGCGGGACTCCACGGCGCGGACCGGGCCCAAGATGTCGAAGTGGACTCCGTCGAGGGCGTCGATCGCCTCGTCCATGACCTGCTGCAGCCAGTCGCGGATCGCCTCCTCCCCCTTTACCGCGTGGCCGTGCTCGTTGAGGTGCCCCATCGCCTCCAACACGGTGGAGCCGGACAGGACTTGGTCGGCCTCGACCCGCATCTGCGCGACCATCCGGTGGAACTCACTCCAGGCCCACGCGTAGGCCTCGTCCACGTCGAGGTCGGCGCCGGTCCAGTAGCGGGCCGAGCGCAGGTAGTGCTCCCGGCCGACGGCGTCCGGGGTGCCCTCGGCAGCGGGCGCGTAGGTGTCGCGCAACCAGTCGCGGAACTCCGACACCGCGGCGGTCGCCCGTCGCGCTGTGCCGTCCAGCTCGGAGCGCAGCCGCTCGGGACCGTCCGCGACGAACTCGGCGAACCATCCGGCGCCGCCGACGTCCTCGCCGGTCCACGCGGTCAGCTGGCCGATCACCGCCTCGACCTGCCGGGGAGCCGAGAGCAGCCCGCGCGCGATCCCCTCGACCAGCGTGGCCCGGTAACCGTCCAGCGCCCCGGGCAGGTTGCGCAGCCGGCCGGCCACCACCGCCCAGTCCTCCTCGGTGGCGGTGGGCATCATCGTGAAGATCCCGCGCAGCTGGTGGAACGGCGATCCCGTGTTGCGCAGCTGGCGGAAGTGGTCGCCCGCCTCCTGCACGGCCAGCTCGGCCGTCAGCCGCTCCCGCAGCAGCCGGGCGCACGCCAGCTCGGCGGGATCCGTCGTCGTGGGCGCGGCGTCGAGCGCGGCCAGCGCAGCGCGGGCGAGGTCGGCGGCGGCCTCGAAGCCCTCGGGCGACAGATCCGGCTGCCGGTCGTCGTCCAGGTGCAGGCCCAGCCGGGCGGACGTCGCCGGGTCGGCTGCGGCGACCAGCTCGACGTAGTCGTCGGCGATCCGGCGGGGGGTCTTCAACTCATCTGACATGCCCCCATTCTGTCCCTCGTACGGGTTCATCCAGCCGCGCCTTCGCCGTCTCCCGCCCGCGCGGTCCGCACGATGGGCGTGGCGCGGTCGACCGGCCGCCCCGGCGGATGCGTAGCTGAAGCAGGTGAGAACGATGTCCCGCAGTTCGTTCGCGGTATCAGTGCTGGCGCTCATGCTCACGGCAACGCCCGCAGCAGCGGCCGACGCCCCACGCGGCCCGGACCTCCTGGTGCTGCCGCCGGCACCGGTTCTGGTCGACTCCGGCGGCACCTCGGCAGTACACGTCCGCGTGGTCAACAACGGCGACGCGACGACCACCCAGCCGTTCGCCCTCTCCGCCCACGTGCCACCCGGCGTCTTCTTCGCCAACCCGACCTCCCCGACCAGCTGCACCATCCTCCCCTTCGGCCACACCGTGACCTGCACCTTCCCCGCCGGCCTCCGCCCCGGCGAAGCGGACACCGCTGACCTCCCGCTCTTCGTCTCCTCCGGCATGTCGCCAGGCGTGCTCACCGGCACCGCCGAAGCCACCCTCCCCGGCGACCCGACCCCGCAGGACGACAGCGCACAGTTCCAGATCGTGATCCGGTAGGACTGCCCTGCTCCGAGCAGCCCTCCGGCTTCCCGGAGCAGGACCGTTCGTCACCCGGCGGTCAGTCAGTCCGCCGGGGGCAGGAAGACCCGGTTCCCCCGTGCGCAGCACTCCCCGGGCCATCACCCCACCGACTCCCCGAGACGCAGAAGCACATTGGCCGGGTCGTCCAGCCAAGCCCGCTGGGTGCCGGCCGTGGTGACGGTCAGCCCGAAACGCGTGAGATCAGGCCTGCCGCTGCGCTCCCACCACGCATATGCAGCACTGATCTCCTCCCACAGGTCGCGGGGGCCGGACTGGGTGACCGCGTGTGGGCCGTCCCAGTCCGCGTAGCGACAGTGCGCGTACGAGACTCCGTCCCAAACCTCGGAACGGCCGGTCCCCAACGGGTCGTAGTCGGCCCAGACCCGCTGGCGGAAGAGCCCCGGCAGTCGCAGCCCGATGACGAAGGCCGCAGTGCTCTCCTCGTCCACGTGTTTCGGGTCAATGCCGGAGGCGCTGTGACGTACGTCGTCGATGTCGAACGGTCCGGATTCGGGACGCTGGTCGCGAACCCACATGAACGCCACGTCCGCGACGAACGGCCCGGACGCCGAGCGCCCGTCTTCCGACACCGTGAGCTTGACGAGCGCGCCATTGCAGAACGCCGTGCCGAAGGGGGCCAGGATCAGCCCACCGGGCCGTGTCTGCTCGATCCACGCGGACGGGACACGCTGAACCGCCGCTGTGGCATGCAGTCGGTCATACGGGCCTTTGCCCCGGTAGCCGAGCGTCCCATCCCCGGCCACCACCGTGGCACCGAGCCCGGCCCCGCCGAGCCGGTTCCTCGCGATGTCGGCGAGGTTGGTGTCAACCTCGATGGTGGTCACCAACTCGCCTCCAAGCCGACGAGCGAGCAGGGCAGAGGTCCAGCCCGTACCCGTCCCGACTTCCAGTACGTTCATACCGTCGGCGACATCGAGCTGCCGCAGCATGGTGGCCACCACGGTCGGCATCGAGCTGGACGACGAAGGCGTGCGCCCGTCGTCGTAGAGCTGGGTGACCAACGGCAGGTCCGAACACACCAGGTCCAACCACCGCGCGCTGTCCTTCCCCCGGTCGACCCACTCACCTTCATAGTGGATGCGATCAGGGGTGAACTCGGTACGCGGCACCGTGGCGAACGCCTTCTCCCACTCTGCCGTGAGCGCCCCGGACTCCCGCAGAGCCGACGTCAGTTCAGCCCACGTCATCACTTGCCCCCAGGCTTGGGCAGGTTGGTCGGGGGAGTGTTGCGCTGTCCGTCGTGCGGAGCCGTGTCGGGCTTCCCGGAGTGGGAACCACCCTTGCCATCGCCCTTGCCGTCATTGCCCGATCCACCGCCATGCTTTCCCATGGTCATCCTCCTCCTGAAGGTGCGTCATCCTGGCATCTGGCCCAGCGAGACTGGCCTCATCCCTTGACGCACCAGGGACCGGCCTCACTGGGATTGTTCAGCGGTCAGCCGTCCCATCGGGCGGCATCGTCAGCCTCGGGGCTTCTCCGGCGGGTCGTAGTGCATGCTGCCAATGCGCCTGCGACACCACGGGCTGAGACGGAGGAGCGATCAGGGCGCCTGCGAGAGCCGGTCCGCGACCCGGTCACCGGTCACTACCTGGTCGGCAGCGACCTCGAACCACACGACCTTGCCCGCACCGACAGGCGCCCAGCCCCACGAGTGCGCCAGGCCCGCGACCAGCCGCAGGCCCCGGCCGCCCGTGACCGTGTCCTGGGCCGTCTCCGGGTCGGGAAGGCGAAGGCTGGTGTCGATGACCTCCACGCGCAGCCGCTCGCCCGTCCACCGCACGGTCACACGACACCGCGCCTTGCTGTACTTGATCGCGTTCGCCAACACCTCGCTCGCGCACAGCTCCACATCGCGCAGGGCGTCATCCGACAGTGGCACCCTCCAGAAACGTGCAAGGTCGATGATCAACCGCCGTGCGGGAGGCACCGCCGCCGCCTTTGGCTCAACAGCCCACTCGTACGGGACTGGGAATGAAGCGGTTTCCAACGGGCTCATCGGTACGGATCGCCCTCCGGCTCAGTCAGATGCCCCGGGCTTCCCCCGGGGGAATCCCAGAGTCGCGGGACAGTCCGTTTCGGCATAAGGCCAGCGCGTGTACCCACAGTGGGTAAACTCGCGTTCAGTTATCCCACGTGACACTGAGTGATGATCTTCCTGGGGTAAGGAGTGCCGGACATGACCGAGTCCACAGCGTCATCGGGGCTGCCGATCCGGCTGCTGGCGGACCCCGAGATGATCGCCGCCTGTACCGCCCGGGACTTCGCCCGGATCTTCCAACTCGCCAAGCGAAAAGGCGGATTCCATCCCTCTCGCATCGCCAGGGCCTGCGAGCTGACCCCCAGCAGGGTGGGCGAAGTCATGAATGGGAAGCCGAAGATCACCAACATGACCGTCATCGAGCGCATCGCGGACGGTCTCCGGATTCCGGGCCACATGCTGGGCCTCGCCGTTCGAAGCTGGGAGCGTCCAGCAATCCCCGGACAGCGTCAACCGGCCGCAGTAGCCCAACCGGTCCGAGAAACCTGGCCGGTTGGGGCAGATCTGCCCAGCAGTGAGTTAGACGACATCCTCGCTATCGCGGCCGGCACCCGGGTCACACCCACCGTGCTGCGCTCTCTCCAGGCTTCCATCGAGGACTACTGGCGGCGCGATGACGAGCATGGCGGCGAAGCTCTCCGTCCAGCAGTCATCGGACAGCTCAGGTACGTCACGGACATACTCCGAGACACCGCCGATCCCAACTTCCGGAGAAGTCTCCACGGCATCGCAGCCGAACTCGCGCGCCTCACCGGATGGACGTACTTCGACGCACGGCAATACAGCACGGCCCGAAGCTACTTCACCGAGTCGCTGCGGCTGGCCCGGGAGATCGATGACCGCCCGTTCATCGCCAATGTGCTCGCCTGCCTCAGTCTCCAGGCGACCTACCAGGACAAACCCCAGGACGCCATCACGCTCGCGCGGGCCGCGCAGGACAGTGCACGCCTCGACGGCAGCACGCCGAGACTGATGGCGATGCTGTCCATGCGCGAAGCCTTCGGCCATGCCAGCGCGCAAGATCAAGAGGCGACGCACCGGGCCCTGGGCGAGGCCCTCCACCAGTTCGAGAGGATCGACCCGGCGGACGACGATCCGGCGTGGGTCCGATACTTCGACCGGACGAAGCTCACCGTCGATACCGGAATCGCCCTCGGTCAGCTCGGCGACGCATCCGCAGCCGAACCACTCATCGCCGAGGCCCTACAGGCCGAGCCGACGACGAACCTTCGAGGCCGCGCGTTCCACACGTTCTGGCTCGCGCGAACCCAACTACAACGACGCGAGGTCGAGTTGGCTTGTGCAACGGCAGGGAAAGCGCTCGACCTCGCGGCGGTCGTGGAGTCGCCCAGAGTGCTCGCGCATCTCCGGGAGTTCCGCACTTCGCTCGGGTCCCACCGCAACGCTCGTGCCGCTGCGGCGCTCGCTAGCCGGATCGGCGAGCTGACCGGTTGATCAGAGGCCGGCCTCATCCAGCAGCAGGTACAGCACTCCCACCAGCGAGCCGCTGCTGACGATCTCGCGGCGGTCGATCATGCCGCGCAGTTCGGAGAGTGCAATCCACTCGATCCGGTCCGACTCGTTGCGCTCCGTCGGCGGCCCCGCGTACTCGACGGCGTCGGCGCGGAAGACGAAGTGCTCCGAGTCGGTGATCCCGTTCGCGGGCTGAGCGTAAATGAGCGGCTTCATCTCGCCAGTTGTCCAGCCGGTCTCCTCAAGCACCTCGCGGGCTGCGGCTGCGGCCGGTGTCTCGTCAGCTTCGATCAGCCCCATGGGAAGTTCCCAGGCCCACGAGTCGGTGATGAAGCGGTGGCGCCACATCATCAGCACGTGCTTCTCGCTGTTCACGACGGCTGCCACGGCCAGGTGCCGCAACTTGAGCACGTGGTGTTCCCAGCGGTGACCGTCGGGTTGCTCAACATCGACCATCCACAGGTTCACCCATGGGTTCTCGTAGATCGGACGTTCCCCGTGGATCTTCCACTGCATCGCTGCGGCCCCTCTCGACGAACCTTCAGCATGTCAGAGAAGGACGGCCCGCCGACTGGTTCAGCCGCAAACAGCAGGGGAGATCGATGCCGGGGTCCAGTACCGTTCTGGCCGGATCGTTGAACGGGCCCGTGCTCTGCGGCGTTCACTTGTCACATCCTCACCACCGAAGGTCGTGAGGGACTTTGACGAGCGCCTGCACGGCGTCTACCTCTAGGGAGGGACCAGATGCACATAGGGATCACCGGGCACCGAGGGTTGGCAGCAGACATCGAGCACCAGGTCCGGCAGCTGCTGGACGAGGCTCTCCGCAGCGAGGACCTGGCTGAGCTGACCGGCGTGTCATGCATCGCTGACGGACCGGACGCATGGTTCGCCGAAGCCGTCCTTCGGCGCGGCGGGCGGCTTGAGGTGGTCATCCCCGCCAAGGAGTACCGCGAAGGACTGCCCGCGTGGCACCACCCTGCCTACGACCAACTCCTACGACGCGCGTCCGAGGTCCACCGCACCGGCATGGTGGAGTCCGACGAGGCCGCGCACATGGCCGGCAGCGAGATCCTGGTCGAGCTCTCGGATCGGCTCCTTGCCGTCTGGGACGGCCTGCCGGCCCGGGGATACGGGGGAACGGCCGACGTTGTGGCCTACGCCGAACGTCTCGGAGTGCCGGTCCAGGTCCTCTGGCCGCGCGGGGCCACAAGGTAACAGCGCCGCGCCTTGGGCCGAGGCGTTGCCGGTCAGTCCGCCAGCGGGAGGTAGACCCGGTTGCCCTTGGCGGCGAGCTCGGCGGACTTCTCGGCCATGGAGGCGGCGGCCTCCTCGTCCAGCTCGCTGGCCACGGGCGCTGGGGCCCTCGCCACGTAGGTCGCGGATGTTCTGGCTGATCTTCATCGAGCAGATCATCAACAGAACCAAAGCAGCCTGGGCTCGAGGATAGCTGATGGAGGACCGTGGGCAGCGGAAGCCTGGAGATCTCTGCCAGCTGGCACCGCCTCAGCTGAAGCTCGCAGGGCAAGTGGCCACACTCACGCTCAGCCGACCAACGTGCCACCAGCCTTGACGACAGCAGACATCTCACGCTTGCCTGCGAACTGCGAGAACGTGGCTAGAGTGGAGCGGGAGCTCAGTCTTGGCCGCTGCTCTGACCTGGGCATGAGTTCCTGCTCTTAACAACACGCCATCTCGCCCCCTTTCGAACGGAACCTCATCGATGGCAGCTATCACCCCCCGCCCTGGGCTAGCAAGAATCGAAAGCCTACGAGTGCGTAACTACCGCGTACTCCGTGACTTGGAGCTGTCGGAGATCACCCCGCTCACCGTCTTTGCTGGCCCCAATGGAAGCGGAAAGTCGACGTTGTTCGATGTCTTTGCTTTTCTTGCGGAGTGTTTCGATGATGGGCTTCGACGCGCGTGGGACCGCCGCGGGCGCGGCAGGGAGATCAGATCTCGGGGTTCTTCAGGAGCAGTTGAATTCGAGATTAAATATCGCGAGCCCGGCCTTACGCCGATTACATATCACCTCGCCATCGAAGATGGACCAAGAGGTCCGGTAGTCGCCTCAGAGTCACTCAAATGGCGCCGCGGAAAGCAGTACGGAAAGCCTTACACATTCTTGGACTTCAAATACGGCGAAGGCACCGTGATCGCTGGAGAGACCCCCGAGGAGCAAGATCGGAGAGTTCCGGAGAAATTGACCTCTCCGGATCTCCTCGCAGTGAGCACCCTGGGCCAGCTTGCCGCTCACCCTCGCGTCAACGCACTCCGACGATTTATCACAGGCTGGTACCTCTCGTATATTTCTGCTGATGACGCACGGGGAACACCAGAATCAGGACCTCAGGAACGCCTCTCCAGAACTGGTGACAATCTTCCCAATGTCATGCAGTACCTGGATGAGCAACATCCCGAGCAACTTGCAGAGATTCTTCGCATCCTTGCCTCTCGCGTTCCTCAGCTCCAAGAGGTTCGCACCCGCCCGCTCGACGACGGCAGGCTTCTCCTTCAAGTAAAGGATGCGCCGTTCACTGATCCCGTCCAGTCGCGCTGGGCCTCGGACGGCACTCTCAAGATGCTGTCATATCTGATCGCGCTCCATGACCCCGAGCCTCCCAGCTTGATCGGGATCGAGGAACCAGAGAACCACCTTCACCCTCGACTGCTGGTAGAGCTAGCGGAAGAATGCCGTTCCGCGGCCGAGCGCGGACAGGTTTTCGTATCGACCCATTCTCCGTTCCTGGTGAACGGAATCCGCCCGAACGAGCTAAGGGTGCTCTACCGAAACCAAAGTGGCTACACACAAGCGTTCCGCACCTCCGACAGCAAGGCCGTCCTATCTCACATTGACGCTGGAGCACTGCTCGGCGACCTCTGGATGGAGGGCTACTTCAATCATGGAGACCCCCTCGCACCGGAATCGGCGCGGTGAGTTCCTGGTGCTCGAAATTCTTCTCGAAGAGCCAAGTGCACAAGCTCTGATCCATCAGCTAGCACCGCAGATAATGCCAGGAGTACAGCATGGAAGAGAATTTGAGACCCGAGTATTTCAGGGCAAGGAAGACCTTCTTCGAAAACTCCCTCAGCGCCTCGCTGGATATAGCACATGGGCAGCGGAAAATGACATCCGCATCCTTGTCTTGATTGACCGCGATGATCATGACTGCTTGAAGCTGAAGTCAGAAATTATCACCATGGTGAACAAAGTGAAGGGCCTTCGGATGCTGGAAGGGAACTCGAATCCCGCATCTGGCGGCGATGTGAAGGCAAGAATCGCTTGCGAGGAGATCGAAGCGTGGATGCTTGGCGATCCAGATGCACTGCGAGCAGCTTACCCGAAACTACCAAAAGCCTTCGAGAATAAATCCCTGTATCGCAATCCCGACGATATCAGGGGCGGCACTTGGGAACGCCTGCAAAAACTACTTCAGGATCATGGATATTTCAGCGGCGGGCTCCGAAAAATGGAGCTAGCCCGAACCATCGCACCACATATGAACCCAACAGAAAACAGATCAGCCAGCTTCCTCAGCTTCTGCGAGGCTTTTAGAATTCTTATCTGAAATCGAAAAAGTCGAACCGTCTGGCTGTTCGCCGAGGCGCTGCGTTGGGAAGCCCCCCGGCTTCCCAACGCAGCGCCCCAAACCCGCTCGGGGGTCAGTCCGCCAACGGGAGGTAGACGCGGTTGCCCTTGGCGGCGAACTCGGCGGACTTCTGGGCCATGCCGGCGGCGGCCTCCTCGTCGAGTTCGCTGGCCACGGCGGTGGAGCCGTCGCCGTACTCGTCGCGGATGTTCTGGCTGATCTTCATCGAGCAGAACTTCGGGCCGCACATCGAGCAGAAGTGCGCGGTCTTCGCGGGTTCGGCGGGGAGGGTCTCGTCGTGGAAGGCGCGGGCGGTCTCGGGGTCGAGGGCCAGGTCGAACTGGTCCTGCCAGCGGAACTCGAAGCGCGCGTCGGAGAGGGCGTCGTCCCAGGCCTGCGCGCCGGGGTGGCCCTTGGCGAGGTCGGCGGCGTGGGCGGCGATCTTGTAGGTGATCACGCCGGTCTTGACGTCGTCGCGGTTGGGCAGGCCCAGGTGCTCCTTGGGCGTCACGTAGCAGAGCATCGCGGTGCCCCACCAGGCGATCATCGCGGCGCCGATGCCGGAGGTGATGTGGTCGTAGCCGGGCGCGACGTCCGTGGTGAGCGGGCCGAGGGTGTAGAACGGCGCCTCGTCGCAGATCTCCTTCTGGAGATCCATGTTCTCCTTGATCTTGTTCATCGGGACGTGGCCCGGTCCCTCGATCATCACCTGGACGTCCTTGGCGCGCGCGATCCGGCCCAGCTCGCCCAGCGTCTGCAGCTCCGCGAACTGCGCCTCGTCGTTGGCGTCGGCGATCGAGCCGGGGCGCAGGCCGTCACCGAGCGAGAAGGTGACGTCGTAGGCGCGCAGGATGTCGCAGAGTTCCTCGAAGTTGGTGTAGAGGAAGTTCTCCTGATGGTGCGCCAGGCACCAGGCGGCCATGATCGAGCCGCCGCGCGAGACGATGCCGGTCTTGCGGCGCGCGGTCATCGGGACGTACCGCAGCAGCACGCCGGCGTGCACCGTCATGTAGTCGACGCCCTGCTCGCACTGCTCGATGATGGTGTCGCGGTAGACCTCCCAGCTCAGCTCCTCGGCCTTGCCGTCCACCTTCTCCAACGCCTGGTAGAGCGGCACGGTGCCGATCGGCACGGGGGAGTTGCGCAGGATCCACTCGCGGGTGGTGTGGATGTTGCGGCCGGTGGAGAGGTCCATGACCGTGTCGGCGCCCCAGCGGGTCGCCCAGGTCATCTTCTCCACCTCCTCCTCGATGGACGAAGTCACCGCGCTGTTACCGATGTTGGCGTTGATCTTCACCAGGAAGTTGGTGCCGATGGCGACCGGCTCGACCTCGGGGTGGTTGACGTTCAGCGGGATGACGGCCCGGCCGGTGGCCACCTCGTTGCGCACGAACTCGGGCTCCAGGCCCTCGCGCAGGGCGATGAACTCCATCTCCGGCGTGACGATCCCGAACTTCGCGTACGCGAGCTGGGTGACCGCGACGCCGTCGCGGGCGCGCAGCGGGCGGCGGGGGCGGCCGGGGAAGACCGCGTCGAGGTTGCGCAGGTTTCCGCCGCGCGGGGAAGTGTGCTTGATCCCGTCGTCCTCGGGGCGGGCCTCGCGGCCGTCGTACTCCTCGACGTCGCCGCGCTGGCGGATCCACGGGTCGCGCAGGGCGGGCAGGCCGCGGCGGACGTCGGGCTGGTACTCCGGGTCGGTGTACGGGCCCGAGGTGTCGTACAGCGGGACAGTCCTGCCGTTGGTGAGGTGCACCTCGCGGAAGGGGACGCGCAGGTCGGGGCGCGAGCCCTGGCGGTAGGCCTTGCGCCAGGCCGGGGTCGGGTACCCGGTCTTGGCGCTGGTCACGGTGGTCTCGGCGGACTCGGCGTTCTTGGCGCCGTCCGCCGTCGTCCGGGCAGCCGAACGTGCATCGAAAATGGTCATCAGACCCTCTTACTCCCTACGCCGGCATTACCCGGTCCAGGTTCCTGCGGTCGACGCAGCGATCGGTACGCGGCCCGCGTACCTGTCAGCGCCCTCTCAGCCCGGTGCTCCGAGCTCCCGTTCTGCAGGCGGTCTTGCCTGCACAAAAGACGTCCATACGGTAGCGGCCGACCGCCCGGCGGTCCAGAGGGGGGTCCGCAGTATGGGCAGGTCCCGGCCAGTGCGCCACACTGGGAGCACCTGCACCAGCCAGGTGCCGGAATGGGGAGGCGGACGCATGATCGGCTGCACGGGACGGGTGACGGGCAAGGTCGGGCCGGGGCTGGTCGGCGAGGTGCTGGTGCACGTACCGCAGCGGCAGGGGACCGAGGCGTTCCTCGCCTACCCGGCCGCGCCAGGGGAGTTGCTGCCGGTCGGCACGCCCATCGTGGTGGTCGAGTACCAGCCGCCGCGGACGGTCTACGTCGCCCCCTCGTACGGCTGAGCCCACCGGACTTCCCAACTGATCGGAATCGGCGCACAATCTCCTCTCGCCACGGGGTTCCGCGCCATCCTGCACAACCGAGCGCAGTCACGGGACGTCGTGCGCCCTGAAGGGGGAAAAGCCGATGTTCTTCGGCATCGTCGGCGGTGGGGTCGCCGCAGCAGTCATTCTGGTCGTCATTCTCTTCAAGCTCTGCTGGCGGGTGGCCGAGCCCAATGAGGCACTGATCATCTCGGGGTCCCGGCACCGCACCGAGGGCGTCGCGGACGGCCTCGGGTTCCGCGTGGTCACCGGGCGCGGGACGCTCGTGACGCCGGGCGTCCAGGTGGTCCGCAAGCTCTCGCTGGACCTCAACGAGGCAGACCTGGACGTCGAGTGCGTGACGTCCCAGGGCATCCCGGTGCAGGTCAAGGGCGTGGTGATCTTCAAGGTCGGCGACGACCAGGTCTCCATCGCGAACGCCGCCCGCCGCTTCCTGGACCAGCAGAAGATGATGGGCCACCGGGTCCACAACGTCTTCGCCGGACACCTGCGGTCGATCGTCGGCGGGTTGACGGTCGAGGAGATGATCCGCGACCGTGAGCGGCTGACCGGTGAGACCCGGGCCGCGTCCGGCTCCGAGATGGAGAAGCTCGGCCTGATCATCGACTCGCTGCAGATCCAGGAGATCCTGGACCCGACGGGCTACATCAAGAACCTGGCCGCCCCGCACGCCGCCGCCGTCCAGCGCGACGCCCGGATCGCGGCCGCCGCGGCCGACCGCGAGGCCACCGAGGCCGAGCAGGAGGCGTTCGCCCGCAAGGCCCAGGCCACCCGCAACTCCGGTATCCAGCAGGCTGGTTACCAGGCCGAGATGGACACCGCGGCAGCCCGCGCACTGCAGGCCGGACCGCTCGCCCAGGCCGCCTCCCGCCAGGAGGTGGTGGTCCAGGAGACCAAGGTCGCCGAGCTGGAGGCGCACCGCAAGGAGCAGCAGCTCCAGGTCGAGGTCCGCAAGCCGGCCGACGCCCGCGCGTACGAGACCCGCACCAAGGCCGAGGCCGACCGCGACGCCCGGATCTCGGCCGCCGAGGCGCAGGCCCGGGAGACCGAGCTCAAGGCCGTCGCCGAGGCGAACCGGGTGAAGATCGCCGCCCTCGCCGAGGCCGAGGCCACCAAGGCCCGCGGCCTGGCCTCCGCCGACGCCACCCGGGCCACCGGTCAGGCCGAGGCGGCCGCCGCCGAGGCCAAGGGTCTGGCCGCGGCCGCCGCCGCCCAGGCCCTCGGCCTCGCCGAGGCCGAGGCGATCAAGGCCCGCGCCGCCGCTCTGGCCGAGAACCAGGAGGCCGTGGTCGCCCAGCAGTTGGCCGAGAACTGGCCGGAGATCGTGCGGGCCGGCGCGGAGGCGTTCGGCAACGTCGAGCACATGGTGCTGCTCAACGGGGCCGAGGGCATGGGCGAGATGTTCGCCAAGGCCCTCACCATGGGCGGCACCGGCCTCGGCCTGGCCCGCCAGCTGCTCAGCTCGATGAACAGCGCCGGCGACACCCCCGTGTCCGCCGAAACCGCTACCCCTGCCGAGACCGCTCCCCGGCGCACCGCCGGCCAGGTCATCCCGGTCCAGGCGGACCCCGACCCGGCGTCCTGAGCTGCCTCAATCCCCCGGTGCCCGGTTCGCCTCGACGCGAGCCGGGCACCGGCGCGTACTCACCGACCCGCACGAGCCCGGTCCCGCTCCGCATACGCCTCTGCCAGCGCGGCGAAGGCCGCCTTCGGCTCCCAGCCGAGCCCCGGACGGCCGCCGCCCGGGACCATCCGCACCACGCCGTACGAGCCGAGGTCGAGATCGAAGCGCGGGTCGTCGCGGTCGTGCGGCGCACCGTAGGCGGCGAAGGTGAACCAGAAGGCCGCGTCCACGCCCTCCTCCTCGAAGACCGCGAGCAGCTCGTGCAGGTAGCGGACCTGCTCCTGCTCGTCCCGCACGGGCACCGACTCGCCCCTGATCCGGCGCGGTTCGACCTCGTGATCGACGACGTCCCAGCCCATCCCGCCGCGCGCGGCGGCCCCCTGGTAGGCGCAGCAGCCGAACTCGGTGACCACCACCGGCTTGCCGTGCGCGAAGTGCGCGCGCAGCTCCTGCCGGTAGTGGCCGGCGTTGCGCTCGTCGCGGTAGGCGTCGACGCCGACGAGGTCGAAGGGCGTCCAGTCGATCTCCTCCCACGGGCCGGCCGCGTAGCTCAGCGGGCCGCCGAAGTGCAGCCGGGCGCGGGCGGCGACCTCGGCCAGGAAGGCGCTCAGCCGTTCGGCGGGGTTCCCGTACGCGCGGAAGAGCTCGGGGTCGGGGGCCATCGCGTTGGCCACCCGCTCGGCGAAGCCGTCCCCGGGGAGGAAGCCGTGGGCGAAGATGGACAGTTCGCAGCCGGTGACCAGCACCACCTCGGCGCCGCCCGCACGCACCCGCTCCGCCCGCCGGGCGCAGTCCTCGAACCAGGGCAGCATCTGCTCCGCCGTCATGTTGCAGGGGAACGGCGCGAACCAGATCTCCAGGCCGAGTTCGGCCGCGCACGCGGCGGCGACGCTCAGCCGCTCCGGGTCGCCGCCCGAGATCCGCACCGCCGTGCAGTTCAACTCCTCGGCGATCACCCGCAGTTCCGCCCGGACCTGGTCGGCGGAGAACTCCGGCCGGGAGGTGTCACCGGCGGGACTGAAGCCGGTGTCGTAGTTGATGCCCTTGCCGCGCATGGTCGGGTTCTCCTCAGCAGTAGGTGGGGATTCAGGCGATCTCGGCGGCCAGCAGGCCCTTCATACGCTCACTGAACGGGCCGCTCACCAGGCTGGCGACCCCGATCGTCCCGATCAGCAGCACCGTGGTCAGCCAGGCCATCGTGGTGACCGGGAGGGTGTAGGCGAGCACGATCCGCAAGCCGCAGTCGGCCACCAGCGCGAGCCCCCAGACCGCCGAGAAGCCGCGCTCGGCCCGGCGGAACGCCGTCGACTCCGCGGCCAGCCGGTCCCAGACGGCGGTGGGTCCCGCCTCGCCCCTGGTCAGGAACGGCTTCAGCCCCGCGCTCATCAACGGGCGGGCGCCGAAGGCCGAGCAGAGGATCGACACGCCGATCACGCTGCTGACGGCGCCGTCCTTGGCGATCATCAGCCGCGGGTCGCCGGCCAGCGCGGAGAGCGCTATCCCGACCACGTTGACCACCAGCATCAGCGCCGCCAGCCCGTTCACCGAGCGCTCACGCACCAGGCCGACCAGCGTCCGCACCGCCGGGACGACGCTGCTCAGGGTGAGCGAGGCGACCAGGCCCAGGCCGGCCGCCGAGTGCGCCAGGTAGTAGACGGCCAGCGGGACGACGATGTCCACCGCCAGCGGCCGCAGCGCGCTGACCAGCGGGTTCGCCGGCCGCCCGGTCACCGCACCGGTCACCGCACCGGTCACCGAGCCGGCCACCGAGCCGGCCTCCGGGGTGATGACGCTCTCGCTCATGGTCCGCTCCTTCGCTGGTCGCCTCCTGCCGTGCGCCCAGCCTCCCGCGCGGGGCAGACCGGCTGTCAGTGCCGCCTGTGCGAAGTTCGGCATGACAACTGTCACGACGGTTCCGACGGCCCCCCGGGACAGACCGCGCGACCGCACGACGACGCCCGCCCAACCGTGTTCGGTGGAGCGGGCGTCGTCGTGCGGTCGCGCAGGGTGTCAGCTCTTGGCGGCCTTCTTCACCAGGATCACCACGGCCGCGGCGATGCCGACCACCACCAGCGCCTTGATCAGGAAGCCCACCAGGGCGCTGACCACACCGACCACGAACCAGACCAGGTTCCAGGCGAGCACCAGCACGATGATCGGGACGACGATGTTGCGTACCCAAGAGGGCAGTGACTTCCAGAGCTCAGCCATGTCCGTTCCTTCTCTCCCCCTCGGGTCGGCCCCCGCTTGGTTGCCGCATCCCGTCTGCTTTCGGTACTTCGATCGTACGAGGGGCGAAGGGCGGAAACGAGGGATCCGGTCCCCGAGAGAACCCGGAGATCCCCCTGACCCGGAAGCCAGGGGCACCCCTGGGAACCGCCGAACCAACCACCGATAACATCGCGCCCTGATCGTTTTCTTGGGGGGAAGAACCGTGCGCAACTACCGCGCCATCGGCGGCCTCACAGCCGCCGGCCTCATCACCGTCCTGGGCCTCCCGCTGCCTTCCGCCGCCTCGGCCGACGCCACCACGCTGTACGTGGACAACGCCGCCACCGCCCACTGCTCGGACAGCGGAACGGGTACCCAGGCACAGCCGTACTGCACGATCCAGGCCGCAGCCGACGCCGCCCAGCCGGGGCAGACCGTCCAGATCCCGCTCGAAGGCACGTACCAGAGCCAGGTGACCATCACCCACTCCGGAACGCAGGGCCACCCCATCACCTTCAGCGGCGGTGGAGCGCTCCAGCCCTACTGGCCACAGGCCGCGATCGAGACCAACCAGAACCCGGTCCACCAGGCTCACGCCTTCGCCGTTTCGGGCGCCCACGACATCGTGATCCAGGGCTTCGACCTCACGGAGTCGAACAACGCGATCGCGATCACCGACTCCGCCCGGGTCACGATCGACGGCAACTACGCCGTCGGCCTGCAGGTGTCGGGTCAGAGCACCGACACGACGATCAGCCGGAACTACCTGTCGGACCCCTCGCCCGTCGTGATCGACGCCGGGGTCCAGCGCACCACGGTCGTGGGCAACGAAATCGACAGCGAATCCGCCATCGGCATCACCGCCACCGGTGCGCCGAACACCGTTGTCGTCAACAACACGGTCGTGTCCGACTGCGGCACCGCCGTCAGTCTGACCGGCGGCTCGACCGGATCCGTGATCGAGAACAACATCGCCACCGTGTCCAAGTCCACGGCCTGCCGACCGGGAAGCCAGCAGGGCGAGATCGCCGTCTCCGCGGACTCCGCCGCTCAGAGCCGGAGCGACTACAACGTCGTCCACCCGATCACGGGCGGC
This sequence comes from Kitasatospora sp. MAA4, assembly GCF_029893355.1. GTDB lineage: Bacteria > Actinomycetota > Actinomycetes > Streptomycetales > Streptomycetaceae > Kitasatospora. Next base: position 54,355 of record NZ_JARZAI010000044.1, read on the forward strand.
TCCGCGTACAACTGGTCCGGCACCGCCTACCCGACCGCGGCGGCAATGAGCACCGCCACCGGGCAGGCCGCCCACGACATCGACGCCGACGTGTCCTTCAACTACATCGGACCGTTCAACACGCTTTCCGAGGGCTCCCCGGCGATCGACTCGGCCGACCCCAACGCACCCGGTCTGCTGGACACGGACCTGCTGGGCCACGCTGTGACCGACGACCCCACGGTGCCCAACTCCGGCCCGGGCGGCACCTTCCGGGACCGCGGCGCGTTCGAGTTCGAGGGTCTGATCAGTGCCTCGATGGCAGTCCAGGGAAGCACCACTCCCACGCCCCAGGGCCCCGCGCCGATGAGCGCGACCCTCCGTGTGACCCCCTGGAACATGTGGCCCACCAAGCTGAGTTACTCGTACGACTTCGGCGACGGCAGCCCGGCGGTGGTCTCCACCGACCCCACCGCCACCCACAGCTACCAGACGGTCGGCCGCTACACGCCGACCGTGACGATCACGGACGGCGTCGGCGGCCGGGTGATCGCCCGCGATCAGCAGGTCGTGGTCAACGCGCCCGGCCCGCTCGTCCCGGTGCTGACCGCGACGAAGCAGCCCGCGCCGCTCACCTTCGACTTCGAGACCACCGGCACCACCGACCCGTGGAAGATCAGCAAGACCGTGCTGGACTACGGAAACGGCGTCACTGCCCAGTCCGCCGGCACGTACACCTTCCCCAAGCCGGGCAAGTACACCGTCACCGCGCAGCTCACCGACGAGAGCGGCGCGACCGCAACCACCACCACCCAGGTCGACGCCGAGTACGACCCGGCCGGCTTCGTGCCGATCACGCCCACCCGAGTGCTGGACACCCGCAACCCGATGATGGGCAGCCACCAGCCGCTGACGCCCGGCTCGCCGCGGTACATCAGCACGAACGCCCCGGCCGGTGCGACGGCGGTCGTGCTCAACCTGACCGCAACCAACGCTGACCAGACGGGCCACCTCACGGTGTTCCCGGAGGGCGCGAGCCAGCCCACCACGTCCAACCTGAACTACACGGCCGGTACCAACATCGCCAACCTGGTCACCGTCCCGCTCGGGAGCCAGAGCGGCGTGGAGGTCACCACCAACACCGGCTCGGTCGACGCCGTCGCCGACGTCTACGGCTACTACGTCCCCGGCGCCGCATCGAAGTTCACCCCGACCACCCCCGCGCGGATCCTGGACACCCGCAACGGCGGCGACGCCGGCAAGCTCGGCCAGGACTCCACGCTGCCGCTCCAGGTCACCGGTCAGGGCTCGGTGCCCTCGAACGCGACCGCGGTCGTCCTCAACCTCACCACCACCGAGGCCACCGACGTCAGTTACCTGGCTGCCTACCCGTCCGGGACGCCGTTCACCGGCACCTCCAACCTCAACTTCCAGCCCGGCCGCAACACCCCCAATCAGGTCATCGTCCCCGTCGGCCC
>NZ_JARZAI010000045.1 GCF_029893355.1 Kitasatospora sp. MAA4
CCTTACACCACCGTCTAGCCCTTCCCGCCATCATACCTTCGTTAAATCAGTTGGGCCCCGCCCCTAACCGGGGGGGGGGGGGGGGGGGGGGGGGGCGGCCCCGCGCCCCGCCCCCCCCCGCCACCGTGTGATGCGACCGGGATCAGACCTGCGGGCCCGCCGGGTCGTGCAGACCGAGGTTCGGGATCGTGCTCGGGGTGCTCTTGCGCAGGTTCGGCGTCGGCGCGGTGCTCGGCGCGGTGGTGGTGCCGAACCCGCCGAAGCCCTTCAGCATGGCGGCCAGCGGGTTGATCCGGACCAGGTGCGAGGGCGCGTAGAAGTGGTAGCCGTACTGCAGCCGGGCGCGGTTGTGCGCGTCGACGGTCGGCTCCGCGGTGTCGGTCGCGGCGGTGTCGACCAGGCCGGTGTGGCTCTTGGTGACGCCGGGGCCGGCGTAGGTGACCACGACGTCGCCGGGGCGGGCCTGCTCGGGGTGGTCGCCGACGTCGGTGCCGAGGCCGCTGTCCATCAGGTAGTCGTACAGGTTGTGGTACTGCGGCAGGTCGCTGATCAGCAGCAGGTCGTAGGTCTTGCCGTTGGGCGCGGTGTAGGTGAAGTAGTCGCTCTGCGGGTCGTCCGGGCCGAGGCCCGGGACCAGGCCGGCGGCGGCCAGCGCTCTGGCCACGAACTCGGCGCACTGGTAGTTGTCCTGGTCGGCGCCGAACGCGACGGGCGTGCTGTCGTTCCAGGCCGTCCAGTTCCAGTGCGCCTGGGCGTAGTTGACCTCGATGGCGCGCAGCGCGTCGCCGAACGGGTCGACCTGTGCGACCGATGCCCGGACGGCGACGGGGGCGGCCGCGACGGCGGGCGCGGCGAGGCCGGCGACGCCGCCGACAAGCAGGCCGGCGACGACACCGGTGGTGGCGATACGCCGACGAATCGCATGAGTCACGGTCAAGCTCCTGAAGCTCGTGGATGTCTGATAGTTCGTATTGAGCGGAAAGCGCCTCAAAGTACCAAACGCTTCAGGAGGTGGTGTTGGTGACAGTCGAATATGTGTTCCCGGTCTCCTTCGTCCCCGCGGCCAGCCGGCGGAAGCGCTCCAGCCGGGCCGCCGGGTAGTCGCCGCCCGCGGCGGTGGCCAGCTCCTCGCGAAGCGCCGCGACGGCGCGCCGTACGAAGCCGTCCGGATCCTCCGAGCCCGGCACCGGCTCGGGCAGGAGGCGGTCCACCACGCCCTCGCGCAGCAGCTCGGCGGCTCCGATCCGCTGCTGGTCGGCGAGTTCGGGGGCCCGCTCGGGGGTGCGGTGCAGGATCACCGAGGCGCCCTCCGGCGGCAGCGGCGAGAGCCAGGCGTGCTGGGCGGCGATCGTACGGTCGGCCGGGAGCAGCGCGAGCGCCGCGCCGCCGGCGCCCTCGCCGAGCAGCAGGCTGACGACCGGCGCGGCCAGTGTGCTCAACTCGGCGATGCAGCGGGCGATCTCGCCGGCCAGCGCGCCCTCCTCGGCGCGCTGGCTGAGCTCGGCGCCGTGCGTGTCGACGACCGTCAGCAGCGGGAGCCGCAGCTCGGCGGCGAGCCGCATGCCCCGGCGGGCGGTGCGCAGGCCGGCCGGACCGATCGGGCCGTGCAGGGCGGCCGCCGCGCGGTCGTGGCCGACCACCACGCAGGAGGTGTCGCCGAACCGGGCGAGCGCGAGGCGCAGCGCGTCGTCGCGCTGGCCCTCGCCGGTGCCGGCCAGCGGGACGACGGTGTCGGCCTCGGCCAGCAGCTCGACCAGGCCGGGCCGCTTCGGCTCGCGGGTCAGCAGCACGGACGGCCAGACCTCGGCGCTGCCCGCTGGCTCGGGCGCGGTCGCCGGAGCGGTCGCCGGAGCGGTCGCCGGAGCGGTCTGCGGAGTGGTCTGCGGAGCGGCGGGGACATCCCTTGCGTCCAGGATGTCCAGCACGTCCGCCAGCCTGCGGCGCAGCCGGTCCGGCGGCAGCACGGCGTCCACCGTCCCGTGCAGCCGCAGGTGCTCCGCGCGCTGGACGCCCTCGGGGAACGGCCGGCCGTACAGCGCCTCGTACACGCGCGGGCCGAGGAAGCCCACCAGCGCGTCGGGCTCGGCGGTGGTCAGATGGCCGAGCGAGCCCCAGGACGCCAGCACGCCCCCGGTGGTGGGATGCCGCAGGTGGACCAGGTACGGCAGTCCGGCGGCCTTGTGCGCGGTGACGGCGTTGGCGATCGCGACCATCCGGACGAACGCGGGGGTGCCCTCCTGCATCCGGGTGCCGCCGGAGGCCGGGAAGGCGAGCAGCGGCAGGCGCTCGGCGGTGGCGCGTTCGACGGCGGCGTGCAGCCGGGCGGCGGTGGCGTTGCCGATCGAACCGGCCAGGAAGGTGAACTCGCTGAGCAGCACCGCCACCCGCCGCCCGGCGATCCGGCCCTCCCCCGTGAGGGCGGCCTCGTCCGCGCCGCTGCGGGCCCGCGCCCGCGCCAGCGCGTCGGCGTACGGGCCGCTCGCGGGGTGCTGCGGCGGGGTGTCCCAGCTGACGAAGGACCCCGGGTCCAGGACGAGTGCCGCGAACTGCAGCGCCGCCGGGCGGGGGTCCTCGCCCGGTGTCGCGGAGCCGGAGTCCGGGCGGAGGAAGGGCGTTGAGGGGGAGATCGGTTCGTCCACGCCGGCCAGTCTTCCGCACCGGGGAGGTCCGCAGACAGGGTGTTCCTGATCACTGGCGACCGGAGGGGCAGAGTCCGGCGTTGGCCGGTCTTCGCCAGGAGTGGTCCGCTACCATCGCCGGTGACGTGACGCGAAGTGGCGTGAAGTCATCTGATCTGACATCACATAGCTGGGGGCGGGGCAGTGCAGGACGACGCAGTGCAGGGCGATGCAGTGCAGGGCGATGCTGTCCAGGCCGACGAACTCCAGGCCGACTGGCGGTGGGCCAACACCGACGACTGGGAGCCCCCGAGCGAGCTCGACACCGCGATCGCCCACCCGGCCCGCATGTACGACTACTACCTGGGCGGCAAGGACAACTTCCCGGCCGACCGGGAGGCCGCCGAGAGAATCATCGCGACGGTCCCGTACGCCCGCCTCGGCGCCCGGCTCAACCGTCAGTTCCTCGGTCGCGCGGTCACTTTCGCCGCCGAGCGCGGGGTCCGGCAGTTCCTGGACATCGGCACCGGCATCCCGGCGGTGGGCAGCACCAGCGAGGTGGCGCACCGGGTCGCCCCGGACGCCCGCGTCGTGTACGTCGACAACGACCCGATCGTGCTCACCCACGCCCGCGCGCTGCTGGCCAACCACCCGGCCGGGTACACCACGGTGATTCAGGCCGACCTGCGCGAGCCGGCCGCGATCCTGGACCACCCCGGCGTCCGGGCGGCGATCGACCTGGCGCAGCCGGTGGCCCTGATGCTGGTCGCGGTGCTGCACTTCGTGCGCGAGGAGGAGAACGCCGCGCAGGTGGTCGCCCAGCTGCGCGACGCGCTGGCGCCCGGCAGCATGCTGATCCTCTCGCACGGCAGCCAGGACTTCATCACCCCGGAGACGGCGGAGGCCACCGCCGGCATCTACAGCAAGTCGAGCGCCCCGCTGGTGCTGCGCGACCGCGCGCAGATCGCGAGCTTCTTCGACGGTTTCGACCTGGTGGAGCCCGGCCTGGTGCAGCTGCCGCTCTGGCGCACCGACGATGTGGAGCTGCCCGCGGACTGGCAGCACGTGTCGGGCTACGCGGGCGTCGGCGTCAAGCGCTAAAGCGCTAGGAGAGCCCGGCGGCGCTGTCGCGGGGACGGACGTAGGGTGGGTGGAACTACCGTCCGGATGACGGAGGCGGCCGATGGCCGATCCGAACTTCCTCAGCACTCCGCGTCGGCCCCGCGAGCGCCGCGCCCCGCAGGAGCGGGTCCGGGACTGGAACGAGGTCAACGCCGAGCGGCGACTGCTGCCGATCATCGGCGGCCAGGCCGGGCGCTGCATGGACTGCGGCATCCCGTTCTGCCACAGCGCCTGCCCGCTGGGGAACCTCATCCCGGACTGGAACTTCCTGGTCAGCCGTGAGGAGTGGGCGAACGCCAGTGCCCACCTGCACGCGACCAACAACTTCCCCGAGTTCACCGGCCGGCTCTGCCCGGCGCCCTGCGAGAGCGCCTGCGTGCTGGCCATCAACGCCGACCCGGTGACGATCAAGAACGTCGAGGCCGCCATCGCCGACCAGGCCTGGCAGCTCGGTCTGGAGACGCCCAGGCCGCCCGCCCGCCTCTCCGGCCGGACGGTCGCGGTGATCGGCTCCGGCCCGGCCGGGCTGGCCGCCGCGCAGCAGCTCACCCGCGAGGGCCACGCCACCACCGTCTACGAGCGCGCCGACCGGCTCGGCGGCCTGCTGCGCTACGGGATCCCCTCCTTCCGCCTGGAGAAGCGCCTCCTCGACCGGCGGATCGACCAACTGCGCGCCGAGGGCACCCGCTTCCACACCGGCGTCGAGGCCGGCCGCGACCTGTCGGGCGAGGAACTGCTCGCCCGCTTCGACGCGATCGTTCTCGCGGTCGGCGCCACCGCCCGGCGCGACCTGCCGGTGCCGGGCCGGGAGCTGGACGGCATCCACCAGGCGATGGAGTACCTGCCGCTGGCGAACCGCGTGCAGGAGGGCGACTTCGCCCGCTCGCCGATCTGCGCCGAGGGGCGGCACGTGGTGATCGTCGGCGGTGGCGACACGGCCGCCGACTGCCTGGGGACGGCGCTGCGGCAGAACGCGGCCTGCGTCACGCAGCTGGACATCAACCCGCGCCCGGACGACTCGCGGGCGGACGACCAGCCGTGGCCGGTCCACCCCAAGGTCTACCGGCTCACCGCCTCGCACGAGGAGGCCCGGGCCCGCCCGGTCCCCGACCACGACGCGGCGAGCGCGGCCCCCGACGACCGGCGGCTCTTCTCCGCCGCCACGCTGCGCTTCGAGGACGACGGGCGCGGCCGGGTCCGCGCCCTGCACTGCGCCGAGGTCGAACCCGCCCAACGGCGTCCCAGGGCGGGGACCGATCGCGAGATCAGGGCCGAACTGGTGCTGCTCGCCCTCGGGTTCACCGGCACCGAGCGCGGCAGCACGCTGATGCGCCAGCTCGGCCTGGAGCTGGACGCCGCCGGAAACCTCGCCCGTGGACGGGACTTCGCCACCGGCACGACCGGAGTCTTCGTGGCCGGCGACGCCGGGCGCGGCCAGTCGCTGATCGTCTGGGCGATCGCCGAGGGCCGAGCGGCGGCCGCGGCCGTGGACCGCTACCTGACCGGCTCGACCGCCCTGTCGGCCCCGATCGCGGCTACCGACCGCCCGCTGGTGCTCTGAACCGCTCTGGTAGGAAGGGGGGATGATCACTGATCTTGAGCAACTCCTTGCCGAGCGCGCCTGCGAGCGCCTGATTGTCGACTTCCTGCGCCGCCTGGACCTGGGTGATCCCAGCACGGTGGCCGACCTGTTCACCTCCGACGGCGTCTGGGAGTGGCCGCACGACGACCGGCGCGTGCAGGGGCGCGACGCGCTGCGCGGCTACTTCGGCTCGCGGCCCGCCGACCGGCTCTCCCGCCGGATGTGCAGCAACGTCCTGGTCACCGTGGACGGTCCGGACGACGCCCACGCCACCAGCTACTTCGCGACCTACCGGGTCGACGGCTACACCGGCGGCATGCTGGCGCCCCGGCTCCCCGTGAACGTGGGGCACTACGAGGACACCTTCCGCCGGGTGGAGGGCAGTTGGCTGCTGGCGACCCGCACGACGTTCCTGCCCTTCGGCGGACCGACCGAGCGCCTCGGCTGATCCGCCCGCCCGCCCACCCGTCACGACGACGGCGGCCGTGGCGCCTTCGGGCCGTGCATCCGCTCATACTCCGCCGCCAGCCACGGCCCGAGCTCCTCGACCATGAGGTCCAGGACGGCCCGGTCCGCGGTTGGCGTGCGGGCCACCAGGGCGGCGGTTCGCATCCGGTCGGCGTGCTCGGGGTAGTAGCGGGCGAACACCTCGGCGGACTCGGTGAGATCGCTGGTCCAGCCGTTCCAGCGCGGCATCACCAGGGTCAGGCCGGTCCTGACGATCCGTCGGCCGACCGAGCGGCTGAGCCGCCTGCGCGCGGCCTCGGCCTCGGCCCCCGGGCCGGCGCACCCGGCGGCGCGTTCGCGCCAGCCGGGGAGCAGCAGGGCCAGGTCGCCGTTGGTCTCGCGGGCGAGCAGCGAGGTCGGGCGGTAGCGGGGCAGCCGGTCGGCCAGGTCGTCGCCGAGCAGCGGGGTGCACAGGCAGGCGACGAACCAGCCCAGGTCGTGGCGTTCGAGTTCACTCAGCAGCGTGTCGGCGCCGAACAGCAGGATGCCGGCGCCGTCGATCTGCGGGAAGCCGGCGTCGAGCGCGGCGGCCAGTGCGTCGGCGTCCGCCCGGTCGGCGGCGGTGGGCGCGGCGCGCAGTGCGAGCAGCAGGTCGAGGTCCGACACCCCGGGGACGGCGGTGCCGCGCGGGATGCTGCCGTAGAGGTAGGCGCTGTGCAGCCGCTCGGGTGCGAAGGTATCGGCGATCCCGGTCCGGGCGGCGTCGACCACGGCCGCGAACTCCTGCGGCACGCGGCTCAGCGAGCCGTCCCGGGCGATCCAGCCGTCCTCGTCCAGCCCTCGGGTCGTCGTCATCCGCCCACTCTGCCGTCCGCCGGTGCGCGGCGTCGAGCCGGTCTCGTCCGGGCTGTTCAGAGCATGGTCGCCGGTGGCGGCGGGTGTCGTCAGCTGGTTTTCAGGGTGTGGTCGTCCGTCGCCCGGGGAGTGAGGATCCCGTGCCCACCAGGGGTGCTTCGGGGTGATTGCCGGTTATGTCACTCTTCCCGCCTTGCCGGGTCCCTGACAGCCGCTTACCTTCGGGCCTCATGCCGGAACCCCTGATCAGCGTCGTCCTCCCCGCCCATGACCAGCAGGGTCAGCTGTCCAGCTGCCTGGAATCGATCCTCGATCAGTCCTTCGGCGGCTTCGAGGTCCTGGTGGTCGCGGACCCCTCGCCGCAGTGCCCGGACGAGCTGCCGCCGGTCGCGGCCGACCCGCGGGTGACCCTGCTGCGGCTGAACGCCGTGGTCGGCGTCGGGCGCTGCCGCAACGCCGGGGCAGCCCGGGCCACCGGCCGCCACCTGCTCTTCCTCGACAGCGACCACCTGGTGGAGCCCGGCGCCTTCCTGGCCCTGGCCGACCGGCTGCGCCGACTGGAGGCGGACGGCGACGGGGTGCCGGACGTGCTGCTCTTCGGCCACACCCGGGTGCAGGCCGGGCGGATCTGGCCGGGCGGCGCCGCTGAGCTGCTGACCCAGGCCGGACCAGGCGCCTTCGTGCTGCCCGACCGTCCCGAACTGCTGGGCGCCCCCGCGCTGGCCTGGGACCGGCTGATCAGCCGCCGGCTCTGGACCGAGCAGGCCCTCGCCTTCCCCGAGGGGCGCTACGAGGAGGTGCCGCTGGTGCACCACGCGATGCTGACGGCCGGTCGGCTGGCGGTGCTGGACCGCGAGCTCGTCCAGCTGCGCCGCCGCGAGACGGTGCACCCGGCCGGCTCGCCGGGGAGCAGCCAGTTCGACCTCTTCGACCAGTACGAGCGCAGCTTCGAACTGCTCGACGGGCGCGACGACGTGGAGGCGGCGCGGGCGTTCCTGTTCGCCCGGATGATCCGGCACTACCTGTTCGTCTTCGACCTGGCCGGTTGCGTGGCGCGCGCGGAGCGCCCGCAGTTCTTCCACCGCGCCGCCGAGCACTACCAGCGCCGTCTCCCGCAGGGTTTCAAGCGGCCCGGGGGGCGCGAGGGTGTGAAGTTCTCGCTGCTCGCGGGCGGTTCGTACAGCGCCTTCGAGCTGGCCAAGCTCTCGCACATCGCCCGCACCGCGGTCACCGGCCTGGCGAACCGCGGCTCCGCCGCCTGAGAGTTACGGACGGGCTGCCGCCCAGGTGCGGGCGGCGGCGATCCGGCGGGCGGTGCTGGGGTGGCTGGCGAAGAGCAGCTCCAGCACCCGCGGCGGGTCCACGTCGGCGATGTTGGTGAGCGCGAGCCGGCGCTGCATGGCGATGAACTGCTCGGGATCACCGGTGAGTTCGAGCGCGTGGCGGTCGGCCCGGGCCTCGATCCGGCGGCTCGCCGCACTCTGCACCGGCCCGGCCAGCGCACCCAGCCCGGCGGCGCAGGCGGCCAGCAGCGGCAGCGAGCGCGGGTCGGCGGCGTCCGGGACCCCGGCCGCGTCGAGCAGCGGACGCAGCGACATCAGCAGCCCGAGCAGGCCGACCGCGACGGCCGCGCCGAGCGCGCCCAGGACGGTGCCGACAGCCACGTCGCGGTGCTTGACGTGGCCCAGCTCGTGGGCGACCACCAACTCCACCTCGCGCGGCTCGGCCGTACTGATCAGCGTGTCGTACGCGACCACCCGGCGGGTCGCGCCCAGGCCGGACACGTACGCGTTCAGCGCGGTGGTGCGCCGCGAGGCGTCGGCCACCAGGACGTCCCGGATCGGCACCCCGTCCCGCTCGGCCAGCGCGACCAGCGCCGAGCGCAGCTCGCCGTCCGGCATCGGGCTGAAGCGGTTGAAGAGCGGCTCGACGACCAGCGGGAAGAGGAACGAGAGGGCCACCGTCAGCAGCGCCGCCGCGCCCGCCGCCGGGAGCCACCAGCGGTCGGCCGACCAGCCGGTCAGCGCGTAGAGGCCGAGTGCGGCGGGCAGCGCCAGCGCCAGCGTGAGTGCCAGGCCGCGCAGCAGGTCCACCGCCCAGCCGCCCCAGCCCTGGGTCACCAGGCCGTAGCCGGACCGCACCGACCGCACCCGGGCCGCGAACGGCAGCCCGAGCAGCTGCCCGAGCAGCACCAGCGCCGTCGCCCCCGCCAGCACCTCGGCCGCCCAGGAACCGCCGAACAGCCGGCCCGCCCCGCCCACCAGGTGCGCACCGGCGGGGGTCAGGCCGAGCAGCAGGCTCAGCGCGAGGCCGGCGGCTCGGCCGCCGAGCACCCACGGCACCTGCGCGCGGCGCAGGGCCCGGCCGCGGGCGAGCTGCTCGGGGGTGAAGTCGCGGTCGCTGTCCATGGGGCAACGGTACGGTCCGCCAGGGTCGGTCAGGAGTCAGGGCCGCCCGCCGCGGTCCGGGCGGTGAGCAGCAGGGCGACGTCGTCCGCCCGGTGCTTGGAGCGGCGGGCGTCGCCGGTCAGGCGGTCGGCGAGCGCCTCCAGCGACCCGGCCTCGGCGTGCGCCAGGGCCGCCCGCAGCCGGTCCACCCCGAGGTCGATCTCCAGCCCCGGCTCCTCCACCAGCCCGTCCGTGTACAGCGCGAGCACCGCGCCCGGCGGCAGGTGCAGCGAACTGACCGGGTACTCGGCCGTCCGATCGATGCCGAGCAGCGGGCCGCCGGGCAGGTCCAGCACCTCGGTGCGCCCGTCGGCGTGCCGCAGCAGCGGCGGCAGGTGGCCGGCCCGGACGGCCAGCGCCCGCCCGTCGGCCGGGTCGATCCGTAGCAGGAGGCAGCTGGCCAGCAGTCCGGGATCGAGATCTGTGAGCAGCTGGTTGGTGCGCGCCAGCACCTCCTCCGGGCGTCCGACGCTGGTGACGAACGCCCGTACTGCGCTGCGCAGTTGGCCCATCAGTGCGGCCGCCGCCACACTGTGCCCCTCGACGTCGCCGATCACCAGGCAGATCCCCTGCGCGGTGACGATCACGTCGTACCAGTCACCGCCGATCTCCATGCCGATCGTCCCGGGCAGGTAGCGGGCGGCGGTCGCCAGGCCCGGTATCTTCGGCAGCCGGTGCGGCAGCAGCGCGTGTTGCAGGCCGCGGGCCAGCGCGAACTCGGTGTCGTACAGCCGGGCGCGCTCCAGCGCCTGGGCGATCAGTCCGCTGAGCGCGGTCAGCACGCCGCGCTCCTCGGTGGTGAACGGCCGCGGCTCCTCGAAGCCCAGAATGCAGCTGCCGACCGGGTGCCCGGAGGCGATCAGCGGCAGGAAGGCCCAGGAGGACATCTCGTCCAGCGGGATGCCCGGGTAGGCGCTGGAGAGGTCGTGGGCGGACTCGAAGAAGATCGGCGAGCCCGTGTTCAGCGTCTCCACCCCGGGCAGTCGGGCGCGCATCGGGGTGCCCTCGAACTCGTCCAGGAAGCCGTCCGGGTAGCCGGTCTCCAGCGCGAGGTGCAGCCGGTTGTCGCGGATCACGTAGATGGCCAGCTGCTGGCCGCCGAAGCCGGGCAGGATCTGGTCGGCGACGGTCTCGCAGACCTCGCTCACGGTCACCGCCTGGGTCAGCAGGCCGGCCAGCTGGAGCAGGTGGTACATCGCGCCGACGCTGGCGGGCGCGGGCGTTGACCTGGTGTCGGGGCTCGGAGGCGGACGGTTCGGGGCGGCGGCGGGCGCCACCGTGCCGGTCACCCCGTGCGCGTCCGGGTAGAGCGAGAACGCCAACCACCGTTCGGGCGGGCAGCAGGCCAGGAACGAGGTCGGCTGCTGGGAGAGCATCGCGGCCCGGTAGCGGTCCTCGTAGCTGGGGTCGGAGAGCCAGGGCAGTGCGTCCCACGGGTGGCGGCCCAGCAGATCCTCGCGGGAGGTCTCCAGCAGCAGTTCGGTGCGGTGGTTGACGTAGCTGATCCAGCCGTCCGGGTCGAGCGAGAAGACCGCGTGCGGCAGCCGCTCGACGGCCCCGGCGGCTGCCGCGCCGGTCCGGCTGTCCAGCACGACGCCGAGCAGGTGGCCTGCGTCGGTTCCGGGCACCTGCCCCCACAGCTCGACCGGCCGCTGCCGGCCGTCGCCGTCCTCGTCCTCGACGCGCAGGTGCAGGCCGAGCAGCCGGCCGTGCGTACGGACTTCCTCGGCGGCGGCGAGGAACTCGGGCCGGTCCGCGGGGTGCAGCCGCTCGGCCACGGCGTCGACGGTGCCGGGCGTGCCGGCGGGCAGGCCCAGCACCTCGCGGGCCGTCTCGTCGGCGCTGAACGCGCCGGTGGCGAGGTCCCAGTCGAAGAGCCCGACGGTGATCGCCGGACCGGCCGCCGCTGGCAGCTCGACCACCGCCGTCCCGCCGTCCGACTCGACGGGGTCCACCCTCCCGGCCCTGCCCGTCAGCGTCGCCAGCGAGGCACCCAGCCGGTTGGCGATGGCCCGCAGATGCCGCCGCGCGCTCGGCGCGACCCCCTGCGCGGACCCCGGCCAGAACGCGCACAGCACCCCGAACCGCTCCGCCCCCGCCGTCACCGGCACGCAGACCGTCGCGAAGGCGTACGGCAGGCCCATCAGCAGCTGCGGGAAGCGCCGCAGCGTCTCCTCGGCACCGGACAGGTACACGGTGCGCCCGGTCCGGTACGCGGCGGGTACGGGCAGCCGTCCGTTCACCGGCAGGCTGCGGAACCCGCTCAGCAGCGACACCGGCACCCCCGCCACCGTGCTGAGCAGCAGCGATCGCCGATCCCGCGAGCGCAGGTACATCACGCACCCGTACGCCTCACTGCTCTGCACCGCCTTGCGCACCGCCCCCGCCAGCAGCGCATCCCGCGCCGCCGCGCCGTCGGGATCACCCCACCCACGACGCGCGCCACGCGTCGCCCTGGTACCACCTGCCGCCGGCACACCCTGGCGCATCCTCCCTCTCTACGCCCGCCCCCAGGGGGTGTCAAGGCGAGCCGGAGCGGGGGCGGCGGGGCTGCGAGCTGGGGGTTCGCTGGTATGGAAAGTCGGAGGGGCCGACTTCCGGGGCGCCGGTGGTCACCGGTGGCCGTCGCTTACTGGGGCCCGATCTCGACCCAGAGAGCCTTGCCGACACCTCCCCCGCGTGGGCAGCACCCCCACCGCCGGGAGAGGGCCTTGACCAGAAACAGCCCCCGGCCCGACTCGTCCTCCTCGGTCGCCGTTGCGAGCACCGGCCTCCGGTCGCTGCTCGCATCGTGGACCTCGAGTCGCAGCCGATCGGCGTTCACCGCGAACGACGTCCAGATCAGCCGTCCTGGTACCCGTGCGTGCAGTACCGCGTTGGTCACCAGCTCACTGAGCACCAGCTGCCCGATGTCCGCGAAGCGCTCTCCGCCCTCCACCCTCGCGAGCAACTCCCTCAGCAGCTGACGAGCCAGGTGGGGTGACTTGCTGGTGGGCCGCAGCCAGTGGTGACTCTCACCTTCCGACATAGGCAGGGTGTCGAGCGTATTCGGCATGGTGGAGCCACCTCCGGTTGAGCTCAGCTAGATGAGGTCTACTCATCCACTCATGTACAGGAGCTGATTCAGAGTGCCCTGCCTCGTGTGCATGAGTCAAGCCGGTCCAGAGATGATCTATCTATGCATATAAGAGAGTTGACGAATAATCAGGACTCGGCGACGAAGCGGTAGTCCAAAACGAACTGGTCGGCTGCCATCACCGTGTCGCACACCTCAACGACTCTTCCGTTCGCCGCAACGGCCTCTCGGACGAGGTGGATCACGGGCGAGCCGGGACTCAGGGTGAGGGCGACACACTCCGCCTTGCTGGCGAGGCGGGCCTGGACGGTTTCGCCGAACTCGACCAGGAGATGGCCATGTTCCTCCAGCCTCGCGTAGATCCCTCCGCCACCGGGATTCTCGGCGAAGAGTTCCGGGATGTCCTTCGCCACGTCCCACGGCAGGAAAGACGTGGCCTCCTCGGTCGGAATCCCGTCCCGGAAGTAGCGTCGCTTGCGGGCAAGCACCTTTGTGCCCTGGGGGACGCCGAGTCGCTCCGCGATTCCGGACGGCGCGTCCAGCGGGCCGACGAAGAGGACGTTCACCGAGGGAGTCCCGCCCGACTGCTCGGCCTCGGCCAGGTAGGCGGCCTTCCCCGCCAGGCGATGAGCCCGCCGGAATCGATCGGAAGACTTTCGCTGCACGGGCGGTCGAGAACGGACGAACGAGCCCCGGCCCTGATGGGTCTCGATGAGTTGGGTCGTCCGAAGTTCTGCGACCGCCTTGCGCACAGTGCCCGAAGCGACGCCGTAGCGCTCCATCAGCTCGGCTTCGCTGGGTACTACCGCGCCGGGTGCAAGCGTGCCGGAGCGGATCTGGGCCGCGAGGTCCTCTGCGATCTGGAGGTACTTCGCCCTGGCCGTGGAGGCCACCTCACCATTCGTCACAGTCCTGCACTCTCTCCTATCCTCCTGTATATGAGCAACAGCGGTCAGGTGGGCCCCTCTTCGCCCCTGCACTCCGTCTCCGTGGCCGGTGTCGTGGTGCGGGGGGATGGGCGGGTGTTGGTGGTTCGGCGGGCGGACAACGGGCGGTGGGAGGCGCCGGGTGGGGTGTTGGAGTTGGGGGAGGGGGTGGAGGACGGGGTGGTGCGAGAGGTGTTCGAGGAGACCGGGGTGCGGGTGGGGGTGGAGCGGTTGACCGGGGTGTACAAGAACCTGGCGCGCGGCGTCGTGGCGCTGGTCTTCCGGTGTCGTGTCGAGGGCGGGCAGCCGCGCCCCACCGACGAGGCCACGGCTGTCGCGTGGCTCACGCCGGAGGAGGTGACTGCGCGGATGGAGGAGGTCTACGCGGTGCGGGTGCTCGATGCGTTGGGGGAGGAGCTGGCGCCGAGGGTGCGGGCGCATGACGGGCGGCGGGTGGTCAGTGCTGGTGGGGCAGGATGATGATCTTGCCTCGGGTTCGGCCGGCCTCGCTGAGGCGGTGGACGTCCGGGAGGGCGGTCAGCGGGTGCGACTGGCTGATGTCGACGGTGACCGTGCCCGCATCGACGAGTTCCACGAGCGCCGTCAGCTGCGCCACGTCGTTGCGGGTGACCATGTGCAGCGCAGTCACACCGGCGTCGGGCCGTGGCTCGATCGGCGTTGCGATCGAGACGATCCGCCCGCCCGGCCGCACCAGGCGCGCCAGCGCTGCTGCGTCCGGCGGGCTCAGCGGGACCAGATTGAGCAGCGTGTCCACCTGCCCGTCGCCGAGTGCGGCCCCCAACGGCACGGCGGTGTAGTCGACCACGTGGTCCGCTCCCTGCCGCCGGACCGCCTCGGCGCTTCGGGCGCCGGCCGTGGCGATCACCTGGGCGCCGGCGTACTTGGCGAGTTGCGTGACGAAGCCGCCGACGCCTCCGCCCGCGCCGTTGATCAGGACCCGCTGACCGGCGGCCACCCTGCCGTGCTCGAACACCGCCTGCCACGCCGTCAGACCGGCTACGGGCAGGGCCGCGGCGTTCGCGAGAGGGATCGACTCCGGTGCCCCGACCAGCACGGCGACCGGTGCCCGTACGTACTCGGCTGCCGCGCCTCCGCCGTCGAGTCGCCCGATGACGCGGTCGCCGACGGTGAACCGCTCCACCCCCGGGCCGACTTCGGTGACCGTGCCGGCGACGTCCCAGCCGAGCGTGTGGGGCAGGTCCACGGGGAGGAACGTCCGCAGCAGTCCGGCGCGCAGCGCGGCCTCGCTGGGATTGAACGAGGTTGCGGCGACACGGACGAGCACCTCGCCGTGGGCGGGTCGCGGGCGCGGAACGTTCTCGTAGCGGATCACGGATGCATCGCCGTATGCGTGGATGCGTGCGCTCTTCATCATCGTCATGCCGCGAATCTACGAGCGCGCACGGAGACGATCCATGTGCCAGAGTGCCCAGTTCATACGCGTACGTCTCCCACGTCCCCCATGCGTACGCTCGGCGGGTGGACGTACTCAGCGATGTGCTGGCGGTGACGCGGACCGGCCGGCCCCGGTCGGCGCACGTGCGGTGGCATGCCCCGTGGGGGCAGGAGTTCGCCTCCGTGCCGGGGTCGGCGGGCTTCCAGGTGGTTCTCCAGGGCTCCTGCTGGCTGCTGCCGCCGGACGCGGAGCCCGTCCAACTGGGCGTGGGCGACGTGGTGTTCCTGCCCCACGGCACTGGGCACACACTGGCCGACAGCCCGGAGACCCCGGTGACGGCCCCCGCCTGCGGGGTGTCCGAGGGGCCCGGGTCCCATGCGTCGGACAGCGTGGACCGGAGCGCGGCCGGCGGTCCGGTCACCGTGGTGCTCTGCGGGGCGTACCAGCTGGACCCGTCCCGGACGCACCCGCTGCTGCTGACCCTGCCGGACCTGATCCACCTGCCGGCCGACGCCCCTCGCGATCCCCGGTTGCGCGCTGCCGTGGATCTGCTGGCCGCCGAAGTGGAGTACCCGCGTCTGGGTACGGACGGGGTCGTCCCGGCGCTCCTGGACACACTGCTGCTGTACATCCTGCGGAGCTGGCTCGACGAACAGCCCGCCCGGGGCGACGCCACCGGGTGGGCCGCGGCGCTCAACGATCCACCGGTCACCGCCGCCCTGCACGCCATCCACCGCGACCCGGCGGCGCCGTGGACCGTGGCGGGACTCGCCGCGGAGGCGGGGCTGTCGCGGGCACCGTTCGCCAGGCGGTTCGCGATGCTGATCGGCCGACCGCCGCTCGGCTACCTGACCTGGTGGCGGATGACCACGGCAGCGCGCCTGCTGCGGACCTCGGACGCACCGCTGCGGACCATCGCCGGGCAGGTGGGCTATGCCTCCGAGTTCGCGTTCGCCAACGCGTTCAAGCGCACGCACGGGACGCCGCCCGGCGCGTACCGTCGCCGCAGCTGAGTCAGCGCTGGCGCTGAGCCAGTGAGCGGGCGGCTTGCAGACGGCCCGGAGCGAGCGGGTCGATGGCTCCGGCGCCCTCGCCGGGCTGGGAGTTCCACTGGCGGACCTTGGCAGCGACCCGCTTGAGCCCGGGGTCGCCCGGCGGCACGTCGAGCTGGAAGTGCGACTCCTTGGGCACGCTCTCGTCGCCGCCCCACCTCACGACTCCCTCCAGGTCGGCGAGGATGTCGCGGATCACGGTGAGCTCGGGAGGGAAGAAGCCGCCGGAGGCGTGCACCGGGTAGAGCAGGGGGTGGACGGCGATCGCGGTGCCGGACAGGTAGTTGCTCTCGTACGGGACGGCGAGCGCGCGGTCGGTGCGGTGGCCGGTGATCTCGTCCGGGGCGAGGGGTTGGACGTCGTAGTGGAAGCGGCGGGCCACGTGCAGCAGCACGGTGGCCGCGTCGCCGTCGAGGACGGCGACCGACACCGCGCCCGCGCCCTCGACCGGTCGCGCTGCCGCCTGGGCGATGACCGGCCAGCCGTTGGCGCTGGTGTCGCCGGCCCAGCCGGTCAAGGTGGTCGCGGCACCGGCCGCGGTGACGGCGGCGGACCACAGGCCCACGCCCCCGGCGAGGCCGAGACCGACCGTGAGGACGCGGCGGCGGCTGGGCTGTGAGCTCATGAGGGTTCCTCGGATGGGGTACGGGCCGACCGAACGGCCAGGACGACGCAGCCGATCGCAGCCGCGAGACAGAGGGCGAGCAGCGGGTTCAGCCAGCCGGGGACCAGGTCCACCGACGTCCCGTCGCGCCACCGGCAGACGTGCGAGAGCGGCAGGAGGGTCTGCTCCACGGTGCCGTCCGGAAGGTCGCTCGGGCTGCGGCCGGCCGCCAGGGCGCAGAGCTTGCCCGCCCGGGTGAACCCGGACAGCGCGCCGTAGCCGAACAGGACGGCCGAGGCCGCCAGGCTCAGCACCGCGCCCGTCAGCCACCACCGCGACTGCGACCGCGACCGCGACCCCGCGCCGGCCCTGGCTGTCACGAGGCCGCCGGACTGCGCTGCTGCGCGGCCGCCAACGCCGAGCGCTGGGCGTTCTCCAGGCCGACCCGGCTCTGCAGCGAATCGCCGAATCCCTTGCAGAACTCGGTGAGTTTGGCCTCCGGGAGGTTGCTGGGCATCAGGGTGAGCGGACCGGCGATCTTGTCGATGAGGAGCTGGCGCCCCGCGGCGATGACCGGATCGACCTGCGTCGTCAGCATGCTGCGCGCGATGTCGGCAGCGGCGCCGGCCGTGTTGCCGAAGCGCCGGGCGTAGTAGTCGCGGAAGCGGGTCAGGCCGCCCGGGCCGCTGTAGTGCTCGCGTACTGCGGTGGCGATGTCCGTGCTCCGGCAGCGCTCGGCGATCAGGTAGCCGTCCGCGTCCTCCAGCAGATCGTCGTAGCTGAAGGTGGAACTCACCCCGATCTTGGCGAACTTGTCCATGCAGTACGTATATCCGGACGAGTAGCTGTCGCTGTCGCGGCGCCACTCACCGTAGAGGGTGATGAGGTCGCCGCCCCAGCCGCCGACATCGCCCGCGCCGGTGGTCCGCAGATCCGAGGACTGCGGCTTGACGTAGTGGCCGTTCGCGGTGGCCATCAGGTGCTGGGCGTCCAGGTCGAAGCCGGTGTACGGGTCCTCGAACTCCTTCCACACGCGCATACCGTGGTCGTCGGCGTACGTGATGAAGCCCTGGTCCGGATCGCCGATCAGCGCCCACCAGGTGAAGTCGGCGTAGCCGAGGTGCCGGACGTACTCCATCACCAGCCGGTTGGGGTCGCCCTTGGCGTACTGCACCGCCAGGCCGTACAGCTGCTGGATGTAGGCGATGAAGTCACCTGCGGGGTCGACCAGTTGGTTGACGCTGCTTTGGCCCTCGTCCGAGCCCGGGCGGTGGGCGTCGTTGTCCAGGTCGAAGGTGTCGGCACCGGCGGCGTACTTGAACTCCTTGATCTGGTTGAACGCCCAGTTCGGCGGCAGTGGGAACCCGAGGTTCCCGGAGAACCCCCAGGACATGCCCGAGACGAAGGAGTAGCGGGCGTAGGTCTCCTTGGTGACGGTTGCGCAGACGTTGCGCGAGCCGTACACGCCGTGGACGTACGTCCTGCCCCGGTTGGCGAGGCCGGCGTAGACCCCGTTGAAGTACGGGACGATGTTCGAGGCGATCTCCGGATCGGTGGCGTCGTAGTCCACCGCGAAGTAGATGACCGTGCCGCGGTTGAAGCCGTGGCCCGAGGCGAGTTCGTGGGCCTTGAGCGCGTGTTGGAAGCCCTGGGTGTAGGTGAAGTCCGCCAACTTGCGGGCGTTGTCCTGGTAGATGGGGAAGACCCGCAGGCCCGCCTGGAAGATGTCCTGGAGTTCGCCCGGCTTGATCGCCTTGTCGAGGGTGCTGCCCGGCGGGTCGTACAGGTAGCGGCCGACGTAGCGGTATCCGGCGTCGTGGAGGGACTTGGCACGGGACGCGGTGATGGTGAAGCGGGTGTCGCAGGCCTGGACCGCGCGGTCCGGGTCCCCGGTGGACAGCAGCAGCTGGGTCCAAGTCCCGTAGTCGCCGGTCCCGTTGACGCCCAGGACGGAGAACGCCTGGAACGCCTCGACGAACTCCCGCAGCTTACTGTCGAAGCTGCTCTTGAACGAGGTGACGAAGGAGCCGGTCGGCAGTGTCACCGGCTCGTTGAAGACGCATGCGGCGGAGATGAGTTGGACGAAGATGCCGGAGTCGCCCTGCTTGACCGTGCGGGTCTTCAGGGCGGCCTGGGTGGCGGGCCCGAAGGTGCCGGTGACCTGGTCGTCGGGTATGCCCGCCTCGTACTGGATGGCCCGCATCAGCGCCTTCTGGACGTCGCGGGAATAGTGGCCGTCGCAGGGCCCGACGAAGAAGGTGGACCGGTTGACGTAGCGGCCGTTGAGCCAGCGCTGGATCTCGCGCACCTTGTCCGACCCGCCCGCGAGCATGACGTAGGCGTCCATGGTGAGCAGTGCCTTGAAGAGCTTGGGCTGCATCATCGCGTTGGTGCCGTCGAGGCCGGCGTCGATCTTCAGCTTGGCGACCGACTGCCCGGTGAGGGCGTCGTACGTTCCCTTGCCGTCGCCGCCCCAGTAGCCCTTGCAGAAGAGTCCGTGCTGAATGATCCTGCGGATGTTCGCGTTCGGCTCGTTCGAGCCGATGTCGCCGCGCGCGGCCAACTTGGCCAGCGTGCCCGGTCCGAAGCTCGCCACCACGGGGCTGATACCCAGTTCGGCCTGGAGCCCCATGGTGAGCGAGAACATCGTCGACCAGCCGGTACGGCCGTCCTCCGGGCACTTGGTGTATCCCGGCACGCTCGCGTAGGTGGCGTTGACCCACTTCTGCGCGGCAAGGACCTTCTCGTCCGCCATATGCGGTTTCCCCCAACCTGTTTCGGCGCCGGACCCCCCGACGGCCGCTGAGATCGCAAGCATACGATCAGTTGGGCAGATGGCCAAGTTTGCACCAAGTGCAGGCAATGGATAAGTAAAGTCGGCTAGGGGGTGGGACGGCAGGCGAGGTTGGTGAGGGAGGCGGCCAGGCGCTGGGAGAGGAAGGTGAGGAGGGTCTGGCCGGCGGTGGGGGAGGGGGCGGCGGCGGTGAAGGGCTGGTCGAGGGTGAGGCGGCGGGCGCCCAGGGTGGCGAGGTTGGTGCAGTAGGCGGTGGGGGAGCCGTTGGCGGCGCCGCTGAGCCGGGGCTGGTCCACGCCGGCGCGGTAGAGGTTGGTCTTGGCGGTGCTCTGGCGGGTGTTGTTGAGGACCATCGGGTCGTTGAGGGGGACGAGGGCGACCGGGGTGGTCTGGAACTTCGCCGCCTGGAGCTCGTCGAGGGCCAGTGACGTCACCCGGGCGCCCGGGTCGGCGAGGTCGGGGGCGGTCCACGGGGTGCAGCCGAGGGCGGGGTCGACGAACCGGGTCAGCAGCAGGTTGTCGCTGCCGTTGAGCAGGGAAGTTGCTTGCAGTCGAGCGGAGTTGGCGGCGGTCTTCTGGGCGGTGGCGCCGCGGGCGGTGGTCAGGTACTCGGTGGTGAGGGGTCGGCCACGGCGGGGGCAGGGGTGGTGGCGGCGAAGGAGAGGCTGAGCAGTGCCGAGGTGGCGGCGAGCACGCCGCCACCCGCCAGGCTCAGGACGGTGATCCGGCGCTGCCGCTGGCGGGAGCTGCGTCGACCGCGGGGGCGGGAGAACGGCATGGGAACCTCCGTCAACGGGTGATCTGAACGGGTGCCCGGCTGGGGGGCATCGGCGGTGCGGTCAGCAGCACCGCCGCGTACGCGGCCGCTGCGGCGGCCATCACGGCGACGATGCAGAGCCAGCGGATCTGGAGAAGTGCGGGCAGGGCGAGTAGTCGGCGCACCGACCCGCCGTACGGCGCGGGCGCGCTGCGGCGCCGGCGCGCGCGGGTGCCTCGGCGGCTCATCGGCGCCTCCGGCGGCTGCGACTCTCCAGGCGACCGGAGCGCCGGGCGGGTCCGGGGCGGACGGGGACAGGACGGACCGGGGTGGGCCCGGCCGGGACCGGACGCGCAGGGCCGGGACGACCGGCCGCGAGTTGGGTGGTCACTGGCTCACCTCGGCTGGCTTCCAGGGTAGTTGAGGAGCCTGGACCTGGAGGGCAGGACGCGGATCACGAAGGCGAACAGGCAGGCGCCCGCACCCGCGGCGACCCCCACGGCGACCGGGTCGAAATGCCGCGGCTCGGGATGGACGGTGAAGATGTGCAGCCAGATCAGCGCGAAGGCCAGGTAGCCGAGTTGGTGGAATCTCAGCCAGCGCCGATAGCCCAGCCGTCGTTGCAGCCAGACCGAGCACCCGACGGCGATCGCCAACTCCAGTCCCAGGACGCCGAATCCGACCGGGACGCGCTGCTCCCCTCCAGCGAACGGGACGATCAGCTCGGCGGAGCCGATGTTCCAGACCGGCTGGTAGAGGAACGTCACACCGTGGATCGCGCCGAAGATCAGCGCGGAGAGGGCGATGGTCATGTGGGCGCCGTAGACGGTGGGGCGGTTGACGATGCGCTGGAAGTACCGCATCCGCAGGACGGTGCCGAGCACCAGCGCGCAGACCAGCAGGACGTAGGCGATCAGCGCGGTGAGCCGTGCCAGGTGGTGGATCCCGTAGTCGTACGTCAGGTGTCTGGTCCAGGCGTCCAGGGCGGAGCCCGGGATGGGCGCTGTCGGCTGGCGTGTCGGCGCCTGGGGTGTCGGCGCGGAGGTGAGTCGAGACGCCGCATCAGCAGTCATGGTCGTGGATCCCTTGCCTCGTGTCTGCTCGCGGCGGGGCGGTCGGCTGCCGGCCACCGATCGAGCACACGCCGGCCCTCAGCGGTCCGGGGCCGGCATGGCCGATCGTATGAGCAGTTCTCGGCCGGATATGCGGCCGGAGGGCGTACCTAACGAAGCCCTAAGGTTCCGCTGAGGTGCCCCTTCGGGCAGTGTGCTGACACATCGTCAGCTAGCGGCGGGCCCGGCGGCGGCGCCGCTGCTCGGTCCAGGCCGCGTGCAGCGGGCGGCGGGGCCCGACGACCAGGCCGAGTTCCACCTCCACCCGGGCGCCGCCCAGCGCGCTGGGTGTGACCCGCAGCGAACCTCGGGTCGAGGCGGCCGTGCGCCGGGCGATGTCAAGACCGAGTCCGGTGGACCCGCCCACGCTGACGCCGCGCGCCAGCACGCTGTCCGGGTCCGCGATGCCCGCGCCGCCGTCCTCGACCACCAGCACGACGCTCTGCGCCGTCCGCTGGACGCTCACCTCGAACGGCACCCCGCGCCCGGTGTGCCGGAAGACGTTGCCGACCAGCGCGTCGACGACCACCGCGAGGTCGTCCTCCGGCAATGCGACGGGCGTCGGCTCGTCGGTCGCGGCGAAGGTGCAGCTGCGCTGCTGCTGGGTGGCGAGCACCTCCCAGAAGCCGACCCGGTGGCGCGCGACCTCGGCCACCTCGCAGCCCGCCCCGGCCCGTCGCCCGGCGGTCCGTGCGGCCGGGGCCGTACGCGCGGCCGAACCGCCGTCCCCGCCGGGCCGGTTGGCGGGCAGCGGGGCGCGGGCGGCGCGGATGACGGAGTCCAGCTCGGACTCCATCTGGTGGATCGCGGCGGACACCCGCTCCGCCCCCGGGACCGGCCCGACCTGCTCGCTGGCCAGGTACAGCGCGGTCAGCGGCGTCCGGAGCCGGTGCGACATGTCGGCGATCAGCTCGCGCTCGGTGGCGAGCAGGGTGCTGATCCGGTCGGCCATCGCGTTGAAGGCCAGGCCCGTCGCGCGCAGCTCCCGGGGGCCGGCCGGGTCCACCCTGATGTCGAGATCGCCGGCGCCCAGTGCGTCCGAGGCCGCGGAGACGCGGCGCAGGGCCCGCCCGATCCTGGCCCCCAACCGGTCGGCCACCAGCACCGACCCGAGCACCAGGGCGGTGCCCAGCGCGGCCAGCTCCGTCCAGGCGGCGGTCAGGCCCTTGGAGAGCTCGGCGGCCGGGACGAACTCCTCGACGACCGCGACCCGCGCGTCGGCCAGTACCACCGGTTGCAGGTAGTCCCAGCCGCCGGGCACGTCGTACCCGACCGCCTCGCCGCCGCGGACGGCGCCGCGCAGCCGGGCGGCGGGGGCGTGGCTCAGGCCGACCACGCTCCCGTCGGGGAGGTGGACACAGGCTTTGGCCCGTTCGGCCACCGCGATGGTGGTGTGCTCGGGGTCGTCCGGCGCGTCGGGCTCGGCCGAGGGGCCCGAGACGGCCAGCACGGGTGCCAGCGCGGCGGCCCGCTGCTCGGCCCGGGCGATGGCCTGGCCGCGCAGCTGGGTCTGCGTCAGCAGGGCGAGCGGGATCAGGAAGGCGAGCACCGCCGTGGAGGTCACCGCCAGAACGACCCCGGCCAGCAGAGCTCTCACGGAGGGCACACGAGCTTGACGCCGACACCCCGCACGGTGTGCAGGAACCGCGGCTGCGCCGCGCACTCGCCCAACTTGCGCCGCAGGCAGGACAGGTGGACGTCGACCGTCTGTTCGTCCAGGTACGACCGGCGCCACACCTCGCTGAGGATCCGCTGCCGGGAGACCACCCGCCCGGCGTGCTCGGCGAGGAAGGCCAGCAGGTCGAACTCCCGCCGGGTGAGCTGCACATCCTGCCCGGCCAGCTGCACCACCCGGGCCAGCGGGTCGATCCGCAACTCCCCGATCACCATCGGCGCGCGCTCCGGCTTGTACGGGTCGCCGCCACCGCCCGGCAGGCTCCCGGCGCCGGACTGCGGCGCCCCGGCCGCCGCCGGCAGGCACCGGCGCAGCACTGCCTCCAGCCGCGCCGCCAGCTGTCCGCCGGAGAACGGCTTGACCAGGTAGTCGTCGGCGCCCGCGTTGAGCAGCCTGATGATCTCCAGGTCGTCGTCCCGGGCGGTCGCGACCAGCACCGGAACTCTGGACAGGCCGCGAATCATCCGCAGCGCGTCGGCGCCGTCGATGTCGGGCAGGCCAAGGTCCAGCACCACCGCGTCCGGTGGGGACTGGGTGATCTCGCGCAGCGCGCCGAAACCGTCCGGCGAGCTGCGCACGAGGTGGCCGCACGTGGTCAGGGTCTGGATCAGCGACGTGCGGATGATCGGATCGTCTTCGACGACGAGGACGGACGCCATGAGGCACACCGTAGCCGATGCGTCAGGATGGCCTCATGAAACCGGTCTGGCGCTACCCGCTGATCTGGTTGGCTTGCACAACCGCCAGTGTCGGCACCGTACTTCTGACCCTGCACGGCGTGCTGCGGGCGCCCGCGACGCAGTTCCCGGTGGCGCCGCCGCCGGCTCCGGGGGCGTCCGCGCCGCCCCAGCCGGGGGAGATCGGCTCGCCCGTCTCCGGCACCGCCACCCCGGCCGACCCGGCGACGCCCGCCTACACACCGGGTGGTTCGTGAGCGCCTCTACGCGTCCGGCAGGCGTTCGACGGCGACCATCGCGGCGTCGTCGCCGAGGTGGCCGCCGGCGTGGTCCAGCAGGTCCGCGCGCAGGTGCTCCAGAAGCTCCGCGGGGTGCTCGCCGCCCCAGGCGGCGATCCGCTCGACCAGCGGGTAGAAGGTGCGGTGGCCGTCGCGGGCCTCGATCACGCCGTCGGTGTAGATCAGCAGCCGGTCGCCGGGCTCGAAGCAGAACGCGTCGGGCCGGTACGTGACGTCCGCCAGGGCGCCCAGGCCCAGCGGCGGCGAGGGCCGGCTCGGGTCCAGCGCCTGCACCCGGCCCGCGCGCAGCAGCAGCGGCGAGGGGTGGCCGCAGTTGACCACCCGGATCTCGCCGCCGTGGTCCGGGATGTCCAGCAGCACCGCGGTGATGAACGACTCGGTCTCCGCGCTGTCCCAGCTGACGCTGGCGTCCAGGTGGGCGGCCAGCTCCGGCAGGCCGGTCTGCAGGTGCGCGGCGGCCCGGAACGCGCCGAGCAGCAGCGCCGCGTCGCTGAGCGAGGGCAGACCCTTGCCGCGCACGTCGCCGACCAGCAGCCGGGTGCCGGTGGCGGTGCGGGTGGCCGCGTACAGGTCGCCGCCGATCAGCGCCTCGGCCTCGGCGGCCAGGTAGACGGAGGCGATCCGCAGCCCGGCGATCCGCGCGGGCAGCGGCCGCAGCAGGACGCGCTGCGCCGCCTCCGAGACCGAGCGCACCTGGACCAGCTCGCGGGCGTGCCGTCCGCGCACCGCGCAGAAGACCACCACCAGAGCCGAGACGACGATCAGCGCGGCGATCTGGGTCAGATGGTTGGCGGTGGTCAGCCCGTCGCGCAGCACCCCGATCACCGTCAGCGCCGCCACCGCGAGCACGCTGATCAGCGCGGTGAGCCGGGTGCCGGCGAAGGCGGCGGTGATCGCGGGGGCCACCACCAGCAGCGGGCCGAGGTGGATGGACGGCGGGGACAGGATGTCGGCGATCGTGATCAGCACGATCAGCACAAGCGGCAGCAGCACCAGGGCCCCGGCCGGTCGGCGGGGCTGGTGGCTTCTGTCGGATCGTTGCCGCGCGGGCACCTCTCCTGACTACACCCCGGCTGTCGCGGGCGCACCGCGACGCGCAGCACGGAAGGCGCGCGCGGGCGTCGGCTAGGGTCGTGGAGACGCCGGGGAGACGTCGGTGGTTCGGGGAGGAACGGTGCGTCCGATGGGGAACGATGAGCACGGTACGGGGTTCGTCGGGGGGCTGGAGGAGCTGTCCGACCCCGCGACGGCGGCAGGGCTCGGAGACGGGCGCCGCCCCACCCGGCGGCAGCTGCTGCTCGGCGCGGGGGCGGTGCTGGCCGGCGGCTCCGCCTGGGCGCTGAGCCGTCCGCGCCATCGCCCGCCGACTGCGGCGCCGCAGCCCGCGCCGCCCAGCCTCAGCGGTCGCGCCCCGCTCTGGACGTACCACGGCACCGGCTCGTACGCGCTGGCCCGTTTCGACCGGCCGCCGACCCTCCCGGTCTTCCTCTCCGACTCCGGCCTGACGGGCCTGGATCCGGCCACCGGCCGCAGCCGCTACCACCTGGACCTGGCGCCGGGCGCCATGCTGGTGGTCGGCGCCGAGCAGATGTTCCGGGGCAGCGGCGTCAGCGCCGTTCCGAGCGGCCGGATCGACCGCTGGGACCTGGCCACCGGCCAGACCGGCTGGAGCTACGCACCACCCGCGCAGACGCCGGGCAAACCCGTCGACGCGCAGCCGCTGGCCTGCGACGGCACGGTGCTCTACTGCACCAACGAGCAGCCCGGGAACGGTCTGAGCGGCTCCGCCCTGGTCGCCGTCGACGTGCCGAGCCGCCAGGTCCGCTGGTCCCTGCCCGGCGCGCCGGACGCCTGGCTGCTCGGCGCCGCGACCGCCCCCGGCGGTCGGCTGCTCTGCGGGGACACCCAGAAGGGGCTGACCGTTCTGAACACCGCCGACGGCCGCCGGCTCTGGTCGGCTGCGACGGGCGGCTACCTCGGCTGGCAGACCGCCGACGAGCAGCACGTCTACCTGGGGCTGGACACCACGGGCGTCCAGGCGCTGAGCCTGGCGGACGGCACGGTGAGCTGGCAGGTCGCACCCCGTGCCGATCAGTCCTGGCACTACCTGCAACCGCTGGCCGCCGCCGGGTCGGTCTACCTGTTCACCGACGACGGCCTGGTGACCGCGCACGCCGCCGACAGCGGGCGCCAGATCTGGTCGGCCACCCTGCCGTTCCGCCTGGACACGCGCAACCGGCCGCTGCTGGTGGCCGGCACCCTGGTGGTCCCCGGCACCGCGGACGGCGGCGTGGTGGCCCTGGACGCCGCGACGGGCGCCGTGCGCTGGACGTTCCGGGACAGCAGCCCCGGCGTGGACGTCTGGACGGTCAGCACGGACGGCCGGCGGATCTTCGCCGGGCGCGACGCGTATCTGCACGCGCTGCCGGTCACCGGCTGATCCGGTGCTTTCTGCGGAACGCTGCGCTCAACCCCGGTCCAGCCAGTCGCCGGACGGTATCGGCGCGGGCGCGGCGCGCAGCCGGGCGGACTCCGCGGGGCCGGCCAGGTAGACCCAGGCGTCGACCCGCTCCGCCCCGGGCGCGACGGTGACCGGCAGGCGGACCCGGACGTACAGGCCGGTGCCGTCCGGGCGGCACTCCTCCAGGAGGTCCAGCTCCGCCAGCACCTGCGGGTAGTCGGCGGGCCTCACGGTGAGCAGGTCGCCGTGGACGCGCTGCCCGGGGGCGAGGACGGCGTACGGGTAGCCCGGGCCCTCGTGCAGCGCGGCGCCCTCCAGGACGGCCGGGCGGGCCGTCTCGCATCGGCCGGCCAGGTAGCGCGCGTGGTTGAGCAGGCCGGGGCGGAGCGTGCCGTAGACGAAGAAGGGGAGCACGCCGACGATTCTGCCCTTTCGGCCCCCTCGGCCCCCGATGCGGGCCCCCCGTCGCGGTCGTACGGTGGGGAAAGGGGCGAGAAAAGGAGACCGCGATGCCTGGATCCGTCACGATCGGCCACACCGAGGCCGTCAGCACCGTCGAGCACACCGACGCCATCCGGCTCGCGGAGGTGCTGGACGAACTCGGCCACCTGCTGGCCGTGCAGGGCGCCAACCGGCTCAGCGACGCGCAGGTCGACGCGCTCTGCGCGGGGCAGTCGGCGGGGCGGCCACAGGGCCGCGAGGAACTCGCGCGCTGGTGCCGGACGCTCGCCGCCCAGCTGCACCACGACGCGCGGTGAACGCCGTCCGCTGCGTCCGCTAGTCACGGCAGGGCCGCCGCACCCGAGCTACGGCGTCGGGTACGGCGGCCCTGCCGTGCCGTGACTGGCGGACGGGGTGTCAGCAGGGCGGGCCGGTGGCCGGAAAGGCGGTCGGGAGCCTTGACAGTGATCGCTGCAGCGTGAGTACATGCCAAGCGCATCAATGTCGTCATGGCCGCGGAGCACAGTGCAGCGCAGCAGAGCACAGCGCTGCGCGGCACCGTGCGAGGCCGCCGCCGGAGGAAGGCCCGATGAAGACATCCCCGCACCGCCGCTCGCGCGCACTCGCCGTCCCCGCCGTGGTGCTGGCGGTCGCCGCGGCGCTCTGCCTGCCGGTCGCCTCGGCCTCGGCCGCCGCGCCGGACACCGCACCCGCCGTCTCCGCACCCGCCGTCTCCGCGCCCGCCGCCGGCGCCGCCGGCAAGGTCGAGACCAACTACGCCGACCCCGCCACCGCGCTGCCCCCGGTCAGCCGTCCGGATACCCCGCACTGCACCGTCACCGCGATGCAGCACGACTTCGCGAACAGCTACGGCCAGCCCTTCACGGGCACCCTCGCGCCGCCCGCGAACTGCCCCGGACCCTGGTCGAAGGTGGTCCTGGACTGGTCCGGCAGCGTCGCGGGCCGCCAGTACGACCGGCTCGCCGGCGTCTGGATCGGCGGCGCCGAGGTGTTCCGCACCAGCACCCCGGAGCCCGACCCGGCCGGTATCAGCTGGCACGTCGACCAGGACCTCAGCAGCTTCATCCCGCTGCTGCGCACCCCGCAGCCGCTGGTGGTCGACCTCGGAAACATCGTCAATTCCACCTATACCGGCACGTATCACATGACCATGACGGTCACGTACTACCAGGCCGATCGCGCCAACCCGCCGGCTGCCACCGCCGACCAGGTGCTCCCGGTCTCGCAGTCGACCACCGCGCCCGGCTGGTGGACGCTGACCAACGGCCAGACCGCCACCTCCACCCTCACCTTCCCGCGCAACCTCACCGCCGCCCGCCTCCAGGTGTACGCGCGGGGCGGCGGCTGCGAGGAGTTCTGGTACTCCAACGTGCCGGACGCCTACGCCGCCGCGCACCCCGGCTACGGCCTGTGCGGCGGCGGCACCTACCGCGAGGTCCAGGTGCTGGTGGACGGCCGGATCGCCGGGACGGTGCAGCCGTTCCCCGCGATCTACACCGGTGGGATCAGCCCGCTGATGTGGCGGCCGATCCCGAGCATCGACGCGTTCCGCACGCTGCCGTACGACGTCGACCTGACGCCGTTCGCCGGCACGCTGACGGACGGGAAGCCGCACACCGTCACGCTCGTCCCGCCCGCCGGGATCAGCGACGGCTGGACGCTCGACGGCAGCCTCTTCCTGACCACCGACCCGCTGCGCGCGCAGACCACCGGCGCGGTCACGACCGACACCGTCACGGCCGCCGCCCAGGTCGCCACCACGCAGAGCACCACGGCGGACGGCAGCGACCTGATCACCGCCACCGCTGACCGCGACTGGACGGTGGCCGGCTACGTGGACACCTCGCACGGCCGGGTCAGCACCCGGATCGACCACCACGGCGAGTACCGCAACAGCGACACCATCGCCGACCAGGGCCAGCAGCAGATCAGTTCGCAGCGCGACAGCGGCTGGACGGTGACCAGCACCGACCGCGGTCGCGGGTTCGGGGTGCCGCAGGTGGAGCGCAGCACCTGGTCGTACCCGATCGACGTCACCAGCACCTACACGCCGGGCGCCGACGCCGACAGCTACCTGGCCATGGGCCAGGTCACCGTGGCCCGGCACCTGACGGACCAGACGCTGGGCGGCGGGTGGCATCAGCACCCCTTCGTCTCCACGGACGACGAGTTGACGGCGCAGGGCGTCTTGGAGCGGCAGTCGGGCACCCTCGTGCAGGCCGACGGCAGCGCCTCCGAGCACTACGTCGGGCGGACGGCGGACGGCGGCTGCTACGACCACCGGCTCGCCGCGGACCACGGCTATCTGACGTTGGACCGTCAGCAACCCTGCCACTAACCGCTGTTCGGCCGCATGCCGCGGATTTCGTTTGCCGCCTCCGTTTGCGACCGCACGCTTCCCGGCGCCCGTCCACCGCCCGAACAGGGGCCGGTGGACGGGTGTTCACGCATGTCCGGATAACGGGACGGGGGCGAACCGGAATTGCGCCCGGCGAGGATTCATGGTGGTGGGAATTCCGTTCGCAGCGGCACCCGAACCGCCGCTTCGGGAGGGTCGTCGGCCCGGAAGGCGGCCTGGCGGGTGCTCAGTTGAGCGCCGGGTGCGACAGCGGCGGGGAGTGGTGAGATATGCGTCACACCGGGCTGTGGTGGGGTGACTTCAACGTCGTCGGAGATAGATCCGTGACCTGCGAAAACATCGGGTATCGGGGATGCGGCGTGAAGAATTCGCCAAGATCGGCGAAAGAGTTGATCTTGTTACTCGACCTTGTTCTACGATTCACTCTTGCGGGTATAAGCGGCGGAACGGGGTGCGGCCGTCTTACTGAGAGTGATGTCAGGGCCAGTCATGGTCTGGACACTTGAGGCCTGACGAGATTGAGAGCACCGTTGCGTAACAGGATTACGGGGCGCCGCCGCGCAGCCCGGCTGTCGGGTGAGACGCGCGAGCGCGACCCCGAACCCGTCGGCAGCACGGCCGCCGGGCGGCTGCTGCGCCGTCGCTCCGTCAGACGGCTCCCGCGCCGGCTGGCCGCCCCGCTGCTGGCGCTCCCGGCCGTGACCGCGCTCTCCGGCTGCGGCCTGACGGGTGGCAGTGGCAGCGGCCCCGCCCTGTGGACCGCGGGCTCCGCCGCAGCCGTCGTCCTGCTGGGTGGCACCGCCGTGGTGGTCCGACGGGTCACCGCGCGACCCCTGGAGCGAGCGCGTGACCAGGCCGCGCAGAACCTCGGGGCCCTGCTGGAGGAGCGCGCCGTCCTGGTCGCCGAGCGCGAGAAGTTCATCGCCGAGCTGCGCGGGCACTTCGCCGAACGCGGCCAGCTGGTCCAGGGACGCGACGAACTCCTGCGCCGCCAGGACGAGTTCGCCAGGCAGTGGAACGACGCCATGGCCGTCCAGGCCGAAACGGCGAGCCGGGTGGAGGAGTTGCAGCGCGGGGGAGAGCAGCTGCGCTGGGAGCGGGACGAACTCCTGCGGGAGCGCGACGAACTGGTCAAGGAGCGCGACGAACTCCAGGGCAGCGTCGACGCCACCTTCGTGAACCTGGCGATGCGCACACTCACCCTGGTCGAGCGCCAACTGGTGCTGATCGAGGCACTGGAGGGCCGCGAGGCCGACGCCGCCCAGCTGGAGAGCCTCTTCCGGCTCGATCACCTGGCCACCCGGATGCGGCGCAACAGCGAGAACATGCTGCTGCTGGCCGGGATGGAGAACAGCCACCGCAGCCGCAAGACCGTCACGCTGCTGGACATGGTCCGGGCAGCCGTCTCCGAGATCGAGCGCTACGAGCGGGTCAAGCTCGGCTTCCTGGCCGCCGTCCGGCTGACCGGCGCGGTTGCCGACGACACCAGCCACCTGCTCGCCGAACTGCTGGAGAACGCCACGGCGTTCTCGCCCCCGCAGGACCAGGTCGAGGTCGGCGGCTGGCTGCTGGACAACGGCGAGGTGATGATCTCGGTCGTCGACCGCGGCATCGGCCTGCCCGCCGAGCGACTGCGGGCGCTCAACGACCAGCTGGCGGAACCCTCCGAGGCCGGCGCCGAGCGGCGCGACGCGCTGCTCGCGGGGGCGCTGACCGGGCGCAGCATGGGCCTGTTCGTGGTGGCCCGGCTCGCCCGGCGGCACGACATCCGGGTCCAGCTGCGGGAGAACGCGCAGGGCGGCGGCGTCACCGCGATGGTGGTGCTGCCGCGCGAGGCGCTGCAACCGGACGCCGTCAGCACCGCGGACCTGGACGACCAGCGGCGGGCCGAGCGCACGGTGACGTCGGCGGCGGCGCAGGCGCGGGCGGTGGAGGCCGCGGCTGCGGCCGCGCAGCCGGTGCCGCTCGCGCCGCTGCCGGCGGTGGTGGTGGTGGCGGGTGCGGGTGCGGAGCTGCCGGCGCTGCCGCGGCGCAAGCCGGCTGCGCCCGAACCAGTGGTTGACTCGCCTGCTCCTGCTCCTGCTCCTGCTGCCGCTCCCGCTCCCGATCAGGCGGAGAGTGACTCCGTCACCCCCCTCGGGCTGCCCCGGCGGTTGCCGCGCGGCAATGGGCTGCCGGGCACCGGCGAGACGCCGGCCTCCGGGTTGCGGCGGTTCGCGGCGGAGCCCGAGGCGGCGCCCGCACCGGTGGCGAGCGGACCACGGCACGCCCAGCCGTCGCCCGCCGAGCAGCCGACCGCGGCGCCGAGATCGGGGATCTCGCCCGAGGAGCTGCGACGCAGACTCGGCGGCTTCCAGAGCGGCCTGCGCCAGGCCGCCGCGGAGAGCGCTGCAGCCGAGAGCGCCGTTGCGGCCTCCGAAGCCTCCGAGATCAGCACAGCCGAGGACCAGCGCCCCGCGCCCGGCGAAGGAGAGGACCGATGACCGACTTCGACTCCGTACAGCCGGTGAGCCAGGCCGCGAAGAACTTCCGCTGGCTCCTGGACGAGTTCCTCGGCACCGTGGCCGGCGTCGCGGACGCCGTGGTGGTCTCGTCCGACGGACTGCTGCTCGCCGACTCGCGCGCGGGTGTCCGGACCGACGAACTCTCCGCCATCGTCTCGGCGTTGACCAGCCTCGCAGCCGGTGTGGCCCGGGTGCTCGAGTACGGCGGCGTGCGCCGGACCATGGTGACGCTTGACGAGGGACACCTCGTGGTGATGGCCATCAGCGACGGTTCCTGCCTTGGCGTCTACGCCACGCTCAACTGTGAACTTGGCGTCCTGGCCTACCAGATGGCGCTGCTCGTCGAGCGCGCCGGTCACGCGCTGACGCCGCAGGTGCGCAGCGAACTCCACCGGGCGATAGCCGTCCGATGAGCCCAGAGGAGGTGGGAGACATGCCCAGTACCGCAAGTGGCAGCAGTAGTCCCGTCCGCGGCCGCCGGAGCGACACGGTCCGTCCGGGCGCGGGGCGTTCGTCCCGGGTGCGGCCGTACGCGATCACCCGTGGACGGACCAGGTTCGGGCGGGTCCTGCTGGTCGAGACGCTGGTCTCGGCGCTGAACCGGCCGGCCGACCCGGCGGACCGCAGCCTGCCCGAGCTCACCGCGATCTGCGACGTCTGCCGGGGGCAGATGCGGTCCATCGCGGAGATCTCGGCGCTGCTGCGGATCCCGCTGGGGGTGGTGAAGGTGCTGGTCAGCGACCTCGCCGACCAGGGCCGGATCCGGGTGCACGGCGCCGACTCGGTGGACGGGGCGGAGCTGGACGGTGGGGACGAGGTGCCGGGGGCGTCGAAGCGGGATCTGTTGGAGAGGGTGTTGGGTGGACTTCGCAAGCTCTGAGGCGGCTGGTGCCGGCTCAGGTACTGCCGACTCAGTTGGTTCGGCCGGCTCGTCCCGACCGGTCATCCCGCCGGGTGTGCCGCTGGTGGCGGGCAACGCCACCTCTACCAAGATCGTGGTGGCGGGCGGCTTCGGCGTCGGCAAGACCACGCTGGTCCGCTCGGTCTCCGAGATACCGCCGCTCACCACCGAGGCGGTGATGACCGAGGCGAGCCTCGGGGTGGACGACACCTCCGCCGTCCCCGCGAAGACCTCGACCACCGTGGCGATGGACTTCGGCCGGATCAGCCTGGCGCCCGACCTGGTGCTCTACCTCTTCGGCACCCCGGGCCAGGGCCGCTTCTGGTTCATGTGGGACGACCTGGTGCGCGGCGCGGTCGGCGCCGTCGTCGTGGTCGACACCCGCCGACTGGCCGACTCCTTCCCCGCGTTGGACTACTTCGAGGGCAGCGGACTGCCGTTCGTGGTGGCGGTCAACCAGTTCGACGACGCTCCCGTCTACACGGCCGAGGCCGTCCGCGACTCGCTCGCGGTGCCGGAGCGCGTGCCGGTGCTGCTCTGCGACGCGCGGCAGCGCTCCTCGACGGTGGAGGTGCTGACCGCCCTGGTGGTGCACGCCCTGGCCGAGGAGCCCGCACCGGCTCCCGAAATGGTCTGACACACCCTCAATTCTCTTCTCCAGATAAGAAGGCAGACAGCGATGCGCAGGATTTTGATCGTCGGGGCCGGTCAGGCCGGACTCCAGCTGGCGCTGGGTCTCCAGTCCAACGGCTACGACGTCACGGTGATGACCAACCGCACCGCGGACGAGGTCCGGGACGGGCGGGTGATGTCCACGCAGTGCATGTTCGACACCGCCCTCCAGCACGAGCGCGATCTCGGCATCAACTTCTGGGAGGACGAGGCACCCAGAGTGGAGGGCCTCGGTGTCTCGGTGACCGGGCCCGACTCCTCCCGGGTGATCGACTGGGTCGGGACCCTCGACGGCTACGCGCAGTCCGTCGACCAGCGGCTCAAGATGGCCGGATGGCTTGAGGCGTTCGCCCAGCGCGGCGGCCAGGTCGTGGTGCACGGCGTCGCCGTCTCCGACCTGGACTACCTGGCGCGGACCTACGACCTGGTGCTGGTCGCGGCGGGCAAGGGCGAGCTGGTCTCGATGTTCGGCCGGGACGCCAGCCGTTCGCCGTACGACGCCCCGCAGCGCGCCCTCGCGGTCTCCTACGTCCACGGCCTGGGCCCGCGGCCCGAGCACGACTTCCAAGCCGTGCGCTGCAACCTGGTCCCCGGTGCCGGTGAGCTCTTCGTGATCCCCGCCCTGACCACCTCCGGCCCGTGCGACATCCTCTTCTGGGAGGGCATCCCCGGCGGCCCGCTGGACGTCTTCGGCCAGGTGAAGGACCCGGCCGAGCACCTGCGGCTCACCCTGGACCTGATGAAGACCTTCACCCCCTGGGAGTACGACCGGACCCGCAACGGCGTCGAACTCACCGACGCCGGCGCCACCTTGGCCGGCCGCTACGCCCCCGTGGTCCGCAACCCGATCGGCGAACTGCCCAGCGGCGGCCTGGTGCTGGGCGTGGCCGACGTCGTCGTCGCCAACGACCCCATAACCGGCCAGGGTTCCAACAACGCCGCCCGCTGCGCGGCGGTCTACCTGGCCGCCATCCTGGCGCACGGCGACAAGCCGTTCGACCGCGAGTTCATGCAGTCCGCCTTCGACCGCTACTGGGACGACGCCCAGCACGTCACCAAGTGGACCAACGCGATGCTCGCCCCGCCGCCGGAGCACGTCCTCAACCTGATCGGCGCCGCCGGCCAACTCCCGCCCGTGGCCCACCGCTTCGCCAACGGCTTCAACAACGCGGCCGACTTCGAGCACTGGTTCTACGACCCCGAGCTCGCCGGCGCCTACCTCGCCTCGGTGACCCCGGGGGCCTGACGCCTGGCCCATGCCTAGTCGCCCGGCCGGGACTTCCCGGCCGGGCGATTCAGTCGGCGTCCTTACGGTCAGCTGACTCCCGGTGGCGCGGGCAGCGGCAGGGCGGCCAGTTCAGCGGATCGTGCGACGGCCGATCGGCGTCGACCACCTCGCGCGGCGACAGCTCGATCCGCTCCCCGCGCTGGGTGATCCGGTAGGTGGCGATGGTCATCGCACTCCCGCGCGGACGCTGATCAACCCTTCTGCTGAGCACGGTACTTCACCCCGTCCCGGACCAGCCCGGCCAAGTGGACCGCCACATCGGGCCGGATCCTGCCGAGGTCGACCAGGACGATGCCGGTGATCTCGCCGACCGAGTCGACGCAAAGGGAGGGGAGCACGGCGCCGTCCAGCGCCAGCGCCTCCCTCAACTCCGCCACCGCATCGGTGGCTCGCCTG
Organism: Kitasatospora sp. MAA4; assembly: GCF_029893355.1. Taxonomy (GTDB): domain Bacteria; phylum Actinomycetota; class Actinomycetes; order Streptomycetales; family Streptomycetaceae; genus Kitasatospora. The sequence goes on from NZ_JARZAI010000045.1 coordinate 34,504, forward strand.
AGCGCCTGTTCGATGACCGCCTTGAGCGGGTGCATGGTGACTCCGTTCTGTAGTCGTTCCACTACCCAGGATCGTCATCGACGCGTACGATCGGAAGTGCTTGGACATTGACACTTCCGACGCGTGAGGGGCTTTGATGATCTTGGAAGATGCGGAAGTTGACGCAACGTCATCTCCGCTCACGCGGTTCGGCGCAGAACTTCGCAGGCTACGGCGGGCCAAGGGCTGGTCCCAGGTCGAGCTCGGCAGGCGGATGGGATTCTCCAACGCACTGGTGTCGTACGTCGAACGAGGGAAGCGCCCTCCCACGCCTAACTTCGCTGTTAAGGCGGACGAGGCGCTGGGAACCCCGGGCATCTTCTACGAGCTGTGGCGAAGGATCGCCCATGCTGCGCTGCTGGAGGGCTTCCCGGAGTTCGCGGACTGCGAGTCCCGATGCCGACGGCTGCGGACCTTTGAACTGGGCGTGATCCCCGGCCTGTTCCAGATCCCGGCCTATGCAGCGGCACTTGAGGCAGCGGCCGTACAGCGCGGCAGTATCACCCAGGACCAGGCAGACGAACGAGTTGCGTTCCTCGCCAACCGACAGCAGCGGCTATTGGCTCAAAAGTCGCCGCCGATCATCCATGCGGTCATGGATGAGAGCTGCCTCATGCGTCCTATCGGTGGGCGTAATGTGATGATCGATCAGCTCGACCACCTCGAAGAGCTGGCGGGTCGACCACATATCACCATCCAGATCGCCCCCTTCGCTCTGGCGGAGCACCGCCCTTTCATGCTGCCCGTGGTTCTGATGACACAGCCTGATCGCACGGTGGTCGGCTACTCAGAATCGCAGCTCCGCGGTCACCTTGAGCGCAGCCGAGACCCGATCTCGGCGTTGGAGAGAGAGTACGATCAGCTCCAGGTGGAGTCGCTGTCCAAGGTGGCCTCGCTCGCCATGATTCGCGCCGTTCGGAAGGACCTTGAGAGATGGACATCGATCTGACCGGCGCCCGGTGGGTGAAGTCGCTGCACAGTGGCAACGGTGGCAACTGTGTGGAGGTCTGCCCGGATTTTGCCACCGTCGTCCCCGTCCGTGACTCGAAGGACCCCGAGGGCCCGGCCCTGACCGTCTCCGCCGAGGCGTTCGCCTCGTTCGTCGCGGGGATCAAGGCCGGCGACTTCGGGCGCGTCTGACTACTCGGAAGGAGCTCGCATGACTCACGACATCGATCTGACCGGCGCTCGGTGGGTGAAGTCGCGCTACAGCAACAACGGCGGCGACTGCGTGGAGATCTGTCCGGACTTCGCCACCGTCGTCCCCGTCCGCGACTCGAAGGACCCCGACGGGCCTGCCCTGACCCTGACCACCGCCGCGTTCGCCTCGTTCGTCGCGGGCATCAACGCGGGCGACTTCGGAACCGTGTAGTACAGCGAGCGGAGGCGACTCGGGCGACCGCCGAGTCGTTGTCCGGGTCGGCGATCAGGGGCGCAAGAGGACGTCGGCCCGCAGGCCGCGGGCCGCGTTCAGGCCACCGCCGGGGTCGCCTATGTTCGGGTGCGACAGCGACGCCGTCGAGAACGTTGACGTGATGTGGTTTTCCGACATTCGGTGCCCGGCTTCCTCGCCGCCGACACGATCTTCCCACCCATCCTGGCCGCCCTGGAGGAGCAGACGTGTCGCAGCAGACTGCCGATGATCGACCAGGCATCGCCGCCGCAATCGTGGTGAGTGACGGCCGCGTTCTGATGGTGCGACGCCGGGTCAGCGAGGGCCAACTCTCCTGGCAGTTCCCGGCCGGCGAGATCGAGACCGGCGAGTCACCGGAGGAAGCGGCCGTCCGCGAGACGCAGGAGGAGACGGGACTCGGCGTAGCTGCCACCAAGCTCCTCGGCGAGCGCGTGCATCCGAAGACGGGACGGCTCATGTCGTACACGGCCTGCGAGGTCGTGGCTGGAACAGCCCAGGTCGTAGATACCGAGGAACTGGACGAGCTGGCGTGGGTCACTCATGCCGAGATTCCCGAATATGTGCCGTACGGGCTCTTCGAGCCGGTGCAGGTCTACCTGGATGCCGCGCTCCTCAACTGATCTGGCTGCACATGGACATGCGCGATGGAGGGTCGCCACTGCGGACACGCCGTGGACCCCGTCCGCGACTCCAAGGACCCCGAGGGGCCTGCCCTGACCCTGACCACCGCCGCGTTCACCTCGTTCGTCGCGGGGATCAAGGCCGGCGACTTCGGAGTCGCGTAGATCCCTGTCCGGCTCCTGCCGGGGTCAGGGTGCGGTGAGTGTGTCGGCGAACCGGGCGCAGGCATCCGGGTGGGCCTTGAAGTAGCGCCCGAGGTGGTGGTCGGCGTCGGGGAGCACCAGGTGGGTGAAGTCGGCCCGCATGGACAGCGCCTGGACGAGGGCATCGTTCACGGCCTGCGGGATGACGTGGTCCTCTCCCGGGACGGCCAGGACGGCGCGGCCGGTGTAGAGGGTGTAGGTGTCCAGGGCGGCCGAGTCGCGCCAGGCTTGCGGCACGCGGATGGCCTGTGTGAAGCCGGCGCCGAACCGAAGCGGCCAGGCCCGGCGAGGGTAGACGGCGGGGGCCAGCAGGCCGACCGCTACGACCCGGCCGCCGTAGTGAGCGGTGAGGTCGGCGACCGTCTGCCCGCTCATGCTCGCGCCCACGAGCAGGAGTTGGTCGCCGTCCGGGGCAAGGGAGTTGATGACGGCGCGCGCCTGGTCGAAGCGGTCGCTGAGGCTGAGGTCCTGAAGCCGGCCGGAGCTGGCGCCGTGGCCGGTGAAGTCGAAAGCGATGGTGCGGCAGCCGCGCTCGGCCAGCTGCTGTGCCAGTTGCGCGTGCACGCTCTGGTCGCTGGTGCCCGCACCGTGCATGACGACCGCGGTGCGACCGGTCGGCGCACCGGTCGGCTCCCGCGTGGTGTAGGCGAGCTTCTCACTGCCCCACGAAAGCAGTTGCTGTATCGAGTCGGACACGTGTACTCCACTCCCTTGTCTGTCTTGTGCGGGACGGTCCTGCCCGCGAACCTTCACTTCACCCCCGTGCGCCCCCGCACCCATGCGGCCTGGTGCGACGAGGCCAGTCGGCCGCGCTGTCCGCAGCACACCCTTGCCGGGGAGGCCTCCGGGGACTCGCGGATCCTCGCCGCCTGGCGTCCCCGCCGCACTTCATGTCATGAACTCGCCGTCCCCGAGCCTGTAGAGAGCCTAGCCGACAAGATCGATACGCGGCGCCGCGTCCGCTGGGTCACCTGTGGGACGTCGGAGGCTGCGTGTCCGGGGAGGGCGTGCAACCCGGACAGCTGTGAGTTGCCGGCGGCCGACGATGAGTCGGCCGCCGGAGGTGATGATGTGTGGAAGGCCTGGAGCGTGGGCTTCCGTCGCAGCAGGGCGGCCTGTGGCAGGTCAGTCCCGGTGGGGGCCCCGGAGGATCCGGTCGATGACGGCTGCGGCCTGCTCCGGGTGCCCCGCCAGCCACCCGCCGAAGTGTTCCTGGACGGCCTGTTCGACGCAGGCGCGCACTGCGGCGTTACCCAGCGCGCCGCGCGTGGAGCCCTCGAACTCGGGATGGTCCAGCTTCACCGACACGACCGCCGTCAGGCCCTCGCCGATACGGTCGGCGTCCAGGTCGGGGTCGGTCGTTGTCAGCAGCTGCCGCTGCCGTGCGTACGCGGTGACCGCGGCCGCCACCCCGTCGCGGAAGCCGCGCTCGTGTGTGCCATCGATGGTGGGCCGGCTGTTGGCGAAGCTCCGGATCCGTTCCTCTCGGGAGCCGCGCCAACGCAGGGCCACCTCCACCGTTCCGGCCATTCGCGGGTCCTCCCGCTCGAAGCCGATGATGTGCGGATGAACGGGTTCCTCCTCCTGCCCGTCGAGGAACGCCACGAAGTCCTGCACTCCGTCCGGGTACCGGAACCGCGCCGACCGGGATTCGCCCGGGCGGCGCCGGTCGGTCAGCGAGATCTCCAATCCCCGGTTCAGCAAAGCCAGTTCCCTGAATCGCTCCGCCAGTCCGTCGAACGAGAACTCCGCGGTTTCGAAGATGCCGGCGTCGGGCCAGAAGGTGATGGCGGTCCCACGGCCGGTCGACGTCCCCGCTTCGGTGAGCGGTGTCACGGCCACGCCGCGCGCGTACTCCTGGACCCAGTGCGCTCCTCCGCGCCGCACCTCCGCTGTCAGGCGGCTCGACAGGGCATTGACGACGCAAGGCCCTACCCTGCGAAAGCCGAGCGTCACATCGTGGCGGTCGCCGGGTCCCACCCCAGCGCCCATGCGGGTCAGCAGGGCTTCGAGGCCGGGGACGCCCGTGCCCCCCTCTTCGTCGATGCGAACGCCCCGCCCGTCGTCGGCGACACACACGCCGCCGTCGGGTGTGAGAGTGACGTCGACGCAGCTGGCGTGGCCGGCCAGGACCTCGTTCACCGCCTGGTCGGCGATCTCGAACACCAGCTGACGCAGACCGCGTTCACCGGTCGAGCCGATGTACATCCCGGGCCGCCTGCGAACGGCCTCCAACCCCTCCAGCACCTCGATCTGGCTGGCGTCGTACTTGCTGGTTTCCTCGCTCATGATGTCCCCTCCGATGGTGTCCAGCAGACCTCCCCAGCCTAGGCGAATTCGGGGAAAACACCAGGTCAGACCATGTTTGCTGAGGGCGTGGACGGGTGCGTGAGCACCCGTCCGGAGACGGTCGACCACAGGGGTGCGAGCTGCCGCCCCGGCGGCCGCTGCGGGCCCGGCGAAGCCGCGTACGGCACCGTTCCCGGCGACCCCGGGGTCCCTAATTTTTTTAATTCGCCGGACATGCCGACCGGAACGCTCAGCCACACCGACGCCGGCTCGCAGACCCCACCGAGCCTGGAAATCCGGTGTCCTGAGCGCGGGTCGGCTTGAGAGGATCGGCCGATGGGCGAGTACACGAGAACCGAACCTTCTCGGGTGACCGACGAGCGCAGCTCCCTGGTCGCCTTCCTGGAGTACCAGCGTCAGACCCTGGCCATGAAGTGCGTCGGACTGACGACCGAGCAGCTTCGGGAGCGGGCGGTTCCGCCGTCGTCGATGTCCCTGCTCGGGCTGGTCCGTCATCTGGCGGATGTCGAGCTGACCTGGTTCCGGTACGTGATGAACGGCGAGGAGGTCCGAGGGCACTGGGCGCGCAGGCCTGACGGGGAGTTGGCCCAGTTCGACGTCGACGAAGCCAACCCGGACGAGGCGTTCAAGGCCTGGGAGGAGGCGTGTGCGAGGGCCAGGGAGATCGTCGACGCTGCCGAGTCGCTCGATCTCGTCGGGTACTTCAAGGAGGAGCGGTTCTCGCTGCGCTACGTCCTCACTCACATGATCGAGGAGTACGCACGGCACAACGGACATGCTGACCTGCTGCGCGAGTGCATCGACGGCGCTACAGGCGAGTAGCGGTCGAGGACCAGGGGGCGGGCTCCAACTCGACGTCCGAATTGTGCCGGACTCCTCGCCCGTGGCGTACGAGCATCGTCATGTCCCCACACCCGACAGCGAGATGGGCGAACGAACATGACGACTGCGGTGCTTGACGGCAAGGTGGCCCTGGTGACCGGCGGCAGCCGGGGGATCGGCGAGGCGGTGGCGCTGCGGCTGGCCGAGGACGGAGCCGACGTCGCGCTGACCTACCAGCACAGTTCCGAGCGTGCGGCGGAGGTGGTCGAGCGGATCAAGGCGCTGGGCCGCCGGCCCTGGGCTGTCCGGGCCGACAGTGCGGACGCTGCGGCCGTGCGGGAGGCGGTGGACCAGGCGGTGGCGGAGTTCGGCCGGCTCGACGTTCTGGTCAACAACGCCGGGATCGGTGTGCTCGGTCCCGTCGAGGAGCTGTCGCTGGAGGACGTCGACCGGGTGCTGAGCGTCAACGTGCGCGCGCCGTTCCTCGCGTCCCAGGCGGCCCTGCGGCACATGGCGGCGGGCGGGCGGATCATCACCATCGGCAGCTGCATCGCCGAGCGGGTCGCGTTCCCGGGCGGTTCGCTGTACGCGATGAGCAAGACGGCCCTGACCGGGCTGACCAAGGCCCTCGCCCGCGAGTTGGGCCCGAGGGGGATCACCGCCAACCTGATCCACCCCGGACCCATCGACACCGACATGAACCCCGCCGACGGACTGGCAGCCGACATGCAGCGGGAGTTGACGGCGCTCAGCCGCTTCGGGCAGGCCTCGGACGTCGCGGGTGACGGCGGCCGGTACGTCACGGGTGCCTCCATCGCCGTGGACGGCGGCTTCGCGGCCTGAGCGTCCGTGTCACAGGCGTCGGGTGAGTCTGTCGGCGGGAATGTGGTCGGCGCCTTCGATGCGGATATGGCCGAGAGCGCTGATCGTGAGCCCATCTATTGTGGCCAGTGGCGCGATGTCGACGCTCTGCCCGTTCAGTCCAAAGAGTGCGAGCTTCCGCAGGCCGGGGAAGCTGCTGACCAGCGGGCCCAGATCCAGGCCGGTCATGAAGTTGCCTAGGAACACCTCGGTCACCGAAGGCAGCGGGTTAAGGCGCAGGTCGGACGGGCCCAGCAGACTCAGGCGGTCTAGGTTTTTCAAAGCTGTGAGTTCGGAGCCGACCTCGGGCAGAGCGGTAGCCGGTACGTACAGACTTCGGAGCTGATCCCAGCGACTGATCCCTCGTGCCGAGGTGTCCTCAAGCGCGCGGTGGGACAGGTACAGATTGGTCAGCCCGCAGGGCGCCGGCAGCTCGGAGAGGTCCCGGTAGCGCAACGGCATGGCGAGCGACAGGGTCTTCAGGTCGGTCAGTTCGGAGAGGACACCGAGGTCGACTCCAGGAGCGATCTCCAAGCTGAGGTCCATCAGGGACAGCCCGGCCAGGAGCGTGATATCCGTCAACTGGGGACAGTCGAGCGTCAGACTCATCAGCCACGGGAAGCGCAGGGCGAACGCGAGGTCGTGGATGGAGGTGTTGTTCTGCACGGTGACGCTGAAGCGACCGTCGATGTCGGGAGTGGTGGCCAACTCCTGGGCGGTGAAGGGCCCGTCGAAGGTGACGGACGGGAACTTCTCTCCACCGGGCAGTTCTGCGAGTTGCTCCGGGGAATTGACGGTGACGCGGCCATCGCCCGGGCAATGCGCCAGAATTTCGCGGGCGTACTCCGCCGGATCGAAGGGAGACCAGGACCAGCCCTGGCCCAGGGTGTTCCAGACCGCCTCCTCCGTACGGGTTCGGAATCTCTTGAGGAAGGGGAGCGCCGCCTCCCCGCCGATCCTGGCGGCGGTGTGGACGACCGCCTCCAGCTCGTCGCCCTCCAGGTCCTCCGGTCCGGGCAGCAGGTCGAGGACGAAAGCGCCCTGTTCAGCCAGCGCGATCGCCTCCCGGACACTGCGCGGCGGCAGCAGTTTCGTCACCCGCTCCTCGACTTGCGCCCGCACCGCCGGGTCCAGCTCCGTCGCGTACTGCACGCAGGCGGCTGCCAGCAGGTGCAGGCGGGGGCGGTGCTTGGCCACGCGGTCGCCGCGGGTGATCAGCTTCTGGATGATCCGGGCGCCCTCGTCCGGTCGGGCGTGCGCGACCGCCATCCGCAGCACGTCCTCCCACTGGTCGTCGGTGGCGTGCCGGTCGAGTAGGCCGAAGTCGCGGGTCTCCACGGCGGCTTTGGCGCCCAGGTGGTCCTGGAAGGTGCGGTGGATGAAGTCGATGGTGTCGGTGGTGGGTTGGCGTAGCAGGCCGCAACGGGCGACCAGGTGATCCAGGACCTGCGCGGCGTCCCCCTGGGCCGCCACGGCGGGCATCGCCGGCAGTGCGTCGGCGATCTGCTGTTCGGCGTCCGCGCGGTCGATCTCGGCCTGCCCGTTGCGGATCATCCACCAGGCCAGCCGCTGCACCAGCTGGACGGTCTGCTGCTCGCCGAGCGCGATGCCCTCGGGGGCCTGGATGTCGCGTTCGTGGTCGCGGCGGACCATCAGCATCGAGAGCGCGGCGGAGTACAACTCCATCCGGCCGTGCGGCAGATGGCCGCGCCGGTCGCGGTGTAGGGCGCAGACGAGCGCGCAGAGCAGCGGTGTGGTGACCAGTTGGGCGAGGTCGCGCTGGGCCCGGACGGTGTCCTTGAGCTGGTCCTCCAGCGCGGTCAGCCGGGCGCTCTCCTCGGCGGTCGCCGCGTCCGCCCGGGCCGCCGCGTGCCAGCGGGTGACGAAGACGCCGATATCGCGCGAGCTCATCGGGCGGACCGCCAACTCGCCGAAGCCGTCGGCCGCGAGCCAGCCCTCCCGGACGGCGGACGGCCGCGTCGTCACGGCGTAGAAGGCGCGCGGATAGGCCGCCAGCAGGTCGCGCAGCCAGCGGTGGGTCCGTTCGCGCGCGGACTGCGACACCTCGTCGAGCCCGTCGATCAGCACCAGGGCCCGCCCGGCGGCCAGCGCGCGATCGCTCCAACCGGGCGGCTGGGCGTCGGCGATCGGGCAGTCCAGCGCGCGCAGCAGCTGTTCGGGGGACGACGGCAGGCTGTCCAGTCGGATCAGCGTGCGCAGCGGGAGGACGAAGGGGACGTGACCGCGTAAGTCGGACAGCTCGTCCGGGAGTTGGTCGGAGGCGGCGGCAACTGCCAGCCACTGGAGCAGCGTGGTCTTTCCGCTGCCGGCGTGCCCGCGGATCAGCACTCGCCGCCGTCCTGCCAGGGCCTGCTCGGCTCGGCGCACCCGGCCGGTGAGGCCGTTGAGGCTGTCCAACTGCCCGGCGCCGTACCGCTCGCCCCGGCTGTCCTCGGCCAGCTCCAGGCTCAGGTAGGCGGCGTCCAGGGGCCAGTTGGTCCGCTCGGGACGGCTCAGGTCGAGCCCGATGATGTCCAACTGCCCGTGGCGGCCGACCAGATAGGAACGGTAGCGGGTGGAGAACTCCAGATCCTGCGGTGCCACGGGGGACTTGGCCGGGCTGGCCTTGCGCTGGAGGGCGAGCAGCGGTGCGGGATTGGTGTGCAGGGCCTGGGCCAGCCGGCGCACGGTGTCCTTCGAGGGGATGGCGGAGCCGTTCAGGGCCTGGCTGACCGTGGTGCGGCCCAACTGCGCCCGGCGTTGCAGGGCTTCGACGGAGAGCCGCTGTTCCAGCCTGAGTGCCGCCATCGTGCCGCTCAGCTCGGTGAGCGCCGCCTGGTTCTCCGCCGTCATACCGTCCACGTGACCTCCGGTCCTTGAGCCTCCGCTGTGCGTGTTCATCTTCGTACGGCCGAACGGCGGCGAACACGCAGTCGGGGAGATTCGTCCTCGTCCGTGAAAGTGAAGCTCTGCTCTCGGAGGTCGTCGTGACCCTCTACTTCCTTTACCTGGCCGTGCTGGTCGTCCTGTTGGGCGTGGTGCTGCCCGCGGTGTGGTCCCGGCAGCCCGCGCGGCGGCAGGCGGCGCGGGCTGTCCTGCGGCTGCTGCTGGACGCCTTCGGCCGGCGGGGGTAGCTGTCAACAGCACTGAGGCGATCCCGATTATGCTGGGCGCATGGCTGAGTCGTTGCCTTCCGTGGTCGCGGGCGTGGTCGCGGGTCGGTGGCGGCGGGGTCCCCGGTTCGCGGTGCGCTTGGGTCACCGCACGCTTCTGGACTCGTTGTACCTGCTGACCGCGCCGGTGAGTGCGGCGTTCGGTCTGCTGCTGGTGCTCAGCGGCCTGTTCGTCGGCACGGTCGGTCTGCTGTTGCCGAGCGGGTCGCCGGTCATGACCGGTGCGTCGGAACTGGCGCGATGGTCCGCCGACATGGAACGGTGGCGGATCGCCAAGGTGCGTTCCCAGGTGGGCGGGGCACAGGGCGCGCGTCGGCGGCCGAGGCCGCGGGAGACAGCCGCCGCGTCCGACCCGGGGCTGTGGCTCGATGTGGCGCACACGGTACTGGTGCTCCCCGTCGTTGTGGTCACGTCGGTGGTGACGGCGCTGTGGTGGTTCGTCGGCGTGGCTGCCGTCACGTCTCCCCTGCGCAGCCCGTACGCGACGCCCGGGCCACTGCGGCCGATGAACCTGTACGTGGGCAGTCCCCAATCCCACATCGCCTTGAGCCTGGGGCTGACGTCGCCGGACGAGCGGGTCCCCTTCGCGGTCGCGGTCGGCCTCCTCGTGCTGGCCACCCTGCCGCTGGTGACCCGCGCATGCGTCGCCGCTCAAGCCGGCCTGGGGAAGGCACTGTTGTCCGATCTGTCGGCATTGCACGGCAGGATCAACGGGCTGGAGCAGGAGCGGGACACCGCCCGCGCACAGACCGTCGCCGCGGTGACGGCCGAGGCGGCCGCCCTGCGCCGACTCGAGCGCGATATTCACGACGGCCCCCAGCAGCGTCTGGTCCGCCTGGCGATGGAACTGGGCCGTGCCCAGCACCACTTCGACAGCAGGCCGGAAGCTGCCCGGGAAGCGCTCGCCGACGCGATCGTCCAGGCTCAGGAGACGCTGGAGGAGCTACGGGCCCTGTCGCGCGGCATCGCCCCGCCGATCCTCGCCGACCGCGGCCTGCAGGCGGCGCTCTCCGCGCTGGCCGCGCGCTGTGTCGTACCCGCCGAGCTCGACCTCGGACCCCTGAACCGTCGGCCGGACGCCGCAGTTGAGACGGCCGCGTATTTCGTGGTCGCTGAGGCCCTGACCAACGCTTGGGTTCTAACGGTCCTCGCAACACCCGTGATCGATGGGAGTTGCGGGGACCGTGGGCGTTGAGCGTGGTGGTCTCGCAGGATTGAGGGAGC
>NZ_JARZAI010000046.1 GCF_029893355.1 Kitasatospora sp. MAA4
CCTCCTACGAGCCCTTCACCCGCCCGCTCGACCTGCTGGGCATCGCCTGACCGGCACACGCACAAGATCACGGGACTTTGCAACGGCCCTGGGCCCGGATCTTGTCCTTGCGCCGCGGCGCTGCTCTCTCTGTGACGCTGAGTCACCCGGCGTGTTCGTTGACAGGCCGTTCGGCGCCGGTCACCGTAAGGGGATGTCCGGCACGGTCAGGAAGGACCGATGAATGAGTCTCAGAGCTGCCACCGTCGTGGCGGGCGTCGCGGCGGCCGTCGCGGCCGTCGTCCCGACGCCCGGCTATGCGGGCGCCCCGGCGGTGAGTGTCAGCGCCGGTGTGAAGCCCGCCGTCAGCGGCCAGGTGCTCACCCACGCGCAGGCGCTGGCGCAGGGCTACGCGTGCGGTCTGAACGTCTCCCAGCCCGGCGGTCCCTACACCGAGGCGTGGATCACCTGGAACAACTGCTGGCCCGACGTGCACACCCTCGGGCAGAGCCCGGTCTTCTCGACCAGGGCCGGGAACACGTACACCTACACCGGTGCCTGCCTCTACATCGCCCCGGGGAACTCGGCGACCTGGGACTTCAAGCCCGCGGACTTCCCGCCGGAGCCGGCCACCGTGACCGGCGTGACCTACTGCAACTGAACTTGCCTTCGCCACTCGTTGATCACGACTCGATGCCCACCCTGGTGCGGGCCTACAGCCAGCGCTCGAACCAGGCGCGGATACGCCGGAGGGCGTCGAGTTGATGGGCGCGCTCGTGAAGCCCGTGGCCCTCTCGGGGGTAGACGACGAACTCGTGCTCGACGCCGAAGTGGCGCAGTGCGCGATGGAAGTGGACCGCCTGGCCGAGTGGGACGTTGGTGTCCTCCTCGCCGTGCAGGATCAGGACCGGGGTGCGGATCCGGGACACGTGGGAGATCGGGCTGTTCCGGTCGTGGACGTGCGGTCCCGGCCCGTTCCAGCCGGTGCTGCCGCCGAGCGCCGCGTCCATGATTCCCCAGTCGCCGGTCCCGGCCTGCATACCCCAGTCGCTGATGCCGGCGCCCATCACGGCGGCCTTGAACCGCTCGCTCCGGCCGATGGCCCAGGCCGCCATGAAACCGCCGTGGCTCCAGCCGGAGATGCCCAGGCGTTCGGGATCGGCGACTCCCTCGGCGACCAGCAGGTCGATCCCGGCGAGGATGTCGGTCCACTCGTCTCCGCCCACCGCGCCCGCCACCACGGCGGCGAATTCATGGCCGTGGCCCGACCCGCCCCGGGGATTGGGCAGGAAGACCGCGTATCCGGCGGTCGCCAGCCACTGGCCGCAGTCGACCGCACTGAGCGTGAACTCGTCGGCATGGCGGAAGTAGGGGCCGCCGTGGACCATGGTGACGAGCGGGAACGGACCCTCGTCCCGAGTCCGGCCGGCGGGCAGGATCAGCAGGCCGTCCAGCTGGAGTCCGTCGGGCGCCTGGTAGCTGAGCCGTTCCTGGACACCCCAGCGGATCCCGCGCAGTTCGGGACCGGTGTCGCTGAGCCGGAGCAGTGGCCCGCCCGCCGGTCCCGCGTGGACGTTCCTGGGCTCGCGCGCGGTGCTCGTCAGCACGGCGAGGGTCTCTCCGGAGTGACTCGCAGTGAGCCCGGCGAGTGTGCCGGGTGCGCAGGACAGTCGGTGGAACCGTAGCGACTGCGGATCGAGCCGGTACAGCGCGGTATCCAGCCCGTCGGCGAACAGCGCCAGCGGCGGCCCGTCGGCGACCTGCACCAGCTCGGTGGGGCAGGCGGACATGCCGACCGTGAGATTGCGCTGTTCGACGGTCGGGCCGGTCGCCGGCGGGACCGTGTCGATCACGGCGAGCGCGCCTACCAAGTGCCCAGGGGTCACCGCCAGGTGGGCCAGATGCCAGGCACCGTCGTGATTCCACCAGAGCGGGGACCGGGCCTCGAACCCGACCGGGCCCAGGTCCTGGACGGCTGCCGTCTCCAGGGCGACCAGATGCAGTCCTGCCGTCGTGACGCCGGGGTCGAGCTCGGGGGTGGCCCAGCTCAGCACGGCCAGCGGGCCGCCGTCCGGACGCTGGGTCACCTCCACGACATGGCGGTCCCCGAGACCGTCCACGGTGCGGACCACGCCGGTCGCCAGGTCGAGCAGGCGCAGCCGGGTGACCGGGAGGTGCCGGCCCCAGACCTTCGCGTCGTCGCCCTCGGCCTCCCGGCGTTCGTCCTCCGCGGTGGGCTCGTCCCCGGCGAGCAGCGCGACGGTGCGGCCGTCGGCGAGCGGGTAGTGGTCGCAGATGCCCCCGCGCCACCTGGTCAGGGGCTCTGTCCTGGCGACGTTCTTGCTGCCGTCCAGAAGGATCCGCTGGAGTTGAGCGGTGCCCCGCTCCTCGCGGTCGGAGGTGAAGAACAGAGCAGCCGAGTCCGGCGCCCACCTCGGGGCGGCGTCGCTGGCCGTGCCGTCGGTCAGCCTGTGCGGGGCTGTGCTGCCATCGGCGGCGGCGACCCAGACAGAGCTGTGCGGACGTCCGGGCCTTCCGCTGTTCGCGACCACGCCGTAGGCGACCAGGCGACCGTCGGGCGAGATGGCCGGCGCCACGGGGGCGGCCAGGTCCACCACCAGTTCCGCGGTGAGCAGGTCGGTCGATTCGGGAATCGATCGCGGTTCAGGGCGCGGCATCCGGACTGCCTTTCACTCGCCGGTACGACAGGCGGACATCTTGTCGCACGGACGAGCCTGTGTCAGTCGGGTTTCGGAGAATCGGGCCGCACACGGCCCTGCCCGACTGCCGTCACTGGTCGGGGAGGTCCGGCGGAGCCGGGTGCTGTATGAGGAGCTGGTCGCAGGCGAGGGTGACCGGCGTGGTGGTGGTCGGGGCGGGGTGGTTGGCGCCGTTGTCTATCGACAGGTTCAGGATCGGGTACGCGGCGAAGTCGCTGCCGACACCGACGTGATCGGCGTAGGCGGCCGTGAGGTGGTCGGCGTCCGAGCCTATGTACCAGGTGATGTTGTCCGCCCCGAAGCGCGCTCCCACGTAGAGCCACGCGCCGGCCGCGACGTCGGGACCGGTGTAGGTGGAGTCCCCGTGGCGTACGTGGTTGACGAATTCCAGGGTGTTGGGGTGGTCGCTGTGCCATTCGAAGATGTCGGCCTCGTTCTGCCCGTCCCGCCAGGTCCACAGTGCGGGCCAGGCACCGGAGTCGGCGGCAGGCAGCCGGACATGGGCGAGCAGCAGGTCCCCGGTGCGGACCTGGACGCCGCTGCCGCCGGAGTCGCAGGAGTCTCCGGTGGTGAGCAGCCCGGTGTTCCACCTGCCGTCGGGGCGGGCGGTGGCGGTGATGGTCAGGTAGCCCTGCTTGCTGCTCGCCGCGGTGGGGACGAGGTGGTCGAGCTTCCCGTTGCCGGGATTGTCCAAGCAGTGCGCGAAGGCGGTGCTCTGCCAGCCCCAGGCGCCCTGCGGGCCCAGGTCGAGGTGCTGGAACGTCTCGTTCAGAACCACGTCCGCCGCGCCGGGGGTGTTGGGGGCGGGCCGGGCGTCGCCGCGACGCGCGAGGGCGTGACCGGCTTCGGCGGGCAGGGCCGAGGGCACAACACTCAGCGTAGCGGCGATGAGCACGTGAGTCATAACCAGTGTCATGCCCCCATGGTCGGCCAAACCATGGGCGCATGCCCGCCGAAGCGGCCCGACCGGCACGGACTCCCAGCGTCACCTCGACAAGGGTCCGTCGCTCTAGTGTGCGGAGCTCGAGGGGGTCGGGGAGGGTGCGGGGACGGAACTGCCGCTGACGAAGAGGGACTCGGCGCAGCTGGTCGGGGCGGGCTCGTCGGGTGGGGTGCCGGGCTTGCGGCAGGTGACGGACAGGACGATCTTGCTCTTCGGCGGGGCCTGGAGCGGGGTGACGAAGTGGCCGGGGGAGTCGCGGAAGCTCTCCAGGGCCAGCGAGGTGACCTGCTTGCCGTTGATCGTGACCGTCAGGGTGCCCTCGTCGCCCTGGGGTGCGTCGGCGACGAAGTCGGTGATCAGCAGCAGGCTGTCGTCGGGGACCTGGTAGGTGGCGCTGTTCTGCTTGCCCGGGCTGACGCTGGTGTCCAGGTGGGTGGAGAACTGCCCCTGCGCGGCTGGTCCCGGCGCGGTCGGCGCGCCGCCCGGGGCATCCGTGGCGCCGCCGCCCGCTGCGGGCGACGTCGGCGCGGCCGGGGAGGACCCGCCGCCGGGGTGGGTGCCGGGCTTGGGGGAGGACCCGCCGCCGCCGGACTGCGGCGCCGCGGCGGCCTGCGAGGCCTGCGAGGCTTGCGCCGCCTGGGAGTTGACGGCCGACGCCACCGCCGCCTTCACCTGGGTGTCCACCGACTGCCGGGCCGCGGACTGCACGCTGGGCCGCACCAGGGTGAACCACAGGGCGACCAGACCGAGGCCGGCGGCGGCCAGCACGAAGACCCAGCCGGGCAGCAGCGGTTGCTGCTCGTAGCCGCCGGTGAGGACGGTGGGCCCAGCGTCGCCGGCCGCGTCCGTTGTCACCAGGACCTGGAACGGGTGGGACTTGGCCTTCCCGCGCCACAGCCGCTTGCGCGAGCGGACGGTCAGGGCGAGGTAGCCGCTCTCGCCGGGCGCCAGCGTCATGGCCGCGGGTTTGAACGCCAGGCGCAGCCGGTCGGCCGGGTCGGTGGCGGTGGGCCGCACCGAGGCGGGCAGGTTGCCGCGGTTCGCCAGCTGGACCTGGGAGCGCGCCCGCAGCCGTCCGGCCGTCGTGCGGGGCAGCAGCTGGCCGTCGAGACCGTGCCAGGGCAGGACGGTGACCGTGCCCTCCGGCACCGCCGCGCCCTCGGGGCGTTCGGATGGCAGTACCCGTACGGCGTAGGGCAGTTCGCCGACGGCCGGCAGGTGCGAGCGCGGCGGGCGGAAGGTCAGGACCGCGGTCTCGGCGCTGCCGGGGTAGAGCGACAGGGTCGCCGGTTCCAGCACGGCCCAGTCCGCGGTCGGCCCGACGACCTCGAGCCGGTACGCCTCGACGATGTCGCCGTCGTTGCGGACGTGCACGGTGACCTGCTGCTCGCCGCCCGGATCGACGGTGACGGCAGGCGGGTCCAAGTGGGAGGTGGCAGTCATGTGCGCCGAACTTAGGCACGATCGGCGCGCCGTGCACCGGCGGAAAGGGAACACCTTCGGGCAGCCCTGTCACCTGTTAGGGCGATGTTAGGTGCATGGCAAGACGCATTCGCACAATGAGTGCTCCCAATCGCGCCATCGCGCCGCTGCACCGGCGCGCCCTTGCGATCGCCTTCGTCCTGAGGAGCGTTGTGGAACGCGTTTCTGTCACTGTTCACACCGAGGACCCGATCACCCTGTCCGGGGTCGTCAGCCAGTTACGGATGTGCCCGGAGATCCGGGTGCTGGACGCCGCGGACCCGGAGCAGGCGGCCGTCCTGCTCGTGCTGGCCGACAGCGTGGACCCCGAGGCGGTGACGCTGCTGCGCAAGCTGCACCGGCACACCGCGGCGGCCAGGATCGTGCTGGTGGTGTCGCGGATCGAGGACACCGGTCTGGCCGCGGCCGTCGAGTGCGGGGTGGTCGGGCTGCTGCGCCGCAGCGAGGCGACGCCGCTGCGGCTCACCCAGGTGGTGACCTCGGCCGCGCGCGGTGAGGGCACCATGCCGGCCGACCTGCTGGGCCGCCTGCTCGACCAGGTGGGCCGCTTGCAGCGCCAGGTCCTCGATCCGCGCGGGATCTCCTTCGCGGGGCTGGGGGCCCGGGAGATCGAGATCCTCAAACTGGTGGCGGAGGGGCGCGACACCCGGGAGATCGCCGAGCAACTGGCCTACTCCGAACGCACGGTGAAGAGCGTCCTGCACGACGTCACCAGCCGGCTGCAACTGCGCAACCGCTCGCACGCGGTGGCCTACGCGCTGCGCGAGGGGCTCATCTGACGCCGCCCATCTGACGCCGCCCCATCGGGCAGTCGGCCGACCCGGCTGCCCGAAAGGGCGGGGCCCGCGTCCCTTCGGTCGGCCCGTGCGGCCGTGGACCGTGCCGCCGCAGCCCCGACGATGGTGCCCGGCCCTGTCCGGACCGTCCGGAGACGGGGCCCACCCCAGGAGGCGCTCCGGTGCGTGGAGTTCATCGCAGGCCCAGCCGCCGGCTGTCCGTCGCGCTGCTGGCGCTGGTCCTGCTGGCCGCGGCGCTGGTCGCGCTGCGCGCCGTCGGCGGGACTGCCGCGGCCGGCACCGTGCTGGCGAAGGACGGCCGGATCGCCTACGGCGGCACGCTGCACCGCAGCATCGGCGTGGTGGATCCGGCGAACTCCGCCGCCGGCGTCCCGTACTTCCCCGGCGGGCCGCAGCACTACGACGACGAGGTGTCCGCGCGCGGGGACGCGCTCGTCTGGACGAGCCTGCGCGACTCGCCGTTCCCCGAGGTCTGGTACCGGCAGGGCGACGGCCCGCTGACCGAGGTCACCACCGCTTCGGCCACCGGCGTGCTGCACCCGGTCCTGTCGCCGGACGGGCGGCGGATCGCCTTCGCGGCCACCACCGGGCGGACGGACGACACCAGCAAGCACGACATCTGGGTGGTCGCCACCGACGGCACCGGCCTGCACCGGCTGACCGACGGGACGGGCGACAACACCTGGCCGACCTGGTCGCCGGACGGCACGGCGATCGCCTTCAGCGCGGACCGGGGCGCGAGCAACGGGGTCCGGCAGATCTACCGGATCCCCTCGGCCGGCGGTCCGGTCCAGCAGATCACCTTCGACCATGTCAACGAGTACAGCCCGACCCTGGTGTTCGGCAACACCGAGCCGAGCTGGGACCCGGTCGTGTCCCACGACCGGCTGCTCTACACCTCGAACCTTCCCGTGTACGAGAACGGGCAGCCGCTGTCGGTGCGCCAGGAGATCAGCGTGCGCACGCTGGCGACCGGTGTCGTGCTGGCGCTCCCGCAAGCCATGTCGGGTTCCCACAGCGGCAGTTGGTCCCCGGACGGATGCACGGTGGCCTTCGTGGCCCCCTCGGCGGGCCAGCAGATTGACCAGATCTGGACCGTCACCCTGCCCACGTCGAGCGCGGCGGCCGCCTCGGTGCTGCGGCTCTCGGAGGACCGCCAGGACGGCGACCCCACCTGGTACACCCCCGCGCAGGGCGCCCCCGAGCTGCTGGTCACCCGGGACACCGCCGCCACGGCCGCGACGGTCGACCTCTGCGACATCACCTCCGGCGGCTACGACCCGCGCGACCTGCTGGTGCCCGTCCGCGACCTGAACCTCGACCAGGGGATCGGCGACGAGAGCCAGCAGTACGCGCCGGACGGCCTGCGGATCGCCTTCACCAAGGTGGTCCCGGCCGCCGACGCCCGGCCCCGCCAGGTCTGGGTGGCCGACGCCGACGGCACGCACGCCAGGCCGCTGGAGACCGGCGACCTGCGGAACGGCGAGAGCGACACCGATCCGGCCTGGTCGCCGGACGGCACCCGCATCGCGCTGACCCGCTCGGCCGCCGCCGGCCACCCCGAGAGCCAGATCGTGGTGGTGGACTCGGTCACCGGGCGCCAGCTCCTCGCCGTCCCGCAGCCCGACCTCCAGGCCGACTCCAGGCCGGCCTTCTCGCCCGACGGGCACACGCTCGTCTTCACCCGCGCCGACCAGCGCACCGACATCCGCCGACGGCACATCTGGTCCGCCGACGCGGACGACGGCAGCGCCCAGCGCGACCTCAGCGCCGTGGACGACCCGGACGGCGTGCGCGCCCGGGACGACGGTGCGGCCTTCTCGCCGGACGGGCGCAGCCTGGTCTTCCAGACCGGCGGTCCGGTCGGCCTGATGGACGCGGACGGTCAGCACGCCCGCACCGTCCCGGACCCGCTCAACCGCTGCAACGCCGCGCAGGGAGAGTTCAGCTCGGCGGCCTGCCTGAATCCCACCTGGTCCCCGGACGGCCTGTGGCTGCTCGCCGACACGCAGTCCCTGGACTCCTCGGGGAACTACGACGCGGCCACCACCCGGCTCGCGGTGGTGCGCAGTTACGGCACGACCGGCTGGGGGAGCGAGCTGACCGGCCCGCAGAGCGCCTTCCAGGGCAACCAGGGCCAGCAGGCGAAGCCCAGCTGGCAGCCGACCGCGAACCTCGCCACCGCGCTGGTGACGGCCCCGCACCCGACCGTGGCGGGCGGCCGGACCAGCCTGCTGCTGGACGTGACCAACCAGGGGCGGGTCACCGACCCCGGCGTCCGCCTCACCCTCGCCGTGCCGACCGGCCTGCGGCTGACCGCCCTCACCCCGACCTCCGGCAGCTGCCTGCCCGCCCAGTTCCAGTGCGAGCTCGGCTCGTTGGCGCTGAACCAGCTGGTCCAGGTCAGGGTCGACCTGGCGGCCACCGCGTCCGGGAGCCCGACGGTCACCTGGACCACGACCGGCCTGGTCCTGGACCCCGACCCGACCGACAACCACGCGAGCGCGCAGGTCGAGGTCGGCGACCCGCCCAGCCCCTCGCCCACCCCCACCCCGCCGCCCCCGCCGCTGCCCGACCCGGCCGTGCGGATCGCCCTCGCCCCGGCCCCGGCCTACGTCGGCGGCGCGGTCACCGTCACCTACACCGTGACCAACCTCGGCGGCCGGCCGGCGACCGGGATCCAACTGCTGCCCGTGCTGGCGCCCGACACCCCGGTGGCCGCCCCCGGGTGGCCGGCGGGCTGCGGCGCGGCCACCGGCTGCCCGATCGGGGACCTGGCGCCCGGCGGGTCCGCCGTGGTCCAGCTGGTGGTCACCCCGACGGCGGCCGGCAACCCCGACCTGGCCGCGACCCTCACCACCACCGGCCCGGACGCCGTGCCGGGCAACGACCGGGCCGACCAGGCCCTCCAGGTGCGCCAACCCGCCGTCGCAGCAAGCCCGTTGGTGGGCACGTCGGGCTCCGTCACCCTGGTGCGCGGCCACGACTTCCCGCCCGGCGTCCCGGTGACGCTGACCTGGCAGCCGGGGATCACCGCCACCGCCGCGCCCGTCGTCCCGGGTCCGGACGGCAGCTTCACCGCGCAGCTGCTGGTGCTGTCCGGCGATGCGCCCGGCATGCGGAGCGTGGTTGCCGGCGGCGCCGGGTTCGGGCCGGTGCGGGGGAGCTTCCTGGTGGTGCCGGAGCCCTCGGGACCGCCGCTGTTCTTCACCGATCCCGTGCCGGGCGGGTGAGGGCGGATGATCCACGAGATCGACGAGGCGCTGCACGGGCTGCTCACCGAAGAGGTGCTCGGCGCGGGCGAGATCGAGGTCGTCTTCGACGCGCCGACCCGCGAGTGGGCGGCCCGGCGCAACGCGCCGACCATCAACCTGTTCCTGTACGACATCCGGGAGTCGCTGGTGCACCGTCAGCAGGGCCGACTGCCCGAGCGCGCGGCGGACGGCACACTGCTCGCCGTCCACGAGCCGGCGCGCTGGTTCGACCTGTCGTACCTGGTGACCGCGTGGACCAAGCGCCCGCAGGACGAGCACCGGCTGCTGTCGGTGCTGCTCGCCGGACTGCTGGGCCGCGGCGCGCTGCCCGCCGAGCGGCTCACCGGCTCGCTGGCCGCGGGCGGCCGGTCCGTCCCGTACACGGTCGCGCTGCCGCCCGGTGAGGGGCGGGCGCTGGCCGACGTCTGGTCCTCGCTCGGCGGCGAACTCAAGCCCTCGCTCGACCTGGTGGTCACCGCGCCGCTGGCCGCCGCCCGGCGGCCGGTCGGGCCGCCGGTCACCGACGCGCTGGTGCTGCGCACGCTGGACCGCACCGAGGACGCCGTACCGGCGGTCGGGATCCGTCGGGCCCGCCGAGCGCCGCAGGGGCCGGTGCCCCGGTGACGGCCACCCGCACGGCGGCCGCCGCACCGGTCCGCGGCGCGCGGTCCCACCTGCTGGAGCGGCTGCGGCTGGTCGAGGAGCGGGTCCGGCGCGCCGTCGACGCGCGCCGTGCCGCCGACCCCGGCCCGCCGGACGCCTTCCGCGGCCTCTACCTCGACGAGGAGACGGTCGACCGCCTGCTGTCCGCCGGCCCGCTGACGGACACCGCGCTCTGCGGGGACGCGCCGGTGGCCGTCGAGGCGGCGGCGGACCGGGCCGAGGCGGCCGGCGCCCGGCTGCCGCTGCGCGAGCTCGCCCGCGCCTTCGGGCTGGGCCACACCGAGCTCGACCTGCTGCTGATCGCCCTGCTGCCCGACACGGACAGCCGCTTCGAGCAGCTGTACGGCTACCTCAACGACGACGTCTCCCGCCGCCGGGCCGGCATCGGGCTGGCCCTGGAACTCCTCGGCGCGGGCCCGCTGGACACCGAGGCCAGGGCCGCGCTGGCTCCCGCCTCGCCGCTGGTCGCGGGCGGCCTGCTGCTCGTGGAGGATCCCGAACGGCCTTTCCTCACCCGCTCGTTGCGCGTCCCCGACCGGGTCACCGCGCACCTGCTGGGTGACGACACCCCCGAGCCCGTGCTGAGCCGGCTGCTCGCGCCCGCCGTCGCGCTGCCCTCGGTGCGGAGCGCCGAACTCGGTGGCGCGCTGCGGGCCGGCGTCCGGCTGGTCTACCTGCGTGAGCAGCCGGGCGGCTGCGCCGCCGCCACGGCCACCGCCGCGCTGGCCGCCGCCGGCCGCCCCGCGCTCTGCGTCGACCTGGCGGCGCTGGCCGCCGAACCGGACGCCCAGCAGGTGCTGACCGGCCTGGCCAGGGAGGCCCGGCTGCGCGGCGCCGGTGTGGTGGCCGGCCCGCTCGACGCCCTGGAGTCGGCCGGCCGCCCCGAACACACCCGGCTGCTGCGCCGGCTCGCGGCGCTGCCCGTCCCCGTGCTGCTGACCGGCGGCTGCGGCTGGGACCCGCTCTGGGCCGACGACAGTCCGCTGCTGCTGCGCTCGGAGCAGCTGACCTCGGCCGAGCGCGCGGCGCTCTGGCTGGGCGCGCTGGACGGCGCCGAGCTCGATCCGGGGGTGGCGGCGGGACAGCTGCTCGCCCCCTTCCTGCTGACGCCGGACCAGATCCGGCGCGCGGCACTGGCCGCGCGCGGTCAGGCCCTGCTCGACGGGGGCGGCCCGATCGGCGCCGCGCACCTGCGGGCCGGCGTCCGCGCGCAGAACGCGGCGGGCCTGGAGCGGCTCGCCCGCCGGGTGGAGCCCGCCGTCGGCTGGCCGGACCTCGTGCTGCCGGTGGCCACCACCGCCCAGCTCGGCGACCTGGCGCTGCGCGCCCGCCACCGCGACCAGGTGCTGGGCGAGTGGCGGATGCGGCCGGGCGGCGGGCGCGGCCGGGGCGTGATGGCGCTGTTCGCCGGGGACTCCGGCACCGGCAAGACGATGTCCGCCGAGGTGATCGCGGCCGACCTCGGCCTCGACCTCTACGTGGTCGACCTGTCCGCGGTGGTGGACAAGTACGTCGGCGAGACGGAGAAGAACCTGGAGCGGATCTTCACCGAGGCCGCCGGCGTCAACGGCGTGCTGCTCTTCGACGAGGCGGACGCCATCTTCGGCAAGCGCTCCGAGGTCAAGGACGCCCACGACCGCTACGCCAACATGGAGAGCGCCTACCTGCTCCAGCGGATGGAGTCCTTCGACGGCATCGCGATCCTCACCACCAACCTGCGCGCCAACCTGGACGAGGCCTTCACCCGGCGGCTCGACGTGATCGTCGACTTCCCCGTCCCGCAGGAGGCCGAGCGCCGCGCGCTGTGGGACCGCTGCCTGAGCACCGGCTTGCCCCGCGGCGAGGACCTCGACCTGGAGTTCTGCGCCCGCTTCGAGCTGGCCGGCGGATCGATCCGGGCCTGCGCGGTGACGGCCGCCTACCTGGCGGCGGAGGCCGGCCGCCCGCTCTGCACGGCGGACCTGGTCACGGCGGTACAGCGGGAGTACCGCAAGCTCGGACGGCTGGTGCTGGCCCACGAGTTCGGGCCCCACCTGGGCTGAGCCCGGGCCCCTGTACCGGACGGCCCCCGCCCTCTTCGGAGGTGCGGGGGCGCGCGTCTGCGCGCCCTGGCCGACCGCCTGCCCCTTCGCGCAGCCATTGCTGCCCCCGGTGCTGACCCATGGTCGTTTCCGCACCCCCGCCGCTGCGCGAGGCTGCTGCTCGAACCGGAGAACTCCTCAGGAGGGGCAAGAATGCCGTCGTACCTGTCACCAGGCGTGTATGTGGAAGAGTCCCCCGGCGGCCCCCGCCCCATCGAGGCGGTCGGGACCTCGGTGGCGGCCTTCGTCGGTTTCGCCGAGAAGGGCCCCCTGCACACGGCGAGCCTGGTGACCAACTGGAGCCAGTTCCTACAGACCTTCGGCGACTTCGTGGACGGGGCGTACCTGGCCCACGCGGTCTACGGCTACTTCGCCAACGGCGGCGGCATCGCCTACGTGGTGCGGGTCGGCGAACCGGGCGGCGCTTCGGTCGGCGCCTCGGTCGGCGCCTCCGGGGCCGTGCAGGAGATCGGTCCGGGCCGGTCGGCCGCGCTCGGGGCCTTCAAGGTGTCCGCGCGACCGGGTGTCGAGGGCGACATCACGGTCGAGGTGGCCGATCCGGCCGGCGAGAACCCCACCGAGGACCGCTTCACCCTGGTCGTCCAGCAGGGCGGCCGGCAGGTCGAGAGCTTCGACGTCTCGGCGAAGAAGGGCACCAAGAACTACGTGGTGACCCAGCTGAAGGAGCGCTCGGCGTTCGTCCTGGTCGAGGAGGCCGGCACCCCGGCCCGGCCGGCGAAGCAGAGCGTCGCCCTCGTCGCGGTTCCCACTCCTGGCGCAGGTGGCGGGCTGCCGTCCGCGGCGGCCATCTCCCCGCAGGAGTACATCGGGGACGTCGAGAACCGCTCCGGCCTCGGCGCGCTGGAGGCGATCGACGAGATCACCATGCTGGCCGTCCCCGACCTGATGTCCGCCTATCAGCGGGGTCTGATCGACGAGGAGGGCGTCAAGGCCGTCCAGTCGGCGATGATCACCCACTGCGAGCTGATGGGCGACCGGCTCGCCGTGATCGACCCGCTGCCGGGCATGACGCCGCGCCAGGTCAAGGAGTGGCGGATGGAGGGCGCCGGCTACGACTCCAAGTACGCCGCGCTGTACTACCCGTGGATCAAGGTCTTCGACCCGTCGCGCGGACAGAACCGCTTCGTGCCGCCCAGCGGCCACATGCTCGGCGTCTGGGCCAGGAACGACGCCGAGCGCGGCGTGCACAAGGCTCCGGCGAACGAGGTCGTGCGCGGCGCCGTCGAGCTGGAGACCAACGTCACCAAGGGCGAGCAGGACCTGCTCAACCCGAACGGCGTCAACTGCATCCGGGCCTTCCCCGGCCGCGGCATCCGGATCTGGGGCGCCCGCACCCTCTCGTCCGACCCGGCCTGGAAGTACATCAACGTCCGGCGGCTCTTCAACTACCTGGAGGAGTCCGTCCTGCTGGGCACCCAGTGGGTGGTCTTCGAGCCCAACGACCCGTACCTGTGGAGCACCATCCGCCGCAACATCTCGGCCTTCCTGACCGAGGAGTGGCGCAAGGGCGCACTGTTCGGCGCGACCGCGAGCGAGGCGTTCTACGTCAAGTGCGACGCCGAGACCAATCCGCCGCAGTCGATCGACTCCGGCCAGGTGGTCTGCGAGATCGGGATCTGCCCGGTGAAGCCCGCCGAGTTCGTGATCTTCCGGCTGGCGCAGTTCTCCGACAACACCAGCCTCGTCAACGAGTGACGAGTCCGTTCCCCCGTTCACCTCTGAAAGGCGGTAGCAGTCCATGCCCAGCGAGAGCGGTGACACGCTTGCCACCCATACGTTCAAGGTCCAGCTCGGCAGCATCCAGGTCGAGACGGTCCAGGAGGTCTCCGGCCTGACGATGGAGCTGGACACCATCGACGTCGTCCAGGTCAACGCCCAGGGCAAGCTGATCGTCCGCAAGCTGCCCGGCGCCCGCAAGGGCGGCGAGGTGACCATCACCCGCGGCATGGACAAGGCCAGCAGCTTCACCACCTGGATCAAGCAGACCTTCGAGAACGGCGACGTCGGCTCGGCCCGGCAGCAGCTGAGCATCATCTTCACCGACGCCAAGGGCGACCAGGACCGCACGATCAACCTGAAGAACGCCTGGGCCAGCAAGTGGGAGGGCCCCAGCCTGAAGGCGGGCGACGGCCAGCCGGCCACCGAGAAGGTCACCATCGTCTTCGAGGACATCGAGTTCAATTGATACGCCGCACAGGACACCCGGGACAGAGTGGCCCGCTGGGGGAACTCGCTGGCTCGTCAGCAGAGTTGGGGGCTCCCGAGCGGATCAGGACCGAGTTCGAGTTCGAGCTGCCGCGCGGCTACGTGGACGATTCGGGCACCGTGCACCGGCGCGGCGCGATGCGACTGGCCACCGCACGCGACGAGTTGACGCCGCTGATCGACCTGCGGGTCAAGGAGAACCCGGCCTACCTGTCAGTGGTGCTGCTGGGCCTGGTGGTCACCCGGCTCGGGACTCTCGGCAACGTCCACGCGGGCGTCGTCGAGCAACTCTTCGCCTCCGACCTGGCCTTCCTCCAGGACTTCTACCGGCGGATCAACGCGGAGGGCCACACCCGGGCCGCCGTCACCTGCCCTTCCTGCGACTCCCCGTTCGAGATCGACCTGGCGGGTGGGCGCCTGGGGGAATCGTGACGTACGCGACCGACCGGCTCTACGAGGAGATCGCGTACATCGCCTACCACTTCCACTGGCAGCAGGAGCCGATCCTCGACCTCACCCATGCGGAACGGACCCGCTGGGTACGCGAGATCGCCCGGATCAACACCCGCATCAACGAAGGCTGAGAGAGACGGATCATGGCAGTGCGGGACCGGCTGGCGCGGCTGCGCCCGCGACGACCGGCGGACGCCGAGCCGGCGTCGGCCGTAGGTGCTGGAAGCCGTCCCACGGACGGTGGTTGGCGCGCGGCGCCGGTGCTGCGGCGCGCGGTGGCGCAGCAGCAGCTGGTCTCGGACCCGCTCGGATTCCGGCAGGGGCTCGCCTCCCACCGGATGCCCGTCTTCGGGACGTCCCTGGGCCACCTCGTCACGCCCCTGGCGCCCTCGGGCCTGGTGCACGGACTCGTACGGCCGGTGGACGGACCGCCGGGACCTGCGCTGACCTACCTCCAGCGGCGGGCCGAGCCCCAGAGCCCCGAGGGCCCCGGACCCGACGGTGACGCTACGGTGCCGAGCCGGGCGCCCCGGTTGGCCGTGCCGCGTGCGGTTGCGCCGCCCCGGACGACAGGGCAGACCGGGGCACTGACGATCGCACGCTCCGCGGTTCCGCCCGCGCGGCGGGTGGCTGCGGTGGTGTCGGTGAGAGGGGACGGTGCTGGTGCCGCCGCTGTCGCGCAGCCGACCTCCGCTGCTCCTGATCACGTCGTGGCCTCGCCGCCTGCGGCTGTTGCCGTCGCGGTGCCGCCGCCCCCGGCCGCCGATCCACCGACCGCGCGTGCGGTCGTCCAGCGGGCACCGGCGGGGAAGGCCGGGCTGGGCGAGCCGTTGGCGTCCCTGCCCGCCGGCGCCCGGGTACCGGGCGCGGAGCGGGCTCCCGAGCGCGTTGGGCGAGCGGCGGAGCCCTTGCCCTCGCCGTCGTCGGGGCTGCCGCCTGTCGCGCTGAGCGCCGCTCGGGTGCCCGGGGCTGGGCCGGGCTCCGGGCCTGCCGACCGAGCGACCCCGGCCCCACCCCCGCCCTCGGCGGGCCCGCCCCCATCCGCCGCGCCGAACCCGCCGTCGGCAGTTGCCGGGCGGGTGCAGGCGGGGAGGACGACGCCACGGCTCGGGCTCGGCGCGCCCATCACGTCGTCGCCGGGCGCGGTGCCGTCGGTGGTGCAGCGGGCTGCCGTCCCGTCCGAGGCGCGGCGCATTGAGATGGCGGAGAGCCGGCCGTCACCGAAGGCCGCTCCCGTGGCGCAGCGAGCTGAGCTGCCCGCCGGTCCGGCCCCGCTCGGTGCAGCGCCGCTCGCAACTGCCGTGCCACTGCCGACCGTCCAGCCGCAGGTTCAACGTGCCCAGGACGTCGGTTCCGTGCAGCGCCGGCCCGAGGTCGGCGCGCCCCTGGCCACTCCGCCGGTGACCAGCGAATCGGGAACCATCGCTCCCGGGCAGACCGGGCCGACCAAACAGGCCGCTCCGGTGCGGTCCAGGTCCAGCTCTACGTTCGGCAGTACGCCACCAGCAACCGTCCCGGTACTCCCGGCCCTGGGTGGCCTCGGTGTGAGCGGCTCGGAGGCCGCCGCCACGGCGAGGCGCAGGGGTGTGGCCCCCGTGGTGCAGCGGAGCGAGGCAGTCGGCCGCCCTGCGGCGCCGACGCCGATACCCGCCCCCGCCCCCGTCGCCGCCCCCGCAACGTCAACCCCCGTGCTGCACCTGCTGGCTGAGCGTCCGCTGCGTCCCCGGCTGTCGAGCCGGGACACGCCACGTGCCGCTGTAGCCGCCACAGTCCCGGCCGCGGTCCCGCTGCGGTGGGTAGCGCCCACGGATGCGGTGGGGCAACCGGGCACTCCCGTTCAGCGGGCCGCCGACGATCCCGCGCCCGCGCCCGTGCCCGTGCCCGTGCCCGTGCCCGTGCCCGCGCCCGGGCGCCGGCCGGCAGCGCGGTCGTCCCGACGGCACAGCGTGGTGCAGCGGGTGCGCAACTCCGCTGCCGCTCTGGCGAGGAGGGCCCCTGCGGCTTCGCCGGAGCTGGTGCAGCGCGCGCCCGCCGCTGTCGCCGAACGTGCTGCGGGTGCCGAGCGGCGGAGGCAGGAAGGCACGGCTCCCGTACGGGTGGCCGAGCCGCCGAGCGCGCCGCGTCCTGCGGTCCTCCCGGCGACGGCCCCGCCTCGCGTCGGGGGCGCGGTCGCTCCAGTGCTGCCGGCGCTGCTGCGTCCGGGAGTTGTGGTGACCTCTCCCGCGTCGGTCCCCGCTCCCGTCCAGCGGCTCCGCGATCCCGCCCCCATCCCGCCGTCCGCCCCTCCCGCCGCCGTCGTCATCCAGCGTGCTCCGCCCCCACCCCCACCCCCACCCCCGCCCGCCGCCGCCCCGCCGACGCCACCGCCGCCGGCCGGCCGCCGCAGCGCGCCGGCTCGCGAGGCCGCCGGGCCCACCCCCAGCACCCTCACCCCCACTCCCGCCCCGGCGGAGCCGCCCGCGCGGGCGGACGTGGACGAGGCCCTGCGCGCGCTCGACCGGGGGCAACTGGACCAGTTGGCACGCCGACTGGTCGATCCGGTCGGCCGGCTGCTCCGCGCGGAGCTGCGACTCGGCCGGGAGCGGGCCGGACGGCTGCTGGACGGCGGTCGCTGAGGCGGCCGCGACTCACCTCCACCACACCCGACCACCGACCACGAGAGAGCGAGGACCGGTCCGATGACCAACGGCGACCCCGGCACCAGCGTGCACTTCAAGCTCCAGATCGACGGCATCGACCTGGGCCACTTCAGCACCTGCCAGGGGCTGAGCGCACACGTGGAGGTGGAGCAGCGGGTGGAGGGCGGCAACAACGGCTTCGTCTGGCAGCTGCCGACCCGCGTCGCCTTCCCCAACGTGACGCTCACCCGCCCGCTGACGGCGGACTCCACGAAGGTGACCAGGTTCCTCGCCGGGCTCTCGCAGCGGGTCACGCGCGGTACGGCGCAGATCTCGGCGCTGCGGCCGAGCCTGTCGGAGGTCATCGTCGAGTGGTCCCTGCGCGAGGTGATCGTGGTCGGCTGGACCGGCCCGTCCTTCGACCCCGCCCGTTCGGAGGTGGCGAGCGAGAGCATCGAACTCGCCCACCACGGCTTCCTCCTCTAGACAACCCCACCCCACCCACCGAGAGGACCCCGCCCGATGCCCACGCCAGCGCGCGCCACCCTGACGGCGTACGAGCCGCCCAAGCGGCCCGGCCAGCCGCCCGGCGGCGCGCTGGGCTCGGTCGCGTTCCAGTTCAACCCGAACACGCTCGCGCTGAGCAAGGGCGCCCGCTGGGTGACGCACCAGGCCCGCAGCGCGGAGCAGGTGGGGCTGCCGGAGTTCACCGGGTCGCTGCCGCGCCGGCTCGTCGTGGAACTGTTCCTGGACGCCACCGCGACCCACGACACCGCCGTCCAGAAGGGCGTGGAGACGCTGCTGAGTTGGTGTGCTCCGACGGCCCGGAGCATTGCGGCCAAGGCGCCCTCCGCGCCGCGCGTGAAGTTCGGGTGGGGGTCGTTCAGCAGCGTCTCCTTCTTCGGCTACCTGGAGGACGTCAGCGCGACGTACTCGCTCTTCGACGCCAACGGGACGCCGCTGCGGGCGACTTGCTCGGTCCGGCTGACCGAGGCGGGGGACCCGGTGCCGCGCCAGAACCCGACCTCGGGGGCGCTCAGCGCCCGCCGGGTGCACCGGCTGGTGGCCGGCGACTCGCTGGAGCAGCTGGCGTACCGGGAGTACGGCGACCCGACGGCCTGGCGGGTGATCGCCGAGGCGAACGGGATCGACGACCCGCTGCGGCTGCGCCCGGGGACCGAGGTCCTGGTGCCCGCGGCCGACCAGGCGGGGGTGCGGTAGCCCCTATGACCTCCGGAGCGAGCACCACCGTCTTCATCGTCGAGGCCCCGGGCGCCCTGCCGCCGCCCTGGGACGGGATGCCGGTCGACATCTGCGTCGACGAGAGCACCAGCCTGTCCGCGGTCGCCCAACTGCGCTACCTGGACCCGGATCGCGCTCTGCTGGCCGCCACCGGGATCAGCATCGGCACGCCGCTCACCATCCGGGTCAAGCGGGCCGACGAGGCTGCGCCGCTGCCGCTGTTCACGGGTGAAGTGGTGGCGCTGGAGGCCGAGTTCGACGGTGCGGGGAGCTTCACCACAGTCCGCGCGCTCGACCTCTCGCACCGGCTGCGGCGCGGTCGCCGGATCACCGGGTTCGTCGGTCGCAAGGCGTCCGACATCGCCGCCGCGGTGGCGGCCGGGGCCGGGATCCCGGTGGGGCACATCGACGAGACCGCGACGACGTACCCCTTGCGTACCCAACCGAACGTCTCCGACTGGGAGTTCCTGGCCTCGCTGGCCGAGGAGAACGACCGTGAGGTGGTGGTCGAGAACGGCAGGTTCCACTTCCGCTCCCCGGTCCCGGCCTCCTCGGCCCCGGAGGGGTCGACCTCGGCGGCGCAGAGTCCGTACGTGGTCGAGATGGGCGAGAACGTGCTGGCGATCCGCTCCTCGGTGACCTCGGTGAACCAGGTCGGCACGGTGAGGGTTCGCGGCTGGGACGTCCAGCAGAAGAAGGCCCTGCTCTCCGAGGTGTCGGTGCAGGCCGGGGCCGGACCGCTGGTGGGGTTGGACCCGGCGAAGGCCGTCCGGCCCTTCCCCGCAGCGGAGTTGCTCGTCGCGGACGTGCCGTACCGGACGGACGCCGAGGTCCAGGCGGTCTCGGCCGCGCTGGCGGCGGAGTTGGCGGCGGCGGTGGCGGAGCTGGAGATCACCGTCCTCGGCAATCCGCGCCTGCGGGTGGGGACGCCGATCGCGCTGACCGGCGCGGGCCGGCCCTTCGACGGCAAGTACACGGTCACCGCGGCCCGGCACAGCGACGAGCTGGGCATCGGCTACCACACCTGGGTCACCGTCAGCGGGCGCCAGGACCGTACCGCGTACGGCCTGGCGACCGGCGCGGCCGCCCCGGCCCGCTCGCCGCGGGTGCCGGGCGTGGCCGTCGGGGTGGTGACCGATATCCAGGCGCCGACCGAACTGGCCGGCCAGGGCTGGGTACGGCTCACCTTCCCGTGGCTGTCGGAGGCGACCGGCGGCGATCCGGCGTACGTCAGCGACTGGGTGCGCACCGTCCAACTGGGCGGCGCGGGTGGGGGCGGCGTGTTCAGCCCGGAGGTGCACGACGAGGTTCTGGTGGCCTTCGAGCAGGGGCTGTTGGACCGTCCGTACGTGATCGGCGGCCTCTACAACGGGGTCGACCAGCCGACCGAGGACGAGCTGGCGCTGGTGGACGACGGGACCGGCAAGGTCAACCGGCGCTCCTTCGCCTCCCGCAGCGGCCACCGGATCGAGCTGCTGGATGCGGCGGCCGGCCCGGCCGGCATCCGGCTGCGCACGCACGAGGACCGGCTCAGCGTGCACCTCGACCAGCAGAACACCGTCATCACCGTGCACAGCGACGGCAAGGTGACGGTCTCCGCGAGCGAGGAGGTCACCGTGACCGGCCAGGGGATCACCCTGGACGCCGGATCCGGCGCACTGACGCTCACCGGCGAGTCCGTCTCGGTCTCCGGAAAGACCGGCCTGAGCCTGGACGGCGGAGCGCAGTGCAGCATCAAGGGCGAGATCGTGAAGCTCAATTGACGATCCATCAGATCCATCAGATATCTCACCGTCTTGCGGAGGAGGGCTAGATGGCCGAGCAGTTCGTCGGCTCCGGCTGGGCCTTCCCGCTGCGGATCGGCGCCACCGGCGGCATCGCGCTGGTAGCGCGCGAGCAGGAACTGACCGAGTCCATCCGGCTGATCCTGGCCACCGCGCCCGGTGAGCGGCCGATGCGCCCGGAGTTCGGCTGCGCGATCCACGACCACGTCTTCGCGCCCGCCGACGAGGACACCGCCGGCCTGATCGGCTACGAGGTTCGCCGGGCGCTGGACCGCTGGGAGCCGCGGATCGACGTCGCCGAGGTGGCGGTGGCCTTCGACGCCCACGAGCGCGGCACCCTCTACATCGACATCCGCTACACCGTGCGCGGCACCAACAGCCCGCGCAACCTGGTCTTCCCCTTCTACGTGATCCCCTCGCACGAGGGCACCGCCGCCACCGCCGACCCAGCTACCCCCGCCGTCCCTGCCGCAGGCCCGCATGCCCAGGAGAGTGCCCGCTGATGTCCCTGCCCGCCCCCAATCTCGACGACCGGCGGTTCCAGCACCTCGTGGACGAGGCGAAGCGGTTCATCCAGCAGCGCTGCCCGGAGTGGACCGACCACAACGTCTCGGACCCGGGAGTCACCCTGGTCGAGGCGTTCGCCCACATGACCGACCAACTCCTCTACCGGCTCAACCGGGTGCCGGAGAAGAACTACCTGGCCTTCCTCGACCTGATCGGGGTCACCCTCTTCCCGCCGGCCGCCGCCACCGCCGAGCTCACCTTCTGGCTCTCCGCCCCCCAGCCGCTGCCGGTGGTGCTGCGCCGGGGCACCGAGGTGGCCACCGCCCGTACCGAGACCGAGGATTCGGTGGTCTTCAGCACCGCGGACGACCTCACCGTGCCGCCCTGCACCCTCACCCACGTGCTCACCCAGCCGCTGGAGGGTCGGCCGGTGGAGCGCACCGAGGACCTGCTGCACGGTCGGCCAACGCCCTGCTTCACCGCTCTGCCGCAGGTCGGCGACCTGGTGCTGTTCGGGCTCAGCGCGGCGGTGCCCAGCTGCACGGTGGTGCTGCGGCTGGACAGCCGGGTGGCCGGTGTCGGGGTGGATCCGCGCCGCCCGCCGCTGAGTTGGGAGGCGTACGACGGCGCCGGGTGGCTGCCCTGCGAGGTGGGCCAGGACTCCACCGGCGGCCTGAACCGGCCGGGCGACGTGGTGCTGCACGTGCCGGCGGGGCACGCCGCCGCCGCGCTGGCCGGGCACCGCGCGGGCTGGCTGCGCTGCCGGGTGGTGGCGGCCGAGGAGGACCAACCGGCCTACTCCGCCTCGCCCGTGCTCCGGGGCGGCTCGGCGTTCACGATCGGCGGCACGGTCGGCGCGGTCCACGCCGAGACCGTCGAGGGGGAGAGCCTGGGCGAGTCCGCGGGCGTGCCGGGCCAGCGCTTCACCGTCGGCCGACCGCCGGTCCTGGCGGGGGCCGAGCCCTTCGTGGTAGAGGTCTCGCAGGGCGACGGCTGGCAGGAGTGGACCCGGGTCGACTCCTTCGGCGCCTCCGGGCCCGGCGACCGCCACCTGCGCCTGGACCCCACCACCGGCGAGATCGCCTTCGGCCCCGCGGTGCGGGAGAGCGACGGGTCCCTCCGGCACTACGGCGAAGTCCCGCCCAAGGGAGCCCGGTTGAGGGTTCGCCGCTACCGGACCGGCGGCGGGCGGCAGGGCAACGTGGCCCGGCGCACGCTGACCGTCCTGCGCAGCTCGATCCCGTACGTGTCGCGGGTGGAGAACCGCAGCGCCGCCGCCGGGGGCGTGGACGGCGAGACGGTGGAGGGTGCCAAGCTCCGCGGGCCCGTCCAACTCCGGTCCCAGGACCGCGCGGTGACCGCCGCCGACTACGAGCTGATCGCCCGCCGGATCGCCCCGTCGGCCGCCAGGATCCGCTGCCTTCCGGCGGGGGAGGGCACCGGCGCGGGCGGGGTGCGGGTGCTGGTGGTGCCCGCGGTGGTGGCCGAGCCCGGCGACCGGCTGCGCTTCGAGCAACTCGTCCCGCCTGACGCCATGTTGGCGGCCATCGCCGAGCACCTGGACGAACGCCGGCCGATCGGGGCCCGACTGCTGGTCCAACCGCCGTACTACCAGGGCGTCACGGTGGTCGCCCGGCTCACCGCCGAGCGGGCCGAGACGGCCGGGCGGGTCCGTGAGCGGGCCCTGGA
Organism: Kitasatospora sp. MAA4; assembly: GCF_029893355.1. Taxonomy (GTDB): domain Bacteria; phylum Actinomycetota; class Actinomycetes; order Streptomycetales; family Streptomycetaceae; genus Kitasatospora. Next base: position 22,439 of record NZ_JARZAI010000046.1, read on the forward strand.
CGCGCTCTACCACTACTTCAACCCGGTGAGCGGCGGCCCGGACGGCACCGGCTGGCCCTTCGGGCGCCCGGTCCAGAGCGGCGAGGCGTACGCCGTGCTGCAACGCGTCGCGGGTGTGGAACTGGTCGAGGACGTACGGCTGTTCGCGGCCAACCCGCTCACCGGCGAGCGCGGCGCGCCCGGCGACCGGGTCGACCTCGACCCGCACTCGCTGGTCTTCTCCTACCTGCACCAGGTCAGGGTGGAGGAGCGGTGACGCGCGCCGAGGGCGACCCCCGACCAGCTGGGCGGCGCGCCGTCCAGGGGCTGCTGACGCCCCACCCCTTCGGGGAGCGGCTGCCGGGACCGTACGCGGAGGACGACTTCGCTCAGCGCTTCGTCTCCGCCTTCGACGAGGTGCTGGCGCCGGTGTTCTCCGTGCTGGACTGCCTGGACGCCTACTGGGACCCGCGGTTGGCCCCGGAGGACTTCCTCGGATGGCTGGCCGGCTGGGTGGCCGCCGACGTCGGCGAACGGCAGTCGCTCGCCGAGCGGCGCGAGGCCGTCGCGGGCGCGGTGCGTGCGCACCGGCTTCGCGGCACCGCCCGGGGGCTCGCCGAGCAGGTCGGCGCGGTACTGGGCCTGCCCGCGGAGGTGGCCGAGAGCGGCGCCGCCGCCTGGTCCGCCACGCCCGGCGGCGAGCTGCCGGGCGAGCCCGAGCCCGCCCTGCGGCTGCGGATCCGGACCGCGGACCCGGCGGCGGTGCCGGCCAGGGCGCTGGCGGCCCTGATCGACGCGAACCGACCGGCCCACGTCCCCTGCACGGTCGACGTGCAAGCGACGGATGAAGTGGATGAACCGGGAACGGACCGAGGACGGACGGAGGACGGAAGCAGTGCGGACGTGTGAGCAGTGCGGCGTGCGGGTGAGCGCCGGGGACGACTTCTGCGGTGGGTGCGGCGCCTTCGCGGACTGGCAGGGCGAGAGCCCGGCCCCCGCCGCATCCCCGCCCGAATGGCCGGCCGGGCCCGAGCCCGACGAGCCGGAGCCGGCCTGCACCGAGGCCGACGGGCCGTCAGCAGCGCCGGCACCGCCGTCGACATCGCCGGCACCACCACCCCCGGCGGCCGTCCAGCCCGGCGCCCCCGCGGTGCGCGCCCCCGCCCCGCGCGCCGCCGTCGACGACCACGTCGCCGCACCCGACGACCTGCACTGCGCCGCCTGCGCGACGGCGAACCCGGCGGCGCGCTCGTTCTGCCGCCGCTGCGGCGCCGCACTCGCGCCGGCGGCCGCCCCGCCTCGGCTCTCCTGGTGGCGCCGCTGCCTGCGCTGGTGGCGCCGGCGCCGGACCAACCGGCGGCGCGGGCCGAGCGGACGGGTGGGTCGGGTGGTCAGCAGAGTGCTCGTGCTGGCGCTGCTCGCCGCGCTGGTGGACGCCGGAGTCGGCTACGGTCCGCGGATCGTCAACGCGCTGCGCGACCGGTACACCGCGCCCGCGCCCGTGCACGGCGTCTCGGAGACGGCCTCCAGCGCCGCGCCCGGCCACCCGGCCTCGGACGCGGTCGACGGCACCTGGAACCACTACTGGGCGCCCGCCGACCCGCCCACCGGCCCACCGGTGGGGGAGTGGCTGGAGGTCGGGTTCGCCCGTCCCTTTCGGCTGCTGGACCTGGTCGTCCACTCGGGTGCCTCGGACCAGCAGGACGAGTTCCTCAAGCAGGCCCGGCCTGCCCAGGTGGAGATCACGGTGTCGGTCGACGCCGGCCGCACCGTGCAGAAGACGGTCCAGCTGGAGGACAAGCCGGCCCCGCAGACCATCCACCTGCCGGTGGCCGGGGTCACCAGGATCCGGCTGACCATCCGGTCGGTCTACGGAATGCAGCCCTCCGCGCTGGCGGCCGTCGGCGAGGTGGAGTTCTTCGAACGCCCCTGAACCTGAACCTGAACCCGAGCTCCCGCCACCGCTCCCGGGCCGGTGCCCAGCGAGCGCAGCATCCGGGCGTACTCCCGGCGGGTCTGCTCGGCCGCCGCCGGGTCCCCCGCGCTGTGGTACGTGGCGGCCAGCACCCGCCAGGCGGCGTCCCGGAACGGATCGAGCAGCAGGCTCTGCCGTGCGGCCCGCGCCGCGCTGCCGAACCGCCCGAGCCCCAGGCACACCTCCGCCAGCGCCTGGTGGACCTCCGCCGCCTTGCCGCGCAGCCGGGCGCGTTCGGTCACCACCCACTCGGCGGCGCCGTCCTCGGGCAGCAGATCGCCGGCGTACCAGTCCAGGGCCGCCGCCAGCAGCTCCGCCTCCTCGGTCGGCGCCAACTGCGCCCGGTTCCGCCGCCACTGCCCGATGGCCCGCTCGAACTCCCGGACGTCGCACCGGACATCGGGCTCCAGGACGAGCCGGTAGGAGGCCCCGCTGCGCAGCAGGAACCGGGAGGCCCCCCGGGCGCTGCCGGGCTCCAGGAAGGTCCGCAGCCGGGAGACGGTCACCTGGAGGTTGCGGATGCCCTGCTCGGGCGGGAACTCGGGCCACAGGGCGTCCAGCAGATGGTCCCGGTGCACGCCGGCTCCCGCCTGCAGGGCCAGCAGCCGCAGCAGCGTACGCACCTTGGGGCGCACCGGCGACAGATCCAACTCCCGGTTGTCCCGGACGATCCGGAACCGGCCGAAGCAGCGGATCTCCAACTGCCCCGGAGCCTCGGCCGCCCGGCCGGCCTCGGACGGCTGCCACGCCGACCGCCGACCCACCTCCCGACCCTCCTGCCACGCTTCCTGCTCCGGGACCCGCGCCACCGCGACCGGCGCCGACTCCCGTTCCGTACCGGCCCGCCGCAGCTGCGCGGCGGCGCGCAGCCGCAGGGTTCCGGCGGTGCCGGCCGGCAGATGGCGGGCGATCGCCGCGCCGACCACCGCGTGCCGGAAGGTGAGCAGATCGCGGTTGGCGAGGACGCCGCCGCGGATCAGCAGGTCGGCGGCCGAGGCCGCCTCGGCGGGCGGCAGGCCGGCGACGGCTGCGGCGCGGCCGAGGTCCGTGCCGTCGCCGAGCACCGCGACGGCCTGCACCAGCGCGGTGGCCGCCGGGCCGAGCCGCTGGATCCGCTGCTCGGCGTCCCGGGCGGTCGGCTCGGGGGCATGGCCCAGCAACTCCCGCGCGCAGGCGGCGTCGGGGACGGCCTCCTGGCGCGCCAGTTCGTCCAGCAGCGCCCGCAGCAGCGTCGGGTTCCCGCCGGTCGCCTGCCGGCAGGCGAGCACGAACTCGGGATCCGGCTCCCCGGGGAGGACCGCGCGGACCAGGCACCGCGTCGCGCCCGGATCCAGCCCGGCCAGCCGGGTGCGGCGCAGGTGGCCGGTCGCGTCCTGGAACGCGGCGGTGTGCGGGACCGGCTCACCGCTGCGCACCGCCGCGACCACCACCAGCCGCAACCGCACGCCGTGGTGGACGAGTTGGCTGAGCGCCCGCAGCGAGGACTCGTCGCACCACTGGAGGTCGTCGATGACCAGCATCAGCGGGGACCGAGCGGCGGCCTGGGCCAGCAGCCGGTACAGGGTGACCATCACCTCGAACAGTCCGGCCGCCGACGGTCCGCTGCCCGGACGGCCGGGGTCGATGTCCGGCAGGCCGGTGAAATCCGGATCGGCGACCAGCAGCGAGGCGAAGACCTGGCGGGCCACCCCGAGCGGATGGCTCTGCTCCTGGGGGTGGCAGCGGCCCCGGGCGACGGTGAAGCCGAGCCTTCTGGCCAGCGCGGACGCCTCGATCAGGAAGCTGGTCCGCCCGATGCCAGCCTCGCCCTCCACCAGCAGCGCACCGGTCTGCCGCTCGGTGGCAGCGGCCAGGGCACGCTCGACCAGCGCCATCGCGCCCGCGCCACCGCGGGCCGCGGCTAACGGTGCGGTCGGTGCGGTCGGCGCCGACGCCCGGCTGGGCTGCCGCGCCGACGGGATCTCGGTTATGAGCTGATGGTGAATCAAGTCCGCAACCTCGCACTGATCCTGGATTTCCTGTGTGCGTCCGGGGAGGACCGCTGGGCCGACCCTAGCCCTCGGGCGCCCCGCTGTCGGCAGTGCGTCAGGCCGTTGGGGCGAGTGCGCCTCCCGTCCCGCGTGTCAGAACGGGCCCCGGCGCGGCAGGCGTTCGTCCCGGTCCCGGGCGAGCGTGCGGTGGCGACACTGCCGCGAGGTGCAGCGCAACCGGCGCAGACGATACGGTATGGCGATGACACCGGACGAGATCCTGCGGGCCCTGGCGGCGCTGGAGGCGGCCTGGAACCACGACGACAGGGCGCTCGCCGCGCTGGCCCAACGGGGCAGGGACGAGCCGGCGTTGCCGGCGCTGGTCGCGGACTACGGCAACCTCACCCTGCGGGCGCTGCTCACCCTCGCGTTCGGCGGCGACGGCGAGCTGTCGCCGCAGGAGCTGGAGGCGCAGTTGCAGGCGGACGTCACCGCCCGGATGTGCACCTCGCTCGGCCGCACCCTGACCACCTGGGCGGCCGCCGCGCCCGACGAGGCGTCCGGCGACATCGCCCGCGCCGTCCTGGACGCCATCCTCAACTTCACCGCGGGGCCGGTCGAGGACAACGTGCTGCCGCTGCTCACCGCCCTGCGCGCCACGGCACTGGACGGCGACTGACACCGACGTCCTAACCGCCGGACAGCACGCGCCGCAGCACCTCCAGCACCTCGGCCTCGGGGAATCTGGTCAGCGCCGCGGCCTCGGCACCGGCCAGCACCTCGGCCAGGTCCTGCGGCTGCGCCCCGCGCGCCAGCTCCGCCACCCAGGCCGCCAGCCCGGTCAGCTCCTGCGGCAGGCCCACCGGCAGCGCACCCGCGTACGGCGCCGGGACCTGCCGCCGCTCACGCCGCTGCGCACGCACCACCCCGACCACTTCCGCTTCCGGCTCCGGCTCCGCCTCCGCAGCCCGCTCCACGACGACCGGCCGCGGCTCGCGCGCCGGCATCGGCCGGCCCTCGCTGGCGTACCGTCCCGGCGGCAGCCCCACCTTGCCCGGGTGCACGCACACCGGCACCCGGCCCACCACGGTGTAGCGGAACCCGTCGGCGGGATCGAACGCGCACTCCCGAGTGGGCCGCTCGAAGACGTCGAACCCACCCGCCGGCAGGCGCACCGACGGGCAGAACCAGCACACCTCGTGCTCGCTCTCCTCGCCCACGAACGGTTCGCTCTCCACCCCGGCACCCTACCGGCGCCCGGCGGTCCTCACCTGATCGGGTGACTACGGCGCGAAGTGGACGGCCCGCAGCCGCGTGCTCGCCACACTGGACGCCATGACAGCCACCGCCGCCGAACGCTTCGAGCCCGGAGCCACCGCGGTCCGCCGCGACGTCCGGGCGGGCCAGGTCTGGACGGCCATGCCGCAGCGGGTCCTGCAGGACACCGGCGCCACCCTGCAACTCGCCTACTGGCCCGGCATCGAGAGCCTCGCGCCGACCACCTGGATCGAGTCGCTGCGCACCGGCTCCGACATCCCGCGCAAGCGCGGGATCGCCGACCTCGCCGCCGGCTCCTGGCAGCTCGGCCGCTACACCTGGCAGCAGACCTCGCTCCTGAGCCACTTCCTGGCCGGCGAGCACTTCAGCGTCCACCGCTTCCACGACGCCGGGATGCGCCCGCTGCGCTGGTACGTCAACTTCGAGCGCCCCTACCGGCGCACCGCAATCGGCATCGACACCCTCGACCTCTTCGTCGACCTGATCGCCACGCCCGACGGCTGGCCGACCTGGGCCCCCGAACCCACCTGGCCCCTACCCGTCCTACCCGACGGCGCCGAGTCCTAGGACACCCGAGGGCCGCAGATCAGCTCGGCCAGTTCCGCCGGCCGGCTGAGTGCGACGAGGTGCCCGCCGGGCAGCTCCTCCACGGGGATGCCCAGCCGTTCCGCCACGATCCGGCGCTGGAACTCGAGCGGCAGGAACCGGTCCTCGCGACCCTGCAGGAACCGGGTGGGGACGTCGGGCCACTTCCGCAGCGGCCACGGCTGGGCGAAGAGCGCCTCCGAGGGCCCGCCGACCTCTGCCGCCAGCGCCTCCTCGGTCACCTCGGCCGGGACGTCGTGGAAGAAGTCGACCCGGACGTCGAACTCCGCGTCCGGCCCGCGCCCGTCGCGCACGGCCTGCGCGGACCGTGCCGCGCCCTGCCCGGTGTTCCCCCACCACTGGGCGGCGCTCTCGCCGTAGGTGGGGACCATGGCGTTGACCATGATCAACTCGTCGATCGGGACGCGCTCGCAGACCAGCGGGGCGGTGAATCCGGCGAGCGACTGCGCCACCAGCACCAGCCCGCCGCGCCGCTCGCCGATCGCCTGCACGACGGCGTCGACGTACTCGGCGAGCCCTGCGGAATCGTCCTGCGGCAGGTCGAAGGTCACCACCTCGTGCCCCCGCGCCCGCAGTTGGGGCACCAGGCGGTGCCAGTACCAGGCGCGGCCGTCGGCGCCGGGGACGAGTACGTAGGTTGCCACGCGGACCTCCATCGACGGTGTACGCCGACGCTACCAAGCAGCCCCGCCCGGACCGCCCCGCAGCGCCGACGCCACGCCCGCCGACGCGGGCTCTCAGCCGCCGGAGCTGCGACGGGTCCGGTACAGCACGTTGCGGCGCAGCGGCCCCTCCGGCGCGTCCGGGTCGTCGAAGTCGTCGGCGGGGTCGTAGGACATGCCGATCCGCCGCATCACCGCCCGGGAGCGCACGTTGTCAGCGGTCGTCACCGCGACGATCTCGGGCAGTGCGAGGGTCTCGAACCCGAAGGCCAGGCTCGCCAGGGCGGTTTCGGTGGCAAGCCGTGGCCCCAGGCCGAGCGGGCCAGCCGCCAGCCGACCTCGACCCCGCTGAACGGCAGGCCGTCGTCCACTCGGTCCAGCCCGGCGAAGCCGACGAACCCACCGGTGGCCGTCACCTCGACCGCCCACCACCCGTAGCCCCGCTCGTCGAACTCGCCCTGGAAGCGGGCCACCGAGGCATCGCTGTTAACGTCCAGCACTGCCGACAACGTCGACCCGTTTTCTATACGACCTCATGACCTCCTCCTCTGTCCTGCGAATTTCTCTCGCTCCGTTTCCCGACCCCTCCGCAAGGGAATTGCCTCGCCGAAACAATTCGCCCTCATCCCATTTCTCGTCACCCCTTCCTGGTCAGCGGCTCCAAGGCGGCGGCCACCTGCTGGGCCTGGTTGTCCGCCCCGGAGGCATTGGGGTGCACGAACGTGCAGGATGCGCCGGTGCCAGGGATCTCCAGGCAGAGCCCGGCGGGTGGGTCGGTCTGGTCGCCTTCTCCGGTGAGGTCGTCCTTGACTCCGTACATCCACTTCTGGTCGCCGCTGGCGCAGACCCCGTGGTCGATGCTGGAGGTGTACGTGTCGACGTAGGTGGCGCCGTGCTCCGCGGCCTGCCGCGCGAGCCGGCCGTTGAGGTCGCGCTCCAGGCTGTCCAGCCACGGCATGTCACCCTTGGTGACGGTGCCGAGCTGGCGGAAGTTGGCCCAGGAGCAGCCGCTGGTGCGTGCGACGATGGCCGGGTAGCCGACGACCGCGACCTTGGCGTTGGGTGCCCGGTCCCCGATCTCGTTCATCATCACGCCCAACTCGGCGTCGAGTTGGGCGAACTTGGCGTCCAGCCACTGCTTGCCCTCGCCGCGGCTGTAGTGCGTCGTGCAGGGCGTCCCGAGTCCGAACGAGGCGGCGCCGCGCTCCAGGCACTGCGTGACGATGTCCCCGAACCCCAGGGTGTTTCCGCCGATCCCGACCGTCACGACATCGGTGGCGGGGGAGAGCGAGTCGAGCTGCGCGGGCTTCTCCGGCCAGCCGCCCTCGGGCGGCGTGGTGGGCGGGCCGAGCAGCTTCTTGGACGGCTGCGGCCCCAGGATGCCGTCCTGCACCTCGGCCGCGCCGCAGGTGACGTCCGTGAGGCCCAGCCCCAACTCCGTGGCGACCTGGTGCGGGTAGTCGCGGAAGGAGCGCCCGCAGCCGTCGCGGTCGTCCCACGGCCGGACGAAGACGTTGGCGCTGTACGAGTCGCCCATGGCGACGTAGCCGAGGGACCCCTCAGCCGCCCGCGCCGCCGCCGACGACGACGGTGACGCCGACGCCGGGCCGAGGCCGGACAGGGTGGCAGCGAGAGCGGTGGCGGCGGCGAGCGACGCTCGGACGGTGGCGGGCATGCGAAGTCGTGGCATATCAGGGCCCTTTCGTGCAAGTACCGATCAATGTCACGAAAAGTAGCCAGCCCTGCACGATGGGTCAAGAAGTTCGTGTAATGACCCATTCCAAAGAGTGACCCCTCATGCGCAAAACTCGAACGCCACCCCGAACTTCCACTGATGCGCAAAGATTCTTCAGATAGCGTCACCGAATTTGAAACCTGTGATATCGGTCATTCCGACGGGCGGTCCCGGGGTGAAGGACCGCACCTCGGCGCCCGCCCCGGCGGACGCCCTTCTCGCTGCGGATGCGGGCGGCTCAGCTCGGGTGCAGGCGTCGGGTGAAGCGGGCGCTGATGCTGATGGTTGCGGGGCCCTTGATCACGCCGGCCTTGTTCCAGGTGAGCCCGAAGTCGGCCCGGTCGACTTTCACCTCCGCCGCCAGGGTGACGGCGTCGGCGGTGGCCTCCGTCGCGTGGGCGGTGAAGCTCAGGGGTTTGGTGGTACCGCGGACGGTGAGGGTCCCCTTGATCGCGGCCGTGTCGGCTCCGGAGGCGGTCACGCTCTGTGCGTCGAAGACCAGCTGCGGGTGGGCCTGCACGTCGAAGAAGTCGGCGGAGCGCAGGTGGGTGTCGCGTCTGGCGTTGCGGGTGTCCAGGGACGCGGCGTCGATGGCGATCCGACCGTGCGCTGGACCGCCTCCGGCCGGCAGCTCGCCGTGGCCCTCGATCCGGGCGAACTCGCCCTTGACGGTGGCCAGTCCCCACATGGCGCTGTGCCGGAAGCGGACCGCGGAGCCGGCCGGGTCGAGCACCCAGGATCCGGGGGCGAGGTCGGTGAGGGAACTGGTCATGGACGGTCCTCCAGTTATCGGGGGCGCGCGACGACGTGTTGCGCGAGGTCCTGGTGCCCGCCGGTGGCCAGCATCCTGACCTCGCCCTGGTCGCTGATCTCCGCCCGGACGATGCCGCTGGTGTCGACGTAGACGGGGTGGCCGCCGGGCCCCAGCGTTCCGGTGAGGCTGACCAGGACGACATCCTCACCGCTCTCGGCGCCCGTTCGAGTGAAGATCAACTCGTACTGCTGGGTACTCATGAGGCTCTCCCTCAGCCGAGCGGCCTGGGCGGGGTGTTCGGGTCCCAGGCCTCGGGCCAGCCGGGCAGCCGGACGAAGGTGTCCCTGGCCTGCGCGAGTCCGTTCAGGGGACCGGTACTGCTCACGCTGATCCCGCCGGCGATGAGCTGCTGTGCCTGCTCCACCGCCCTGGCGTACTCCTCGTCCGGAGTGATCCAGGTTTCCCGGCTGTGGTCGGCCGCCACGACGTGCAGGACGCCGTAGGAGCCGTGCAGGGGATCCAGGCCGAGACGTTCGCAGACTCGGCGGTAGTTGTCCTCGCCGCCGGTGGTCTCGGGTTTCCAGGTGAACCTGGCGACCAGTCGCATTCCGCCCATGGGTCCATCCTGCGGGGTGTCCGGCATCCGCGCAGGCCGACCGTGGTCGGCCTGCGCGGCCGGGCTCAGGGCAGCTCGGGACCGGTCGCGTTGATGAGCGCGAAGGTGGCGCCCTGCGGGTCCTGGACGACGGCCATCCGGCCCGCGACCATGTCGAACGGCGGCTTGAGCACGTTGCCACCGGCGCGGATCAGGGCGTCGACCGTGCTGTCGGTGTCGTCGACGGAGAAGTACGCCAGCCAGTGCGGGGGCGTGCCGGGCGGGAGCTGTCCGAGCCCCTGCATGCCGCCGACGACCCGCCCGCCCGCGCTGAGCGAGAAGTAGCCCTCCGCGCCCTCCATGGGGGAGGCCTCGATGCCCAGAGCGGCGGAGCAGAACTTCGCGGCGGCGGCGGTGTCGCCCGTGAGCAGCTCGTTCCAGACCACCGAACCGGGCTCGTTGACCACCTGTGCCCCGGAGAAGTCCTTGGCCTCCCACAACCCGAACACGGCACCGCTGGGCTCGGCGACGACGGCCATCCGGCCGATGGTCATCACGTCCATCCCGGGCATCAGCACCGCGCCGCCCGCACGCGTGATCGCCGCCGTGGTGGCGTCGGCGTCGGCGGTCGCCAGGTAGGTGGTCCACGCGGTCGGCGGCGTCGGCTGGCCCTCCGGTGCCATCGCGGTCATGATGCCGGCCACGGCCTTCCCGTTCAGCGTGCAGACCGCGTACCCGCCGGTCTCCGGCGGACCGACCTCGCCCTGCCAGCCGAACAGGTCGCGGTAGAAGTCGAGGGCGGCTTGCTGGTCGGGGACCATGAGGTCGATCCAACACGGCGTGCCGGGCGTGTAGGGACTGGTGACGACGGGCATGACAGAAGCCTCCATGGCAGTGCGACGGCCCCCCATGAGCACCACTGTGGGCACCCGCGTCGCGCCCGCGCCACCGGCGCTCGCCCGTACGTGCCCCGACTCCACCTCGCGCGGACCACGTCGTACGCCACCGGGGACGCCGCCCAGCCGAACGCCACCCTGCCGCCGGGCTGCGTCGACGCCCGGACGTCCTCGCCGCGCCCTGACGCGGTGTGCGGGCGCGCTACGGTGCACGTATGACGATCGCCGGAGAGGACCAGGGCTCTGCCCGCGGCCAGGTGCTGCTGCTGGCCGCGGCCCCGCGCGGCAGCCGGCGCCGGCTGCTCGACCCGGAGTACGCGGTGGGCGCGGTCGCCGCCGTCCCGGTCCAGACCCTGCTGCCCGGATGGCGGGGGCCGGTGGACGTGGTGCCGCTGCTCGACCCGACCGAGCCGCAGGCCGTCCTCGCCCGGATCCGCGAGGCCGCCGCCACGGCGGGTCCGCTGCTGCTCTACGTCGTCGGGCTGCTGTACCGCGACCACCGCCAGCGGCTGCTGCACGTCGCGCTGGCCGCCACCGACGACAGCACGGTCCGCTACAGCGCGCTGCCCTGGCCGTGGCTGGCCCGGGAGCTGGCCGGACGTCAGCCGGGCAGCACCGCCGTGGTCCTGGACCTCGTCGTGGACCCGAGTTGCCTGCCGATGCGCGACGACGACCTGCTGCTGCCCGCCCAGGTGGCGCGCTGGGGAGCGGTCGCGCCGCCGGTGGGACGCGGACCCCGGCAGGTGCCCGGCTACACCCGGGCGCTCACCGAGCTGCTGCGCACCGCCCCCGCGGGCCGGGTCCACCTGCCCGAGCTGCACGCGATGGCCGCCGGCCAGGCGGGCCTCGCGCCGGGCACCGTCCTGCTGTCCTCGCCCTCACCGGGGCGCGTCGAGATACCGATGCCGCGCCCGCACCCCGGGCGGCAGGCCCCGAGCGCTCCTCCCGCCGCCCCGCACGTGCCCGCGACGGCTGCGGAGCCGGTGGCCGACCTGCGCCCCGCGATCGCGCAGGCGATGCGCGCGGGCCACCACCACGCGGCCGCGGAACTCGCGGCCCAGTGGGAGCGCGCGGTGCTCCGCTCGGCCGGCCGGGAATCCGCGCTGATGGGCGACGTACTGGAGGTGCAGGCCACCGCGGCCGCCGCCTCCGGCGCGACCGTACGGGCCGCGGAACGCTGGATCGCGACCGCCGAACACCGGCTGCGCTGGGGCAGTCCCGGCGACCAGGCCGTACGCCTCGCCGTGCGCAACGGCCTGCACTGCTGGCGCCAACTGGACGACGACGAGCCGCTCCTGCCCGAGCTGGGCGGACGGCTGGCCGCGGCGCTGCGGGCGATCGACCGCGAGCAGAGCGCGACCGGCGTCGAGGAACGAATGTCCGGTGCCCGGACCCTCCCCGCTGGTGAAGCGGGACATGAGGCGATTCTTAAGGGGTCTTGAAGTCGGGGCCGGTGCCCGTTTCGGGGGGTGGAAAGCGCCTAGGTTCGGAGCGGACCAGTCGTTCCCTCGACCCGAACCCGAGGTGTTGCGCATCATGAGTTCTCACCGCCGAGTTCCCGCCCGCAAGCGTCGCCTGCGGCTGATGGTGACGGGGGCCGCCGCGCTCGCGGTGCTGGGCGGCGGTACGGCCTTCGCCTGCGCGGGTGTTGGCGCCCAGGACGGGCCGGTCACGCTGTCCGGCACCGCCGGAACATCCTGAGTTCGGCCTTCACCCGCGTCGGGATCGCCGTCGTGCGGGACGCCTCCGGCACGGTCTGGCTGACCCAGGACTTCGCTTCCTGATCCTGCCGATTCTGCTGAACACGCGTTCCTGACACGAGATGAGGTGATTCCATGCGCGCGGTGGTGCTGGAACAGTTCGGCGGCCCGCTGGCCCTGAGCGAGATCACGACCCCGGTGGCCGGCCCGAGCGAGCTCCTGGTGCGGATCAGGGCCAGTGGCGTGAACCGCTTGGACACCAGGATCCGGGCCGGAGAGGCCGCCCATGCCCAGAACCTGCTGCCTGCGGTGCTCGGCCTGGACCTGGCCGGCGTGGTCGCGGAGGTCGGCGCGGACGTCACCGGCTTCGCGCCGGGCGACGAGGTCTACGGCCTCACCGGCGGCGTCGGCGCCCTTCAGGGCTCGCTCGCCGAGTACGCGGCGGTGGACGCCCGGTTGGTGGCGCACAAGCCGACGTCGCTGAGCATGCGTGAGGCGGCGGCGCTCCCGCTGGTCTTCATCACCGCCTGGGTGGGCCTGGTGGACCGGGCCCGGGTGCGCGGCGGCCAGCAGGTCCTGGTGCACGGCGGCGCAGGCGGCGTCGGCCAGGCGGCGATCCAGCTCGCCCGGGATCGCGGCGCCGAGGTCTTCGCAACGGGATCGCCCCGGAGCCTGGCGGCCATCGAGCGCCTCGGTGCGACGGCGATCGACTACACCACCACCTCGGTGGAGGAGTACGTCGCCCGGTACACCGCAGGCGAGGGCTTCGACGTCATCGTCGACACCGTCGGCGGCGAGACACTCGACACGGCCTTCACCGCCGTCCGCACCCACACCGGCCATGTGGTGAGCACCCTGGGATGGGGCACCCACGGCACCCACGGCACCCACAGCCTGGCGCCGCTGTCCCTGCGCGGAGCAAGCTACTCCGGCATCTTCACCCTGCTGCCGATGCTGACCGGTCGCGGGCGCACGCACCACGGCGAGATCCTGCGGCAGGCGGCCGCCCTCGCCGACGCCGGAGCGCTCAAGCCGGTGCTCGACCCCCGCCGCTTCACTCTCAGCACCGCCACCGACGCCCACCGGGCGGTGGAGAGCGGTGCCCCCGCAGGCAGGATCGTGATCGACGTCACGGGCTGAACCGGGTTGAGCGGCCGGTCAGTCGGTCAGGCGCTCAGTCGGGGACGTCGCTGGCGCGGATCCGGTAGACCTGCAGGCTGAGCCCGTAGTACTTGGTGGTCTCGCCGACCCACCGCATGCCGAGCCGTTTCGCCATGGCGATGGCGCGGACGTTGTTCGGGCGCGCGACGGCGAAGACTTCGTCGATGTCCTGCGTGAACGCCCAGTCGATCAACGCGCGCCCGGCCTCGGCGGCATAGCCGTGCCCCCACGCTCCGGGGGCCAGCTGCCAGCTCACCTCGAGGTCGTCCTCGTAGGGCGGCAGTAGGCGGATGCCGAGGCCACCGACGACCGACTGGTCCTCCCGCAGCTGCACGGCCCACCGTCCCCGAGGCGGAGGCAGGTTCGGTTGCGCTTCCTGCCAGGCCTGCAACACCGCGCGCATGGCCGCCAGGTCGCCGACGCGGTCCATCGCCGGAGTGAGCCAACGGGCGACCTCCGGCGAGCCGTAGATCGCCAGCGCCGCTTCGGAGTCGTCGAGGGACCAGTCCCGGACGATGAGCCGATCGGTGGTCAGCGAGATGTCCATGGCACCGTACCCTCCTCGGTCCTCCTGACGAACATCATGCCCTCGCCCGCCGTCGTCTGCGCGAGGAGATCCTCCATCATGTAATTGGCGTTACATCTAGCGTCGAATTACGTTCATGTGTAACTTCTTGTTCTGGAAGCCGACGGCCCCCGCCCGTCGCGCAGCCGCTCCCAGAAAGGGGTCCGCCCATGCCTCCCACCGCCCCCACCCGCAGATTCGCCTCGCTCGTCGCGCTGACGGCCTGCGGAACACTGCTGCTCACCGCCTGCGGCGGCGGCAGCGGCCAGGCAACGGCACCCGTGCCCTCGTCCGCGGCGGCGGTCGCGCCGTTCACCATCGCCGGTGTGCGGATCACCGAGGATGCGGCGCTGCATGCCGTCCTGCCGGATGCGATCAAGCAGTCCGGTCAGGTGCGCGTCGCCAGTGACATCCCCTACGCACCGTTCGAGATGTACCGGGGCGCGGGCGGCGGCGCGATGACGGGCCTTGACTACGACATGGGGCAGGCGCTCGGCGCCAGGCTGGGGGTCCGATTCACCTTCCAGGCGCAGAAGTTCGACGGCATCGTGCCGGCCATCGGGGCCGGCCGCTACGACGTGGCGATCTCGGCGATGACCGACAGCAGGCAGCGCGAGCAGGTCCTCGACTTCGTCGACTACTCGGTCTCCGGGACCGGCATTCTGGTCGCGAAGGGGAACGCGGCCAGGATCACCACCTTGGACGACCTCTGCGGTCAGAAGGCGGCCGTCGAGAGCGGCACCAGCCAGCAGACCCTGCTGAGCGCACACCAGAGCGCGTGCAGAGCCGCCGGGAAGGGCGAGGTCACCATCCAGGCGTTCCCCAAGAACTCCGACGCCGAACTCGCGCTGAGCTCCGGCAGGGTCGTGGCGGACGTGATGGACAAGCCCGCCGCCGGATGGACCGCCAGGACCGCCGACGGCGGCAGCGCCTTCGAGGTCGTCGAGGACCCGTCCGCAGTGCGTGGCTACCTGGCCACTCCGAACGGCATAGCGGTCTCCAGGAGCATTCCGGGCCTCGCCGACGCCATCCAGAGGGCCCTTCAGTCGCTGATCGACGACGGGACCCTGACGAAGATCTTCGACCAGTACGGGGCGTCCTCGATCACGGTGAAGCAGGCCACCAAGAACGGCGCGGTGAACTGAGATGCCCGCTCCCGCCCACTCCACCGCTGCCACAACGGGCGCCGGTCGGTCCAGCAGTACGTCCCTCGCCCCCGAGCGGCTGCAGGCGGTCCCGGTGCGCCACTGGGGTCGGCTGATCGCCGCCGCGGGCGCGGCGGCGGGCCTGGCCGGTCTCGTCGGCTCGCTGGCCAGGAACGCCAACCTGCACTGGGAGGTGATCGGTCACTACCTGTTCGCCGGCCTGATCTTCAACGGCCTGGTCACCACTCTGTGGCTCACCGTCGCGGCCATGGTCCTCGGCCTCTCGCTCGGTACGCTGATCGCGGTGCTGCGCCTGTCCGCCAACCCTGTGCTGAACGCCCTGGCCGCGCTGTTCGTCTGGGTGTTCCGCGGCACCCCGCTGCTGGTGCAGATCATCTTCTGGGCCTACGCCGCCGCCCTGTACAAGCAGGTGATGATCGGCATCCCCTTCACCCACGTGACCTTTCTGCGGATCGACACCAACTCCGTCCTCACCCCCTCCGTCGCCGCACTGCTGGCGCTCGGGCTGAACGAGGCCGCCTACGCCTCGGAGATCGTGCGCGCGGGCATCCAGTCGGTGGACCCGGGCCAGTCCGAGGCCGCTCACTCGCTGGGAATGACCCCGGCGCTGACGATGCGTCGGATCGTCCTGCCCCAGGCGATGAAGGTGATCATCCCGCCGATGGGCAACGAAACCATCAACATGCTCAAGACCACCGCCTATGTGTCGGTGATCGCGGCTCATGACCTGATGTCCAACATCCAGGACGTGTACGCGCAGACGTACCAGGTCATCCCGATGCTGGTCGTCGCGAGCCTGTGGTACCTGGCACTTACCACTCTGCTCAGCGTTCCGCAGGCCCGACTGGAGCGCCGCTACGGCCGCGGCACCGCACGCGCCACCCGGACCTCACCGCTGCGGCGGATGTTCACAGGAATGACCGGAGTGACCGGAACGACCGGAAAGGACACCTGAGACCATGTCGGTTCCCATGGTGCACGCCCAGGGCGTGCGCAAGCAGTTCGGCAGGCTGGAGGTGCTCAAGGGCATCGACCTGACCGTCGAACGCGGCCAGGTGTGCTGCCTGCTGGGCCCCTCCGGCTCGGGCAAGTCCACCTTCCTGCGCTGCATCAACCACCTGGAGAAGGTCGACGAGGGCCAACTGGCCGTCGACGGCGAGCTCGTCGGCTACCGCCGCCAGGGCAGCAGACTCCACGAGCTGCGTGAGAAGGAGGTTGCCGCCCGCCGACGCGACATCGGCATGGTCTTCCAGCGCTTCAACCTCTTTCCGCACCTCACCGCGCTGGAGAACGTCGCCGAGTCCCCCGTCCGGGTCGCCGGGGTGAACAGGGCCGACGCCCGCATCCGGGCCGGGCGCCTGCTCGGGAGGGTGGGGCTCGCCGACCGCGCCGACCACTACCCGGCCCAGCTCTCCGGGGGCCAGCAGCAGCGCGTGGCCATCGCCCGCGCCCTGGCCATGGAGCCGAAACTGATGCTGTTCGACGAACCCACCTCCGCGCTGGACCCGGAACTCGTCGGGGACGTGCTGGACGTCATGCGCGACCTCGCCGCCGACGGCATGACCATGGTCGTCGTCACCCACGAGACGGGATTCGCCCGAGAGGTCGGCGACACCGTCGTCTTCATGGACGAGGGCGTCGTCGTCGAGGCCGGCGAGCCGCGCCAGGTCCTGCTCAGTCCCCGACACGAGCGCACCCAGGCGTTCCTGTCCAAAGTCCTGTGAGCGCCCCCACCCGGCAGCCGCGCCCGGCCGGCGCGGCCGCCGCCTTGCTGCCGCTCGCCCAGGCCCGCTACCCCCAGTACCTCGCCGACCTCGCCGAACTGGTCGCCGTCGACTCCGGCTCCTACAGTCCCGGCGGCGTCAACCGGGTCGGCGACTGGGTCGCAGTCCGGCTGCGGACGCTCGGTTTCACCGTCGAACGCATCGTGCTCCCGCTCGCTCACGGGCGTCCCGTCGGCGACGTCGTGCTTGCCCGCAGAACCGGCGCCCTGCCCGCCGAGGCCGGAGGACGGCGCATCCTCCTCGTCGCCCACCTGGACACCGTCTTCGAGGACGGCACCGCCGCCCAGCGGCCCTTCCACCTGGACGGGGCGATCGGCCACGGCCCCGGTGTCAGCGACGACAAGGGCGGTCTGCTGGCCGGTCTGTGTGCGCTGGAGGTGCTGGCCCGGGCCGCAGCTGACCAGTACGCGGAGCTGGTCTTCCTGGCCACTCCGGACGAGGAGATCGGCTCCCCGGCCAGCCGCCCGGTCACCGAGTCGGTCGCACAGGACGTGGACTGCGCTCTCGTCCTGGAATGCGCCAGGGAGAACGGCGACCTGGTCATCGCCCGCAAGGGCATCGCCGACTACCTGATCACCCTGCACGGAAGGGCCGCCCACTCCGGCATCGAACCCGAGCGCGGCGCCAATGCCGCCCTGGCAGCCGCCCACCTTCTGGTCGATCTGCAGGCCCTCAACGGCCGTTGGGAGGGTGTCACCGTCAACGTCGGCGTCATCCGGGGCGGCACCCGCGCCAATATCGTCTGCCCCGAGGCCGAACTGCGCGCCGAGGTACGGGCCACCACCCTCGCCGGGCTCCAACTCGCCGACGCCGCCGTCCAGGCGCTGGCCGCGCGCCGCACGGTGGAGGGTACCCGGGCACACGTCGAACTGCTCGACCTGTGCCCCCCGATGGAGGACAGCCCCGCATCACGGCGGATGCTCGCCCATGCCCAGGCCGCCGGAGCCGAGTTGGGACTCGGTTTCGCGGCGGCCGCGACCGGGGGCGCCGGCGACGGCAACCTGGTCTCGGGCAGCGGCGTGCCCACCCTGGACGGCCTGGGACCGGTCGGCGGCGCCGACCACACCCCGCAGGAGTGGCTGGACACCGCTACCGTCCCGGCGCGCGTCGCCCTGCTCGCCGCACTGATCACCCGCCTGGGCAGCGCGGGAAGTTAAGCTCAGCCGGCTCCGTCTCATGGAAGACCTGCGAGAAGACCCACGAAAGGACTGCCCGCCATGGCCACAGGCCCGCTCGCCGAAGAGATCCGGCGACGGCTGGGCGAGTGCAGCCCAGCCGAACGCAAAGTCGGCCGCGTCCTGCTGGCCGGCTGGCCCGCCGCAGGATTCGAGACCATCGCCACCATCGCCGAACGTGCGGCGGTGAGCGCGCCCACCGTGCTGCGGTTCGTCACCCGGCTCGGCTACCACGGGTTCCCCGACTTCCAGAGCGCCCTGCGCCAGGAGCTCGACGAACGCAACGCCTCACCGCTGTCGCTGTACGAGTCGTCGCTGCACGAGTCGTCCCTGAACACGTCGTCCCAGCACACGTTGTCCCAACACCCGTCGGACGGCACGGGCGAAACCGCGACGGGCGAGGACGCCGGACCCGCCGCCCTGCTGCGCCAGGGCGGCGGCGTCTTCACCGCCGCGGTCAGCCGCACCCTGGCCGAACTGACCCCGCACGACCTCGAACGCGCCATCACCCTCCTCGCCGACCGCAAACGACGGATCACCCTCGCCGGCGGACGCTTCACCCAACTGCTGGCCCAGTACCTGGGCCTGCACCTGATGCAACTGCGCGACGACGTCCGCTTCCTGTCCGAGCGCGATGTGGAGCGCACCGCCACCCTGGCCTCCCTCGGCCGCCGGGACGTGCTCGTGCTCTTTGACTACCGCCGCTACGAGCAGGACAAGGTCACCCTGGCCGAACTCGTCCAGGAGACCGGCGGCAAGGTCGTCCTCTTCACCGACACCTGGCTGTCCCCGGTCGCTCCCCAAGCCGAGGTCGTCCTCCCCAGCCAGGTCACCACCCTGTCGCCCTACGACAGCCTGGTCCCCACCCTCGCCGTCATCGAGACCGTCATCACCGGCGTCCTGACCGCCCTGGGCGACGACGGCCGCCGGCGCCTGAGCCACACCGAGGACATCGCCCGCCGCACCGGCCAGCACTGACGGGCCCCGGCGACCGGTCTCCCGCGCCGCCCGTCAAGGGAGCTTCCGCAGCCCCGTGCCGGTCAGCAGGTAGGCCGGGGCGACGTCGGCGGCGTCCGACCCGATCAGCTCGAGTACGGCGGCGCCCGCGATCTCCGGGGTGACGAGCGGGCCCAGCTGCTCGATGTACTCGTCCTCCGTCATGCCGTAGCGCTCCGCGTACGCTCGCACCGCCGGCCGTCCGAGTTCGGTCATCGGGGTGATCCGGGGCAGCACCGCGGTGAACGTGATGTCGAGGCCGGCTCGCTGCGCCTCCTCCTGCGCGTACCCCGTGATGAGCCGCTGGGTGGCCTTGGCCCCGGCGTATCCGCCGCTGACCGGCGAGCCGGCCACCGCCGCACCGCTGCTGATCACGACCACCCGGCTGCCGGGGCGCAGGGGCTTCAGCAAGGCCTCGCGGAGCCAGTGGAACGCGATCCGCACGTCGCTCTCCCAGTTGACGGAGAACGTCTCCCAGGTGTGGTGCTGGAGCGGACGCAGCTGCGGGGTCGCGCCGGCCACCAGCACGAGCACGTCCGGCCGGTAGCGGTCGACAAGGGTGCCGGCCGCAGAGGGGTCGGTGGCGTCGGCCGCTTCGGGCCGGATTCGATCGGCGCCCTCGGCCAGTTCGGCGAGTGCTTCCCGGCCTCGGGCGACGGCGACCACCGCGGCACCGGCCTCAGCGAGCGCGGTCGCGATCCCGCGGCCCAGGCCGCGGCTCGCTCCGACGACGACGGCGGTCCTGTCCGACAACTCACTCATGATGTCCTCCTTGTCGAGGTGTTGAACTCGGGCGGTCAGCGCGCCGCGGCGTCGAGGGCCGCGGTGTCCGTGGGGGTGACCGGCTGGGGCTGAGCCTTCGTCCGGCGCGGGATGACCAGGCCGACCGGGACGGCCAGCGCGGCGATCACGGTGCACACCCAGAACGCCGCGCGGAACCCGCCGGTGAGCGCCGCTGCGCCTGATTGGCCCGTCGCGGCCAGCGTCGCCGTGCGGCTCGCGGCGACCGTCGACGCGATCGCGACGCCGATCGCGCCGCCGAGCTGCTGTGTGGTGTTGAGCAGGCCGGAGGCGAGCCCGGCGTCCCGCTCGGCGACCCCGGTCAGCCCGGCGATCGAGATCGGGATGAAGGTGAACGCGGTACCGGCGCCGGCCACGAAGAACGGCCCGGCGAGGTCGGCCCAGAAGCTCCCGTGCACCCCTGCCGCGGTCGCCCAGGCCGTGCCGCCGGCGATCAGGGTCATGCCCGCTGTCATCACCGGGCCCGCCCCGATGCGGGTGACCAGCAGCTGCGACGGCCCGGCGAGCGCCACCGAGGTCAGCGAGGCCGCCAGCCACGCCACTCCGGCCATCAGCGCCGAGTAGTGCAGGACCTGCTGCATGTAGAGCGTCCCGATGAAGATGAACGCGAAGAAGCCGCCGCCGAGCAGCAGCCCGACGATGTTCGCGCCGGCGACCGGCCGCGACCGCAGCAGCCGCAGCGGGAGCAGTGGCGCCTGGGCGCGTGCCTCGACGAGGACGAAGGAGGCCAGCAGTACCCCGGACGCGACGAGCGAGCCGATGGTCTTCGGCGTCGCCCAGCCGTCCTGCGGCGCGGTCGAGATCGTGTAGACGAGCAGCAGGAGGCCGCCGGTCACGGTCAGCGCGCCCAGCGGGTCGTAGCGTCGGTGGTCGGTGCGCAGGCGGCTTTCCGGCACGATCCGCGGGGCCAGCGCCAGGGCCGCCAGGCCGACCGGGACGTTGAGGAAGAAGATGTACTCCCAGCCGGCGTAGCGGGTGAGTAGGCCTCCGGTGAGCAGCCCGACGGTGGCGCCGCCGGCCCCGAGGCCGCCCCAGATGCCGAGCGCCTTGTTGCGATCGGCCCCTTCCGGGAACATCGTCATCACGATGGACAGCGCGGCCGGCAGGACGATCGCCGCGCCGGTGCCCTGCACGCCGCGCATGACGATCAGGACGGTGTCGCTGCGGGCCAGGCCGCAGGCCAGTGAGGCGCCGGTGAAGACGGCCAGCCCGAGCAGGAAGATCCGGCGGCGGCCGAGCAGGTCGGCGGAGCGGCCGCCGAGCAGCAGCAGGCCACCGAACGCCAGGCCGTAGGCGGTCACCACCCACTGCAGGCCCGACGGGGAGAAGCGCAGGTCGCGGCCGATGGTCGGGAGCGCGACGTTGACGATGGTCAGGTCGACGATCGTCATGAAGAAGGCAACGGCGAGCACGGCGAAGGCCCGCCAGCGGTGGATCGGCGTCGTGGTGTTCATGGGGGATCCTCAGTCCCGGAAACAGCGGTCACCTGTGTGACGCGGCGGTGGCCCGTCATTCATCGCTCCCGCCGGCCCGGATCAGGCCGGATCAGGCTCGTGACAAGGCAGCGAGGACGAGCGGACCGTCGCCGGGATTCCGCAGGCATCGCGGTGTCAGTCCGGCGAACTCCAGAGCCGCCCCTCGTTGGAAGCCCGCGGATGCGCCGCTCCAGCACTCGACCTCCAGCTCGCCGATCTCGACGAGGACGAGCGCGTCCTGCCAGTCGGCGGCCCGGAACGGCAGTTCTTCCCCGGGTTCCAGGACCCTCGTGCGCAGCCGGAAGCCCCTCGGGCAGCGCGTGCCGAGGAACGAGATCCGCTCCTCGCCGTCCATCAACGGGCCCTGGCGCTGGCGTCGGCCTGGCGCCGCAGCGCTGTGGGCAGGGCAAAGGAGGCGAACACCTGCGGCTGGAGGAAGGTCGCGATTTCGGCGACCGCGCCGTCCTCGACGCGGAGCACCCCGATCCCGAACGGTTCGTGCGTCGGCTTGCCGGGCGCGCGCCGGTACATCGCGAAGGCGGGCTGGCGATTGGCCGCCGTGGGCAG
>NZ_JARZAI010000047.1 GCF_029893355.1 Kitasatospora sp. MAA4
CCTCAAGTGGCCTTCGCCGTAACCGACCTGACGGCCTGTCCGACGTGTTGAACTTTAGCCCAGCCCCGCTCCGAAAAGCGAATCCGGCCCCACTCGCCGAAATACCGGCACAGCAAAACAACGCCCCCTGCGACAGAGCGCAAAAAGCTGATTGTCTTACTGAGAAAAGGTGTTTCGGGAGAGTGGCCGCCCCGGGACCGTCCGCGCCGATGCGTGTCCGGTGCTCCCTGCCGAGCGACTAGGGAACACTACGCCCTCACCCTTCCCGCTGCAACTCGGCCACCCGGACGACCCGGGTGCACCGCGAGCGGCTCAGCTTCACGTACTCGCCGTTCGGCTGGTCGTTGCTCTCCACCCAGGCCTGCGCGCCCAGGCTGTCGCGGCCTCCGGCCAGCTGGCGGCGGACCAGGCGGTCCGCGCGCAGCGCGTCGTCCGTCTCCAGGTACCAGAGCTCGCGGAGCTGGGCCCTGGCCTGGGACCAGCCGGGTGCGTCGGCGGCGAGGTAGTTGCCCTCGGTCACGATCAGCCGGGTGCTCGGCGGCACGACGTGGCGGGCCGCCACCGGCTCGTCGAGTTCGCGGTCGAAGTCGGGGACGTAGACGTCGTGGAAGCGGTCGGCGGCGAGCCGGGCGAGCAGTGCGGCGTAGCCGAGGACGTCGAAGCTCGGCGGGGAGCCCTTGCGGGCGCGCAGACCGAGACGGTCGAGCTGCGCGTTGGAGAGGTGGAAGCCGTCCATCGGCACGTAGGCCGCGGTGCCCGCGCCGGCCGCCCGCTCCACCTCCCGCACCAGGTAGCGCGCGAGGGAGGACTTGCCCGCTCCGGGCGGCCCGGTGAGACCCAGCATCATCCGGCCGCCGGGCCGTGCCGTACGCAGGGTCTCCAGAAGCTCGGCCGCCAGGGCGGCCGGCTGCTGCTCGGCCAGGTCATCCGGGTGCGCAGTCATCCGGGCACCCTACTCACTGCGCCTTCTCCTTACGCCAGGGCCGGGACGTCGAGGGTGAGCGTGCCGGCGTCCGCGTCCAGGACGGCGGGCACGCCGAGCGGGACGGTGAGGGTGGACGGGCCGTGGCCGAAGCCCAGCTCCCAGAGCACCGGCACGCCGAGCGGTCCGAGGCGGGCGAGCATCACGTCGCGGATCCGGTCCGGCGGTCCGCAGCCCTCCCAGGATCCCAGCGCCACGCCGTTCACCCCGTCGAGGGCGCCGGAGCGCAGCAGCTGCGTCAGGATCCGGTCGAGCCGGTACGGGTGCTCGTTGACGTCCTCCAGCAGCAGGATCGTGCCCGCGAACGACGGGCGTGCGCCGGGCGTCCCGCGCTCCACAGCCAGCAGCGAGGCGCAGCCGCCCGCCGTGATACCGCGGGCCCGGCCGGGGATCAGCGGGCCCGCGTCCGGACCGGTCAGCGTCAGGACGGCGGCCGGGTCGAAGAGCGTCTGCCGCAGGTGCTCGGCGGTGGGTCCGTCTCCGACGAAGGAGGAGGCGGCGCCCATCGGGCCGTACAGCGTGACCAGGCCCAGGCGCTGGGCGATCGTCTCCTGCAGCACGGTCGCGTCGCTGAAGCCGATCAGCACCTTGGGCGGTGCGGCCCGCAGGGCGTCCCAGTCGAGCAGGTCGACCACCTGCTGGCTGCCGTAACCTCCACGGGCATAGAGCACGGCGGCGATGCCGGGGTCCAGCCAGGCGTCCCGGAAGTCGGCGGCCCGGTCCGCGTCGGTGCCCGCGAAGTGGCCCAGCGTCGGGTGGGTGTCGAGGACGTGGGCGCCGACCACGGGTTCCAGGCCCCAGGAGCGCAGGATGGCGCAGCCCGCTTCGAGCCGTCCGGGGTCGATCGGGCCGCTCGGGGCGACCAGTGCCACCCGGTCTCCCGGGACGAGCCGGCGGGGTCGGGTGAGCCCGCCGTCGGCGGGTCGCGGTGAGGTGGACAGGGGGGTGGGCGGCGCCGCCATGGCCGTCGTCCTTCCTGGGAGTTCCTGGAGTTCAGGCTCGGGTCGTGCGACCGAGCGTATGCGGTGGTGGTGAAGCTCCGCCGACCGCCCTGGCGCAGCGCGCCGGGCCCGGAAGTCGGGTGGGACAGCACCGCCGGATCTGCTACTTCCGTTCTACCCAAGAGGAGTTGGCGGTAAGAGCCGACTCCGGGAGCGGTTGCCCTGGGGGCACCCGGAGCGGCGGCCCAGCTCTCGACCATGGACGTTCACCCTCCAGTACGGCAGGATCGGGCGGACTGTATCCCGGAGGACCCGCACCGATGACCTCGCCGTTCATACCGATGGACACGCCGAACCCGCCGCCGACCGATTCGGCCGCACCGGACGCCACCGGTCTTCCGCACGTCTGCGTGCCCGATGACGCGACGCCTGCCGCTACCCCGCAGACCCCCGCGCCGGCCGTGGATCCGGGGGCGGTGACCACCGCGCGGCTGCGGGCCGGGCTGGCGGCCAGGCTGCGTTCGGCCTATGAACAGGGCGCCCGGCTGGACGACTTGGCCGCCGCCTGCCATCAACCTGTCGCCGAGGTACGCGAGTTGCTTCAGCTGGCCGGAGTCGACCCGGACCGGCCGGGCATGCCGTCCGGCGCCGGCGACGACGGCCTGGTCCCGGCCCAACGGGACCGTGCTGCAGAGCCGTTGGGCTTCGGGGAGTTCACCGACGGTACGGACGGCAGCGGCGGACGTCCACGCCCGCGGGTGCGGCGGCCGGCCCCGTCGCGGCGGTCGGCGCGCGGCGGCCGGGGTGCCGCGGACGAAACGGGCGGCGCAGGCGACGCGGACGTACCGGAGACCGGCCCGGCGGTGGAGTCGGACGGAACGGACGGCGTGCACGCCCCGGACGCCCGGCCCGACGCGCCGGTGGCCGCCGAGATGCCCGAGCCCGAAGCGCCGACCGCGCCGGCCCGGATGGGGATCATGATCGGCAGCGCCCAGCGCGCGCCCGAGCCGCCGGTCCGGGCGGGCGACCAGCGTCGGCGGCGGGTCGCCGCCCAGGTGGTCAAGGTCGGCTCGGGCACCACGCTCGCCGTCCTGCCGTCCTGGCGCAGCTCCATCGCGGTGTCGGTGCCGACCGAGTTGCTGCTGGAGGCCACCGGGCTGACCCGGCAGGAGCTGCCGGAGGCCGAGTTGACCGTCCTGATCAACATGGATGCCCTGCACGACCGGGAGTTGCGGATGCGCGACTGGCAGGTCGGCCCGGGGTCGGACGGTGGCCGGCGGTCGCGCGACTGACCCGCGGGCCACCCGGCGGCGCGGGCGGGTTCAACCGCGCCGCGGCGGGTTGGGCAGGTAGCCCAGGTCGACCGGCGCGATTCCCGGACGGCCGTCGGCCCAGGCCGCCCGCACCTCGGTCAGCAGCTGCGGCAGCGTCGGCGGCCAGAGCGGATCGGCCGCGCTGTCGCCGAGTTCCTGCGGCGTCCACCAGCGCCAGCCGAGGATCCGGTCGAGCCGGTGGGCCTCGCTGACGTCGCCGAGCGGTCCGCGGTGCGGCCCCCTGGTGAGGTAGATGTGCTCGGACTGCCGGACCGGCGTGCCGTGCCAGGTGAAGTCGTGCTCCCAGGTGCAGAGCAGCGTGTCGATCGGGATGTCCGTCCAGCCCGTCTCCTCGCGCAGCTCGCGCCGTGCGGCGGCGAGCGGGCTCTCGCCGCGGTCCAGTCCGCCGCCCGGCGGCATCCAGTGCACGCCGACCTCGACGTTGTCCGAGCGGACGAGGAACACCGCGCCGTCCGGGTCAACCACCACGGTTCGCGCTGCCTGCCGGGGAGTTCGCATCGGAGCATTCTGGCAGCGCCGGGCGGCGGTGTCGATCAAACGCGTCGCACTCGGAAAGCAGCCGTCCAGGGGCCTTGGCGCCGCTACCCTGGCGCGCATGCCTGTGCCGACCATCCTGCTGCCGCACGACCCGCTCTCCGAACGGCGCACCGACCCGCACTACTCCGCCGAGGTCCGGCTGCTGCGCGGCCTGGGCGGTGAGACGGCGCTGGTGGACCACGACGCGCTGCTCGCGGGGCGCGCGGCGCACGCCGTCCGCCTGGTGCCGGTCGGCCTCGGGCCCGTCTGGTACCGCGGCTGGATGCTGCCGGTGGACGCCTACGCGGCCTTCGGCCGAGCGCTCGCCGACCGCGGCTGCCAGCTGCTCACCACGCCGGCCGGCTACGCGGCGGCCCATGAACTCCCCGGCTGGTACCGGACGTTCGAAGGTGCGACGCCGGCCAGTGTCTGGCTGCCGGCCGGCTCCGGTCCGGCCTGGCTCGCCTCGCTGGCGCAGGCGGCCGGTCAACTCGGCGGCAGCGGACCGGCGATCGTCAAGGACTTCGTCAAGTCCCGCAAGCACGAGTGGGAGGAGGCCTGCTTCATCCCCGAACTCGCCGATCTGCCCGCCGTCGCGCGGGTGGTGCGGCGGTTCGTCGAACTGCAGGGCGAGTTCCTGGCGGGCGGCGTGGTGCTGCGCCGGTTCCACACCTTCGCCGGCACCGCCGGCCCGGAGGACGCCGGGGTGAGGGTCGCCGAGGCCAGGGTGTGGTGGATGGACGGCGAACCGGTGCTGACCGGTCCGCACCCCGACACGCCGGGCGTGCTGCCGGAGCCGGACCTGTCGGTGGTGCGCCCGCTGGTCCGGGCGCTCGGCTGCCGGTTCGTCACCACCGACCTGGCGCTGCGCGCGGACGGCGGCGGGTGGATGGTGGTCGAGGTCGGCGACGGCCAGGTCAGCGATCTCCCGCGCGGAACCGAGGTCTCGGCCCTCTTCGCCTCGCTGATCGCGGCCTGACCGCCGCCTGTCCTCAGAGCGCGACCCGCGCGGGCTCGGCGGTCGGGTGCTCGTCGCCGACGAACGCCTCCCAGAGCCGGGCGTACGTCCCGTCGGCCGCGAGCAGCTCGGTGTGTGTGCCGTCCTCGACCACCGCGCCCTGGTCCAGCACGATCACCCGGTCGGCGCGCTCGGCGGTGGTCAGGCGGTGCGCGATCACCAGGGTGGTCCGCCCGCCCGGGCGGTCGGGGCGACCGTCGCTCAGCCGGGCGGCCGCCTGGTTGACCGCCGCCTCGGTGGCCAGGTCCAGCGCGGCGGTCGCCTCGTCGAGCAGCAGGATGTCCGGGTCCACCAGCTCGGCGCGGGCCAGCGCGATCAGCTGCCGCTGCCCGGCGGAGAGGTTGCGGCCGCGGCCGGAGACCTCGTGCTGGTAGCCGTCGGTCAGTCCGGTGATCATCTCGTGCGCGCCGACCGCCCGGGCGGCGGTCTCCACCTCGGCGTCGGTGGCCTCGGGGCGGCCGTAGGCGATGGCGTCCCGCACGGTGCCCGCGAACAGGTACGCCTCCTGCGGGACCACACCCAACCGGTGCCGGTAGTCGGCGAGTTCGTACCGGGAGACGTCCGTGCCGTCGATCCGGACGGTGCCGCCGGTCGCGTCGTAGAACCGCGCGACCAGCTTGACCAGCGTCGACTTTCCGGCGCCGGTCTCGCCGACCAGGGCGACCGTCTGCCCGGCCGGGATCCGCAGGTCGATGCCGCTGAGGACCTCCGGCTTGCCCTCGCCGCCGCCGTTGTAGGCGAAGCTGACGCCGTCGAAGTGGATCTCACCGCGCAGCCGCCGCACGGGCACCGGGTCCGCGGCGGCCGGGGTGCTGGTCGGCGAGCGGAGCAGCTCGCGGATCCGGCCGAGGCCGACCGCGGCCTGCTGGTAGCCGTCGAAGATCTGCGAGAGCTGGTTGACCGGGGCGAAGAAGAGGTCGATGTAGAGCAGGTAGGCCACCAGCGCGCCGACCGTCAGCGTGCCGGAGTCCACCCGCGAGGCGCCGGCGATCAGCACGAGCGCCGCGGCCACGTTGGA
This sequence comes from Kitasatospora sp. MAA4, assembly GCF_029893355.1. GTDB lineage: Bacteria > Actinomycetota > Actinomycetes > Streptomycetales > Streptomycetaceae > Kitasatospora. Next base: position 5,810 of record NZ_JARZAI010000047.1, read on the forward strand.
GAGGAACTGCACGAACGGGAAGTAGAGCGCTATGTACCACTGCGCGCGGACCCGGGCGTCGCGGTAGGCCAGACCGCGCTCGACGAAGCGCGCGGTGTTGTCCTCCTCGCGCCGGAACGCCTGCACGATGCGCATCCCGGCGACGTTCTCCTGGAGGTCCGCGTTGACCGTGCCGATCAGTTCGCGCGAGATCCGGTACTGCTTCGAGGACTTCTTACGGAACACCAGGGTGGCGACGACCAGCACCGGCAGCACCGCGAAGACGATCAGCGCCAGGCCCGCGTCGATGATCAGCAGTGCGCCGAAGATGCCGAAGAAGGTCAGCAGACTGACCACCGCGGTCACCACACCGGTCTGCAGAAACGACGACAGCGCATCGACGTCGGTGGTCATCCGGGTCATGATCCGGCCGGAGAGCTCGCGCTCGTAGTAGTCCAGGCCGAGCCGGTTCAGCTGCGCGAAGATCTTCAGCCGCAGCGTGTAGAGGACGCGTTCGCCGGTCCGGCCGCTGACCTGGTTCTCGGCGCCCTGCACCAGCCAGTCCAGCAGGACGACCACCAGTGCGGCCAGCGAGGCGGCGACCACGCCGCCCAGCGCGGCCTTGGAGACGCCGTCGTCGATGCCGTGCCGGATCAGGATCGGCACCACCAGGCCCGCCGCGGCGTCCAGCGCCAGCAGCAGGAAGGCGAGTGAGAGGGCGGCCCGGAACGGCTTGAGCAGGCGGCCCAGCGTGAAGCCGGGGTCGGCGGCGGTGGCCGAGGCGATCTCGATCGCGGGCGTGTCGGTGGCCGGGGGCAGCGCCGCGACCTTGGCCAGCAGCTCCGGGTCGTTGGGGCGGCCCATCATCGTGCGGGGTCCGGCGAAGCCGGAGTGCGGTCCTGCGGCGGCCTCGGCGGCCGGCTCGGCCACGGGATCGGCCTCGGCGTCGGCGCGGCCGGTGCCGGCCTCGGGGTCCGTGATCAGCGCCCGGTACTGCGGACATCGGCGCTCGAGCTCCTCGTGGGTGCCGGTGTCGACCAGGCGGCCCTGTTCGAGGACGGCGATCCGGTCGGCCAGCAGGAGCGTCGAGCGGCGGTGGGCGATCAGCAGCGTGGTGCGGCCGGCCATCACGGTGCGCAGCGCCTCGTGGATCTCGGCCTCGATCCGCGGGTCGACGGCCGAGGTCGAGTCGTCCAGCAGCAGGACCCGCGGGTCGGCGAGGATCGCGCGGGCCAGCGCGATCCGCTGGCGCTGGCCGCCGGAGAGGGTCAGGCCCTGCTCGCCGACGGTGGTCGCGTAGCCGTCCGGCAGTTCGCGGATGAAGCCGTCCGCCTGCGCGGCGCGGGCGGCGGCGGTGATCTCCTCCTCGGTCGCGTCGGGGCGGCCGTAGGAGATGTTGGCGAGGACGGTGTCGGAGAAGAGGAAGCTGTCCTCGGGTACGACGCCGACCACGGCGCGCACCGAGTCGACGGTGACGTCGCGCAGGTCCTGGCCGTACAGCCGGACCGCGCCCGCGGTCGGGTCGTAGAAGCGCGGGATCAGCTGGGCGACGGTGGACTTGCCGGAGCCCGAGGCGCCGACCAGGGCGAGGGTCTCGCCCTCGGCGATCCGCAGGCTGAGCCCGTGCAGGACGGGACGGCTGCCGTCCGGTCCGTACCGGAAGTCGACCCGGTCGAACTCCAGGGCGGCGACGCCCTCGGCGGTCTCCAGCGCGCGGGCGCCGGGCTTCTCCTGGACCAGCGGGCGCTCGTCGATCAACTCGAGCACTCGCTCCACGCCGGCGCGGGCCTGCTGGCCGACGGTCAGCAGCATGGTGAGCATCCGGACCGGGCCGGTCATCTGCGCGACGTAGGTGGAGAAGGCCACGAAGGTGCCGAGGGTGACCTCGCCGTTGACGGCCAGCCAGCCGCCCAGGGCCAGCACCGCGACCTGGCCGAGCGCCGGGATCGCCTGCATCGCCGGGGTGTAGCGGCTGTTCAGCCGGATCGCGCGCAACCGGGCGCCGTAGAGGTTGCGCGAGGCGGACTCCAGTTTGCCGAGCTCCTGGTCCTCCTGCCCGAAGCCCTTGACCACCCGGACGCCGCCGACCGCGGCCTCCACCACGCCCGCCACCGCCGCGGCCTCCTGCTGGGCGGCCCAGGTCGCGGGGAACAGGCGCTTGCGGCTGAGCACCGCGAACCACCACAGCGCCGGGCCCATCACCAGGGCGATCAGGGTCAGCGCGGGCGAGAGCCAGAGCATCACCAGGACCGACATCACGAAGAGCAGCAGGTTGCCGGTCATCATCGGCAGCATCGAGAGCAGGCCGTTGATCAGCTGGAGGTCGGAGGTGGCCCGGCCGACCACCTGGCCGATGTCCAGCCGGTCCTGCCGGTCGCCGTCCAGCCGGGTCAGCGAGCGGAAGAGGTCGCGGCGCATGTCGTGCTGGACGTCGAGCGCGAGCTGGCCGCCGTAGTAGCGGCGGACCAGGGTGCAGCCGAAGACCACCACGGCGGCGACCACCATGGCGATCGCCCAGGGGGCGAGCGAGCGGGTGTGCGTGGTGATGACGTCGTCGATGATCAGCTTGGTGATCAGCGGGACGATCGCGGTGACCGCCATGCCGGCCAGCGAGGCGCCGAAGGACAGCAGCACGTTGCGGCGGTAGTGCCAGCAGTAGCCGACCAGGCGCCGCAGCCAGCCCGCGCCGGCGGTAGTGCTGTCGGGGTCGGCGGCGAGGTCCGGATGGGCGGACCGCCGGTCGGACGCCTCGCGGGCGGGCGATATCTCCCTGGTGGAGACGTGAGTCTCAGGCATATTTAGGGATACTAACCATTTCGTGAGGCGGCCGTCCACGTACGTGCACGGACCGAGCGATGCCACTGCCGGTCTGCCCTGCTGAAACGGCCGGCGCCCGGATTTCCTTCCCTCCCAGACTGCGGCACCGACCGGCCGGGGCGCACCGGTCGCAGGGTCCAGGGGCGACCGTCGGACGACCTAGGACTCGCCATCCAACGTTGCCGCGGCTGCGGATCGGGCCGCCGCCGCGAAGGCGCCCTGGGCCAGGCTGTGCAGCAGGGCGGCCATCTCCACGCGGGGCAGCGCGGCCCGGTCGGCGGGGGCGTCCGGGTGGCCGGGGCGCACCCCGGCACTGTGCGGCGTGGAGTTCAGCAGGCCGAAGACGGCGTGTACGGACGCCCGGGCGACCGGTTCGGACGACGGGCCGGCCAGCTCCGGGAAGGCCTCGCGGACCACGTCGACCCAGAGCTCGACGTAGCCGCGCTGCATCCGTCGCACGCGTCGGCGGTCCTCCTCCTTGAGGTGGAGCAGCTCGCGGTCGTGCAGCGTGATGAGGTCGGGGTCGTCGAGCGCGAAGTCGACATGTCCACTGATCAACGCATCCAGCGCCGCCACCGGTCCGATCGTCGCACCGGCCCGTCGGCGCCCCTCCTCCAGCAGCCGCTCACTGATGCCGACCAGCAGGTCGGCGAGCATCGCGTCCTTGCCGGCGAAGTGCCGGTAGAGGCCGGGGCCGCTGATCCCGACCGCCTTGCCGATCTCGTCGACGCCCACGCCGAGGAAGCCGCGCGCGGCGAAGAGGCGGGCGGCCTCCCGGCGGATCTGGTCACGGCGCGGGGTCGCGGGGGCGGCGGGGACATTCGACATGAGGCCCATCGTAGACAGCGCGGTTATCCGTGGTTAACCTGGCGGCAGGAGTTAACCACCATTAACTTGGCGACGACGGTCCACCAGACCTCCCCGCTCGCCGGGTTTCCGGGAGCAAGGGAGCTCTTGGGATGGCCCTGTCGACACCCGGCTTCGCCTCTCACCCGCTGGAGGCCGGCCATGCCGGGTCGTCCGGCGCGCAGGCGGCGACCGTGAGCGGTACGACGAGCACCAGCAGCGCGGCCTCGGCCGCGCCCGCGCCCCGGCTGCGGTCCGCCGCCGACCCCGGCTCGGCCGCCTACCGAACGAACACCGAGGCGCACCAGGCGCTCGTCGCCGAGCTGCGCGACAAGCTGGCCGCCGCCGCGCTCGGCGGCGGGGCCAAGGCCCGCGACCGGCACACCGCTCGCGGCAAGTTGCTGCCCCGCGACCGCGTGGACACCCTGCTCGACCCGGGCTCGCCGTTCCTGGAGATCAGCGCGCTGGCCGCCGACGGCCTGTACGACGGCGCCGCGCCGGCGGCCGGCGTGATCGCCGGGATCGGCCGGGTGGCCGGGCGCGAGGTGATGGTGGTCGCCAACGACGCCACGGTCAAGGGCGGAACCTATTACCCGATGACCGTGAAGAAGCACCTGCGGGCGCAGGAGGTGGCGCTGGAGAACCGACTCCCCTGCATCTACCTGGTGGACTCCGGCGGCGCCTTCCTGCCCATGCAGGACGAGGTCTTCCCCGACCGCGACCACTTCGGGCGGATCTTCTACAACCAGGCCCGGCTCTCCGCGGCGGGCATCCCGCAGATCGCGGCCGTGCTCGGGTCCTGCACCGCGGGTGGCGCCTACGTCCCGGCGATGAGCGACCAGGCCGTGATCGTCCGCAACCAGGGCACCATCTTCCTCGGGGGCCCGCCGCTGGTGAAGGCCGCCACCGGTGAGATCGTCACCGCCGAGGAGCTCGGCGGCGGCGAACTGCACTCCCGCACCTCGGGGGTGACGGACCACCTGGCCGAGAACGACGAGCACGCGCTCTCCATCGTGCGCACCATCGTGGACGGACTCGGCCCGCGCGCGGCCCGACCCTGGCCGCTCACCGCGGTCGAGGCCCCCGCCGTCGACCCCGCCGGACTGTACGGCGCCGTGCCCGTCGACCCGCGGACGCCCTACGACGTCCGCGAGGTGATCGCCCGCCTGGTGGACGGCAGCCGGTTCGCCGAGTTCAAGGCCGAGTACGGCGCCACGCTGGTGACCGGCTTCGCCAAGATCCACGGGCACCCGGTCGGGATCGTCGCCAACAACGGCGTCCTCTTCGCGGAATCCGCGCTCAAGGGCGCCCACTTCATCGAGCTCTGCGACCAGCGCGGCATCCCGCTGGTCTTCCTGCAGAACATCACCGGCTTCATGGTCGGCCGCCAGTACGAGGCGGGCGGCATCGCCAAGCACGGCGCCAAGATGGTCACCGCGGTCGCCTGCACCCGGGTGCCGAAGCTGACCGTGGTGATCGGCGGCTCGTACGGCGCCGGCAACTACTCGATGTGCGGCCGGGCCTACTCGCCGCGCTTCCTGTGGATGTGGCCGGGCGCGAAGATCTCGGTGATGGGCGGGGAGCAGGCCTCCTCGGTCCTCGCCACCGTGCGCCGCGACCAGTTCGAAGCGCGCGGCGAGGAGTGGCCCGCCGAGGCGGAGGAGGAGTTCCGGCGGCCCGTCCGCGAGCAGTACGAGCGGCAGGGCAACGCGTACTACGCCACCGCCCGGCTCTGGGACGACGGCGTCATCGACCCGATGGACACCCGGACGGTGCTCGGCCTCGCCCTGACCGCCTGCTCCAACGCCCCGCTGGCCGCGCCCGCACCGTACGGCGTGTTCCGGATGTGACGACCTCCGGTCGCCCGTCCCCCCGTCTTCGCACCGCTCTCCCTCGCTCCGGAGGAACACCTCCCATGTTCGACACCGTTCTGGTCGCCAATCGCGGCGAGATCGCCGTCCGGGTCATCCGCACCCTGCGACGGCTCAGCGTCCGGTCGGTCGCCGTCTACAGCGACGCCGACTCCGACGCCCGGCACGTCCGCGAGGCGGACGTCGCCGTCCGGCTGGGGCCGGCCGACCGCAGCGACAGCAGCGCCGCCGAGACCTACCTGCGCGGCGATCAGATCATCGCCGCAGCACTGCGCACCGGCGCGCAGGCCGTCCACCCCGGCTACGGCTTCCTCGCCGAGAACCCGGGGTTCGCCCGCGCCTGTGCCGAGGCCGGACTGGTCTTCATCGGCCCGCCCGCCGAGGCGGTGGAGCTGATGGGCGACAAGATCAACGCCAAGGAGGCCGTCCGCGCGGTCGGCGTCCCGGTGGTGCCGGGCAGCCGCGGCGGTGCGGCGAGCGACGAGGAACTCGCCCTGGCCGCCACGGAGATCGGCTACCCGGTGCTGATCAAGCCGTCGGCCGGCGGCGGTGGCAAGGGCATGCGGCTGGTCCACGATCCGGCCGAGCTGCCCGCCGAGCTCGCCGCCGCCCGCCGGCTCGCCCGGACCGCGTTCGGTGACGACACCCTGCTGTTGGAGCGCTGGGTCGACCGCCCCCGGCACATCGAGGTACAGGTGCTGGCGGACGTCCACGGGACCACCGTGCACCTCGGTGAGCGGGAGTGCAGCCTCCAGCGCCGGCATCAGAAGCTCATCGAAGAGGCACCCTCCGTCCTGCTCGACCCGCAGACGCGGGCCGCGATGGGGGCCGCCGCCGTCCGTGCGGCAGAGGCCTGTGGCTACACCGGCGCCGGCACGGTGGAGTTCATCGTGCCCGGCGGTACCGACCCCGCACCGGGCGAGGTCCGCGACTTCTTCTTCATGGAGATGAACACCCGCCTTCAGGTGGAGCACCCGGTCACCGAACTGGCCGTCGCGATCGGGTCTGCGGCCGGGCCTGGTGCACCGGGCCCGGGCCGGCTCGACCTGGTCGAGTGGCAGCTGCGGGTGGCCGCGGGTGAGTCGTTGTCGTTCGCCCAGTCGGACGTCTCCTTTCTCGGTCACGCCATCGAGGCCCGGCTCTGCGCGGAGGACCCCGCGCGCGACTTCCTGCCGACCGGTGGCCGGATCCTGCTGCTCGACGAGCCGCGCGGCGAGGGAATCCGGGTCGACTCCGGTCTCACCGCGGGCACCTCGATCACCAGCGCCTACGACCCGATGCTGGCCAAGGTCATCGCGTACGGCCCCGACCGCGAGACCGCACTGCTCCGGCTGCGCGCCGCTCTCGCGGACACCCGGATCCTCGGGCTGACCACCAACGCCGGCTTCCTGCGCAGGCTGCTCGCCCACCCCGAGGTGGTCGCCGGCCGGCTGGACACCGGACTGGTCGAACGGGCCGCCCAGCAGAACCCCGAGTTGCTGGCCGACCACCACGACCGGGCCGCGTCGACACCGGTCGACGGCGCTCCGGACACCGTCTACTTCGCCGCGGCACTCGCGCGGCACCTGAGGCTCGCCCCCGCCGCCGCCCCCGACGGCTGGACCGACCCCTTCGCACTCCCCTCCGCTTGGCGACTGGCCGGCGAACCGGCCTGGACCACGCACCGACTCAGGGTCGCCGGGCACGACCCGGTGTCGGTCCGCGTACGACCTGTCAGTGCCGACACCGTAGTCGAGAGCACTGACAATTCCTCAGAAACCTTCTCCGACCTGCAGGTTCGCCTCGATGACGGGCCGATCCGCCGGGCCCGCGCCGTCCTCGGCGCCACGGATCTCTCGCTCACCATCGACGGCTTGCGGATCACCCTGGCACACGCCACTGACAACGCCCCCTCGCCGACCTCCGCCGGTCCGGTGATCTGGCTCGGCCTCGACGGCGACAACTGGGCGGTGCACCCCTACGACCCGGTGGCCGACCGCGCCACCTCCGCCGACGCCCACCACGGCGCCCTCACCGCGCCGATGCCCGGCACCGTCACCGTGGTCAAGGCCGCGGTCGGCGACCAGGTCCGGCGCGGCCAGGCGCTGCTGGTCCTGGAGGCCATGAAGATGGAACACGTGATCGCCGCGCCGCACGACGGCACGGTCAGCGAACTGCCGGTGACCGCCGGGGCTACCGTCGCCATGGAGCAGCTGCTCGTCGTCGTCCTGCCGGACGAGGACGTCGCAGCGACGGATGAGGAGGCGGTGGCGTCGTGACGACCCCTCAGGAGCCCGGGGTGCTGGACCTCGGCCTGCCGAGCGTGCTGGCCGACCCCGCCCTGCCCGCCCGGGTGCGCATCCACGAGGTGGGCGCGCGCGACGGGCTGCAGAACGAGAGTTCACTGGTCCCGGTCGAGGTGAAGGCCGAGTTCATCACCCGGCTGGCCGAGGCCGGACTGCGCACCGTGGAGGCGACCAGCTTCGTCCACCCGAAGTGGGTGCCCCAGCTGGCCGACGCCGAACAGCTGCTGCCCAGGCTGAGCGGCCTGCGGGAGCGGTACGAGGGCCTGCGACTGCCCGTCCTGGTCCCCAACGAGCGCGGCCTGGACCGGGCGCTCGCCCACGGCGCGACCGAGATCGCGGTCTTCGCCAGCGCCACCGAGACCTTCGCGCAGCGCAACCTCAACCGCTCGGTGGACGAGGTGCTGGAGATGTTCCGCCCGGTGGTGGAGCGGGCCACCGGCGCGGGCGTGCCGGTCCGCGGCTACCTCTCGATGTGCTTCGGCGACCCCTGGGAGGGCCCGGTCGCGCTCGAGCAGGTGGTGACCGCCGGACTGCGGCTGATCGAGCTGGGCTGCACCGAACTCAGCCTCGGCGACACGATCGGCGTGGCCACGCCGGGCCAGGTGGCCGCGCTGCTCGACGGGTTCGACCGGGCCGGCGTACCGGTCGGGCAGCTCGCCGTGCACTTCCACGACACCTACGGGCAGGCGCTGGCCAACACGCTCGCCGCGCTGCGCTGCGGGGTCACCGTGGTCGACTCCTCGGCCGGCGGACTCGGCGGCTGCCCGTACGCGAAGAGCGCCACCGGCAACCTCGCCACCGAGGACCTGGTGTGGATGCTGCACGGGCTCGGCATCGAGACCGGCGTGGACCTGCGCCGGCTCGCCGCCACCAGTGCCTGGATGGCCCGGCAGCTGGGCCGCCCGAGCCCGTCGCGCGCCGTCCAGGCCCTGACCGGACCGTAGTTCGTGGCCGTCCCCTCACCGGTCGGCTGAACACATGAACTGAACGACTCGCGCACCCGGCCGTCGGCCTGATCCCAATCAGTCGCCGACGGCCCGGTCCGGCATACCCGGACCCCTCCCACGGCGGCCCGCGCCGCCCGCCCTCCCCCTGACACCACCTGGCCGAACCCCCTGGAGGATCACCGTGATCGACCACCGCCTGGATGCCGAGTACGAGGAACTGCGCCGCACCGTCGCCGAGTTCGCCAACGACGTGGTCGCCCCGACGATCGGCGACTACTACGAGCGCGAGGAGTTCCCGTACGAGATCGTCAAGGAGATGGGACGGATGGGCCTCTTCGGCCTGCCGTTCCCCGAGGAGTACGGCGGCATGGGCGGCGACTACTTCGCGCTCTGCATCGCGCTGGAGGAACTCGCCCGGGTCGACTCCTCGGTGGCCATCACCCTGGAGGCGGGCGTCTCGCTGGGCGCCATGCCGATCTTCCGGTACGGCACCGAGGAGCAGAAGCGGGAGTGGCTGCCGCGACTGGCGGCGGGCGAGATCCTCGGCGCCTTCGGCCTGACCGAACCCGAGGGCGGCTCGGACGCCGGCGCCACCCGCACCACCGCGCGGTTCGACGCGGTCACCCGGGAGTGGGTGATCAACGGGACGAAGTGCTTCATCACCAACTCCGGCACCGACGTCACCGGTCTGGTCACCGTCACCGCGCTGACCGAACCGCTCGCTCGTTCGAGTGAAGAGGGGGCTGAGCCCTCGTCAAAGCGGGAGATCTCCTCCATCATCGTGCCTGTCGGCACCCCCGGGTTCCAGGTGTCGAAGAAGTACTCCAAGGTCGGGTGGAACGCCTCCGACACCCGCGAACTGTCCTTCACCGACTGCCGAGTTCCCGAAGCCAACCTCCTCGGCCAGCAGGGCCGGGGGTACGCCCAGTTCCTGCGGATCCTCGACGAGGGCCGCATCGCCATCGCAGCGCTGTCCACGGGTCTGGCCCAGGGCTGCGTCGACCAGTCACTCAGCTACGCCGCGACCAGGCGCGCGTTCGGGCGCCCGATCGGGGCCAACCAGGTCATCCAGTTCAAGATCGCCGACATGGAGACGCGTGCCCACATGGCACGCCTCGCCTGGCGGGACGCGGCCTCCCGGCTGCTGCTCGCCGAGCCCTTCAAGAAGGAGGCGGCCATCGCGAAGCTCTACTCCTCCGAGGCGGCCGTCGACAACGCCCGCGAAGCCACCCAGATCCACGGCGGATACGGCTTCATGAACGAGTACCCGGTCGCGCGCATGTGGCGCGACTCCAAGATCCTGGAGATCGGCGAGGGCACCTCCGAGGTCCAGCGGATGCTCATCGCCCGCGAGTTGGGCATGTAGCCCTGAGCTGAGAGGGCATCAGGTGACGGGTGGCCGCCTGGCGGCGGCCACCGGTCACTGGACGGTGCCAGTGGTCAGGGGATCACGATCACCGGGCGGTTGGCGCGTCGGGCCAGCCTGCCGGAGACCGAGCCGAAGAGCTTGCCGAGCAGCCCGTGCGTGGTGCCCACCACGATCGCGTCGGCTGCGTACTCCTTGCCGACCTCCTCGATCTCGTGGCAGATGTCGCCGCCGCGCTCGACCAGGATCCACGGGACGCCGGCGAGGAAGTCGGCGCAGGCCAGCTCCAGGCCGAGCACCTCGGTGCGGTGGTCCGGCAGATCGACGAAGACGGGCGGCTCGCAGCCCGCCCAGACGGTCGCCGGAAGGCGGTTGGCCACATGGACGATGACCAGGCCGCAGTTGGAGCGGCGGGCCATCCCGACCGCGTAGGCGAGGGCCCGCTCGCTGGAGAGCGACCCGTCGAAGCCGACCACCACGCCGTGCTGGAAGACCGGGTCACAGGCCCGTACGGTCTCGGGCTGGAGGTCCGGCGTCCGGCCCGCCCGTGCGGCGGCCTGGGCGGGCTGCCGGGACTTCATCCCGGCGCCGCCGACCGCGCCGGCCGCGTCCGCGCCCTCCGGACCGCCGGTCGGCGCGCTCACCTGGCCCTCGCGGCGCTGGCGCGGCTTCGGCCAGCCTCGGCGCAGCGACCCGGCACCCCGGCGGGCAGGCCGGGGTGAGAAGGGTGAGAGCAACAGGAGTGGCAGCTTCGACTGTCGAGTCCGGGAGTCCGCCGGCTCCGCAGGGGAGCGTTCCGCCGCCTCGTGGGAAGGAGGCGGGCCGACGGATCGGGGAGGCTCAAAACCGGCCATGAATCGAGACTCTTCGAGTGAGATGGGCCGACAGGGAGGACAGCGGGGACAGCTCTGCCCTGGTGGCAGGCCATGTCATTGGCACGTAGTCGGTGGAGGCCGATCAGCACCGTCGGTGACCTGTTCCTTTCAGCGTACGACGACCGGAGGTGGCCGCCCAGCCATTGAGGCCCGGTACGGCAACGATCCCGCGAATGGCCGCGGCGTGAGCTTTTCAGCGCGCGCCCCTTCGTACCGGACCACGCCCCCGGCTCTCAAGGTTCCCTGGAGCTTGCCCGACGGAGGCTTTCGATGCAACAGGCCGACCACAGACGGTGTGCGGGCGATCGAGGTCCGTGAGCGGGCTCGATCTTCGGCCAGACGGGGCCAGCTGAGCGCCGATCCTCGGGACGCGCTTCCTCCGGGGTCCCGGCGCTGGCAGCATGCACGCCATGCCGTTGCTGCTGCTCGATCTCGACAACACCCTGATCCCCCGCGATGCCGCCTTCCAGGCCTGGGCCCAGGGGTTCCTGAGCGAATACGGACTCCCGCCGGCCGACCTCGGCTGGCTGACGACGCTCGACGGCGGCGGATACGTCCCGCGCAGCACGGTGCTGGGTGCCGCGCGGCGCAGATACGGCCTGGACCACCCCATGGAGTTCCTCCTCGCCCACTACCGACGTGGGATCAACTCCCACATCAGCTGCCCGAGTTCCCACATCGAGGCACTGCGCACCGCGCGCACCGCCGGCTGGACCCTGGCCATCGTCAGCAACGGGGGTACCGACCCGCAGCTGGAGAAGATCCGGCGCACCGGGCTGGGCGCGCTGGTCGACGCGTGGGTGGTATCCGAGGAGGCCGGCTGCGCCAAGCCGGATCCGTTGATCTTCGAGATCGCCGCCCGGCGGTGCGGGATCGCCCTGTCGGCCGACTGGACGGCGCAGACCTGGGTGGTCGGCGACCACGCTCCCGCGGACATCGCCGGCGCCGAGGCGACCGGGCTGCGGAGCGTCTGGCTGCACCACGGCCGCCCCTGGGCCGAGCTGGGCTACCGGCCGACCCTGAGCGCGGGCAACCTCCCGGAGGCGGTGGCGATGGTTCTGGCCGCGAGCGGGGACGAGGGCCGTCCGGCGGTGCACGCGCGGCGGCGTGTCGACACCGCACCGGAGCAGGAGCGCGAGGCGGTCCGGCCGTCGGGCGGGTGGACCTGCGCGGAGGCGTCCGACGTGGAGAGCTCCGACGCGGGACGCTCGGCCGAAAAGAGCGTCGTCCCGGTGGGCTGACCGGATCCGGTCCGACATCCCGTCAGCCACGGCCGAACCGATGCCGGATCACCCGTTCGCGAGCCCACCGCCGCCGCGCACTGCGCGCCCTGAAGCATCGTCATCACCCACCTTCTCCCCACCGAGGGCGCTAAAGTCGGAGCGGCGAGGCGTGCGCGAACACCGTGCGCCCCTTCTCCGCAACACCGATTTTCAGTCAATTTCAGGTCGATCAGCAGCGATTGGGCATTCCCGCAGTCCAGAACGTCGGACGAGGGCAACCGTCCTCGGCACCCGAGCAACTGCGGTACGGCAACCAGCCACCGATCCGGTTGCCCCCTTCCCAGGGGGGTCGACGGGTGCCACGCTTCGTGATCGAATGCATCACGCCAAATTGCCATGTCGACATAGCGTCGGATGGTGAACTTGTCACAACGGCAACGTCCACCCAGTAGATTCGATCTTGTGAGCAGTGCCGCATCACCACACCACACCACCGAGGGGGCTTGGGCGCCTTGAACAGGGTGAGCAGGAGCGAGACAGGTCCTGACGGCGGCCACTCCCCGGCCGGTCGCACGGGCCATGTCCCGAGAAGTACTGCCCCGCTCGCTCCGCAGGCGCTTCCCGTCCGGCCCCAGCTCGCGGCCGCCACCGGGTACGGAACGGGACCGGGCGTCGGACCTGCGTCCGGCGGCACCGGGCGGACGCTCCATCAGGAGTCCCCGGCCCCGGGCCAGCAGGGGCAGGCGACCGGGGCGAGCGGATCCGGCGGAGGCGTCGGAACCCTCACGGGCACGGGCGCCGCCACCGGCACCGCCACGCTGACCGGCAACGCTCCCCGCAAGCTCTCCGGACGCCGCCGTCGGGAGACCGTCGCGGTGCTGATCTTCAGCGGAGCGCCCATCTTCGAGAGCTCGATCCCGCTCTCGGTCTTCGGCGTGGACCGCCAGGACGCCGGCGTCCCGCGCTACCGGCTGCTGGTCTGCGCCGGCGAGGACGGCCCGCTCACCACCACCGGCGGCATGACCCTCACCGCACCGTTCGGCCTGGAGGCGCTCGCCCGGGCCGGCACCATCGTCGTCCCGGCCTGGCGGTCGATCTCGCAGCCGCCGCCGGTCGAGGCGATCGCCGCGCTGCGCAAGGCGCACCACGAGGGTGCGCGGATCATCGGCCTCTGCACCGGCGCGTTCGTGCTGGCGGCGGCCGGCCTGCTGGACGGACGGCCCGCCACCACCCACTGGATGTACGCACCCACGCTCGCCAAGCGGTACCCGCGGGTGCACGTCGACCCGCGCGAACTCTTCGTCGACGACGGCGACGTCCTCACCTCGGCGGGCACGGCGGCGGGCATCGACCTCTGCCTGCACGTGGTGCGCAGCGACCACGGCGCCGAGGCCGCCAACGCCCTCGCCCGCCGACTGGTGGTGCCCAACCGCCGCAGCGGCGGAGGACAGGCCCAGTACATCGATCAGTCTTTACCAGAAGAGATCGGGAACGACCCGCTGGCCGAGGTCGTCACCTGGGCGCTGGAGAACCTGAACCAGCAGTTCGACGTGGAGGTGCTGGCCGCCCGCGCCTACATGAGCCGGCGCACCTTCGACCGGCGGTTCCGCACGCTCACCGGCAGTGCCCCGCTGCAGTGGCTGATCACCCAGCGGGTGCTTCAGGCTCAGCGGTTGCTGGAGACCTCGGAGCTGTCCGTCGACGACGTGGCACGGCGCTGCGGCTTCCGTTCCCCGGTGGCGCTGCGCGGGCACTTCCGGCGGCAGCTGGGCGTCTCACCGGCGGCCTACCGGACGACCTACCGGGCGCGTCGCCCCGGTCCGCTCCCGGGTTCCGGGGTGCCGGCCCAGGGCGCTTCGGCGGACCGTCCGCTCGGCGCGCCCGCGGGCTCGGCCGTCCCGCCGTTCACGGGAGCGGCCGCCGGCGCGACGGGTCCGGGCGGCACGGCGGGCGGGTCGGGCGCTGCGTCCGGCGCTGCGACCTCCGGCTACCCGGCGCAGTCCGGCTCAGCCGCGCAGGGACAGGGCCAGGGACACAGCCAGGCACAGGGCCGGCCCGCCCCGGCACAGCCGGCGCTGCCCAGTCCGGCCAAGAACCGCATCCGCCCGCTCGTCCCGCCGCAGCCCGGCCCGGCCACCCGCCGGGGTCCGGCGCGGCCGGTGGAGCACGCGGTCGCGGAGGACGGCCACTCGCAGCCGAGCGCACGGGGCAAGGGCTCGGGACACCGGGCCGACCGTCCCTCTCCCGAGTCCGCGAGCGGCCTGGGGCGGCCCGGTTCGCCCGACGGGCGCCTCGGCCCCGGTGCCGGTGTGCCGCCCCGGCAGCCCCTGGGCCGGCAGCCTGCGGTGCAGCCCGCAGTGCAGCCGGGTGCCTCGGCGGCGCCGCGGCAGTCCGATCCGGGTCAGGGACCGGGAACGGGACCGGCCCGGGCCGCGCGGCCGGCTGCCTCCGAGCAGCAGGTGGCAGCGGCAGGCGAGCAGTCGTCAGTCGACGCGGCGTCAGGCGGCCGGGTGCCGGAGGAGGACCGCTCGTCCGCTCACCCGAACGCACCGCGCGAGGCGCCCGACGGCCTCCCGCTGCCCGCATCGCGGGATCGCGCCGTAGGGTGACCTGTGTGAATGACCGTTTGGTGTGGATCGACTGTGAAATGACCGGCCTGGACCTCGATCGGGATGCCCTGATCGAGGTCGCCGCCCTGGTCACCGACTCCGAGCTCAACATCCTCGGCGAGGGTGTGGACATCGTGATCCGCCCGCCGGACGAGGCCCTGGCGACCATGCCGGAGGTGGTGCGCACCATGCACACCTCCTCCGGCCTGCTCACCGAGCTCGCCGATGGGGTCACGCTGGCCGAGGCCGAGAAGCTGGTGCTCGATTACATCCGGGAGTACGCCCCGGAGCCCGGCAAGACCCCGCTCTGCGGCAACTCCGTCGCCACCGACCGGGGATTCCTCTCCCGGGACATGCCGGCACTGGAGGGGCACCTGCACTACCGGATCGTGGACGTCTCCTCGATCAAGGAGCTGGCCCGCCGCTGGTACCCGCGGGCCTACTACAACAGCCCGCAGAAGGGCGGCAGCCACCGGGCGTTGGCGGACATCCGGGAGAGCATCGCCGAACTGCGCTACTACCGCGAGGCAGTGTTCGTCCCGGCTCCCGGGCCGGACACCGAGACCGCGCGGGCCATCGCCGCCAAGCACCAGCTCCCGTCGGCCTGAGCTGGGGCGTGGCCGCCGTCCCGGACGTGACGACGGCCACGCCGCCCGCGGCCGAAACCCTGGCGCGAGCACTCTGCCGGATCCTGTAGAGTTCTTCCTGTCGGAGCGGGAACGCCCCGGACAGATGGTGGGTATAGCTCAGTTGGTAGAGCACCTGGTTGTGGTCCAGGTGGCCGCGGGTTCGAGTCCCGTTACTCACCCCATCGCTTGAGGGTCTGATCTCCATGGAGATCAGACCCTCAAGTCGTTTCCGGCTCCGCTCACGCAAACTTCTGCGGGACCCCCCTGCCCAGCGAAGCTACTCGTAAGTAACATGTCCCTCATGACCACACCCACGATCGGCCAGCTGCTGGACTCCACCGTCCCGATGGCCCGCACCCTCAAGCTCGCCTACCTCGAGACGACCGCCGAGCGCGCCGTGCTGCAGCTCCCCGACCAGCCGGAGTACCACAACCACGTGGGCGGACCGCACGCCGGTGCGATGTTCACCCTCGCCGAGTCGGCCAGCGGCTGCATCGTGCTGGCGGCCTTCGGCGACCAGCTCTCCCGGGCCGTGCCGCTCGCCGTCAGCGCGGAGATCGCCTACAAGAAGCTCGCGAAGGGCGTCGTCACCGCGACCGCGGTCCTCGGCCGCCCGGTGGCCGACATCGTCGCCGAGCTGGACGCGGGACAGCGCCCGGAGTTCCCGGTCACCGTGGAGATCACCCGTGAGGACGGC
The DNA here is from genome assembly GCF_029893355.1 of Kitasatospora sp. MAA4. Lineage (GTDB taxonomy): Bacteria > Actinomycetota > Actinomycetes > Streptomycetales > Streptomycetaceae > Kitasatospora. The sequence continues at coordinate 21,954 of NZ_JARZAI010000047.1, forward strand.
GCGGTCACCGGGATCATGACCGTGCTCTGGACGCTGCGCCCCAACTCCTAGGCCCCATGGGCCGCTGGGGCCCCAGCGGCCTCCGGGACGGTCGATTCGGCCGAAATCCGACCGTCCCGGGGTGCCGTCGAGCCCTGCGGGGAGGCGGCCGGCGTGACCTCGCGGGGTCCCGGCTCGTTCTCCCCTCACGTGCGAGCCAATCAGCCGTCGGAACCGCAAGCCGCCGCCCCGGGTCCGACCCCGGCCCCTTCGACAGCCGGTCGGCTGCCCCGCCCCCGGTCCCGAACTCTGGCTGCCGGCGGGGCGGTTCTGGCTCACGTCTGGGGGCTGGGACTGGGCGTGAGCACTGCCTGCGCGGCGAGCGGGCCACCGGTCGAGTCCGTCCGGGCCGTGGACGCCACCGGCCCGGTCGGCCGACCGGCTGCCGACCGACCGGGTGAGCCGTCGCTGCTGTCCGGGTCCGGCCTGGCCGGCGACGCGGCCGGGTCCACCGGCGCGGTGGACCAGCTGCTGCGCAACCAGATCCGCGGCGGCGGCCTCCCACTGCCCGGACAGGCCACCGCCGTCCCGGACGCCTTCGCCATCGCCGCCGTCCTGCTGCCCGCCGTACCCGCGCAGGCGTCGGGGCACAGCAGCGGATCGGGGGCGTCGCGCTCGTCCTCCGGAAGCGCGGGCGGCGGGCGGGCCGGATCGGTGGCCGGTGCGGGCACGATCGGCATTCCGGCTGCCCGGGCGGGAAGCGGTCTGTCCGCGGGGGACGCCTGGAGCGCGGACGGCGACGCGAAGGGCGGGTGGGGAGCCGATCCGGGCGGACGGCCGGACGGGACCGCGGCCCGGACCGTCAGCGCGGCCGACGAGGCGTCGGCCGCCGTCCTCGCGGCCCGGACCGCCGATCTCGCGGCCTCCCGCGACAGCGGACGCGCCGCCGTCGGGGCGCCTCGCGGCGCTGCCGCCGGCGAGTTCGGCGGCCTGACCGGCGCCGGGGCCGCCGACGGTGACCAGTTCGCGGCCGCCGCGACCGGCAACGGCCGGACCGTCGCGGCCCGGTACGCCGCAGCTGCCGACCCGCTCAGCGCGACGGGCTCGGAGAACGCGGTGCTCATCCCGATCGCCGCGGGCCTGCTGCTGACCGGCGCCGCGATGTACAAGCACCGCGGCCTGCCGCGGGGGCACTGACACCCCCGCCGGGCACCGCCTAGCTTCGGAAGGCGCCCGGCGGCGGGGTCGGTGAGGGCGCGGAAGCGGCGTCCGTGGCCACGGCGGCGCCGCCGGTGAAGTCGGCCAGCGACCTGCCGTGCTCGACCCGGCCGAGTGCGGAGTCGGAGGCGGTCCTACGGGTCAACTCAGCGATGGGCAGCGAGGTCTGACCGGCCACCAGGATCAGGTTGCCGAAGCGCTTGCCGCGCAGCACGGCCGGGTCCGCGATCAGCGCCACCTCCGGGAAGACCGCCAGCAGGGTGGCCGCCTGGGAGCGGGCGAAGGGCAGGGCGCCGCCGTCCGTGATGTTGACGGCGTAGAGCCCGCCGGGGGCCAACGCGCGGGCCGCGAGGGCGGCGAACTCCAGGGTGGCGCAGTGCGCGGGGACGCGGGCACCGGAGAAGACGTCTGCGATGACCAGTTCGGCCGCGGCCTCGGGGGCGCGTTCCAGGACGGCGCGGGCGTCGGCGCCGCGGACCTTGATCTGCCAACCCTGCTGAAGGGGGAGTTCGGTGCGGACCCACTCGGTCAGCGCGGCATCCAACTCGGCCACCTGCTGGCGGGAGCGCGGGCGGGTGGCTGCGACGTAGCGGGCGAGCGTGAGGGCGCCGCCGCCGAGGTGGAGGGCGCGGATCGGCTTGCCCGGCGGTCCGGCGAGATCCGCGACATGGCCCAGGCGGCGCTGGTACTCGAAGCTCAGGCGGGTGGGTTCGGCCAGGTCCACATGGGACTGCGGGGCACCGTCGAGCAGCAGGGACCAGGCCTGCGGGCGGTCGCGGTCGGGGACGAGCTCCGCGAGGCCGGTGTCGGTGCGGCGCGAGCGGATGCCGCCGGCGTCGGTGCTGCCGCCCTCGGTGCTGCTGTCGGAGGTGGCGCGTCGGTCTCGTCCCATGGGGCGAAGTATCTCCCGACCAGTGCGGAAACGCGCAGGCGGGAGGTTGCAGGAGGGAGGCCGGAGGAGGGCGCCGGCTCAGAACGGGCCGAGGCCGCCTGCGGTGAGCGTGCAGGCGGCCTCGCACAGGACCGAGCGCAGCAGCCAGGGGTCGGTGGCGGCGGGGGCGCCGTTGGCTCCGACCGGGGGGACCAGCCAGCGCGGGTCGGTGGGGGGCAGGAGGGCGGCGCCGGGTGTACAGGAGGTGCCGGGCAGCCGCCACCCCGCGGCCGTCCCCGCCGGGACCAGGAAGCTGACGGTGGCACCGGCGGCGCCCTGCATGGCGGAGCCGCAGGCCCGGCGGAGCCGCAGGATGTCGACCGTCTCCAGCCCGTGCCGGAGCGCGACCGTGACGGTGTCGCAGGCCTGTTGGGCGCCCGGGACTGCGGGCGGGCGAAGGGGGACCGCCTCCTCCAGTGCACTCCCGAGGGCACCTCCCGGCGCACCCCCGGCTACCGGACTGCGGAACGGCGGCATTGCGGTGGCCATGGTGCGAGCCCTCCTGTTTCCCTCGTGTTCCCTCTCCCGCTGCCCACTCCTCGACTCGTCCAGGCAGTCTGAGGGTGCGTCAGTGAGACAAATGAACTGGTGCTATGAAATTGGCCGGAGGGTCGGGCGGCGCCGAATTCTCCGTTGTCAACACAACGGGCCAGAAGCACAGATGGCCACGGGGCGTCTTACAGCAAGCCATGGCATTTCATGGCAGAAAGCCTGGGAGATGCCCGATTTGGCGGTAAATATCCGCTATTTTCCCACGAACGCACTGTGAGCACCTCATGACAGCCGGTACTGTCGTCCCCCGAAGAAACCTGCACCACCCCCGTACCAACCCGCACCGCCCCGCACCACCTCGGAGCGCACCATGGCAGCCACCGCCCCCGCCGCGCCCACCCCCAACGCCGCGATGCGCGAGCTGCGCGGCAACCTCTCCCCCGCGGAGTTCGCCGTAGCGATCCGCCGGGCAGCACGGGACATCGGCGAGCACGTGTCCTGCGACGCCCGGTACATCGGACGCGTGGAGGCCGGCGAGATCCGCTGCCCCAACTACGCGTACGAGCGGGTATTCCGCCACATGTGGCCGGACCGGTCGCTGGAGGATCTCGGCTTCGCGCCCCGGACAGCCGTCCGGCGCAGCCCGACGCCCCGGCGACCAGCACCGCCCGAGCCGCACCATCCCGACGAGGAGAACGACGACGTGCGTCGCCGTACGTTCCTGAACGGCGGTCCCACCGCCCTGGCCAGCGTGCTCGGTCTCGACGCACCGGCCCGAGCCGCGGCCCCCCGCCCCATCTTTCCGCGCCAGCACCGTCCGGCTCCCCGAAAGGTCGGCTCGGCCGACGTCCGGATCGTCGAACAGGCCGTCCGGGACATCCGGTTGGCCGACGACCTGCACGGCGCCGACACCCTGTTCGACCTGGCCGGGCAGTCCCTGCGCAGCGCGTACGTGCTGCTCAACGAGGGCGACTACTCGCTGACCACCGAGCGCCAACTCCAGTCCACCGCCGGCGAACTCGCCATCTCGGTCGGCTGGTTGGCACACGACTCGAATCGGCTGGCCGACGCCCGCTCGTTCTACGCCGAGGCGCTGGCCACCGCGCGGATGGCCGACGACGCGGCGTTGGAGGCCCATGTCTTCTGCAACAGCGCCTTCCTGGCCCGGGACGCCGGCCGGCCGCGCGAGGCCCTGCGGGCCGCCCAGGCCGGCCAGAGTGCGGCCCGCCACCTCGACTCCGACCGGCTGCTCTCGCTGCTCGCGATGCGCGAGGCCGGCGCCTGGGCGGTGCTCCAGGACCGGGCCGCCTTCGAGCGCGCCCTGGTCCGCGCGCACACCCTCTTCGAGCGCGGCGACTGCGAGGGCGACCCGGAGTGGATGTCCTTCTACGGCGAGGCGGAGATCGCCGGCCTGGAGGCGCAGTGCTGGTCCTCGCTGGGCGAGTGGGACCGGGCCAGCGAGCAGGCCGGGCTGGCCATAGCGCTGCAGGAGCCGCAGTTCGTCCGCAACCGGGCGCTCTACACCGCCGAGTTGGCGCACGACCGGCTCGGCCGCGGCGACCTGGCCGGGGCGGCCGAGCACGGCTGCGCCGCGGTCGGCCTGCTCAGCGGCGTCCGTTCGGCCCGGATCCGCGGCATGCTCGCGGAGACCGCGGCCCGGCTGCGCACCCACCACGCGGTCAGCGAGGTGCGGGTCTTCCTGGCCGGCTACGACAGCGCGCTGGCGGCCTGAGGCTTGAGGGTGTCCAGGTGGCTGAGGTCGTTCCAGACCTCCACCGCGGGCAGCCCGTACTCCCAGGAGAGCACCGAGAGCGCGGCCGTCCCCAGCTTGAGCCGCTGGGCGTACTCGGGCGCCAGGCCCAGCCAGCGCGCCCCCAGCACCCGCAGCAGGTGGCCGTGGGCGAAGATCATCACGTCGCGGTCGGCGCAGTGCATGGTGGTGGTCTCGGGGTGCGGGGTGCCGTGCTCGTCGTTGAGCTCGGCGAGCAGCCGGTCCACCCGCGCCGCCACCTCGGACAGCTTCTCGCCGCCGGGCACGCCGTCGCGCCAGATCAGCCAGTTCGGCTGCTCGGTCTCCCGGATCTCCGCGCCGGTGCGGCCCTCGTACAGGCCGTAGTCCCACTCCATCAACTCGGGCCGGTCCACCGCTCGGTCGCCGAAGCCGGCCAGCTCACAGGTCTCCCGGGCGCGGGAGAGCGGGCTGGTGAGCACCAGGGCGTCGGGCAGGCCGAGCCAGGGCGCGCGGTGCAGCCGGGTGCCGAGCGCGCGGGCCATCGCGCGGCCCTCGTCGGTGAGCGGGATGTCGGTACGACCGGTGTGCTGGCCGCTCGCGGACCAGGCGGTCTCGCCGTGGCGGACGAGGATCAGACGTGCGGGCATCGGGCGGCTCCTGAGTACCTGGGCGTGGTCGAAAGCTCCCACCCATGATCCCCCACTCACCGCGGCGCCCGCACTGGCAGGGTTCGGCCCCGATTGTCCGACCCGGGTGCAACACTGGCGAACACCATGAACGTCACTCGTACCGAGCAGATCGTGCACGCCGCAGACCCGGCCCGGCGGTTGGCCGCGCTGCGCGGCGGGGCCGAGCAACGGGGCCTCGACGCCCGTGCCCTCGCCGCGCTGGCGGCCAACCCCGGTTGCCGCCGCCGCGCGCTGCTGGACGCCGCCGGGGTGGACAAGACCGCCCTCGCCGACCGCCTCGGGCAGCCGGCGCCGTTCGGCCGCTCACCGTTCGCGATCGCCCGCGGCAACATCTTCGAGGCCCGGCTGAAAGCCGACGGCTGCGCCGCCCTGCTGGACCCGCTGCGCAGCCGGCTCGGCCTGCCCGCCGAGGACGACGCCCCGCTGCGGGTGCCGGACCTGCTGCCGCGCTCTACTCCCGCCGCGCGCGCCGAGCGCACCGCGCGGGCGCTGGCCGAGGCGGTCGCCGAGCCCGCGGCGTGGACGCTGCTGGACCACCCGATGCTGCGGCTGACGGTGGCCGGCTCCCCCGCCTACCTGGAGCCGGACGCCGTGGTGATGCGGGGCGGGCGGTGCACGGTGGTGGAGATCAAGTCCTTCCCCGTCCTGGACGGGGTGGCCGACCCGGCCAAGGTCGGCGCGGCCGCCCGGCAGGCGGCGGTCTACGTGCTCGCGCTCCAGGAGGCGGCCGAACACCGGGCGGGGGCCCGGGCCGGCGGCGGCCCGTACGAGGCCCGGGAGCTGCCCGGCAGCCCCGAGACGTCCGTCCTGCTGGTCTGCCCCAAGGACTTCGGCAACCGTCCGACCGCCGAACTGATCGACATCCGGCGCGAACTGGCCACCACCCGCCGCCAGTTGGCCCGGATGACACGGATCGAGGAGCTGCTGGACGCGCTGCCGCCCGGCACCAGCTTCGACCTCCTCCCGGATGCGGGCGGCCAACCGACCCGTCCGGTGGTGGAGTTGACGGCGGCGGTGGAGGCGGTGCCGGCGGCGTACAGCCCGGAGTGCCTGTCCAGCTGCGAGTTGGGGTTCCACTGCCGGTCGCAGGCGCGCTGCGAGGGCGCGGTGGAGCAGCTGGGGCGCGGCGTCCGCGGCGAACTGGGCAGCATCCGCACGGTCGGTGAGGCGCTGGCCGCGGCGAGCGGCGGCGCCCCGCTCGGCGACGAGGCGGCAGCCCGGCTGGGCTACGCGGCCGCCCTGCGCGCCGAAGCGCTGGGAGTGCCGGCGACGGCGATGGCGGGCGCGGTGGCCGGATGAGCCTGCTCGGCACCCTGGCCCGGTTGGAGGCCGTGCGCAGCGGCCGCGCCGAGCCGCTGGCCACCGTCCGGCACCGGCACCTGTCCGACCGCCCGCTCGTCCTGGTGCCGCTCGCCGCCGCGGCCGAGGACGGCGCGCCGCTGGCCGTCCTGCTGGGCACCGACCGCTCGGCGCCGCGGCTGCACATCGTCCCGCAGCCGCTCAACCGCGGCCAGCGGTACGCCTTCCTGGCCGCCTTCGCCGACGACCTGCTGCCCTACCTGGAGTCGTGCGCCGCCGAGGTCGAGCGGATCGAGGGCTCCGAGAAGGATCCGCAGACCGGCGAGAAGATCCCGACCTTCCGCGAACTCAGCGCTGACGCACCGCAGTTGATCGTCCCCAATCCTGGCGCCGCGCAGCACCTCGCGCTGCTCGGGCGGGCCACCCGGTTCCGCCGCACCGCCGAGGATCCCGACCCCGGCCGCTATCCCGCGCCGACCCAGGTGCCGCTGCTCGGGCGCTGGTTGACCCATCTCACCGATCGGGCCAAGGTGCCGGGGTCCAGCCTGCTGCTGCCGATGACCGGGCTGCTCGCCCGGCACTGGGCGACCGGCCAGAGCCAGCTGGAGGACCAGCACCTGGGCGCCCAACTCGCCTGGCACGAGCCGCCGTCCGGGCTGTCCGGCGCCGAGGCGGCGCGACTGGTGGAGAGCGGCCGGGACGAGCGCGGCCAGCTGCTGCACCCGCCCGCCGGGCCGACCACCGACCCGCGCTTCGACGAGAAGCTGCTCGCCCCGGCGATCGGCCGCTACGACGCCGCACTCGCCGCACTGCGCCACGCCCAGGACGAGGACGGCCCGGAGAGCCCGCGCGCGCAGAGCGCCCAGGCGTCCGCCGAGCGCGCGGTGGAGCAGCTGCGCGCGCTGCTCACCGAGGTGCTGCTGCCCACCTGGCACGACGTCTGGCGCGGCCTGGACCTGCTGCGCACCCTGCCGCCGGCCGCCCACCTGCCGGAGCGCTGGGAGAGCGACCGGTGGTCCTTCACCGGCCACCGCGAGCGGGTCGCCGCCGGTGAGCCACCGCAGCCCCGCCGGGACGACGCCGTCACGGCCGCCCGCAAGCTCGCCCAGCGCGAGCGCGAGCAGGTGCGTACCGACGTCCAGGAGGCGCTGGACGACCCGCTGGCGATGGCCGAACGGCGCCTGGCCGGTGAGGCGTTCAGCGGCGAAGTGACCGAGCTGGTGCCCGACTGGGACACCTCGGGGCGCACCCCCAAGCCCCGTCCGCTGCTGACCGTCCGCACCGCCGACCACCCGCACGCCGACCTCGGCCGCGAGGTGCACCGGGCCGGGGGTCCGGCCGTCCAGAAGGCGGTGATCACGGCGGTCGACCCCGAGCAGGGCCTGATCACCGTCCGGGTCGCCTCCGGGATGGGCCGCAAGAAGGAGCCCGAGCCCGGCTCGCTACCCGCCGTGGGCGAGCGGGTGACCTTCACGCTCTTCGAGCTGACGGCCCGCCAGTCCGCCCCGCTGCCCGAGCCGGACGACACCCCCTGGACGCACGGTGGCCCGCCGTCCGCCACCCAGGATTCGCCTACCACCGCCGAAGAGTGGGAATGACCAGCACTGTGAGCCCTCTTCAGCCCTCGCCCGGCGTCAGCCTCGGCACCGATCCGGGCGCGGCGGCCGACGCCGCCGTGGCCGCGATCCTGGACGCGACCGTACGCCCCGCCGCCCGCGCCCCGCGCGGCGTGGTGGTCGACTCCCCGCCCGGCGCGGGGAAGTCGACGCTGGTGGTCAGGGCCGCCCAGGAGCTGGTCGGCGCGGGCGAGCGGTTGATGATCGTCGCCCAGACCAACAGCCAGGTCGACGACCTGGTGGACCGGCTGGCACTCAAGGCCCCCGGCCTGAGCATCGGCCGCCTGCACGGCAGCGACGCCAGGCCCGCCCCCGAGGCGCTGCGCCACCCGAACGTCACCGCCTCCACCAAGCCCGCCGACCTGCTGGAACTGGACGTGGTGGTCTCCACCGCCGCCAAGTGGCAGTGGGTCAAGGACGTCGACCCGTGGCGGCACGCGATCGTGGACGAGGCGTACCAGATGCGCTCGGACGCGCTGCTCGCCGTCGCCCGGCTCTTCGAGCGGGCGCTCTTCGTGGGTGACCCGGGCCAGCTGGACCCGTTCACGGTGGTCGGCACCGAGCAGTGGGCCGGACTCTCCTACGACCCGTCGAGCAGCGCGGTGGTGACCCTGCTGGCGCACAACCCGGCGATCGTGCCGCACCGGCTGCCGGTCTCCTGGCGGCTGCCGGCCTCGGCCGCGCCGCTGATCTCGACCGCCTTCTACCCCTACACACCGTTCCGCTCGGGCACCGGCCCGGGCGAGCGCCTGCTGGTCGCGGGCACCCGCCCGGACGGCTCGGCCGTGGACGCCGCGATCGACGAGGCCGCCGAGCACGGCTGGGCCCTGCTGGAACTGCCCGCCCGGCTCACCGTACGGACCGACCCGCAGGCCGTGGCCGCCGTCGCCGCGACCGTGCGCCGGCTGCTCGACCGCGGCCTGACCGCCCACTCCGAGCAGGGCAGCACCCCGCTCTCCCCCGGCCGGATCGCCGTCGGCACCGCCCACCGGGACCAGGCCGCCGCCGTCCGCGCCGCCCTGACCGCACTGGGTGTCCCGGTGGACTCCACCGCGGGCCCCGCCGTCACGGTCGACACGGCCAACCGCCTGCAGGGCCGCGAGTACGACGTCACCGTCGTGCTGCACCCGCTCTCCGGCCGCCCCGACGCGACCGCCTTCCATCTGGAGACCGGCCGGCTCTGCGTGCTCGCCTCCCGCCACCGGCACGCCTGCATCGTGGTCGCCCGCGCCGGCATCGCCGGCCTGCTGGACGAGCACCCGTCCACCGAGCCGGTCCAGCTGGGCGTGACGGTGAAGTTCCCGGACGGCTGGGAGGCCAATCACGCGGTGCTCGCGCAGCTGGCCGAGCACCGGGTCCGGCTGTAGCGAGGCCGGCCGTAGCGAGGCCGGCCGTAGCGAGGCCGGCCGTGGGGTCGGCGGTCGTGGGCGCACGCCCCCGGCGCCCGGCGGGGCGGAGCGCCCGCCGCTGCACCGTTTCGGTGGCGGGCGCCCGCGCGCGACAATGGACGACGGCCGAGATCCGTTCCTCGTACCGAAGGTGCCCCCGCATGCCCGATCACCACGACACGCCCCGCCGACTGCGTCCGGCCCCGCTGCTGTTCGAACCCGATGCCCTGGTGGCCGAGCCGGAACGCTTCTTCCAGCTGGAGAGCATCGAGGACCCGGCGGAACTGCTGCGCCGCTCCACGGATTTGGCGCTCGCCTTCCGGGTCGCCGCCGAGCGCGCCACCGACTTCCAGGCGATCGCCGCGGCCCAGCTGGCCGACCCGCGCCGGTTCGACGCGCTCTCGCCCGCCGAGATCGCCGCGCGCGCCGACTGGACCGCCGACTACGCCGCGAAGATGGTCGAGTACGGCCGCGGCCTGCTGCGTCAGCAGCGCGCGGGCGACCGCTGAGCGGTCGCCGGGCCGCCGTTTCCGGTCCCCTGGCATATGCAGCGGGCCAGCGTACGCCGCATGGACGGGCGGTGTCCGGCGAACCGTATTTTCGCTGCACCCGCCCGCCGGGCCGGAGCACGCTGCTGCGCGTGGACATCTGGACGTTTGAATCCGTGGAGTACCTGACCGTGGCGGGCGAGGCCTGGCTGGCCTCGGCGAGCGAGTACCCGCGCAGTATGCGCGCCCTGTGGGAGGCCCGGCCCTGGGCGCCGACCGTACTGCCCTGCGGCCGGGTCTTCGACGTGATCAGCATGCCGGCGCTGTTCGGCCGCCGGGTCCTGGACGAGCTGTGGGCCTCCGGCCCGGGCTGCGGCCCGGTCGCCACCTACCGGGGCCGGACCCTGCTGCTCGTCCAGCCGGGCGCGGCACCCCGGCTGCGCACGCTGCTCGCCTGGGAGGAGTGGGCCCGGGACGTACCGCCGCTGCTCTGCCACGGCCTCGGCGACGCGGTGACCGTCCCGCCCGTGCAGCGGCCGCCCGATCCCTCCGACGCGCCGGGCCCGGCGGCCGGCCGCTGGATCGTGGCGCCGGACACCAGCGAACCGTGGCTGCCGGGCGCCGCCGTCCTGCTCTGGGCCTGCGTCCGCGCCGCCCGCGCCACCGCCCCCACCGTCGCCGCCGCCACCCCGGCCGCCCGCCCGCTCACCCCCGCGGCCCGGCTGCGCCCGCTTCCCGGCAGCTGAGCTCCCGCCCGGCGGTATTCGATTTTGGCTGCACCTCGGCCCGCTGCTAGAGTCCTCTCTGTCAGCAAGCGCCGCTAGCTCAGTTGGTTAGAGCAGCTGACTCTTAATCAGCGGGTCCGGGGTTCGAGTCCCTGGCGGCGCACAGACAACCGATAGGCCCGTCACTCCGGTGACGGGCCTATCGGCGTTTCGGGCCGCCGAGTACCTTGCCCTGACGTCGCACCTTGATATATTGGAAGCGTCGGCGATATATACGGAGGCGCTCATGGCGAAGCTACTGGTCGAGGTCGACGACGTGGCACTGGCCGAGGCCGCAGAGCTGCTCGGCACCAAGACGAAACGGGACACCGTCAACGCCGCTCTGGCCGAGGTGTCCCTCCGGCACAAGCGACTAGCTGCCCTTGACCGGCTCGTGGCCATGGGCGAGCAGGGTGACTTCGACGTGCTCCTGGACAAGGACAACTACCGGCGATGAGCCCGCAGTCCTATCTGATCGACACCTCGGCGCTGGCCCGCATCCTGACCAGCGCCGACGCCCGCGAGCCATGGCTCAAGCACCTCACCGAGGGCGTCATCGGCTACTGCGACCTGACGGAACTCGAGTTCCTCTTCTCGGCGAGGTCAGTGGCCGACCGCCTGGCCAAGCAGGAGCTGCTCGGCACCCTGCTCAGCTGGGTCCCGATCCCGGATCAGGTGTACAGCCGCGCCCGGCGGGTCCAGCAACAGCTCACCGAGCAGGGCGGGCATCGTTCCGCCGGGGCCGTCGACCTCCTGCTCGCAGCCACTGCGGACCTCTCGGGCCTCACCCTCCTCCACTACGACCGGGATTTCGAGACGGTGGCCGCTGTGACCGGTCAGCCTGTGCAGTGGTTGGCGACACCCGGGAGCCTGTGAGCGACGCCTGAAGGCCATCACCCCGCTTGGGTTCCAGGGGTCGTCGCAACACCACTGGTTCTAGGTGGTGAGTAGATCACGTAGACGCTCGGCTGGGGTATCCCAGTCGAGCGTCTTGC
>NZ_JARZAI010000048.1 GCF_029893355.1 Kitasatospora sp. MAA4
GATGAGCACGGCGCGCTGGCGGGCCGGGAGTCGCTGGATGGCGGCGAGGAAGGCCAGCTCGATCGTCTCCTTGGCGGTGACGACCACCTCCGGCTGCGCGTCCGGTGGCGCCGGTGCCTCCAGCAGCCGGTCGGGGTAGGGCTGAAGCCAGGGCACGTCCAGTGGCGGCGCCGGCACGCCGCGCGGGTCGGCCGGCCCGGACACGTCCGTCGACCAGACCCGGGCTCTGCGCCGCCGTAGTGCGTCCAGGCACGCGTGGGTGGCGATCCCGTACAGCCAGGCCCGGAAGGGGGCGCGCCCGGCGTAGCTGTCCAGCCGGGCCCAGGCCCGCAGGTACGTCTCCTGCACGGCGTCCTCGGCGTCCTCGACCGAGCCGAGCATCCGGTAGCAGTGCACCTGCAGCTCATGACGGTACGGCTCGGCCAGCCGAGCGAAAGCACCCTGGTCGCCGGTCCGCGCGGCGTCCACCATCGATCCGTCCACAGACGTATGACGCGCAGGAGGGCCAGAATTCATCGGTGGTATCCAGATGTGGCCTGGATCTCGGCCGGGTCGTCCACACGACCACACTGGGCGCAGATCGTCTGCTGGGCGACTCCGGCGCCGCACACCGCGTGGGTGTAGAGGATCGGCGGCGGGCCATCGGTCGCCCACTGGTCGCCCCACTCGGTGAGTGCGACCAGCGCGGGCGCGAGGGCTCGCCCCTTGTCGGTCAGCAGGTACTCGTACAGTTCGGGCCGCTCGGAGTACCTGTTGCGCCGCATGATGCCGGCCTGGACGAATCCGTCGAGCCGGGCCTGCAGGATATTGGTCGCGATGCCAAGGCTGCGCTGGAAGTCGCCGTAGCGGGTCGACCCCGCGAACAGGGCGTCGCGCACGATCAGCAGGCTCCAGCGTTCGCCGATCACCTCCAGTGAGCGGGCGATCGAGCACACCTGTGAGTCGTAGGTCTTTCCCAGCACGCTCCAAAGCCTACCGGTGGCACTTGCATCATGAAAGTGCCAGGCTGGAAGGAGACCCCGGGAGGCGGACATGCGGAAGCTGATCGCAGGAATGAAGATCTCGCTCGACGGGCTGTGCGAGGGCCCGGAAGGCTATGCGGACTGGGTGGAGGCGTGGTCCGACGACTACGACCTGATGTCGCGCGTGGACGCGTGCGTGCTCGGCGCCGGGATGTACCGCAACTACGAGCCGTACTGGACCTCGGTGCAGAACGAGCCGGACAAGCCCCACTGGCTCGGCGACGGCCTGCCGACGCCAGCCGAGATCGACTGGGCCCGCTTCGCCGCGCGGACCCCGCACTACGTGCTGTCGAGCACCCTGACGTCGGCGCTGTGGCCGAACACGAGCTTCGTGTGCGGAGCCGACGACGTCGCGGCGCTCAAGCGGCAACCCGGCAAGGACATCTACCTCATGGGCGGCGCTCGAACGACGGCGAGCCTGATCGATGCCGGGTTGGTGGACGAACTCCGGCTCATCGTCTATCCGTTGATCGCCGGTGAGGGAAAGCCGCTCTTCACGGCGGCGGAACGCCGTCACGAGCTGGAACTACAGAAGGTCCAGCAGCTCTCCCGCGGGCGGGTGGGCCTGACCTACGGGACCGTAGCCGCATGACGCCTGGCGCGGCGCGGCGCGGTCGCGCTCGCGCGGGGCGACGCACGGGGGCGGGGGCACATGTCGATCGCGCCACTGGGTAGACGAACGTCGAACCATCTCGCCCGACGGAAGGCCGGTCCCATGGTCAAGGTGCTGCTTGTCCTGCTCTGTCTGGTTCTTCCCTGGTTGGCCGTGCTGATCAAGGAGGGACCGAGCATGCGGGTGCTGTGGGCGTTCCTGCTCCAGCTGTGTGGGCACATCCCAGGGGTGGTCTACGGCATCTACCGGGTGGTGCAGGACTGACCGGAAGCCTCAAGGCCGCAGGAAGCGCCGCAGGCGGGTGAGCGGCCAGGTGTTGACGACCAGGCCGGAGACGGGTACCGGTGTCAGTCGGCCGGACCGCTGGCCAAGGTGAGCGTCGCGCTGTGCTGCGCTCCGTTCGCGTCGATCCACTGGACCGTCACGTGGTGGCCTGGTTTCTGGCTGATCATCAGATCGGTCAGTGCGTCCGGGCCGCTGACGGACTGCCCGTTGACGGCGGTGATCTCGTCACCCGCGGTGAGCGCCGCCTGTGCGGCCGGGGAGCCCGGGACCACCCCCGCTATCAACACGCCGCCGGTGTCCGCTCCCGAGCCCGAGCCGGACCCCGAGCCGGACCCCGAACCCGTCGCGACCTCGACGCCGATGAAGGCCGTCGGCCCGACGTGCACGTCCGTACCGGCCTTGCCCGCCGTGATCTGTTCGGCCACCGGGAGCGCCGTGTCGATCGGGATCGCGAAGGCCTGCGGCGAGGACAGCTGTTGCGAGTCGGTCGTCGTGGCGCCCGCGGTGTCGATGCCGATGACAGCGCCGGCGGAGTCCACCAGCGCACCGCCCGAGTCGCCCGGCTGGACGGCCGCGTCCACCTGGATCATGCCGGTCAACTGCTCGGCCGTGCCGCTCTGCTGATCGCTCGCGGTGATCGACTGGTTGAGAGCGGTCACGCTGCCCGGTGCCGCCGACGGCGTCTGATCGGTGCCGCCGGCGTTGCCGATGGCCACCACCGCCGTGCCCACCGCCACCTTCGAGGAGTTGCCCAGCTTCGCTGTCGCCAGATTGGAGGCGTCCTTCAGCTGGAGCACCGCCAGGTCGCCCGTGCGGTCGTAGCCGACCACGGTGGCCGTGTAGGTGTGGCCGTTGCCGATGTCGGTCGCAGTGACCGAGGAGGCGCCGTCGATCACGTGGTTGTTGGTGAGCACCTCGCCGGTGGCGGTGAGCACGATGCCGGTCCCCGCGGCGTACCCGCCCTGGTAGCCGAGCGTGACGTTGACATCCACCAGGCTCGGGTCCACCGCGGCGGCGACACCGCTCGCCGCGCCGCCGTCGCCGGACGCGGGGGCGTACGGCGTGGCCGGCCCGGCGGGCGAGGCGGTCGCCGTGGCCGGGGGCCGCCAGAACGCGCGGTCGACCCCGACACCCGCCGCGGCGGCCACCACCACTGCGGCCAGCAGCACCAGGGACCTGCGCCTCCTGTGCCGCCGTGGTGGCAGCGGCGGATGTCCGTGGCCGGGCGGCACGGGCCCCGGCGGATACGGGGGCATCGGCGGCAGGCCGGACCCAGGCGGCTGCGGTGGCGGGCCCCAGCCCGCGATCGGGGGGCTGTCCCCGGACGGGATCGGCGCCCCTGGTTCCTGATTTCCGTTCACGACGGCCTCATCAGAAGGTCTCGGCGAAGACACTCCAAGAACCTGCGGCCCCGGCGGGCCGAGTCGGTGCTTCCTCCCTCCATGATGCGAGGCCGGAGCGTGAAACCGTGTGAGCGTTGGATGAGCTTCTTCTTTAACGAGGCCGACTCGGCGCACGACCGCAGTTGCTCGGTGGAGCCACCGGTGGCTCCACCGCGACGCTTCGCCACGCATGCCGGGTTGGCGCCGGGGTAGGCGAGGGGCGGCCCGAAAGCTGACGGGCCGGTAGTGGGAAGCCGGCCGGTTCCGCAGTCACACGAGTTCGGAGACGAGGAGCATGGACGTTCCCAGCGCGGGCACGCCTGAGCCACCAGGTCTGCCGACCCATGGCCAGCGGCGTCGGCTGCACCTGGCCGGGACGCGGGGGCAGGTGGCTCGTGGCCGGGACTTCACCCGGCAGGCCCTCGCGGACTGGCACTGGCTGCCGGAGCGCGGCCGGGGCGAGCCGGGTGCTGCGGAGGATGCGCTGCTGCTGGTGTCCGAGCTGCTGGCGAACGCCTGCCTGCACGCCGGCGGGCCGCACGGTCTGCTCCTGGACGCTTCGGCCGAGCGTCTGCGGATCGAGGTGACCGACGGGAGCGGCACGCTGCCCTCGCCCCGTCTGCCGCACGAGCCCGGTCGGCCGGGTGGGCACGGGCTCCATGTCGTGCAGCGGCTGTCCGACCGGTGGGGTGCGACACCGACCGCTGAAGGGAAGACCGTGTGGCTGGAGATCGCGGCGCCCAAAGCGGGACATAACCGAACGTAGTGGACTACTTGGCGTTTGAGGCGCATCACCGATAGTGATAGGGGTAGAGGCGCACCACGACGACACCGACGGAAGGAACGTCATGACGGCGCACCGCGCTTCCCTGACCAATCCCCACCCCGTTCACGACACCACCACGTCGTCGGACATCGCGTCCAGCACCTCCGTGCCCCCGGCTGAGCCGCTGGACCCGCCGCACATCGACGACCCCAGGGCCGTCGCTCCGCAGGATGCCCGTGAGCTGTCCCGCGCCCTGCTGGCCAGGCTGACGGACCTCGAAGAGGGCACCGCCGAGTACTCCTACGTCCGCGCCACCCTGATCGAGCTGAACATCTCGCTCGTCAAGTACGCGGCGCGCCGCTTCCACTCGCACTCCGAACCGATGGACGACATCCTCCAGGTCGGCACCATCGGCCTCATCAAGGCCATCGACCGCTTCGAGCCCGACCGCGGCCTGGAGTTCACGACCTTCGCGATGCCCACCGTCATCGGTGAGATCAAGCGCCACTTCCGCGACACCACCTGGGCCGTCCACGTCCCGCGCCGGCTGCAGGAGCTGCGCCTGAGCCTGGCCCGCGCCGCCGACGAGATGGAGCAGCGCCTCGACCGGGCACCCACCGTCGCCGAACTCGCCGCCCAGCTGGAGGTGAGCGAGGAGGAGGTCATCGACGGGCTCACCGCGAGCAACGGCTACACCGCCGGCTCGCTGGACATGCAGCTCGAAGACGACTCGCCCGACAGCACGCTGGCCTGCCGACTCGGCTTCGACGACACCCGCCTCGCCCGCGTCGAGGACCTCCACGCCCTCAAGCCGCTCATCGGGGCCCTCCCGGACCGCGATCGCACGATCATCTCGATGCGCTTCGTGGAGGAGCTGACCCAGGCGCAGATAGGGCGGCAGCTCGGCATCTCGCAGATGCAGGTCTCACGCCTGCTGAGCCGCGCCCTGGCCACCCTGCGCACAGGGCTGCTTCACGACGCCGGCTGACTCGAGGCCGGCTGACTCGACGCCGGCGAAGGCAACCACACGCTGCTGCACGGCGTCCGCCGCCGCCGCGCATGCGATCTCGGCCTGGGCGAGTCGTTCCGCGGCGGCGGGCGGCGCTTCGAGGTGGACAGTGCCCTCCCTGGTCCGAGTGAGACCGGTCGGTCAGCGCAGGGCCTGCGACTGCCAGTAGGCGAAGGTGCGAACCGGGTCGCCGTCCAGCCGCCACGGCCAGGGAGTGACCGTTCGTCCGATCATCCGGAAGACCTCGTCGGCCTCCGGAACCCGCTTGGCCTGGACCAGCGCATAGGCCAGCACGTTCAGATCGGCCAGAGCCGCCGCGTGCTGCAGATGGCCGGGCCTGGTCCAGTCGGTCAGTGCCCGCTGCACCGCGGACTCGACGCGCGGCTGCGACCACTGCTTCCTCGCCATCAGCGCGTCGACGCCGCCGCGGGCGACGGTCCGGTGGTGGTGGTCGACGATCGCCATCAGTTCCAGGCCCGCAACCGGCGCCGCGGTCGGTCCCGCCGGAGGCAGCCCGAAGCGGACGGAATCGACGAAGTCGAGTACCTGGCCGTGCGATCCGCACTCCTCCGGCGAAAGGTAGCTCAGCATCTGGATATGCGCCTCGCGGTTCCAGGTGTCGCGCGCCGTCACCTCGTTCCAGGCTGCGATCATGTCCCGCTGATCGCACCGGACCAGCCGCAGTATCCCGATCAGCACCAACCAGGGAGTCGGGTCATTCGGCTGGAGTTCGGCGGCGCGATAGCACGCGTTGGCCGCGGCCTGCGCGTCCGCCATTCCGCCCGCCGTCCGACCGTGTGCCAGCTCGGCCCATGCCTGGAGGATCAGCGCATCGGCGCTGTTGGGGCGGCGTCTCAGCCAGGACCGCGCAAGGCTCGACTCGGCCACCGAAGCAGCGAGCACCGAGAACCGGTGCGCTCGCCGGTCCCAATCCGTTCCGGTATTCCGAATCAGCCGCTCGATCTGATCGAGCTGAATATCCGTCAGGCCCGGCATGGGAGGCGTGTCAAGCTGCTTGCACACCCTGCCCAGATCGCGGTCATCGAGTTCTGGAGCCAGCTGGGGGCCGGAGTTTCGAAGTCTTCCAAGGATTGACACGGCCGCAGCCTAGAGGCATTCCCGGGCGCTAGAAAGGCCCCGGATTGAATTGTTATTCGAATCAGATGCAGAACAGATGCAGAACGAGCGCAGAGCCGGCGCAGAGCCGGCCCCGAAAGCCGGAGTCCTCATGAACCTGACCATTTCCGGCTCGCCCCCACCCTTGGCTGGTGATCGTATTAGCATGCCGTTCATGTCTCCTCACGATCTGACGATTCGCCACGCCCTTGCCGAGGACGACCGAGCCCTGGCCGACCTCAATCTCTCCGCCTGGTCCTGGCTGAGCGACGTCGCCCCACGACCCGCCGCAGACGCCGGCGTCTTCGACGAGCGCCACGACCCCGACGAGTACCTGGTGGCCGAGCAGGGCGGTCGCCTCGTCGGCTTCGTCCGCGCGGTACCGCCGACCCCGCTGGCCAGCAACCAGCACGTCCGCCAGATCCAGGGCCTCGCCGTGCACCCCGCCGCCCGCGGCAACGGCATCGGAGAGGCCTTGATCGAGGCAGCCTGCGCGACCGCCCGCACCCGGGGAGCGCGCCGCGTCACCCTGCGGGTACTCGGCCACAACCTCCCCGCCCGCCGGCTGTACGAGCGCTGCGGCTTCACGGTCGAGGGCATCTGCCCGGAGGAGTTCCTGCTCGACGGCCGCTACGTCGACGACATCCTGATGGGCCGCCGGCTGGACGACTGACCCACCTCCGGTGGTGGTTGACGGCGGGCGGGGGCGACGGCATGATGATGCCTCGCGTGGCCTACGCCGAACCTCCTGCGACCGTCCCCGGCACGGTCTCCCATCGGAGGCAAAGGGACCAGCGTCTCAGGTCGTTGTCGCAGCCCGATCGCCTCGGGCGGGGTTGCCGGGGAATCGTCGCTCAAGGCGTGGAAGGCCGCGATGACAGCCCACAGGAATTTCAAGCGCCAGGTGCGCGCCCGCGCCGCCAAGACGGGCGAGTCCTACACGTCTGCCCTGCGGCACTTCCGTCCGACTCCCTCAGGAGACGTCATGTCGGAAGCAAGGAACCCCAGGATCGTGCGACTCGCCGTCGCGCAGACCCCCGCCAGTGAGGACCCCCGAGACGTTGACGCGCTGCGCGAGAGCGGCCGTCAGGTCCGTGCTCTGATGCGCGAGGCCAGTGCCCGGGGCGCGCGGATCGTGCACTTCCCGGAAGGCGCGATCTGCTTTCCGAACAAGCTCGTGATGTCCGCCGACGGCCCGGACGCGGTCGGCCCGGCGGACTGGGACCGGTGCCAGTGGCCGGTTCTGCAGGCGGAGTTGGCCGCGATCGCCGCGCTGGCGGGCGAGTTGCGGCTGTGGACGGTGATCGCCTCGGCGCACCGCCTGACCGAGCCGCACCGCCCGCACAACAGCCTCTACGTCATCTCCGACCGCGGCGAGGTCGTCACGCGCTACGACGAGCGCCTGCTGTCGAACACGAAGGTCTCCTACCTGTACACGCCGGGCGTATCGCCGGTGACCTTCGACGTCGACGGCGTGCGCTTCGGCTGCCTGCTGGGCGTCGAGATCCACTACCCGGAGCTGTTCGCCGAGTACGAGAGGCTGGACGTCGACTGCGTCCTGTTCTCCACGACCGGCGTCCGTCCGGGCAACGCCGCCGCCCAGGCCCGGGGCCACGCCGCGGCCAACAGCTACTGGGTCAGCTTCTCGGTGCCGACGCAGCACAGCGCCACCGCACCCTCCGGGGTCATCGCCCCCAACGGCGACTGGCTCGGACGGTGCCCCGCGGACGGTTCGCCCTCGCTGGCGGTCGTGGACCTCGACGACGGCTGCGAGGCCGCCGCCGAATCGGTCACCTACGCGCGCGCCTGGCGCCGTGAGTCGCGCGCGGGCCTCTACGCCGGGCGCCAGGTGAGCGACCCGCGCAGCGAGGACCGCACCGCGGCCTTCTAGCGCACACAACGCAGGGGGTTGGGGGGGCGGGGGGGGGGGCCCGGGGGGGGGCCCCCCCCCGGGGGGGGGGGGGGGGGGGGGCGGGGGGGGGGGGGGGGGGGGGGGGGGGGCGGGGGCCCCCCCCCCCCCCCCCCCCCCCCGGGGGGGGGCCCCCCCCCGCCCCCCCCCCCCCCCCCCCCAACCCCCTGTCGCGGTGTCAGGTCTTCCGTCCCCGGCCGGGCTTCGGCGCGGGGAGGGTCTGAACGAGGTCCTCGGGCGCGGCCTGCTCCCAGGAGTCCACCAGGATGTCGTACAGCTCGGCCAGGTCCTCCAGAGCGGCGAGCCGTACCCGCACCCAGGCGGAACTCGCCTCGTGCGGCGGCACCCAGAACTTCTCCGGCTCCGCCGCGATCAGCTCCACCCGGTCATACCTGGGGCACCGCACGGCGAAGGACGTCTGGTCGTCGGGGACCGTGACGAACATCCTCCCGGCCACCCGGAACGTCGGAATGCTCCACGCTTCCTTCTCCACCGTCTGCGGGAGGGAGAGCGCGATACGACGGACGTCATCGGCATTGATCACGGTCACCACACTAGCGACCGGCGTCTGCGGTCCGGGTCACTTGGATTCGACCTGTCCGAGCGGGTCGGGTCCGGCCGTCAGCGCGTCGCGCGCCGCCTGCCAGGCGGGATCCCCGGGGTAGAGCTCGCTGCGGAGGTAGGCCCAGGTGAGCCGCTGGACGGCGGCGACTCGCTCGGGGTTCTCGTCCGTGGTCTCGGCGACGTCGTATCCCGAGATCCCGCCGAGCCCGTGCTCGGCGTCGAACAGGGTGAGCAGGGACTTGGGGCCGGGGGAGAGGACGTACGGATCGGCGTGCCAGTCCGCGCCCCGGACCGTCAGGTGGGCGGAGGTGTCCTTGTCGCCGGCGACCACGAGGGTGGGCGTCGTCATCGCGGAGAAGTCCGTGGTCAGGAGGAATGCGAGGTTCTCGGCCACGGACTCGGTGAGGGCATCGCCGCCCCGGCCGGGTGCGGCAAGCAGTACACCCGCCTTGATCCGCGGCTCGGCGAGGTTCACCTGCGTGCCGTCGTCGGGATCGGTGAGCCGCGCGCCCAGCAGCAGGCTCGCGGTGTGCCCGCCCATCGAGTGCCCGACCACGGCGACCCTGCCGCGGTCCAGGCGCCCGAGGAGCTGCGGGACGGCGGCCTCGATCTCGTCGAACCGGTCGAGGATGCGTCGCATGTCCTCGGCCCGCGAGCGCCAGTGCAGCGGAGCCCCGGGGGTGTCGGGGGCCAGGCTCAGCGTCGTCGAGCTCAGGTGGGTGGGCTGGATCACGACGAAGCCGTGCGCCGCCCAGAAGTCGGCGAGCGGGGCGTAGCCGTTCAGTGAGGAGAGGTTGTTCGAGTAGCCCTGACCGTGCGAGAGGAGGATGACCGGCAGGTCGTTCCCGGTCACGGGTGCGGAGACCCGCACCTGAAGGTCCACGGCTCGGTCGGGGGAGGGCAGCACCACCGGACTGACCGAGAGGACGGGGGTGGGTGAGCTGAGGATGTCGGCCGGGTACGTCGAGTCAGTCATGATGGGCGTTCCTTCGGCTACGATAGAAGCGGAGCGTTGTTCCGATTACGATACGGAGCACTGTTCCGCTTTGTCAACGGCCGTCGTCGGTAAGGAGAACGTGGTGTCCACTGGCAACCCCTCTGAGGAGGCGCCGGCCCGAACCAAGCGGGCCGACGCGCTGCGCAACCAGCAGACGCTGCTGGCCGCCGCCGCCGCGGTGTTCGTCACCTCCGGCGTCGACGCGCCGATCCGCGAGATCGCGGCCAGAGCGGGCGTCGGGATGGGGACGATCTACCGCCACTTCCCGACGCGGGCGGACCTTGTCGTCGCGGTCTACCGCCACCAGGTCGAGGCCTGCGCCGAGGCCGGCCCGAGCCTGCTGGCCGACGCCGACTCCCCGCTCGCGGCGTTGCGCGAGTGGGTCGACCTCTTCGTCGACTTCCTGGTCACCAAGCACGGACTCGCGAACGCGATGCAGTCGGACAGCGGCGGCTTCGAGGCGCTCCACAGCTACTTCCTCGACCGCCTGGTGCCCGTCTGCGCCCAGCTGCTCGACGCCGCGGTCGACGCCGGCGAGATCAGACCCGGCACGCAGGCCTACGAACTGATGCGCGGCATCGGCAACCTCTGCGTCGGACGGGACAGCGACCCGCGCTACGACCCGCGCCGGCTGGTCGACCTGCTCCTGCGGGGGCTACGGCGGCCGCAGGCGTCCTGACGCCTCGCCTCGTTCGCAGAGCCCCGTTCGCAAAGCCGCGTTCGCAGGGCCGCGTTCGCAGAGCCTTGCTCTCAGACCTCGCTCGCCACCAGCGGCTCGGCGTAGGACGGCAGTTCGCGCAGCCGGCGCAGCGGCGAGAGGAAGACGGGCAGGAAGGCGAGTGACTGTCCGACCGCCGCGGCCAGCAGCGTGCCGCGGACGCCGATCGTCGAGCCGAGCAGGCCGCCGAGCAGCGCCCCGAACGGCATCGTGCCCCAGACCAGGAACCGCATCGTCGCGTTCATCCGGCCGAGCAGCCCGGGCGGGCACAGCGCCTGCCGGAAACTGACCTGGTTGATGTTGTAGACCACGATGCCCATCCACATCGCGATCTGCGCGACCGCGAACAGCCCCACCGTCCAGTCGCGCTGCACGAACGGGGTGACCAGCGCGCACGGTCCGGCGACCGCGATGGCGATCCAGATCGCCGGGCCCTGGCCGACCTTCGCCGCGAACCGGCCGGCCACCAGCGCGCCGATCAGGCCGCCCACCGCCGCGGTCGAGGTGAGCAGGCCGATGAAGCCTGGCGAGAGCCGCAGTTGGCGGGCGAGCAGCACGTAGAAGACGGCGGAGGCCATCGAGCCGAAGAGGTTGGCCGAGCTGGTGCACAGGGCGATGGCGCGGAGCATCCGATTGCCGAGCACGAACCGCAGGCCCTCGCGGATCTCCCGGAGCAGGTTGGCGTCGGGGCTGCGCTCGGGGCGCGGCGGCCGGGCCTCGATCCGCGCCACCCACGCGGCCGACCACAGGAAGCTGAAGGCGTCGGCCAGCAGCGCGTAGGGCGCGGTGAGCGCCTGGATCAGCGCGCCGCCGAGGCTCGGGCCCGCGATCTGGCTGACCGACTCGCTGGCCTGGAGTTTCGCGTTGCCCTCGACCAGCAGCTCCCGGTCGATCAGCTGGGGCAGGTAGGACTGGTAGGCCACGTCGAAGAAGACCGTGCTCACCCCGGTGGCGAGTGCCACCACGTACAACTGCTCGATCGTCAGCACGCCGAGCAGCCGAGCCACCGGGGCCCAGGCCAGCAGGGCGGCGCGCACCAGGTCGTTGACGATCAGCACCCGGCGCAGGCGCATCCGCTCCACCCACGCGCCGGCCGGCAGGCCCACCGCCATGAACGCGGCGGTCTCGCACGCCCCCAGCACCCCGACCTGCCAGGTGTCGGCGTGCAGCACCAGGATGGCGACCAGCGGAAGCGCCAACTGGCTGACCGTCGCCCCGAACTGGCTGACCGTCTCGCCGACCCACAGTCGACGGAAGTCCGCGTGCCGCCACAGTCGCCCGCGGTGGGCCGGCCGGTCGGGCGAGGGCTCGGGAGCAGTCATGGGAGTTACCGTGGAATAGTGATTGGGTTTTGTCAATCACTTATCCTCGACGTGGCCTCCCGGCCCTCCCGTAGGCTGACGACCATGACCGAACGCCGCCCGGCGACCGACGCGGAGGCGAAGGCGCTGGCCTCCGCGCTCCGCCTGCGAATTCTGCGCATCTGCCTCGGCGAGGCGCGCACCAACAAGGAGATCGCGGCGATCCTCGGCTCCGATCCCGCCAGCGTGCTGCACCACACCAGGACGCTGGTGCGCACCGGTTTTCTGCAGGCCCAGGAAGAGCGACGCGGCGCGCGCGGCGCACGGGAGATTCCCTATCTGGCGACGCGGAAGTCCTGGCAGCTCGATGCGCCCGCACAGGACCGGTCGCTGCTCGACGCGTTCCTGGAGGAGCTGGCCCTGGCCCCCGCGGCCGAGGTCGACAGCACCCGGCTCGGGCTGCGCCTGCCGCCGGCGCAGATGGCGGAGTTCCAGACCCGGTTGCACGCCCTGCTCGAGGAGTTCGCCGCCCGCCCGGACGACCCGACCGCGCCGGCCTGGTCGCTCTTCATGGTGGTGCACCCCGACCCGAACCGGCCCTGACGCCGGAGCCGGCCGGTCGGTGCCGAGTCACTGGGTGGTGTACTCGAACGAGCGGGGGAGGTCGGGGGAGAGGGCCGGGATGTCGCCCAGGTCGGGGTGGCGGTGGTAGTGGAGGCTGTTGACGGCGGCCTCCAGGGTGTGCGGCAGGACCAGGGGGCGGCGACTGTGGCACTGTCTGATCAGGTCTTTCTGGACGTCCTGGGGGAGCAGAGCGCGCAGTCCTCCCTCGGCCTGCCGCCGGAGCTGGGCGGTGGCGTCCCGGGCGTGGGCCCGCCAGTGGTCGGCGGTGCGGTGCTCGGCTCGTTTGCGGTGGGCGAGGAAGAGGCAGAAGGCGGCGTTGCGGCTGCCGCTGCCGGCGGCGAACTGCCACCAGAAGGTGGCGGCGTCGCGGTAGCCGGCCAGGTGCAGGAGGGAGCCGAGGATGAGGGCGCCGGCGGGTTCGATGTCCTCGGTGTCGGCGAGTTGGCGCAGGCCGGCGGCGGCCTGAGGGGCGGTGAGGATGAGGGTGACGGCGAGGTCGAGGTCGTGGGCGGCCTGGTCGGAGGGGGCGGGGAAGCGGTGCGGGATCTCGTCCCGGGGCCCGGCCTGCCTGGCCTGCCTGGCCTGCCTGGCCTGTACGGCCTGCTGGGCGCGGATCAGGGCGGCGTGGGTGTCGTAGTCGTCGTAGTCGTCGACGAGGATCTCGGCTCCGTCCAGGACGGTGTCGATGGCGGGGCGGGGCTGGTCGGTACGCACGGTCACTCTTCCAGGTCGGGTGGCGCGGGCAGGTGCAGTTCTCGGGCGAGGGCGCGTTTGGCGTGCCGGATGTGGGAGCGGACGGTCGCCTCCTCGATGCCGAGGCGCTCGGCGGTCTCGGTGGCGGTCAGGCCCAGGACGTACCGCAGGACGACGGTGTCGTACTGGCGGTCGGGCAGGAGCGCGATGGCGGCGTAGAGGCCGAGTTCGCTCTCGATGACGGCGAACTGGTCGCGCAGTTCGCTGACGAGGAGTTTGCCGATGGTGGCGTGGAACGCCGCGGTGCCGACCAGGGCGGGCTGGCGGCGGTGCTGCTGGAGCCAGGCGTGGACGTGGTCCTTGAGCAGGGTCCAGGCGTGGCCCGGGACGGATTCCTGTTCGAGGACGTGCTCCCAGCTCTCCAGCAGGTCGGCGCACAGCGCGTCGACGACGCCCTGGGCCGCCCTGCGGCTGCCGACCTGGGTGTGGGCGTAGCGGAGCCAGAGTTTGTGGTGGTACTCGTGGAAGGCGGCGAACGTCATCATGCTGTGCCGCCAGCGGGGTTGCGGGCGCAGGAGGTGGACGTCCGTGGCGTGGGGCGCGTCGGTGGTGGGGTGGCGTCCCATCAGGTCTCCCAGACCGTCATGGTTTCCAGATCGATGGTCACGGATGTCCCGGTTGGTGGCACCGCACCGCTCCACGGTGGAGCGGACGTCGGTGGAGACAGACACGTTCTCTTACTGGTCAGCCAACCGGATAAGTCGGCTCTCCGTGCAGCACCGCTCCAAGATCTTTGACGCTCCGGATAAGTACGACTACTTTCCGCACATGCTCGCAGGCGGCCATCATGGTGCAGACGGACCGGCAGACGGTAGTGAGGGGGCGCACGATGGCGCGCGAGGACGGCGTAGTGGACCTGGAGTTGGACCGGGCGCACTCAGCCCGGATGTACGACTACTTCCTGGGTGGCACGACGAACTTCCCCGCCGACCGCGAGGCCGCGGCCCGAGCGATGACGGTCTTCCCCTCGATCCTGGCGACCGCACGGATCAACCGCCGCTTCATGCACCGCTCCACGCGCCTGCTGGCGGGTGACCTCGGCATGACCCAGTTCCTGGACATCGGCACCGGAATCCCGACCTCGCCCAACCTGCACGAGGTCGCCCAGGGCCTGCGCCCCCGGGCCCACGTCGTCTACACCGACAACGACCCCATCGTCCTCACCCACGCCCGCGCGCTCCTGGAGAGCCATCCCGCCGGGCGCACCGCCTACGTGCAGGCGGACGTCACCGATCCCGAGGCGCTCCTCGCCTCGCCCGCCCTGCTCGACACCCTGGACCTGAGCAGGCCGGTGGCCCTGAGCCTCAACGCGCTGCTGCACTTCGTCCCCGACGACCGCGGCGCCCACCACATCGTCGACCGCCTGAAGAGCGCCCTGTCCTCCGGAAGCACCCTCACCATCACCCACGCCACCCCCGACTTCGACCCCGAGGGCATCCAGCGCCTCACCACCGCCTACCAGGCCGCCGGCACCCCCGGCCAGGCCCGCACCAGGGACGAGGTCGCCCGCTTCTTCGACGGCTGGCACCTCCTGCGGCCCGGCATCACCGCCACCCACCTCTGGCGCCCCGACCCCGAGGACGACTCCACCACCGTGACCAGCACCGAGGCCTCCTGCTACGCGGGCGTCGCCCAGAAGCCGTGAGGCGCTGAAGCCGTGACGCGCTCGGACGAGTACGGCCGGCTTCAGTGCTCCACTCCCCGAGGCGGCGTCAGCCCTGCCTGGCCTGGGCCTCCTTGGCGGATTCCTCCAGCTTGTTCCAGTACTCCTGGTACCAGGAGTCGTCGCCGCCGTCCATGTTGCTGTTGCTCGCCCGCATGCCCGTCTTGCCGTCGATCAGCTCGCGGACGATGTCGGCGTGGCCGGCGTGCCGGTTGGTCTCGGCCGTCACATGCAGCATGATCCGCTGAAGCGTCACGTCGCCGGTGTCGCCCCACCACGGGACGTGGCCCATCGCGTCGAGCGGCAGCGCCTCGATGGTCGCGTCCGCGTGCGCCACGGCGCGCTGGTAGAGGCCGAGGATGGACTCGCGCGACTCGTCGGCGGTTGCCCACATGTCCGCGTTGGGCTCGGCGTCCTCCCCCTCCCAGGGGAGGGACTCCTCGTGCGGGCGGCCGAAGGTCGGGCCGAAGTACCCGAGTTCGACGCTGGCGAGGTGCTTGACGAGGCCGAGGAGGTTGGTGCCGGTCGGCGTCAGGGGGCGGCGGACGTCGTACTCGGACAGTCCGTCGAGCTTCCAGACGACGGCCTCGCGGACCGCCTTGAGGTAGCGGTGCAGGTCGTCCTTGGGGTCATTGGGCTTCATGCGGCCAAGTCTTCCACCACCCACCGACAACGGGTCCAACGGGAGTTGGTCCCGGTCATCCGGTGGCTGCCGCGAGGGCGGCTGCGAGGAGCGCCGGCGGAGTGCCCGGTGGGCTGCTGTGCAGGGCCTCGGTGCGGTGCACCAGCCGTGGCGCGGCGAGGGGGACGGTGCTGATGCCGGGGACACCGTCGATCGAAGACTGGGGGAGTAGCGCGAGTCCGTGTCCTGACGCGATGAGTGCGTTCAGTGCGTGCAGGTCGGTTCCTTCGTAGCGCAGCGACGCGCGGTAGCCCTCGGAGCCGCTCGCGGTGCGCAGGTGCGCCAGCGGGATGGCGGTGTCGGGTGCGTCGATCCAGCGGGCGTCGGTGAGGTCGACCAGACGCAGACCGGCGCGGCCGGCCAGCGGGTGCCGGGCGGGGAGTGCGACGGCCAGAGGCTGCTCTGTGACGGCCAAGGCCGTGAGCGGGCCGACGTCGGCGAGGTGGAGCGGGTCGTTGGGGGCGGCGATGCCGTCGACCAGGCCGAGGTCCACGGCCCTGGCCGCTACCTCGCGTGCGACGGCCTCGCGGCCGAGGAGACGCACCGTCACGTCCAGGCGGGGTTGCGCCTGGCGCAGGTCGGCAAGCGTTCGGACGAACCGCGGACTCAAGGCGAGCGGTGAGAGGCCGATGACGATGCGGGAGGCGGGCGCCGCGGTCAGACGCGCGATGTCCGCACGGGCGGCGTCCAGCCGCAGCAGCAGCGGCCCGGCGTGCTCCAGCAGCCGGACGCCGACTTCGGTTGGGGCGACCGGGCGCCGTAGCAGGAGGCTCGCCCCGAGGTCGCTTTCGAGCGTGGCGATGTGCTGGGACACGGCCGACTGCGTGTAGCCCAGTTCGCGGGCCGCCTCGGAGAACGAACCGCACCGGGACACGGCCACGAACGTGCGGAGCAGATGCGGATCCATGTCCATCAGTATCGCTAATGAGTAGACCAGGAATCATCGCTGGTGCTGAACTCGGGTTCCGGGTCAGGATGGTCGACATGACTGAGCCTGTGAACGCCTCGACAGCCCGTGTCGCACTGGTGGGCGACCGCTCGCCCAGTGTCCGGGCCCACGCGCGCATCCCTGGTCTCCTCGACGCGCTCGTCCGGCGCGACCAGCTGGTCCTGGACGCGTACTGGATCCCGACCCAGGACGTGGAATCCGCTGACGTCCTCGCCGGTTTCGACGCCGTCTGGCTGGTGCCCGGCAGCCCGTATCGCAGCGAAGCGGGCGCGATCACGGCGGTCCGCACCGCGCGTGAGCGGGGGATCCCGTTCCTGGGCACCTGTGCCGGCTTCCAGCACGCGGTCCTGGAGTTCGCCCGCGACGTGTGCGGGCTCTCCGGCGTCAATCACGCGGAGAACCAGCCGGACGCGGACGACCTGCTGATCGTCCCGCTGGCCTGCTCGCTGGTCGGCCACGAAGGCGTGGTCAACGTGGAGAGCGGATCGCTGGCGGAGCGCGTCCTGGGCGCCGAGCGGACCGTCGAGCGCTACCACTGCTCCTACGGCACGAGTCCGGAGTACCTGGATGTGCTGCGCGCCCACGGGCTGCGCTTCAGTGGCCTGGACGAGGCGGGTGAGGTGCGCATCGCCGAGCTGGCGGACCACCCGTTCTTCCTCGCGACCCTGTTCCAGCCCGAGCTCGCGGGAGACGGCACCCGGCCCCACCCGATCATCCGGGCGCTGGCGTCCGCTGCGGTCGAGCATGCCGCCAAGGGCGTTGTGCAGACACTGACTTGAGAGTCAGGCCGCGAGGGCAGCGGGCCGGTTCCGGCTGAGCGCGCCGGTGGGCGCGGTCGGGGCCGGGGCCGTCGGCGGCACCGCGATCACGGGGCAGGCCGCGTGCGCCAGGCAGTAGCGGCTCACCGAGCCGGCCAGGATCCGGGCGAGGGTGCCGCGGCGGCCGGTGCCGACCACGAGCAGGTCGTCCGGGCGGTCCGCGACCTGCGCCAGGACGGGCCCGGCCTCGCCGCGGACGACCATCGGCTCGATCCGCACGCCCGCCGGCCGGCCGCCGAGGGCCTGCGCCAGGACGGCGTCGAGCTGGTCGGCGGCACGCTGCTCCCAGAGCTTGGCGAGCGGCGGGCACGGGTGGGCGCGGTAGGCGGGCTCCCCGCCGACGGGCGTCCAGGCCAGCACCGGGACCAGGACCGCGTCGCGGCGCGCCGCCTCCTCCAGGGCGCGGCGCAGCACCGCGGCGCTGCCGCGCGATCCGCTGACTCCGACGACGACCCGGGTGTCCTCAGCCATGATGCTTCGCTTCCTTCGTTCTGGGGGATCCGGCCACCAGTCCTGTGATTCGCAGGTCTGGTAGCCGGATGCCCGACTGTTCAGAGAGTCGGATCCCGACTTTCCCTGAGATCAGTAGAAGCCCGGAACGGCCCGAAACGGACGCCCTTGACGCGCCGGCTACGCGGGACGGGCTCTTCTTGACGAACCCTTGACACCCCGAGCTCACGCCGGCGGGACGATCTCCGGTGCGCCCAGCCGGACCGCGTCGGCGCCGACGTCGTCGGGCTCCTGCTGTGCGGCTCGCTCGGCCGCCACGCGCTGGGTGTAGTGGGCGATCTCGCGCTCGATCTGCTCGGCGTCCCAGCCGAGCGGGCCGGCCATCAGTTCGGCCACCGGGCGCGCCGCGTCCACACCGCGGTCCCAGGACTCGATGGAGATCCGGGTGCGGCGGGTGAGCACGTCGTCCAGGTGCCGGGCGCCCTCGTGGGTGACCGCGTACACGGCCTCCACCCGCAGGTAGTCGTCCGAACTGGGCAGCGGCCTGCCGAGCGAGGGGTCCTCGGCCACCAGGGCCAGCAGTTCGTGGATCATCGAGCCGTAGCGGCCCAGCAGGTGTTCCACCCGCGCCACGTGCAGACCCGAGCGCTCGGCCAGGCCGTACCGGGCGTTCCAGAGCGCGAGGTAGCCCTCGGCGCCCACCAGCGGGACGGTCTCGGTGGTGCACGGGGGCACCACCTTCTCGCCGTCCAGAGCCTGGACCGCCTCGTCCACCGCGTCCTTGGCCATCACCCGGTAGGTGGTGTACTTGCCGCCGGCGACCACCACGAGACCGGGCACGGTGTGCGCCACCAGGTGCTCGCGGGAGAGCTTGCTGGTCTCGGCGGCCTCGCCCGCGAGCAGCGGGCGCAGGCCCGCGTAGACGCCCTCGACGTCCTCGGGGACCAGCGGGGTGATCAGCACCCTGTTGACGTGCTCGAGCAGGTACGCGATGTCCCGGGAGGTGACGGCGGGGTGGGCCTTGTCCAGGTCCCAGTCGGTGTCGGTGGTGCCGACGATCCAGTGCCGGCCCCAGGGGATCACGAAGAGCACGCTCTTCTCGGTCCGCAGGATCAGCCCGGACCGCGAGTTGATCCGGTCCCGCGGGACCAGCAGGTGGACGCCCTTGGACGCCCGCACGTGGAACTTCCCGCGGGCGTCGGCCAGCGCCTGGGTGTCGTCGGTCCAGACGCCGGTCGCGTTGATCACCTGCTTGGCGTGGACCTCGATCTCCTGCCCGCTCTCCAGGTCCCTGACCAGAGCGCCGACCACCCGCCAGCCCTGCCGCAGGAAGCGGACCACCTGGGTGCGGTTGGCGACGAGCGCCCCGTAACTGGCCGCGGTGCGAACGATGTTCATGGTGTGCCGGGCGTCGTCCACCTGGGCGTCCCAGTACTGGACGGCGCCGATCAGGGCGTCGTCGCGCAGGCACGGCGCCTCGCGCATCGCCTGGCGCTTCAGCAGATGGCGGTGGTGCGGCAGCCCGCGCGCGGTGCCGGAGGTGACGCCCATGGTGTCGTACAGCAGGATGCCCGCGCCGACGTACGGGCGCTCCCACACCCGGTGGGTCAGCGGGTAGAGGAACGGCACCGGCCGGACCAGGTGGGGTGCGAGGCGCTGGATGAGCAGTCCGCGCTCCTTCAGCGCCTCCGCGACCAGCCGGAAGTCCAGCATCTCCAGGTAGCGCAATCCGCCGTGGATCAGCTTGCTGGACCGGCTGGAGGTGCCGGAGGCCCAGTCCCGGGCCTCGACCAGGCCGACCCGCAGCCCCCGGGTGACCGCGTCCAGCGCGCAGCCGGCGCCCACCACTCCGCCGCCGACCACCAGGACGTCCAACTCGCGGCGCCCCAGCTGGGCCAGCGCCTCCGTGCGGGCGCCGGTCGAGAGGCTCATCGTCTGGACCACAGTCTGCTCCGATCGGTCTCCCGTGCGTGCGTGCGTTCCGTGCGTGCGTTCATTGTGGGGAGACCGCGGGCAGCTGCGCCCGTCCAGCAGAGCTGATCGGGGCCGGCCCGAGGTCAGCCGGTGCGTCGCAGGGCGTCGGGTGTGAGGGCGGCGAGGTCGGGGTAGCCGTCGACCGCCATCAGGAGGT
Source organism: Kitasatospora sp. MAA4 (assembly GCF_029893355.1). Lineage (GTDB taxonomy): Bacteria > Actinomycetota > Actinomycetes > Streptomycetales > Streptomycetaceae > Kitasatospora. The sequence goes on from NZ_JARZAI010000048.1 coordinate 19,753, forward strand.
CGGCCTCGGCCAGGATCGAGCGCAGGACGTGGACCAGGCCCGTCGTCGACGCGTTGGAGCGTCCGGGAACACGTGACTCTCGCCGACAAGAGCTGGACGGTGATTCGCCTCCGTGGGAGCCCTGGCGTCCAGGAAGTGAAGTAAGAACCAGGAATGTCCGGCTTCTTGACGCGCTGCTCCGTAAAGGAGTTGAATCCACGTCAGTCGATTCAGGGAGCTGCTGATGCCTTCCCGGACCATCCACCCCACCGCCGCTTCTGCCCCGCCTTGCAGGTCGGACCTGATACCTCGGCGCTGGATCGCCGGCTCGTCCGTCCTCGCGCTGCTGGCCGCACTCGCCTTCGTCGCCGCCCCGGTGCGGGCCGAGGCCGTCACGGTGCCGCCGGCGCCGTCCGGTTGGACGACGGTGTTCAGCGACGACTTCGCCGGGCCCGCGGGCAGCGCGCCGTCCAGCGCCAACTGGACCTACGACACCGGTCCTGGTGCGAACTTCGGCACCGGCGAGATCGAGACCATGACCAACTCGACCGCCAATGTCCACCTCGACGGTAACGGCCATCTCGACATCACCGCGCTGAACAGCGGCGGCAGTTGGACCTCGGGCCGGATCCACACGCCCAGCGCCCTGGTCGGTGCGCCGGCCGGCGGGAAGCTGGAGGTGACCGCGTCCATCCAGCAGCCGGGTCCGGCCGGCGGGGCCGGCTACTGGCCCGCGTTCTGGATGTTGGGCCCCGGCCAGTGGCCCGAGAACGGCGAGATCGACATCATGGAGGACGTCAACGCACTCGCCGAGGTCGCCGGTACCATCCACTGCGGTACCTACCCCGGCGGTGTCTGCAACGAGGGCAACGGCATCGGCAGCGGACTGCGGTCCTGCCCCGGCTGCCAGGGCGGGTTCCACACCTACTCGATGATCCTCGACCGCACCGACACCTCGGCGGAGGCGATCACCTGGTATCTCGACGGGTCCGCCTACTTCAGCGTGAACGAGGCCCAGGTCGGTGCCGGGACCTGGCAGCAGGCCTTCGACCACAACCTCTCCATCATCTTCGACCTGGCCATCGGCGGCGGCTTCCCCAACGGCGCCTGCGGCTGCACCACACCGACCGCCGGCACCAGCTCGGGCGGGACCATGAGCGTGGCCTCCGTCGCCGCCTACACGACTACGGGGTCCGGCGGCGGAACGGGCGGCGGGACGGCAGGCCCGGTCGTCGGCTACGGCGGGCTCTGCCTGGACGACCGCAGCGCGAACACCGCCGACCTCAACCCGGTCCAGGTCTACACCTGCAACGGGTCCGCCGCGCAGCAGTGGACGTTCGTCCAGGCGGGCACCACCCTGCACGTGCTCGGCAAGTGCCTGGACGTCAACGGCGGCGGCACCGCCAACGGCACCACCGTCGACCTGTACACCTGCAACAGCACCGGCGCCCAGGTCTGGATACCGAGGTCCGACGGGTCGCTCTACAACCCCCAGTCCAACCGGTGCCTGGACGACACCGGCTGGTCCACCAGCCCGGGCACCCAGGTCCAGATCTGGGACTGCGCTGGCAGCGCCAACCAGCAGTGGAAGCTGCCCTGATGCGGGGGTGCCAGGCGTCAGGCGTCAGGAGTTAGGAGTCAGGAGCTCGTGAGGATGACGAGTTGCCGGGTCGCCCGGGTCATTGCGACATAGCGGTCGACCGCTCCTTCGACGCCCGTGCCGAACGCCTGCGGGTCGATGAGGACGACCAGGTCGAACTCGAGCCCCTTCGCGAGCTCCGGGGTCAGCGACCGGACGCGCGACGTCGCCCGGAACGTGCCTGCGTCACGAGCGCCGATCACGCAGGCGATCCCGTCGGCGTGATCGGCGAGCCAGGTGTCGAGGACCGACTCCAGCTCCGCAACCGATCCGTGGACGACGGGGATGCCGCTGCTGCGGATGGAGGTCGGCACGTTGGCGTCCGGGAGCTCGGCGCGGATGACCGGCTCGGCCTGCGCCATGACCTCCTCCGGCGTCCGGTAGTTGATGCTCAGCGAGGCCACCTCGATCCGGTCGAGTCCGATCCGTTCGAGCCGTTCCCGCCACGACTCGGTGAACCCGTGCCTGGCCTGGGCGCGGTCCCCGACGATAGTGAAGCTCCGGGACGGGCAGCGCAGCAGCAGCATCTGCCACTGCGCGTCGGTCAGTTCCTGGGCCTCGTCCACGACGATGTGGGCGAACGGGCCGGCCAGCGGCTCCGGGTCGGTGGTGGGCAGCGCGCTCTCGTCGGTCAGGCTGTCCCGCAGATCCTGTCCGCGCAGCATCGTCACCGCGCCTTCGCCGTCGTCGTCGGCCTGGAGCAGGTGGTCGATGACGTCGGCCATGCGCTCGCGCTCGGCGGCGACGGTGGCGTCGTGCCGGCGCTTGCGCGCTGACGCCTGCGGGTCTCCGAGCCGCTGCCGGGCGGCGTCCAGGAGCGGCAGGTCGCAGACCGTCCAGGCCTGGGCGTCCGCGCGCTGGAGCCTGCGCACGTCCGCGGGGCTGAGCCGGGGAGCGCACTTGCGCAGGTAGGCGGGTACCGTCCACAGATCTCCGACGAGGTCGGTCGGCTCGATCATCGGCCAGGCGCGGTTGAGGGCCGTGATCAGCTCCCTGTTCTGCAGCAGCGACCGCCGGAGCTGCTCGGGCGGGGCGTCGCTGTCGTCCTTGTCCATCAGGATCGTGAGCAGCTCCTCGCGGATCTGGTCGCGCGCCTCGTTGTGCGGAGTACCCGGTTCGACCGATGCGAACGCGACCGCCCAGTCGTCGGCGCTCAGCCAGACGTCGGACCAGTGGGTCGAGACCGTCATCCCCTCGCCGGGCGGCTCCTCGTAGATGCCGACGGCCGGCTCGATCGCCTTCACCAGGTCCGCGGACGCCTTCAGACGGGCCACCTCCGGGTCGCTCTCGACCCCTGCTCCCGCTCCCTCGGCGACCAGGTCCCGCAGGGTGCAGGTCTGCACGCCCTCCTCCCCGAGGCTGGGGAGGACGTCGGCGACATAGTCCAGGTAGGGCTGGTGCGGACCGACGAACAGCACGCGGCCCCGACGGTGGCCGAGGCGGGGGTCGGAGTAGAGGAGGTAGGCGGAGCGGTGCAGAGCGACCACGGTCTTCCCCGTCCCCGGACCGCCGTCCACGACCAGAGCGCCGCGGGATCCCGCCCGGATGATGGCGTCCTGGTCGGACTGGATGGTCGCGAGCACGTCCCGCATCCGGGCCGACCGGTTGCCGCCCAGGCTGGCGATGAAGGCGGACTGGTCGTCGAGCGCGGCGTGCCCTTCGAGCCCGTCGGCGGTGAACACCTCGTCCCAGTAGTCGCTGATCCGGCCGCGGGTCCAGCGGTACCTGCGGCGCCTTGCCAGACCCGCCGGGTTCGCGTGCGTCGCCGCGAAGAACGGCTCGGCCGCGGGGGAGCGCCAGTCGAGCAGCAGCCGGCGCCCCGCGCTGTCGGTGAGCCCCAGCCGTCCGACGTACACCGGCTCGGGGCTCTCCGCGCTGACCATGTGCCCCAGGCACAGGTCCAGCCCGAAGCGACGCAGGGCGCGCAGGCGGCCGGTCAGCCGGTGGATCTCCAGGTCCCGGTCCATCGCCTCCCGCCCGACGCCGCCAGGCGCCCTGCGCTCGGCATCGAGACGGTCGGACAACTCGGCGATCGCCTGCTCAAGGCTCTCCGCGATAGCCGCGAAGTGCCGCTCGTCGCCGCTGATCAGCGCCGGGGCGGCCTTGGGGGAGAGGCGCGAGAGGTGCTCGGGAAGGGCGAACGCGCTCGCAGTGGTGGTCAGGGGATTCATGTCATCAGCTCCGATCCGAGGCCGCCAGAAACCGACAAATGCGCATGCACTTCGCGAATCTCCCAATTCGTCAGGTTCTGGCCTCGGTCGGCGATTCTGCCGCACCACCGGGGTCTTGCCGCAAGCCCCCCGGTGCGATATAGATTGAGAGTGGCAAGAGGTGGGTATTTCCCTTTGCCCTCAGAGCTCATACTTGCGGCTTGGACAGCTACGACGGCACCGTGACGACCGGTCGGGCGGTCGCGTTCCCTCACGCCGCGACGGCGGCGCCTGGTGGTGGCGGGTCCGGTTGCGGGGTGGGGCCTGTTGTGGTGAGGTCCGCCAGGTGGTCGACGACGCCGCGCAGGGTTGTGTGGTGGGTAAGTGCCGAGCGCTGGCGGTCGGCGCCCGTTCCGTTCCGCAGTACGTGGGCGGTCAGTGCGTGGGCTCGGGAGAGGTCGCCGGCTGCTTCCAGGCCCGGTGCGGCGCGATCGAGCAGCCGGGCGAGAAGGCGCGGCATCGCGGCGGGCTCGCCGGTGACCGGATCGAGTCCGGTGCCCCGCAGCCCTGCGAGGGCGGCCCGGCGGTGCGCGGCGTGCAGGGCCGCCTGCGCAACGCGCGGGCAGCCGGCGCCGCTGCGGGCCTCCGTCAGAAACACCTGGGTGAGGCCGCGGACGAGGACGGCGAGCAGGACCGTGACGTCGATGTCGGCGTTCACGTCGGCGATCCGGACCTCCAGGGTGGGCAGGTGCTCGGAGGGGCGGGCGAACCAGTAGACCATCCGGCGGTCGAGGATCACCCCTGAGGCGACCAGCCGGTCGACGAGGCGCTCGTAGCCGCTCTCGGTCAGTACCGGCGGCGGTCCGAAGGTCGGCCACCCGCTGTAGTGCACCACCCGGCTGCTCGCCAGGCCGCTGTCGCGGCCCTCGCAGAACGGCGAGTTGGCGCCGAGCGCCTGAAGGACCGAGAGCCAGGGCCGCAGCCGGTTGGCCACCGCGAGTGCCTCACTCCTGGTCAGGTCGCCGATGTGGACGTGGCAACCGCATATCTCACCGCCCACCTGGTCCGCCACCGGCCCGAGCAGCGCGGCGATGCGCCGGTAGCGGCCGGTGTCGGTGACCGGCAGCGGGTGGACGCTGGGGAGCACGGCCGAGCCCGATGCCACCAGCAGGCAGCCGGCGCGGGAGGCCGCTGCCGCCATCGCGCGGCGCATGCCGGTCAGCTCCCCGTACAGGGCGGTCGCGGCCCGGACCGGTGGCGTGCAGCCCTCGACCTGGGTGGTGTAGAACTCGCTCTGCGCCCGATCGCCGAGCACCTGGGAGGCGTCGACCAGTACCTGGCCCGCCCGCGGGGCGCTGGTGCCGGTCGCGGCGTCCACGAGGAGGAACTCCTCCTCGACGCCGAAGCGCAGCGCCGGCACGGGCGCTGGTACGGGCGACGTGGGCACCCGGGTCACCTCCGTACGTCCGGTGGCTCGCCATCCCACCTGCGCAGGGGGCGGGGGGAGAGGGCGGAAGGGTGGGGGAGTGCGATCCGCAGATCGGGTCAGCCGTTCAGGCGTGTGCCCGAACGGCACGGGCCGAAACGCCGGCCGCTCCGGGCGGCGGCGGTGGCAGTGGCAGTGGCAGCGGCGACGGCAGTTCCGCTGTGGGTGCCAGGCCGGTGAAACCGATCGGTGCGAGGATCGCGTGAATGCAGGTGGACGTGATGGCAGGGCGCCGTCTGCGGGACAGCGGCCGACGAGCTGGGAGTTCGACCATGCAGGACGACAGCGGCGACCCGTTGGACCAGTGGGCGGGGCCGAGCGGTCCGGGCCCGGACCGGCGGCGTCTGCTGCGGCTCGGCGCGGGAGCGGCCGCGGCAGCCGCGCTGGCGGGGTGCAGCGCGGTCGGGCGGTCCGCGGGAGCGGCCACCGGCACGCCCACAGGCGCCGGTGCCGCGGGCCCCAGCGCCCCGCCCTCGACGCCTCGGAACGGCCCCGCGACGCCGCAGTCCGCCCAGCCCGGCCAGTCCGGCCAGTCCGCCGGGCCGGCCGACTGGGCGGCGCTGGCCAAGGACCTCCAGGGTCCCGTGGTCCTGCCCGGTGACAGCCGCTACCCGGCCGCGGGCCAGCTGTACCAGCCGCAGTTCGACGTCCTGCGGCCGGGCGCCATCGTGTACGCGGCGAGCGCCCAGGACGTCGTCACCTCGCTCGCATTCGCCCGTCGGTTCACCGTCCCGGTCGCGCTGCGTAGTGGCGGGCACAGCTACGCCGGCTGGTCGTCGGGGACGGGCATGGTGCTGGACGTCAGCAGCATGAACGCGGTCAGTTCCTCCGGCGGTTCGGCCACCGTGGGCGCGGGGAGCCGCCTCATCGACGTCTACACCGAGCTGGCCGCCCGCGGGGTGACGATTCCGGCCGGCTCCTGCCCCAGCGTGGGGGTGGCAGGGCTGACGCTGGGCGGTGGGATAGGCGTCACCAGCCGGGCGTACGGGCTGACCTGCGACAGCCTGACCGGCGCTCAGGTGGTGACCGCGGACGGCCGGATCCGGCAGGTGGACGCGCAGACGGATCCGGACCTGTTCTGGGCGCTGCGCGGCGGGGGCGGGGGCAACTTCGGCGTCGTCACCTCCTTCGACTTCCGTACCAGCCCGGCGGTGGACTGCGCGTACGGTTTCCTCTCCTGGCCGTGGTCGTCCGCGGCGGCGGTGGTGGCGGCCTGGCAGGCGTGGGCGCCGAGCGCTCCGGACCAGCTCTGGGCCAACCTGCATCTGCTGGCCTGGCCGGACGGTCGACTCCAGGTCACCGCGACGGTCAACTACCTGGGATCGCAAGGTGAGTTGGCGAACCAGATCGACCGACTGGCGGTCCGTCCCGCAACCGTCTCGCTGCACTCGGCGTCCTACCTGGCCACCATGCAGGTGATGGGCGGCGTCGCGGGCTGGTCGCAGGCCGCCGCGCACCTGCCGGGCACCCTGCCGGGCCGCAGTCCGCAGGGCCGGCTGACCCGCGAGTCGTACGCGGCCCGCTCCGACGTCTACACCCGGGCGATCAGCACCAGCGGCATCGCGACCCTCACCGCGGCCGTCCAGCGCTACGCGCACACCGCGCCGCAGGGCGGGAGCGCGGCGGTGGCCTTCGACGCGCTGGGCGGCGCGGTCAACCGGGTGGCGCCCGGCGACACCGCGTTCGTGCACCGCGACGGGCTGTTCATCGCCCAGTACATCGCCAACTATCCCGACCCGGGGGCTGGTTCCGGCCCAGCGGTGGAGCAGTCAGCTCGCTGGCTGCAGGACGTCTGGTCGGCCATGCGGCCCTACACGAGCGGGGAGGCCTACCAGAACTATCTGGACCCGCAGCTGGCCGGCTGGCAGCAGGCGTACTACGGCGCGAACCTGGCACGCCTGCGGCAGGTGAAGCAGGCCTACGATCCGCAGGGCCTCCTCCGCTTCCCCCAGGGGGTGCCCGGCGCCTGAGCTTGCGGCCCGTCAATTCGGTGGCGGCCCGGCTCCGGTGTTGGCCATTCTGGGCGGATGGGTGATCGTGCGAACTTTGTTGTCGTCCGTGAGGGCGGTGAGTACGAGCTGTACCTGTCGCGGTTCGGGGCGGTGGGGATCGACCTCGACCTGCTGGCGGGGCCGGCGGAGGCGCTCTCGCTGGTCGGGCGCCTGAAAGCGTCCGACTGGTGGCTGGACGATGTGCACTGCCAGGGGGCGGGGTTGATCGACCTCGGCCGTAAGGTGCTGATGCTGTTCGCCTGGGAGGGGCCGAGCGCCGTGATGCGACACCGGGCCGCGACCCTGGAGCTGTTGCGGGAGGCCTGGGTTGGATGGGACGTGCGGTGGATGTACGACGGCCCCGCTGAGTTGCGGACCTACCTTGGGCTGGACCCCGGACACGTCCGTGATCGGGAGAACAGGATCTTCGTGGGGCCGCTGCTCGAACCGGGTGACGAGGAACTGGCTGACCCCGAGCCGATGGTCGCGGTGGTGACGGTCGGGGCGGACCGCTGCTACCTGCTGGCGAACATCAACGACCATCCGGTCCGGGAGGGGGCTGCCCTGCTCGACCGGCTGGCGGGCGGCCCGGAGCACGGGGTGTGCCAGGTGTCGGCTGATGCCGGGATCCACGTCGATCCGCTGCGGCGCCGGGTGGGCTGGTGGGTGCTCGGGGCGTCGGCGCAGGCGTACGAGATGCCGCAGCGATGGCCTGGCTGGACGGTGGAGTTCTGGCAGGACCGCTGGGAGGAGCACGTCCGGATGGGTGCCGGCCGGTTCCAGCCGCCGCCGGTCGACCGGGAGCGCGCGCTGACGGAGGTGCGGAGAGCTGCCGAGCGCCGACGGGAGGCCCGGCCCCACCCGTAGCGGCCGAGTCAGGAATCGGCTGGGCCGGAAACCTCTCAATTGTTTTGAAGTTCCTCTGAGTTGACCTTCTTGACCGCGTTCTGGCAGCTGGCTACGCTCGCCGCGACCCGCAATCGATCGGGTTCCCCCCCAGGTTTCGCGCCACCACGGCCCCGGCCGCCCCCTGCCCGCAGTACCCCTGCGGGTCACCGGCCGCGCCTGACGCACGCCCCATCGACCACCCTCATCGAAGGGCATTACCTTGCTGCGTTCGATTCTGCACGCCCCCACCCGGCGCACCTCCGCGAAGGCAACCGGCCTGGCAGCCGTCTCGGCCGCCGCGCTGGCCGCCACCGCCCTGCTCGCCGCTGCTCCGGCGGGCGCCCAGGTCCCGGAGACCGTCGGCCACGCTCTGCACACCCGGTCCGCGGCCCCGGCCGCCACCGGCAACAACCTGGCCTACGGCGGCGGCAACATCGTCACCAACCAGAAGATCTACATCGTGTACTGGGGAAACCAGTGGGGCACCGGCTCCACGGTCACCAACGACCCCTCGGGCGAGGCCGCGCTGCAGCTCTCCTTCTTCCAGCACGCCTACGGCGGCGGCGACAGCTGGTCCAACTCCCAGACGCAGTACTGCCAGGGCGTGGCCGTCGGCACCACCCAGTGCAACGGCGCGGGCACCGCGGTGGGCCACCCGGCCTCGAACCCGGTGGCCGGCACCTGGCTGGACAGCTCGGTCAAGGCCCCGGCCAAGCCCGGCCAGACGGCGATCGCCGCCGAAGCCGCCAAGGCCGCCGCACACTTCGGCGTCTCCGGCGACAACGTCCAGATCATCGTGGACGCGGCACACGGCGTCGTCCCGTCGGGCTTCGGGACCCAGTACTGCGCCTGGCACGACCACACCAGCACCAGCGCCGGCAAGGACCTCCCGTACACCAACATGCCGTACGTCTCCGACGCCGGCGCCGGCTGCGGCGCCAACTTCGTGGCCACCGGCAGCAGCGGCGTCAAGGGGGCGACCGAGGGCGTCACCATCGTCGGCGGCCACGAGTACGCCGAGACCCTCACCGACCCGGCGCCGAGCAGCGGTTGGGTCGACAGCACGGGCTCCGAGACCGGCGACAAGTGCGCCTGGGTCGCCAGTGGCCAGGGCGCCTCGTCGATCATCAGCATGAACGGCGCCAAGTACGCCGTCCAGTCGCTGTGGAGCAACAACTTCAACGGCGGCGCCGGAGGCTGTGTCAGCTCCTACAGCAGCGCCACCAACCAGCACTGACGTTCCGTCAGCGGTGGCGCGCCGCGACCGCGGCGCGCCACCGCGCCTTCCCGATCCAGCTGAAAGGACGCATGTGAGGACGCATGTGTCACCCCGCGCGACGCTCTCGGCCCTGGTGATCGTGCTCGCCGCAGGCTGCTCGGCGGCGCCGGCCCACCCCGCCGCGCAGACGTCCGCGGCGTGCCGGCAGCCGCCCGAGGCGGTGCTGCCGCGCACGGCCGGCACGCTCACCGAGGCCGACTCCGGCGTCTTCTGCCTGTCGGTGGGCAGCCGGCTAGCCGTCTTCCTCACCCCGCCGTCGGGCGACCCGGCGTCAGCCGGCCGCTGGAGCGCCGTGGTCAGCTCCGCCCCGCCCGTACTGACCGACGCCGGCGCCGGGATGCTCACCGCTCCCGTCGGCGTCACCCCGGGGATCTTCCAGGGCGCGAGCGCGGGCGAAGCCCGGCTGACCAGCGGCACCGCGGCCGGTGGGAGCTGGCAGGTGACCGTCGTGGTGTCGTAGCCGACCGCGCGGGCCAGGGCGGCGGGGTCGCCCGGTGGTGCCAGCAGGCCGGTGGCGCCGGGCTCTACCAGGTCGGGGATGCCGTTGACGCAGGTGGCCGCGACCGGGCGGGCTGCGGCCAGGGCCTCGGACGAGGGCCTTAGGGAACCCGGGCGCGGGACCCTGGCGGACCCTGGGGAATCGCCATGAGCCCCTCGCGGTGCTCAGGAACCGAAGCCGCCCAGCGGGTTGGTCAGGGTGCCCTTTCCGGTGAAGTCGAAGAGGGCCTCGCCGGGTGCCACCGGGCTGTGGGTGAAGGAGGCGGTGAAGGCGTCGGCGCCCGGGGAGGTGAGCCTCAGCGCGATGGGAGAGCTCGTTGCGGCGGTCGTCGGGGTGAGGACGACCTTGGTCGGGTCGATGGTGAAGTGCACGAAGTCGATGCTGGTGGCGGGCGCGCCGTCCACCGAGACGTCCGCGCTGTCCGCCCGGTTCGTGACGCTGATCCGCAAGTTGGTCACGTCGAGCGTGTGCCCGGCCCCGGCGAACTGCATCCCGCCCTGGAGCGGGAGGTCGCCGGAGAGCAGGTCCATGGAGAGTGCGCCGGAGCCGGGGAAGGTGACGCAGTTGCCGGCGCTCTGCGCCGCTCCGGTGCCGGTCAGCGTGACGCCGTCCGTGGCCAGCGACTGCGCGGCGGCTTGGGTCAGGCACAGGGTGGCAGTGCCCTTGATCGGCAGCTCGGGGCCGGCGGCGGCGGCGGTCGCGCCGAGTGCGGCCACGGCGACGAGGGTGAGTACGACCGTGCGGTTGTTCTTGAAAATCGTCATGCCCTGCCCAACGAGCCTCCTTGCCGCCCGCAGCGGTTCGTCCACGATGATCACCCGTAAGAGGTACGTCAAAGTGGCCCCCGATCGCGTAGCCGGCGCGTCAGGGACCGGTGTCATGGGTGCGGATCGGGTCTCCACTGGTGAGGGCAGTCCCCCTTGACGAGGAGCGCAATCCCATGACCGTCACCTTCGCCCGACCGCTCGCCGACCGCTCGCTCGAAGGCGGTGCGGTGGGCAGTCCGTGGCCCGCGTCCGCCCGTACGGCTCCCGGTGGGGAACTGCTGCTCGGCGGCGTGGGGTTGGCCGAGGCCGCCGACCGCTTCGGCACCCCGCTGTACGTCCTGGACGAGGCCGAGGTCCGCTCCCGCTGCCGGGCCTACCGCGAGGCCCTGCCGCAGGCCGAAGTGCTGTACGCCGCCAAGGCGTTCCTGTGCAGCGCGATGGCCGACTGGGTGGCCGAGGAGGGCCTGGGGCTGGACGTCTGCTCGGTGGGCGAGCTGCGGCTGGCGGCGGCGGCCGGGTTCCCGCCGCAGCGGATGCTGCTGCACGGCAACGCCAAGAGCCCCGAGGAGCTGCGGCTGGCGCTGCGGTTGCGGGTGGGCCGGATCGTGATCGACGGCCTGGCCGAGATCCCGCGGCTCGCCGCGCTGGCGGTTGCGGACGAGGCGCAGCGCGTGCTGGTCCGGGTGCTGCCGGGCGTGGCGGCCGGTCACCACGCGGCTGTGCGGACCGGGGTGGCGGGGCAGAAGTTCGGCTTCCCGATCGAGGGCGGCGACGCGGCGGAGGCGGTGAGCCGGGTGCTGGCGCAGCCGAGCCTCAGCCTCGCCGGGCTGCACTGCCACCTGGGGTCCCAGATCACCGAGGTCGAACCCTTCCTGGAGGCGGTCGACCGGGTGGTGGCGCTGCTCGCCGGGATCCGCGACCGGCACGGCGTCGAGCTGCCCGAGCTGGACCTGGGCGGCGGCCACGGCGTGCCCTACCTCGCCGATGAGCCGGAGCTCGACCTGGCCGAGTTCGCCGCGCGGGTCGGCGAGCGGCTGGCAGCGGCCTGCGCCGAGCACGGGCTGAGCGTGCCGCGCCTGCTGGTCGAGCCCGGCCGCGCGGTGGTCGGGCCGGCGGGAGTGGCGCTCTACCGGGTGCTCGCGGTCAAGCACGGCACGGACGGGCGGGTGTTCGTCGCGGTGGACGGCGGGATGAGCGACAACCCGCGCCCCTCGCTCTACGGCGCGCGGTACACGGTCCGCCTGGTCGGCCGGGCCTCGACGGCCGAGCCCTGGGAGGTGGACGTGGTCGGCCGGCACTGCGAGGCCGGCGACGTCCTGGTGCCGAACGCGCAGCTGCCCGCCGACGTCCGGGCCGGTGACCTGCTGGCCGTCCCGGTGGCCGGCGCCTACCAGCTGTCGATGGCCTCCAGCTACAACCTGGTCGGCCGCCCGGCCGTGGTCGCCGTCCGCGACGGCCGGGCCCGCCAGTTGATCCGCCGGGAGACCGTGGAGGACTTCCTGAACCGCGAGGTCGGACGCTAGCTCAGTAAGACGTCCCGACCCAGCGGGCGCCGGGTCGGGACGAGCCGGCTGCTACTGGAGCGTCCACTGCTGGTTCGAGGCGTTGTTGCAGGTCCAGACGCCCAGGGCTTTGGCGTCCTCGTCGTAGGTCAGGCAGTCCTGGTCGGTGATCCGGATCTGGTACTGGCCGCCGCCCTGGCTGACGAGCTGCCACTTCTGCTCGTCGGCGCCGGTCCACGGCTTGGCGTCGGCGTCGTAGGTCTTGGTGTTCTCGGTCAGCGCGAGTCCGGACACGGCGCTGGTGATCTCGTAGCGGCCGTTGCCGACTGCGGTGAACTGCCAACCTGAGTTCTTGGCACCGCTGTTGCCGGCGAGGACCGAGGGGCCCGAGGCGGACCCGGTGGCGATCGGGCCCCGGCCGGTCTTCACCTTGGGGTAGCGCAGACCGGCTACGGTGCCACCACTGCCGTCGCCGCTGCCCTGGTGCGCGGGTGTGCCGGGGGTGGCGGTACCGCCGGTGCTGACGCCCGGGACTGTGCCGGGGGTGGCGGGGACGCCCGGGGTGGCGGTACCGCCGGTGCTGACGCCCGGGACTGTACCGGGGACCCAGGGGGAGACAGGGGTGCCGGTCGGCGGAGTGTCGCCGGAGCTGGCGGCCGGGGTCGTGATGGCGCGGGCGGGGAAGTGGATGATGCGCTCGCTGTCGGTGCAGCGGATCAGGACGCAGGA
>NZ_JARZAI010000049.1 GCF_029893355.1 Kitasatospora sp. MAA4
GCGGCGGGCCGAGTCACCGGTGCAGGACTCCTCCTTGCCGAGGATCGCGAACTTGACGCCCGCGGTGTGCAGCAGTTCGGCGAAGGCCTTGGTGGTCTTCTTCGCGCGGTCCTCCAACGCACCGGCGCAGCCGACCCAGTAGAGGTACTCGACCTCGGCCGGCTCGATGTCCTCGCCGATCACCGGGACCTCGATCCCGGTCTCCTTCTTCAGCTCCTTGACCCAGTCGAGACGGGCCTTGGTGGCCATGCCCCACGGGTTGCCCTTGTTCTCAAGGTTCTTGAGCATGGTGCCGGCCTCGGTGGGGAACGAGGACTCGATCATGACCTGGTACCGGCGCATGTCCACGATGTGGTCGATGTGCTCGATGTCCACGGGGCACTGCTCGACGCAGGCGCCGCAGGTGGTGCAGGACCACAGGACGTCCGGGTCGATGACGCCGTTCTCCTCGGCGGTGCCGATCAGCGGGCGCTCGGCCTCGGCCAGCGCGGCGGCGGGCACGTTCGACAGCTGCTCGGGGGTGGCCAGCTCGTTGCCCTCGGCGTCCTTGCCGCCGCCCGCCAGCAGGTAGGGGGCCTTGGCGAAGGCGTGCTCGCGCAGGTTCATGATCAGCAGCTTGGGCGACAGCGGCTTGCCGGTGTTCCAGGCCGGGCACTGCGACTGGCAACGCCCGCACTCGGTGCAGGTGGAGAAGTCGAGGATGCCCTTCCAGGAGAAGTGCTCGACCTGCGAGACGCCGAAGACCGCGTCCTCGGACGGGTCCTCGAAGTCGATCGGCTCGCCGCCGCTGGTCATCGGCCGCAGCGCGCCCAGCGCGACGGAGCCGTCCGACTCGCGCTTGAAGAAGATGTTGAAGAATCCCAGGAACCGGTGCCAGGCCACACCCATCGAGGGGTTGATGCCGATCGTGGTCGCCCAGGCGAACGAGATCGTGATCTTCAGCATCGCGAACAGGTAGATCAGGTTGACCAGCGTGCCGTGCGCCAGGCCGTGGAAGGCCAGCACCAGCGGGTACGAGAACACGTACCGCGCCTCGTACGAGCCGACGCCCGCCATCGCGCCCTCGAGACCGCGCAGCACCAGGATGCAGATGCCGATGCCGAGGATCGTGTACTCGACGTAGAACGCCTGCCAGGCGATCGAGCCGGCGAAGCGCGACTTGCGGCCGGAGCGCGAGGGCAGGCTGAGCAGCCGGATCACCATCAGGACGGCGATGCCCAGCGTGGTGAAGGTGCCGACGAACTCGGTGAACAGTTCGTACGGCAGCCAGCCGCCCAGCACCGGCAGCACGAACTCGGCGTTGAAGAGCTGCCCGAACGCGGTGACCAGGGTGAGCAGCAGCGTGTAGAAGCCGATCGCGACGAACCAGTGCGCGACGCCGACGACGCCCCACTGGTTCATCCGGGTGTGGCCGAGGAACTCGGTGGCCACCGTCTTCACGCGCTGGACCGGCTTGTCGGTCCGACTGGCGTCCGGCTGCCCGGTCTTCACGACTTGGTAGATGTACATGCCCGCACGGGTGGCGAGCGCGATGCCGATCACGGTGGTGACCAGCGAGATGACGATCGCTGCTAGCTGCATCGGCTCTCCGTCTCCTGCGGTGCGAGGGCCATAGAGGGTGGGTGTACGGGGGCATGAAGCCCCCCACCCGACAGTCTACTCATCGGTAACTTAATCAAGGAACCGGGGCGGACACTACCGCGCGTTAACGCTCGTTCAGAAGACGCTCGGGCTATGGCGGCAGTCACGTGTCGAGACTCCCGTCTCAACCGGGAGATAAGGGCGCAATAAAGTTGAGCGCCTCCCACTCACCCCTGTTGACGACCTCGGACGCGTCAGGCATGCTTGAGCCCGTAAAGCTCAACTTCTTCATGGAGGTATCCACGATGGCACGCGCGGTCGGTATCGACCTCGGCACGACGAACTCGGTCGTCAGTGTTCTCGAAGGCGGTGAGCCCACCGTCATCACCAACGCCGAGGGCGCCCGGACCACGCCGTCCGTCGTCGCCTTCGCCAAGAACGGCGAGGTGCTCGTCGGCGAGGTCGCCAAGCGCCAGGCGGTCACCAACGTCGACCGGACCATCCGCTCGGTCAAGCGCCACATGGGCACCGGGTGGAAGATCAACCTGGACGGCAAGGACTTCAACCCCCAGCAGATCAGCGCCTTCATCCTGCAGAAGCTGAAGCGGGATGCCGAGGCCTACCTGGGCGAGACGGTCACCGACGCGGTGATCACCGTTCCGGCGTACTTCTCCGACTCCGAGCGCCAGGCCACCAAGGAGGCCGGTGAGATCGCGGGCCTCAACGTCCTGCGCATCGTCAACGAGCCGACCGCCGCCGCGCTGGCCTACGGCCTGGACAAGGACGACCAGACCATTCTGGTCTTCGACCTCGGTGGCGGCACCTTCGACGTGTCGCTGCTGGAGATCGGCGACGGCGTCGTCGAGGTGAAGGCCACCAACGGTGACAACCACCTCGGTGGCGACGACTGGGACCAGAAGGTCGTCGACCACCTGGTGAAGGTCTTCCACTCCGGCCACGGCGTGGACCTCTCCAAGGACAAGATGGCGCTCCAGCGCCTGCGCGAGGCGGCCGAGAAGGCCAAGATCGAGCTCTCCTCGTCCTCCGAGACCTCGATCAACCTGCCCTACATCACGGCCTCCGCCGAGGGCCCGCTGCACCTGGACGAGAAGCTCACCCGGGCCCAGTTCCAGCAGCTGACCGCGGACCTGCTGGAGCGCTGCAAGACGCCGTTCCACAACGTGATCAAGGACGCGGGCATCAACCTGTCCGAGATCGACCACGTGGTCCTGGTCGGCGGCTCCACCCGCATGCCGGCCGTCGCCGAGCTGGTCAAGGAGCTCACGGGCGGCCAGGACGCCAACAAGGGCGTCAACCCGGACGAGGTCGTCGCCATCGGCGCCGCGCTGCAGGCCGGTGTCCTGAAGGGTGAGGTCAAGGACGTCCTGCTGCTCGACGTCACCCCGCTGTCCCTGGGTATCGAGACCAAGGGCGGCATCATGACCAAGCTGATCGAGCGCAACACCACGATCCCGACCAAGCGCTCCGAGATCTTCACCACGGCCGAGGACAACCAGCCGTCCGTGCAGATCCAGGTCTACCAGGGCGAGCGAGAGATCGCGGCGTACAACAAGAAGCTCGGCATGTTCGAGCTGACCGGCCTGCCGCCGGCCCCGCGCGGCCTGCCGCAGATCGAGGTCACCTTCGACATCGACGCCAACGGCATCATGCACGTCGGCGCCAAGGACCTCGGCACCGGCAAGGAGCAGCGGATGACCGTCACCGGCGGCTCCGCGCTGCCGAAGGACGACATCGAGCGCATGATGCGCGAGGCCGAGCAGTACGCCGAGGAGGACCACAAGCGTCGCGAGTCGGTGGAGACCCGCAACCAGGGTGAGCAGCTCGTCTACTCGACCGAGAAGTTCATCGCGGACAACACCGACAAGCTCCCGGCCGACGTCAAGACCGAGGTCGAGACGGCGATCGGCGAGCTCAAGGAGGCCCTCAAGGGTGAGGACATCGCTGTGATCCGCGAGGCCACCGAGAAGGTCTCCACCACCGCCCAGAAGCTCGGCCAGGCGCTCTACGCCAACGCCGACGCGGCCGGTGCGGCGGGCGGCGCCGAGGGCGGCGAGAACGTCAACTTCTCCAAGGAGGACGACGTCGTCGACGCTGAGATCATCGACGACGAGAAGCCCAAGGGTGGTGCCGCATGACGGAGAAGGCGCAGGGCGTGGAGCCCGGCGACGACTCCAACGCCGACGAGGCCGTCCTCAAGGCCGCGGAGGAGGCGCTCAAGGGCGTCACCGACGAGGCCGAGGGCGACTCCGAACTGGCCGCCGCGAAGCGCGAGCTGACCGAGCGGACGGCTGACCTCCAGCGGCTGCAGGCCGAGTACCAGAACTACCGCAAGCGGGTCGAGCGCGACCGCGCGACGGTGCGCGAGATCGCGGTCTCCACGCTGCTGGAGAACCTGATCCCGGTGCTGGACGACATCGGCCGGGCCCGCGAGCACGGCGAGGTGACGGGCGGGTTCAAGTCGGTCTCCGACAACCTGGAGACCGTCGTCGCCAAGCTGGGCCTGCAGCAGTTCGGCAAGGAGGGCGAGCCCTTCGACCCGAACCTGCACGAGGCGCTGATGCACAGCTACTCCTCGGACGTCACCGAGGACACCTGTGTCCAGGTGCTCCAGCCCGGCTACCGGATCGGCGAGCGGATCATCCGCCCGGCGATGGTGGCCGTCGCCGAGCCGCAGCCCGGTGCCCCGTCCGCGGGCGGCACTGACCAGGAGGCCCCCGAGGCTGACGGTGCGGCCGACAACTGACACGCTGTGCGCTGCGGGGCCGTACGTCGCGACACGCGACGCGCGGCTCCGCAGCGCCGTATCAACACATCCCGGGAGGTGGCGGACGCCATGAGCACCAAGGACTACGTGGAGAAGGACTACTACAAGGTCCTCGGCGTGCCCAAGGACGCCACCACTGCTGAGATCAAGAAGACCTACCGCAAGCTCGCCCGCGAGTTCCACCCGGACGCCAACAAGGGCGACACCAAGGCCGAGGACCGCTTCAAGGACATCTCCGAGGCCTATGACGTCCTGTCGGACGACAAGCGCCGCAAGGAGTACGACGAGGCGCGCAGTCTGTTCGGCGCCGGCGGCATGCGCGGCGGCGGGACGAACGGCGCCGGCTACAACTTCGACTTCGGCGACCTCTTCAACGGCTCGCCGGCCGGCGGCGCCGGCAGCGGCGGGATCGGGGACGTCTTCGGCGGCCTCTTCAACCGCGGCGGCCGCCAGCCCCAGCCGCGCCGCGGGGCCGACGTCGAGACCGAGGTCACGCTCAGCTTCGAGGAGGCGGTCGACGGCGCCACCGTCCCGCTGCGGATGACCAGCCAGGCCGCCTGCCGGACGTGTGCCGGAACGGGCGCCAAGGCCGGCACCACACCGCGGGTCTGCCCGACCTGCGTGGGCGCCGGCACGGTCAGCCGGGGCCAGGGCGCCTTCGCGCTCTCCGACCCGTGCCGCGACTGCAAGGGCCGCGGCATGATCGTCGACGACCCCTGCACCGACTGCCACGGCAGCGGCCGGGCCACCTCGGCGCGCACCATGCAGGTCCGGATCCCGGCCGGGGTCCAGGACGCCCAGCGGATCCGGCTCAAGGCCAAGGGCGCCCAGGGCGAGCGCGGCGGCCAGCCCGGCGACCTCTACGTCACCGTGCACGTGGACACCCACCCGGTCTTCGGGCGCAAGGGCGACAATCTGACCGTCACCGTCCCGGTGTCCTTCCCCGAGGCCGCACTTGGCGGCACCATCGAGGTGCCGACCCTGAACGGACCGGCCGTCAAACTCCGGCTCCCGGCCGGCAGCGCCAACGGCCTGACCCTGCGGGCCCGCGGCAAGGGCGCCACCCGCAAGGACGGCACCCGGGGCGACCTGCTGGTCACCGTCGAGGTGACGGTCCCGCAGGAGACCACCGGCGAAGCCCTGACAGCGCTGGAGCAGTACCGCGAGGCCACCGCCTCGCAGGATCCGCGAGCCGACCTCTTCCGGGCGGCGGAGGGAGCGTGACGCAATGAGTCCTGACAGCATCGGCGTCGGTCTGGGCGAGGGCCTCCCGGGCGGTCCTCGACCGCGCCGCACCGCGCCGCCCGGCCCGTCGTACACGCTCACCGAGGACACCCCGGTGTACGTGATCTCGGTGGCCGCCGAGCTCTCCGGCCTGCACCCGCAGACCCTGCGGCAGTACGACCGGCTCGGCCTGGTCTGCCCGGACCGCACGGCCGGCCGCGGTCGGCGCTACTCGGCCCGGGACATCCAGCAGCTGCGCGAGGTGCAGCGGCTGTCCCAGGACGAGGGCATCAACCTGGCCGGCATCAAGCGGATCATCGAGCTGGAGAACCAGGTCGCCGCGCTGCAGTCCCGGATCGCCGAACTGGCCACCTCGCTGGAGGGTGCCGCCAGCACGCTGCAGGCCCGCGAGGCCGCGGTGCACGCCTCGTACCGACGCGATCTGGTGCCCTACCAACCGGCCCAGCAGTCCAGCGCGCTGGTGGTCTGGCGCCCCCGGCGATAGCGCTCGTTCCACCGGTTGGCACCCCATCGGACGGTGGGGTGCCAACCGCTCTTGCTCTTGCGTAGAGTGCTGACCGGTGGACTGGTGGCCGATTTTCCGGGAGGGGAGCCAGGGATGAGCTCGACAGGCGGGGCCGAGGTGGAGAAGGAGCACGCCGACTTCGTCTCCGCCGAGGCAAAGTCTCTGTATCTCCGGGTGGTCGCCGCCGGCGGTTCCCTGGAGGTCGACGACCCCGCACTCGTCGGCGCCAGAACCGAACTGGCCGAGCTCGGTCTATTGGTTCTCGGCCAAGGAAAACCGTTGACCGCTGTCGCGACGGATCCGAATCGACTGGCAGGCCGACTTAGTACCTCCTGGCAGAAACAAGCGCTTTCGCTGCTCACCCAGGCCGTCTCGATACCAACCGCCTTCCAGGACCTGAACCACGCCTACCAGGCGCTGGATCAGCAATTCCATCCGGGCGGACCGGTGGAGCACATCCACGGGCTGGTCGAGATCAACCAGCGGGTGGGCACCCTGATCGACAGCGCCGAGCACGAAGTGCTGACCGCCCAGCCGGGCGGCAGCCGCCGGCAGTCGCAGATACAGGCGGTCTCGGAGGCGCTGGAGGGAGACCTCTCGCTCATCAGGCGGGGAGTCTCCCGGCGGATCGTGTACCACCCGAGCGCCCGGTACTCCGCTCCCACCAGACAGTACGTCGAGCGCATGACGGTCGCCGGAGCCGAGGTCAGGACCCTGGAGGAACCGTTCACGCGGCTCTTCATCATCGACCGCCGGGTCGCCGTGATTCCGGTCCGGGGTGACACCGAAAAGGCCGCCTTCGTCAGTGACGAGGCGATCGTCGCCTATCTGCTGGACTCGTTCGAGCAGCTGTGGGAACGGTCGAGCCCGTTCCTGGGAGCGACCGAAGTTCCCCCGGAGGTCATCTCCCGGATGCGCACCAACATCCTGCGGATGATGATCCAGGGAATCGGCCACCGCGTCATCGCGCGGAATCTGGGCATCAGCGAGCGGACGCTGGCCAGGCACATCGCCGACTTCCGCGAGGAGTACAGCTCCGAGACGCTCTTCCAGCTCGGCTGGCGAATGGCGCTGAACGCGTCGGGCAGTCCGTACGGAATCGAGGACGAGGGCGAGAACCCGATCAAGCCGGAGTAATCGCCCCCGCCCGGTCCGACACTCAGGTCCAGACGTAGTCAGCCGGTGCCGCCGCCGTCGTGCTCTTGGTCCAGACGTAGTCAGCCGACACCGCAGCCGTCGTGCTCCTGGTCCAGATGTAGTCGGCGGGAGCGGGAGCCGCCAGCCCGGCCTTGGTCCAGACGTAGTCGGCGGGGCTGACCGCGGACTCGGCCGTCGTGCTCGTGGTCCAGACGTAGTCAGCCGGTGCCGCCGCCACCGGGGTACTGGTCCAGATGTAGTCATCAGCCCCGGCCTCCACCGTGGCCGATGCGCTCGCCCCCCGCGCGGTGTCCCCCGTCGGATGGGCCAGAGAAACAGACCCGGGCAGTGCGCCAGCGCCTGAAATCAGCAGACCCGCGCCGGCCACTGCGACAGCCACAAGCGCGCGAGTCACGAATCGGGGTACACGACGCATGTGGCGCCTCCTTGTCATGAGCCTGATATAAACGACATGGTCCACAGCCCTGCGCCAACCGCGCGTTTCAGACATGGCCAATGCATTATCAAAGCCACCCCCCGGATCCTAGGCAAGGTCAGGCATCACACAGAGCCTGGCATCGTTCTGCCATGCAGAAAGATGACACCTCCCGGGAGAGCGATGGCACTGACTCCCGGTGGCAAACAGCGCTGTCATCCGAGCGCCAGACAGGGAGATGACACACCCACTCTGTGGACGGCCCGTGGTGCCAACGGAGACGATCAATTGGCAGCACGTTCTGACGGTCGCTCCGAGTTCCCCCAGTCCGTAAAAGACTCAACAATCGTTCAGTCTTCCATCACCGGATTCGTCGTCAGTTTCTGCTCCGTACACCACCACACCTGCTGAGACACCACACTCAGCCGGGCCGACCCACTCTTCCCCGGAGTAGCCGCCATGAGCGAGCCCTACATGCGCCAGCACGCAGCCCAGGCCCCAGAAGGCCGACGGGCTCGTGTCTTCCTCGCCGCGCCGCTCATGCGGCTGACCGGCCCGGCCGACAGCGTGGTCACCCTTGCCAGCCGGACCCGGCTGACCGCGCTGCGCAGTTCGCTGCTCGGCAGCGGCGCCGCCGTGTTCAGCGCCCACCACAGCGACGCGTGGACGGTGGACGGCCGGGCTCCGGAACCGCGCGTCCCGTCCGACTTCCGGGCGATGCAGACCGCCGACCTGGTCTTCGCGTACGTCGGCGCACCGCTCTCGGCCGGCGTCTCGCTGGAGCTGGGCTGGGGTTCCGCGCTGCGCAAGCCGATCGTGCTGCTGGTCGACGAGGCCATCACGCACAACCCGCTGATCGCCACGATCGAGCAGGTCGCCCCGGTGCTGCCGCTGGTCTTCGACGACTCCTGGTCGAAGGAGAGCCTGCGTCACATCGTGGAGACCGCGCTCGACTGGGCCGGCATGGCGCTGTCGCTGCGCGAGGGCTTCTGGACGGCGCCCGGCGAGCAGTTCACCACTCCCCTGCGCAGCCAGCGCAGCGACCCGTTCGGCACCTGGCCGAACAGCGGTGCCGCGACCGGCTGACCAGGCCGCCCCCACCGCACGCCCCCGCCCGTCCCGGCTCACCGGCTCGGCTCGCTCTTCGCGTCGCCGTCCGCGGCCCGCATCAGCCAGCCCAGCTGGAACAGCGTCTCGGCGTCGTAGAGCTCGCGCAGCCGGGAGATGTGGCCGGCCACGGTCCGCTCGCTCAGACCCAGCCGGCCGGCGATCGCCCGCTGCGTCAGGCCCTGGGAGAGCATCCGGCCAACCTGGGCGTGCACCGGCAGGCCCGCCTTGTCCAGCTCGACGGCGCTCCACTGGGCCGGCTCGGCCCGCTGCCAGTCGCGCTCGAACATGCCCAGCAGGAAGGCGACCACCGCCGGGTCGTCGATGAAGGCCGCACTGCCGGTGTCACCGACGGCCGGGATCACCACGGTCGTCCGGTCGAAGATGAACATCCGCTTGAACGACTCGCCCAGCACCCGGAACCGCGCGCCCGCCTCGGCCACCGCGGCCACGTAGTCGGCCGTCGGACCGTCCGCCCGGGCGGCGGGCTCGTACAGCACGCGCAGGCAGCCGCCGTCCTCCAGGAAGGCCCGGGTCCGCTCCGGCGTGGCGCCCAGCACCAGCAGCGGGCCGCCGCTCGGCTGGGCCGCGAGGACCTCGCTCGTGCAGGCGCTGCCCAGCTGGAGCACCAGGCGGCGGATCTCCTCGGCGCGGTGCACATGGCGCACCTCGCCGGAGCGGTCGAGCTTGCGCGGGGTCAGATCGTAGGCCCGGGTGAGGTCTTCCAGCAGCGCGGGCACCTCCTGGGCCTGCACCAGCAGCCTGGTCCCGGCCGACCGCAGCTCCTCGCTCAGCCGGCTGCCGACCGCGCGCGGGTTGACGGTCGCGTACGCGGCCTCGGCCGGCAGCGCCACCAGCAGGCCGAGCTCCAGCAGTTCGGCGACCCGGGCGGCGTCCTCGGGCCGCACGTCGGCCATCCGCAGCCGGCCGCCCTCGCCGAGGACCGCGAGGTAGAGCTCGCGGGCCCGCTCGCCGGGAAGCGCCGGGCTGCCCGGTTCCGGCTGGTCCATCTCGGTCACCGCCCGATTCCCCCGCTCCGGTTGTCCAGCACCTCGGCCGCGCGCTCCGCGGTCCGCATCAGCCACCCCAGTTGATAGAGCGTCCGAGCACCGTATCGGTTCCGCAATCGGGCCAGATGTCCGGCCACCGTCCGCTCGCTCAGGCCGAGTCGGCGGGCGACCATCCGCTGGGTGAGCCCCTGGGACATCAGCTCACCGATCCTGACCTCCGGCGATCCGCCACCGTCCGACCTGCGGCTTTCCGCCCAGCGGGGGGTTTCGGCGCGCTCCCAGTCCCGTTCGAAGACCCGCACGAGGTGCGCCACCACCGCCGGATCCTCCAGGAAGACCGCCGCCTGCGGGTCGTCGCCGGCCGGGATCACCGCGACCCGGCGGTCCAGGATGACGGTCCGCTGGAACGGCTCGTCGAGCACCCGCACCTGCCCGCCGAACTTGGCGACCTCCGTGGCGTAGCAGACCGTCGCGGGCGCGGTCAGGGCCACCGGCTGGTAGATCGTCCGCAGGGTGCCGCCGCGCTTGAGGAACGGCAGGTCCTGCTGGAGCGCGATGTCCAGCAGATCGGCCGGGCGGTGGCCCGGCTGAACAGTGATCAGGTCGGTCCGGCACTCCGACAGCAGCTGGGCGATCCGCTTCTGGATGAGGTCCAGGCCGTGCACCCAGTCCCCCGCGGGGCGGTTCGCCGGCGTCGGCACGAGCTGGTCGTACGCCTGGATCAGCTCGCTGAACCGGCCCGTCACCTGCTCCGATCCGGCCAGCAGTCGGACCGCCTCGGCCCGCATCTCCACGCCGATCCGGGCGGTCACGGCCCGTGGACTGACGGCGGTGTAGCCGCGGTCGGCGACGCGCGGGATCACCAGCCCGATCTCCACCAGGCGGCGCAGCGCCTCGTGATCCCGCTCGGTCAGCTGGTGGCTCTCGACTCCGCCGCCGTTGCGCAGCACCGCGAGGTACAGCTCGCGCGCGGCCTCGTCCAACGGCTCGTTCTGCGGATCCCTCGCGGCCTCGACCACCGCGTCACCCCCCGTGCCCGCGAGCCGGCGCCTGCACCGGACCGCACGATCCCATCCGGGCGCGGCCGGGCGCGCTGTGAAGAGGCTGACCGACGGCTGCCCCGCCCCGTTCGGGGCAGCCCGGCCAACTGAGGAGCGGATCCGGCCCGGAGGCAGGGACTCGAAGTCTCCTGACTCCGGGCGGATCCACTTGCGTACGCCAAATCCTTGGTGCTTCCAGCGAGGCGGAGCAGCAACGCCTCGCTGGATCCGGGCCCGGTCGCCATCACCACATATGGCGGACCACCCGGTGTTCCCCCTTCGCCGCACAGATACTTCTGCCCCTGTGTGACGACGGAGAACGAGTCACCACCAGCGGGCTGCGGTAGCCCGGGCGGCTTGGCGTGGTCCCACTCTCACAGCGTGGCGACAGTCGGACAAGTGCGCTCTTCCTGCAGATTCCCGCAACTGCACGAAGTTGCAGCCGACCACCGCAGTTGGTCGGTCTACGGACGGTCTGAGCTGCGACGATGACAGGCCGCAGCCGGCATCGCTCAATGCCAGGCCACCCTGCTGTCGGTGCTACGGACCAGCAGGTCCAGGGCCTCGGCATCCTTCACGGTGACGTAGGGCGAGAGCCGGGTGGCGGCCAGCGCGCGGTGCGCCAGCGAGCGGTCGTCCGCCCAGACCTCCGAGCCGAGCTCGACCAGCCGGGCCAGCTCCGGGACGGCGTCCGAGACCGCCGCGAAGATCCCGTCCTCGACCAGGTACAGGATCACCCGGTCCCCCGCCTCCGCGAGGGTCACCGCCTCGCGCAGGAAACGTCCCGCTTCCGGCTTCCCCCAGACCACCTGACTCTCCACCAGCACGTGCTGCGAACGCTCGGACACCGGCCACCCCTCCCCGTCGACACGCGGTCCTGCTTCCGTACCGGCCGGCCTGCGCGTCGGCGAAATTCCGCCGCCCCCGAACAGGCTGACCCGATGTCAGATTCGCAAGACCCGGCCCGTCCGACAAGAGAAAACGCGTGCGCAAGCGCGCAAGTGCGCCAACGTGCATGACGGGTACACGTCAGAGAATTCGCGAATTCCGGCATTCCGCTGCGGAAATGCGGCACTGCCGGCGGAATCGATTCGGCTGCGATCCAAGAAAACCGGACGGCGGTCCGGATTCAGTCGGTGGCTCAGCGCCGCCCGTCGGTGCGCCCACGCATCAACCAGCCCAGCTGGAACAGCGTCTCCGCCTCGTGCTCATCCCGCAGCCGGGCGATATGGCCCGCCACTGTCCGCTCACTCAGACCCAGCCGACCGGCGATCGCCCGCTGACTCAGCCCGCCGGCCAGCAGCAGACCGATCCGGGCCGCGACCGCACCGGCGTCGGGCGCCGCGTGCGCCGAGCCCCACTGGACGCGCTCGGCTCGGCGCCAGTCCCGTTCGAACAGCTCCACCATCACCTCGACCGTGGTCGGGTCCTCGATGAACGCCGCGCTGCCCATGTCGGCCGAGGCCGGGATCACCGCCACCGAGCGGTCGAAGATCAGCATCCGCTGGAAGTCCTCGTCCAGCACCCGGATCCGCGCGCCGTAGGGGGCGACCGTCACCGCGTACTCGATGGTGGCCGGATCGACCCGGGCCACCGGCTGGTAGAGCGTGCGCATCACGCCGCCGGCCCTGAGGAACGGCACGTCCTGCTCCATCGCCCAGACCAGGTGGTCCGCCGGCCGGTTGCCGCCGGGCTGCGCGGTGAGCATCTCCGTGCTGGTGTCGGCGACCAGCTGCGCGATCCGGTGCCGGATGGTGTCCCGGTCCTGGACGGTCTCCACCACCCCGGTCCGCTCGATCCGGCGCGGCGCCGCGTCGTAGGCCTGCGCCAGCTCGTCCAGGGCGGTCGGCACCTCCTCGGCCTGCCGCAGCAGCCGGGCGGAGCGCTCGCGCAGCTCGCCGCCGGCCCGGCCGGCGAAGGCCCGCGGGCTGACCGCCGAGTAGAACGTGCCGCCGGGCAGGCCGCGCACCAGCCCCAGCTCCAGCAGCCGGGCCAGCACCGGCGCGTCCTGCGGACACAGGTCGTCGGCCTTCACCCAGCCGCCTGCGGAGACCACCGCCAGGTAGAACGCCCGTGCGGCGGCGTCCAGCCCGAGATCCTCCGGTATCACCCCTGGTTCCCCGTGCACCGCGCCCCCGATCGCTTGACTGACCTCCGCCATCGTGCCAGCCGGACACCGCCTGTGCGAGCCCAGGGCCCGGCCGGCCGGCCTGCGAGTCGCCACCGAGCGCAGCCGCCGCGCCACTGCGCGCATAACCTGACCCTGTGGCCGGGTGTCGCAGGAAGTTGAGCCAAGTACGCTCAACTTGCCTTACCCTGGATATGTCAACCAGCGATATCAACCGGAGGAGAGCCAGCAGTGGACGCGAGCAAGTTCACCACCAAGACGCAGGACGCCCTGTCCGCCGCGATTCGGCAGGCGGGCGGCGCGGGCAACCCGGACGTCAGGCCGGTGCACATCCTGCTCGCCCTGCTGGAGCAGCCCGAGGGCATCGCCCGGCCGCTGCTCGAAGCCGTCGGCGCGGATGTCGCCCAGGTCACCGCCGGCGCCCGGCAGCAGCTGCGGTCGCTGCCCAGCGCGCAGGGCTCCACGGTCGCCGCGCCGCAGCTGGGCCGCGACACACTGGCGGTGCTGACCGACGCCGGCCAGCGCGCCGAGGAGCTGGACGACGCGTACGTCTCCACCGAGCACCTGCTGGTCGGGCTGGCCGCCGAGGGTGGCGCGGTGGCCGAGCTGCTGGCCCGCCACGGCGCCACCGCCAAGGCCCTGCTGGCCGCCTTCAAGGAGGTCCGCGGCAGCTCCCGAGTGACCTCGCAGGACCCGGAGGGCACGTACAAGGCGCTGGAGAAGTACGGCACCGACCTCACCCAGGCCGCCCGGGACGGCAAGCTCGACCCGGTGATCGGCCGCGACCAGGAGATCCGCCGGGTCGTCCAGGTGCTGTCCCGCCGCACCAAGAACAACCCGGTGCTGATCGGCGAGCCCGGCGTCGGCAAGACCGCCGTGGTCGAGGGCCTGGCGCAGCGGATCGTGGCCGGCGACGTCCCCACCTCGCTGCGGAACAAGCGGCTGGTCTCGCTGGACCTCAGCGCGATGGTGGCCGGCGCCAAGTACCGCGGCGAGTTCGAGGAGCGGCTGAAGGCCGTCCTGAACGACATCAAGGAGAGCGACGGGCAGGTCGTCACCTTCATCGACGAGCTGCACACCATGGTCGGCGCGGGCGCCGGCGGCGACTCCGCGATGGACGCGGGCAACATGCTCAAGCCGATGCTGGCCCGCGGCGAGCTGCGGATGGTCGGTGCCACCACGCTGGACGAGTACCGCGAGCGGATCGAGAAGGACCCGGCGCTGGAGCGCCGCTTCCAGCAGGTGCTGGTCGGCGAGCCGAGCGTCGAGGACTCGATCGCCATCCTGCGCGGCCTCAAGGGCCGCTACGAGGCGCACCACAAGGTGCAGATCTCGGACGCCGCGCTGGTCGCCGCCGCGACCCTCTCGAACCGCTACATCACCTCCCGCTTCCTGCCCGACAAGGCGATCGACCTGATCGACGAGGCCGCCTCCCGGCTGCGCATGGAGATCGACTCCTCGCCGGTCGAGATCGACGAACTCCAGCGCTCCGTCGACCGGTTGCGGATGGAGGAGCTGGCCCTGGAGAAGGAGTCCGACCCGGCCTCGGTGGACCGACTGGCCCGGCTGCGGCGCGACCTGGCCGACAAGCAGGAGCAGCTCTCCGGCCTCACCGCCCGCTGGGAGCAGGAGAAGAAGAGCCTCAACCGGGTCGGCGAGCTCAAGGAGCGCCTGGACGGCCTGCACAGCGCCCTGGAACGCGCCCAGCGGGACGGCGACTTCGAGCGCGCCTCCAAGCTGATGTACGCCGAGATCCCGGCCGCCGAGCACGAGTTGACGGAGGCTCAGGAGCGCGCGGCGGACCAGGACGCCACCCAGTCGATGGTCAAGGAGGAGGTCGGCCCGGACGACGTCGCCGATGTGGTCGCCTCCTGGACGGGCATCCCGGCAGGCCGGCTGCTGGAGGGCGAGAGCGCCAAACTGCTGCGGATGGAGGAGGAGTTGGGCCGTCGCCTGATCGGCCAGAGCACCGCCGTCCAGGCCGTCTCGGACGCCGTCCGACGCACCCGCTCGGGCATCGCCGACCCGGACCGGCCGACCGGATCCTTCCTCTTCCTCGGCCCCACCGGCGTCGGCAAGACCGAACTCGCCAAGGCGCTGGCCGACTTCCTCTTCGACGACGAGCACGCCATGGTCCGGATCGACATGAGCGAGTACGGCGAGAAGCACTCCGTCTCGCGCCTGGTCGGTGCCCCGCCCGGGTACATCGGCTACGAGGAGGGCGGCCAGCTGACCGAGGCGGTACGCCGGCGCCCGTACAGCGTGGTGCTGCTCGACGAGGTCGAGAAGGCGCACCCGGAGGTCTTCGACGTCCTGCTCCAGGTCCTGGACGACGGCCGGCTCACCGACGGCCAGGGCCGCACGGTGGACTTCCGCAACGCCATCCTGATCCTCACCTCCAACCTGGGCAGCCAGTACCTGGTCGACCCCGCGATCCCGGAGGAGGCCAAGAAGGAGCTGGTGCTGGAGACCGTGCGGTCCTCCTTCAAGCCGGAGTTCCTCAACCGGCTGGACGACATCGTGGTCTTCGACCCGCTGGGCACCGCCGAGCTCAGCCGGATCGTCGACCTGCAGGTCGCCCGGCTGGCCGACCGGCTGCGCGACCGCCGGCTGACCCTGGACGTCACCCCCGCCGCCCGCGACTGGCTCGCGCTCACCGGGTACGACCCCGCGTACGGCGCCCGGCCGCTGCGCCGGCTGGTCCAGTCGGCGATCGGCGACCAGCTCGCCAAGGAGATCCTGTCCGGTCGCGTGCACGACGGCGAGACCGTGGTGGTCGACCGCGACGAGGACGCCGACCGGCTGACGGTGAGCTCCTCGTAACCCCGCGCAGCAGGGGTGCGGCGGGGTGCGGTGCCCCTGCCGCACCCGGCCCCGAATGAGGCAGGATGGAGACATGGAAGGGCGGCCCCTGAAGTTCCAGCCACCCTCGTGCACTGTGAAGGGACCTCCCGTGAGTGTTGATCCGTCGTCCATTCCGTCCTTCGGCCTGCCCCAGCAGCCCCCGTCGGGTGGCCAGCCGGCCGGAGGCCCGCCGGTCGTGGTGCCGGACCAGGCTCTGGTGACCCAGCTCCTCGACCAGATGCAGCTCAAGCACGTCGTGGACGAGGAGGGCGACCTCACCGCCCCCTGGGAGGGCTTCCGGGTCTACTTCATGTTCCGCGGCGAGCAGAAGGAGCTCTTCGCGGTCCGGTCGTTCTACGACCGCTCGTACCCGTTGGAGAAGAAGGGCGAGATCCTCGACCTCATCGACGAGTGGAACCGCGAGACCCTGTGGCCCAAGGTCTACACGCACACCCACGAGGACGGCGTGGTCCGCCTGATCGGCGAGTCGCAGATGATCGTCGGCTCCGGCGTGAACCTGGACTACTTCGTCACCACCACCGCCAACTGGACCCAGGCCGCCGTGGGCTTCGAGCAGTGGATCGTCGAGCGCCTCGGCCTCCAGCAGGAGATCGAGGGCGAGGACGGCGACGCCGCCCCCGAGACCCCCGACGAGGACTGACCTCCCCCGCAGCTTCCGGCCCGGCCCGCTACCCGCGGGCCGGGCCGTGCGCGTTTCAGGACTTGGGCAGGGTGTCGACGTAGTTCGTGCCTGCCGCGTAGAGGCCGGTCACGGCCTTCTGGACATCGGCCCCGGACACCGTCTGATTGGCCTGGTAGTACAGCCAGTTGACCTTGGTGTCCCAGGTGCGCGGTGCCCCGAGCTGCTGCAGGTCGATGAGCCAGGTGTTGAAGTGGATGTTCATGCTCTCGCGCGGGAAGTACCGGCTGTCGCTGGTGAACAGGTCGTGGCCGTCCATCGAGTAGGTGACCGAGCCGTTCATGGCGGTGATCATCATGACGTGCCAGCCCTGGAGCTGCTGCTTCTTCAGGGCCTTGGTGGCCCGGTCGCCCTGCTTGGCGCTGTGCCAGCTGGTGGTGTCGAGCTCCGGCCCAGGCGCGCCCCAGCCGCCGTTCGGCATGTACTCGTAGTCGAGCTCGCTGTACTTCGCCGAGGTGTCGTCCGGCGAGATCGCGTAGAAGGACTCGTTCAGGTGGTCGCCGGTGGGACCGTTGGCGGGCGTGTCACTGAAGTAGACCCTGGCCGCGATGGTCCCCGTGAAGAAGCCGGCCTTGGTGCTCATCAGCTCGGCCTGCTTGGTGCCCTGCTTGGTGCCGTCGGAGCTGACCTGCACCTGCAGCGCCTGCCCGCCCTGGGCGGTCGTGTCGGCGGGGAAGCTGACGCCCGTGGGGGTCCAGGTGTCGTGGATACCCGGGCCGCCCTGCTCGGTGCGGGCCTGCCAGCCGTTGGCGGCGAGCACCGGGTCGTCGGGGCCGCTGTAGTGGAAGTTGTCGAAGAACACCCCGGCCGGCGGTGCGCCCGCGGCCTGCGCCGCTGCCGGAGCGGAGGCGCCCTGCCCGGGCGCGGCGGCGCCGCTCGGCTCCTCACCCCAGGCGAGGGTGCTGCCGATGTAGGCGGTCACCAGCTTCGACGGCGCGTAGTGCGTGTCCTTGGCGTCGAACGACCGGTCGTTCGACTGGTTCAGCTGCTGGTGGTCGAGCCGGTAGAGCTGGAGGCCGATCGCCTCCGTGGTGGCACCGGGCGCCAGGTTGCCGGCTCCGGATGTGAAGCCGATCTGTACGTAGTGATCAGCATTTGGAGATGCAGTGCCCGCTGTGACGATACTTTCCGTGACGTTCGCGCAGCCGAGATGCGTCTGCACGCAGTTGGACCCGTAGGCGGCGGAGGCGTCGTCGGCGCTGAAGTAGTACCTCAGCGTGACGTCGCTCAGGTTCACGGGCTTCTTCGACGCGTTGATGACTTCCACCCACGGCTTGGCCACGGCGACCGTGCTCGCGGGGTCGGTCCGGTAGCGGACGGTGAGTTCCGCGGGCCCGGCCGGCGTCGCACCGGTCACAGCTGCCGCGGAATGCGCGGAACGCAGCATCGGATAGGCCACGATGCCGGCGGCCGCCAGGGCGGTCACCAAGAGCAACATCTTGAACACAGTCCACCCGCGACGAGGGGAGTTGCGGCGGGCTCGGCTCACGGAAACTCCTTGGCGAGATGCACCGGCGGCTCTGAGCCCACGCTTCGCATCGGATCTGTGGATGTCGTATCCGCGTTATCCTAGCCCCGCCTCTTCGGGACCCGTATGCCGTCCACGAATCCCCGCCGCGTCCGGTTTGCCCTTTCGCACCCGTAATGAGACTTCTCCGTAACCTGGGGTTCGCCGGTCGCTCGAGCGCCGCGAACGAGCCGGTCTCCGGGGAAAGTGTTCCTGGCCACTCCCGGACACCCCGACCGGCCCCGGAGTGACGGACATGTCGTGCTTTACCAGGCAAGATGCCCCGCGCTATTCGACTGCGCGGCCTTCGGGGGCCAAGAACGAACCCGTCCGGGATAGGGCTGGTGCACGCCCGTGCGGTACCTTCTGCGTGGGCGCAGGAACGGCACAGACGTGCGAGCTCTGTGAGTTCGACATCTAGGTGGGGGAGAAGGTCGTGGCAGGCACTACTGCGCGCCGTGCGCGCGCTGAAGCGCCGAGCGGGGCGAGAAGTCGGCATCGGAGAGGCCGTGTCGCCTCCGGCGAGACCGAGGGTGTCCTCTACGACAGCGTCGTCATCGTCCCGGCCCGCAACGAAGAGGTCGGCGTCCTCACCTCGCTGCAGTCCCTGGCCGCCCAGAGCCGACGCCCCGACCTCATCATCGTGGTGGTCAACAACTCAACCGACCGCACCGAGGACTTCGCCCGCCAGTTCGCGGACGACGAGCGCACCCCGCCGACCGTCGTGCTGACTCTCGACAACAACCCGCACAAGAAGGCCGGCGCCCTCAACTACGGGCTCAACTGGCTCCGCGAGGCCGTCGGGGGGCGGCTGACCGACCGGGTCCGGCACGTCCTCGTCATGGACGCCGACACCGAGCTGCACGTGAAGTTCATCGAGCGCGCCCGCAACGTGATCGCCTCCGACCCGGAGCTCGGCGGCGTCAGCGCCGCCTGCCTGGGCCGCACCGACCTGTGGCGCAACCCCTGGCAGCGCTATCTCCTCGGGATGCAGATCATCGAGTACGGCCGCGCGGCGAACACCCGGTATCGCAGCGACGTCCACACGATGTCCGGCGCGGGCTCCTTTTATCGCGGCGAGGCCCTGCAGGGTCTGATCGACTGGCGCGGCGAGGTTTTCTGGGAGGACCACCGGAATCTCGTCGAGGACTACGAGACCACGCTGACGCTCAAGGAATCCGGCTGGAAGGTCACCGCCAACCAGCTCTGCATCGCGTACACCGACCTCATGCCCACCCTGCGCGAACTCATTCAGCAGCGCGAGCGGTGGAGCCGCGGCACCGTGGACACCCTGCGCAGCCGCGGCTTTACGAAGTTCACCTGGCATTCCATCACCACCATGATCATGGGGCTCTTCGGCGCCGCCTACATTCTGGGATGGGGTTCGACCCGACTCGTTTCGGCTGCCCAGCACGGGTTCTCGAACAGCCCCTTCATGTGGGCACTCTTCAGCTTCTGGATCATTTACCCCGCACTGCGGGTGAGGAATCTGGGCTGGAAGGCGATGATCGTCGAAGCCATCCTGCTTCCGGAACTCGTGTACACCGTCGTGCGGACCTACTGGCTCGTGGCCTCGATCGTGAAGTCATATGTGACTCGCGTCTCCGCCTGGAAATGACTCAAGGAGAGCAATGAATTCCCTCAAGGGCCTGGGGGTCTGCGTGGTGCTGGCGGGAATCGCCTTCGCGATGACCAAGGTGTCCAACACCGACCAGGTGATCCTCGGCGCCAGCCTCGTGATCATCGGCACCTCGCTGGTCACGTACCTGGCCTCCATCCGGCGAAGCCGTAAGGACCGCCGCATCGCCGGCGGGTAAAGAACCGGCAAACTCGCCCTGTCAGCTCTTCACCGGCAGGTCGCAGCCCTTTGGGTCGGCGAGGAGTTCGAGCGGGCGGTGGGGGCCCATCGGACCGGGGCGGTCCACAGCGCGAATTCTCTTTCGTGTCCTGGGAGTTCTGCTCAGCGGATCGTGACTCCGATGGCCGGTGGTAGGGCAGTATCCTGCTGGCCATCAGGAGACGGGCCCGACTGCAGGACGCGAGGAGCCACACATGGGTACAAGGCCGCTGCTGAACCGCCGTCTGGCCGGGATGGGCACCACGATCTTCGCGGAGATGTCGGCACTGGCCACGGCCACCGGTTCCATCAACCTCGGCCAGGGCTTCCCGGACACCGACGGGCCCGCCTCAGTGGCTCAGGCCGCCGCCGACGCGGTCCTCAACGGCCGTGGCAACCAGTACCCGCCCGGCCCCGGCATCCCCGAGCTGCGGACCGCCATCGCCGAGCACCAGCAGCGCTTCTACGGGCTCAGCTACGACCCCGACACCGAAGTCCTGGTCACCGCCGGCGCCACCGAGGCCATCGCCGCCGCCATGTTCGCTCTCCTCGAGCCCGGCGACGAGGTCATCGCCTTCGAACCCTTCTACGACTCCTACGCCGCCTGCATCGCGATGGCCGGCGCCACCCGCGTCCCGCTCACCCTGCGCCCGCCGTCCTTCCGCCCCGACCTGGACGCCCTGCGCGCCGCGATCACCCCGCGCACCCGCCTGCTCCTGCTCAACACCCCGCACAACCCCACCGGCATGGTCCTCACCCCCGAGGAACTCGCCACCATCGCCGAACTCGCCTGCGAGCACGACCTCCTGGTCGTCACCGACGAGGTCTACGAACACCTCGTCTTCCACACCGGCCACCACCCCATCGCCGCCCTCCCGGGCATGCGCGAGCGCACCGTCTCGATCTCCTCGGCCGGCAAGACCTTCTCCTTCACCGGCTGGAAGGTCGGCTGGGTCACCGCCGCACCGGAGTTGGTAGCCGCCGTCCGCACCGCCAAGCAGTACCTCACCTACGTCAGCGCAGGCCCGTTCCAGTACGCCGTGGCCGAGGCCCTGCGCCTGCCCGACAGCTACTTCGCCGACTTCCGCGCCGACCTGCTCCGCAAGCGCGACCTGCTCGCCGACGGGCTCTCCTCCGCCGGGTTCCAGGTCTTCGAACCGGCCGGCACGTACTTCATCACCACCGACATCACCCCGCTCGGCGAGAAGGACGGCATCGAGTTCTGCCGCTCGCTCCCCGCCCGCTGCGGCGTCGTCGCCATCCCCAACGCCGTCTTCTACGACGACACCGAGGCCGGCCGCAGCCTGGTCCGCTTCACCTTCTGCAAGCAGGAGGCAGTGTTGAACGAAGCAGTGGAAAGGCTGTCCAAGCTGCGGGCACGCTGACGTCGTCGTGCGCCCGTGGCTACCGCGCGCGAGCCGCAGGGGCGGAGCTATCCTGACGGTATGACTGGTGCTGGCGCGCTCAGTTGAGCTGCGCCGGTGAGGATCTGCCAACCCGACCTGGCGAGGTGCGCCGACGGGCGGCCCTCTGCTCATGCCGTCCGCAGCGCCACCGGAAAGGTGAGAGATGCGCTGCTCGGCCGGTTCGAAGGGGCCTTTACGGGGGTTGAGGTCAAGCATTCTCGTCGCGGTGGCAGCTCTCACCGCCTCTGTCTGTGGGAGCACGCTGCCGGCCTCTGCGGCGGTACCGAGCGCCGCGTCCCGCACGGCTCCGGTCCAGGCGTGCCAGGGTCAGTCGAACGGTCCGGGACTGCCGCCGCTGAAGGCGCTGTCCGGCACGGTTCCGGTGCCCGACCCGATCAATCTGCCGCCGACCGCCGCCGTCTTCGGTGCCAGTTACCCGGGCGATGCCCAGTACCTGGTCGCCCCGAGCGGCTGGACCTGCGACACGGTCTTCTTCAGCGCCGACGGCGGCGAGCAGGCGTTCGTCCACCCCGGCGCATCGGTCGCCGACCCGCTCAGCGCGCAGTTCAGCTCGGTCGTCCAGGCCGTCTTCAACAGCGGCGGCGTGCAGACCAACGTGGATCTGGCCTGTCCGTTCGTGCCTCAGGCCACCGCGCCGGCCACACCGGGCGGCCAGCCGGGCAACTGCACGGCCCCGCCCCGGCAGTCCGCGGACCGGGTGCACGCCGTGGCAACCGGCAACCCGGGACTCTCCGTTGCCGCCATCGGCGTCCCATCCGGCGTCCGCGAGCCGAACCTTCCGGTGACCACGCAGGCTCCGCCGACCGGACCCGGCAGTCCGGGTAACCCGGTGGTCGCGCTGGTGGTGCTCCAGGGTCCGCAGGGAACAGCGCAGGAGGTCACCTGCTCGTTGCCGAAGGCCACCGCCACGGCCGGCTGCCAGGCCACGCTCGGTTACTTCCTGGCCAACAGCCCGGTGGGACAGCAGATGAGCAGCACCGATCTCGCCAACGCGGTCGCAGACCTGAACAACTTCATCTCCGCCTTCGTCGGCTGACCCCCCTGTCGCGGGGTCGCGCAGCTCAAGGAGACTGTCGCACAGCGGATCCGGCCGTCGGTCGGATCCGCTGCCCAGTGCCCGCGACCGAGGAGCAGCATGCGAACGCCTGACCGGCAGGCCCAGGCCGTCGCCCTGACCGACTTCCTGACCGCGGACCCGGTGCGGTGGCCGCTGCTGGCCCCGCAGGTGGTGGCCGCGGTCGGCGCGGACCGCCTGCGGGCGATCACCGAGGCCACCGCGGCCCGGGTCGGCGGCATACAGGAGGTCGTCGACACCCCCGGGGGGCTCGCCGTCACCGGCCCGGCCGGGCGGGTGCCGGCCTGGGTGCGACTGGACGCCGACGGGGTGCTGGCCGGCCTGCTGATCGCCGCGGCACCGGCCGGGCGCCGGGAGTTGCCGGCCGGTCTGCAGCGCTGGTTCGGCCGGGGCCTGTGGCTGCTGCTCTTCGGCTGGTCGGTCCTCTCCTGCTGGACCGCGGACAGCGTCACCGGGTGGATCGGCTCGGCCCTCACGGCAGCCTTCGGCCTCCTGCTGCTTGAGGGCTGGAGTGCGCCGGCCACCGAAACCTGGTGGATCCGCCGCCCGTTGGAGCTCTCCGCACTCTCGGCGTTCGCCTCGGCCGCCCGGCTGCCGGGTCTGCCGTTCGGTCACGACGAGGCCCAGATCGCCCTCGGCGCGACCCTGCTGGTCACCAGCACGGTGGCGCTGACCCTCTCGCGCCGGCACCGCTGGCGGGAGACCACCGCGGTCCCGCTCGCGCAGTTCCCGCTGCGCGGCAGCTGGTACGTCGTCCAGGGCGGCGGCCGCGGCCTGAACCACCACTTCGGCATCGCGGAACAGCGCGGCGCCGTCGACCTGTTGCAGGTCGGGCCGACCGGGACCCGGGGCAGCTCACAGCACCTGGAGTCGTACCGCGCCTACGGCGAGAAGATCTACGCCCCCTGCGCGGGCCGGGTCGTCGCGGCGGTCGACGGGATCGAGGACCAGCAGCCCGGAGTCGTCCGGTACGGGCCGCTGTACGGCAACCACGTCTTCATCGACACCGGGGACGCCCTCGTCAAACTCGCCCATCTGCGCCCGGGGACCGTCGCCGTGACGACGGGCCAGCAGATCGAGGCGGGCTGCCTGCTCGGCGAGGTCGGCAACTCCGGCAACACCAGCGAACCCCATCTGCACCTGCACGCCGAGCGCGACGGCCAGGGCCTGGAGCTGCGCTTCGCCGGCGTCGCCAAGGGGCTGTACCGCGGCCGCACCGTCCGCGCCTGACATCACGCCCCGCTTGCGCCCGGCGCGGGAGCCTCGGCGCGCGCGTGGGCCCACTCCGGTAATCCACTCCGTGTGCGCCCTGCCTACCGGTCGTGCACGCCGGTCAAATCGGCGCACGTCGAGCAATCTCGTTCACCAGCCCGGTCAGACCTGACCAGGCACTACGCCCAGAACGGTGAATGTGCAACAAGAATGGGTAAATCCCTGACGGACCTGGAGAATTCGTGCTTCTCTGCTGCTGAAACTCCAGCCGGAATCCTTCCTTCCACGGTCGGCCGCGTCCTGGACCGCACAGCCTCGAACAGTCTCGCCATCGGCCGAGGCGGACGCTGCACGGCGGGCGCGTACGGAGCTGAAATGCGGAGCCCAGCATGCTCACCACACTGCAGACCTCCTATACCGACACCCGCGCCGGCGATCTGGCCTGGTGTCTCGGCGGCGGACCGCTGCCCGCGCTCGCGGTGCGCGACCTGCCCCTGTCGGGCGAGGTTCGTCCGACCGACGGCCGCCCGACGGACGGCAGACCGGCGGGCACCCTGCAGCTGCGCCTGCTGGGTGCCTCGCACCAGGTGGTGATCGCGGCCGGGCCGGGTGACTGCCTGGAGACGGTGGCCTGCATGCCCGGCCGCCGCAACCCGCTGCCGGCCCGGGTGGCCGAGCAAGTCTCGGGCTGGGAGTACGAGTTCGCGGCCCGGATCGAGACCCACCCGCCGCACATGTTCGCCGCCCGCGCGCAGGAGATCCTCGCCCTGGTGGGCGGGCACCCGCGCGGGCTGGCCGGGGTCTTCCCGGGCGACCCGAGCGCGTTCACCGCCCTGTTCGCGTACGGCAGCGCGGACCGGGTGCTCTGGCGCACCTGGCACGCCTACCCGCAGGAGGGGCGGCTGGTCTGCACCCGCTCCGCCCTGGTGGTGCGCAGCCAGGTCGAGGCGGCTCCGAACCCGGGCGCCCGCTGCGCGATGGCCCGTCCCACCGCGCCGTGACCCTCACCCCCATCACCCCGCTGTCCCGAACACCATGACGACCCGTCAATGACGACAGGATGGCTATCCATCGAACGAGTGCGACTGCTCGCGGCATATGTCCCCTAGCGTTTCTGCGTGATCGACCAGCCGGCGGGCCCACCCGCGCAGCCCGGCCTTGACCGCGACGGTCCTCCCCCTGCCTCCGGCCGTCCCGGAGCTGACCGGGCCGTACGGCGCAGGGCGCCTACCCGCGGGCAGAGCCGGGCCCGCCTCCAGCCCGACCCCGGTGCCGAGGCCCCGTCCGGCCCGGCCCGGTGGCCGCGCACCCGCACCCGTCCGCGCCTGCGCACCCCGGCCCGCTCTCGCCCGAACGGACGCACCCGAACGGGCGAACCGGACGTGACGGCCGCACCCGCCGCAGCGCGCGCCCCCACCCGATCGGACGCACACACCCGAGCGGGTGACGGCGGCCGTCCGGACCAGCACCGCCGCCCCGGCCGCCGCCTCGCGCCGCTGCGCCGCCGCCCCGCTCTCGCCCGGCTGCTGGTGCTGCTCGCCGCGTTCGTCTGTGCGGCCTGCGGCCTGGTGTACGAACTGGAGTTGGTCGCACTCGGCGGCTACCTGCTCGGCGACTCCGTCACGCAGACCTCCGTCGTGCTCTCCGTGATGGTCTTCGCGATGGGCACCGGCTCGCTGGTCGCCAAACACCTCGCGCACCGGCCGGCCACCTTCTTCGCCGCGGTGGAGTGCGCCCTCGCACTGGTCGGCGGGCTCTCGGTGCTCACGCTCTACGCCTGCTGGGCCTGGCTCGGCCGCTGCGAGCTCACGATGGTCGGCCTGACCTGCGTCATCGGGGTCCTGATCGGCGCCGAGATCCCACTGCTGATGACGCTGATCCAGCGGATCCGCCAGGAGGACGCCGGCCGGGCCGCGGCCGACCTGTTCGCCGCCGACTACGTCGGTGCGCTGATCGGCGGTCTGGCCTTCCCGTTCCTGCTGCTGCCCGCGCTCGGACAGGCCACCGGCGCCCTGCTGACCGGTGCGGTCAACGCGCTGGCAGGGGCAGCGGTGGTGCTCTGGCTCTTCCGCGACGAACCGGGACCGCGCGCCCGGCTGCTGCTCTGGATCGGCTGCGGAACGGTCCTGGCGGCGCTGGCGGTGGCGGCGGCCTGCACCGGCGCGATCGAACGCGCCGCCCGCCACGCGCTCTACGGCGGCCAGGCGCGCCCGGCCGTGCAGAGCCGCTACGGCGAGATCGTGCTGACCGGCCGCCCGCCCAGGGTCCCCGAGCAGGGCTCGGTGCCCGCCGACCCGCTGCGGCTCTACCTGTCCGGACGGCTCGCGGTCTGCGGCGCCGACGAGTACCGCTACCACGAGGCGCTGGTGCACCCGGCGCTGGCGGGCGGCGCCGACACCCGGGTGCTGCTGCTCGGCGGCGGCGACGGCCTCGCCCTGCGCGAGGTGCTGCGCCACAGCGGGGTGGCCTCGGTGCTGGTGGTGACGCTCGACCCCGCGCTGCCCGAGCTGGCCCGCACGGATCCGGGGCTCGCCGCGCTGAGTGAGCACTCCTTCGCGGACCCCCGGGTCCGGGTGCTGACCGCCGATCCGCTGGAGTGGCTGCGCCGGGCCGGGCCGCTGCCGCCGTTCGACGCCGTCCTCGCCGACCTGCCGGCGCCCGAGCGGGCCGCGCACAGCGAGTACCACTCCACCGAGTTCTACGGACTGGCCGCCGCCCGGCTCGGCCCGCAGGGACGCCTCGCGGTCCCGGCCGGGGCCGGCGGTCCGGGCCTGTGGACCGCCGAGGCCGGTCTGCGCGCGGCCGGCCTCGCCACCCTGCCGTACCCGGTGGCGGGCACCGGGCCGGCCTGCGACCCGGCCGGGAGCGGCAGTCTGGCCGCCGTGCTGCTCGCCTCCCGCGACCCGCTGCCACCGCTCCAGCTGGCCGACGACGCCCCGCCCCCGCGCTCGCTGACCGTCGCGGAGCTGACCGCCTCGGCGGCCCGGCTGGCCGCCGCCCGACCCCAGGACCTGCCCCCGCCGAGCACCCTGCTGAGGCCGCGCTGACGCCGCGGATGGCCTTCTGAGTGTCAACCTGGCGCCGCGCCCTCCCACCTGGGGGGTAGGTCGGTAGGCTCACAGGTATGGAGCATGAGGTTGTCGTCCCGCTGCCGGCCGCGCTGGTCCACCGAGCCCTGCAGGATCCCGCGCTGCTCGCGCGGTGCGTGCCCGGTCTGAGCACCGATGCGGCCGAGCCCACCGACGCGCGCACGGCGCGGCGCGAGGGCGGCGGCACCGCGCCCGAGGAGATCAACGGCCGGCTGCGGCTGCGGATCGGCAGCTCCACGATCACCTACCGGGGCGTCGTCTCGCTGATCCGCAGTGGCGCGGCGGGTGTGCTGACCGCCTTCGCCGAGGGTCAGGAGGCCCGCGGCGACGGCGAGGTGACGGCCACCGTGCGGATCAGCGTCGAGGAGGACGGCGACGACCGCACCGTGCTGCGCTTCCGCGGCGACCTGACGCCGGGCGGCCGGCTCGCCGAGTTCGACGCGGAGGCGCTGGCGCTGGCCGGGCGGCGCCTGCTGGACCGCTTCGCCGCCGCCCTGGCCGCCGACGGCAGCACCGAGAGCGCCGCCGAGGAGGCCGAGGAGACCGCCGCCCGCCCGCTCGAGTTCAGGCCCCGGGCCGAGCAGGACGACGAGCTCCCCGACGACCTCTTCGCCGACGACCTCTCCGACCTGATCTCCTTCTCCGACTCCGAGAGCTTCGGCCTCGCCGCCGAGCCCGAGAGCCTGGACGACCTGGCCGGCACCGCGGCCGCCGCCGAGGCACTCGGCGCCGGCCACGGCACCGAGAGCGTGGACGCCCCGTACGGCTACCAGCCCGGCGGCGACCCGCTCTCGCCGGACGACGTGCTGGCCGGCCCGGTCCGCCGCAGCATCGTCGGGCGCTCGGCCGAGGAGGTGGACCACGCCCCGCCGCGCGGCCGCTACGCCCCGGCCCTGCCCGCCCGCAGCGCCCGGGCCCGGGCCGCCAGCCGCTGGTCCGGCGAGCACGGCGCCGGCGCGCCGGTGGCCTCCCGGGTGCACGGCCGCGCCAGCGTGCCGTGGGTGATCGGCGGCTCGGTGGCCCTGCTCGGCGGGGCGGTCGTGCTGGCGCGGGCCCTGCGCAAGCGCTGACCTGCGGCACTCCGCCAGGCCCTAGACTGACTGTTCATGAGCAACGACCGCGACGCCCTGCTGGCGCAGATCAAGAACAAGGCCGTGGTTCACGGCAAGGTCACCCTCTCCTCCGGCCTGGAGGCGGACTACTACGTCGACCTGCGCCGCATCACCCTGGACGCCCAGGCGGCGCCGCTGGTCGGCCGGGTCCTGCTGGACACCACCGCGGACCTCGACTACGACGCGGTCGGCGGCCTGACGCTGGGCGCCGACCCGGTGGCCGCCTCGATGCTGCACGCCGCCGCCGCCCGCGGCCGCGAGCTGGACGCGTTCGTGGTCCGCAAGACCGGCAAGGCGCACGGCCTGCAGCGCCGGATCGAGGGCCCGGACGTCAAGGGCCGCCGGGTGCTGGCCGTCGAGGACACCTCCACCACCGGTGGCTCGGTGCTGACCGCCGTGGAGGCGCTGCGCGAGGCCGGCGCCGAGGTGGTCGGCGTCGCGGTGATCGTCGAGCGCGGTGCCGCGCCGGCCATCGAGGCGGCCGGTCTGCCGTACTACACCGTCTTCACCGCGCAGGACCTCGACCTCGCCTGAGGCTGCCCGGTCCCACGTTCGGCACAACGGCCGGGGGGGGGGGGGGGGGGGGGGCGGCCCCCCCCCCCCCCCCCCCCCCCCCCCCGGGGCCCCCCCCCCCCGCCCCCCCGGGGCCGCTGCCCCTGCCGCTACCGCTGAC
>NZ_JARZAI010000050.1 GCF_029893355.1 Kitasatospora sp. MAA4
GGGGGGGGGTGGGGGGGGGGCCCTCGCGGGGGCGCCCCCCGGGGGGGGGCCCCCCCCCGGGGGGGGGGGGGGGTGGGGGGGGGGGGGGGGGGGGGGGGGCCCCCCCCCCCCCCCCCCGGCTCGCTAGGAGAGCTTCTGGTACAGGACGCTGCGCGAGTGGCGGGTGCGTTGCAGAAGTCCGGCGCGGTGCAGGATCTGCAGGTGGTAGGAGACGGTCGCCGAACTCAGATGCAGGCGTCGGGCGAGTTCGGCGGTACTGCGGGGCTGGGCGAGTTCGGCGAGCAGGTGCGCCCGGGTGGGGCCGATCAGCTCGTCGCTCAGGGGGCCCGACGCGCGCGAGGACGGGACCGCGGGGTAGACGATCAGCGGGGTGCGCGGGGCCGGGGTCCCGTCGGGCTCGCCGGCGCAGAAGATCGCCTTCGAGAAGAAGACGCTGGGCACCAGCACCATGGCGTCGGCCTCGACGCTCATCTCGTGCGAACTGGCCGTCATCTCCAGGCCGCCCTCGCGCCACAGCAGGTCCGGAGCCAGTCGCTCCAGCGCGGACGTCAGCCCCTCGCGCGCGATCACGCCGGACCTGAACGTGACGTCGTCCTCCAGCCGCGCCCGGATGTCGGGCCAGTCGGCGGCGAGGACGAGTCGCCAGAACTGCTCCAGCTCGTCGGCGATGCGCTGCGCGAGGTGGTCCTCGCCGCGTTCCAGCGCCGCCAGGAGCAGCCGCGGCGGCCGGTCGGCGTCATCCTGCCCCCACGAGTGGCCACCCAGCGCCGCACCCAGCTCGAAGCGGATCCGGTCCGGGGCCGTGCCGGCGACCTGGTGCAGGTCGGTGTCCAGGCCGGGTTGGAAGGTGGCCGGCTCGGGTCGGGGGAAGTCGGGTGCGTACCCGTGCGGTCCTCCGCCGCAGACCACCGCCAGCAGCCCCAACCGCCGGTCGCGCAGAGCATCCAGGGCGCGGGCCCGCCACCGTGCGTCCAGGTTCTCGGGGTAGCGGCCCAGCTGGAAGAGCAGGTCCTGGGCAGCGTTCAGCGGACTCATCGCGAATCTGGTGCGGCCCAGTCCCTGCGCACCCAGCTCAACCCGGATCATCCAAACCCACTTAACCTTCAGCGATTGCGTTCGAACCTGATCGAATCATTCGACCGCCGGTCCCGTCTGCGGTTCGCTGGTTTCAAGCGGGTTCGAGCGCCGCGACGCCGACCCCACAGGGGAGGGCCGGCGTCGCGGCGCCGTTACTCGGACTTCAGCAGCGCGCTGGCGCGCAGCGCGGCGAGCAGCGGCAGCACCTTGTCCTCGTCGGCGCCCTCGGTGAAGTTGACGATGGCGTCCAGCACGGCGCGGGCGACGTCGCCGGCCGCCTCGTCGGGGGCGGTGGCGGCCCAGCTGGTCAGCGTCCGCCCGATCGAGGTGCAGACCCGGGCGGTGACGTCCACCCGCAGGCGCTCGTCCAGCTCGTCCGGGTCCGTCAGGCCGTCGGCACGGTAGGCGAGGGTGAGCAGCGCCTGGAGGGTGGTGTCACCGTAGTCGGCGACCAGGACCGGCAGCGACACCTCGTCCGGGCCGCGCTGGGCCAGCGCCGCGAGCGCCGTGTCGTCGTGCTTCCAGGCCGCTTCCAGTGCCGCCAG
This sequence comes from Kitasatospora sp. MAA4, assembly GCF_029893355.1. Classification (GTDB taxonomy): domain Bacteria; phylum Actinomycetota; class Actinomycetes; order Streptomycetales; family Streptomycetaceae; genus Kitasatospora. Next base: position 1,623 of record NZ_JARZAI010000050.1, read on the forward strand.
GGCGCGCAGGACCTCGTCCGGTGTCATCCGGTCACCGTACCGCGCTCCCGACCCGGGAATCCGCCGAACGGACGACGTGCGGCTGCACATGGCGTACGGCGGCGCGAGGATCGAGGACACGGTCCCCTGCGCACTGAAGGAGTTGACGATCGATGTTGGAGCGCGTGCGACACCCGGACACCACCCAGGTCACCTTCGTCCTGCCCGCCGACCACCCGTGCGGCGAGGTCAGCGTCGTCGGCGACTTCAACGGCTGGCAGCCCGGCTCCCATCCGCTGAGCACGCGCCGCAACGGCACCCGGTCCGTCACCGTCGCCCTGCCGGCCGACGAGCGGGTCTGCTTCCGCTACCTCGCCCACGGCGACTACTGGTTCGACGACGAGGGCGCCGACGGCCATGACGGCACCAACGGCTACCTGCACACCTGATCAGCTCCGAAGGGCGGAACCTCCCCGATGCTCTCCACCGACTTCGTCACCGGCTCACCCAACTGGCTCGACCTCGCCAGCCCCGACACCGCGGCGACGGCCTCCTTCTACACCGCCGTCTTCGGCTGGACCTACCAGTCGGCGGGCCCGGAAGCGGGCGGGTACGGCTTCTTCCAGAAGGACGGCAGGACCGTCGCCGCCCTCGGGCAGCTCACCGAGGAGGGCGCGAGCCCGGCCTGGACGGTGTACTTCCGCACCCCGGACGCGGACGCCACCGCCAAGGCGGTCGAACAGGGCGGCGGCACCGTCCGGGTGCAGCCGTTCGACGTGATGGAGGCCGGGCGAATGGCCTGCCTCACCGACCCGGGCAGCGCGGACTTCGCCGTCTGGCAGCCCGGCGCCTTCCAGGGCCTGGAGGTGGCCTCCGAGCACGACGCGCTCTGCTGGGCCGAGCTGCACGTGGCTGACTCGGCGGCCGCGCTGGCCTTCTACGGCTCGCTGTTCGGCTGGCGGTCGCAGGAGATGTCGATGCCCGGGATGGCCTACACCGTGCTCTCCACCGCCGACGGCGACCTGCAGGACTCCTCGTTCGGCGGTCTCGCGGGGGTGCAGGAGGGCATGCGGCCGGCCTGGATCCCGTACTTCGACGCGGCGGACGCCGACGCCGTGACGGCCAGGGTGCAGCAGGCCGGCGGCATCGTCCTGATGCCGGCCGCCGACGTGCCGGAGGTCGGCCGGATCGCCTGGCTCGCGGACCCGTTCGGCGCCCCCTTCGCGATCATCACGCCCGCGCCTCAGGCCGCCTGACCTGCGAACGCGTCCGACCCCCGGCGCGGGTGCGACGGGGGTCGGAGGTCTGAACTCGGGGGGTGCGGTCTACCACCAGCCGTGGACGTCGTACCAGGCGCGGCTGGGGCGGTGGGTAGCGGCGTGGGAGTACGTCCAGGAGGACGCGGAGTCGGCGGAGGTGGAGTCCGACCCGGAGGTGGAGTCCGACCCGGAGGTGGTCGGGGACGAGGTCCCGGTCGCCGAGGTCGGGGCGGGCACCGTGGTGGAGATGCCGGCGCCGGTGCCGGTGATGTTGTCGTAGCGGTAGGGGGTGTAGTAGCTGGTGGGCCAGCCGTCCAGGGAGCTCGCGTTGAGGCTGCCCTGGTACACGTTGGTCAGCTCGCTCGGGTTGTTCTCGGCGTAGAAGTTGAAGGTGCCGGCCGACTGGTCGACCCAGTTGCCGAAGAGGATGACGTGCTCGGCGGTGTAGTCGAGCGCGTCGCCGGGGGCGAGCTGGGAGGAGTCGATCTGGGTGGAGACGCTGGGCAGGGTCTGGGTCACCAGGCTGTCGCCGAGGTGCCAGGCCATCGAGACGTAGCCCGAGCAGTCCTCGCGGTAACTGCCGTTACTGTCCGTGTAGTTGGCACCCTGGTTGTACGGTACGCCCTCGCTGACCCAGCTCTGGGCCCGCTGGACGACCTCGTCACGCGAGATGCTGCCGCCGACAGACGAGCTGGAGGTCGTGGGAGTAGCCGCCATCGCGGGGGTCGCGATCAGGACGGAGGCGACGCCGACCCCGAGCAGGCCGGTGAGGCAACGTCGCAGAGCAGGTCCGTGCTGGGACATGGGGGATCTCCAGGTGGTTGGGCAGGGTCGGTCGGGGAGAGGAAGCCGGTCGGGAAGAACCGGTCCGGGACGACCGTCGGGAAGGGACGGGAAGGAACTGGTCGGCGAGTACCAGTCGAACGGGGGCGAGTCCGGAGGACTCGGAGGGGAGAGCTACGCGAGCTGCTGGGCGATGGCGGTCAGGACACCCTGGTCGGCCCGGGTGTCGTAGGCCGCCGCCTGGGTGCCGGCCCATTCGTCGAAGTGGACGACGGCCAGCGAGGCGCCCTGCTGCACGGCGTAGAGGTGGTTGGTCTGCGGGCCGGCGGCGGAGACGCCCTCCACCCCGGTCCACTGCCGCGACCACGCGGTGCCCGCGCCGGTGGCGGCCGTGGTGGCGACCTGCGCGTCCGTCGCGAGGTGCGCCTTGGCCTGAAGAGCCCGGGACTGGACCTGGCAGCTGCCCATCCGGGCCTGCAGATCCCTGTAGGCGCTCTGCGCGGCGGTGGCGCTGGGGAAGGTGAAGACGTCCTGCTCGGCCGGGGTGTGGAAGACGCTGACGTACGCCTGCTGCTGCCAGCTGGCCGCGCCGAGCACGGAGGCGCACTCGTTGAGCTCGATTCCGGTCGTCACGGCCTGCGTTCGGGCTGCGGCGAGCGGCTTCCAGCCCTCGACGCCGCCGTCGGGCAGCTGCGCGGCCGAGAGCTGTGCGGGCGCCGCCGAACCGGGCTGCGCGGCGGCGCTGCTCCCTGCGGCAGTGGGCGCAGGGGTGGCGGGAGTGGCGGGAGTGGCGGCGGAGGTCGTCGCGGCTGCCGCGGAGGGAGCGGTGGCGGACGTGGCGTGCGTGCTGCTGCTACTGCCGCAGCCGCTGGCGGCGACCAGGGCGGCCAGTGCGCCGATGACCGCGATGACGGCGTGGCGAACGGGCCGGACGGTGATGAACGGACGCGTGGAACCAGGCATGGGGTGTCTTCCTAGCAGGGCCGCCGGGCCGTGGGGAGCACACAGCGGAGCAAGGCACGAGGTCCCGGACAGGGACCCGTCGGGTTCGGCGGCCGGCAGACAAGGTGGCCACCGCAGGCACACACCAGGTCGGTCGTGGCCTTCGGTGCGGCGGTCCTCTGGCTGAGGCGCGGCGCCCGGTGCCCCGGATTCTTGCCCGATGGTTCGTACGCTGTCAAGAATTTCTAAGGACCATCAGACGGGTGCCCTTATGTCCGCTTTACTTCTATTTGAGGCTCTTGTCCGTCGGTCCTTGATCGACCTTCCGGACTCTCAATTCAGCCCGCATGAACGGGAACTGACGATCCGCCGGGTCCACCCGGGGCAGCTACCGCCCCACCGGGCCGCACGATCGATCTTGGCCCTTCGGGAGGTCCGCAGGGTGTGACGCCCGCCACGCGTCACACCTATTGCTGCGGTCCGCGCAGGCCGCGCCAGACCGGGTGGCGCAGGCGTCCGGCCTCGGTCCAGTGCAGGTACTCGACCTCCGCCGTCAGGGTGGGCCGGGTCCAGCGCGGCACCTCACCGGCCGCCAGTCCCGTCACCGCGGTGGAGAACGGCGAGGACTCGCACTCCAGCCGGCGCAGCAGCGCCGCGAGGGCGCGGCGCTCCGCCATGGCGAAGCCGGAGCCGACCTTGCCGGCGTAGCGCAGTCCGTCGGCCGTGCGGACCCCGCACAGGACGGCCTTCAGCGCGGTGCCGCCGGCCGGCCCGGCGGCGATCCAGCCACCGATGACGAGGTCGGCGGTGCGCAGGTTCTTGACCTTGATCCAGTCCAGCGAGCGCCGCCCCGGCGTGTAGAGCGAGGCCATCCGCTTGGCGATCAGGCCCTCCAGGTGCTGCTCGCGGGTGAAGGCCAGCGCCGCCGGACCGCTCTCCACCCAGTGCGGCGGCACCCGGACGCCGGTGCCGCCGAGCGCCAGCGCGGAGAGGATCGACCGGCGCTCGACGTAGGGCAGGTGCAGCAGCGGCAGGTCGAGATGGGGGACGTCGAAGGGCAGGTAGGTCGCCGGCGACGCCCGCGCGGCGCGTTCGATCGCCCCGGCCTGGACCAGGTGCAGCCGCTGCTGCAACAGCGCGAACGAGGGCTGCCCCTCCTTGTCGAAGCAGACGATCTCGCCGTCGAGGGCCAGCGCGCGGGCGGGCAGCCGGTTCTGCAGCGCCTCGGTGATCTCGGGGAAGGCGGCGGTGAAGTCCGTCCCGTGCCGGCCGACCAGCAGCACGTCGCCGCGCGCTCCGGCCAGCGCACCGGCCCGTACGCCGTCCCACTTCACCTCGAACGCCCAGCCCGGACCCGACGGGAGCGCCCCGGGGGTCGCCAGCATCGGCGCCACGGGCTCCGGGCGCGCGGCGAGCGGTGACGGCTGCTGCGTGCGGTGACGGACCATGGTCGGCCTCCTCCTCACCGGACGGGCCCCGTTGTTCCACGATCCCATGACGCCCTCCCCGCGCCCTGTTCGAGTTTCGGACTCCGATCACCTGGGGTAGTTGCTGCGCGACACCACGCATCCATCCTTGGGGGAACCCGCATGAGTGCTCAGCCGGAGCCGTACTCCGAGGCCGACGTCGTCTTCCACGGCGGCGAGATCGTGACGGTGGCCGCCGGCGCGGTCGAGTCCGTACCCGGTCCCGAGGCGGTGGCGGTCAAGGACGGCCTCATCGTCTTCGTCGGCGGCCACCAGGAGGCCCTCGACCGCTGGCACGGCCCGCACACGCAGCTGCGCGACCTGGGGGGCCGCGCACTGCTCCCGGGCTTCATCGACGCCCACGGCCACCTCGGCGGCATCGGCCTACAGGCCACCATCGCCAACCTGCTGGCCGCGCCGGACGGCGACGTCACCGACATCCCCTCCCTCCAGCAGAAGCTGCGCGCCTGGGCCGAGACCCCGGTCGGCGCAGCCTCGCGGTGGATCGTCGGCTTCGGCTACGACGACGCGATGCTCACCGAGGGCCGCCACCCCGACCGCGACGATCTGGACGAGGTCTCCGACACCCGCCCGGTGCTCGCCATCCACCAGTCCTTCCACCTGGGCGCGGTGAACAGCGTCGGCCTGCGGGAGCTGGGCTACGACGCGAACCGCAAGAACCCCGACGGCGGCGTCATCCGCCGCCGCCGCGACGTCGAGGCCGAGCCGTACGGCGAGCCCGACGGCGTCCTGGAGGAGACCGCCTTCACCCCGGCCTCCGACACGGCGACGGTGGGCCTGCCGGAGGAGGCCCTGCTCGGCCTGTTCAGCAAGGGCGCGACCTCGGCGGCGAGCTTCGGCTTCACCACCGTCCAGGAGGGCGGCACCAGCCCGGCCAACCTCCAGGCGCTGCGCGACGCCGCCGCCGCGGTGCCGTTCAAGATCGACGTGGTCGCCTACGTCCGGGCCGACAAGGCGATGGAGTGGCGCGGGAAGGACGTGGTCAGGGCGAGCCAGGAGTACGAGAACGGCGTGCGGGCCGCGGGGGTGAAGATGTACCTCGACGGATCCCCGCAGGGCCGGACCGCCTGGCTCACCGAGCCGTACAAGATCCGGCCCGAGGGCACCGACGAGGGCTACCTCGGCTATCCCGCCATCGAGGACGACAAGATCGTCGTCAACCAGGTGGAGACGGCCTTCGCCAAGGGCTGGCAGGTCCTGGCGCACGTGAACGGGGACGCCGCGATCGACCAGTTCGTCCTCGCCGTCGAGGCCGCCACCGGGCGGGTCGCACCGAGCGACCGGCGGACGGTGGCGATCCACGCCCAGACCGCCCGCGAGGACCAGATCGACGACTTCGCCCGGCTCGGCATCATCCCGTCCTTCTTCTCCATGCACACCTACTACTGGGGCGACTGGTACACCAAGACCGTGCTGGGCCCCGAGCGGGCCGCCCTGATCTCCCCGGCGAAGTGGGCCGTCGACCGGAACATGGTCTACACCTCCCACCACGACGCCCCGGTCGCGCTGCCCAACTCGATCGCCATCCTGTCCAGCCAGGTCACCCGGCGCACCCGCACCGAGGGCGTCGTGCTGGGCCCCGAGCAGTGCGTGTCGGCCCTGGACGCGGTCAGGTCCATCACCATCAACGCCGCCCACCAGTACTTCGAGCAGGACAGCAAGGGCAGCATCGAGGTCGGCAAACTCGCCGATCTGGTGGTCCTCAGCGAGAACCCGCTCACCGTCCACCCCGACGCGATCAAGGACATCACGGTGGTCGAGACCTTCAAGCGGGGCACCCGCATCCATCCGGTGATCGGCATCCACGGCGAGGCGCCCGACGACGGCCCCCGCGTGTCGGTGACCGACCACCAGTGGCACTGCAACTGCTGAGCAGTCTCCACGGGGGATCGCCCCGTCGCCCGGATGGCTGCTGCCGCTGCGGGCAGCAGCCCCGGTGCGCAGAATCGTAGAAGGCGTGAGTCCGCCGCCCGGTCGTCATCCGGAGTAGCGGACAGCGTCGGCCGCTGTCCGGCTGGAAGCCGAGCGACCTGCGATCGTGCACACTTCGAGGAGTTCTGATGGCCCGCGCAATATCCGATGATCTTCCAGTCCGGTCCTTAGCCGGAGCGGGCACAGAGTCCCCCGAGGCTCCTGGAGCCCCTGAGGCCGCAGGACCCGTGTGGGCGGCGGCCGTCCGGGAGTCGCTCCTGGCGGACCAGCCCGCCGAGCAGAGCGCGGCAGCCCTCCTGAACACCGTGGCCGTGCAGCGACCGGCCGCAGAGCTGGCCCAACTGCTCCTCGTCCTGCGCACCAGCGGACGGAGCCCGCACGCGCTGGCGCTCCTCCAGGCCGCGGCGCTCGCCCGCCCGGTGGAGGAGGTCGTCCAGCTCTTCCGCTCCCTGCACACCCACCACCCCCACGCGACGACCACCGCACAGGAGCGCCGCGACACCATCGCCGCCCTGCAGGGCGCGTCCCGCATCCGACCGATCGCCGAAGTAGCCCAGCTGGTACTGGAGTTCCAGGACAGCGGTCAGAGCGCCCTCGCGGACGAGGTGCTGCACGCCGCGGCGCTGGGACGCTCGGTCGAGGACGTCGCCCAGCTGATCCCCCTGCTGGACGAGCAGCGGCACGCACCCCCGGTCGCGCCGCCCGTACCGGAGTACTTCCCCGCGCTGTCCGACCCCGATCCCGAACCCGGCTTCGTACCTGCACCCGAGCCCGAGCCCGAGTCGACCGGTCGGCAGCAGCCGCGCCCGCGGGCCGGTGCGAAGGCCCCGCGGACGCCGTGGCGCGTCTCGGCGGTCGGCGCGCTGATCCTGGCGGCGGCAGCGCAGTTGCTCGCCCACCTGCCGCAACTGATCCGCTGGCCCTGGCACTTCGGCGCGCTCTGCGCCGTCGCGGTGCTCTGCGCGGCGGGCGCCGCTCTGCTGGCACGGCGCGACACGCCCACCGCCTGGACCCTCGCGGCACTCGGCGCCGTCGCCGCGGCGTTCCCCGGCGGGCAGTTGGCCCTGACCGGCAGCGTCCCCGCCGTCCTGAGCCCCTTCAACAACTCCGAGGGCAACAACCTCTTCGCCGTCGCCAACGCCGTGACCCTGCTGGCCACCGGCACCCTGCTGATCCTGGCCCTCCTCACCACCCTGCACCGCCTCCGCGCCGGCCAGGCGCGGGCGGTCCGCCGGTAGTCGCCCGCACGGCCGCCGGGCCACCCAGCCCGGCGCCCGCGCGCGTGATCACGCGGGGTGGACGCGTCCGCCCGGCTCTGCCATCCCACTATGCCGCGCGCAGCAGCTAGCCCGACAACCACCCCCGCGGACGCCGGCGCCTTCACTCGATGCGGAGAAGGCAGGATTCGAACCTGCGTGGGCTTGCACCCGACCGGAACCAAAGCCCCGGCCCCCGATAAACCACTCCGGGCACCTCTCCTCGCTCGGCGAAGCCCCGGTCCCGCGGGCCCCTCCTCACACCCACAACTATCCACCACCCCACTGAGACCGCACTGACATCGCCCTGACACGGCCGAGCGGAGCAGGAAAAGAGCTGGTCAGCTGCCCAGCGGGCCAGGTAGGTTCGCGCGGTGACCCATGCTGACACCGTAGAGCTACGACTCGCGACCCCGGCCGACGCCGCCGCCATCGCCCTCATCCACATGAGTTCGCGAGCCGCGACCATGCCGTTCCTGCCCCCGCAGAAGCGCAACCACGAGCAGGTGACCCGTTGGGCCGCGGAGGTCCTGCTGACGGAGTGCCGGACCTGGGTCGCGGTGCGCGGCACGGAGGTCCTCGGCTACGCGGGCCTTGAGGGTGACGTACTCGAATACCTCTATCTGCTCCCGGACGTCCGCCGCCAGGGCGTCGGCACACTGCTCCTCGACGAGGTCAAGCGCAACAGCCCCGACGGCCTGCGCCTCCAGGTGTTCGAGCAGAACACCGAGGCCCGCGCGTTCTACCAGCGCCACGGCTTCACCGTCCTCGCCACCGACGACGGCAGCGGCAACATGGAGAACCTGCCCGACCTGACGCTGGGATGGGCACCGGCGCAGGCGACGACTTCTGGACGATAACTACGGGCGGAGAAGGCAGGATTCGAACCTGCGTGGGCTTGCACCCGACCGGAACCAAAGCCCCGACCCCCGATAAACCACTCCGGGCACCTCTCCTCGCTCGGCGAAGCCCCGGTCCTGCGGGCCCCTCCTCACACCCACAACTATCCACCACCCCACTGAGACCGCACTGACATCGCCCTGACACGCGGTAGCGCCGCGATCGGGGCGATCAGCGGCCGCCAGGCCGACAGCGTCTACCGTGTGCTGCCGGCCTGGCGGTGGGGGTGGTCGGCGGCTAGCTCAGATGCCGGGTGAAGAACTGGGCTGCGGTCTCTCCAGCGAACTGCGGGACGCCGGTGTGCCCGCCCATGTTGGCGTGCAGGGACTTCTCCTTGGAGCCGAAGGCGTCGAAGAGGTCCAGGGCTGCCTGCCGATCATTCCCTTCATCGTCCCACTGCAGCAGGACGTGCAGCGGAATGGTGATCTGCCGGGCCTCCTCGAACATGGCGCGGGGCACGAAACTTCCGGCGAACAGAACGGCGGCCGAGATGCGCGGCTCGACCAGCGCCAGCCGGATGCCGATGGAGATCACTCCCCCCGAGTACGCGACCGGACCACCGATCTCGGGCAGCGCGAGGAGGGCGTCCAGGGCGGCCTGCCATTCCGGGACCGCCCTTGCGACCAGCGGGAGGACGAGGGCGTCGACGATCTCGTCGCTGACCGGCTCGCCGGCCTCCATCGCCCGGCGCAGGTCGCCGCGGGCCTGCTCGACGGCGGGCCAGCGGGGCCGGTCGCCGCTTCCGGGGAGTTCAATGGTGGCCGTGGCGAAGCCCTCAGCCGCGGACTGCCGGGCCCGGGTCACCAGTCGGGGGTACATCCTGCGCAGCCCGAGGGGAGGGTGGCCCAGCAGGATCAGCGGTGCCGGTGCGGCGGATTCAGGCGTCCACAGGATGCCGGGGATCTCGCCGAGGGTGAATTCGCGTTCGAGGACGCCGTTGTCGAGGCGCTGCTCAGAAGTGAACTGCATGGTCGTGCCTTTCGGGAGTGCTCAGAAATGGCGCTCCCGGACGACCTATCGCCCGGCCGTGACCCTGGAGGGGAGCACCCATGTCGATACTGCGTTCACGGGTACCACCTCCTCGTTCTCTCGCACGGCTTCCGGCAAGGTATCAGTGGTCGCCGTGGACCGCCAACAGGTTTTGCTGGGCTGCTGGACGGTGACGATGGGCGGAGAAGGCAGGATTCGAACCTGCGTGGGCTTGCACCCGACCGGAACCAAAGCCCCGACCCCCGATAAACCACTCCGGGCACCTCTCCTCGCTCGGCGAGGCCCCGGTCCTGCGGGCCCCTCCTCACACCCACAACTATCCACGCCCCCACTGAGATCGCACTGACACCGCCCTGACACGGCCGACGGGTCCGGTCGCGGGTCTAACCGAGCGCGACCGCGTCGCCGATCCGGAGCTCGCCGGGCTCCAGGACGTCCAGGTAGACACCGACGCAGGACAGCGGGCCCAGGGTGAGCACGGGCACCCTGTGCTCACGGGCGACCGTGCGCATGATGGCCGGGTCGGCGGGCAGGTTGCCGTGGGCCAGGGTGGGGACGACGCAGCGCGGGGTGGGGACGGTGACGCGGAACAGCACCTCGCCGATCCGCAGTGTGCGGCCCAGCCAGGCGTCCTCCGGGAAGCCGCGGTCGGGGAGGTCGGGGAGGTCGGGAACGCCGGGGACGTCGACCACCAGGTTCGGGCGGAACCGGCGTGCGTCGAAGTCGCCGGCGGGGTGGGCCGCTCGGAGCCGGTCCAGGCCCGCCGTGGTGACGAGGTGGACCCTGCCGAAGTCGAAGAACGTACCGTCGGCGACCTGCCCGGCGGTGACGCTCTCACCGGTCTCGTCGACGAACGCCCGTTCGCGCACGACCTCCGGGACGCCGCCGGGGTAGTCCGGCACCGCACGCTCCAGCCGGCCCGGACCGCCGGGGCGGTCGGTCAGCGTGACCCGCCGGTTCAGCAACTCGGCCAGCCGCTTGTCGAGTTCGGCATCACCGGCGATCGAGGCCGAGCCGTCCGGCAGTTCCACCCGCACCGCGCCGTCCGCGCCGAACCGACTGCGGCAGCGCAGCAGCGGTCCCCATTTGCGCGGGTGCTTCGCACTGCCGACCGTGCCCGTCTCGTCGAGCACCGCGAACGCCCGGTCCCCCGACAGCCCTCGCTCGGTGACCGACACGGAGGCCAAGTCCTCGCCGAGCATGGACTTCACCGGATAACGCCGCAACCCCACCACAGTTCCCATCGGGCCAGCATGAGGCCTGCTGCTGACAGGTGAACGCTCAGACGGCTATCCCCTCCAGCGCGAGCAGCTGCCGCTTGGCGTCGGTGCCCCCGGCGTACCCCGTCAGCGACCCGGTCGAGCCGACCACCCGGTGGCAGGGCAGGACCACGCAGAGCGGGTTGGCGCCGAGCCGGGCGCCCACTGCCCGGGCGGCCGTCGGGCGGCCGATCGCCCGCGCCAACTCGCCGTACGTCGCGGTGCGTCCGTAGCCGACCCCGGCGAGCGCCGCCAGCACCTGGCGCCCGAACGCGGTGGCCAGCCGGAGGTCCAGCGGCAGCGCGAACTCCCGTAGCTCGCCCGCCAGATAGCCGTCGATCTGGTGGACGGCCCGGTCGAGCACGGCCTGCGAGGCGACGGTGGACGGTTCGGCCAGCCCGGCGCGCGCCAGCGCCTCCACCCGGGCGGGCGCGAAGGCGCAGTAGACGAGGTGCTGATCGGTGGCGATCAGCTCCATGGTCCCGATCCGGGTCTCGTGGGCGAAGCGGAAGGTGTCGATCATGCCGGCTCTTTCAGCGCCGGGGCCGACCGGAGGCGGTCGGGCAGCTCGACGATCGCGGTCCCGGCCCCCCGCAGGAAACCGGTGACGGCGTCCGCCGTCCGGTCGTCCAGCGAGAAGACCCAGCGGCCGGGAACCAGCAGCGTGCCCAGACGCCCGACCGCGGCCCGGGTGAGCAGCTGCTGGAGCTGGGGGCGCATGGCTCGGGAGGAGACGCCGTTGTCCAGGAAGACCTCCGGGGCGTTCAGGCCGAGCCGGGTCGCGTGCTCCTGCAGCGCGCGCAAATGGGGTGCCATCCGCCAGCTGTCGTACGGGAAGCACCGCAGGTAGAGCGCGGTGCCCGCAGGCGTCCGCACGGCGGGGCTGTCGGCCATCGATGCGTCCTCTGGTCATCTGCGTACGTCCCATAGTGGCGTAGACCACTCCCGGTTGTCCAGGCCGGTACCAGGACGGGTGTCGCGCCGCTCAGAACACCACCACGTTCCGGTCCAGCGGCAGCTCGTCGCGGTGCGGACCGGCGAACGGCGAGTCGTCGACGGGCAGCACGCCGGTGGGCTGCAGGCCGAGGTTGTCGTCCCAGATCCGCGGCGCCACGTGGCCGACCACGTCGAAGGCCCGGAACGTGTACGGGGGGCTGTCGGTGGGGAAGAACTCCGGCGTCGTCATCACCTGGAAGTGCAGGTGCGGCGTGGTCGAGTTGCCGCTGTTGCCGATCAGCGCCAGAACCTGCCCGGGCTCGACGCAGTCCCCCTCGTGCACCTGGATGGTGTCGTGCTCCAGGTGCGCGTAGAGCAGGAACCGTCCCGGTGCGACCTCCAGCGTGATGTGGTTGCCGACGGTGTCCTGGATCGGCGGCACGGTGGGCGGGACGGGCGGCGGGTTGTCCGCGAGACCGTCCTGTACCTCCACCACCCGGGCCCGGGCGGCGGCGGTCACCGGCTGCCGGTAGCTCAGGTAGCTCTCCAGCCTCGCGGGGTCGCCCTCCCAGACCTGGTCGTGGTCGCCGACCTTGAACCAGTCGATGGCGAACCGCTGCGGCACGTCGAACCGCCCGTTGATCGGCGCCAGCCCGCGCCGGTGGTGGGTGTTGCCGCAGCAGCTCTCACTCGCGTACCAGGCCCCCGGCTGCACCGGCGGGTCCAGGGCCAGCGGCGCCCGCGTGGAGAGCGGGACGCGGCTGACCGTCTCCTCGAACGCCGCCGGGCCCGAGGGCGCCAGGACCGCGCCGGTGAGGTGGTGCTCCAGCTCGGTCGGCACGCTCGCCCCGGCATCGAGCACCAGGTCCAGCCAGACCACCCACTGCTCGGACCCCGCCACCACCGTCCCGGCCGCCCGCCCCTGCCGCTTCGGGCCGTCCGTCCCCTCCCCCGGGTTCGGGTCCCCGACCGGGTTGGCGGCCGCGGCCAGCGCGTCCCCGCTCAGCGACCCGATCACCCGCCCGGTGTGCGCGTCCCGCACCTCGACGGTGTCCAGCTGAACCGGGGTCCGGCTGCCGAGCGCGTTCGTCGCGAACAGCTCGTACGAGAGGTGCACCCTGCCGTCGGAGGCGTTGAACGCCGCCGGCTCGGTGACCAGCGACGTCACCAGCGGCGTGAACTGCGTCCCCGGCGGCAGCCCCCGCACCCCCGCCGCCTGCGCGGGCAACGCGGCCGCCGCCAGCACCACCACCCCCACCGCGGCCCTGGCCAGCCCTCGAACCAGCACTCCGCCGCGAGAACGGCGCTCCCGGTGTGCCATCTGTGCCCTGCCCTTCATGTGAGTGCGCCCCGCCCGGGGCGCACTCACATGAAAGGCGACCCCCTCGACCGGACCCGCACACCACCGCGCCCCGCCCCCCGACACCACCCGTCCGGCCGCCCCCGCGGTCCCGGGACGGCGAGTTACCACTGCCGGACTCTGGAACCTGCCCCTGGGGGAGGATCTACGGTCCGTCCAGCACCACGGCAACGCTCCTGGAGAAGAGGTTGATCATGACGACGTTCCTGCTGGTTCCCGGTCTCTGCATGGGTGGTTGGGCCTGGGAGGCGGTGGCCGCCGAGCTGACCGCGCGCGGGCACCGGGCGGTACCGGTGACGCTCCCGGGGCTGGGCGAGGGCGAGAACAAGGAGGGCGAGAACAAGGAGGGCGAGGGCAGAAGCGTCGGGCTCGCCGAGCACACCGCCGCGGTGGTGGCGCTGCTCGACGCGCAGGGGCCGGGGGTGGTGCTGGTGGCGCACAGCTACGGCATCTTCCCCGCGCTCAGCGCCGCCGACCGGCGGCCCGAGCAGGTCGCGCGGGTGGTGTTCGTGGACACCGGCATCCCGGAGGACGGCGAGTCGGTGGTGGACAGCCTGGTGGGCGCGAGCCTGCTGTCCGCGATCGAGGGCGGCGTGATCCCGGTGCCGCGCGAGCCGGCCGGTGTCCCGGCTGCGGAGCTGGCGCGGTACCACCGCCTGGCCGTCCCGCACCCGGCCGCCACCGTCACCGACCCCGTCGAGCTGACCGGCGCCTGGAGGAAGCTGCCCACCACCGGCGTGTTCTGCCTGGAGAACGGTCTCAGCCTGGAGGTGGTCCGAGCCCTGCACGCCACCGGTGACCCCAGGTTCGCCAAGCTCGCCGAGCCCGGGGTCACGTTCTTCGAGATGGCGACCGGCCACTTCCCGATGCTCTCCGCTCCGGTCGAGCTGGCCGACGTCCTGGTCCGCGCGGCGGCCGGCGAGGGCGCGGGCCTGTACGCATAGGCGCTCAGCCCACGATGGCCTCCGCGGTGGCCAGCAGCTCCGGGAGCGAGCCGGTGAAGTCCGGCAGCAGCTGGAGGGCCACCGACCAGGCCTCCGGGTCGTCCCCCAGGTGCTCGCGGACCAGCTGCCTGGCCTCGCGCACCGGCGGCCGCCACCGGGTGACCTCCCGGCGGCGGTGGGCGTCGTGGGCGGCGAGGTACTCCAGCACCGCGGGGGCCGGGAACGCCTCCCGCAGGACGTCGGCGGTGGTCAGCCGGCCGCTGTCCAGGGCCGCTGGCAGCCACTCCAGGCCGGTGGAGTGCGACCACAGCCGCTGCACGCGCAGCGCCGCCAGCATCAGGACGTACGGACAGTCCGGCTGTGCGGCGAGGCCGGCCAGCAGTTCGGGGGCGAGCGGTTCGGCCTCGTGGGCCCGCGTCAGCTCCGGCCAGGGCAGCGCGGTGCCCTCGGCCGCCAGATAGCGGACCTGGTCGGTGACGGTGCTGGCGGCCCGCTTGCGCAGCATCGCCACCACCCGGTCCGGGTCCTCCTCGGCGGTCAGGCGGGCGCGCAGCACGGCCAGCCCGTCGGGCCCGGCCAGCGCCTTCAGTACCGTGCGGCGGGTGCCGCCGCTCAGCGGATGCCGCTCGACGACGCGGCCGGGGAACTCCTGCTCGTCCACGAAGGCCTGGACCTCCTGGGGGCCGTGGCGCTCCCACAGCCGGATCACGGCGCGCAGCCGGCCGGCCTCGGTGTGCAGCTGGCACCGGGTGAGGGTGGCCCGCAGGACCTGCGGGTCCCCGGAGAGGTGGCCGGCGGTCAGCCAGTGGCGGCGGTGGGTGGCCTTGACCTCCACCAGGTCGGCGAGCAGCGCGGGGTGGACCGGCACGGCGGCGCCGCGGCGGCCGCGGCCCGCCAGGATCCGTACCCGCTCCTCCCGGTCGATCGCGCAGTGCCGGTAGAGCTTGGCGTTGACCTCGGGGTCGTCCAGGTCCAGCAGTTCGGCCAACTGCTCGGCGGACAGGCTGCGATGCGAGGCGTGGGCGATCTGCGCCGACCTGCCGTGGACGGCCGTGATCCGCTCGCGCAGGCGCGGCGGGCAGTCGCCGAAGACCAGCAGCTGCTGGACCGTGCGGCCGTCGAGGTACGGGAGCAGGGCCTCCTGGACCTCCGGCTCGGCGTAGCCGAAGAGGATCTGGAAGATCCAGCGGGCGCCCTCCGGCTCGTGGGACGGAAAGGCGGAGCCGAGCGCGCGCGGCCAGGACGGCGTCTTGCGCCCCTTCGGCGCGGCGCAGGCGGCGGCCACCAGGGCCTCGGCCGAGCCCTCGAACTTGTTGACCTGGCGGTAGAGGGATATCCAGGCCGCGGGATCGGCGCCCAGCGGGGCGAGCAGCCGCGCCACCGCCGTACGGGTGGCGTCGTCCGCCGAGGCGACCCGCGGCAGGCACTGCAGCGCGACCTCCGCGGGCCGCACCTCGCGCAGCATCCAGTCGACGGGCAGCCAGTGCGCCTCGATGCCGGCCCGCAGGGCCTGGCGCAGGCGGTAGCCGGGCATGTCGAGCGGGAGGTCCGACTCGACCAGGACGGACGGCGGCAGCGGTCCGGTGCCGCGGGCCATGGTGCCGCCCGGATCGGCGTGGAAGCCCTCCACCGCGAGCTCCGGCGGGCAGTCGGGGAACCGGTTGAACGCCATGATCTCGTCGGGCGAGAAGGGCCGGCGGCGGTGCTCGGTCCACACCTGATCCCAGTCCGGCCGGACGGTGAGGTCCGGCGCACGGCCCGTGCGGTTGCGGACGGCGCAGATCACCTGGTCCGTCACCGACAGCTCGGCGGACAGCAGGGCGGCCGGATCCGGCGCGGCCAGCGCGCGGCGCAGCAGCGCGGCGAGCCCGGGGTGCCCCAACTCCTGCCACTCCTCGATCAGATCGGCCAGCGCCGCGAGCTCCAGGCGACCGCCGTGGTCGAACACGGCCCGGCAGGACGCCCGCACCATCGCCGGCGGCAGCGCCTCGCCGTGCACGCGCAGGGCGAGGGTGACCAGCTCGGGGAAGGGCGCCCGCAGCGCCGGCGCCAGACTGTTGCGACCGCTCGGGTCGAACAGCTGCGGGACCAGCCCGCCCGGTGCGCGCCACGCCGGATCGCTCGGATCGGCGGCGGTCAGCACGGCGGCGCGGACCTCGTGCGAACAGTCCGCCCACCGGCTGGCCTTGTACAGCGCCCGCCCCACCTCGGGGTCGCCCAGCCGGGCCAGCCTCAGGTGCGCGGCGCGCATGCCGGGCGCGCCGTAGTACGCGTTCGCCAGCGCGATCTGCAACCCGCGGTCGCCGGAGGCGATCACCGCGTCCGTCAGCCGGCGCGGCACGACCTGCCCGTGCTCCAGCAGCTCGGCCGTCCCGGCGCGCAGCCGCTCCAGCAGCGCGCCGGTCGTCGACGGCTCCGCCAGCCGGTACGCGGCCGCGATCGCGGTGTGCTCGACGTCTCCCACCTGTGTTCTCCTCACATCCCTTGACCTGCAAGGAAACTAGCGCCCGGGTACGACAACCGGCGGAGCGGGGGCCCAGGTCCGGACGGAGGACGCCTGGAGCGCGCGGGCGGTGTGTCGGGGCGTGGCGCGCGAATCGGCCGGGATCCTGGCGGGGTGCTGATCCGATCCCGCCGCGCGGTGCTGGGACTCACCGCCGCCGTGCTGAGCGCCGGCGCCGCGCCCGCCGCCGCAGTGCCGACGCTGAGCCTGCTGCTGGCCGCCGATCAGGCGAGTGGCCGGGTGCTGCTGCTGGATCCCGGCGACCCGTCCTGGCTGGCGAACGGCGGCGCCGCGCAGTGGCGTTCGGCCGAGCGGGCGGCGCTGTGGTCCTGGTCGGCGCTCGACGACGACGGCCTGGGCCCGCTGGACCCCCAGTTCAGCTGGCAGCTGGTCAGCGAGGCCAAGTACCGGATCCAGCAGGGCCGGCAGTGGGTGCTCACCTGCGCCTCGGAGGGGCTGGCGGCGGTGCTGCGCTACCCGGCGGGCGGCGTCTGCTGGGCCACCGCGGCCGACGGGAACGTGCACACCATCGAGCTCCTGCCGGACGGCAACGTCGCGATCGCCGCCAGCGAGGCCGGGTACGTCCGCCTCTACGCCGCCTCCCAGGGGCCGCGGGCGTCCCGGCACGTCCAGCTCGACCTGCCCGGGGCGCACGGCCTGCACTGGGACGCCGTGCACCGGGTGCTGTGGGCGCTGGGCAGCGAGCGGCTGCTCGCACTTGCCGTCGGCGGCACCCCGGCCGATCCGCGCCTCACTCCCCTGCGGGACGTGCGGCTGCCGGACCCCGGCGGCCACGACCTCGCCCCGGTGGCGCAGGACCACGACCGGCTGTGGGTGGCGACCGGACGCCGGGTGTTCCAGTACTCCGTCGGTGAGGGTGCCTTCGTCGGCTACCCCGGTGCCCGCAGCATCGACCGTCCGGGCGTCAAGAGCGTCGGCGACGACCCGGTCACCGGCCAGGTCCTGACGGTGACCCCGAGCACCGCCAACCCGTGTCCCTGGTGCACCTCCACCGTCGAGTTCCACCGGCCCGACGGCAGCCGGCGGATCGAGGGGACCGGCCTGTACAAGGCGCGGTGGACGCCCAGACCTGTCGGTGGTGTCAGGAGCGCGCCGGACGCCACATGGTCCGCACCACGTGACCGGACGGCACGGTGACCGTGCCGTGCGGGACGAAGCCGACGGAGGCGTAGCGCGCGTCGTTCGCGGGGTTGCAGGACTCCAGGTAGGCGGGCGCACCGATCGCGTCGATGCGCGCCAGGCTCTCGCGCAGCAGGCCCATCCCGAGGCCGCGGCCGCGGTGGTCGCGGTGGGTGGCGAGCAGGCTCAGGAAGAAGTGCGGCTCGCTCGGGTAGTGCTCCTCCAGCCGCTCCAGGATCTCCACGATCCCGGCGGCGGTGCTCCGGCCCGCGATCTCGACCAGGCGGTCCTCGAAGCCCGCCGCCTCCTCGGGCGTCAACTCGACGCCGCCCGGTGGCAGCCAGATCGCGGCGGACTCGACGTGCTCCGTCACCAGCATCCACGGGTAGCGCAGCGCGGAGGTGGCGAACAGCCGCCACATCGCCCCCGCCTGCTCCGCGCGCCGCTCGACGTCGGGGAACGCCGGTCCCCAGAGCGGGTCGTCGAAGAACGCGGTGGTCATGGCGGCGACGATCGCGTCTACGTCCGCGGGGGTCGCCACCCGCACAGGAGGATTGATCACCTGGTCAGAGTAGCCCGGCGCGGTGGAACGGCGGCTGCCCGTCCCACCGCGCCGAGTCACAGCGTCAGCGCGTCCAGTGCGGGCGCAGGGTGACGCTGAGGATGGTGCGGTACTCGGCCGGCTGGGCAGCCGGGACGGTGTACCGGGCGGCCGGGTTCGTGCCGTAGGTGTCGCCGGTGCCGGGCAGCGGCTTGGGGGTGGAGTAGCCGGCGAAGAGCATGGTCAGGCTGCCGTTGTCGTTCTGCACGACGGTCGGGTCGTAGGTGCGGCCCGAGTAGTAGCCGGAGACGTCCAGGGCCCCGCCGGTCGCGGACTGCTTGGCCAGCGCCGAGAAAGTGTAGTCGGTGCCGATCAGCTTCTGCGGGGCGGACCAGTTCTTCCCGTCCTTGGAGGAGGAGTAGAAGATCTGGTTGAAGGCGTCGCTGTCGCCATCCGAGGCGTACGCGCCGGACAGGAAGAGGCCGTAGCTGCCGTCGGGGTTGGTGATGACGGTGCCGCGCGAACCGATCCAGCGCAGCACCGAGGCGCTGGTGCTGGCCGGGTCGCCGAGGCCGCTGACCTGGCCGAGGTCGGTGAAGTGCAGGCCGTCGGTGGTGTAGGCGGCGCGGACCACGGTGTAGTCCTCGTTGTTGCCGTACAGCGACTTGGGCTTGTTCTTGCCCTCGCCGATCGCCGCGAGCTGGGTGTACGGGGTGACGGCCGCGCCGGGCGCGCCGACGCTGCTGCCCTTGGCCACCGTGCCGGTGCCGCCGGTGCAGCCGGTGAGGTGGGTGGCGTCGGCGCCGGTGCAGGTGACCTGGACGATGCCGGCCGGCGTGCCGAGGCTGACGGTGACCGGGCCGTTCGCGGGCTTGAGCGCCGAGCTGTCCGCCACCGGCAGGGTGGCGGCGGGCAGGGTGACCGCGGCCGTGGTGGTGGTCGGGGTGAAGTAGTTGAGGATCTTCTCGGTGTACAGCACCGCGACGCTGCCCTTGGGCGCGCCCTGGTAGTGCGGGAGGGTGCTGATGATGCCGTCGGGCGCGATCAGGCCGGAGGTCTGCTGCGCGGTCGCCGGGATCAGCGCGTCCGCGGTGACCGCGTCGCCCGCGGCGACGGTGACGCCGCCGGCCGTGCGCGTGGTGCAGCCGGTGAAGGCGGTGGCGGTGGCCGAGTTGTCGTTGCAGTCGACCGTGACGCCGTGGACGGTGAAGTGCCCGGGCTGCTCGAAGTTGGCGGTGCTGCCCACCGCGATGCTGACCCCGGCGCCGCCCGGTCCGGCCGGCACGCTGACGGGCGCCGTCACGGTGGTGCTGCCGCCCTGGCCCACCGGCTCGGCGGCGGGCAGGCCGGCCAGCGGGTTGCCGTCCTTCGGGGTCAGGTGGTGGACGATCAGGTTGGTGCCGAGCGCGTCGCCGGAGGGGCGGGAGAGCGTGTAGAGCACCTGGCCGGAGTGGCCGGTGCCCGCGTAGTTCGGCACCTTCAGCACGAAGGCGTGGCCCTGGCCGTCGTCGTTGGTGTTGCCGTTCGGGCACAGGCCCGCGTTCTGCTCCAGCGCCTCGCCGTTGTACTTCCAGGTCTTGCCGTGGTCGGTGGAGGTGGCGGCGACCACCGCCTCGTCACCGTCCTTGGGGCGGTAGTCGAACAGGCCCGAGAGCGTGTCGCCGCCGTCGTCGCTGGTCACGAACGGGAAGTAGTACGGCTGCATCGGCAGCGTGGTGCCCTTGGGCTGGCGGACCACCGTGCCGGTCTCGGGGGTGGCGCCGCCGCTGGAGCAGTAGCCGGTGAGCGGGCCGGGGGTGCCGGTGACGCCGCTGGCGGCCGGGACCGCGCCGGTGCCGGCCGGGTCGACGGCCAGGTTGGGGTAGGTCACCCCGCCGACGGTGATCGTGGCACCCTGCGTCGGGTCGCCCTGCGCGAGGGTCCAGGGGCCGCCCTTGACCTTGTCGACCACGGGCGTGCCGACGGTGTAGCCGAGCACGCCGTGCTGGTGGTGCCCCCAGCCGTCGCCCTGGCCGTTAGCCAGGGCGGGGGCGGCGGTGGCGGTGAACGCGGCCAGTGTGGTCAGTGTGGTCACAGCCAGGGCGGCTGCTGTCGCGATACGGCGACGAGGCATGTCTGTCCCTCCGGTTGACGTCCCGTGCTGGGCGACCGCACGGTTCAGCGCAGATCCTGACGCCGCACCAGGTTCGGCACGAGAGGTCTGCACCAGTGTTCACCGACCGTTCGCCGCCAGGCCGTGCGCGCGTGGATCCCGGAAGGCTACCCGCGGGGAGTTCACGCTCCCGCTGCCTCCGGTACACCCCGGCCCGCTACTCATGACCGGAGCACAGAACCCAGCCCGTGTACGTGAGTTCCCTGGAGATCCCCGTGACCCGTCGCTCCCTTCGTCCAGCCGCCGTCCTCGGGATGGCCGGACTGCTCGGCGGGGCGTGCCTCGCTCCCGCCTACGCCGCTCCGGCGGCCGGGCACGCCGCCGCCAAGCACGTCCTGCTGATCTCGGTGGACGGCATGCACCAGTCCGACCTGGCCTGGTACATCACCCAGCACCCGCAGTCGGCGCTGGCCCGCCTGGTGCGCGGCGGCGTCGAGTACACCGGCGCGAAGACCACCACGCCCTCCGACAGCTTCCCCGGCATGGTCGCCCAGGCCACCGGCGGCGGCCCGGGCACCAGCGGCATCTACTACGACGACACCTACAACGCCGCGCTGCTCCCGGCCGGGACCACCGACTGCAAGGGCGTCAAGCCCGGCGTGGAGGTGGACCTCACCGAGGACCTCGACCACAACAAGGCGTCCATCGACGCCGGCCAGGGCCTGGCGAACCTGCCGGCGAGCATCCTGTCGATGACCGGCAACCCCACCACGCTGCTCAACCCCGCCGCGCTGCCGGTCGACCCGACCACCTGCAAGCCGGTCTACCCGCACTCCTACCTCCAGGTGAACACCATCTTCGAGGTGGCCCGGCAGGCCGGGCTGCGCACCGCCTGGTCCGACAAGCACGCCGCGTACGAGATCCTGGACGGGCCGTCGGGCACCGGCATCCAGGACCTGTTCACCCCGGAGATCAACTCCGACGCGCTGGGCTACCCGGCGGGCAACGACTGGACCACCGACAACAAGGCCACCGAGCAGTACGACACCTACAAGGTGAACGCCGTCCTCAACGAGATCGACGGCTACGACCACAGCCGCACCCAGAAGGTCGGCACGCCCGCGATCTTCGGCCTCAACTTCCAGTCGGTGTCCACCGCCCAGAAGCTGCCCGCCTCCGAGGGCCTGACCGGCGGCTACAGCACGCCGAACGTCCCCGGCCCGCTGGTGCAGAAGAACCTGGACTACGTCGACGCCCAGATCGGCGCGCTGACCGACGAGTTGCGCAAGAAGCACCTCCAGGACAGCACCACGGTCATCCTCTCCGCCAAGCACGGCCAGTCCCCCACCGACCCGTCCGCGCTCACCCGCATCGACGACGGCCCGCTGCTGGACGGCCTGAACGCCGCCTGGAAGAAGCTCCACCCGAACGCCGCCGACCTGGTCGCGCACGCGGTGGACGACGACGGCATGCTGATCTGGCTCTCGGACCGCTCCAAGGCCGCGACCGACTTCGCCAAGAGCTACCTGCTCGCCCAGAACGGCACCGGCACCGACATCAACGCCAAGCCGAAGGCGTTCACCGCCAGCGGCCTGAGCACGGTGTACGCGGGCGCCGACGCGGCCCGCTACTTCGGGGTCGCGCCCGGCGACGCCCGGGTCCCCGACCTCTTCGGCATCAGCCGCGAGGGCGTGGTCTACACGGGCGGCACCAAGAAGATCGCCGAGCACGGCGGCGCGCACGCCGACGACCTGGACGTGCCGCTGGTGGTCTCCGGCGCGGGCACGCCCGACCGGGTGCGGGACGGCGCGACCGTCCACACCACCCAGATCGCCCCGACCATCCTGTCCCTGCTCGGCCTCAACCCGAACAAGCTCCAGGCCGTGCGCAAGGAGGGCACCGCGGTCCTGCCGGTCCGCTGACCGGCAAGTAGGGTACGGCCGCTCAGGGCAGCTGGACGGTGAACGCCGTGCGCCCTGGGCGGCTGGACACCGTGAGGGTGCCGCCGTGCGCCTCGACCACGGTGTGCGCGATGGCCAGGCCCAGGCCGGTGGTGCCCGAGCTGCGGGAGCGGGCGTGGTCGCCGCGCACAAAGCGTTCGAAGGCCCGTTCCGGCGGCTGGATGCCGATGCCGGGCCCGGTGTCGGTGACCGTCAGCCGTACGGCCCCCGCGCGGACGGCCGCCAGCCGCAGCGTCACCTCGGTGCCCTGCGGGGTGTGGGTGCGGGCGTTGGTCAGCAGGTTGCCCACCACCTGGCGCAGCCGGTCGGCGTCGCCGCTGACCAGGACCGGCTGCTCGGGCAGCGCCAGGCACCACCGGTGCTCGGGTCCGGCCGCCCGGGCGTCGGCGGTGCAGTCCAGCGCGATCCGGGTCAGGTCGACCTCGGTGAACGCCAGCGGTCGGCCCGCGTCCAACCGGGCGAGCAGCAGCAGGTCCTCGACCAGCAGGCCCATCCGCTGCGACTCGGCGTCGATGCGGGTCAGCGAGTGCCGGACGGCCGCCGGGACCGGGCCGCGGTGGCGCAGCGCGAGTTCGGTGTGCCCGCGGACGCTGGCCAGCGGGGTGCGCAGTTCGTGGCTGGCGTCCGCGGTGAACGCGCGCAGCCGCTCCTCCACCGCCTGCCGCTGCGCCAGCGCGTCCTCCAGGTGGCCGAGCATCCGGTTGAGGGCGCTGCCGACCCGGCCCACCTCGGTGCGCGGATCGTCGTCCGGGGCGCGCACCGAGAGCGCCACCGCGCCGTTGGACAGCGGCAGGGCGCTGACCACCTCGGCGGTGGCGACCACGCGGCCCAGCGGGCGCAGCGACCAGCGGATCCAGAGCGCCCCGGCGACGCCGGTGACGGCCAGCGCCACGCCGAACACCAGCAGCTCCACCGTGACCAGCCGGTGCACGGTGTCCTCCACCGGGCGCAGCGGCAGCCCGGTGACCAGCACGTCGCCGTCATGACCGGCGATCGCGTGCATCCGGTAGCGGTGCAGCGAGGAGAGGTCGACGTCGGCGGCCGGCCCGCCGACCACCAGCGCGGCCAGCGCCTGCTGGTCACGGGGTGTCAGGCGGACCAGGTCGTCGGTGTCGGCGGCCACGTCGCCGGCCTCCACCGCGGCGTCGTCCGCGTCGCCGTCCACCACGCCGGCCTTGGTGACCGTGCCGTCCTTGAGGCGGGCGCCGAAGGTGCCCGGGGCCTGGGCCCGGGTGTCGCTGCTCTCGTCCGGCTCGCCGGCCGGGTCCTCGCTGCCGCGGCGCTCCAGGCTGGCGGCGTAGCGGCCGCCGGTGTCGGTGAGCTGCTGATCGAGGCGGACGGTCAGGAAGTGGCGCAGCGTGTCGGTGGTGGTCAGGCCCACCCCGGCGCAGGTGAGGACCAGCATGGTGAGCATGCCGGCGATCAGCCGCGAGCGCAGCGTGCGGGGCACCGGTCGGCAGCCCACCTTTGGCAACGGGCGCTTCACTGCGGCACTTTGAGCACGTAGCCGGCGCCGCGCACGGTGTGGATCACCGGCGGGCAGCCGTGGTCGACCTTCTTGCGCAGGTAGCTGATGTAGAGCTCGACCACGTGCGCCTGGCCGCCGAAGTCGTAGGACCAGACGGCGTTCAGGATCTCCGCCTTGCTCAGCACCTGGCGCGGATGCTGCATCAGGTAGCGCAGCAGCGCGTACTCGGTGGGGCTCAGCTCGATCGGCCGGCCGTCCCGGGTGACCTCGCGGGACCGGTCGTCCAGCACCAGGCCGCCCACCACCAGGGTCCCCTCCTGCGGCCCGGCCGCGGTGCCGTCCGCGGGCTCGGCCCGGCGCAGCAGGCTGTGCAGCCGGGCCATCACCTCGCCCAGGCTGAACGGCTTGGTGACGTAGTCGTCGCCGCCGGCGCTCAGCCCCGCGATCCGCTCCTCCACCGCGTCGCGCGCGGTGAGGAAGAGCACCCGCACCTCGGGCTGCTCGCACTGGATGCGCCGCAGCACCTCCACGCCGTCGAACTCGGGCAGCATGACGTCCAGCACCACCGCGTGCGGCCGCCAGGCCGCGGCCGCAGCGACGGCGTCCGGACCGGTCGTCGCCGCGCGGGCCTCCCAGCCCTCGTAGCCCACTGCCGCGCAGAGCACCTCGACCAGGTCGGGTTCGTCGTCGACGACCAGGATCCGCCGCCGTGCAGGGTTGAGGTCGGGTGCGCTGTTCATGGCACTCCCTGGAGCTCTAGAGGTGAGGCGGGCGGCGCGGGTTCCCTCGGGCTTCCCGCGCCGCCGCGAAATGCATCAACGTCAGCCGTGGGTCACGCACTTGGCGGCGCTGTTGGACCACAGGCCCTGGAGGTCGAAGCTGCCGGTGCTGAGCTTGACGAA
Organism: Kitasatospora sp. MAA4; assembly: GCF_029893355.1. GTDB lineage: Bacteria > Actinomycetota > Actinomycetes > Streptomycetales > Streptomycetaceae > Kitasatospora. Next base: position 26,257 of record NZ_JARZAI010000050.1, read on the forward strand.
GGCGTCCATGTTCTCGCACTCGTCGCCGATCTCACCGCCGCCGCCGTTCCAGCCGATGCTGGGCCAGGTGTCGGTCACCGTCTCGGCGTACTCGTGGGTCTCGGTGGACTCGATGCCGGAGAGCGCGCGGCCGTCGGTCAGCGTGGTGCAGCCGTCCACGCCGGTGTCCGGGACGTACGGCAGGTTGGTGTAGGCGAGGTTGCCGTACGACGAAGCGGTGTAGTCGTGCCAGGCGCAGAACCCGCTGCTCGGGAAGCCGTCCGGGTGGGTGCCGGTGGCGGAGACGATCACGTACTGGGCGTTCAGGTTGGGGGCCTGGGTGGTGTTGCCGAAGTGCTTGGCGGCGCTGACGGCCTCGGCGGCCAGCTGGGCGGCGGTGGCGTTGGAGGGCGCGGCGGCCGCGTTGTCGAACCAGGTGCCGACCAGCGGGGTGGTGGTCGGGTGGACGACGTGGGTGCCCTTGGTGCCGCAGTTGCTGGTGCCCTTGGCGACGCCCTCGCAGTACTGCGACAGGATGGTGCCCCAGGTGTCCTGGCTGCCGTACAGGCCCTTGAACATGTTCTGCATGTCGGGCGCGACGCCGGCCGGGTCGGAGGACCACTGCGAGCCCCAGAAGACCAGGTAGACCTTCGGCGTGGGTGAGACCACGCCCTGGGTGGCGCTGGAGCCGACCTTCAGGGTGTTGCTCGATGTCGCCATGGGCCGGATGCCCTGGTGGATCGGCTTGACCCCGTGGTGGGCACCGCTGGTGGCGGCGGTGGCCGTGCCGGCGCCCGCGAAGGAGGTCGCGCCGAGGGCGGCGAGGCCCAGGACCGCCAGGGCCCGGGCGCTGAACGAGAAGGGGCGGATACGCATGGTGGGGGTTCTCCCGTTGTGAGGGGGGGTGAACGGCGCGCGTGCTGCCGCCAGTTACCCAACCATTCCGCCAAGGGCGCGTCTATATGCAGGACATGACAAGGCGGCACTTTTTACGGAGTCGTCATCAGGTTTCGGCAGTATTTCCTGCACGAGCTGCTTTGGTCGGGAGAAAAGGCGATTTTCCGGACACAGCCCGAGGGGCCGCGGCTTTCGCCGCGGCCCCAGGGGTTACTGGTTGAGTGTCAGGAGGTGGTGATGGCGGTGTCGTCGATCACGAAGCTGGTCTGCAGCGAGGAGTCCTCGGTGCCGGTGAACTTCAGGGTGACGGTCTGGCCG
>NZ_JARZAI010000051.1 GCF_029893355.1 Kitasatospora sp. MAA4
CGGCGCCCGCCTTTCGTCGACCAGGACTGCACGGTCTGCTCCAGCAATTCGATCGTCGGCACCAGCACCAGCACCCGGCCGCGCGCCGCCAGGCGTCGGGCGCAGCCGGCGGCGATGAGGGTCTTGCCGGAGCCGGTCGCCGCGACGACCGTCGCGCGGCCCCCGTCCTTGACCTCCCGGACGGCGGCCGCGACGGCGTCCTTCTGGAACCAGTGCAGCGGCAACGGATTGACGGCGTCGGCGCGCGGCTGCGCCGGGGCGGGTAGCTCGGCCTGGGCGCGTGGCCCGGCCGGCACGTCCTGCTCGGCAGCGGTCGTGGTGTCCACGGCGGGTGTGTCCCTTCTGATGCGGGGCCGGGTCAGTGCCCGTCGGGGTAGGCGTAGCGGTGGAGGGCGTCGATCAGGTTCTCCACGAGGGAGCCGAACGGCGTGATCTCCCAGTCCCCTTCGAAGCCGCGGGCGATCAGGGTGTCGGCCAGCTCCTCCTCCAGGGCCTGGGCTTGGTCGACCGTCGGTGCGGTGTCCTGGTGCAGGGTGACGCCGCATCCGGCGGCGGCCCCCTTCAGCACGGCCAGTGTCTCGGCGCAGCCCCGGAACCAGGCCGGCCTCGGCTGACCGAACGTCGCGTTCGCGTTCATCTGGTCGCTGTCCTTCACTGCTGCGGCGGCGGGGGCACCCACCCGCGGACTTCCAGGTAGGCGATGTCGGCGTCCTCGACGGCGCGGCCGGTCTCCACCAGCCAGGCCTTCATCGCCTCGGTGACATCGCCGTGGTGGTCGGCGACGCGCTGGGAGAACTCGGCGGCGTCGAACCCGCCGGTGGCGGCGGAGCCGTAGGTGCGCTCCTCGGTACCGTCCGCACGCGGGATGACGCCGCGCCTGATGCCTGCCGAGTCCGCCTTCGACCCGGCCGCCATCGTGAACTGATTGGCCCTCATCCGGACGGTGAAGGCCAGGTGCCCGCCGGCCTGGCCGGTCTCGTGGACGACGGGGGCGAGATGGCTCGCGCCGGACTTGATGGCCTGCTTCCCGGCGCGGCCGGCCATGCTGGCGCCCGGGGTGCCGATCGTGTCCTTGCCCCGCACCCGCGCCTTCTGCCCCGTCTTCGTACGGCGGCGCTTCACGTTCTCCTGCGCGATGCCCGACAGCGCCTCCTCGTCCCGCTCGCCGCCGCGCACCGCCAGCACCACCTGGCGCAGCGCGCCGACCATGCTCGCGCCCTTGCCCTTGGTGAAGAACTGGCTCACGAGGGAGGCGTCGCGGCCGAGCATCTTGGCGACCTGGCGCTTGGTGTAGCCCTCGTCGATGAGCTGCTGGGTCAGGCGCGCGGCCTCGTTCGGGTTGTCCGGGTCGGCCGGGCTCACTGGTCAGCTCCCGTCCGGGCGAGTTCGGCGCGGCCCAGGCCGCGCAGCTTCAGGTACTGCTCCTGGCTGGTCGGGTGCGCGAGGGGGCCGCTCAGGTGGCCCTTGAGGAGGTAGTCCCCCACCTCGCCCCGGTAGGGCCAGGGCTGGCGCTCCGTCAGCGCGATGCCGTCCGTACCGAAGTACACGACGCTGCCGGGCTTGGCGTGCAGAGCGCCGGCGGAGGCGATGACCTCCTTGCCCTGGCGGTACTTCATGTCCAGCAGTGCCGCCCGGGCGCCGGACCAGACGTAGGCGGCCCACTCGGGGTGGGCGTAGGGGTCGCGGGAGAACCCGGCCTGCCGCTGCCAGGTCACCACCGTCTCGTCCCGGCCGAGGATCTCCACCCCGGCCGGGAGCGCCTCGCCGACCGGGGTGGTGCCGGAGACCAGGCGCGGGCGCTGCGCGAAGCCGCCCAGGCCGAACAGCAGCACCGACCGGACCGCCCGGGAGGCGAGGTAGGCCGCCTGCCGCTGGCGCTCGTCGCCGTGCAGCTTCGAGAGGTTGGTCAGGTCCGCCCACGCGGCCTTGAGGCGCTTGCCCCACTCGTCGAGCGGCTTGCCGTCCTCGAAGAGCAGGCCGGAGAGGATCTCGATCTTCCACGGCATCAGGTGGTTCGACAGGGCGAGGTGGACCTCCGCGCCGCCCGCCCACGTGGTGAACGTCGCGCCGGGTGTGGCCGGGTAGACCCAGGCGCGGTCACCGGTGACGGGGGCCGGCAGCAGACCGACGTGGTTCCAACCGGCCGGGACGGTCACGCGGATGTTCCAGTGGGAGCAGGACATCAGCGCCTTGGTCTGCTCCTGCTCGGTCATCGCCGCGAACGCCCGCGCGGTGATCCGCCGGGGAGTGCCGACCGGGGACTTCCACAGGTGCTTCGCGTAGGCGAACGTGCGGTCGTACTCGACCAGCGCCGGAAGCTGCTCCGGCACCCGCGGCGGCAGGATCAGCTCGGTGCGGCCCTGCCCGCCGGTCGCATGCAACAACCCCCGCAGCTCCTCCGACAGCACCGGGTAGCCACCCGCCCACTTGCCCGTGGTCGGGATGGTACGCGACCACAGGTCCCGGCCCGTCTGCGACGGCGAGCCCATCAGGACCGCGTCGTCCCAGTGACGCCGCAGCGCCTGCCACAGCAACGTGAACGCCTGGCGGCAGGTGACGGCATCGGCGCCGTCCGCATCGAACCACTCCCCCATGGACCGGATCTCCGTGGTGCCGCTGTCCGGCGCAGCTGCGGGGGCGTAGCGGCCGACCGGCTGACGCTGGTGCACGAAGTGCCCGGCCAGCCGATCCCGGCCCGAGCCGACGGCAGTCGTCCACCGCTGCGACGGCGTGTTCAACCACGCGGCGACCGCGTCCTTCAGTGTGGAGTAGCGCTCGGCGCCGTCGTGCCACGGGGCGCCGGCGGTGATGTAGATCCGCTCCGTGCCCGGTGCGGTGGCCAGCACGGCGTCCAGGATCTCGCCCGGGGTACGGGCGCCGAGGTCGAGCCGCACGACGTGGTCGCGCACGGCCAGCATCCCGGCCGCCGCGTCCAGGAACACCGTCGAGCGGGCCTGCTGGGTAAATTTCGGCCGGGTGGAGACCAGACCCGTCGTCACCGCCTCGAACCGCGCGCCCGCAGGACCCTCCGGGAGAGTCGGCAGCTCACGCGGCCCAGCCTCGACCGCCGCACGCGGCACGGCAGCGACCGGAGCGACCGGAGCGACCGAGACAACCGGCTCGACCGGCGCAGCAACGGGGGCAGCAGCAGGGGCAGCCGCGGCGGGGGCGGGCTGCTCGGCGGGGGCCTGGTCCTCGGCGTCGACCGGGGCCAGCTGCTCGATGACGGCGGCGGGGCGGCTCAGCGCCGGGGCAATGGCGACGGCGGGCGCGGCGACCGGCGCGGGCTCGACCGGCGGTGCCGACGCCTGGACGGGCGCGGCGGCCACCTGGTCGTCGGCCTTGGCGGCGCGGACGGCAGCCGGCGTCGGGTCGAGCAGCGGGGCGATCCGCACGACGTCGGCCAGCGTCAGCCCGGACGCCTTCGCGATCGGCGCGGCCTGCGCTCCCTCGTACCCCGCCAGCCCGGCCACCCGGCGCGACCGCAGGGCGGCGAGCCTGTCCAGCTCCTTCTGCGCAGCCGCGACCTGCTTCTCAGCGGCCGTGATCTCGGTGCGCAGCTCGCGCAGACCGGCGAGCTCGGCGGTGTACGTCTTACGGTCCATCAGGGCCTCACTCCCCTTCCGTGGCGTCGGTGCTGGTGTCGAGGGGGCGGGCCTGGCGGGCGAGGGTGAGCCAGCCGTCCGGGCCCTGGGTGCCGTGGATGTCGGCCAGGCCCGCGAGCAGGAAGGCGTAGGCGCCGCGCTTGGGGGCCCGCGGTCGGGCAGTGCCGGCCTCCCACTTGGCGAACGTCTCCCGCCGGCTCCTCAGGGCCTCGGCCACCTCGACCTGGGTCAGGCCAGCGGCCTTGCGCAGCCGCTCCCGCTCGGCCGGCTCCGGCAGGTCGCCGCCGTCCCGGGCCTTGGCCAGCAGCGCGTCCACCGCCGCGAAAATCTCAGACATCACACACCTCCCATCCAGAACGGTAGCACAGAACACCGCTCCGTACGCAACATTTTTCACCGCACATACGCCACACTATGGCCGCATGTTCGACGGGCGGCCCCACGTCCAGGCGTGAGCAGTGACCCGCGACAAATGATCTTGACCGGTGGCGGGAGAAGCTGCCGCTGTTGCCGCTCCGGCATTCGGCGATGCGACGTTGTCGGGCGTTCGAGCTGGACTTTGTCGAGGCCGGTGAGCGCCGTCCGCTGCCGCTAGGCCAGGGCTGGAACCAACGGTTCGAGGCTGCCGATCCGGTACGCGGGTTCCGCTGGGCAGGGGCGGCCAGAGCTTCGCGGGCTGGTACTTCTCGGCGACGATGGGCGACCACGTGGGCTACGAGTCATGGCTGGAGCGGGACCGGCTGATCCTGCTGGACCGCGAGCCCGGGGTGGCCGGCATCACCTCGCAGCCGTTCCGGCTGCACTGGCACGACGGGAAGCGGCGACGCCGACACGCCCCGGACTACTTCGTACGGCCAGCGGACGGCCTCGGCAGGGTTGCAGACGTCCGCGCCGGCAACCGGATCGACCCGGCGGACGCCGAAGCGTTCGAGGCAACGGAGCGGGCCTGCCGGGCGGTCGGCTGCGCTCGACCACACCGCGCAGACCACCGCATCCACCAGGCCCTGCGGCGGCCGCCGGTGAACACCCCGAGCACCCGGCCGCCACTGCGACCGCTGCCGATCCGGGTCCGCCCCTACCTCGGCGAGGGCGCCGACTCCTGCATCCGCCGCCTCGCCAGGGCCTATCGCCGTCCTGGGGGCCGCAGCTGTAGCCGCAGCCGGCCCGCTCACCATGGCCCCGCCGGCGTCGGCTGCCACCGGAGGCGGTGGCTGCCGGGTCTCGAACACAGGAAGTTACGCGGACATTCACGTGGGCGGATCGGTTGTCTCCATAGACTCCTGCGGCTTCGGGGACGACGGAAGTGGGATCTACGCCACGACGTCGTGGACGAACTGGAGCAACGCCAGCATCGATCTCTGCGCCCACTTGCCCTACTTCGGTACGGAGACCTGGGTGCCCGGTGGCGACTTCGGATGCCGGGGCTGGACCAACGACTCCAGCGAGGTCGACCAGCAGATCGGCAAAACCATCAACGTCCCGAACGGCACCTACAACGTGTCGGTCGGATTCCGGTCCGGCGGCGACTACTACGGCGATGTCCAGAACCCGGAGACCTGGAAGTACTGAACGCCGAGGCGGTCCACGCACCCGCGTTGACATTCCACTGATCAACCGTTGATCACGGGAACCTACCTTTCGATCATGCGGAGCCCGAACAGTCGGCCCCGCATGATCGAAAAGGAACCTGATGAACCGCGTGCACGACGTGCACGTCCTCCCCGCGCAGCACGGCCTCCCCTGCCGGACGCAGACCGGCCCGGCCCGGCCCGCCGGCAGCACGACGAACCGGTCGCGGGCATTGCGGCAGGCCAGGCCGTCCGGTGAGATCCGGTGCACCCACGCCTCGACGCCGCCGTGCGGGACGACGGGCGCCCGCCGACCCGGATCGTCATCGACAACCGTCCCGCCCTGACCACCTGACGACCCGTTGCAGGGCCGGCAGGCTCGACCGTCCCCGCTCCGGTCCCTGCCCGTGGAGACGTTGACAGCCGGGCCCTCGATCACCAGGGCCCGGCCTTCAACGTTGTGGTCCTGAGGTTGCCGACGCGGTGCTCACCGGTGGCGGGTCAGCGGGTGTTGCGGCGCACCAGGATCTTGAGGACGTCACGTGCGTCGTGTCGGCGTTCGGGGGTGCGGGCGGCGACGGCGGCCAGGGCGATGAGGGTGATGGCGACGGCGTACCAGGCGCCGAAGACGGCGGCCATCATGGCGGCGTTGAGCAGGGTGCTGATCGGACTGGACACGGTGGGCGTCATCCTCTGTCGGAAGTGGCGGGCGTGGGCGGGCGCGGGCGGCGCTGCCGGCACCGTCCGGTGGGCAGCAGCGGTTGCTGGTGGTCAGCCGCGGCCGGTGAAGGTGGAGAGGGTGTCGACCAGGCGCTGGTCGGGCCGGCAGGCGATGCCGTCGTCGGTGCCGAAGTCCAGGCGCTCGACGGCGATGCGCAGGTCGATGTCGTGGCCGCCGGGCGTGCGGGGGGCGGGGGGCGTGTCCTCGTCGACCAGGATCAGCAGGTCGTGGTAGGTGTCCAGGCAGGGCAGGGATCGGGGGACCTCCTCGTCGACCGTGCCCCTGCCGCAGGTGGCCTGGTCGTACCAGACCTGGGCGGCGCTGAGTTCGCCGTGGTGGAGCTCGCTCAGGTACAGGCAGTAGGCCGCGACGCGGTCGTCGGCGCCGGCCGCGTACTGCCACCAGAACCTCGCGCTGACGGGGTGTCCGGTCAGCTGCAGCATGCAGCCGAAGACGAGGGCGCCCTCGCGGTCGGTGGCGTCGTAGACGTCCACGCGGCACAGGGCGACCATCTTGTCGATGGCTCCGGGCTGGTTGATCACCCACCGGGCCAGCGACTCGAGCTTGGCGCCGGCCGCGGCCTTCGCCTCCCACCAGACCGGCTTCTCGAACAGCCCGACCTGGAAGGCCGTGTACTGGGCCGTCAGTCGGCGCAGTCCCTCGGCGTGGTCGCGCTGCGGCGCGCGGCGCGCAATCCTGGCCGCGGCGGCGGCCAGGAGCGCGTCCATCTCCGCGTCGACGACGTCCATCTCCTCGATCGTGCTGTCGTCCTCGATCACGCCGTCTCCTCCATGTCGTCGGTCCGGGCCGCGCCGGCGGCGGTGGCGGTGGCGTGGGCCGGCAGGGGCGGCTTGCGCAGCAGGACCCGCAGGTGGGCCTGTGCGCGCCGGTGGTGGTGGTCGACCGTCACCGCCTTGATGCCCAGCAGCCAGGCGATGTCCTCGCGGCTGCGCTCCATGAAATGCTTGAGCACGATCACGTCGAACTGTCGGGGCGGGAGCTTGGCTATCGCCTGGCGCAGCTCGTCCGGCTCGCGGCTGAACTGCGCGCGGCTGCTGACCATGGCGTGGCCGAAGGTCATCTTCCAGAAGAACGAAGGGGCGTCCTGGATGCTCTGGTCGCGGTGGCGGCGGCGCTTCTCGTAGGCCACCGCCGCGCGCAGCACCTCCCAGGCGGCTTCCATGAAGTTGGGCTCGGCCAGCATCTGGTCCCAGGTGACGAGGACGTAGAGGAAGACGTCGGTGATCACCTGCACGGCGGTGCCACTGTCGCCGAGCTCGATCTCGGCGAAGTGCAGGAAGGTGTCGTTCTGGGCCAGGTAGAGGGCCTCGAACTCGATGGGCAGCGCCACACCGTGATGGACCGCCTGCCACGGCGGGGCATCCCGGTCGCTCCACGCATCGGGCCCCGTCCCGGTGGAGAACACCTCGCCGCTCACAGGCGCGCTCCCACCGCGCGGGGACACACCGAGCCGGACCGGGCCCGACCGACCCGACCGGCCCGACCGGCCCGACCGACCGACAGGATCCGCGCGCCGACCGCACGGGCCCGGCGACGCTGCCGGGTCCGACCGTCACAAGTGGCGTTCAACTCGCCTCACTTCACTCACGGGGCCAGCAGACCCCCAGGAGGCCCAGTGCCTCACCAGTCCAGTTAAGTGAGTTCGGCTCCCGCACACTGATGCGCACCAAAAAAGATCACAGAGCGATCATCAAGCAGAGCCCAAAGTGACAATCCAACACCGGGTAACCAACCAGCCACCCAAGGAAACGCCCCTGGTCAACGACCTGAAACCCCCACCCCGCCCAGGACACCTCAGATTCACCCCACGGCAAGTGATCTGCCTCACATGCCCATGCCGACGACCGGCCCACGCACCACGAGAGGGCCCACCAAGTTGCTGGTCCGCTGGTGTCACCCGTTCAGCAGCACGGCAACTTGGGAAGCAGACACCCCGCACCCGATCATGCCGTCACGCGTGATGACGGATCCTGCTGCGCCAAGCCAGCACCGAAAGTCAACGAGTTCACGATGGAGACTCGGCCCCGCTGACGACCGCAGCCGCTGTCCGCGCCACCAGATGCCGAGTCCAGCAGTCCGACTCTTCGGTGGCGACCTCGGCGCCACCGCCTGCGCAGACGAGATTGGGACCGTCCTGTCCGCCAAGTCCGCAGCATCCGTTGCGGCGCCCACAATCAGGGTGCGGAGCCGTTCCCGGCACGTCGTCAGGATGCAGGACGACCAGGCCGGCGTCACGGCTGATCGCACAGGCGCCTCGGGCCGTCCTCGCAGGGGCGATCCGATGGCCGGACCGCTCCTCGGTCTCCCGCGAGGGCTGTGCTTCCTTGAGGTCCCCGGCCAGTGGCCGGCGGCGGTTCGCGCAGGTGAAGAGGGTCATCAGGACAATGCGCCGGTCGGACAGCGCCGGCCCCGGAGAATTTCTCCGAGCGATGGGAGCCGACGGTGCCGTCAGGGACTGCGGATCCGTCAGCCGCCCCGCCGCCGCGACGGTTTGCGCGCATGTCGCCCTCGCTCCGATCACCGGACGCTGCCGGTCGGGGAGGCCGCCCCCGCCGGCACGGGCGCGGGACCGGCCGTGCCCGGTAGGGCGAGCAGCCATACGAGAGCTGCGATCACGGACGCGGCCGCGGTGACGAGGAGCGCTGCGCGCAGGCCGTCGACGAACGGGCGCAGGGTCGCCACCAGGGTCCCGAAGACGGCGACGCCGGCGGTGGATCCGCTCTGGCGGGCGCAGTTGAGCGCGGCCGCGGCGATGGCGGAGCGGTCCCGGGTGACGGTGGCGAGGGCGGGTGCCGTGGCGGCGGGGGAGATGAAACCGCAGGCCAGTCCGATGATCACCAGAGGTCCCAGTGCCATGGGGTAGGGCGAGCGCGGGCCGAAGGCGAGCAGCGCCCCGGCCCCCGCCGCGTAGCCGAAGAACGCCGCGCCCATGGACCGGCGGGCGCCCAGGAGGCGGGCGATGCGGTCGGAGCAGTAGCCGCCGAGCGCGACCGCCACCGTCATCGGCAGCAGCGCCGCGCCCGCCAGCAGGGGTGAGCAGCCGCGGACCTGCTGGAAGTAGAGGCTGGTGACGAACAGCAGCCCGTAGAAGACGAATGCCGAGGTGGCGGACGCATACGTCGATGCGGCGAAGAGCCGGTTGCGGAACAGCGACAACGGCAGCATCGGATGTGTGGAGCGCGACTGTGCGAGGAGGAAGAGCGTGATTGCCGCCGCACCGAGCGCGACCCCCGCCAGGACGGGCGGCGAGGTCCAGCCCAGGCGCCGGCCCTCGATCAGGACACCCATGGGCGCGGCCAACGCGAGAACGCCACTGCCCAGGCCGACCAGATCCACCCGGCGCCGCACAGGCGCCGGTGGCGGGTCGCCGACGCGCCGGGCCAACACAAGACCGGCCAGGCCTATCGGCACGTTGACGAAGAAGACGCTGCGCCAGCCGAACGCCGCCACCAGCCCTCCCCCCACCAGCGGCCCCGCCGCCATGGCGGCGCCGCCCAGCGCCATCCAGACTCCCACCGCCCTGGCCCGCTGCGCCGGCTGGGGGTGGGCGTGGTTGATCAGTGCGAGTGCGGCGGGAACGAGCAGCGCGGCGCCCAGGCCCTGGCCGACCCGTGCGGCGATCAGTACGGGCAGGGCGCCCGCCAGGCCGCAGCCGGCCGAGGCGGCGGTGAACACCAGCAGGCCCGCCAGATACGTGCGCCGCACACCCCACCGGTCACCCAGCGTCCCACCCGTGAGCAGGAATGCGGCGAAGGCGAGGGTGTAGGCGTCCACCACCCACTGCAGACCCCCGATCCCGATCGCCAGCGAACCGCCGACGGCGTTCAGCGCGACGTTGACGATCGAGGTGTCCAGCAGGACGATCACGTAACTGACGCCCGTCGCGGCCAGTACCCGTCTCTGCTGCGCGGTTCGCCTGCCGGGTCGATCGAGAGTTCGTTCGGTCATGGTGGGCACGCTCGCAGGCAAACAGTTCCATGGCGGTGGAAGCGAGGGCGCGCGACAATCCACCCCATGACCGAGCCCCGCAGCGATGCCGAACCCGATGTGGCCCACGTGGCCAGGATCTTCGCCGACGGCACCCGGGCGCGCATCCTGATGGCGCTGACCGGCGGGGGCAGCCTTGCGGCCGGCGCACTCGCCGACGAGGCCGGCGTCACCAGGCAGGCCGCCAGCGCGCAGCTCGCGGCGCTGACCGCGGCCGGGATGATCACCGTCGAACAGTCCGGCCGGCACCGGTACTACCGGCTCGGCAATGCGCAGATCGTGGAGATCCTCCAAAGCCTCGCCACACTCGCACCAGGCCTGGCCACACCGAACACCCTGCGCGCGAACACCCGCGCCGCCGCCCTGCGCAGAGGCCGCGTCTGCTACGACCACATCGCCGGCCGGCTCGGCACCGCCATCACCGCAGCGCTCGTCGACCGGGGCGCCCTCACCCCGGCCACCGACACCATCAGCCCCACCTCGCAGCACCCCTACCGCCTCGGCGGCGCCGCGGCCGCCGTCCTCACCGAACTCGGCCTGTCCGAGGAACAACTGAGCAACCACCAGAGCGAGCCGCTGCTGCGCTTCTGCCTCGACTGGGGCGAACAGCGCCACCACCTCGCCGGCCCCCTCGGCGCCGAACTGCTCACCGCCTTCACCCGAGCCCGCTGGGTCACCTGTGCCCCCAAGAGCCGAGCACTTCGCCTGACCGCCCTCGGCGAACAGGAACTCGCACGACGGCTGGGACTGGAATCCGCAATCACCGGGGAAAGCTCCCGCTGAAGGACCCGCCGGCCGTGACAGGCAACGCGCGCGGCACCTCGACTGCGCCCGGTTCCGGCAGGCCGGCGGTGCGCCGCCCTGGCGACCGGTCGCCTCGCATGCGTCCCGCGAGCGCTGCTGGATCGCGGGGCTGGTGGATCGCGGCGCGGCCGGGACACAGCTCACGGCAGCTACCGGGAGCGACGCGAGAGAGCCGGGACGGGACGGGCAGGGCAGGGCAGGGACGAGCTGGGCTGGGCTGGGCTGGGCTGGGCTGGGCTGGGCTGGGCTGGGCTGGGCTGGGACGAGCTCACCGCGCGGCGGCAGCGCCTGCCGCCTGGACGGCAGCGGGAGCACCAGCAGGCCCAACTCCCCCGCGGCACGGGCGACCACGCACCCCGGGAACTCCAGCCGGTCGGGCCCGGCTTCCGCCGCACGCGGACTTCCGTGCAACCCGCGAAACGAGGGCGCGCCCGCACGGGCTCCGGGCAAAGGTGTACTCGCAGGCCGAGCGGGCTGCCCGCCCCACCCCGTTGCCCGGGGAACGGCCGCGCCGCTGTGGAGAGGAGCAACCCGCTCCAGCCGGACCCGGGCGGGGACCACGAACCGAGGACAGCACACCCGGCCCGAAACGGGGTTGCGTCACCAACGGGCCGCCACACGACCACCCACCCGCCGGCGCAGGCACTCGCCCGCCGGCTACGGCTCGGTGAGAGCGCCGCCGCCCCCGGCCCGGACGGGGGCGGCCAGTGGCCACGCCTCGATGTCGCGATAGCGGATCGGCCCGGGGCCACGGCCGATGTTGCTGCCGACAAGGTGGAGACGCTCCGTCCACCAGCGCCGGCCCACGAACCCGGTGAGCCCGGCTGCGGCCTGCGGCACGCTGGTGGGATCGTCGCGGCGCGCGCGTGCCAGCGTCAGATGGGGGTGCAGCGAGCGGTCCCTGAACTCGATCCCGCAGGACCTGACCAGCTCCCGGACGCCGGCGGCGAGCAGATGCAGCCCCTCCAGGTCCCCCTCGATCCCGCTCCACAGCAGTCGCTGGTCGAAGTGGCCGCCGCCCCGCAGGCCCAACTGCAGGGCCGGGTGCGACGCAGCCGCATCGGCCAGCGCGCAGCGCAGCAGCGGCACGGCCGCGGAGGGCAGTTCGCCGAGGAAGGCCAGGGTGATGTGCCAGTCCTCGATCCGGTTCCACCGCAGCCGCGGATACACGGCGTAGGCGGGCTGCAGGGCGCGGGCCAGTTCGTCCTTGGCGCCGTCGGGCGGAGCCAGCGCCACGAAGAGGCGCACGGTCGAGGGCTCGGGGTGATCGTCCACGAAGGGGCAGGGTAGCCCAGCGCAGACCGCCAGCGCTCGCCGGTACCACCCAGGGCCCACACCCCGATCGTCGGCCACCACCCCGCTGCGGCAGCCACGGTCCGGCGGGGCCGTGCGGGCGGTCGGGGCGCCGGCGGCGGCGCGGACGGGCCGCTCGGCAGCGCGGGACGCCGGCGAAGCGGCGGCCGCGCCTGCCACCGGGAAACGGTTCGGGGCAGGCAGCGGGAGCACCAGCAGGCCCCGGTCTCCCGCGGCGCGGGTGTTCACGCGGCCCGAGCACCGCGACCGCTCCGGTGCGCAGCTCCCGACGCGGCAGGGCAGCAGCCGACTCCCTCGGTCCGCGACCGTGGGCGGCACGGATCCCGAACGGCACCAGGGGCGGGACGGCGGACGGCCAAAGCTCCGGGCCAGCTCCAGCAGGGCCCCGAAGGCACGGCAGACCGCTCCCGGCAGGCGCTCAGCTGCCCGGCCGGCCGCCCCCTTCCGCGGCAACCACGAACCAGCGGGCCCGCAGCGCGATGCGGGTGCCGGCCGGGCGCTGCTCGCCCATCGCAAAGTCGCACCCGCCCTGGTCGAGGATCTCCAACCCGCCGCCGCACACCCACCAGGTCCGTGAGGTCGAGCTGCCTGGAACGGGTTGTCGCAGACCGGGCCGGTCCGGGTCTCCATGTTGGTCTCGCTGCGGCGGGACGCGGTGCGGCACTCGCGCGAGCAGGGCTTCCGCTTCCGGCTCAGGTCGGTGGTGAACTCCTTGGCGCACTGGGGGCAGTTTCGCAGTTTGGGCAGGTGCGCAGCTTGTCACCCGAGCGGTGGGAGGCGAGGACGTCCGCAATGGCCAACCGGCGGCGACCGTGAAAATCGCTGTCCGATCACCGGAGCACGGTGATAGACATCCGGCGTGGAAAAGAATCTTGAGTTCCCTGACCTGCTGCGACTGATCGACGAACGGTCGACCGCCTTCCGCGCCGCGGTCGCCGCCGCGCCCAGTCTCGACGCACAGGTGCCGAGCTGCCCCGAGTGGACGCTGTTCGATCTGGTGAAGCACCTGGGTGGGGGAGACCGTTTCTGGGCCGCCATCGTCGGTGCGGGGCCCGCCGATGCTCCCCCGGCCGAGGCCGCCGCTGCGCGCGCCGCTCTGGAAGTGCCGCGGGAACGTGAGGCACTGCTGGCCTGGCTGGCCGCGTCGACACAGCTTCTGCTGAGCGCCCTGCGGGAGGCGGGCCCGGACGCCGGCTGCTGGGCGTGGTGGAGTGCCCTGCAGACGCCGCGGACCTCCGGCGCAGTCGCCCGGCACCGGGCCCAGGAGAGCGCGGTGCACACCTACGACGCCCAGCTCACCGGGGGCGCCGCGCAGCCGCTGCCGACCGAGGTCGCCCTCGACGGTGTCGAGGAGTTCCTGTTCACCTGCGTCGCGACGCCCAGTGCCTGGCCGCACAAGCCCACGGCCTTCGACTTCCACACCGCCGAGGGCCGCTCCTGGCGCCTCACGGTCGACGGCGACGGCGCACGCTCCACCCGCATCCCCGCGCCCACTGCCGCGACCGGCGAGGACTCGGACGCAGCCGGCGCCTCCATCCATGGCACGGCCGGTGAGTTGGTCATCTACTTGTACGACCGTATCCCGGCCGACTCCTTGCACGTTGACGGAGACGCAGGGCTGCTCGACCTGCTCCGCGCCTGGGAGCCGGAGGAGTAGGACGTAGCGGGGGCGGTTGGCCGCGCCTCGAGCCGGCAGGACACGACTCTTCGCCAGGTTCGTCAGTCACGGGACCGGGGTCGAGACGGCCAGGCCACGCCGAGGCGGGGGCCGACTCGCCTGGGCCACGGTCCGGGGGGATCAGGGTGTCAGCGGCGGCCGGTGGCCAGGATGACGAGGAACTGGCCGCCGCCCGCCTCGATGTCGGCGCTCACCGCCAGCCCCGGTACCAGTCGGGAGAACCGGTCAACCAGCCAATCCGCCGCCTCCTGGGCGTCCTGCCTGGTCGGACAACGCCCCACCATCTCGCGGCCCCCCTTGCGCTCCAGCCTCCCGGCAACAGTGATCAGCGGCGCGGGTTCGACCACGTACAGACGCTCCGGCCAGGCGATGACCACCTTGACCGCGCCCTTGCGGGTGTTGCACCCGCGGTGCGCGAGCCGCTCGGCGACCTTGGCCTTGCGGTCGGTGGTCCGACTGTCGACGCTGGGCCCCCGCAGGTCGTTCACCGACTTGTCGGGGTCCACCGGTTCGTCGCACACCCAGCACCGCCAGCCGTCACGCTCGGCCACATCATCAAGAAGACTCATCCGAGCAAACTAGCCTGCCCGGCGGCCACCCCGCGCACCCAGGGCCTCGGCAGAGTTCCTGACAGTTCCTGACACCGGCCCACCATGCGGCAACACCCGGCCAACCAGCACGCAACGCACAGGACATGCGAGCGGAGGTGTCGCGGAGGTGTCAGCGCCACTGGAAGCAGGCGCCGGTCATCGCCGGGAGCAGCAGCGGGCCGGCCGAGGCGGCCGTGTCGACCGCGGGTCGGACGACCCGGCCACCGGGGCGGGGCCGATGGCCGGGTTCGTCGGCAGCGGCAGCGGGGTCAGACCCGGCGGATGGTGGCGATGGACATCGCGTTGGCCTGCATGATCCGCACCACGGCGCCGGCGTGCGGCGCGTGCACCACCTGGCCGTTGCCGATGTACAGGCCCACGTGGCCCTCGGGGCCGTCCTCGGCGTTGTAGATCACCAGGTCACCGGGCCGGGCCTGCGCCAGACCCGGCACCGCGATGCCCACCGTGGCCTGCTCCTGGGACGTGCGCGGCAGCTGGATGCCGGCCTGCCCGTAGGCCCACTGCGTCAGGCCCGAGCAGTCGAAGGCGCTCGGGCCGCCGGCGCCCCAGAGGTAGGGGTCGCCGAGCCGGCTCAGCGCCGCCTGCACCGCGACACCCGCCTGGCCCGAGGCCTGGGGCAGGGAGGCGAGGTCGGCCCGGGTACTGCCGCGGGAGGCCTCGCCGCCCTCGGCATCCTGCTGGGCCGCCAGCAGTGCGGCCCGCTGACCTGCGGTGAGGGAGTTCAGCAGCGACTGCGACTGCTGGAGCTTGGCCTGCACCTGAGCCTTGGCGCCGTTCAGCGCGGTGGTGGTGCTGTCCAGCTGGGCGAGAGCGGCCGCGGCGTCCTGCTTCTGCTGGTTCAGGGTCCGCTCGCTCTGCTGCAGGGCCTTCAGCGCCCCGGCCTCGCTGACGCTCGCCTCATGCTGGGTGGTGGCCCGATCGAGGTATCCGGACGGGTCGGCGCTGAGCATCAACTGCACCGACGGGTCGAGACCGTCCTGCATGTACTGCTGACCGGCCACCGAGGCCAGCCCCTCCTCCAGCCGGTCCACCTGCGCCTGGGTACGGGCCACCTCGTCCTGGAGCCCGGCGGCCCGCCGACGCAACCCGTCCGCCTTCTCCTTGGCACCGTCGTACAGCTCGGTGGCCCGCTCCGCCTGCGAGTTCAGGCCGTCCATCTGCGCCTTGACGTCACCGACGGACGGCGCCGGGTCGGCCCACGCGCCCTGCCCGGACAACGCAACCGCGGCCGCAGCAGCGGCAGTGAGGACGACCACCCGGGCATAGCTCGGCTGCTTCGGACGGCGGTGGATCGCCACACAGGCTCCTTCTTCCCAAAGGGGGTCACTCGATCGAGCAAGTCGACCCCGCGCTACGGACGGTCCCTCAACAGCCGGGGGGACACCGACGAACCCGCGTACGGGCTGCCCCTGGTTCCCCCCGACGGCCGTGGCCGATCAACTGCTGGAGACGGGCCGGGCAGGCGGTTCGGTCACAACCAGATGTGTGACGCCCGCCACAGTGCTCGGCGGCCGACCACGCCACCCGGCACCGCGACCCGCCACACGAGAACCCGCCCGAACACCAAGCGCAGCGGAACGACGGCGCGGTGCGGGTGAGCGAACAGGAGCCGACACCGACCACCATCGGATGTCCGCCGCGGCCGCCCAACCGTGCGGCGCCGGCAGTCCTGCTGACGGGTCGCCTGCCGGCGGATCCCGCCCTGCCGGGCCCGCCACGTCGCGATGACATCCGGTCAGGCCCCGCTCCCGTCACCTGGCAGGCGTAGTGAAGCGCTGCCTGAGCGCTTCCTTATGGCTCTTTATGGATGCCCACTATGCGTTTTTTGACCGTTTTGGCATCCCTATGATCGGGGCGAACCGGCCAATGATCCAGCGGCGGAGGGCGCAGGGCCGTAACCCGCCTCGCGCCTCTGCGCGCTGCGGAACGGCGCCGCCGCGTCGCGCACCAGCCGACGCCCGCCGTTCTGTTCGTCCGTCAGGAGACTTACGTGTCACATTCCCACCCCCGAACTCCGCAGCGCTCCCACCGGCGCTCCGGCCTCAAGCGCCGGGTCCGCGTGGCCGCGGTGGGCACGTCCATAGCCGCCCTGCTCGCCGGTGGCGCCGTCGCGCTCAGCGCCGCCGACGCGGCGACCACCGGGCCCTCCGTGCACCGGGACGCGGCCACCGCGCAGCACTACCGGCAGGCCTGCCCGCCCGCCTCCCCCGGGCACTACTCGTGCAACGCCCTGGTCCGCACCGACGTCAGGCCGCAAACTGCCCGCGCCAACGCCGCGCCCGCAGCGAGCGTCAGCGGCTACGGCCCCGGCCAGTTGCAGTCCGCCTACAACCTGGCCTCCGCCGCCGCCTCGGGCGGCAAGGGCCAGACCGTCGCCATCGTCGACGCCTACGACGACCCCAACGCCGAGAGCGACCTCGGTGTCTACCGCAGCCAGTTCGGCCTGCCCCCCTGCACCAGCGCGGGCGGCTGCTTCAGCAAGGTCAGCCAGGACGGCCAGAGCCAGGGCCTGCCCGCACCCGCCCCGGCCAATGACGACTGGACCGGCGAGGAGTCGCTGGACATCGACATGGTCTCGGCGATCTGCCCCAACTGCCATGTCCTGCTGGTCGAGGCGAACTCCGAGAGCAGCAGCGACCTGGGCACCGCGGTGAACACGGCCGTCAAACTCGGCGCCAAGTTCGTGTCCAACAGCTACGGCGGCCCCGAGGGAGTGGGCCAGACCAGCGAGGACACCCAGTACTACAACCACCCCGGAGTCGCGATCACCGCCTCCACCGGGGACAGCGGATACGGCGTCGAGTACCCGGCCGCCTCCCAGTACGTGACCGCCGTCGGCGGCACCTCCCTGAGCCAGACGAACAACACGCGCGGCTGGAGCGAGGCGGTCTGGTCCACCTCCCCCTCCGAGGGCGCGGGCTCCGGCTGCTCCGCCTACGACCCCAAGCCGTCCTGGCAGAGCGACAGCGGCTGCGCCAAGCGCACCGTCGGGGACGTGTCGGCCGTCGCCGACCCGGCCACCGGCGTCGCCATCTACGCCACCTTCAACGGCAACGGCGGCTGGAACGTCTTCGGCGGAACCTCCGCCTCCTCCCCCATCATCGCCGCGCTCTACGCCCTGGCCGGCACCCCGGCCGCCGGCACCACCCCAGCCGCCTACCCCTACGCCCACACCAGCGCGCTCAACGACGTCACCACCGGCGCCACCGCCTCCTGCTCCCCGCAGTACCTGTGCACCGCAGGCCCCGGCTACGACGGCCCCACCGGCCTCGGCACCCCCAACGGCACCACCGCCTTCACGGCCACCGCAACCACCACCGGCGGCAGCACCGGCGGAGGCAGCAGCACGGGCGGCGGAGGCAGCAGCACGGGCGGCGGCGGCACCACGCCGCCCGGCAACGGCGTGACGGTCACCAGCCCCGGCAAGCAGGTCACCACCGCCGGCACCCCGGTCTCGCTGCAGATCACCGCCGTCGACTCCACCGCCGCACAGAGCGTCAGCTACCGCGCGAGCGGCCTGCCGACCGGCCTGACGATCTCCCCCACCGGCCTGATCTCCGGCACCCCCACCACCGCCGGCACCTCGAACGTCACCGTCACCGCCACCGCCACCGACCAGACCCACACCACCGCCACCACCGCCTTCCCCTGGACCGTCACCGCCGCCACCGCCGCCTGCACCGCAGGCCAACAGCTCGGCGACCCGGGCTTCGAGAACGGCACCGACACCACCCCCTGGAAAACCACCCCCGGCGTCCTCAACAACCAGATGTCCGACCAACCCAGCCACTCGGGCAGCTGGGACGCCTGGCTGGACGGCTACGGCCACGCCGCCACCGACACCCTGCGCCAGAGCGTCACCATCCCCACCGGCTGCACCAAAGCCACCCTCTCCACCTGGATGCACATCGAAACCGCCAAACACACCCGGCAGGCAGCGGACACCCTCAAGGTCCAGGTCGTCGCCAGCGCCGGCACCACCACCCTGGCCACCTACTCCAACCTCAACGCCCACAAGGGATACCAGCAGGACACCTTCGACCTGAGCACCTGGACCGGCCAGACCGTCACCGTGCAGTTCGTCGGCACCGAGGACAACTCCCCGCAGCTGACCAGCTTCGCACTCGACGACACCGCACTGACCACCTCCTGACACTCCCCAACCGCTCCCACGCCCGGTCCGCCAACCTCCCACGGCGGACCGGACACCCGCACCAACCGAAAGCGAACGTGAGCCGAGCCCGCACACCCCCGGCAGGACCTCCTCCCCGCCGGCCGGCACCCCGCACCCCATCAACCCCGAACAGCTCACCACCGGCTGACCGTGACGAGCTTGCCGTGGTCCACCATCCCCGGCACCCGAGCCCCGATCTGGGAGTGCTCCGGATACGCCAACCAGCAATGGCAGCTTCCCGCCCGACCCTTGATCAGATCACCCTCGGCTCCGCCAGTCCGGGGCCGCGGGTCGGTTCCCGGGGCGGCGCCGGCCGCTCCGGGTACCGACCGCTGCGGGGCACAGGCGGGAGCAACCATGCCGAGAGATGCTTTGGTCTGTCAAATATCGACAGATAAAGCTTTGCCGGGGTAGAGTCTGCACGCATTTCAATGCACGTGCACATACCTCTGGCAGCTACGAGGAACCGAACCTATGACCGTCACTGCGTCTTCCACCTCCCGCGCGGCCGCGATCCTGTCCCGGCCCCTGGCGATCAACGGCCTGACCGTCCCGAACCGCATCGTGATGGCGCCGATGACGCGCCTGTTCTCCCCGGGCGGCGTCCCCGGCGAGGACGTGCGGTCGTACTACGCCCGTCGTGCCGCCGCCGGTGTGGGCCTGGTCGTCACCGAGGGGACCTACGTCGGGCACGAGTCGGCCGGGCAGAGCAACCGTGTGCCGCGGTTCCACGGTGAGGAGCAGCTGGCGGGGTGGGCGCAGGTAGCCGAGGCCGTTCACGCGGCCGGCGGCACGATCGTGCCGCAGCTGTGGCACATCGGCATGGTGCGCAAGCAGGGTGAGCCGCCCTACGCCGACGCCCCCGCCGTCGGCCCCTCCGGCATCCGCGTCGACGGCACCGAGGGCACGGGCAGGGCGATGACCCGGAGCGACCTGGACGACGTCATCGGCGCCTTCGCCGAGGCCGCAGCGGCCGCCGAGCGCATCGGCTTCGACGGCATCGAACTGCACGGCGCGCACGGCTACCTCCTCGACCAGTTCCTGTGGGCGGGGACGAACCGCCGCACCGACGCCTACGGCGGGGACCCCGTGGCCCGTACGAAGTTCGCCGCCGAGATCGTGGCCACGGTCCGCGAGAGCGTCTCGCCCGACTTCCCGGTGATCTTCCGCTACTCGCAGTGGAAGCAGGAGGCCTACGACGCGAGGCTCGCCGAGAGCCCGCAGGAGCTGGAGGCGATCCTGGCCCCGCTCACCGCGGCCGGCGTCGACGCCTTCCATGCCTCCACCCGCCGCTACTGGCTCCCGGAGTTCGAGGACTCGGACCTGAACCTGGCGGGCTGGACCAGGAAGCTCACCGACAGGCCCACCATCACCGTCGGCTCGGTCGGCCTCGACGGCGACTTCATCCGCGGATTCAGTGGCGAGGGCGCCCCGGTCCGTGGCATCGACAACCTCCTCGACCGCATGGAGCGCGACGAGTTCGACATGGTCGCCGTCGGCCGAGCCCTGCTCCAGGACCCGCAGTGGGCGGCGAAGGTCCTGGGCGACCGGTTCGAGGAGATGAAGCCGTACGACGCGGCCGCGCTGAAGACGCTGAGCTAGCCAGGTGCTGGAGGCGGAGATCCGCAGCTCCAGTGCGCCGGGCTCGACGATGCGGCGCCCTTCGCGCCGAGGCCGCGTCCGAAGCCGAAGGCGGGCGTGGGGTCGGTGTTGGAGGCGTCGCTGGACCGTGCCTGAGCCTGTTACAGCCAGCCGCGTTCCTTGGCCAGGAGGGCGGCCTGGAAGCGGTTGGACGCCTCCAAGCGCACCATCACGCCGGCGACATGGCCGCGGAAGGTCCGCAGGGACACACCCATCTCGCGGGCTCCGATCTCGTCCTTGTCGACGCGGGTCAAGATCGCGAGGACTTGTCGTTCGGTACTGGTGAGCGGGGCTTCGGCGGTCTCCGAGGAGACGACGTCGGCGAGGTCGCGGGCGTTGGCCCAGGTGCTCTCGAACAGGCCGATCATGTTGGTGACGAGGCCGGCCTGTCGGACGACGAGGGCGCCGCGGGCGGAGGTCACGGGGTCGATGGGGACGACGGCGATGCTGCGGTCGAAGATCAGGAGTCGTTCCATCGGAGCGGCCGCCACCCGGACGCGCGCACCGATCCTGGTGAGCTCGTTCAGGTAGGCGGCCGTCAGCGGGTCTTCGACGGCGGCCGCCTCCACGATGGTGCGCATGGTGAGGCCGCGCCGTAGCAGGCGCACGTCCACGGGGCGTGCGGCTTCGATCGTGTCGGGCAGGTAGGCGCCTCCAGGCTGGAGGGCCATGATCTCGTCGCGGGCGAAGAAGGCCAGGTCGTCCATGCGGGCCCGGATCTGGGGCAGGCCTTCGATGCGCTCGATCTCCAGGGGCATCGCCTGGGTGCCGCCCCGGTTGTAGTCCTCGGTGAGGGCCGCGATCGCGTTTCTGGTCGCGAGGGTGCGGCGGAGCGAGTCGTTGAGGCTGTTGACCTGTTCCTCGATCATGCGCTCGATGCCGATGGCGGGGTCGACGGCGGTGATGGCCGCGTCCGGCCCGCGGTGGATGAGGCGGTGCTTCTCGAGGCGGGCGATCGCGTCGTCGACCGCTTCTCGGTCGGCTCGGTGCCCGCCGGCGCCGAGTGCCTCGCAGGCTGATGCGGCGTCGGTGCGCGGCCGGCGCAGAAAGAACCGGTAGACGGTTTCCTCGTACGCGGAAACGCCCAGTCCGGAGAGATCCATTCTCCTCTTTGCTCCCCCGTGCAGTGGATCCGTCACCGTGCCCGAGCTGGGCTCTTGTCGGTGATCAGGGTGATCCTCTTGATCTACGTAGGTATGACAATAGTCATCGCGATCGTCTTACCTAACTCAGTGTGTTCCTGCGAACAGAGTTCGTACCTTCGTCTGCATGCCCAAAGAACCCCTCTCCCCCCTCCCGCCGGGCGCGCCCGCGTCGGCCGCGAGGCCTCTGTTCGCCGTCGAGCTGAGGAATGTGACGGTCCATCCGAAGGGGCTGGAGCGACCTGTCGTCGCCGGCCTGGACCTGATGGTCCGTACCGGTGAGGTGGTGGCCCTGCTGGGTCCCAACGGCGCCGGCAAGTCCACCCTGATCGATGTGATGCTCGGTCTGCGGCCCACGAACGAGGGCGAGGCTCTCGTCCTCGGACGGCCTGCGCGCGAGGCCGTCGAGGGCGGTCTGACGGGGGCCCTGCTGCAGAGCGCCGGGCTGCCGCAGGCCACGACGGTGGCCTCGCTGCTGCGCTTCGCGGTGGCCGTGCAGGGGCACCGGATCGGCCTGGAGGAGTTGCTCGCCCGAACCGGTCTCAAGGACCTGCGCAACCGCCGGGCCGACAGGCTCTCCGGCGGACAGCAGCAGCGGGTCCGCTTCGCGCTGGCGCTGGCCGGCGACCCGGACCTGCTGATCCTGGACGAGCCGACCGCGGCGCTGGACCCTCAGGCGCGCCGAGACTTCTGGCGCACCCTGCACGAGGTCACCGCAGGCCGCAGTGTGCTGTTCACCACGCACCTGCTGGAGGAGGCGGAGCGCCACGCGGACCGGGTCGTGGTGCTGCGCGGCGGAGGCGTCGCGTTCGACGGCACTCCCCAGGCGCTGCGTGCGCTGGGCGCCGACATGAACGAGGCCTACCTGGCTCTGACGGAGGAGGCGGCCTGATGTCCGACTTCCTGCGCTTCGAGTTCGGGCGTGCTCTGCGCAACCGGCGCTACTACGTGTTCGGGCTGGTCATGCCGACGCTGTTCTACCTGGTGTTCACCAAGGCGATGCCGGCGCCGCCCGGCACCTCCGCGTCCGCGCGCGAGCACTGGTCGGCGCTGTACATGGTGTCGATGGCGTGCTTCGGCGCGATCGGCTCGGTGCTGGGCAACCTCTCGCCGACGCTGGTCAACGAGCGCGCCACCGGGTGGGCGCGGCAGCTGCGGCTGCTGCGGCTGTCCGGGGGGCAGTGGCTGGCCGGGAAGCTGGCCGTCGCGATGACGCTGGCGGCGCTGGCGCTGGGCATCCAGCTGGCGGTCGCGGGCCTGGGCGGCGGGGTGTCGCTGTCGGCCGGCCGCTGGGCCCTGCTGGCCGCGCTGCTGTGGGCGGGCTGCCTGCCGTTCGCGGCGCTGGGCATCATGCTGGGTCAGGTGCTCACACCGGAGAACAGCTACCCCGTCACCAGCGGCGCGCACCTGGTGCTGGCTCTGCTGGGCGGCCTGTGGCTGCCGGTGTCGGTGTTCCCCAGCGCGCTGCGCGAGGTCGCGCAGGTCCTGCCCAGCTACCGGCTGGGGTCGCTGGGCTGGTCACTCGTCCTGGGCGGGACGCCGTCCGAACTTGACGGAGTTGTCTTGATCGTCTTCGCTGTCCTGGCGGGCGCCGCAGCATGGCTGCTGTGGCGGGCGCGGTGGGGCGTGAGCGCCGGGTAGCCGGCAACGACGGATCGGCCGCCCCCGCCGGCGACGAAGGAGGGGGCAGGTGGGGAACAGCCGTGGTGCGGGTAGCAGACCAGGTCTGCTACCCGCACTGTCGTGTGTCCGGGCGGGCGCGTGGACGTTCGGGGCAGTGACGCCGGTCTGCTGGGCGGCCTCGTTCGTCCAGGCCGCCCCTGCTGCCGTCGCCGTCACGGCGGCGGGGGCGCTGGGCGCGCTCGCGCACCGGGAGTTGGTGTGGCGCCGGCGCGTCGAAGCCCGTGTTGTCCGGGCCTGCGCGGACGCGGCCGCCACCGCGGTCGCCCAGGAGCGGCTGCGGTTCGCCCGGGACCTGCACGACCTGGTCGGCCACAGCCTGTCGGCGATCACGCTGAAGGCTCAGCTGGCGGACCGGCTCCTGGAGCCGGGAGCGCAGCGGTCCGGTGCGGCCGGCGCGCAGCTGGCAGAACTGATGGCGCTGTCCCGGCGCCTGCTGGTCGACGTGCGTCACGCGGTGCGCGGCTACCGTAGGGCGGAGGTCGCAGACGAACTGGCGCAGGCCCGGGCCGTGCTGACCGCCGCCGGTGTGACGCCGCTGCTGCCTGAGGTACTGGCACCACTGCCCGGCCACGTCGGGGACGTCTTCGCGTGGGCGTTGCGGGAGGCGGTCACCAACGTGCTGCGGCACAGTCGTGCGACGCGGGTCGAGATCACCATCGAACAGCAGGAGGGGACGGCGCTCATGCGCATCCACGACAACGGGACAGCGGCGCGGATCGGTTCCCACCCTCAGGGATCCGGCCTGGCCGGGATGCGCGAGCGTGCCGCTCTGGCCGGCGGACGGGCGCGAGCGGCGCGGCATCCCCGGGGCGGCTTCCTGGTCGAGGTCGAGCTCCCGTGCCAGGTCGCGGCATGAGCGACGACGACGCTGCGCAGAGATCCCTGCGCATCATGATCGTCGAGGATCAGGAGGTCGTCCTCGGCGCTCTGGCCGCGCTGATCGACCTCGAGCCCGACTTCGAGGTGGTCGCCGAGGTGGTCCGGGCCGACCAGGTCCTGGCCGCGGCCAGGGTGTGCCGCCCGGACGTGGTCCTGATGGATATCGAACTGCCCGGCGGCGACGGACTGACCGCCACCGGAGAGCTGCGCTCCGCGATCCCCGGGGTGACGGTGCTGATCCTGACCACCTTCGGGCGTCCCGGATACCTGCTGCGCGCCTTCCGCGAGGGAGCCGCCGGATTCCTGAGCAAGGACACTCCGGTGTTCGAGCTGGCTGACGCGATCCGCAGGGCCCGCCGCGGGGAGCGGATCGTCGATCCGCAACTGGCCGCCGAGGCCATGGAAGGCGGCCCCAACCCGCTGCTGCCCCGCGAGATCAACGTGCTGCGGACCGCCGCGGACGGGACCACGCTCAGCGAGGTGGCCCGTCTGCTGCACCTGTCGCCGGGCACCATCCGCAACTACCTGTCGTCGGCGATCGCGAAGACCGGCACGGCCAACCGGATCGAGGCAGCGCGGGTGGCCGCCGAACGCGGCTGGCTGTAGAGAAACGGGCGCGCCGGTCGGGAGCCGGCGAGGGCTGCAGGAAACTGCACAGCCGTTGCAGCTTGGTGGGCCCGTAAACGCCCCTTCGAGGGTCGCTGACCTGGCAGATTTCTCGGTGCCGGAGGAAAGATACCGGCACTGACCAGGAAAGGAACGAGTGACCATGGCCGTGGCCACCCTCGCGCTCACCCACGCACCTCGGCCGGCACGGGACAGCGGACCCCGAACACACCGCGCATCCATGTCCTCCCGAAGGAGCCGCGCCATGGGACAGTACGTCCCGACATCGCCCACCCAGCCCGGTCCCGCGACGGAAGTACGCTGCGTGGAACTGGTGTTCCGCACCAGCCACGCCGAATCCCGTCCGCAGGCACCGATCACCGCGGCCCGCCTCCTCAGCCTCCTCCCCGCCACCTGGCAAAGCGATCTGAGAGTGGCCGTCGGCGAGATCGCGATCCTGGTAGCCCACACGGAAGGGCTCACCGCGGAGAACGTCCGGCGCGAAGCGGGCGCCGCACTGGCCGACCCCGCGCTGTGGGCCTGGCAGCTCGTCGAGTGCCGCGACGCCACCTACCTCCTGCAGTAGCGCGCCTGAAGGCGGAGCATCGGTCGTCGGGGGCGGTGGCTCAGGGGATGAACTGCGCCCCCAGCAGCCCCCGGTCGGCCTCTGCCGCGGCACGCCACACCGGGGGGACTCCGTCGAGGAGCGCGTCGACATCGGCCGGGTCGCCCTCGTCGCGGAGGGCGGCGGCCAGGAGTCGCTCGGCTTGGCGTCGGCTCTGGATACTCCAGGTGAAGGCGCGCTCGATCGCGGGGAGGCTCCGGCGGACCTGGTCGGGGGTGAGGATGAGGTCCCCGATCCAGCCGGGCAGGTGGGCGAACCGCTCAGGGCCGAGGGCGAAGGCCATCGCGGCCGCCGGATAGGAGTTACGGGAAGAGACGGCGAGATACGGAAGGGATTCGTCGCGGCCGTGCTTCCATGCCTCGTAAACGAGACAGATCCGCTCGTCCAGCGCGGACGGGGCGGCGGACTCGACGAACTGGTGCCGGGACGCCTCGGTGCTTCCCACTTCCTGCCACCACTGGAGGAGGTCCCTGGAGGAGGGGTGCGCCGCTTCGTCCTCGATGGCCGGTTGAAGGTCGGGCGTGTACTGCATGATGACATCGGCCTTCATCGGCACCAGGCACCACATCCCCAGGAAGCTCATCGCGTTCCCCTCCTCTCGTCCTGCTGCGATGCTGCGATGCTGCCATCGCGGACTGACAGGTCGTCCGCAGCTCCCGGGCCGGGCGGGCGCGCGTCCGTGGGTCCGGTGAGGGTTCGAGCGGGCGCGAAGGCTCCCCCTGGGCTCGGCTATCCTGCGCAGGACGCGGCGCGAGCCGGGCCAGGGCCAGAGCAGAGAGCATGAGGTGAGCCGGTGTGGGGACAGCGGCGCACCCCCATGCCCATAGGCGAGAAGAACCACCCGTGGCTGACAGTCCCCTTTGAGCGCATAGTTCTTGGTGTCATCCACAATGTGACTGCGGCCACCAGACTTCTTGAGCTGCTCACGGTGTTCGAGGGTGACCCGCGGGTTCACGTCGTCTTCACCTGCACCGGCTCGTCCGTACTCGACGCAGGGACACGGGAGTTCATCACTGCGCGGGGGATGAACTTCATCCCGTGGGAGCAGGCGAAGTCGACACGGTTCGATGCCGCGATTTCCGCGAGCCGCGGCGGAGACCTGCACAACCTCCTTTCGCCGCTTATCGGTTCGCCTCACGGTGCTGGGTACAATAAACAGTTGAGCCGGGAGCCGGGAGCCGGGAGCCGGGAGCCGGGAGCCGGGAGCCGGGAGCCGGGAGCCGGGAGCCGGGAGCCGGGAGCCGGGAGCCGGGAGC
>NZ_JARZAI010000052.1 GCF_029893355.1 Kitasatospora sp. MAA4
CTGCCCACGGCGGCCAATCGCCAGCCCGCCTTCGCGATGTACCGGCGCGCGCCCGGCAAGCCGACGCACGAACCGTTCGGGATCGGGGTGCTCCGGGTCCAGGACGGCGCGGTCGCCGAAATCGCGACCTTCCTCCAGCCGCAGGTGTTCGCCTCCTTTGCCCTGCCCACAGCGCTGCGGCGCCAGGCCGACGGCAGCCCCAGGGCCCACTGATGGACGCCGAGGAGCGGATCGCCTTCCTCGGCACGCGCTGGAACCGCCCGAGCGGCGTCAGGCGTCGATCGGACGCAGCACCGCGTAGTACGCGAACGGCGGACCGTACAGCCGGGCGACCCGCAGCCCGGCTCCCTCCGCCAGGCTGATCAGCGAGGAGGGCCGGATCTGATGCCGGTCGAAGAACTCGCCGACCACCAGCCGCCCGAACGGCTTCAGCACCCGGCGCAGCTCGGCCAGCGTACGCGCCGGATCCGGGATCTCGCCCAGCGCCGTCACCAGATAAGCCGCATCGAACGAGCCATCCGCAAAAGCAAGTTCATGTGCGTCGGCGCAGTTCGGCACGATGTTGTCGACGCCCTGCTCCTTGGCCCGGCGGCCCACGTGGTCGAGCATCTCCTGCTGGATGTCCACGATGTCCAGCTGGCCGCTCGGGCCCAGCTGCGGTGCGACGTGCAGCGACTGCAGGCCGGTTCCGGGGCCTATCTCCAGGATCCTCTCGCCCTCCCGGGCCTGCAGCACGTGGTCCAGACGCTTCAGAGTCAGGAACGGCAGCGGCAGGTCGAGCAGCCAGCGCTGAGAGTACGGGTACGGCGCGGAGTCGGTGAACCACCAGGTGGCGACGGTGGCGGCAGCGCCCGCGCCGATCAATACCCGCGAATGCCTCATAATTTCTCCCCAAATGTCCGATTGGGCCATCGAAGCAGCTCTGATGGTCAATCAGTTGTGTTTGTGTGCAATCTGCTTGCGCCAGCGCCGACTCTGTCGGCAGTCGACCCGAGCGGGCCGAACGAACCACCCGTGGACCGCCGTTGCGGCAGGCCGGGGACTTCCCGAAACGGACCGGACCGCAAGCGCCGATCACGTCACGAGCTCTTCCGCTCAGTGGCCCGGCCGAGGGAAGGCCCGGGTCGCGAGAACCGCGCAGGCCATTGCCAGCGGCAACTCGGCGAAGACCGCCATCAGCACCGCCAGCTTGAAGTCCGAACCCGGGGCAGCCGTCATGGTGTCGAACCAGGCGTCGACCAGCAGCAGGGCCGAGG
Source organism: Kitasatospora sp. MAA4 (assembly GCF_029893355.1). Classification (GTDB taxonomy): domain Bacteria; phylum Actinomycetota; class Actinomycetes; order Streptomycetales; family Streptomycetaceae; genus Kitasatospora. Next base: position 1,257 of record NZ_JARZAI010000052.1, read on the forward strand.
TCGCGGCGGAGGTCAGGCAGGCCCGGCAGTCGCCGCGCCTGAGGAGCAGTCCGGTGGAGAGCAGGCCGAGCGCCTCAAAGCTGTCCAGACCCGTCCACGTCCAGGCCCAGTGCGAGGCCTGAGCGGTGGCCGGCAGCCCGGTGCGCAGGAAGACCAGCCAGGGAATCATCGCCAGCCCGAGCACGGTGAGGACCGTGGCCGCCCGGCGAAGCAGCAGGGGGAACGTCGAAGCAGCCGCGGCCTTCGGAAGGATCCGCGGGACACCGGAGCCCGAACCGGCGTCCACGCGGACCGGACCGAGCGAATGAACGCCGGTCAGCTGGGTGCTCGCCATGACACCTGACTCCCTCCCGTGCCCGCCCCTCGGGCACAACATCAGCATGTCGTTCGGGCGCGCCCGAGGCAGTAGCGCTCCTATCCGACTTGATGGTGGTGCTAGGTACACCTTCCGCATCCGGCGACACTGCGAGGAGGAGCTCCACTGCCGGAAGCGGTTGTGGACAGTCGACCAGGCACCGAACTTCCGGGGCGTCTCACGCCACTGGCTGCCGCTCTTGAAGTGCCATATCACGCCCTCGAACTGCTGGCGCAGCCGTTCGGGGTACGGGCCGTACTCGCCTACCGGCAGGTACGGTTCGATGAACTCCCACTCTGCATCGGATAGTTGAACTCGCGTCACGGAACACGGACTACCGGGTCAGACCGCGCCGCGAGGGCAACCGGCCACCGACGCTACGACCCGCTGGGCGCGCTGACCGTGACCGGCGGCCTTCTGCCATGACGCGGAGGGCGGGGCGTCGACCTGCCGCGCCGCGGCTTCGACACCGCCGATGCCGAGTTCCGCCTCGAACCAGGTGCTGAGACCTACCTCTGATCGGCCGGCAGGTTCTGGCGATATGTCAGGGTGTTCATGGGGTGGCCTCGACGAACTCCAGGAGGTTGCCGACCGGGTCCTGGGTGTAGAAGCGGCGGCGCGGTGGCAGGCTCTCGTCCCAGACCACCAGCGCGCCGAGCTCCTCCAGGCGGGCCGCGAAGTCGTCGATCTCGCTGACCGCCAACCCGGGATGGGCCAGGCCTGCATCCGCACCGGCCCGGTGGCCGGCGGGTTCTGGGTAGGCAGGGCGTGCAGGACCGGGCTGTCGAGCGGGCCGGAGGCGATGCGGCCGATGATCCCGGCGAGGGTGGTGCGCAGGCGTCCGGGAGCGGTCGGGATGTGGAATGCGGCGAGGGTGACCATGGGCAACTCACTTCCGTGGAGCAGTCGATGGGCGTACGAGGGCATGACTCGGCCGGGGGCTGATGAATCGGGCTGTCCTGGCGGGGCGTCAGCAGGCGGACGAGTGCGCTGCGGCGCGAGCCAGACGGCGCGCGGCGGGCAGCGGGAGGTCCGCGAAGTCTGCGAGCCAGGTGGCCTGGTGGCCCTGGCGGGCCAGCAGGAATGCCAGGTGCACGCGCGGTTCGCACGCCGAGGCCTTGCTGTTGGCGGTGCCCGAGTGCGGGCAGGTGCCGGGGGCGTCGAGGCGGTAAGCGTGCTCGATCCCGTCGTGCAGGGCCAGCGTGACGCGCGGGCAGGTGTGGCGCTGCCGGTGGGTGGCGGTGCGTGAGGTGCGGTTCATGGGGTGGTGCCCTCCTTCCCCGGGGTGAGGTGATGAGCGAGCAGGGTCTTCAGCGCGCACCACGGCACACCCGGGACGGCGTCAGGCCGTGCGGGAGTGAGGGAGCGTGCGCAGGGAAGGTGGTTACCGCGTGCCGGTGGAGTACGAGGACATGCGGGTGCGGGGCCAGTTGTGGCCCGGACTACTACTGCTCGAATCCATGTCTCTCGCCTCCTTCCGGCCGGGACGCACAGCGGTGCGCCGAATCGACACGGCAAGGAGCGGACCGGCCCGCAAGACCGGTACACCCCAACTCGTCAGAGCTTTGGCACTTCACGGCGTGATCTCCCGTCAGGGAGAAGCCGCCCCCAGCCTCCGGCCGGGAGGTGCCCCCTGGGATCAACCCTTAGGTCGGGAAGATCTGTCCTGAACCTGGGCGTCTCTCGACGTCGTGGGGTCAGTGGCCTGTGTCCGTGAAGACGCCTCACCGAACGAGGTGCCTTTCTAAACCTCTACAAGGCTTAGACCCTCCCCGGCGTCGGCACCGACCATATTTACGCAACCTTGACTCGCCACTGCCTCCGTGACCGCCGTCTCCCACACCGAACTCTCTTGCTCGGCAATGGGTTTGACGGTGACGGACTACCGGGCATCGAAGAGCCGACCTGGACACCCTCAGCACCATGACCGTCTGAGTTCGAGAGCGCCCGCCCCCGGCGCGGAGTTCAGGTGTCGGCCGGCACCGCCACGCAGTCGGTGCAGGTACCGGCCAGCTGCACGGTGTGCTGGACGTCCGCGAAGCCCGATGTCCTGGCGATCTGGTCGGCCCAGGTCTCGACCGGGCCGGACTCCACCGGAACGCTGATGCCGCACTGGCGGCAGATCAGGTAGTGGCGGTGGTCGTCGTCGGGACGGTAGCGGAAGAGCCGCTCGCCGTTGGCGTCGCGGACAACGTCGGCGCGGCCGGCCGCGGCCAGCGCGGTCAGTGTGCGGTAGACGGTGCTGAGGCCCACCCGCGAGCCGGTGGCGAGCAGGCCGGCGTGCAGCAACTGGGCGCTGACGAACTCCTCGCAGCCGACCAGGGCTTGCAGGACCTCGGTGCGCTGCGGCGTGGGCCGTCCGAGCCGTTCGACCTCGCCCGGCGGCGGAGCCGGCGGCGCCGACCAGGTCACGCCGGCACCAGCGGCCCTGCGGTCGAATGCCGCAGCGAGAGCGGAGACTCCCCTGTCGTTCACGTTCTTCCCCCGTTGCGCCATGGTGGTCAGGCCGGCGCCGGCTGGGCGGCCCGGCTGGGGCGGATGAGGAAGGTGGCGGCGTAGACCGCTCCGGCAGTCGCCATGATGGCGAAGCTCGGCGGCAGTTCTGGCCGCTCGGCGCTGAGCAGCAGGCCGCCCCACATGTCGGCGACCGCGAGTGCGGCAGACAGCGCCAGGGCGCGGAAGGGACGGTCGGTGAGGCGGATCGCGGCGCCGGCCGGGGCGGCGAGCAGGCCCAGCAGCAGGAGCGAGCCAACGGCCTGGGTGGCCTCGGCCGCGGTCGCGCCGGCCAGAGCGAGGAAACCGAAGCCGAGCAGGCGCACCGGGACGCCGCGCGCGGCCGCCACGGCCTCGTCCAGGGTGGCGAAGAGCAACGGCCGTGCGATCAGCAACGTCAGCAGGCAGACGAGCACCGCGATGGCCACGGCGACCGCGGCCTGGTCGCCGTGCAGGCCGAAGATCGATCCGAACAGCACGGTGGTGCCCGCGCCGCCCTGGTCGGAGCCGCTGCGGGAGGTGGTGTAGACGGTGAGGAAGAACGCGCCCAGCCCGAGGATCCAGGCGAAGACGCTGCCGATCACCACGTCGTCCGGCCTGCCCCGGCGGCCGAGCCCACCGAACAGCAAGCCCGCCCCGATGGTCGCGGCGAACAGGCCGAGCCGCAGGTCGTACCCGCCGGCCAGGGCCGCCATCGCGCCGGTGAAGGCGACATGGCTGAGCGCGTCACCAGCGAAGATCTGGGCGCGCAGGACCAGGAAGTAGCCCACCAGACCGCAGGCCACCGCGATGAACGTGCCGGCCAGCACGGCGTGTTGGAAGAACGGCTGGCTGAACACGGAACTCATGCGGTACCTCCGATCTGGACGGCCGACCGGGACCGGTCCACCACCTCGCGGGCCCAGCCCAGCAGGTGGGCCAGGACGTAGCCGGCGAAGGCGAAGCCGGTGACGAAGAACCCGAGCGGGTAGGGCTGGTAGTACGCCGCGATCAGTCCGGCCCAGCAGGAACCGAGGGCGAGCAGCACCGACAGCGCCAGGCTCACCGCGGGTCGGGCGGTGAGCCGCTGGGCGGTGGCGGCGGGTATCACCATCAGGGCGAAGACCAGCAGGGTGCCGGTGATCTGGCTGGCCTCAGCGGTCGCCGCGCCCAGCAGCACCAGGAACAGTGTCGACAGCAGACGGACGGGCACACCGCGGCCGGCCGCCACCTCGGGGTCGACGGAGGCGAAGAACAGTGGCCGTCCGATCACCGCCAGCGCCGCGAGCACCAGCATGCCGACCGCCGCCAGCAGTAGTACCTGGCCGGTGGTGATGCCCAGGAAGTCGCCGAAGAGCAACGCCGTCGGTCCCTCCAGCAAGCCCTTGTAGAGGCTGATGAAGAGGAAGCCGCAGGCCAGGGCGAAGGCTTGGACGGTGCCCGTGACAGCGGACTCCTCCGCTCCGGCATCCCGGCCCTTGCGGCCGAGCGCGGCGATGACCAGCGCGGCGGCCACACAGAAGCCGAAGTAGCCGAGCGAGAGGCTGAATCCGGCCAGGGTGGCGAGTGCCGCACCGGGGAAGGCGGCCACCGACAGGGTGTGCCCGGCGAAGGTCTGCCGGCGCAGCACCATGAACCAGCCGACCAACGCGCAGACGACCGAGACCACCAGTCCGGCCCGGAAGGCGTTCACCATGTACAGGTAGGACCACATGTCCTGGAAGTCGGCAGGCAGGTTCCAGGAGAAGACCGGGGACGTGGCGTCAGAGGCCAGCAGCACGACCGGTACCTCGCGTCCCCTGGTCACCGTGGCGGTCGACGTGCAGCGCCGGTGCCTCGGGCTGGCCGACCACGACCAGCCGTCCGTCCGAGGTGCGCAGCACCTCCACGGGCGTGCGGTAGAGCCGGGTCAGCGTGTCGGAGGTGATGACCTCGGCCGGGGTACCGGCGACGGCGCCGCCCTGGGCGATGTAGACCACCTGGTCCAGGTGGTGGAGTATCGGGTTCACGTCGTGGGCGACCATCACCACCGCCACGCTCTCCTGGTGGCAGATCTGCCCGAGCAGTGCGGCGATCGCGCTCTGGTTGGGCAGGTCGAGGCTGTCCAGCGGCTCGTCCAGGAGCAGCACCTTCGGTCGCCGTATCAGCGCCTGGGCGATCAGCAGCCGCTGCTGCTCGCCGCCCGAGCACTGCCCGATCGGCCGGTGGGCGTACGCGGAGGCGCCGACCAGCTCGATGACCTCGGCCACCCTCTCGTGCGCCGCGCGCCGCTTGGCACGGCCCAGGCCTGGAACGGGGACCCCCCACAGATCCCCATCCAGGCCCAGCCGCACCACGTCCACCCCGCGGACGCGCACGCTCGCGTCGAAGCTGCGCCGCTGCGGCAGGTAACCGACGGCCGAGTTGCGGGCGCCGGGTGCGCCGCCGAGCACCCGCACCTCGCCGGCCGCCGGCGGCAGCACTCCGAGCAGCACCTTGACGAGCGTGGACTTGCCCACCCCGTTGGGGCCCAGGACAGCGGTGAACTCCCCTGGCCCCACGGTCAGATCGACACCCGACCACAGAGTCCGCCCGCCCACCCGCACGGCCGCGCCGCGCAGCGACAGCACCGGTTCGCCGCCCGCTGGTGCGGCCTGGTCCTTGTTCGTTCGGACCTCTCCGGTCGGGTGGATGGTCACTTGCCCGTCGCCTGCTTCAGCGCGTTCTCGATGCCCTGCAGCTCCTGGGTCTGCCAGGCCTGGAAGGTGGCGCTCGCGGGGGCGAGGGTCTCGGTGACCTGGGCGACCGGGATGCCCTGGGCCTTGGCCGCGTTCACCTGGGCCACCACGTCCGGGTCGGAGTTCTGGGTGTTGAAGACGTAGATCTTGATCGCCTTGGTGGCGATCTGCTGGTCGATCAGGGTCTTGTCGGCGGCGGTGGGGTCGGTGCCCTCGCTCTCCGCGTCCAGGAACGTCTCCGGGGTGAGCATCTTCAGGCCGACGCTCTCGGCGAGCGGGGTGACGATCGACTCCGAGGCGCCGATCGGGGTGTCCGCGTACTTCGCCCTGATGTCCGACTCCAGCTGGTTGTACTGGGCCAGCGTCTGGGTCTCGAAGGTCTGCTTCTGGGTGTCGAAGTAGGCCGCGTCGCCCGGGTCTATCTTCTGGTAGTCGGCGGTGATCTGGTCGATCACCTTGTACACGCTGTCGTGCGAGTACCACTGGTGCGGGTTGTCGCCCTCCTTCTTGCCCACCAGGTCGCCGACCTTGAGTGCGGTGCGGGCGCTGTTGGGGTTGGCGGCGAGCAGCTTGTCCGACCAGGCGTCGTAGCCGATGCCGTTGGTGATCGCGAAGTCGGCGTTCGCGATCGTGCGGCCGTCGGCGGCGGTGGGCTCGTAGGAGTGCGGGTCGGTGTCCGGGTTGGTGATGATGCTGGCCACCTTGACGTGCTGACCGCCGAGCTGGGTGGCAATGCTGCCCCAGAAGTTCTCCGCCGCCACCACCTGGATCACCTTGCCGCCGGCCGCGCTGGACGAACTCGGCTTCGCCGCCGAGGTGGTGGAGCAGGCACTGGTGGCCGCGAGCCCAGCGACGGCGGCCGCGACGAGCACGAGCCGCGCGGGGTGTCTGCGGACGGAACGGGGAAGGACGGTGCGCATGGTTTCGGGTACTCCTCAGGACTGTGCTCAACAACCGCGTGCGGACCCCGTGTGGAAGGGCCCGTCTCGGTGGACGACACCCACGCTAGTCAGAAATGATTTTCAACACCAGGTCAGCCGAGGCCGAGATGAAAATCATTACCAAACCTTGACCCAGTCGGCCGGTTGATGCGACTTGAGGCTCGCGAGGAGCCTTCTCCGAGTGGCTTCGGAGTGACTTCGCCCTCTTATTGAAAAGCATTATCATTTCGCTTAGGATGGCGTCTTCGCTGAACGGCCTACCTGGACGCGACATGACGGGTCGTCATCAGCCCTCCGCACCATCGCCCTCGCCCGCCCCGACGCCACCGACGCCGAGATCAAGGCTGCCGCCCGCGCCGCCAACGTGCACGAGTTCGTCGACCGCCTGCCGCAGCGCTATCAGACCCGCGTCGGCGAGATCGGCTCCTCGCTCTCCGGCGGCGAGCGCCAGCGGATCTCGATCGCCCGGGCCATCCTCAAGGACGCTCCCGTCGTGCTCCTCGACGAGCCGACCGCCGCCCTGGACACCGAGTCGGAGGTGGTGGTGCAGCAGGCCATCGACCGCCTGGTCGTCGGCCGGACCGTGGTCGTCATCGCCCACCGGCTCTCCACCGTGGTCGGGGTGGACCAGATCCTCGTGGCCGACGGCGGCCGGATCGTCCAATGCGGCACCCACGCCGAGCTGCTGGCCGCTCCCGAGGGCCGCTACGCCAGGATGTGGGCGACCCAGCTGGCGGCGCGCAGCTGGCACCTCTGACGGACGGATCGCCACGTCGGAGGTGCCAGCCGGCGTTCGGGAGCGGGTTACTTCTTGGTGTGGTGGTGGATCGCCTCCCCGACGTGCAGTTCGTCCTGCGGCTTTCCGGCGAGCTTCGGCAGGACGTGGGTGCCGAACGGGTCGGTGATCGTCACGGCGTTGCCGTCGTGGCGCACCTGGTGCGGCGAGCCCTTGGCGTAGCCCGCGAGTTCCGCACCCAGGGCCGGGGTCGAGTTGCTCACCACGCCGAAGCCGCCGGAGGGCAGCGTCAGGCTGGTCGAGGTAGCGCCGATCGTGGTGAAGTCGGACTGCTCACCGGCGTAGGCCGTGCCGAAGCTGCCGGCGCCGGTGACGATGGTGCCGGCGGGCACGGTGACCGGGACGCTGGTGCCGGACGGGCCCTGCACGGTGACCACGCCGCCCTGCACGTAGGCGCTGACCGAGCCGGCGGTCTGGGTCTGCTGCCAGGCGGTCTGGTTCTTCATGACGGTTCCGCTGTCCGTGAGGGTCTGGTCGACCGCCGGGGTGTCGGCCGCGAACCAGGTGCGGTAGGTGGACAGGATGCTGCTCAGGGTCTGCAGCGCCAGCCGGTCGTTGGTCAGGTTCGACTGGTGCATGAAGAACGGGCGCGGGTCGTTGGACAGCACGTACCCGAGGGTGATCTGGGTCTGCAGCGGCAGGACGTAGCTGGACCAGCCGGTGGTCAGGTCCAGCGGCGCGATGCACGTCGTGGTCGCCGGGTTGATCTCGCAGTTCCCGCTGCCGCCACTCGCCTTGGAACCGTAGAGCCAGTTGTACTCGCTCACCTCGTCGGCCTGGGTGGAGACGTTGTAGAACACGTTGATCGGGTGGCGCGGGGTGCCCAGCGCCGAGCCGATCTGGCGCTGACCGCTCTCACGCGAGGCGTCGACGCCGAGCCACTGGATGTTGTTCTGGGTCAGCGCCGCCAGGAAGTTGGGGTTGTCGCTCGGCTGCTGCGGCAGCATGACCGTGCCCGAGTGCTCACCCGCGACCAGCTCGTTGGGCCGGAACGGCAGTCCGTTGGCCTGGCCGAACTGGATGTTCTGGGCGATCTGGGAGCTGATGTCGGCCTGGCTGTCGTAGAGGATGTTGCCCGAGGCGTCGGTCTGGCACTTCCACGGGATCACCGAGAAGTCCTGCACGCAGCCCAGGAAGGTGTGGTCGTAGGTGTGGTTGAGCCACCAGAAGCTGTTCTTGTTCGCCAGCAGTGCGGTGGTCAGCGGGTCGACACCCTGCGCGTTCTGGAAGTCCACGCTGGGACCGCCGTTGAACAGGAAGTCCAGCTGGTAGTTGTTCTGCTGCTCCCAGGTGACGGCGTTGGTCACGTCGGCGGGGGTCATCCGGATCGGCGTGGTGGCCGGCACGCCTGGCGCGCAGTCACCCTCACCCGGCGTGCACTTGCCGCTTTGGCTCCACTGGGAGTTGGCGTTGAACAGGTCGTCGATGTGGGCGGAGAAGAAGTTGCGCCAGTAGCCCAGGTGGACACCCCTGGTCACCCAGTCCACGATGCCGTGCGCCAGCAGGTGGAACTGCTGCTGGTAGTAGTTGTAGGCGAAGTTGAGCACCAACTGCTCGCGCCCGCCGCTGGTGTAGACCCCGGCGAGTGTGCCCTGCGTCGAGGTGCCGGGCACCGTCTCGGTGAGGAAGGGCTCGAAGTGCGAGCCGGTGGCCGGGTTGTCGGCCATCGGCGTGGGCAGGTAGCCGTAGGAGCCACTGCCGCCCGCCGTGCCCTCGAACGCCACCGGCCCGTTGAGGTAGCGGAACGCGTCGGCCCGGGCGGACGCGGTCACGGTGGCGGTGGTCCCGTCCAGCGAACCGGCCCACTGCGCGGTGTTCAGACCGACGTTGGCGCTGGGCCACACGTAGGAGTCGACCTGCCGCACGTGGTAGGCCACTTCGTAGCTTGCCAGGGAGGCCAGCTCCGCCGCGGAGAGCTGTGACGGTGCGTCGCTCGGCAGCACGACACCCTCGAAGTGGCCGTGCGGCGTGCCGTCGGGCAGCGTGTCGGCCAGGAAGGCGCCGGTGATGATGGCCCGGTTGGCGCTGGTGAGGTCGACCACGGTGGTCGGGACGCCCTCGGAGGCCAACTGGGCCTGGATCGCCTCGTCCCACGGGTTGCCGTCGGTGACCACCAGAACGTTCAGGTCCACGCGGGAGGTCGCGGCCGAAGCCGGCGTGATGGTGGCCAGACCGATCACCACGGTCGCGACGGCCAGCCCGACGAACGGCAGGGAGCGGAACATACCGCCGCCCCCTGTAGTGCTTTTCTTGCGTCTCATGGAAGCCGATACTGCCGGGCCCGAAGGGCGCGCGTCTCAATCTCCATACAACGGTGACCAAAGAGCAGGGGATTTCTCAGGATTGCCCTGACGCGGCGCCATGTCTATGTCATCAATGTGAGCAGGAGGACACATTCTGTTGAATGTCCGCAGCGCTCGGGTGCGCGCTGGCCAGCGCGTTTGCGCAGACCCACAGGCCGAACGGGACGAGCCGGGCGCGCAATCCACGGGTATTCGAACGAATTTCCTCGCCAGTCGGCGGGGTGATTGACAGTCAGACTGACAATGATTCTCACTGATCCCGTGCCCGGTCATCGGGATTTCCCGGCGCGTTATCCAATGAGGCCGTCCGGCAGCGGCCACGCCGCCACCCGCCCCTCGTAGTCGGCGATCACCAGGGTGCGCGGGCCGGCCCAGGCCAACGCGGTGACCGGTTCGGGCAGTTCGCTCACCGATGCGGGGTTGACCCGGGTACCGGGGCGGCCGGAGTCGGCGCGCCAGAAGGCGACGGCGCCCTCGGTGCCCGCGCTGGCGAGTATCGCGTCGCCACCGGGTCGCCAGGCGAGCGCGGTGATGGTCTCGTGGGCGCGCAGCGAGCGCGGGCTGGTGCCGGCCGGGCCCTTGCCGGAGAAGTCCCAGACGGTGAGGTCGGGGGCGCCGTCGGAGGCCAGCCAGCGGCCGGTGTCGTCGAAGGCGAGGCGGGCGATCTTCTCGGGGTAGCCCTGCATCGTGAGGTCGTTGCCGTCCCTGGTGCGCCAGATGTGGATGCTGGCGTCCTGGTTGCCGGTGCAGATCCACCGACCGTTGGGGTTGAGCGCCAGGGCGAGGTGGGAGCCGAGGTACTTGTACTCGGTCACCGGCTTGTCGGTGTGCCGTTCGTGGCAGCGGACGCCGCCGTAGGCGGAGCTGGCGAGGCGTCGGCCCTCGCGCAGCCAGGCCAGGTCGGTGACGGTGCTCGGCGCGAGGTCCGTGCCCCACTGCTGGGCGCCGTCCGTGTCCAGGACCAGGGCGCGACGGCCGGAGGCGACCGCGAACCGGTCGGGTGCGGCCCACCGCACGGCGTTGGACCAGGCGCCGGTCTCCGACAGCAGGATGCGGCCGTCCGAGCGCCGCCACAGGCCGTAGCCGGTCGGCCCGACGAAGGCCAGGTGAGCAGCGCCCGGGGAGAATTCGAGGGCGAGCAGGCCGCCGGCCAGGGTCACGGTGCCGACCGGCTTGCCGGTGGCGGCCTCCAGGATCCAGGCCGTGCCGGCCGCCCCGGCGATCGCGACCAGGTCAGCTTCGGTGGCCACGGCGACCGGCGCGTCGTCGACGGTCGCGGTCCACAGCGCGGAGGTGGTGGCGGTCGTCATGCGCGGTCTCCCACAGGCGAGTTGGCGGCAAGGCAGGCGGCGAAGTCAGCGTTGAGGGCGTCGCGGTCGAGATTGCGGCCGATGAACACCAGGCGGTTGCGGCGGGTCTCGCCGTCCCGCCAGGCACGCCCGTTCTCGCCCTCCAGCAGCATGTGGACGCCCTGGAAGACGTACTGCTGCTCGGATCCGGCGATGGCGAGGATGCCCTTGGAGCGGAAGATGTCGACGCCCTTGGTGCGCAGCAGCTGGCCGAGCCAGCGGTTGAGGCGCCCCTCGTCGAGGTCACCGGGCAGGTCGATGCCGACCGAGGTGACGGTGGTGTCGTGCTGGTGCTCGGTCTCGGTGAGGAAGGCCGGGTCGCCCTCCAACACCCGGTCGAGGTCGAAGGCGTGGACGTCCAGGATCTTCTCCAGCTCGACCTTGGCCTGCTGGGCGCGGATGACCTCCACCGGGGTGTTGATCGCCCGGATCCGGGCAGTGACCTCGGTGAGCCGGTCCTCGCTGACCAGGTCGGTCTTGTTGAGGACGATCTTGTCGGCGAAGGCGATCTGCTCCACCGCCTCGTTCTCGACGCCTTCCGGCTTGACCTCGTTGAGGTGGTCGAGGACGTGCGCGGCGTCGACCAGGGTGACGATTGCGTCGAGGCGCAGCTGCGAGGAGATCTCGTCGTCCATGAAGAACGTCTGCGCGACGGGGGCCGGGTCGGCCAGGCCGGTGGTCTCGATGACGATGCGGTCGAACTTCTCCCGACGGCGCATCAGGGCGCCGAGGATGCGGATCAGGTCTCCTCGCACGGTGCAGCAGATGCAGCCGTTGTTCATCTCGAAGATCTCTTCCTCGGAGTCGAGGACCAGAGCGTCGTCGACACCGACCTCGCCGAACTCGTTCTCGATGACGGCGATCCGCAGGCCGTGCTGCTCGGTGAGGATGCGGTTGAGCAGGGTGGTCTTGCCCGAGCCGAGGAAGCCTGTCAGCACGGTGACGGGGACGCGGGTGTCCTGGGTCTCGCCCGCCGCCTCGTCCGCTGCCTCGGCTGCGCCGGTCTCGGCGTCCGCGATGCTGGCCGCAGTGGTCATTTCTCGTCTCCTTCGGAGGTCGTCGGGGGCTCGGCCAGGGCGGCTGCGAGCAGGTCGGGCGTGATCTGGTCGACGGGGTGGTGGAGCGTCCAGCGCCGAGTGCCGCCGGAGGGCGGGAGCACGGCGACGACGGTCTCGACGGGTGGGCAGCCGGGTTCGGTGCAGTCGAGCTGCCGGATCAGGACGATGTCCTCGTCCGTCAGGGTGAGGAGGTGGCGGGTGTGGTTCTTGAGCGCGGTCAGCTGGGCGGCCTGACGCGGGGGTGCTGGCCTGGGCATGGCGGGTCTTCCTTCGGGCAGGGCAGTGGACGGCGGCGGCCTGGCCCTCAGGACTTGGGGGTCAGCAGGCCCCGCTCGTATGCGCGGACCAGGTTGCGCGGCACGAGCTGCTCGCTGCCGTCGAGGGTGATCGGCACCAGCTGGGGTGCGGTCGCCTTCCACTGGGCACGGCGGTGCCTGGTGTTGCTGCGGGACATCTTGCGCTTGGGTACGGCCATGTGAGGTTCCTTCTCGGTGTGGTGGGTTATGCGTGGGCGTGGGCATCCTGAAGGAGGTGCTCGTCCCACTCCGGGAACGGGTCCTCCAACGCCGTCCAGGCGTGCGGGCCGGCAGCGTGCTCGGCACCGCATGGTTCAGTTCACGGGTTCGAGCAGCTCGTCGAAGGCGTCCGGCAGGGCCTTCCAGCCCGGCTCGCCGGCCGCGAGTTCGGCGTCGGTGAGCAGGCAGGAGTCGAGCAGCTCGGTGATCCCGTCGACGTCCAACCCTTGGGCGGTGAAACTCAGTTGCTGCACCCGGTCGCCGTGGACGGGGTGCCAGTCGAGGGCGGCGGCGGCCCGGCGCTGCGGCGGGTAGAGATCCCAGCGGGCGTCCGGCAGGGTGGCCAGCCAGGGGCCGCACTCCTCCACTGCCAGGTTGGCTCCGGCCGCGTCCCAAGCCAGCATCAGCTCGGGGCGGTTGGCGAGCCAGAAGCGGCCGCGGCTGCGCTGGGCGGCCGGGACGAGCTGGTCGAGTGCCTCGTACAGCCGCCCCGGGTGCAGCGGTTGGCGGCGCTCCCACACCAGGGTGGCCACGCCGCCCTCGTCGGCGGCCTGCGGGAGTTGGGCCAGCGCCGGGTTGACCCGGTCGCGGGCGGCCGCCACGTCGAAGCCGGCCCGCGCGGCCGCGGCGAGCGCGCCGACGCCGAGCCGCACCACACGGGCGGTCGGGCGCAGTTGGCGCAGCATTGCCAGTCCGGCGTGCAACTCCTCGCTGCCGGAGGCCTCCTGGGGGACGGTGATGGCCAACACGTTGGCGTACTCGACCTGGTGGGCCAGCGCTTCGGCCAGCGTGCGTTCGTCGTCGGCGCAGGTGTGCAGGAGGCGGTCGTGGAGTGCGTCGGAGACCGAAAGATCCGGCACGGTCCGCAGCGGGTCCACCGCGGTGACCACGCCGACGACCTCGACGAAGTCCTCCAGGCTGTGGCCTTCGGCCTCGCCGCCGGCGATCAGTTCGGTGAGCGGGTGGAGGTCGCTGCCGCCCCACATCTCGACCACCGCCAGACGGTGGCGGCCGGCTCGGGCGATGCGCAGGAGCTCGGGCAGCAGGTCCTCGCGCAGGGCGCAGCACGGGCAGTCGTTGGTGAGCGGCACGTGGGCCTCACCCAGCGGGCCCGACGTGTCCCAGACCCCCCGGTGCACCTTGCCCTCTCCCGCGCGGGTCAGGTCGTGGTGCAGGACCACCGCGCCCTCGCAGTCGGCGAGCAGTTCCAGGACGGCCTGACGGCGCTCGGCCTCGTGGAGGCCGCCGACCACCACCACGGGCAGCAGGCTGGGGGACATGGGTCTTCCTTTCCGACGTGAATGGGGGGGTCGCGCCCCGGGCCGCACAGCCCGGGAGGGCCCGCGCGACACGGGACGCGACCGGTTCATGGGGCTGCTACCAGCTGGACTTGCGCACACCGGGGAGGAATCCGGCGTGGGCCTGGTTGCGCACGCTGATCCGGGACAGCCCGAAGGCGCGCAGGTAGCCGCGCGGGCGGCCGTCGACGGCGTCGCGGTTGCGGATGCGGGTGGCGCTGGCGTCGCGTGGCTGGCGCTGCAACTCGGCCTGGGCGGCGAGGCGTTCCTCGGCCGAGGTGGCGGGCGAGGCGATCACGCGCTTGAGTTCGGCGCGGCGCTCGGCGTACCGGGCGACGACCGTCCGGCGCTGCTCGTTCTTGGCGATCTTGCTGCGCTTGGCCATCAGACCTTCTCCCCTCGGGCCCGCAGCCGGGCGACGGTCTTCTCGATGCCGAGCTTGTCGACGGTCTTGATCCCCTTGGTGCTGAGCGTCAGCCGGACGAACCGGCGCTCGCTCGGCAGCCAGTAGCGCTTGGTCTGGACGTTGGGGTCGAACCGGCGCCTGGTGCGGCGGTGCGAGTGCGAGATGGCGTTGCCGAACCCGGGCTTGCGGCCGGTGAGCTGGCAGTGGGCGGACATGGCGACTCCGAATGGCAGGAGGAGAGCGACAGCGAACGCGGCGGCACACGGGAATAGCACCGCTGCCGCGAAGCGTTGGCCTGACACTACACTAGATGAAAACGACAACCATTACTCTATAGTCGGCTCACGCCCAGGCTCACGCCCAGGCTGACGCCCCTCCGACGCGCCAGAGAGGACACCCCCATGGCCCGCAACGAACTGCGCCCGATCATCAAGCTCCGGTCGACCGCAGGCACCGGCTACACCTACGTCACCCGCAAGAACCGCCGCAACGACCCCGACCGCCTGGTCCTGCGCAAGTACGACCCGGTCGCCCGCGCGCACGTCGACTTCCGCGAAGAGCGCTGACCAACACCCCCGACAGGAGAGATCCACCATGAAGCCCGGAATCCACCCCACCTACCGTCCCGTCGTCTTCCGCGACAACGTCGGCGGCCTCACCTTCCTCACACGATCCACCGCCACCAGCACCCGCACCATCGAGTGGGAGGACGGCAACACCTACCCCGTCATCGACGTCGAGATCTCCTCCGCCAGCCACCCCTTCTACACCGGCAACGCCCGCGTGGTGGACACCGCCGGCCGCGTCGAGCGCTTCCAGCGCCGCTACGGCCTCACCAGCACCGGACGCTGACGACACGTCAGGAGAAGTGAGATGAACCCGCAGGGCGAGCCGCGGCCGCTCCCCGTCACCGTGCTCGGCGGCCTCGCCACCGGCGTCCGCGACTGCGTCGCCGACCTGGCACGCATCGAGATCCCGGGGCTGGCCGTCCTCGCCGTGCGGGCCACCCCCGACGGCGGGACGGTCTTCTGGCGGCTCTACGAGCGCTCCGGGCCGGTGGACAGCGGCGAGCTGAGACCGTCACACCCCTGCTCACCGCGCCTGCTGCCCTCGGCGATCCTCCCCGTCCTGCTGCGCCTGGCCCGCGCCGGCCGCGTCCGGCACCTGCTGCTCACGCTTCCGCCAGGCATGCAGGCCGACCTGGTCGCGCTCGGCCTGGCGCACGGGCACGCCCAGGGACAGGCCCTCGCCGACCACCTGCGCATCGACACCGTCGCCGTCGCGGTCGATCTCTCCCGCCTCCAGGACGACCTCGACAGCGGCGACCAACTCGCCGACCACGGGTTGGCCCTGGGCCCGGACGACCGGCGCACGCTGGCCGAGACGGCCGCCCACCACCTGGAGAGCGCCGACGCCGTGGTGACCGCCAGCGGGAGCGACCCGGATCCCGCCACCTCCGCGCGCGCCGTCGCACTGCTACGCCACCTCGCCCCGCGCAGCTCGGCGGCCCACATCTGCCACGATCTCCTGACCGGCGCACTCGCGGTCTCCGACATCTCGGCACTGATCGGCGGCCGCCGCTTCGACGCCGACCGGGTCTGGGACCGGCACGGGCCGCTGCCCGCCCCTCGACAACCACTCGGCCCGCAGTACGGCGTGCGCTCCACCCGCTGGTCCTCCCGGCGGCCGATGCACGCCAGGCGACTGCACGACTCGCTCGCGCAGATCAGCGCGGGCGTCATCCGCGGACGCGGGCACCTGTGGCTCGCCAACCGACCCCACTCCATCTACCGGTGGGAATCCGCCGGCGAGCACCTCTTCATCCAGACCGCCGGCAGCTGGCTACCGGAGCAGGACGACGGCAAGCAGTGGCAGGGCGCATCGGCCGAGCGCCGCGCCCTGGCCGCCCTGTACTGGGACCCGTACTACGGCGAGCGCCGCTGCGAACTCACCTTCACCGGCATCGACCTCGACGTCCCCGCCCTGCACGAGCTGCTGAACAGCTGCCTGCTCACCGACACCGAACTGTCCCTGGGCGCGCACCGATGGCACCAGTGCGACGATCCCTTCGCCGACGCTTTCGGCGCCGACCTCCCGCCGCACTGACGCCAAGCCTCGTGCTACTCCTGGGTGTGCCGGATCGCGTCCAGGACGATGTGGGCGACGTGTTCGTCGGTGAGGGAGTACTCGACCTCACGGGCCTGGCGATGGGCGGAGACGATACGGGACGAACGCAGAACCCGCAGATGCTGCGAGACCAGCGGCTGACTCACGCCGAGGGCCGTCACCAGCTCATGGACCCGCTTGCTACCACCGGCCAGCTCACGCACGATGCCCACCCGGACCGGCGAGGCCAGCGCGCGCAACAGGTCGCTGGCGGCGTCAAGGTCCGGTATGGGCTCGTCTCTCGGGGAAGTCGTCGTCACATGCACAAGTTAACATGTGACAACGACTTCCAGTTTCCAGCGCCAGGGTCGCGCGGTGACGGCGATCCGTCAGTGGTCGTCCCAGTGGCCGTCGTGGGACGCGTGACGGTGTCCGTCGTGAACGAAGTCCGTGTGATCCCCGTGCGGCACAGCGACGTGGCCACAGCCCGCGCCGTGCTGGTGCTCATGCCCTTCGTGGGCCACATGTCCGGCGGTGACGCACTCGTCGACGTGATCCCCGTGCACCCGGTGCAGGTGGGCGTCGTGGGCGTAGTCGACGTGGTCCCCGTGCGGCACGGCGACGTGGCCGCAGCCTTCACCGTGGGTGTGCGTGTGGCCGTCGTGCGCAAGGTGATCGACAGCAGTGGACATGCACTTGCCTCCTTGTTCGATGCCTGACACAACAAGACATTAGCATATGCCAATGCCTGCATGTGTCAGCCTTGAGGCCGCAGCAAACGCGCATGCATCGACGCCCGCCCCTGACCTCGGAGGTCAGGAGCGGGCGTCCGCCGTGCTGCGCTGTTCCTGGGGGAACTCAGTACTGCGTGGCCACGGTGACTCCGCTGAAGGCGGTGGCGGCGTAGAGGCTGATGTACCAAGTAGTCAGAGCTGCTGCACACGAGGTGAGTTCGTTCCGGTGCGAGGAACATCCACAAGCTTGCTCCCCACTCGGCGTCGGCCGCCGGGATACACGGGAGCCTGACCGTCAGCGTCTCACCAAGACCATGGACGCGACAGCTCTTCCTGAATTCAGGATTCCGTGTATCGTCTGGGTGTGCTGACTCTTGCTTCCGAAGTCGAGGTGCTGGTGCGGTTCGGCCGCGCCCTCGCCGATCCGATCCGCTGCCGGCTGCTGCTCGTCCTGCGCGAGGCCCCGGCCCACCCCTCCGACCTGGCCGAACGACTCGGGATCTCCCGCACCCGGCTGTCGAACCACCTGGCCTGCCTGCGCGACTGCGGCCTGGTCGTCGCCGTGCCGGTCGGCCGCCGCACCCGGTACGAACTCGCCGACCCCCGGCTCGGGCACGCATTGGACGACCTGCGCACCGCAGTGGTGGCCGTCGAAACGGACCGCGCCTGCACGGAGGCCGACCAGAAGAACTGCTGCTGAGATGGCCACCATCGCCGTGAACCCTTCGCAGGCCCGCCGGGACGTCCTCGCGCGACGAGTACGCCTGCTGGTGGCCGCCACGATCACGTACAACGTGGTCGAGGCCGCAGTCGCCCTCACCGCCGGAGCCCGCGGCTCCTCCACCGCGCTGATCGGCTTCGGACTGGACTCGGTCATCGAGGTCTCCTCCGCTGCCGCCGTGGCCTGGCAGTTCTCGGCTCAGGACCACGCGGCACGCGAGGCCCGGGAGAAGACCACCCTGCGGATCATCGCCGTCTCGTTCTTCGCGCTCGCCGCCTACGTGGCCGCGGACTCCGCCCGCGCGCTCACCGGATCCGGCGAGGCCCGCCATTCCCTGCCCGGCATCGTCCTGGCCGCCGTGTCACTGGCCGTGATGCCCGTCCTGTCCACCGCACAGCGCCGGGCCGGACGCGAACTCGGCTCCGCCAGCGCGGTCGCCGACTCCAGGCAGTCCCTGCTGTGCACGTACCTGTCCGCCGTGCTGCTGGCCGGCCTGCTCGCCAACACCCTGCTCGGCTGGTCGTGGGCCGACCCCGCCGCAGCCCTGGCCGTCGCCGCGGTGGCGGTCAAGGAGGGCCGGGACGCCTGGCGCGGCAATACCTGCTGCACCATCCCGGTGCCCACCCCCAGCAGCGGCGCCACCGACGCCTGCGGCTGCCGCCCCGGCTGCGACTGCTGCACGTGACTGGTTCGCTCACCGTCCGGCGTTCCCAAGGGCGGCGAGGATTGCGCGGTCCTACGCCCCGGCGGGCTGAGCGTGCACATGCTGCCGCGGCGTCGACCAACAATGCGCGTACAGGAATGATGCCCTCCTCCGCCTCCGCGCGTGGGGCGCCGTAGCGTAGTGCTGTCCCCCGCGGTTGTCCCGGTCCGCCCCCGTCGAATCCCGAGGTAGGCAGTAGTGATGTCCACACCGCACCCCGCGCTCGCGGATCTGCCCGGCGTCTGGCGGCGCACGCTCGTTCGCGAGGCGGACGGCTCGACGGACCGCGTCACCGCCGTCCTCTGGGTCCAAGGACCCGCCCTGTTCGGGGACCTCCGTCGGCCGCCCGGGCTGGACGAGGTGGTTGGGCGGGCGCCCCTGGCGGAGCTGGACCGTCCGCAGCTGCTGGCGCTGTGCGCACAGAAGGCGTTCGCCGGCACCCTGGAGCAGGACGGCCCCCGGTTCAGCTGGGTCCGCCGGATCGACCTGCACCCGTCGGCACCGCTGCCCGACGCCGGCACCCTGCACTGGGCGGACGGCATGCTGGTCGAGGAGGGCCTGCACGAGGCGTACCTGGAGCACTGGGAGCCCGTCGAGCGGAACCCGGACGGCGCCACGGCGGCCGCGCTGCTGGACGATCCGGCGGAGGGCCGCACGGGCGTGCTGGTCCGAGCGGGCTCCTGGTTCTGCTACGCCCGGGACCGGTCCACCCCGCTGCCCACGTCGCAGGTCCCGCTCGTCGAGCAGGTCCGCGGCTGCACCGACCGGGCGCAGGCGGCCGCGCTGCTGGACTGCGAGGTGTCGATCGGCCGGGTCCACGCCGACCGCTGGGAGATCGTCAGCTCCACCCTGCCGCAACGCATCGGGGTCCAACTGCGGCCCGAACTGAACCGCGACGGCGGCGGACTGCGGATCAACGACACCGATCCGCACGGCCGGACCCACCCGCGCGACTGGCAGCTGGCGGAGGTCGAGGGCCCGGTGCAGCTGTTGGCGGGGTGAACAGCAACGGCCGGCGACTCAGTCCCCGGCACCGCCGGATGCCCAGGGCGCCGGGTGGGGCGCGAAGTTGGGACGCGCCCGGGTGGGCTCGTACCGGCGCTGCCAGACCGGTGTGGTGGAGCCGCTGGTGGCCGGGACGATGGCGGACCAGTCGGCCGGGCAGTCGCGTCCGCTCTTGCGCTCGCGCTCCTCGTGCCGCACGAACTGCTTGGTGGCGAAGTGGTGGTCGATGATGGACACGCCGGCCCGGTCGTACGAGTGCAGCACGGCCGCCGTGAGTTCCAGCAGCGCGCGGTCCCGCCACAGCGTGCGGTCGCGGCTGGTGTCCAGGCCCAAACCCCGGGCCACTTCGGGGAGTTTGTCGTAGCGGTTGGTGTCGGACAGGTTGCGGGCGCCGATCTCGGTGCAGGTGTACCAGGCGCTGAACGGTGCCAAGGGGTAGCGCAGGCCGCCCAGTTCGAGGATCTGGTCGGAGATCGTCGGAAAGGCGTGCCAGCGCAGACCCAGCCGCTCGAACCAGGGGTGGTCGGGATGGCTGATCCGCACCTCGGGTACCGCGTCCGGCGGCAGGTCGAACCACCGGGGTTCGCGTCCCGGCCACTGCACGACCAGCGGCAGCACGTCGTACTCGGTGCCCCGGCTCCGCCAACCGAGCCGCTGGACGGCCTCGGTGAACTCCACCGAGGCGGGGTCGCCCAGCACGGACCCATCATCCCGCCGGTAGCCGGCGTAGCGGATGAGCTGGCCGTTCCAGACCCGCGGTCCAGGCCGGTCGGGCTCGCTGGGGGCGAACACGCTCAGCAGCAGCCTCACCTTCCCGCCGTTCCAGGCCAGCCGCAGATGCTCCACCAGCGCCTCGAACAGGGCTCCCTCGTCGCCGCCCGCACCGCCGGCCTCGCGGCAGTCCCGGACCTCCAGCCCCTTCCAGTAGAACTTGCCGATGCACTGCGGGTTGTTCCGCCAGGCGATCCGGCTGCCGAGCAGGAGTTCCTCCGCACTCTGCCGGTAGGTACCCGTCGCGGCCAGCTCCCCGGCTATCTCCCGGCCCCGGTGCTGCGCCGCCTCGGCCGACAGATGGCCCTCGGCCGCGAGTTGGCGCACCAGTTCTGCTGCCTCGGCCGCCCCCGACTCCGTGGCCGGTGGTACGTACAGAGGTGAAGTCGTCACGATGAGCCCCCTGATATCAACGATGAAGGAAGGCAACCCAGTTCACGCGCACGTAACATCTGCCGGCAGTCGAACGCTACGCCGCGCCGGGTCCGCTGCAAACAGCACCGCCGCCGCTTTGACAGAACCCATTCGCGCGCTTGTCGCTCTGCGTCGCATGCAGGCCAGCTACCCGGAGGGTCGGCGTCCGCTTTGGAGTGGCCGCCATGCCCTGGCTCGCCGCTCTTCGTGACACCGCCCGTGCAGGGCTGCAACTGGACCGCACCCTGACCAACCCGAAGCGTGCGCTGCGCGGTGCGCTCGCGGTCGCGCTGGTGCTCTTCCCCACCCTGGCCCTGGGCGGTCCGCGGCTTGCCACCTCGGCCGCGATGGGCGCCTTCATCGCCGGGACCGCCACCTTCGGCTCGCCGACGCGTATGCCTCGCTCGGCGACTACGCGCGACGGCTGCGCGAGGACCCGACCACGTCCGTCGACCCGGAGCCATTGATGGTGGCGCGGCACGCCTCCGAGCTCACCCCGTGGCAGGACCGCCACCGGTCGGCCGAGCTGCACGGACTGCGCGGTCTCGCCGAGCAGATGCGGCCCGCCCTGACGGCGATCGCGGACCCCAGGATCGGCGCTCCCGCCGAGGGACCCGACCTGGACCGGGCCCGCGAACTGCTGGCCGCGGCCGCCGAGGTACTGGACGCCCTCGCCCACGCGATCCGGGTCGGCGACCCGCTGCGGCTGCCCCGCTCGGCGTCCTCGCTGACCCTGGCTCCGCGCACCGAGGACCCGATGCTGCACGGGCCCGCCCGGCTGGCGGCGGCCCGGCTGACCACGCTGCTCGGACGGGCCGTCGACACCCTCGACCGCACCTCCCCCGACACCCTCAGCACCCCGGTGGTCGGCTCGGCGGGAACGCTGCTGCGTCCCTCGCTGTTCGGCATGATCCCGCTGGTGCTGCGAGCGGTGCGCGGCCAGTTCCGCCCCGGCTCGGCGGTGCTGCGACACGCCGTACGGCTGGCGACGGTGGTGACCGTGGCCGACCTGGTCGGACGGCTGGCCGGTTTCCGGCACGGCTACTGGGCGCCCCTGACGGCGGCGATGGTGATCCGCCCGGACTTCGCGCAGACCTTCAGCCGCGGGGTGGCCCGGCTGGCGGGGACCGCGGCCGGGGTGGCGCTGGCCACTGCGGCGGTGCAGCTGCTGCACCCCGGCGAGTGGCTGTCGGCGGCACTCGCCGTCACCTGCAGCGGGCCGAGACCGAACCGGTGCCCGAGTCGGTCAGAACGCTGTCGGCCAAGCAACTGGAGAAGGCCCGCGCCGCGGTCGGACTGCTCAGCCGGACGGGCATGCTGCTGGAGGCCCACCTCCCCGGGCAGGACGCGCAACCGGTCCCGGGGGCCGAGGAGTTCACCGCCGCGCTCACCGACGCGACCGCCGTCGCGTCCACCGCGGTGCTGACCGGGCAGCCGATCGACTTCACCAGGCTGCGGGCCGAGCACGGGAGTTGGGACAGGCAGTTGCGCGAACTGCACGACGCCGTCGCGGCTGCGGACTCCGGCGAACAGCTGGAGGTCGTCCGAGCCGCGGCCCAGCTGCTGATGCAGGCCCTGGACGACCTGGAACGGGCCGTGCGGCGCACAAAGGTGGCGCGCCTCCCCGACAGGCACCAGGTGCCAGAAACGTGTTAAGGGTTGCCCGCTCGATCCGCGGAGCCCCGCTCGCACAGACTGACGGCGAGACCCTGCGCCGGGGCACGGGTGCCCGGACGGGCAGAAGATCACGGCGCTCCGTCAGGGAGCCGTCAAGGTCCCTGGGCCGAGACCTGCGGGCGCCCCTAGCATCCGAGGGACCGTCTCTCCTCCGCAGACGAACGTCATCTCACCCAATGATCGGGGCACTTCAGCATGCGCGCTTCCTCCCGCCGGACGAACACACCCACCCAACGCGTCGTCGCCGGCACCCTGCTGTCGGCCCTGGCGGTGGCCGGCCTGATGGCCGTACCGCAGCAGGCATCGGCCTACGACTGCTC
>NZ_JARZAI010000053.1 GCF_029893355.1 Kitasatospora sp. MAA4
ACGACGCCCAGGTCCCGGCCAAGCGCCGGCTGTACTTCACCGCGACCCCGAGGATCGCGGATGACCGGCGCGCCAAGGACGGCCTGGCCGACCTCGCCGCCGCCGAGAGCGCCGAGAAGCTGCCCGCCCTCTGCTCCATGACGGACACCCGGATCTACGGCAAGACCTGCTTCACCTGGACGCTCGGACAGGGCATCGAGCACGGCTACCTCGCCGACTACCGCGTCTTGGTCCCCGTCGTCACCGACGAGGACCTGCGCGAACTTCTCAACCTCCCAGCCGTCGCGGACCTGCGCTCGCAGCGCTCGAACGAAGAACTGGTGCGCCTGGCCCTGCAGATCGCGGTGCTGCGCGCGGTCGCCGACCTCGGCCTGCGCCGCGTCATCACCTTCCACTCCCGGGTGTCCGCCGCGCGCGAGTTCGCGAACACCCTGCTGGACGCCTGCGAGCTGCTGCCCGACGCGGACCGCCCCGAGCGGATCTGGGCGAAGGCGGTGGCCGGCACCGACCGCCTCAAGGACCGCCGCGCCGCGTTCGCCGACTTCAAGGCCCACACCGGCGACGACGGCGAGGAGTGCGGCATCCTCGCCAACGCCCGACTCCTGTCCGAGGGCATCGACGTCCGGGCCGTCGATGCGATCTGCTTCGCTGACCCGAAGTCGAGCGTCATCGACATCGTCCAGGCCGTCGGCCGGGCGCTGCGCCAGTCCTACCGGCAGGGCAAGGTGTCCTGGGTCATCATCCCGGTCTACCTGCCCGCCCCCGCCGTAGGCGACGGTATCGCCACCGCCGACCCGGCCGAGGTCCACGACGCCGGGGAAGCGGTGAAGGCGGAGGCCGACGCCGAGATCGAAGCATCGTCGTTCCGCACCATCTGGCGGGTCCTGCGCGCGCTGGCGGCGCACGACGCCCGGGTGGTGGGCCGGATCACCGAGCTGCGCGCCAGCCGCGCCCACATTGCCCAACGCACCGCCACGACCAAGGCCTCCGAAGAGGGCACCGAAGCCGGTCCCAGCGGGGGAGAGCAGCAGCCTGCCGCCCGGGAGTCGCCGATCGAGTGGCTGCGGATCAACGCCAAGCACCACGCGAACGCCATCCTCCAGACGGTCAAGCTGCGGGCGTTCAACCCCAGGGCGACCGAGTGGCAGCGGATGCACGCCATCGCCACCGCGTTCCACATCGAGCACGGCCACCTCGACCCCACCGACAAGGCGAAGCACTCCGAGCTGATCTCCTGGCTCACCCGCCAGCGCCACCTCCACGGCCAGGGCCTGCTGGATGCGGCCCGGGCCAGCGAGCTGGACGCGCTCGGCATGATCTGGTCGAAGAACGCAGGCGCCTGGGAGCGCGGCGCCGCCTACGCGAAGGCCTTCCACCACCAGCACGGGCACCTCGCGATCCCCGCCACCGCGAAGCTCGACGACTACGCCGTGGGTGCGTGGATGCGCCGCCAGCGCAAGGCCGCGGGCCTCAACCCCGACCAGGCCGCGAAGCTCGACGCACTGGACGAACTGTGGCGCCTGGAGCCGGACTGGAACCGCTCCTACCGCCGCCTGCTCGCCTACCTCGCCGCCGGCGGAACCCTCACCGGCCCAGCCAACCGCACCGGCGGCGAGGCGGACCCGGCCTTCCGCCCCGGCGCGTGGCTGCGCAAGCAGGCGGGGGCCCGCACCGAGGGGAGGCTGACCGAGCAGCAGGCCGCGCTCCTGGACGCGCTCCACGGACATACAGCCGAGACCGTCGCCGGCTGACCGGACCCGAGATCCGCCGTCCCGGCCCACGGGGGCGGCCCGACCCGGAGGGACGAGTGATCACCACCGAGACCACCCCGCAGCCGGGCACGCCGGTCGGCCGCGACTGGCGGGAGGAGCTGGAGAGCACCCGCCTGGCCCGCTTTGCTGTGGCTCGGCTGCGCCGTGCCCTGGCGGCCGGGTCACAAGGATTTCACAAGACCCCTTGCTAGGTTCGCCGCTGATTCGGCACTTGGAAGGGGTAGTTGATGGCGTTCCCCGGGCATTGGACGTTGCCGTGGGCACTGGCCCTGGCCGTGGCGCTGGGCGCGTCGGGCTGTCAGACAGTCGGCAACGGCCCGAGCGGCGGCACCGGTCCGGTGTCGTCCGTTGCGGTGGCCACAGCGGTTGCCCCGCCCGGGTGCCAGACCGGGCCCGCGCCTTCGCAGCCACAGCTCACCGGTGTCCGCACCACGAGCCTGACCGTGCCGGCCCAGCCCTTCGGATTGGTCTACGCCCCTACCGCCCACGTCGCCTTCGCCGTGCTGCAGTCGGCACTGGGGGTGCTGTCCACCGACAGCGCCACGCCACGGCTCGTGCGGACGATCCCGCTTCCGGCCACGAGCGTGGGCAAGGAAGGCGCCACCGGAATCACGCTCACCCACGACGGAAGCGAACTGCTCATCGCCGCGGGCAGCGGGGCGATCGTGGTGGACACGGCCAAGGCAGCGGCCGGCACGCCAGGGGCCGTGCTGGGAACGCTCACCGGCACGGCCGGGACCAGCGCGATCGAGGTCACCGTCTCACCCGACGACCGCTACGCCTTTGTCAGCCAGGAGTACGGCAACGCCCAGACCGGCCACCGCGGCGACATCGAGGTCTTCGACCTGCGCGCGGCGGTTCGTACCGGGTTCGGCCAGGCTGCGCAGATCGGCAGTCTCACGCTGGGCGACGCCGTGGTCGGCACCGCCCCGTCCCCCGACGGGCGCCGACTGTACGCGACCAGCGAAGTCGACCCGAGCACGCCGGCGGGCTCCAAGCACGGCGAAATCAGCGTCATCGATCTTCCCACCCTGGAGTCCACTCCGGGCAAGGCCCTGCTGGGCAGCGTCGCCGCCGGGTGCGAGCCGGTACGGGTCCTGCCCGCACCGGACGGGCACACCGTGTGGGTCACCGCACGGGGAAGCAACGCCCTGCTCGCCTTCGACGCCGACAAGCTCACCACCGATCCCGGGCACGCCCTGCTGACCTCCGTCCAGGTGGGTACCGCCCCGGTTGGCCTGGTCCTCGTCCAGGGCAGCGCCCGCATCATTACTGCGGACTCCGACCGGTTCCACACCGCGGGCGCCACGACCGGCTTGACCGTGGTGGACACCCGGGCCGCGCTCACCGGTAAACCGGCCGCCCTCGGTCGCATCCCGACCGGCGCCTTCCCCCGCGAGTTCGCCCTCAGCCCCGACGCGACGACCCTGCTCGTCTCGGACCACGACTCTGACCAGCTCCAGGCGATCGACACCGCCACACTGCCGTGAGGTGGGTCAGCCGAGTCGACGTCCGAATTGTGGACGCCGTGTGCTTCGCGGTCCCGAAGTCGTCGGTCATCGACATCGTCCAGGCCGTCGGTGACCGGGTGGCCCCAGCTGTGGGCCAGCTGCCCCAGCCCCATCAGCTCGCGGACGTCGTCCACCCTGGGCAGCTGCTCCGCGAAGTCCAGGGCGGCGTCGAGGACCTCCAGGGCGCTCGGGCTGTCGGCGCGTCGGGGTCGCCGGCGAACCGGCACAGCGCCGCCGCCCGCCCGTCTGCCGGGCCGAGCACCAGCACGGCGTTGTCGAACAACTTCTTCGCCGCCATCGCGTCTTCTCCTTCTCAGTTCGGGACGGTGTGCAGGTGCCTGCGTCGGTCGGCGGCTCGGGGTCGGGCTGGCGGGTCATGAACGGGCATGGGGGCGCCGCGCGCCACGCCGACCGTACGCCGACGCCGGCGACGGGTCCGCCGCCGCGACCACAGCTGCCTTCAGCATCGAGTGGCAGCGCTTCCGCGACGCCACCACCGGCACCCTGACGAAGCGCTACGACCCGGACCACGACCTCGTCCTTCAGGCGCGCTGCGCGCCGAACGCCACCGCCAGGACATCGCCCGTCCCCGGCGAACTTCCTGGATGTGGCAGGCGGCAGCCTTCGGCTGATCAGTTCACAGGCGCCGAGCCGCGCTCCCAGCCACCGCGAGCCTTCCCGGTCAACAGCATTAGCGGCGGCGGGTCGGGTGTTTCGGTGGGGGGTTCCACAGGCGGGTGAGGGTTCGTGTGGCGGTGGTGGTGAGGCGGTCGGTGAGAGCGAGCGTTTTGGCTAGGCGGGTGCCGCTGCCGCTGGCGGGGGCGGCGGAGGGGGTGGGCGGGTAGGGGAAGTCGGGGGCCGCGGTGGGGGCGAGAGCGGTCAGGTAGGGGGGTTGGGGAGGCAGGACGAGAGCGGTGGAGGCGGGCGCCGGGGTGCGGGTCGCGGCTGCGTGGCTCAGGTCGGTGGGGGTGAGGTTGGTGCGCCGCCCCAGGGCGAGGTCGGGGTCGCAGTCCAGGAGTTCCATGTGCCGGGTACCGCCGGCGTGGGCGACGAGCAGCAGGGCGTAGTCCTTCATGCGCTGGATCTCGGTGGGCTCGACGGCGAATTCGTGGACGCGCTGGAGCGTCTCACTGGTGGACCAGCTGACACCGGTGCTGTCGCTGGTGCCTTCCGAGGTGCCTTCCGAGGTGCCGAGGTTCCAGCTGCGCCCGTAGGTGGTGGAGGTGGCGCGGCGTTTGGGTTTGGCGAGGAAGCGGTTGGCCTGCCAGGTCCCGCTGGTGGCTCTGCCATGGCCGGTCGAGCCGCCCTCGCTCTCGCTCTCGCCCCAGGTCTGGGTTCCGGAGGTGCCGTGGGTCTGGGAGCCGCCGGTGGTCAGGGTTTTGGAGGCGATGGTGAAGCGGTAGTCCTTGCCGATGTAGGCGGCGGCGGCCTCGGCCTGCTGAGGGTTGGCCATCCGCATGAATCCGACGGCGCCGGCGCCGCCCAGCAGCTGCAGGCGGCTTTCGCTCAGGTGGCGGAAGAGGTAGACCAGCTGGGTGTCTGGGCGGTCCGCGCACAGGTCGGAGAGGTGTTGCAGGTGGCGGGGGTTGAGGTGGTCGGCGCCCACGACGACGACGGTGTGGGCCTGGCGCCGGCCGATGTTGCCCAGCGCGCGCTGGATCGTCCACTGCATCATCAGGTTGGACAGGAGGTCGGCGACCGCGTTGTGGCCGTCCCGCGCGTCCAGCAGGAAGGCGTGCAGGTCCGCGTCCGCCATCACGGGCGTCTCCCGCCCCAGGGCGGTGACGGGGTAGAGCACCGCCTGCAGTGCCCGCATCTCCGACATGGCGTCCTTCACGAACGCGTCGGTGAGCATCACCGCGAACGCCCCCGCCTCCGCCTCACTCAGCAGACCCGCCTCACTCGCACCGGAGCCCATGATGATCTCCAGTGCCTCGTGAAGGCGGGCCGGCGCGAGATCGGGAGCCAGGATCGTACAGATCCGGTGCACCAGGTGATGGGCCTTCAGCCGCTCGGTGTGCGCCCCGCCCCCGGCCCCGCCGTAGGCGGCCTCCACCAGCACCGTCGCCATCTGCTCCACCGTCAGCCCCTGTACCAGCGGACACCGCTCCAGATCCGCCGGCAGCACCTGCCGGTCCACCCGGAAGCCCGCATCCATCGCCAGAAGGCACAGCTCGTTGGCCAGCTGCCGCCCGGACAAATCGATCACGATCGTCGGCGCACACGTCCCCACCGCCGACGCCCCGTACAACGTGAGCAGCGCCTCCCACCCCCACGCCCGGTCATCCGCCCCACCGAAGACGTCGATCCGCCCCGCACCCCCCCCGCCACCCCCACCGCATGCCACAGCGCACTACGCGCCCGGGACCGCTTGTCCTCGACCGCCCACAACACCTGGGCGGCACGCCACAACTCCAGCTGCGCCGTGTGCCCTCTGGCGAGGTCGCGCCGGCGCTGCCAGACGCGTATCCGCAGGACCGCAGCGGCCGTGAGCATGGCTGTGGCGGTGGCGAGGGCGGCCAGGAGCAGGCCGAAGGCGAAGAAGATGACGGTGGTGGCGGCAGATCTGCCGGCGCTCAGCGCGACAAAGGGCCAGGCGAGGGCGGACAGCAGCAGCAGCGTCGTACTCAGGACGGTGAGGGCCTTGCTGGCCAGGATCAGGTCACGGGCGGACACCCGCGCCCGCGGCGCTGAGGGCGCGGGCGGCTGGGCGCGAGGGTAGGGCTGTTCGCGTTCCTCGCGGTAGACGAACCCGAGTCGCTCCCCGGTGGCGAACATCGTCTGGGCACGGGCTGGGTCCAGCGGCCGGTCCGAGGCTGTCACAGTGGCGGTTCCCTCTGGATGAGGCGGTACGGCGCGGCTCACGGCTGTGGGGGAGAACGGGGGCGCGATGACGGCGGGCATCTTGTCAGGACAGGCGCGGAACAACGGGTGACACCGCCCCGGATACGGTGGTGACGGGCGGTGACAAGAACGTGTGGATTATGGCGCGCCGGGCGGCCTCCGGTGCGCCGATCCGACCGATCGTGACGGCTCGGATACGCAAACACCCCACACAGACGGCTACTTGTGAGGCAAGGAACTGTCGATGGTGTCTTTGGGACGTGTGGGGGTGACAGGAGTTGGAGCCGACCGGCGCAGACCGCATCCGCCCGCACCCCGCCCGCACCCCGCCCGCGCGCCCCGCGCTCCAGCCCGTCGCCGGCATCGCCTCAGTAACCTTGCGAATCAGCTGTATTACGGAGCGTGTGGCCCTATATTCGCCGCATGCCTTCCTCGCGGGGAGTCCGGGTGGACTCCTGAGTACGCCCGCCCGACCCCGCCGCGGGCGCGGCCCCGCCCGACCCGCGCGGCGGGCAGCGGGTCCGGGTGGCCGCGGTCGTCGCGGCCTACCACCGCGCGGTCCTCACCGGCGAGGCGTTCACCCTCGGCTGGCGCCGCACCCGCACCGGCGGCCCCGTGGACATCGTGGTGACCGGCGCGACCAGCGCCCAGGTCCCCGATGCCGAGGGCCGGATCCGCCTGTCCTACCCGCCCGGCGGCATCGGCCACCACACCGACAAGGCCACGTTCTTCGATCACACGCCCGTCCAGGTCGGCATCGACATCCTCACCGACCCCCTGACCGCCACCGCCGGCAGCAACGCGGACGTGGTCGGTCCCGACATCCACACCGGACTACTGGCCACCTGGAGCAAACCGTTCGCCTGGCAGGTCACCGCCCACCCCATCGCCGCCGAGGAAGCCGACGCGATGGCCACCACCGCCCAAGCCCGCCTGCGCGCCGCCAACGCCAACCTCTCCCTCGCCGACAACGCCCTCACCGCCGAGCGCGAGAAAGCCCTCCACCGCGACCTGCGCACCGCACCCACCACCGGCATGTGGCGCATCACCCTCACCGCCGCCGGCGAAACCCCCCACGACGCCGCCCAGATCGCCGGACTCCTCGCCGCCAGCATCAACCTCAGCGGCCTGCCCCACACCCTGCGCCCAACAGGAACGTCCGACCCCACCGCGCCCGGCACCCTTGCTACTTCCGCACTGCTGGCTGCCCTCGCCCTCACCTCCACGCACGAGGTCCCCGGACTGCGCCTGATCACCGCGCACACCTTTGACACCACCCCGGAGACCGACCAGTCCCCGGGCATCGAACTCGGCGCGGCCCTGGACGCCACCCTGCAGCCCACCAGCCCCCTGCGGATCCCCTTCACCTCCCTGAACCGGCACACCCTCGTCTGCGGCGCCACCGGCAGCGGCAAATCCCAGACCACCCGCGCACTGCTGGAAGCCGCCACCGAACACGGACTGCCGTGGCTGGTCGTCGAACCCGCCAAAGCCGAGTACCGCCTCATGGCCTCCCGCATGACCAACGGCACCAAGGTCATCCGCATCCGCCCCGGCGAGACCGACACCCCACCCGCCGGCATCAACCCCCTCGAACCCGCCCTCGTCGACGGCGTCCGCTACCCCCTCCAGACCCACCTCGACCTCGTCAAAGCCCTCTTCATGGCCGCCTTCGAAGCCCAGGAACCCTTCCCCCAGGTCCTCAACGCAGCCCTCACCCGCTGCTACGAAGACCTCGGCTGGGACCTCGCCCTCGGCGAATCCAACAACCCCGACATCACCCCCACCTACCCCACCCTGCGCGACCTGCAGCGCACCGCCGCCCAAGTCGTCGACGAGATCGGCTACGGCAAGGAAGTCCAGAACGACATTCAGGGCTTCATCCGCGTGCGCATCGGCAGCCTGCGCCTGGGCACCACCGGCCGCTTCTTCGAAGGCGGCCACCCCCTCGACTTCACCGCCCTCCTCCACACCAACACCGTCTTCGAGATCGAGGATGTCGGCGACGACCGCGACAAAGCCTTCCTCATGGGCACCGTCATCATCCGCCTCGTCCAACACCTGCGCCTGAACCCCGGCACCCCGGCACCCCGGGCGCCCTGCGCCACTGATGGTCTGCGCGAGAGTGTCAGTTGAGCTTCGTCATCGCAGTGTCAGTGGAATATGGGGGCTGACCAGGTGTTAGAGGCTGACGCTCTGTGCAGAATTCTTGTGACACGGTGACGAATCGTCCGGACATATTCGTGCAGACTGGTATAGCGCGCCGGGTATTTGTGCAGGTCAGGGCGTTGCGGGGAACCAACTTTGAGGCTGGCTCGCTGGTTCGGGCGGCCCCAATGTGGAGGAGGTACCGCGATAGCAGTTCAGGTGCTCCACGGCTTCCCTTGTTCTCCCGCGCGCGGGCCGGGTGCCCTCGCGACAGGGGTGCCCCCTGTCGGTCGACGCGTCACCGCTCCCTCCAGCGGGCCAGGACAAGCCTGGACCCGTCCCAGCCTGCCCGCGGCGCTCCTGCCGCCTGGTCTGCGTCCGTGCTCTGTCGTACCCGGCGCGTAGCCTGCCGGGTATGAGCCCTGCCTCGATCCGGCCCGCGGCAGAACTGCCCGGCGATCCGTCCCGACTCCACTTCTTCTACAGCCACGGCCACCCGGCCCAGCCGTGGGACTACGAGGACACCTTGGAGTGCTGGCGCGTCCAGGTCACCTACGGACTGTCCACCGACGACGAGCTGGCCGGAGACGCAGACGGTGACGGCGCGCCCGCGGCCATGGCACCGGAGCCGGGTAGCGAGATCGGCGAGATCATCCTGTACCGGCTGCGCACCTACACCGGGCACAACCGATGGGAAGTAGCCGACGCCCACTCCGGCGACCTGGAGAGCATCGCCAGCGCCGTCCTCGCCGACAACGGCCACGACTACAACGACGCCTTCGACGAGGTCATCGAGTCATTCGGCGACCTCCTCATCTTGGACCGCGTCCGCCTCGACAAGACGTGGCGCGGCTTCGGGCTCGGCCCGTACTGCGCCGCCGAGGCCATCCGCCGCCTCTCCGACGGATGCTGCGCCGTCGCCGCCTACCCGGGCATGTCCGAGTACCCCGACAACCGGGACGAGGCGACCGAGGCCTACCGCGACGAAGCCACCAGGAAGATCGCCGCCCTGTGGGAGAGCATCGGGTTCCACCATTTCCAGCACGGGGTCTGGCTGCTGGACACCGCCCTCAAGGAGCCCGGCGATCGGCTTGAGGAACGCCGAGCCGACCTGGAAGCATTGTCGGCGGCCTACCAGACCCACCGCCTCGCATCCGCTGACACCTCCCCAGATCCCGTGCCGGCCACCGCCGCCCGGCCGGCCCCACCCGCAGCTGCTCCGCATGCTGCACCCGACCCGGCCACCCGTCAGGACACGCCTGCGCCCGCGGACGGACTGTCTGGCACCGCCACGCTCACCGACCTGCGCGCAAGCTGCACCGGCACCGGCTGGAGCAGCAACGACCGCACGACCGCCCTGGCAGCAGCAGAGCGGGCCACGAGCGACACCGATCTGCGCGAACTCGCCGCCCAGATCAAGGGCGTCCACTTCGGACTGCACACGGCATGGACCGACGCGGTCACCTTCCCGGCCCGCCGCTTCACCGTCCGCCCCTTCCTGGACGACCCCGCGGCACTGGGGCCACTGGCCGACGTCTGGGTCTACGGCTCCAACCTCACCGGCCGCTACCAGGGGCGTTCCCACGGTGTCGGCGATGTCTGCCAGCACGCGAGGCCGCTCGGCAAGTACACCGAGCGGATGACGCTGGGCGAACTGGTGAGCCTTGGCAGCTTCTGGGAGTGGAACGGTACGGCCTGCTCCTTCTGCGAGGGATGGTCCGGACAGCGCCTCACCCACGCCCAGCACGCGTACTACCTCAGCGTCACCGCCGAGCATCGGCGTTGACATCCGGCGGGCTCCTGCCACGGGCCCGGCCTGCGCCTCCCAGGGCCCGCGCGATGCCGGACTCGGTGTCCGCGTGGCTCGGTATGCTGCCTGAACTTCGCAACGCACAGGTGAGGGAATGAGCGGCAGGACAACGAGCCGGGGAGCCACCCCTTACTCGACCGGTGGCGGCGGGACCGTGCTGGAGCACCTTTACGGGGCCGTGCTGCTGTCCCACCTACTCACCGAAACCCCGGTACCGGCCCTGGGCGACCACGTCACGCCGACCGACATCCGCTTCCAGGCGAAGGCCGTCGACGACGTAGACGACATCCATGTCACCGGACTCGCCCCCAGCGGGGCGCGGCACCGCCTGTCGATCGGCGTACGTCGCCGCCCCAAGCTCACCGCCGCCGACAGCGACTCCGTCCGCCTCATCAGCTCCTACCTGACCACTGTCGCGGCCCGCTGGCCCCTGCTTCAAAGCCGCCGCTGGAGCCTCGCACTCGCCGTCGCCTCCGCCAGCGTCCCCGCACACCAGCTCGCCGAACTGGCCCTCGCCGCGGCCGCCACGGGCAGCAACCCGCACTTCCGCGCCCGCATGAGCGAACCCGGACGCCCCAGCCGAGCCGTCCTGGGACGCCTCGACCAGCTCGACGCCCTGGTCGCCGCAGCCCTCCAGCAGGGTGCGCCCGACGGCGGCGCCAGCCATGCGGAGGTGACCTGGCGCCTGCTTTCCCGACTGTCCCTGGTGGAACTGCGCCTGGAAGGAACCCAGAAGGAAGACCGCTCCCACGCGGTCGGCCGCCTGCAGCACCTGACACCGTCCGGGACCGCCGCCGAAGGCGACGCCCTGTTCTCCAGGCTGGTTGAAAAAGCGGGCACGTACGCGCCCGCCGGCGCCACAGTGAGCCGGCAGACGCTCCTCGCCGACCTCCAGGGCCTCCCCAGCCTCCGCGACGACATCACCCCCGTCCACGAGCCCGCCGACACCGTCGCGACGGCCTCGAGCAAGCCTTCTAAGGCCGGCGCCCCGCGACGCCGCACCGCGGCACACACCCGGCCGCCGCGTGAACTATGGCTGCCCAAACAGCGCCTGCTACCCGAAGCCGAACAGCCCCAGGTCTGCGAGGGCACTATCGTCGTCCGCCACGGCTACCAGATGTCCGCCTTCGACGCCCTAACCGGCACCAACCTGTGGACCAAGCACACCGCGTACCGCGGACGCCCCGTCATTGGCGGGGGAGCGGTCTACATCGCGGACAAGGACCGGTACCCGCTCCCGCGCGACCTGCGGACCGGCAACAAGAAGTCACTGCTGCCCGGACAGATCGTCGACGGGCTCGCCGTCCACGACCGCGGCACCCTGTACGCCCCCGACGCCCGCGGCCGCCTCCACGCCACCGACACCGCCTCCAGAACCCGCCTGTGGACCACACCGACCGGCACCCCGGTCACCGCGCCCGTCCAGATAGCCGGCAGCACGCTCGTCGCCGTCCTCGAAGCAGCTGCGCAGCCGCCCGCCACCGGGCCCGGCCAGGTGCTGGCCCTGGACACCGACACCGGCACGCCACGCTGGCCGCGACCAGTCACCGTGCCCGGCATCGAGCAGTGGACGGCCACGGAGCAGGCCATCTACCTCGTACATCACGCAGCCGACGGATACCGCCTCACCGCACTCGACACCGGCAGCGGCATCCGGCGCTGGGACCACCCCCTGTCCGACACGCTGGTCACCGCGCCCGTCGCGGCGGGCGACACGGTCTACATCACCGCCCAAGACGGCACCGTCCACGCGATCGACGCCGCCACGGGCACCAGGAACTGGACCGTGCGTGTCGGCACGCGCGTCACGGTGCCGCCCGTCATCGCCCAGGACCGGGTTCTCGTCGCCAGCCACACCCCCGGACGCATCACCGCCCTCCACACGCGGACCGGCGAACCAGCCTGGCCGAAGGCCGGCTCCGGCAAAGGGGCATTCGTCAGCACGCCCTACCCGGTGGGCGACACGGTCTGGGCGGCCGACCGGAGCGGCCAACTGCACGCCTGGAACATTGACACCGGCAAACCGCTGACGGTCCGGTACCAAGACGCGCTATGGGACGCCGACCTCCAAGGGACTCCCACGGTCACCGACGGGGTGTTGTACTTCGTCACGCGCGGCGGTGACCTTCGAGCCCTCTGCCTCACCTGACGCTGCCCGGACGTCCCAGGCCGGTAGGCAGCCCGGGATCAGAAGCGCTCGAGGCAGTCCGAACACAGGTCGAGGCCCCGCGGCGGATCAGGAAGCAGCAAGGCGCCGCTTGTTCCGGATCCAGGTGTGGCGTGCCGTCCGCGGCGGCCTGGCGAGGGTAGGAGGTTGTGTCGGCCGAGGGCGCGCCGCCCTCAGCCGACGTGCCGGGCCGGCGGCATCCGCTTCAATGG
This sequence comes from Kitasatospora sp. MAA4, assembly GCF_029893355.1. Taxonomy (GTDB): domain Bacteria; phylum Actinomycetota; class Actinomycetes; order Streptomycetales; family Streptomycetaceae; genus Kitasatospora. The sequence continues at coordinate 12,465 of NZ_JARZAI010000053.1, forward strand.
AGACAGGAAGCTGCCAGCGGACAGAGCCGCGAACCCGGGAAGGCGTCCGACGTTGATCGGCGGCCGGTCTACGACTCGTCCGGCGTGTTACCTGGGGCATCGGGTGCACTGGAGTCCGCACGCGGCTCGTTGGCGGTGCCCGCGTGTTCGTCTCCCGCCACGTCGGGCTCGGCTGCGCGGGACTGACTGGCGAAGCGCTCCCATGGCCTTCGCGGCCGGTTGCCCACGGCGTGGTCGGCCGCGAGGGTCAGTGCTGTCTTGTGCTCCTCGGAGATCTCCAGCCCGTCATCGGTGACGGCGGTGAGGATCTCGGCGACACGCCGGAGGAGCATCTCCTTGCCGAGCCAATCCACCAGCGCTTCCCACGCCAGCTCCTTGGTTGCTGTGACGGCCGCGGCGCCGATGGCCTGGCCGCGGGTCTCGCCGACGCAGCCGGCGAGCAGGGAGAGCAGAACCGTGTTGTCCTCGGCTAGGGCCCGCAGTGCGGTTTTCCCCTTGTCGGTCTCGGCCATGAGATTCGCGAGATAGCCGATGCGGTCCTGGCTGGCGAAGTCCTGTGGCGTCTGGGCCGCGAGCTCGTCACGCAGCTTGCCCTCCAGTTCGGTGGCGACTGCAGGCGCGACCATACCCAGGCCAGCGTTCTTGCGGTGCCCGGCAGTCAGCAGCAGGAGCTGTCGGCCGCTGAGCACGTTGGTCTCTGCGAAGACGGCACGGACCACTTCGTCTCGCACTGCCTCGTCCGGAATGCGTTGCAGGAGCCGGAATGTGAGCCGCATCGGGGTCATGGACCCGCGGGCTGTGAACGCGCCTTGGTCCTCAGGGAGTTGGGAGAGGAGGTCCAACAGGACGGGGATGGCCTGCCGTGCGGGATCGGCCGCGATGTCTGCGGCGACGGGCAGTTCCTCGATCGCCGGGTTCATCCTCTCCAGTAGGTCCATGAGTTCATTCGGGGACCACGAGTCGAGGAATGCTCGGAGTGCTTGGCGGTCGGCGAGCAGCGCCAAGGCCTCGTCCACGCTTCGGGCGGGCACGACGCCGTCGGGGAGCCGGCGTTCGAGGTAGAAGCGGAAGACCGAGGCGCTGGCGACCTTGCGTTCCCGCCTCCAGGTGGTCTCCCATTCCGGAGGGAAGCTCATGTTCTCGAAGTGGTGGCGTGCGGCTGGGAACAGCCACCGGCACACGGCTTCGGCAAGCTGCGGGTCCGCCTCGAACAGGGGGGCGATGGGAGTCTCCGCGATGGCGCGACCGTGCTGGTATCCGCCCTGACCCATCAGGCCGGACCGGGCTGCGAGGTGGTCGGCCGCCGAGGTGACGGCCTCGAACAGAGCCGGGTGCAGAACCCGAACCGCCTCGATCCCTACCAGGTCGGCGAAAGCCACCTCGTCCCCGACCATCCGCATCGTCATCGACAACGAATTCAAGAGCCGCCGGACATGACGGGGCGTCGCAAGCAGCGGACGGATGACGAAGGTGAAGATGTTCTGCCAGTCTTCGGCCTTCATCGGCCCTACGGGCACATCCTCGGGCAGGGCTTGCAAGCCCTCGATGAACATCGTGGCCACGTCCGGCTGCCGTGCCGCCGGAACGTCGTGGGTGACCTGCACGATCTTTTCGAGGTAGGCGCGCCCACGCGCGAGGTCGCCTTCGCCGAGGCACTCCTCGACCCGCCGGCGGTCGAAGGCCAGCAGGTAGAGGGTGCTGGGAAAGTCGCCGACGAGGCGGACGAGGCGGACGATGTCGAGGACCTCCTGCGGGCGCAGGCGGTCGACGTCATCGATGACGACGATCAGTCGTTTGCCGAGGCCAGCGAGGAGGGTGCGCAGCGTCTGTTGCTGCTCGAACGCCGACGGCGCGCCTGAAATCGTTTGGAGAGCGTTGGCCGCGGCCTGAGCGGCGCCCGCCGCGCCGAGGACGGCGGCAGCCGGTGACAAGACCTGCCCGTACAGGGCGAGCTTTCCGGCGATGTTCTTGAGCTTCGGCGCCTTCGCCTGGATCTGCTTGCCGATTTCCGCGAAGAACGAGCCGACGAGCGCCTCGGTGCCGGAAAACATCCAGGGGTTGAAGTGGATGACGATCGCGGTGTCGCCGATGGCGTCGGCCGTCATGTTGAGGATCGAGGTTTTTCCGCTGCCCCAGGGACCGGTCAGTCCCATGACGTAGCCCCGCCCGACAGGGGCTGCCATTACTTCGGCGGCGAGTGCCCCGGCGAACGAGCGGCGGCCGAGCCGGTCCTCGTCCAAGGACTGGATCGGTGCGTCGGCCATGTCCACGGACGACACGGGCAAGCCCTCGGCGTCCGGTTCCTTCTTCTTGGTCACTGTGTCCTCCTGGTTCGTGCGGCCTTTCGGGCCCTGCTCATGCGGGTGTCGAGGGTGCTGCGGCTGATGCCGAGGACCTGGGCGATCTCGACCGGGGTCCATCCCTCGTCTGCGAGTGCGAATGCCGTTTGGTCCCCGGGGCCCATGGCCGCTGAGAGACGGGACACCTCGTCGCGCAGCTCGACGACGTCGGCCGGATCAGGAGGCGGCTCGAGTGCTTGCGCCAGAACACCTGCCTGCTCCACTTCGTTGAACGCGTCGAGCTCGACCGCGCTGGGCGGGAACTGGCGCAGATGCCAGCGCCAGCGGTTCGCGAGGTCCGGGAGACAGCAGACGATGAAGAAGTCCTCCAGATCGGTGCCTTGCTCCGGATCCCACTCACCCGCGGGAAGCACGCGGTCCTTGAACCGCCCGAGGCACTGCTCTACGGCCTCCGCAGCGATGTCCTGAGACAGCGGTGGCCGCTGCAATTCCCACTGCGGGAAGATGCCCACGCCCGCGCGTCGGCAGCGCGCGAAGATGGTGCCGGTCCGGATGGACCACTCGAGATCAAGCAGGGCCCTGCCTGCCAAGCGGCGGGTCAGCTCATCCCACGCGTGTCCGGCGTATCCGCAAGCCACCACCACTTCGAGCAGATCCCGCGTCGGCAGGTCGGCGACATCGCCTGGCCGTGTAGGCATGGGAGGGCCGTCCGTGGGACCGGCGCTTGGAATGGTGCTCACACCTCTTCTCTGTCGGCCACCTCCGACTTTCTTACACGCCTTGCCGACTGCCTTCAGAATCCACCGTCACCTCCGCGGCCAGGCCATCGCCGACGCTGAGATCCTGTGCATCGCACTGGAAGACCAGGCGCCGTCGTGCACACGCCGAGAACCGAGGCCGCGGGAATCAGGCACAAGCGATCAGACGCTTCCGACTCACGCAGGCTCGACGAACGCCGCGTTCACCTCGCCAGCCTCCACCAGCACCTCCTAGACGTGGTTCGGCGTTGCCCGGGGCGACGTTCACCACGTGGGCGGGCGGCGCGGAGGTCCACCTCGCCCTGTCGAACCACATCGCGCCGTGGCGGATCGAGATCCTCGGCGGTCTGATCTTCGAGGATGGCAAGCCGCTGGACGAGTGGGGCAAGCGGTTGAAGGCAGCCTGGGCGGACCTGACCAACCTCTCGAAGCTGCACGGCGACGAGCGGCAGCGGAAGGCGGCCTACCTCGCGTCTCGCGCGGTCCGCAGCGTGCTGCTGTTCGGTCTGGGCGGGTTCGCGCAGCGTCCGCGCCTGGTCTCCGGCACCACCCCGGTCGGCGAGGCGCTCCCGGCCGGGGTGGAGATCCTCGGCCGGGACGAGACGGTGGTGACCTGGCAGCGGCAGGCCGGGTTCTCCCGCGACCCCTACGCCCACCCCGAGTGGGCCGCCTACGTCTGGTCCGGCGCCCGGGCGGCACTGCTGGACATGAAGTACCGCCAGGGCAAGGAGGTCATCGCCTCCGCCGGCGCTCTGCACGCCAAGCCCGGCAGCGTCGTGTACTTCGGTACGGACGGCATCGCGCTGACGGAGCGCCAGCCCTGGCCCTACCGGGGCGAGGTGGGGGACTACCTCCTCAAGGGCCACCTGAGCGGCCCCGTCGAGCACCCGAGGAGCCAGGAGCAGTACTTGAAGCTGCGCGGCCTGGGCCGCGCTGAACTCGCGCAGATGGGAGCTGACCAGTGAGCCCGGCCGACCCGGACAACCCGAACGAGGCCGCGCGCCTGACCCAGGAACTCATCGACGAGGGCTACACCAAGCGCCAGGTCGCCAAGATGCTCGGCCGCGACGCCTCCCTCGTCAGCCAGTTCTTCACCAAGGGCAAGGGCGCGAGCATGGTCGGCGCGCTGCGCCAGCTGGTGCGGGCGGTGCGCGGCGGCGAGCGCGACGCCGAGGCGCTGTCCGGCATCGCCGGGGCGAACACCAAGCGCCGCACCACCAAGGGCGGGCAGAAGGCGAGGGTGCGGGGCAAGGACACGATCGGCACCCCGGGCGCCAGCATGGCCGGCCGGGCCGGGAAGCAGGCCATCAAGTCCGGTGCCGCCCACCTCGCCCCGGTGGTCCACGAGACCGGGCAGGCCGGGGGAAAGCTGGCCTTCACCGTGCGGATGAAGGCCAACCAGTTCACCCACTCCGCCGGGTCGAAGGACGACTCGCCGGGCCTACGGCGTGGAGTGATCCCGCGCGCGGACGGCACTGAGGAGCGCACCTACGGCTCCAGCTCGACCGGAGGCTTCGACGCCGCCGAGTGGTCCCAGCGCGTCGCGGACCACCACGGCGACGTCACCGAGGCGATGAAGGCCTGGCTGGTGGAGACCGGCCGCGCCGTCGAGGACGCCGACATCGCCTACATGGAGGTCCGCGACCAGCCGCCGCCTAGTACTCCAGTGAGACTTCTCCATTTGCCCTGGTCAAGAGCCTAGTGGCGGGGAGTTTAGCGGGGCTGGCGCGTGGGTGGGACGGGTTTGAGG
>NZ_JARZAI010000054.1 GCF_029893355.1 Kitasatospora sp. MAA4
CGGCCCGGCCGCCCCCCGCCCCCGCCCCCGGCGCCCGCGTACGCCCCCCCCCCCCCCCCCCCCCCCCCCGGCGGGGGGCCCCCCCCCGCGGGGGCCGCCCCCCCCCCCCGCCGCGGCTGTGCGCGGTCCTGGCGGACCGCCGTGGAACAGACTGCTGCCTGTTCCCTGGTACTTCGCGTTACTTCGCGGCCGTCTTGCGCGCCGTGGTCTTGCGCGTGGCGGTCTTCTTGGCCGGCGCGGTCTTCTTCACCGCGGCAGCCTTCTTGGCGACCGTCGCCGTGGCCTTCTTGGCCGTGGCGGTGGTCTTCTTGGCCGCCGTGGTCTTGCTGGCGGCGGCGGTGGTGGTCTTCTTGGCCGCCGTGGCGGTCTTCTTGACCGGGGTCGCCTTCTTGGCGACGGCAGCCTTCTTCGCCGCGGTCGCGGTGGTCTTCTTCGCCGCGGTCTTCTTGACCGGAGCAGCCGCCTCGGCGGCAGCGGCGGAGGCGACGCGCTTGGTGGCGGCGCGCTTCACGGCGGCGGTGGTGCCGCTCTTGCCCGGGGTCAGCGAGCCCTTGGGGGCCTTCTTGACCGAGGGACCGTCCTTGGGCAGCTTCTTGCTGCCGCTGACCAGGTCCTTGAAGCCCTGACCGGGGCGGAAGCGCGGCACGGAGGTCTTCTTGACCTTGACCTTCTCGCCGGTCTGCGGGTTACGGGCGAAGCGCGCGGAGCGCTCCACCTTCTCGAAGGTGCCGAAGCCGGTGACCGACACCCGGTCACCGGCCACAACGGCACGCACCATGGTGTCGAGCACTGCGTCGACGGCCTCTGCGGCAGCCTTGCGACCACCCAGCTGCTCGGCCACCGCTTCGACAAGCTGAGCCTTGTTCACGTCTTCCCCTTCAGAAACGGGCGCCGGATGATTCCATCCGTTCAATTCGCACGTTAGGCATCTATTTGCGGACTTTCAATTACCAAACGCGCGAATCACCCTAGTGTCGCAATGGATTTGCGCGTCTGCGACCTCAGTGGACGGGCGGGCGCCCCTCGTCGAGGTCCTGCACAAAGCGACTCAACCGCCGCGCCGCCTCCGGGAGATCGCGCTTGGCGGTCTCGGTGACGATCAACAGCTGCCGGGTGAGAGCGGTCTTTGCGTCATCAGACGCATGCAGCGAGTACACGCGGGCGTGAGCCTGCTTCAACCGCTCTGCCACTAGCGCGTAGAGCGCTGCGACTTCCGGGTCGTCCGGTCCCTCATCGGCTGAGGTGTCGACGTCCGGCCGATCGTCAATTCGACTCTCGACCTCCGGGGTCACGAACTCCGATGACGCGGGATCGCTGCCCGCGTACGGAGGTTCATGGTGCCGGTGCATGCTCTGATTGTGCCATCCGTCCGGAGTTGCGACGCGCCGGGGTTTATCCCCGGCACACCTGAGGGCCAAACCGACCCCCCTCAACGACGATGGCCCGCCCCCCCGACGGGGAGACGGGCCATCCGGCACGACGTCAGAAAGCGAGTGCTCAGAGCACCGGCAGCGTACGCGGCTTGAAGCTCGGCCGGGTCTGTTCGAACGCCGTGATGTCATCAGCGTTCTGCAGTGTGATGCTGATGTCGTCCAGGCCGTTGAGCAGCCTCCAACGGACGTTCTCATCCAACTCGAAGGAAGCCGCAATACCCTCGGCACGCACCTCGCGAGCCTCCAGGTCAACGGTGACCTCGGCGGTCGGATCGGCCTCGGTCAGCGCCCAGATCCGCTCCACGGTCTCCTGCGGCAACACCACGGTGAGCAGGCCGTTCTTCAGCGAGTTGCCGCGGAAGATGTCGGCGAAGCGCGAGGAGATCACGGCCTGGAAACCGTAGTTCTGCAGCGCCCAGACGGCGTGCTCGCGAGACGAGCCGGTACCGAACTCCGGGCCCGCCACCAGGACGCTGGCGCCGCCCCGCTCGGGCTGGTTGAGAATGAACTCCGGGTCCTTGCGCCAAGCCTCGAACAGCCCGCCCTCGAAGCCCGAACGGGTCACCTTCTTCAACCAGTGCGCGGGGATGATCTGGTCGGTGTCGACGTTGCTGCGGCGCAGCGGAACGGCCCGACCGGTGTGCGTGGTGAACTTCTCCATGACGCGTCAGACCTCCACAGCGACGTTGGACGACAGATCGACGGGAGCGGCCAGTCGGCCCAGCACCGCGGTGGCCGCGGCGACCTGAGGAGAAACCAGGTGGGTGCGGCCGCCCTTGCCCTGGCGTCCCTCGAAGTTGCGGTTCGAGGTGGAGGCGCAGCGCTCGCCCGGGGCCAACTGGTCCGGGTTCATGCCCAGGCACATCGAGCAGCCCGCGTGCCGCCATTCGGCGCCGGCCGCGGTGAAGACCTTGTCCAGGCCCTCCTCGACGGCCTGCAGCGCCACCCGGACGGAACCGGGGACGACCAGCATCCGTACGCCGTCGGCGACCCTGCGGCCGTCCAGGACGGCTGCGGCGGCCCGCAGGTCCTCGATCCGGCCGTTGGTGCAGGAGCCGACGAAGACCGCGTCGACCTTGACCTCGCGCAGCGGCGTACCGGCCTCCAGGCCCATGTACTTCAGCGCGTTCTCGGCGGCCACCCGCTCGGACGGGTCCTCGAAGGAGGCCGGGTCCGGCACGCTGGCGCCGAGCGGGGCGCCCTGACCGGGGTTGGTACCCCAGGTGACGAACGGGGTCAGCTCGTCGGCGTCGATGACGACCTCGGCGTCGAACACCGCGTCCTGGTCGGTGACCAGGGTCTCCCAGTACGCCACCGCGGCGTCCCAGTCGGCGCCCTGCGGGGCGTGCGGACGGCCCTTGAGGTAGTCGAAGGTGGTCTGGTCCGGAGCGATCATGCCGGCCCGGGCACCCGCCTCGATGGACATGTTGCAGATGGTCATCCGGGCCTCCATGGAGAGGCCGCGGATCGCCGAACCGCGGTACTCCAGGACATAGCCCTGGCCGCCGCCGGTACCGATCCTGGTGATGATCGCCAGGATCAGGTCCTTGGCGGTGACGCCCTCGGGCAGCTCGCCCTCGACCGTGATCGCCATGGTCCTGAACGGCGCCAGCGGCAGCGTCTGGGTGGCCAGCACGTGCTCGACCTGGCTGGTGCCGATGCCGAACGCCAGTGCGCCGAAAGCGCCGTGGGTCGAGGTGTGAGAGTCGCCACAGACCACGGTGGTGCCGGGCTGGGTCAGTCCCAGCTGGGGGCCCACCACGTGGACGACGCCCTGCTCGACGTCGCCCAGCGAGTGGATCCGCACGCCGAACTCGGCCGCGTTGCGGCGCAGCGTCTCCAACTGCACCTTGGAGACGGGGTCCGCGATGGGCTTGTCGATGTCGAGGGTGGGTGTGTTGTGGTCCTCGGTGGCGATCGTCAGATCGGTCCGGCGAACCGTGCGCCCGGCCAGCCGGAGGCCGTCGAACGCCTGCGGGCTGGTCACCTCGTGCAGCAGGTGCAGATCGATGTAGAGCAGGTCGGGCTCGCCCTCGGCGCGCCGGACGACGTGGTCGTCCCAGACCTTCTCTGCGAGTGTCCGTCCCATCGCATTCCCTCCAGCCGGCCGCTCTGCCGGCCGTCTCGTGTAGTCGAGGTCACTTTCCGTAGCGCCCTTGACGGGGCTCGCGTTCGGCGACCCGCACGCCGGATCGGTATCCCCGCGCCGGCCGGGTGTCTCCACGAGGCCTGCGCCGGGGGTGTCTCCCGGGCTGCTCCATCCAGAGTGGCGCTTTTCCCGGAAGATTGAACTTGCGTCTCGCAGATTGAGACTGCAGTATCGGGGTATGGACAACTCTAGCGGCGTCGGCGTTCTCGACAAGGCCGCTCTGGTGCTCAGCGCACTGGAGTCGGGCCCCGCCACGTTGGCGGGGCTGGTCGCCGCCACCGGTCTGGCGCGGCCCACAGCCCACCGTCTCGCCGTCGCACTCGAACACCACCGCCTGGTCACCAGGGACATGCAGGGCCGTTTCATCCTCGGCCCCCGACTCTCCGAACTCTCCGCCGCGGCGGGCGAGGACCGGTTGCTCGCCACCGCGGGCCCGGTCCTGACCCACCTGCGCGACGTCACCGGCGAGAGCGCACAGCTCTACCGCCGGCAGGGCGAGATGCGTATCTGCGTCGCCGCCGCCGAGCGTCTCTCCGGCCTGCGCGACACCGTCCCGGTCGGCAGCACCCTGCCGATGAAGGCCGGCTCCGCCGCCCAGGTCCTGCTCGCCTGGGAGGAGCCCGAACGGCTCCACCGCGGCCTCCAGGGCGCCCGCTTCACCGCCACCGCGCTGAGCGGCGTCAGGCGCCGCGGCTGGGCCCAGTCGATCGGCGAGCGGGAGCCGGGCGTCGCGTCCGTCTCCGCGCCCGTCCGCGGCCCCTCCAACCGCGTGGTGGCCGCCGTCTCCGTCTCCGGCCCCATCGAGCGCCTGACCCGCCACCCGGGCCGGATGCACGCCCAGGCCATCATCGAAGCCGCCAACCGCCTCACCGAAGCGCTGCGCCGCGGCTGAGAACACCCGAAATCACGCTGGCAGAAAACGCGTCGGCCCGCCCCCTTTTCCGGGGGCGGGCCGACGCGTTTATCGCGCTGATGCCGGGCAATAAAAAAACCCCCGGATGACCGGGGGCACTTCACTGGCTGGGGTACCAGGACTCGAACCTAGACTAAATGAACCAGAATCACTCGTGCTGCCAATTACACCATACCCCAACAAAGCACTCGGCCGGAGGGGCGAACCCACCGGCCTACCTGCTCGTACCCCCGACCGGATTCGAACCGGCGCTACTGCCGTGAGAGGGCAGCGTGCTAGGCCGCTACACAACGGGGGCAAACCTGGTGATCCAGCTTCGCCACCTCCAGGCCTGGCCACCCCCGTCGGGGGAGGCAGCACCGGATGGTGACTGATGAAGGATCTGGTACCCCCGACCGGATTCGAACCGGCGCTACTGCCGTGAGAGGGCAGCGTGCTAGGCCGCTACACAACGGGGGCTCAACCATATGCAATTACTCGAACTGCGTACCCCCGACCGGATTCGAACCGGCGCTACTGCCGTGAGAGGGCAGCGTGCTAGGCCGCTACACAACGGGGGCTTGCCATAAAACATGTACTGCGCTGGGGTACCAGGACTCGAACCTAGACTAAATGAACCAGAATCACTCGTGCTGCCAATTACACCATACCCCATCAAAACACAACCCCTTGCGAGGCCCTGCTCGATGCTCGCGCCATTTGTGGATCTTGGTGAGGTTTCTGGTCCCTCGCCCTTGCCCTACTGGGCGGCGCAGAAAGAACATTACCCGACGCCTGCCCCCGCTCCAAAATCGATAACCGCAGGCAGGCCGTCGGCCTGGTCACGGCAGGTGTGCCGCGACCAGGCCGGACACCGGGTCAGCTGCTGCGGAGCGTGTCCAGAGCCAGCGTGAGACGGCGCAACGTCTCGGCGCGGCCCAGCAGTTCCATCGACTCGAAGAGCGGCGGGGAGATCCGCCGACCGGTCACGGCCACCCGCAGCGGGGTGAAGGCGAACTTGGGCTTGATCCCCAGGCCGTCCACCAGAGCCTCGCGCAGCGCGGCCTGGATCGGCTCGGGGGTGAAGTCCGCCAGCTCAGCCAGCGCCTTGACGCTGGCCTCCAGGACCGGCAGGGCGTCCTGGGTGAGCGCCTTGGCCGCGTCGTCCGGGTCGACCGAGAAGTCGGCCGGGTCGACGAACAGGAAGCCGGCCATCTCGACGATCTCACCCAGCACGACCATCCGCTCCTGGGTCAGCGGGGCGGCCTTGGCCAGCAGCTCCAGCTGATCCGCCGTCGGCTCGGCCGGCAGCAGGCCCGGGGCCTGGAGGTAGGGGACCAGCCGGCGGACGAACTCGTCCGGCGCCAGCTCGCGCAGGTGGCGGGCGTTGATCGCCTCGCACTTCTTCAGGTCGAAGCGGGCCGGGTTGGCGTTCACCTTCGAGATGTCGAAGGCGGCGACCAGCTCGTCCATGGAGAAGTGGTCGTTGTCCTCGGAGAGCGACCAGCCCAGCAGCGCCAGGTAGTTGAGCAGGCCCTCGGGCAGGAAGCCGCGCTCGCGGTAGAGGTTGAGGCTGGCCTGCGGGTCGCGCTTGGACAGCTTCTTGTTGCCCTCGCCCATCACGTACGGCAGGTGCCCGAACTTCGGGGTGGCACCGGTGCCGACGCCGATCTCGGCCAGCGCCGCGTAGAGCGCGATCTGGCGCGGGGTCGAGGAGAGCAGGTCCTCGCCGCGCAGCACGTGGGTGATGCCCATCAGGGCGTCGTCCACCGGGTTGACCAGGGTGTAGAGCGGGGCGCCGTTGGCCCGGACGATGCCGTAGTCCGGCACGTCCTTGGGCTCGAAGCTGAGCGTGCCGCGGACCAGGTCGTCGAAGACGATGGTCGAGTCGGGCATCTTGAAGCGCAGGATCGGCTGACGGCCCTCGGCCCGGTAGGCGGCCTTCTGCTCCTCGGTCAGCGTGCGGCACTGGCCGTCGTAGCCGGACGGGCGGCCGGCCGCGCGGGCGGCGTCGCGGCGGGCGTCCAGCTCCTCGGTGCTGCAGAAGCACTCGTAGGCGTGGCCGGCCTCCTTGAGGCGGCGGGCGACGTCGGCGTAGATGTCCATCCGCTGGGACTGCCGGTAGGGCTCGTGCGGGCCGCCGACCTCGGGGCCCTCGTCCCAGTCGAAGCCGAGCCAGCGCATCGCGCCGAGCAGCTGGTGGTAGGAGTCCTCGGAGTCGCGGGCCGCGTCGGTGTCCTCGATCCGGAAGACCAGCTTGCCGCCGTGGTGGCGGGCGAAGGCCCAGTTGAAGAGCGCCGTGCGGACCAGGCCGACGTGCGGGTTCCCGGTCGGGGACGGACAGAAGCGGACCCGGACCGTGGGGTCCAGCTCGGTGTTAGCCACGCTTGATCACCTTATTGGCGAGAGTGCCGATGCCTTCGATGGAGACGGCGACCTCGTCGCCGACGTTGAGCGCTCCGACACCCGCGGGGGTGCCGGTGAGGATGACGTCGCCCGGGAGCAGCGTCATCGCCTCCGAGATGTGCACGATCAGCTCGGCGATGCCGCGGACCATCTGCGAGGTCCGGCCGGCCTGCCGCAGTTCGCCGTTGACCGTGCAGGTGATTGCCAGGTCGGACGGGTCGAGCTCGGTCTCGATCCACGGCCCGAGCGGGCAGGCGGTGTCGAAGCCCTTGGCCCGGGCCCACTGGCCCTCGCGCTGCTGGACGTCGCGAGCGGTCACGTCGTTGGCGCAGGTGTAGCCGAAGATCACCTCGGGCACCCGCTCCAGCGGGACCTCACGGCACATCCGGCCGATCACCACGGCCAGTTCCGCCTCGTGCTGGACGTCCGAGGAGAACGGCGGGTAGGCGATCGCCTCGGTGGGGCCGATCACCGACGTGGAGGGCTTGAAGAAGGTGAGCGGCACGTCCGGCACCTGGTTGCCCAGCTCGGCCGCGTGCGCCGCGTAGTTGCGGCCGACCGCGACGATCTTGTTGGGCAGCATCGGGGTCAGCAGCCGGATGTCCTGCATCCGGTAGCTCTCGCCGCTCAGCTGGGGCGGACCGAAGGGGTGGCCGGTCAGGGCGTGCACCACCAGCGACTCCGGTTGCGAGCTGTCGCCCTCGACCACGCCGAAGGAAACGCTGCCGGCGGCAGGGCTTCCTTCCCGGACAGAAAACCTGGCAATACGCACGGGTTGGCAACCTTTCGGTGCTGCGGAGATTCAGCCCCAGGCTATCGCCAGGGAACGCCGGAGGGCGCCGCCATTCCTTGGCGGCGCCCTCGGCACGTACGGAGGATGCGGAAGATCAGGCCCGCTGCTCGGGGACCGTCATCAGGATGGTGCGGCGCGGGTTGGCGGTGCTGGTCGGCAGCTCGGTCGCGTACTCGACCGGCTCCTGCGAGGCGCGGGCGCCCGGCAGCTTGCTGAAGTCCTCGACCGAAGCCAGGGTCGTCCGGCGCGGGTTCGCCGTGGGACGGGAGCCGAGCGTCGACTTGGGGGCCGACTGGGGCGACTTCAGGGACATTGCTACACACCTCTGGTTGGGGCCGCCCCAACGTGGGGCGAACTGTGGAACTACACCGAGCCAGGGTAGAGATCTCTTTCCACAGTCACCGTGACCAAAGCTACACATTCGCCTGTGACTTTGCTCACAAAACTGCGAACAAGCCTGACATGGCGGATATTTCACCCAAGAAGGAAATTCCGACAATCGGGCAGTATCCGGCATATCGGGTACTCGTCGAGGCGGCAGCGCTCGGACATCGGAGCACCAAGTGTCCGATAAGAGCGGTATCCACCGCTTTTGACCCACCGTCCGTGAGGCGCCGCGCGCACTCGGTAGCCCCCACCGAGGCCCACCCCGCCCCTTGTTGGAGTTCCCCCGCTGTGCTGGAATGCCACGAACCGCCGGAGGTGAACCCTCCTTGGCACTGCGACCCGCTGCGAACTGCGATCCATCGACCGCACGCCGGACCACCCGCAGTGCAAAGGACCTACCCACGGCGGCTCGTGTGCATTCCCGGATCAGCCGGGTTTGCAGATAGGAAACTCGACACCGCCCCGTCCTCGGCAACGCGGAGGGGCGCCCGGTCCAGAGGTTGCGACGCCAGTGCAGGGACGTTTCAAAAGGGGTAGCGGCGCCGCGGGTCACCCGGAGTCGCACGAACCCCTCACCAGCCCCGACCAGCCGGCGCCGGACGCCGTGCCGGGCGACCAGCTGATCAACGGTGCCCCAGAAGCTGACTCGGACGCCGAGGAGAGCGCCGGCCGGCTCAGCCGGGCCAAGCTGCGCGGCTCGCTCACTCGCCGTCGCGCCACCGGCCTGGGCCGCATCCGGCTGCGCAACTGGCGCATCCGGACCCGACTGATCGCGCTGCTGCTGCTCCCCGTGGTGGTCGCCATCGTCCTCGGTGGCCTGCGCGTGCAGACCTCGATGCAGAACTCCAGCCAGCTCGCCCAGATGGCCAACCTGAGCGACCTGGCGACCCGTGCCACCGCGCTGGCCGACGCGCTGGAGACCGAGCGCGACATCAGCGCCGGCCCGATCACCGCCAACGGCAAGCCGAACGACGGGGTCGACGCGGCGCGCAAGCAGACCGACGACCTCAACAAGGCGTACAACGCGCGCGCCGACAGCTTCGACGGCATCGACCTCTCCGGCGGCAACTCGCTGCTCATGCAGGTCCGCAAGGACATGATGCTGCTGTCGAACGTCCGCTCCACCGCCTACTCGCAGCCCGACAACATCGAGTCGACGATCACCAGTTACGACACGATGATCAAGGACCTGCTGTCGATCAGCCAGGACATCGCGCTCGCCTCGGCCAACCCCGACCTGGTCAAGTCCACCCGCGCGCTCCAGCAGTTCTCCCTGGAGAAGGAGAGCAGCTCGATGACGCGCGCGCTGATCAGCGCCGCGCTGGCCCGCCAGGGCGGCGCCAGCATGAGCCAGTCGGACCAGAGCTTCGGTATCCGCCTGCAGACCTCGTACGACAACGCGGTCACCAACTTCAACGACATCTACGGCAACACCGCCGCCCAGAAGCTGCGGACCCGGCTGAGCTACAACTCCGAGATCGCCGCGTCCAACCGCTACGCCCAGCAGGTGATGCAGGCCAACGGCATCCAGTCGGCCGACCCGCGCACCTACCTCGACTGGTACGAGCAGTCCAGCACGCTGATCGACAACGAGCGGGCGATCGAGAGCCAGCTGCTCGAGGAGCTCAAGGGCAAGGCGCAGTCGCTCCAGTCGGCCGCCGACACCGAGACCATCCTCACCGGCGTGCTGATCGCGCTGGTGCTGCTCGTCGCCGTCCTCGGCGCCGCGCTGGTGGCCCGCTCGATGGTGCGCTCGCTGACCAAGCTGCAGACCGCCGCCGAGGACGTCGCCGAGCGGCGGCTGCCGGAGCTGGTCAAGACGCTCTCCGAGAGCGACCCGCACGACGTCGACGTCACCGTCGACCCGGTCGGCGTCGACTCCGCCGACGAGATCGGCCATGTGGCGCACGCCTTCGACATGGTGCACCGCGAGGCGGTCCGACTGGCCGCCGAGCAGGCGCTGCTGCGAGGCAACATCAACGCGATGTTCACCAACCTCTCGCGCCGCAGCCAGGGCCTGATCCAGCGTCAGCTGTCGCTGATATCCGAGCTGGAGAGCCGCGAGGCCGACCCCGACCAGCTCGCCAGCCTCTTCAAGCTCGACCACCTCGCGACCCGCATGCGCCGCAACGGCGAGAACCTCCTCGTCCTGGCAGGCGAGGACCCGGGCCGCCGCTGGACCCGTCCCGTCCCGCTGGTCGACGTGCTGCGCGCCGCCGCCTCCGAGGTGGAGCAGTACGAGCGCATCGAACTCGCCGCCGTCCCCTCCGCCGAGGTCGCCGGCCGGGTCGTCAACGACCTCGTCCACCTGCTCGCCGAGCTGCTGGAGAACGCCACCTCGTTCTCCAGCCCGCAGACCCGCGTGCGGGTCACCGGCCACGCCCTGCCCGACGGCCGGGTCCTGGTCGAGATCCACGACACCGGCATCGGCCTCAGCCCCGACGACCTCGCGGACATCAACGAGCGCCTCGCCAGCCCGCCCACCGTCGACGTCTCGGTCTCGCGCCGAATGGGCCTCTTCGTGGTCGGCCGCCTGTCCCTGCGACACGGCATCCGAATCCAGCTGCGCCCCAGCGACTCCGGCGGCACCACCGCGCTGGTCATGCTCCCGGTGGACGTCACCAACTCCGGCGACCGCCGCGCACCGCGCCCGACCGCCGGCGCGGCCGGCAAGCAGCAGCGCGGGGTCGGCCCGACGCCGCGCCAGCAGCGGCCGCTCGCGCCCGGTGGCGAGATGCCGGGCGGACGCCCCGCCCCCGCCCTCGGGCAGGGCCCCGGCGGCGCCGGTCCGACCGCGCCGGGTGGACGCCCGCAGCTCCCGCAGGGTCCGCAGGGACCGGGTGCGCCCGGTCAGCAGGGCCCGGGCCCGCAGGGTCCGCGCCCTGGTCAGGGTGGACCGGCGCAGGGTGGACCGGCGCAGGGCTCCCCCAGTGGCGGCCTGCCGACCCGTGCGGTCGGCCAGTCGCTGCGCGAGACGCCGCCCGGCCAGCCGCCGCGCCGCGGGGCCGAGCGCCCCGGTGCGCCGGCCGGTGGTCCCGGCCTGCCGCGCCGCGGCCCGCAGGAGCAGGGCCCCCGGTCCGCTCCGCAGGGTCCGCGCCCCGGCCAGGAACGCCCCCGCCCGGGCGCCGAACTGCCCGGCGGACGCCCCGACGCCCGCGGCGAGCAGCTCCAGCACGGTCGGCCCGAGCAGGACGGCCGCCCGCAGGGCCCCGGTGCCCAGCCGGGCGCCCGCCCCGACGAGCTGCCGCAGCGCCAGCCACGCAACCCGTTCGAGCGCAACCAGCAGCCGCAGGGCCGCCGCCCCGCTCAGGGCCCCGGTCCCGGCCAGGGTCCCGCGCAGGGTCAGGGACGTCCGCAGGGCCAGCCGCAGGGTCAGGGCCGGCCGCAGGGCCGCCCGGGCCAGGGTGCGCCGATGCCCCGTCAGCAGCAGCCCCAGGGCCCCGGCTCGCAGGGCCCCGGCTCGCAGGGCCCGGACACCATGCAGCAGCCGGTCATCGGCCAGGGCGCGCCGCAGGGCGCCCCCCAGACCGTGCCCCAGGCCGCTCAGCAGGCCCCGCAGGTTGCGCCGCCGGTCCCGCCGGTGGAGAGCACCGTGCAGTTCGCCCGGCCGCGCTTCGAGGCCAGTGAGATCGACCCGCGCGACCCGCTGGGCCTCGGCCTGGTCGAGCCCGTGCTGCCGAGCGTGGCCAGCCCGGCCGCCCGGCCGCAGGCTCCCCAGCAGCCGCAGCAGCAGTTCCAGGCTCCGCAGCAGGCACCTCAGCAGTACGGGCAGCAGCAGCAGATGGCTCTGCCGCAGCGCCCGCAGCAGGCCGAGCACGGCGCGCCCCAGGGCGGTGGCGCGGCGGACGACACCCAGTGGTTCCGCACCGGCGGCGCCAGCCGGATGGCGTCCGTCCAGGTCAACGCACCAGAGCCGGACGGCGGCCAGCAGCCCGGTCAGCAGCAGGAGCGGCCCCGGTCGTACCAGCCGCAGCGGCCCGGGACCAGTGCCCCCGGCTTCACCCCGGAGCAGGCGCAGGAGCAGGCCCGCCTGCACGCCCAGCACCAGCAGGCCCAGCAGCAGTCCCAGCAGGCCCAGCAGGCTCAGCCGCTCGACGCCGGCCAGCCGGACGCCCCGTGGCGTCCGTCCGCCAACGACGAGCGCTGGCGCCGGGCCGAGCAGCTGCGCGAGCCCACCTCCAGCGGGGTCACCATGTCGGGCCTGCCCCGGCGGACCCCGCAGGCCAACCTGGTCTCCGGCACCGCCGAGGCGGCGCCGCTGACCGGCCCGCAGGTCTCGCGCGCCCCCGAGGAGGTCCGCGGCCGGCTCACCAACCTGCGCCGCGGCATCCAGCAGGGCCGCCGGGCGGGCGCCGAGGCGACCCAGGGCATCCCGATCACCCCCCAGCAGTTCGACGGTTCGGCCCCCGGCAGTGCCAATGACGGCCAGGGCGACTACCGTGCGCAGTCACCGGACGGTGGCTTCGGCAACGGAAGCCTCGGCGGCAACGGCTTCGGCACAGACAACCAGGAGCGTTGAGTTGAGTCAGATGAGTCAGGCAGCCAGCAATCTGAACTGGCTGATCACCAATTTCGTGGACAACACCCCCGGGGTGTCGCACACGGTGGTGGTCTCCGCCGACGGTCTCCTGCTCGCCATGTCGGAGGGGTTCCCCCGCGACCGCGCCGACCAGCTCGCCGCCGTCGCCTCCGGCCTCACCTCCCTCACCTCCGGCGCCAGCCGGATCTTCGAGGGCGGCGACGTCAACCAGACCGTCGTGGAGATGGAGCGCGGCTTCCTCTTCCTGATGGCGGTCTCGGACGGCTCCTCGCTGGCCGTCCTCTCCTCCCCGGACTCGGACATCGGCCTGGTCGGCTACGAGATGGCCCTGCTCGTCGACCGCGCCGGAGCCGTCCTCACCCCCGCGCTGCGCGCTGAACTCCAAGGCAGCCTCCTGCACTGACAGGGACCACCATCACCCGTCGGGCCTGATCCCGTGCCAGGCCCGGCGACGACCTACCCCCAGAGCTGACGCAGGCTCAGCCGCAGTGCTAGGAGGACTAGATGACCCCGCCCCCGACACCGGCCGGTTCCTACGGCAACGGGTACGGCTCCGGCTACGGCGACCAGGACAACGGCGGCTACGAGCAGCAGCCGCTGGTCCGCCCGTACGCGATGACCGGTGGCCGCACCCGCCCGCGCTACCAGCTCGCGATCGAGGCGCTGATCTCGACCACCGCGACCGCCGACCGGACCGGCGGCCTGCTGCCCGAGCACCAGCGGATCGTCCAGCTGTGCCGCGAGGTCAAGTCGGTCGCCGAGATCTCGGCGCTGGCCGGAGTGCCGCTGGGGGTGGCCCGGATCCTCGTGGCCGACCTCGCCGAAGCCGGCCTCGTCGCCATCCACCAGCCCGCCGCCGCCGGCGAGTCGGGCGGAACGCCGGACGTCACGCTGCTCGAAAGGGTCCTCAGTGGACTTCGCAAGCTCTAGCCCCGCGGCCGCCACGCGTGCCACCACCTCCGCGAAGATCGTCGTCG
>NZ_JARZAI010000055.1 GCF_029893355.1 Kitasatospora sp. MAA4
AAGCCGTGGACCGGCGCCGACGAGCAGAAGTGGCAGCTCGTCAGCCAGGGCGGCGGCCAGTACCAGATCCGGATCACCGACCAGGACTGCCTGACGTACGACGAGGACGCCAAGGCCCTCGGTGTCTGGACCTGCACCAACGCCTGGAACCAGCAGTGGAAGCTCCAGTAGGAGCCGACTGACCCGGCGCGGCGTCACCCGCCGGAGAGGCGGTGGCCTCGCCCGTCCGCCGAACGGCTGACCATGTGGACGTCGATCTCGCCGGACAGCTCGATGGTCGTCTCGCCGGTGCCGGGGCCGCCGAGTGCTCGGGCGATGCGGCTGCGGCGGCTGGTGCCGAGGACCAGCTGGGTGGCGTCCTGGGAGCGGGCGAACTCCAGGAGCGCGGCGGGAATGTCGTCACCGACCACCCAGTGCAGGGTGCCGCCGAGGCTCTCCACCAGGCGGCGCTGCGTGCCGAGCGCCTCGGGGCCGGCGTCGGACAGGCCGTCGCCGCGCGCCACGTGCACGGCGAGCAGCTCGCCGCCGGCGGAGCGCGCCGCGATCCGGGCGGCGCGCCGGATCAGGCTCTCGTCCTCCGGACCGCCGGTGAGGGCGACCACCACGCGTTCGCGGGTCTCCCAGACCTCGGTGATGCCGTGCTCGGCGCGGTAGCTCTGCAGGCGCTCGTCGACGTGGCCGGCCAGCCAGAGCAGGGCGAGCTGGCGCAGCGCGATGAGATTGCCGATCCGGAAGTAGTTGCCGAGCGCGGCGTCCACCTCGTCCGCGGAGTACACGTTGCCGTGCACGAGTCGGCGGCGCAGGCCCTCCGGCGGCATGTCCACCAGCTCGATCTGGTCGGCCCGGCGGACGAGTTCGTCCGGGACGGTCTCGCGCTGCGGAACTCCGGTGATCTCGTGGACGACGTCGTTGAGGGACTCCATGTGCTGGACGTTGACGGTGGTGACGACCTCGATGCCGGCCGCGAGCAGCTCCTCGACGTCCTGCCAGCGCTTGGCGTTGCGCCCGCCGGGGACGTTGGTGTGCGCGAGTTCGTCGATCAGCGCCACCTGCGGCCTACGGGTGAGCACGGCGTCGAGGTCGAGTTCGGTGAACTCGGCTCCCCGGTAGCTGCGCTGGGCCCGCGGCAGCACCTCGAAGCGGCGCAGCATGGACTCGGTGCGCTGCCGCTCGTGGCATTCGACGAAGGCGACCACCACCTCGGTCCCGCGCTCCTTGCGGCGCAGTCCCTCGTCCAGCATCCGGTAGGTCTTGCCCACGCCCGGCGCGGCACCGAGGTAGACCTTCAACCGGCCCCGCTGCTGCGTCACCGCGCGCCTCCTTACCCCTGCCGGGCGAGCGCGAGGTTGAGGGCCAGGACGTCCACCCGGGGGTCGCCGAGGAAGCCGAGCGTGCGGCCGGTGCGGTGGTCCGCCACCAGCTGCCGCACCCGGTCCGGGTCCAGACCGCGGGCCTTGGCGACCCGGTCGACCTGCTCCTCAGCGTAGGCGGGCGAGATGTCCCGGTCGAGGCCGGAGCCGCTCGCGGTGAGCGCGTCGGGCGGCACCCGGCCGGGGGCGACGCCGTCGAAGGCGGCGACGGCGGCGCGTCGGGCCTGCACCGCCTTCAGCAGGTCGGCACTGTTGGGGCCCAGGTTGGAGGCGCCCGAGGCGGTCGGGTCGTAGCCCGCGCCGGCGGCCGACGGGCGCGGCTGGAACCAGCGCGGGTCCGGCTGTGCCTGCTCGTTCGGGTCGGCGGGGTTCTTCTTCGGCAGGTCGAAGCTCTGGCCCAGCAGATCGGAGCCGACCACCCGCCCGCCCTGCTTCAGTTGCGACCCGTTGGCCTGGTGGGAGAAGGCCAGTTGGGCGATCCCGGTGATCAGCAGCGGGTAGGCCAGGCCGCAGACCACGGTGAAGACCAGCAGGACGCGCAGGCCGGTCAGGTGCAGCCGGACCAGGACCGGTAGGGGGTTCGCCATGGTGCGCCTCCTTCGCTCAGTGCAGACCGGGGATGAACTGGACGACCAGGTCGATGAGTTTGATGCCGACGAACGGCAGCACCAGCCCCCCGGCGCCGTAGACGGTGAGGTTGCGGCGCAGCAGGTCCGAGGCCGAGGACGGCTTGTAGCGCACGCCGCGCAGGGCGAGCGGGATCAGACCGACGATGATCAGCGCGTTGAAGACGATCGCCGAGGTGATCGCCGAGCGGGGGCTGTGCAGGGCCATGATGTTGAGGTGGCGCAGGCCCGGGTAGACCGAGGCGAACATCGCCGGGATGATCGCGAAGTACTTGGCGACGTCGTTGGCGATCGAGAAGGTCGTCAACGCGCCCCGGGTGATCAGCAGTTGCTTGCCGATCTCGACGATCTCGATCAGCTTGGTGGGGTTGGAGTCCAGGTCCACCATGTTCCCGGCCTCCTTGGCAGCCGAGGTGCCGGTGTTCATCGCCACCCCCACGTCCGCCTGCGCCAGCGCCGGGGCGTCGTTCGTCCCGTCGCCGGTCATCGCCACCAGCTTGCCGCCGCCCTGCTCCTGGCGGATCAGCGCCATCTTGTCCTCGGGCGTGGCCTCGGCGAGGAAGTCGTCCACGCCGGCCTCGTCCGCGATCGCCCGGGCCGTCAGCGGGTTGTCGCCGGTGATCATGACGGTCCGGATGCCCATCGTGCGCAGGTCCTCGAAGCGCTCCCGGATGCCGTGCTTGACCACGTCCTTGAGGTGGATGACGCCCAGTACCCGGGCGGGTTCACCGCTCTGGTGGACGGCCACCACCAGCGGCGTGCCGCCCGCCGAGGAGATCCCCTCGACGACCGCGGCGACCTCGGGCCCGGCCTGGCCGCCGTTCTCCTCCACCCAGCCGACCACCGAGCCGGCCGCCCCCTTGCGGATCTGCCGACTCCCGCCGTCCTCGCTCAGGTCCGCGCCGCTCATCCGGGTCTGCGCGGTGAACTCGATCCACTGCGCGTGCCCGATCTCGTGCTGGGCCCGGGCGCGCAGCCCGTACTTCTCCTTGGCCAGCACCACGATCGAGCGCCCCTCGGGGGTCTCGTCGGCCAGGCTGGACAGCTGGGCCGCGTCGGCCAGCAGGTTGACGTCCGTGCCACCGACCGGGGTGAACTCGGCGGCCTGGCGGTTGCCGAAGGTGATGGTGCCGGTCTTGTCGAGCAGCAGAGTGGAGACGTCGCCCGCCGCCTCGACCGCGCGCCCCGACATCGCCAGCACGTTGCGCTGCACCAGCCGGTCCATCCCCGCGATGCCGATCGCCGACAGCAGCGCGCCGATGGTGGTCGGGATCAGCGCCACCAGCAGCGCGACGAGAACCACGATGGTCTGCTCGGCGCCCGCGTAGGCGGCCATCGGCTGCAAGGTGACGACGGCGAGCAGGAAGACGATGGTCAGCGCAGCGAGCAGGATGTTCAGCGCGATCTCGTTGGGCGTCTTCTGCCGGGCCGCGCCCTCGACCAGGGCGATCATCCGGTCGATGAAGGTCTCGCCGGGCTTGGAGGTGATCTTCACGACGATCCGGTCCGAGAGCACCCGGGTGCCGCCGGTGACCGCGCTGCGGTCGCCGCCCGACTCACGGATCACCGGCGCGGACTCGCCGGTGATCGCCGACTCGTCCACCGAGGCGGCGCCCTCGACCACGTCGCCGTCGCCGGGGATCAGCTCGCCGGCTTCCACCACCACGTGGTCGCCGAGCCGGAGCTCGGCGGCGGGCACCTCCTCCTCGGTCGGCCGTACGGCGCCCGGGCGCCAGTCGCCGACGACCCGCCGGGCCACCGCCTCGGTCCTGGTCCGGCGCAGGGTCTCGGCCTGGGCCTTGCCGCGGCCCTCCGCCACCGCCTCGGCGAGGTTGGCGAAGACCACCGTCAGCCAGAGCCAGACGGTGATCACCCAGGCGAAGGCGCTGGAGTGCCGGATCGCCGAGTAGGTGGTGAGCAGCGAGCCGACCTCGACCACGAACATCACCGGGTGCCTGACCATCACCCGGGGGTCCAGCTTGCGGATCGCGTCGGGGAAGGCCGCCAGCAGCTGCCGGGGATCCAGCAGTCCCCCGGAGACCCGGTGCGGCTCGTACAGCTCGTTCGCCTGGTGGGTGGACATCAGTGCAGGCCTTCCGCGAGCGGCCCCAGCGCCAGCGCCGGGAAGTAGGTGAGGCCGACGACGATCAGCACCACGCCGGAGAGCATCCCGACGAAGAGCGGCCGGTGGGTGGGCAGCGTGCCCGCGGTCACCGGGACGGGGTGCTGTTGGGCGAGCGAGCCCGCCAGCGCCAGGACGAACACCATCGGCAGCAGCCGGCCGAAGAGCATCACCAGGCCGAGCGCGGTGTTCCACCAGGTGCTGGTGACGGTGAGGCCGGCGAAGGCGGAGCCGTTGTTGTTGGCGCACGAGGTGAAGGCGTACAGCACCTCGGAGAAGCCGTGCGGTCCGCTGTTGAGGATCGCGGCCCGCTCGCTCCTGAACGTCATCGCCACCCCGGTGCCGATCAGCACGACGGCCGGGGTGGTGAGGATGTAGAGCGAGGCGAACTTGATCTCCCGGCCACCGAGCTTCTTGCCCAGGTACTCGGGCGTGCGGCCGACCATCAGCCCGGCGACGAAGACCGCAACCACGGCCAGCACCAGCATCCCGTACAGGCCCGACCCGGTGCCGCCGGGCGCGATCTCGCCGAGCATCATGTCGAAGACCGCCACACCGCCGCCGAGCGGAGTCAGCGAGTCGTGGGCGGCGTTGACCGCGCCGGTCGAGGTGAGCGTGGTGGAGGAGGCGAAGAGCGCGGAGCCGGCGATGCCGAAGCGCACCTCCTTGCCCTCCGTCGCGGCCCCCGCCGCCTGCAGGGCCGTGCCGCTGTGCTGCCACTCGAAGTAGGTCAGCAGAGCGGCGGAGGCGACCCAGAACAGCGCCATCACCGCGACGATCGCATAGCCCTGGCGGTGGTCGCCCACCATCGTGCCGAAGGTGCGCGGCAGCGAGAACGAGATCACCAGCAGCAGGTAGACCTCCAGCCAGTTGGTGAGCGGGTTGGGGTTCTCGAACGGGTGCGCCGAGTTGGCGTTGTAGAAGCCGCCGCCATTGGTGCCCAGTTCCTTGATGACCTCCTGCGAGGCCACCGGCCCGCCCGGGATGCTCTGCCCGCCACCGCTCAGCGTGGTGACCTGGGCGGCCGCGTGCAGGTTCTCCACCATGCCGGCCGCCACGAAGACGATCGCCAGCACGACCGAGGCCGGCAGCAGCACTCGCCAGGTCACCCGGACCAGGTCCACCCAGAAGTTGCCGACCCGGTCCGTCAGGTTGCGGCGGAACCCCCGGATCAGCGCCGCCAGCACCGCGATGCCGACCGCCGCGGACAGGAAGTTCTGCACCGCCAGACCCGCCATCTGCACCAGGTGGCCCATCGCCGACTCACCCGAGTAGGACTGCCAGTTGGTGTTGGTGACGAAGGAGGCGGCGGTGTTCCACGCCGTCGCCGGCTTCACCGCGGGGAAGCCGAGCGACAGCCACAGGTGGTTCTGCAACCGCAGGAAGGCGTAGAGGAAGAGCACCGAGACCGCGGAGAACGCGAGCACGCTGCGCAGGTAGGAGCTCCAGGTCTGCTCGGAGTCCCCGTTGACGCCGATCAGCCGGTAGACGCCGCGCTCGACCCGCAGGTGCTTGGCGCTGGTCAGCGTGTGCGCGAGGTAGTCGCCCAGCGGGCGGTGCGAGAGCGCGAGCGCGGCCACCAGCGCGAGCGCTTGCAGGAACCCGGCCAGCGTGGGGTTCACCTCAGAACCTCTCGGGGCGGACCAGCGCCAGGACCAGGTAGCCGACCAGCAGCACCGCGACGATGAGTCCCACGATGTTGTCGGCGGTCACAGCTTCTCCACGCCCTTGGCGATCAGCGCGAGGACGGCGAACACGAGAACCGTGACGCCGAGGAAGGCCAGATCGGTCACAACAGCTCCACCCGGTGGTCGGCGAGGACCGGTCACCGGACCGGTCAGCCCGATTCTGCGACGCGCCGTCAGGTGAGGACGGGTTTTCCTGCGCCGTTCGGGCGGACCGCAGCGCGGCCGGCCGCCATGCTGGTGGCTGCTTCTCCCACGTAGTAGCAGACCTCCGCCCGGACCGGACGGAATCCGGCCGCCCGGGCGAGAGCCTGGCTCGCCTCGTTGCTCCGGGGAGCCGACCAGGTGGGGATCCGGCCCCGGGCCCGGATACCGAGGCTGAGTCCCGCGACACAGGCCCGGCCCAGACCCAGCCCTCTGAACTCGGGCAGCGTCACCACCGCGACATCCTCATGGACCCGGCCCGCGAAGTAGCTGCAGGCGACGGCGACCAGGTGGTTGCCCGCGAAGCCGCCCCAGACCCGGCCACTCGATGCCAGGCCGCGGCCACCGCCCCACGTCTCGGTGATCCACCTCAGCGCCGGATCCAGCGCGTCCAGCTCCGCGGCATCGGCTGGGCGCAGCGGGCGCACGTCGATGCCCTGTGGCGCACGCGGCCGGTGCGGCCGGTACTGCTGGACGGAGACGGTGCGCTCCCACGGACTCACCCGGGTGAACGCGCGTCCCAGCAGCGGGAGGAAGCGGTCCTGGGCAGTGAACTGGCCGAACTCCAGAGGTGCCAGCCAGGACGGGTCGAGGCGGCGGGGATCGCCGCGCAGGAGCCGGTGGCCGCCGCAGTGGACCGCTGCGGCGCGCGGGGCATGCGGCCGGTCGAGCAGGCGACCGCCGATGCCGGTGGACCGCACGTGCGCCTCCATCGCGTCGAACCCGGGCTGCTCTGGCACCGACCACCGCACCGACGTCTCCCACTCGGACCCCCGTCGCCCTTGGTCGGCGAACGGATGACCACAGCAGAACAGCTCCGGCGCGGGCCGGCGGGGGCCTTGACAGCAGGCTGACGCTGCCGCCGGTCTTCCTGACGATTCCTTCGCGCCGGGGCCTTCCGGGCCTCGCGCCGGGACAGGCGACGCGCGCACACTGGGATCGGGAACACCTGCCAAGGGGGACAGCGATGAGCCTCTCCATCCTCGTGGTACCTGCCGTGTGGGCGGCGGTCGGTGGCGCGGTCGCCTATCTCGCCGGGGTCACCGGGCTCGCCGAGACCCGGCGGTTGCGCCGGGACGGCATATCGGTCCAGGCGCTGGTCAGGCAGCGCCCGGTCGACCGCGCGGAGAGCACCGGCGTGTCCCGGCCGCTGCTGCAGTTCGCCACCCGGGAGGGCCTGGTGATGGAGGTCTTCTCGCCCGTCTGCTCCAGCCGCGCCCACCCACTGCTGGACGGACGGCACGTGCTGGTCCGCTACGACCCCGCCGACCCACGGCAGGTGCTGGTGCAGGGGCGCGAGCGGCGCGGCGTCGAGTACACCTTCGTCGTGCTGGGCGCGGGCGTGGTGCTGACCGCGCTGGTCCTGGTCCTGCTGGCCGCGGGCTAGGAGCTGGTCAGTGGTACTCGCGCAGGCGGGGCCGGACGGCGAGGACGGTCAGCGTCAGCGCGGCGGCCAGGACCAGTGCGCCGCCGACCGCCGGGCCGGCGCCGAGGTCGCCGTCCGCGTCGGCCACCGCTTGGTCCATCGCCCGCTGGTTGATCGTCAGGACGTCACCCAGGGCGCTGCTGAAGAGCTCGAAGTCGGCGTCGGACTGCCCGGGCGCGCTGCCGGTGTCGAGGGTGACGGCGTCCTTGAGGCGCCCCTGGTTCCGCAGGTCGCGGATCTTCCGGTCGTCCACCTGGTAGGTCTGGAACGCGTTCAGCGCGCGGTCGGCGGCCTGCTGCTCGCCGTTGAAGGTGATGTTGCGCAGCTCGGTGCCGAGGAAGCCCGCGAACGGCACGTCGGCGCGGTTCGCCGCGTGCGCCCGGACGGCGCCGGCCAGCGCGGCGTTGTAGCCGGCGAGGTCGGTGCCTTCCAGCCGGACGATGGACTGGGTCTTGTCGAAGAAGCTCTGCTGGTAGGCGGCCGCGCGGTCCGGGTCGATCAGGTAGCGGCTCTCGTCGGCGTTCATGTCGTAGGCGGTGGCGCGGGCCTGGCTCAGCGCGATCACCGAGTCGTAGGCGTTGCTCTTGGCGACCGCCAGGTGCTGCGCGGCCCGCGAGGTCAGCGTCAGCGCGGCGGCCAGTGCGAGCGCCGTGAGCAGCGTGACCGCCGCCAGCGGCAGGTTCACCAGCCGCCGGAAGCGCACCGCGAGCGTGCGCTGCAGGACGGCGAGCGCGAGCAGCGCGAGGAGGCCGGTGGCCAGCACCCACCACCAGCCGGCCGCGAGGTCGCCGCGCTGCGCCTGGTAGACCCGGTCGACGCTGCCGGCGTTGGCGGCGGTGACCTGCTCGGCGGCGGGCAGCAGTTGCTGGCGCAGCAGGTCGGTGGCCTGGCGGTAGGTGTCCAGGGCGGCCGCCGGGGGCTTGGCCGCCGGCGCGTGCGCCTGGTCCTCCAGGAGCTGGGTGCGGGCCACCAGTGCCTCGTACTGGCCCAGTTGGCCGAAGACCGTCTGCACGGCGCGCTGCCCGGCCGGGTCGTGCGCCGAGGCCTCGGCGGCGCCCTGGAGGTCGGCGTCGGCCTGGGCGCGGCGCTGCTCGTAGGTGTCCTGGGTCTGCTTGCGCAGCGCCGCGTAGTCGGGGTCGGCGCCGATCAGCAGTAGGTTGGCGGCCTGGGCGTCCATGTCGCTGAGCGCGAAGGAGAGGTCGGCGGCCCGGACGGCCTGCGGTGCGGCCTGGTGGCCGACGGTGTCGATGCCGTCCCGGGCGCCGGTCAGCACCGAGGCCGCGACGGCGCCGGCGGTCAGCAGGGCGACCAGGCAGAGCGCGGTGAGCGCGCGGACCCGGCGCGGGGTGTTCCAGTAGCGGCGGGTCAGTACGGTGGGCCGGGGGCGGGGACCGCGCGGCGCGGGTGTCGAGCCGGTCGCCCGGGAGTCCGCCTCCGCCGGCGAACTCTCCCCCGGTGCGATGACCGTGCCCGAAACTCCCGCTGTCATGCCGCGCGTCCCCTCCCTCTTACCGGCCGCCGACGGGTGGTCCCCTTGTAGGGCTTCATCGGCGTGGAGCGGGCCCCGCGCCCCCACGGAGCGGAACCGTTT
The DNA here is from genome assembly GCF_029893355.1 of Kitasatospora sp. MAA4. Classification (GTDB taxonomy): domain Bacteria; phylum Actinomycetota; class Actinomycetes; order Streptomycetales; family Streptomycetaceae; genus Kitasatospora. Next base: position 9,025 of record NZ_JARZAI010000055.1, read on the forward strand.
CCTCACCGCAGACGCTAGGTGCGAAAAGATCGACTTCCGGTTTTCCTGACGCCTTCCTGTCGCCGCGGGCACCCGTCTTGACGGACTCTTGGCGCCCGCGCGCTCGCCCGCGCGGTCAGGGCTGGTAGCGGTAGCCGAGGCCGGGTTCGGTGATCAGGTGCCGGGGGCGGGTCGGGTCGCGTTCCAGCTTGCGGCGCAGGCCGGCGAGGTAGACACGCAGGTAGTTGCCGTGCTCCTCCTGGCCGGGACCCCAGATGTCGAGCAGGAGCTGCTGCCCGGGCACCAGCCGCCCCGGACTGGCCAGCAGCAGCGTAATGATCTTCCACTCGGTGGGGGTGAGCCGGACCGGGCCGGCAGGGCCGGTGACCGTGGTCGCCACGACGTCGATCACGTGGTCGCCGATCACCGTGAGCGACGCCGGGACCGCCTCCAGGACCGGGCGGCGCAGGATCGCGCGGAGCCGGGCGAAGAGCTCGTCCATCAGGAAGGGCTTCGTCATGTAGTCGTCCGCGCCGGCGTCCAGGGCACGGACCTTCTCCTGCGCGTCGCTGCGTCCGGAGAGCACGATGATCGGTGCGGTGATCGCCGTCCGCAGGCCGTGGATGATGTCCACCCCGTCGAAGTCGGGCAGGCCGAGGTCGAGCACGACGGCGTCGGGGACGTCGCGGACGGCCGAGTCGAGCGCCTCCTGCCCGGTGGCCGCGGTGAGCACCGAGTAGTGCCGGGCCTGGAAGTTGATCCGGAGCACCCGCAGCAGCTGGGGCTCGTCGTCGACGATCAGGACGTGGCTCACCGCTCGTCCCCACTCGGCGCGGGCGCGGGCGTGGGCGTGGGCGCGGGCGCGGGCGCGGGCGCGGGCGCGGCGGGCAGGGTGAGCAGCATGGTGGTGCCGCCGCCCGGGGTGTCCTCGACCTCCAGGGTTCCGCCCATCGCCTCGGCGAACCCGCGCGAGAGAGCCAGTCCAAGGCCGACGCCGGTGGTGTTGTCGGTGTCCCCGAGGCGTTGGAACGGCAGGAAGACGGCATCCTGGTCCTCCCGTGCGATGCCGGGGCCGCGGTCGATGACCCGGATCTCCACCAGATCCAGGTGCGCACCGGCGGTGACCAGGACGGGGGCGCCGGGGGCGTTGAAGCGCAGGGCGTTGGAGATGACGTTGGCCAGTACCCGTTCCAGCAGCGGCGGGTCGGCGATGACCGGCGGGGCGGCGTCGAGGCCGACGGACTGGACGGGCGCCTCGGGATCGTCCAGGGAGTCCAGGGCGCGCGGCAGCAGGTCGTCCAGGTGGACCGGTGTCAGGTTGAGGGTGAGCGCGCCGGCCTGCAGCCGGCTCATGTCGAGGAGGTTCTCGACCAGTCCGGTCAGCCGGATCAGGGATTCGTCGGCGGTGGCGAGCAGTTCGGCCTGGTCCTCCGGGGAGAACTCGACGTCCGGGCTGCGCAGCGAACCGACCGAGGCTCGGGCGATGGCCAGCGGCGTACGGAGGTCGTGGCTGACGGCGGCCAGCAGCGCGGTGCGCATCCGGTCGGCGGCCTTGATCGGCTCGACCTCGGCGGCGACGGTGGCCAGCCGGTCACGCTCCAGGGCGGCGGCAAGATGGGCGGTGAACGCAGTGAGCACGCGCTGGTCGGCGGCGGGCAGCCGGCGGCCGGACAGCACGAGCAACGCGTCCACTCCGATCGGGATTTCGGTGGTCGCGCCCTCGGCAACGGGTGGCGTACCGGAGTCGCTGCGCAGCAGCACCTCACCGCTGGAACGGTCCAGCAGCGCGGCGGAGTCCATCGCGAACGCCGTCCGGGACTTCTCCAGCAGGGCGGGCAGCGCGTCGGCGCCGCGCAGCACGCTCCCCGCGAGGGTGCTGAGCGTCTCGGCCTCGGCGGTGGCGCGGGCCGCGCGGCCGGTCTGCCGGGTGGCCCGGTCGACCACGGTGGAGACGGTGAGCGCGACGACGGCGAAGACCACCAGCGCGATCACGTTGTTGGGGCCACCGACGCTGAAGGTGTGCAGCGGCGGCATGAAGTAGTAGTTCAGCAGGAAGGAGGCGATCAGCGAGGCCATCAGTGCTGAGGCCGCGCCGCCGAGCAACGCGACGGCCACCACGCCGAGTTGGAAGATCAGCGCGACGGTGGTCAGGTTGAGCGTCGGGTGGAGCCGGGAGAGGATCTCAGTGAGCAGTCCCGGCAGCAGCAGGCCGGAGGTGAAGCCCGCCACGGTCCGGCGCCGGGAGTGCCGGCGGCCCAGCGAGGGCAGCCGGCCGCGGCCGGTGAACTCGTGGGTGACCATGTGGACGTCGATGTCCTCGGAGGCGTCCACGGTGGTCTCGCCTATCCCGGGACCGGTCAGGAAGCGGGTGATCCGGCCGCGCCGGCTGGTGCCCAGCACCAGCTGGGTGGCGTGGTTGGCGCGGGCGAAGTCGAGCAGCGCGGTGGGGATGTCGTCGCCGACCACCACGTGGTAGCTGCCGCCCAGGCTCTCCACCAGGTGGCGCTGCTGCGCAAGGCGGCCCGAGGATGCGCCGGCCAGGCCGTCGCTGCGGGTGATGTGGAGAGCCAGCAGCTCGCCGCCCGCCATCCGGTCGGCGATCCGGGCCGCCCGGCGGATCAGCGTCTCGCCCTCGGGCCCGCCGGTGAGGGCGACCACGACGCGCTCGCGGGTCTCCCAGACCCGGTCGATGTTGTGGCTCGCCCGGTATTCGCGCAGGCCCTCGTCGACCCGGCCGGCCACCCAGAGCAGGGCGAGTTCCCGCAGGGCGGTCAGGTTGCCGACTCGGAAGTAGTTGGAGAGCGCGGCGTCCACCTTCTCGGCCTTGTAGACGTTGCCATGGGCCATCCTGCGGCGCAGTGCCTGCGGGGCCATGTCGACGAGTTCGATCTGATCGGCGCGGCGGACCACCTCGTCGGGGACGGTCTCGCGCTGCGGGATGCCGGTGATCTTCTGGACGACGTCGTTGAGGCTTTCCAGGTGCTGGATGTTGACGGTGGTGATGACGTCGATGCCCGCGGTGAGGAGTGCGCCGATGTCCTGCCAGCGCTTGGCGTTGCGCCCGCCGGGGATGTTGGTGTGGGCGAGCTCGTCCACCAGGGCGACCGAGGGCCTGCGGGCGAGCAGGGCGTCGAGGTCCATCTCGTGGAACTCGGACTCGCGGTAGGTGCGGGTGAGCCGGGGGATGACGTCCAGGCCCTGGAGCATGTTCTCGGTATGGCGGCGGCCGTGGCACTCGATGTAGCCGACCACCACGTCCGCCCCGCGCTCCTGTCTACGCCGCGCCTCGTCCAGCATCCGGTAGGTCTTTCCCACACCGGGGGCCGAGCCGAGGTACACCCGAAGCCGGCCGCGCCGGGCAGGGGGGTCGGGGGCGAGATCGCGGGCCATGACGTTGCTCTCTCTGCGGGGTGGCCGGGCACAGGAGTCGAGGGTCGACTCCTGTGGAACGCGCGGCGACGACCCGGGTGCGGGGGTTCACTCCCCCCGCGCCCGGGTCAGCCTGCCTACTCGACTAAGTGACTCGTCGTCACTTTGTCTCGCTGAGTGCCTTGTTGAGCAGGACGACGTTGACGCCGGGGTCGCCGAGGAAGCCCAGCGAGCGGCCCTCGGTGTACTTGGCGACCAGTGCCGAGACCGTCTCGAGGGACAGGCCGCGGGCCTT
>NZ_JARZAI010000056.1 GCF_029893355.1 Kitasatospora sp. MAA4
GGGGGCGGACGCCTACAGCTTAGGCTTCCCGCTGACGCGGGAAGCAGCGGTGCTGACGCACCGCCAGGTGCGGGGGTGCCGGCTACGCCGTCACCGTGCGTGGCGTAGCTCGGCTGCGCCTCGGCGGGCCGTGCGTGGCAGAGGGAATTCGCCGATGGCGAATTCGCGGGCACGTGACGCGCCATCGTGGCGGGCGTCGGGCGTCGCTGCGCTCCGCCGAGCGGTGGCTTTTCCCCGGGCCTACGGCCCGTCAACCCGTCAGCCTTCTGGCTTGATTGGGCGAGCCTTTTTCACGGCCCTATCGGGCCGATCGGCTGGCAGCATTCCCGGGCTGCGCCCGGGGGTGAGCGTTGACGATGTGACGCGAAATTCGGGTAGCGGCCCCTTCCCCCGAAACACCGGGGTGCCGGCCCCGGTCCTGCGGCCCCTGCGTTGACGATGTGTCGCGGACTTCCGGTATCAGCCACAACCCTCCCTCTCACGGCCCCCACCGGTGACCGTCCTGCGGCCCTCGCCTGGACTCCCGGGCCACCGCCCCGACCGTACCTCCCCGCGGCCCGTGACGGGCCCTCACCGGCACCCTGTCCGCGGGTCCCTGACGGGCCCTCAACACCACAATCCGAACCGGCGTCCAGAGCGCTTCCGACAGCGTTTCCGACGCCTTCGCCAGAGCGGCGTGCGGCCCTACCATAGCCGCCCGCGAGGACGCACGGACGGCGAATACCGACCAGCGCGGCTCCATTCTCGGTTGCACCATCCGGCGGCATTCTCACACCGAATATGGATTACATTCCTCTCCTTTCTCCGAGTGAAACAGAAAAGCCACGCGAGGCGCAACGGCGAGAAACAGAATTCAGGCACGCAGGAAAGGGGCCTACGACCCTCGCGACCGACACTACACCCGCCGTTCCCGGGCCTTCCAGAAATCCCGCGAGACGCCCCCCGGAACAATTCCCCCGGCAACGACACCAAACCGAACACCGGGCCAAGGCGGCGGGAAGGGCGAGGCCCGAGACGGCCGGACAAGCCGGGCACCCCGGGCGGGCAGGGCACGGCCCTGACGGCGCCACCAGGGCCCGGCGGCAGGACAGCCGGACCAGGCGCAGCGGGACGGCCTGGCGGCCGACCAGGACGGCGGCCAGGCCCAGCAGCCGAGCGCTGCACCGGGCGGGACGAGCAGCACGGCGGCGGGGAGCGGCCGAGGCCGGCGGGCCGGACGGTGGCAAGGGCATAGCGGAGAAGCAGCGGAGGGCGGCCTGGCGGCCTGCGTGCAGGTGCCTAGGCTGACGGAATGACAGGAGTACTGGAGTTCGGTGAGCTGCTGGCGCGTCTGATGGACAGACGGGCGCTCGACGCCACCGCGCTCTCGGCGGTGGCCGGCGCCGACCCGGCGGAGCTGCAGGCCGTACTCGACGGGCGGGAGCCGACCGGACGGCTGCTGCGGGACCTCGGGCCGATACTCGGGCTGCACACCGCTGACCTGTTCATCCTCGCCGGACAACCGGTCCCCGACGACCTCACGCCGGTCACCCGCAACCCGAACTGGTCGATCAGATCCGTCGTCTACAACACGATGGGCATGCCCGCCGAGAACCGGGCCCTGCTGCTGGACGCGATCCGGGCGCAGCCCCTGGTGCTGCGGGAGGGGCGGGGCGGGGTCGACCGGCCGTACCACCGCTACGAGCCGGGCTTCGGTGCGGTGCTCCTGACGCTCACGCACCACCGGAACCTCACCTGGCTATGCACAGCGCAGGCCCTACACGCGGTGACCGGCGGGCGGATCTACCTATCAGCCTCGACCGTCGGCGGGGTGGGCCGCGGCACCATCGAACCCACCCCCGAGCTGGTGGTCGGCTTCGCGGGTGTGCTCGGCCTTGCCGCTGCCGACCTCGCGGTACTCGGCGGCATCCACCTGCCGAACGATCTGCCACCACTGCACCCTCGGGCAGCGGACGTGGCCGCCGTCATCTGGGAAGCCCGACACCTGACCACCGCCCAACTCGATGAAGTCCACCTCACATCACGCCACCTGACCGGCCGCTAACCGACTCCTTCAGGCGCAGCACCGTGTGCCCGCACAGGGCGGCCTGGCCGCCGCGAAAGGGGCGGTACGGCCTGCGGCCGACCCGTGAGGGGCAAGGGACCAGGCCTGACGGCCCGGCACGAGCACGGGGCCGGGCCTACGGCACCGGCTTGGCGGGCGAGGCAAGCCGTCGAGCCCGGCCTGGCGGCCGGCACTGGAGCGCAGCGGCGGCGAGAGCGGCACGGCCTCGACGGGCCCAGCGGAGCGGACGGCCTGACGGCCACCCGAACAACCAGAGCCACCACGGCCTCGACGGCGACCAAGGCGCAACAGGCCGGCCCGGACAAACCGAGCCACAACGGCGCAGCGCCACCGGGACGGCAGACCACGGACAGCAGCGCGCCGTGGAGACGACCACCCGAGAACCCGCCCCCCAGGCCCGGGAGCGGCCAGGCAGAAACCGAACACCGACAGGCCCTCACCCGATCATTCCGGCTCGAATCAAGGAAACCGCTCTGGTCAATTCAAAGAAACACGCCACACGAAATTCCAACCCGAACACACGACAAAACAGGCCACCAACCGACCGAGCAGGCCAGGAGCACCCCCAACCCCACCCGCCACCACACACAGTCACCAACCCACCACCGGCCCGACCCACTAGAGGCCCCAACAGGTCCAACCAAAGGTCCAGACAAGTCGGCATATAAGGCCATTCCACGTCCCACAACAACAACAGGTCACACCACCGCTTCGACCATCCCGCCCTATGAGGTCGCGCCTGCCGGCAGACACCGAACGCCCACCACTCGACTCTTCCGGAGTCTGGTCGACCAATTCAGCCACAGATTGTAGCTGTCATTGTACAAAGCGTCACTTTCTCCTGGATGCACGCAGCCCCGCGCATCCCGCGACAAGGTGACACCGGGCGTGCACTTTTTTTCCGGGCATTCGGAGGCGACAACACGTACCAGGTCGCCGACCCGACCAGCCGAAGGACAAGCCCATGGACATGCGCCAACTGACCGGCACACTGATCGTCGCCCCCGCCGCCCTTGGCCTGCTCGCGCGCCTCATGCGTCACCCCCGGGGCGCGCTGACCGAACTCACCAGCGCGCTCCGTGACCTGATCACCTTGCGGATGGTCCTACGCGACACAAACCACGAGCAGCGTGCCGCCCTCCTTCGCGCCCACTGAGCCTGGCGCGCCGAGCCCACCAACGCCCCGCGCAAGCCCACCTCGTCGCGGAGCCGGCGGCACAGCAAGTGACCGCTGATGCACACCGAGCCGCCGACCCGGCTACACCTTGCGGTTCAGGTAGCCACGGGCATTCCGCTGCCGGATCTCCCACCACGGATCGTCCGGAGCGGAGACCAGCGCGGCCACCACCTCCCGCTTGGTCGGGGCGGGCAGAACCAGCGGGCCCAAGTCCTTCGCGGCACGGTCCCGCTCGCACTGCGGGCACTCCAGCCGGTCCGGGCCCGCCTTCTCGTTGAGCTCCAGCAGCGAGCCCACCTCCCCGCCGATCGAGCCCCGGCACGACCAACACGGGCGCAGCGAGGCGTTCGCCGCGCGGGCCGCCTCCAGCCCTGCCTGGGCCTCGGCCTCCAGCCGCTCCTCACGTTCCTGGTGGCATGACCAGCAGCGGCCACCCGGGCGGCAAGCAAGTTAGTCGTCCGTGTCCCGCCAGCCGGCGCCCTGCTGCTGATCCAGCCGTCTGTATCCACCGGTCATCACCAGCACTGCCCCGCCGGGCTCCGCATGCCACTCTGCGCCGACCAGCCGCCGGGAACCGTCCCCCTCGTCAACCACGAGCCGAGGGGCTACCAGTCGGCCGTTGATGATCCCGCTGGGCAGGAATCTGGCCGGAAGGTTGCCGAATACCTCCGACTCGCCGGCCCCGCCCGGGGTCAGGTGAGCGGCCACGCACTCCTCGCTCACGGTGTTCTCCGCACGGCCAGCCGCGGCCCTGCTGGCCTCCGCCGCCAGCCGCCGAAGCCCTGCGGGCGAAGTGCCGGCCTCCATCAGCGCTTCGAGGGAAGCCTTCTGCCCGCTGTCGACAGCGGAGGCATAGCCCGTCACCAGACACCACGGCTGCTCGGGCTGCAGGCGGTAGCAGGAAAACGCGGCGGGCCGCGCAGGCTTCCACGAACCGTCCGGCCGCATGACATTCGAGACCAGGTAGACAGTCGGCCGTCCCTGTTCGAACGCCGCCAGCGTGAAGGCGTGTACCCGGTGCTCCTCCGGGATCCGGCGCAGCCAGGCTCTGCCTTTGCGCGCCAGGGTGTCGGCGATGTCCTGGGGACTGCGCTGCCCCGCTGGATGGGACAGCACCTGGTCGAGCCAGGCCGCGGTGTCGTGGTCCCCCCACTGCGCAATCCCGGTGTAACAGACCAGGCCGGACCAGTCCCGGTACTGCAGGACAGTCTGCTTCTGGGCAGTGTGGCTCCTGATCTCGCGGCCAGCTGTGAGGCGGAAGTCGGACGTCTGAACAATGAGGTTCGGGCTCACCAGCGTCAGGTTCAGGGTCATGGCCCAAGTCCTCCTTGCCCACGGCGATCTGCCGCCATGATGGCGGCCCCAGTGCGGCACCGCTCGCCGAACACGATGTGAACCCCTGAACAGCCAGAGCCAGGCAGCAGGAAGCGCTGGCCACCATCACGATGGACCGGCGCTTCGTCTCGCGGCGCTCAGCGGTCGGTGGGCCGAGGAGGCTCGCCGGGGTGCCGCACTGGCTCGGCGGTGACCACCTGGCGCGCTGTCCGTTGGCAGGCGTTACGGCTGCTTCGGCCCTGAGACAGCACTGGAGGCCGCCATCTCTGCGGGGACGGCGGCCTCCAGGCGTAAGCGAATCGGTGGCGGCTGCTCCCCGGTCAGCGGGGTGGACTGGAACGCTCCGCGAACAGGTCGATGGCCTTGTTGACGGTCATGCAGGTCAGCTCCGTCCTCGACCGCAGTTCGCTGGCAGAGCCAGTCAGCCGGAGGAACACACGGTCGCCCTCCGTGGCCCGGACCTCGCGGTGCAGTTGGCCGAGGGAGCCGCCGAGGTCGCCGTGGGCCAGCGCGCTGCAGGCCCTCCACATCAGCTCCAGCAGGCTGGCCATGTCTGGCCGCTCGCCGGAGCTCTTCTGCAACTGCGGAAGCTGGCTGCCGGCCTCGCGAACCACGTTGCCGTAGCCGGGAAACCGCAGCTCTTCCTTCACCTTCTTCGGGTCGTTCTGCGGCCCGCCTGCCGCTGTGAGCAAGTCAACCAGGTGCTGGCGCTGCTGCTCCTCGGTCCTGCGTGGTGGACCGGGGTCCTCTTGTGGCAGGAGAGCATTGGCGGCTTGCGCCACCCGGTCCATGGCGTGGCGGTTCTTGATGTCGTCGTTCTGCAGGGCCAGGCGGCGACGGATGCGCTCGTACCGGCTGGCGGGCGCCAACAGCCACACTGCGCGAGCGCTGTTCTCCAAGGCCCCGCGCAAGAGCGTGAACGAGCCGTACGTGTGCAGGACCAGGGTTACTCGCTCGGCGTCCATGTGCTGGACCAAGGAGGAGCGCAGACAGTGGAGGTGGTCCGCTGCCGCCTGGACGGCGTGCTGGACACTGTGGGAGACCTGGTACGGATCGGTCTTGGCGTCGTCGCCGGCCAGGGGGCTGCCGGACGGCACCTGCCAGTGGAGTTCCCGAAGCGGCTCGTACTGCTCGAGCAGACGGTCGAGGCTGGCCACGGTCGCCCGAAGTTGTTCAGTGTCGTCATCCTCCATGCCCGGACTCTACGGACCTGGACCGACGCAGGCACCAGGTTTGGTGTGCTGGCGGGTGGTCAGGCGCCCAGGGCGGGACTGTGCAGGGCGTCCAGGGGCGCGCTCTGCTGCTCGGTCAGCTTCCCCTCGGTACGGGCCTTCTCCTGCTTGCGCAGCCACGTGCCCGGCCGGAACGCCGAATCGTCGCCGAGGCCGGTGCGGTTCGCCGGGCCGTCCAGGGTTCCGCCGGCGGCGAGGTAGGCAAGCAGGCGGCGGTACGACCTGTTCCAGTCCGGTTCCATCCGCCACAGCTCGTCCAGCGCGTCGAGCTTGGCCACCTGTTCCTTGGTCAGGTTGTCGGCCTTGCGCTGGCGGCGCATCCACGCACCCACCGCGTAGTCGTCCAGCTTCGCGGTCGCCGGGATCGCCAGGTGCCCGTGCTGGCGGTGGAAGGCGGCGGTGGAAGGCGGCGGCGTAAGCGGCCCCGCGCTCCCACGCGTTGGCGTTCTTCGACCAGATCATACCGAGCGCGTCCATCTCGCTGACGCGGGCCGGGTCGAGCAGGCCAGAACCGTTCAGGTGGCGCTGGCGGGTGAGCCAGGAGATCAGCTCGACGTGCTTCGCCTTGTCAGTCGGGTCGAGGTGGCCGTGCTCGATGTGGAACGCGGTGGCGACGGCGTGCATCCGCTGCCACTCGGCCGCACGCGGGTTGAACGCCCGCAGCTTCACCGTCTGCAGGATCCGCGCCGCGTGCTGCTTCGCGTTGATCCGCAGCCACTCGATCGGCGACTCCATCGCCGCCGGCTACTGCTCGCCCTCCCCGGCCTCGGCGGCCTCGCCCTCGGTCGGCTTGGCCGTGGTGGTGTGCGCGGTGCCCTGGGATCGCTTGCCGCGCAGTTCGGTGATGCGGCCGACCACCCGGGCGTCGTGCGCCGCCAGTGCCCGCAGCACCCGCCAGATCGTACGGAAGGAGCTGGCCTCGATCTCGGCGTCGGCCTCGGCCTTCACGGCCTCGCCGGCGTCGTGGACCTCGGCGGGGTCGGCGGCCGCCGTGTCGTCGCCGACCTCCGGTGTCGGCAGGTAGACCGGGATGATGACCCAGGACACCTTGCCCTGCCCGTAGGACTGCCTCAACGCCCGGCCCACCGCCTGGACGATGTCGATGACCGACGACTTCGGATCCGCGAAGCAGATGGCATCCACCGCTCTCACGTCGATTCCCTCCGACAGGAGCCGGGCGTTGCAGAGGATTCCGCACTCCTCGCCGTCGTCGCCGGTGTGGGCCTTGAACTCGGTGAACGCGGCGCGGCGGTCCTTGAGGCGGTCGGTGCCCGCGACCGCCTTCGCCCAGATCCGCTCGGAGCGGTCCTCGTCGGGCAGCAGCTCGCAGGCGTCCAGCAGGGTGTTCGCGAACTCCCGCGCGGCGGACACCCGGGAGTGGAAGGTGATGACGCGGCGCAGGCCGAGGTCGGCGACGGCCGGGAGGTTGAGCAGCTCGCGCAGGTCCTCGTCCGTGACGAGCGGTACCAACACTCGGTAGTCGGCGAGGTAGCCGTGCTCGATGCCCTGGCCGAGCGGTCCAGGTGAAGACGGTTTCGCCGTAGATCCGGGTGTCCGTCATGGAGCAGAGGGCGGGCAGCGCCTGGCCGTCGTCGGCGTCGGTGAGGTCGGCCAGGCCGTCCTTGGCGCGCCGGTCATCCGCGATCCTCGGGGTCGCGGTGAAGTACAGCCGGCGCTTGGCCGGGACCTGGGCGTCGT
>NZ_JARZAI010000057.1 GCF_029893355.1 Kitasatospora sp. MAA4
CCGGTAGGGCGAGCAGCCATACGAGAGCTGCGATCACGGACGCGGCCGCGGTGACGAGGAGCGCTGCGCGCAGGCCGTCGACGAACGGGCGCAGGTCGAGCACGCCCAGCAGGCCGCTGAGGTGAAGCACTTCGCGGCCTCGGAGGCGGTGAAGGCGCCGGTGCCGCTGCTGCACCAGATCCAGTCGACGATGCAGTTCGTCGACCTGGTCGGGGCGTGCTCGGCGTTCGGCGCCCAGATCGGCCGGGTCGTGCCCAAACTCCGCGGTCACATCTTCAGCGACGACGAGCGCGAGACGGTCAACCGCAACCTGGCTCGGGTCCGGGGTGCCTCTGACTGGGTGGAATCCGCGGTCACGACCGGTAACGCGAGCCTGGACGAGGGCCTGGCCGCGCTGCTGCGGGGCGAGTAGCGGTGCCGGCGCGCAAGCGGCTGGCGACCAACGTCTGCGCGGACCAGGTCTGGATCGCACCGCGGGAGGCCAGGCCGGCTGGGCTGACTACCAAGCAGCTGATCGCCGCGACCGGCCTGAACGCCAGCCAGGTCCGCCGCGGGCTGATCTACGTCCGCGAGATCACCGCCGCCGAGCACATGGCCCCGCTGATCTGGATCCGCCGCGACGGGTTCAAGTTCACGAAGGAGCCCGCCGAGCTGGTCGCCTTCGAGAAGGCCCAGTTCCTCACCGAGCTCACCCGCATCACCCGCCTGATCAGCGCGACGGTCTCCCCTCATGCCGCGCTGTTCCCCGACGACGAGTACGCCCAGCTGGTCCTGCAGCAGCTCGGCGGGGTCCGGGCGTCCTTGCACATCCTGGCCCGCGAGGGCCGCGGCCGCTGATCATCCTGATCCCGGCCGGGAAGAAGGTGGTGTCCGATGCGTGAGCGCCGCTACCCCTCGGACACCACCGACGCCGAGTGGGCCCTGATCGAGCCCCTGCTGCCCGTCCCGGCCTGCCGAACCGCCATGGGTGGCCGCCCGGAGGCTCATCCCCGCCGGGATGTCGTGGACGCGATCCGCTACGTCGTGGACAACGGCGCGAAGTGGAGGGCGCTGCCGTCCGACTTCCCGCCCTGGCGCACGGTCTTCGGGTTCTTCGACCGCTGGGCGAAGGCCGGAGTGGTCGAGCGTATCCGCGATGCGCTCCGCACTCGGCTGCGGGTCGACGCGGGGAAGATCCCGAACCAGGTCACAGTGATCGTGGACTCCCAGTCGGTGAAGGCCGCCGAGACCGTCTCGAAGGCGACCCGCGGTTACGACGCCGGCAAGAAGATCAACGGCCGCAAGCGCCACATCGCCGTCGACAGCCTCGGCCTGCTCGTCACTGTGGTGGTCACCGCAGCCGACGTGAGCGAGCGGGACGCCGCCCGAGTTCTGCTCTGGCGCCTTCGCAAGATTCATCCGCAGCTCACCCTGGTCTGGGGCGACGGCGCCTACTCCGGCAGCCTGATCGACTGGGCCCGCACGTAGTTGAGCCTGACGGTGAAGACGGTCAAGCGCCCGCCCGGCCAGGTCGGCTTCATTGTCCTGCCCCGCAGGTGGGTGGTTGAGCGCACGCTGAGCTGGCTGATCCGGGCCCGCCGCAACGTCCGGGACTATGAGCGCCTGCCCGAACACTCCGAATCACACCTGAACTGGGCTGCCATCACCATGATGACCCGCCGCATCGCCCACCAGCAGCCGGTGGCAAGGCCAACGGCGCGCGAGACTGCGTTGGTTCAGGATGTTGCCTGAGCCGAAGCAGCGTCAGTGCCCCGACGGTCATCCGGTGGTGATGGGCGTCGTAGCAGGAGGCGGTCGCTCTACTGGATGCTCGAGCAGTGCGGATGTTCGGGGTCGGTGGGGCAGGCGAAGATGTTGAGCTCGCCCCAGCGGCCCACGGTGACACCGGTCGGCTTGGCGAACGGGTGCGGGGTTAGGCCGCGGTCCTCGGCAGGGGTCCAGCTGCCGCTGCCGCCGTCCCACTCCGAGCTGTCGACGGTCAGGAGGAGTTCCATCGGCGTCGCGCAGGCCGGGCAGTCCATTGGGTAGGGGTCGGTCGTGTGCCATGAGGCGAAGCCGCCGACACGCCAGCCCGGTGGGATGGACAGGTCGTACTGATAGCCGACAGGTTCAGCCCGCTCCTCATCCGACTCCTCGGCTTCCTCGTCCTCCTCACCGAGGTTCTCGCCCATGAGGGCGTCCTCCCAGGCGTCGATCCGGGCGCACAGGTCCTCGGGCAGGAGGCCGGCGAACGGATAGGTGACCACCTGCTCGGGGTGCAGCCCGCACGGCTCGGGCACGTACCCCTCGAAGCCGACGAGCTGCGGCTGCGGCGGCGCTACCAGCACCTCGGCCGCCTCCCACGACCGCCGCCACCGCAGGTCCAGCTCCATGCCGTACCCGGTGGGACCGTGCCGGTCGAAGGGGCACCAGAAGACCTGCAGCAGGTCGCAGTCACCCGGCCCCACCGGCAGGTCGGGGACGTCGCGCCGGTACACCTGCGCCAGCGCGAGCATTGGCACCGGATCGTTCGCACTCTCTTGGGGCGCCCGATGCTCCCGCCGTAGCTCGTCCAGGAGTCGGCGCTCCTCCTCGGTGAGCGGCGAACGGTGGCCGCGGGCCGACCTGGCGGCCGTGATCTCTCGCTCCCGGTTGACGTCCGCCAGGCGCCGGCCGAACCCGCGGCCGTGAGGCGCGGTGCACACCGGCCACGGTTCGTCCGCCGGCCACAGCAGTGGGCCACCCACGGAACTGGCTGACGCATCCGGAGCACCGGGCCGTGGGTGAAGCCGGGTCGTCGTGCCGCGGTAGTCGGCCAGCTCCGGGAAGATCGCCTCGATATCGAGTGGGCGCGGCGGTGTGGTCCTCGTCATGGAAGCGACCCTAGACATCCGACAACCACCAAGGCCACGTCCCCCCTTCCCGGTAGTTGATCAGGGCCTGCCCCGCGTAGAGCACCAACAAGTACCCCAAGAGCCGCTCGGATCACCGTCACTGTGACGCTAATCCGAACGGCTTCTCTGAGCTCCAGAGCCCGACAACTCACTGACCAGTCACTTCGGGGCTCAGACACAGGCTCTCAGGGTCGGCGCCGCAGAGCTGGATGATGAGTTGGGCTCTGACCTCCGGGTCGGAGTGGGGCAGTGCCTGGCGGGCGGGAACGTCGCGCAGCAGGTCCTGGGTGAGGTGGTGGGAGCGCAGGACGGCGTCGTAGAGGCGGTGGCTGTCGAAGCCGATATGGCCTGCGGCTGCGGCTAGCCACCGCTGGAGCAGACTGGCCGGGTCCGGACGGGTATCAGGTTCGTCGTCGGTCAGAATGCGCAGCACACCGTCGTCGCTCTCCGGTGGCAACGCCTCGTTGGCAGCGTTCCGGTACCAGCCGGGCGCCTGCGGGCCGTGAGCGATCCAGGCCAACTCGGCCGTGTGGAATTCAGCCAGCACTTCCCTCAGCGTGGCATGCTCGGCGGCCGGGTTCGCGGCCAGGCGGACCAAGGCTCGGACGCGGTGCTCCTGGTAATCGTCTGCGAGGCGCCGCTCCGGAGTGTCGATCACCTCGGTCTTCGAAAAGGGCAGCGTGCTGGGTCTGTGCACGACCACGGTGGGGGGAGGGCAACCCGATCACCAGACGAGCCGCCCGCGCCAGGCGGGTCGGGTCAGCGGTGACCTGGGCCAGGTCGCCGGCCACGGACGTCACCGCCTGTGGTTGTGCGACATTGCCGGGTGCGGCGAGCAGCCGGCCGCGGCACACACAAACGGCGACTGCTTGTGCGATCTGTTCCGGGATCAGATCGCGAAGGCTGGGATGGCGCCCGACCCGGGCGGCGATCAGGCGCAGCCGCTTCGCGACCATCATGACCAGCCGTGAGGGAGACCGGCTGCGGCACTGGGTCGCCGACGCCTGCGCGGACGAGCAGTGCGGCCTGGCCGGCTTCGCCGCCGGACTGATCCCCGACCTCGACGCCGTCGTCTACGGCATGACACCGACTGGCCCTCCGGACCCGCCGAGGGCCGCGTCAACGACCTGAAAGCCCTCCAGCGCAGCCTGTTCGGCAGAGCGAAACCGTCGCTGCTGCTAAGCGGTTCCTCCTGAGCACGGCCAGCCGCCAACCCTAACCTCTGCCGCCTCAGGCCTGGCGGTCCAGGAACTCGATCACTCGCGTCTCCGAACGTAGAAGCCGCTCTCGCTGCTCAGGAGGAAGGGAGGCGAGGAGATCGACCAGGACTCGCTTCCGCGGGACGTGCACCATGTTGCCGGAGTAGATCCTGCAACCGGCACACCAGGCAAGTCCGATGCAGCGCTCGAACATGGAGGACTCGGGCGGATGGAAGCGATACCGGTACGAGCGGGCGGGCGTTCGGCAAGCGGCGCAGCCCAGTCGATCGCCGTCGGGAATCGTGTCCCAGCTCCCGACCTTTCGCCAATGCTGTCGCCCGGCCGGTGCTCTTCAAGTCGTCATGCCGGGCATTCTCCCTCACCGCGAGTCGCCCGGTCTCGGCGTCCGAGGAAAAATCGGGCCGACCACAGACCGTGACGGACCATCAGGGGACCTGATCCACTTCACGGAATTCGTGCCTGGGTCGTCCATGCCAAGTGTCCGGCGGGGACATGGGCCGATGGGTGCTCGGGACTGGAGTGGTGCTCCGGCGTTGCCTGTTCGGCCGACCGGCACTCCTAAGCGGATAGATCATCCGATTGTTTGCTACGATCCCGGCTAAGCGGATGAACTATCCGGATGACTGGGTGGAGGGGCACATGACGAAGACAGCTGTGGTCACGGCGGGGACGTCCGGCATCGGACTGGAGACGGCCCTGGGGCTGGCCGGCGCCGGGTTCTCGGTCACCGTGGTCGGACGCAACGCCGACCGGGGCGCCCAGGCGGTCGGCCGAATCAATGCGGCGAACCCGGCACACCCCGCGCGGTTCCTGCCCGCCGACCTCGGCTCGCTCGACCAGGTGCGCGCGCTCGCCGACCGGATCGCCGCCGAGCATGCCGCCTCTGGCGAACCGCTGACCGTGCTGGTCAACAACGTCGGGGCGATGTTCCCGGAGCAACGGACCCTGGACGGGATCGAAGCCTCGTTCCTCGTCAACCACCTCTCGCCGTACCTGCTGACGGAACTGCTGCTGCCCACGCTGACGGCCGGGGCGCCCAGCAGGATCGTGAACGTGACCTCGGGCGCGGTCGGGCTCGCGAAGCGGGCCTTCGACGCCGTCGAGCCGCCCGGCGGCTACTACGGCTTCCACTGGTACGGCCGCGCCAAGCTGGCCAACCTCGCCTACACGCTCGACCTGGCCACCCGGCTGGAAGGCACGGCCGTCTCCGTCTTCGCCGCCGACCCCGGAGGCGCCGCGACCGAGATGACCAACGGCACCCTGACCGACCCGAAGATCGTCTCACCAGCCCTGCGGCTGCTGTGGCCGCTGGTGCGCCGCAAGTTCGATCGCTCCACCTCGGGTCCGGCGTCCCTGGCTGCCCGACCCTCGATCGTCGCCGCCACCGACGACGCACTGGCAGGCCGGACCGGCATCGTCATCGGAGCCCAGGCCCGCCCGGTGACACCGCTGCGCGCAGCCACCGACCCCCGCGTCGTCCAGGACGTGCGCCGGCTCAGCGAACGGCACGCGCCCCTCACGACCACCTGACCCGCTCACGACCAGCTGACCCGCCAAGCGGGGCGGGTGCCGGCGGCGGCATCACCGGATGGGTCATCCGATTAGCATGTCCCCCATGACGACGCCCCTGCGCAAGGACGCGGCCCGCAACTGGGACCGGATCGTCGCGGTCGCCCGTGCCCTGGTCGACCAGGGCACACCCCTGCAACTGAACGACGTCGCCGGCCGCGCCGGACTCGGGGTCGGCACCGTCTACCGGCACTTCGCCACCCCCGAGGCGCTGCTGGAGACGGTCGCCACTCCCTGCCTGGAAGCCCTGGCCGCCCACGGCCGGCAGGCGCTGGCCGACACCGACCCCTGGCGCGCGCTCGAAGCCTTCCTGTTGCGCACCGTCGAAGCACAGGTCACCGACGCGTCCCTGGCCCCGGTCGCCGCCGCAGCCACCGACACCCTCCCGCACACCACGGAACTGAAAAGGGCGCTTCGGTCGACCGGCACAGCGCTCCTCGACCGGGCTCGTGACGCCGGAGCGGTACGACGTGACCTGGCAGCCGCCGATCTCGTCCCGCTGATGTGCGGCATCGCCTACGCCGTCAACGTCCACGGCGGCACACCCGCCGACCGGATCACCACCGCACACCGCTACCTGGCCACACTTCTCGAAGGACTGCGCGCCACACCACAGCCCGCGTGAGAACACCGCCCGCGTACCAACCGGGGCGATCCGGGACTCCACCAGCGTCCGCGCTCAGCGGCGCGCGAGGCGCTCCACCGCTCGCCTCGGCCGATTCCAGGGGGCCGGGTTCGTGGAACTCCTGAGCAAGCGTGCGGGCGCCTCGCTGTGGCGCAGGGTTGAATGTCAGTGGGCGCGTTTAGGCTCGGTTTGACCATGGAGTCCGGGTGAGGGACGTGAGTGTCATGTCGCGTGTTCGAGTGCACAACTTCAGCGTGTCGCTGGACGGGTTCGCCGCCGGGGAGGCACAGGGGCCGGAGGCCCCGTTCGGGCATGCCGCGACCCGGCTGGTCGAGTGGTTCCTTCAGACCCGTGCCTTCAACGCGATGCACGGCCAGGCAGACGGCCGCAGCGGTGTCGACGACGCCCTCGCCTGGACCTGGGGGCCGGGGATCGGGGCGGAGATCATGGGCCGCAACAAGTTCGGGCCGCAGCGCGGTCCGTGGACCGACGAGGAGTGGAAGGGCTGGTGGGGAGACAACCCGCCGTTCCACACCCCGGTGTTCGTGCTGACGCACCACCCTCGCCCGTCCCTGGAGATGGAGGGCGGTACGGTCTTCCACTTCATCGACGCCTCGCCACAGGAGGCTCTGCGGCAGGCCCGCGAGGCCGCGGGCGGCCTTGACGTGCGGATCGGCGGGGGCCCGGCCACGGTCAGGCAGTTCCTCGCGGAGGATCTGGTCGACCACCTCCACGTCGCCCTCGTCCCGATCGTCCTGGGCCGCGGTGAGCGGCTGTGGGACGGGCTGGAAGGGCTGGAGCAGCGGTTTCAGGTCGAGTCGGTGACGACACCCAGCGGGATCACCCATCTGACCTTCACTCGGCCGTAGCTCCGCCACCCCGCCGTAGCGATCAACAGAGGATGCATGCTGGACGGGCAGCCGGAGGTGGCACCGACTTGCTGGCCCGGAGTCCACCCAGGTGGACGCCAGCGATGAATTCTGGCCCTCCCACGCGTCATACCTCTGTGGACGGATCGATGGTGGACTCCGCGCGCACCGGCGACCAGGGTGCTTTCGCTCGGCTGGCCGAGCCGTACCGTCATGAGCTGCAGGTGCACTGCTACCGGATGCTCGGCTCGGTCGAGGACGC
>NZ_JARZAI010000058.1 GCF_029893355.1 Kitasatospora sp. MAA4
TCACGCCACACCCCCGCCACACCCGGCACCTGCGCCTGACCACCCAGGCGCCCCTCGGTCCCCACATCCCGCGCCACCCGCGTCACCTGCGCGGCAAAGGAGTTCAGCTGGTCCACCATCGTGTTGACGGTGTTCTTCAGCTCCAGCATCTCGCCGGCCACGTCGACGGTGACCTTGTGCGACAGGTCGCCCTTGGCGACCGCGGTGGTCACCTCGGCGATGTTGCGGACCTGCGCGGTCAGCCGGCCGGCCATCGTGTTGACCGAGTCGGCGAGGTCCTTCCAGCTGCCGGACATGCTGCGCACCCGGGCCTGCCCGCCGAGCTTGCCCTCGGTGCCCACCTCGATGGCCACCCGGGTCACCTCGTCGGTGAACTCCGAGAGTTGGTCGACGAGCCCGTTGACCGTGCGGCCGACCTTGAGGAACTCCCCGCGCAGCGGGTGGCTGGCGCCGTCCGGATGGATCGAGCGCAGCTCCATCCGCTGGTCGAGGTCGCCCTCGGCGATCGAGGCGAGCACCCGGCCGACCTCGGCCATCGGCCGGGCCAGGTCGTCGATCAGCGCGTTGCCGTTGTCCACCGCCGAAGCCCAGGCGCCCTCCCCCGCGCCGTTCTCCAGGCGAGCGGTCAGCCGGCCCTCGCGGCCGACCGCCCGGCGGACCCGGGCCAGCTCGCCGGTCAGGTGCTGGTTGCGCTCGGCCACCTCGTTGAACATCGCCGCGATCTCGGCCATCGGCCCGTCGCCGGGCACCGTGAGCCGACGGCGGAAGTTGCCGTCCCGCATCGCGGTCAACGCGCCGAGCAGCTTGCGCAGTTCGGCCGGTTCCGCGCCCCGGTTGTGGGCAGGACGACGGCCGGCCCCGCTCCGGGGTGCCGGCGCCGGTCTGCCGCTGCGTACCGTCGGGGCCTTCTGGCCTGTGGTGCTCTGCCCGGCAGTGTCCTTGGTGGCCGAACTCAACTGGACCCTCCCACACATCGCGACTGGCTTCCGTACGCCTGCGCAGCGGTACGGAGTACTGCTCGGATCCCCCAGTCTGACAGCACCGACCGACCGTGTAGGGCCGCTTACCAAGGCTTTCCACGGGTGCGCAGGCCGTAAGGTGGGCAGAATCACCCTCTGGAGCCTGTTTCGGCGCCCCTTGCCCCCGGGGAAACCTCGCGGAAAGTAGGGTGGAGCGCTGCACCTCGCCCTGGCCTGAATCCACCGGGACCCGCTCCCGCGCCGGTGAACCCCAGGCGCCGGGCAGCCGTACCCGAACCAGAGGAGAAGTCGCCCGTGGTCACCGCGCGCGCAGCCGCCACCTTCGACCCGGACGGCCGGTCGGCCTCCGCCGCGCGCCGCTTCGTCCGCGACGCGCTGCTGGGCTGGGGGCTGCCGGAGGTCGTCGACGACGCGGTCGTCCTGGTCAGTGAGCTGGTCACCAACGCGGTCGTGCACGCCGGGACGGCTGCGGAGGTGAGTTGTCTGCGCGAGGAGGATTCCGTGCAGATCGGCGTCACCGACCGCCATCCCGAGCGCGGCCTGCCGGCCTTCTCCGAATCGGCCGCCGACGCCGCCGCCTCCGAGCACTTCGCCGACGCCGAGGGCGAGGGCGGGCGCGGTCTGCTGATGTGCTCGGCACTCTCCAGCCGCTGGGGGGTGGAGTACACCGCCGGGCAGAAGACCGTCTGGTTCCGCCTGCCGCTGCAGCGCAGCACGCCGGGTACCCGCTACGCCCTGCCGCAGGCGCCCGGCGAGGTGCTGCCGAGCACCGACGGCCCGGTGCTGGTCGCGGTGGTCCAGGTCGACGGCGAGGGGGCCGTCCGCTCCTGGAACGCCGATGCCGAGGGTCTCTTCCAGCACCCGGCCGACCAGGTGCTCGGCGCGCCCTGGGCCGAGCGGGTGGTCTGGCCGCAGAGCGCCGCGACGGGGGCCGGGCTCGCCGACACGCTGCGGCTGGCCCGCTGGGAGGGCAGCTTCGCGGTCCGCCGGGCCGACCATCGGGCGATCGAGGTCTACGGCTCCCAGGTCCGGGTGCTGGACGCCACCGGCACGCCGTCCACGCTCTGCCTGATGGTCCGCGAGCGCGACCGGGCCGTGCTCGCCGCTCCACTGAACAGCAGCCCGCCCGGGCCGGCCGCGACCGCCGTCGAGCCGCTGGACCTGCTCGCCGACGGCGTGCGGGCCGACGACCTGGCAGCGCTGTTGCAGCGCACCGTCGAGCGGACCCGCGACCTGCTGGACGGCGACGCGGCCTACCTGCTGCTGACCACCGAGGACGAGAGCGAGTTCGAGGTCCGCGCCTCCACCGGGCTGCCGGCGCACCGCCAGCGGTTCGCCAAGATCCCGGTCGACGGCCTCCACGGCCGCTACGACTCGGCCCGGCTGCCGGCCGTCCACGAGGATCTGGACATCCGACCGGGCGCCGTCCCGCTGCTCAGCGGCACCGGCCTGCGTTCGCTGATCACCGTGCCGCTCAAGGTGGAGGGCCGACTCACCGGCTCACTGGGCGTCGCCTCCAGCCGGCCGAACCACTACGACAACGACCAGGCGCTGCGCCTGCAGTTCGCCGCCGACCGGATCGCGCTGACGGTGGAGAACGCCCGGCTGGCCGAGCTGGAGCGGCTGCGGCGCGGCTCGCTCTCCTTTCTGGTCGAGGCCTCCGACCTGCTGGCCGGCACCCTGGAACACGAGCAGACCCTGGCGCTGATGGCCCAGATGGCCGTCCCGACGCTGGCCGCCTGGTGCGCGGTGTACACGACCTCCGAGCAGAGCCGGACCGCCCACCTCGCCTTCGTGCTGCACGAGGACGAGGAGCGGATCGACCGCCTGCGGGCGCTGCTGAAGCGGACCACCGCGCCGGAGGCCGTCGCCACGCCCGGCGCCACCGGCTGGTCGGGCCCGGCCGAGGCCGTGACACCCGCCGACCCGATCGGGCTGATCGGCGAGACCTACGTGCTGCCGCTCTCGGCCCGCAACCGGGTGATCGGGCTGCTGGTGCTCGGCTCCTCGGCCGGTGTGCGGTTCCGCCAGGAGATCCTGGAACTCGCCGAGGACCTGTCCCGCCGGGCGGCGCTGGCGCTGGACAACTCGCGGCTGTACTCGGAGCGCAACGCCACCAGCCAGGCGCTGCAGCGCAGTCTGCTGCCGCCCGAGCTGCCGAAGATCCCCGGCGTCGAGGTGGAGGTCTTCTACCAGGCGGCCGGTGAGGGCAACGAGGTCGGCGGCGACTTCTACGACCTCTTCTCGATCCGCGAGGGTACCTACGGCTTCGCGATCGGCGACGTCTGCGGCACCGGCCCGGAGGCCGCCTCGGTCACCGGACTGGCCCGCCACTCGCTGCGGTTGCTCGCCCGCGAGGGCCTGGACGCTCCGCAGGTACTCAGTCGACTCAACGCGGCGATCCTCGACGAGGGCAGTCGCAGCCGCTTCCTCACCTTGCTGTACGGCGAGTTGACGCCCCGCCCGGACGGCTGCATCGAACTCAGTCTGGTCTGCGCCGGACACCCGCTGCCGCTGCGCCTGCGGGTGGACGGGCAGGTCGATGCGGCGGCAACGCCACAGCCGCTGCTGGGCGTGCTGGAGGAGCTGGAACTGACCGCCGAGAAGGTGGTGTTGGAGCCCGGCGAGGTTCTGCTCTGCGTGACCGACGGGGTGACCGAGCGGCGGGAGGGGCAGCGGATGCTCGGCGAGGACGGCCTGGCCGAGGTGCTCAGCGGCTGCACCGGCCTGACCGCCGGAGCGGTCGCCGCCAGAGTGCAGCGGGCCGTCGAGCGCTTCGCGCCCGAGCCGCCCTCGGACGACATGGCGATCATCGCGCTGCGCGTGCCACTCCAGCGACAGGGCTGACAGATCGCCGACAGGCGGTCGGTTCTGATCATCACTCAGCTGACAAACGAACAATTTCCACGATTCACAAGGGTACAAGCGACCCTGGCCGGGTAGAACTCTGCTGACCGGGAAGTCACCCCCGGCGAGCCCAGTCCCGGCAGCTGAGCTGCGGGGACGCCTACAGGCAACAGCGACGGCTGTCGTACCCGCCGCCGCTTCCGCACCCCTCCCCCCCACGCGAATCCACGCGCCCACGGCACCGCACGGCTGCCCGGGCGCTCACCTCGTCATGACCCCACACAGCGTGAAAGGAGCCTCCGGTGAGCAATGACGCTTCCGGGGCAGACGCCCGATCCGCGGCACTCGACGCGGGTCCTCTCGGATACCTCGCACTCGGCCTGACCCTTCTCTCCTACGGTCTGCTCCAGACCGGCATCCTCAGCAACACCAGCGTGGGCAGCGCCGCGGGCCTCGCCCACGTGGTGGGCGGCGTCGCCCTGTTCATCGCCGGCCTGTGGCAGTTCCGCTCCGGTGACAGCTTCGGCGGGACGGCCTTCGCCGGACTGGGCGCGTTCTGGGTGACCTGGGCGGCCGGGATGGGATCCGGCGGCAGCAAGAACGCGGCCGGCCTCTTCCTGCTCGTCTGGACCCTGCTGGCCCTCACCCTGGCGGCGGCGAGCTGGCACTCCGGGCTGTTCAGCCGGGGCGTCTACGGTCTGCTGACGCTCTCCCTGCTGGTCGCCGCGATCGGCACCTTCGACAGCTCGGGCGGTCTGGTCAAGGCCGCCGGCTGGCTGGCGGCCGTTGCCGGGGCCATCAGCTGGTACTGGGCCACCGCGACCCTGACCAACAGTGGTTGGGGCCGTGCGGCACTGCCGATGAAGTGATCACGAAGCAGCCCGCCGCCCGTCGCCCGCTAACGGGCGGCGGGCTGCTTCGCGCGCTGCCGCTCGTGCGCATCCCCTCGCCCACCGGACGCTCCCCGGCCGCGCGCACGCGCCCAGCCGTACTGCGCGGCGTACGCCGTCAGCAGCAGGGCGACGGCGACCAGGCCGTCCGCCCAGAAGTGGTTGGCCGTCACCACGACGACGGCGACGGTCAGCAGTGGGTGCACCAGGATCAGCCAGCGCCAGGGCGTCCGCGCAACCTTGACCACCGCGACCGCCACCAGCACGCACCAGGCCACGTGGACGGACGGCATCGCCGACAGCTCGTCCGCCCGGATCCCCCCGAAGCCCTCCGTGTAGACGGACTGGCCGTACTGCGCGGCCACGTCGACGAAGCCGCTGTCCGGCAGTAGGCGGGGCGGAGCGACCGGGATGAACTGAATGAGGAGGCAGGCCGCGGTCACCAGGACCACTGTGGTCCGCACCCAGGCGTACCGCGCGCGATGCCGGACGAACACCCAGGCCAGCAGCGCGATCATCGCGGCGAAGTGCATGCTCGCGTAGTAGTAGTTGGCCAGCCTGACCAGGATCGGGTACGGCGTGACGGCCTGCTGCCAGGAGGCCTCGTCGGGCAGGCCCAGCTCGAGCTCGGTGTGATGGATCCACTCCGCGCGGTCCAGCGCGTGGTCCGTGCTCATCAGCGAGAGCTGGCCGACCAGCTGCCAGAGCGCGAACAGCGCGAGGAGCGTCCCGGCCTCCCGCAACACGGCCACCACGGTCCGGCGGGCCGGTGAAATCCGGTGGACGGCATAGGCGGCACCGAGGAGCACCGCAGCCGAACCGCCGGCCCCCTGGTACGAAAGGGTCAGATTCTGCAACGCCCTGTGCCTCTCCGCCGTGCTCACCTGCTGACGTGCTGGTGAGAGGAGATTAGCCCCTGAACGCAGATAAGCCCCCACCCGGAACCCGGGTGGGGGCTTATCTTTATCAAAATTTGTTCGGCGGCGTCCTACTCTCCCACAGGGTCCCCCCTGCAGTA
>NZ_JARZAI010000059.1 GCF_029893355.1 Kitasatospora sp. MAA4
CACCCTCGACGCACGCCGCCGAGACAGCGCCAAAAGCGCCCTCATCACCCTCGTCGAACACGCCCTCCTCGCCCGCCTCCGATGAGGAGGGGCCCGCTCCTCGCCCGCCTCCGATGAGGAGGGGCCCGCTCCTCGCCCGCCTCCGCTAAACCGAACCCGACTCTCAGCGGGGGCTCCGGAGGCCGGAGTTCCCCGCTGTGTATCGCATAACGGTTCGGTGGGCATTTCGGACGTTTTCGTCACACTTCGTAGTCGTCCTGATTCGTTCGGCTCACGATGCCGGAGAGTTTGCACGCTCATGTGGGGAAATGTCCCAATTGAGCGCCGAAAGCCGGACCACCAGGGCTGTTTGTCCTGAATCCCTGCACGTGCTGAAATTCCAGCTACCCCGAAGTCCAGCTAGGCAGTTCCACCCAGCGGAGCGCTGCGGCCAGGGGAAGCCGCTGGATTGATCCATGGCCGCCAGTCGGCCGAGAGGTTGTTGTCGAGTGAGGCGTAAGCAGCCAGTCACCCCGCAGCGGCGCTCCGAGCCCCGCGAGACCGACGGTAACGGCCAGGGCACTGCCGGGTTCTCCGCTTTCGCGGCGAGCACCGAGCGCCCCACGCCCGGAATCACCGGAGCACGCAAGAGCTCGGGCCCCCCTGCCCCGGACAGCTCCGGCGATCGGCCAACGGCCGGCGGCCGGTACGAGTTCCTGGCCTTCCGCAACTGGCGTGTGCCGACGCGGCTGGTCGCCATTCTGCTGATCCCGGTCATCATCGGCCTGGTCTTCGGCGGTCTGCGCGTCAACACCTCGTTCGACAGCTACACCAAGGCCACCCACTCGGAGAAGGCCGCCGAGCTCGCGCAGGCCGCCACCGAGCTGGCCGACGCGCTGGAGACCGAGCGCGACCTCTCCGTCATACCCCTGATGAGCGGGCAGGACCCGCAGGGCCTGGTGGCCAAGTACCGTGCGGCGACCGACAAGGCGCTGGTCGCCTACAAGGCCGCCTACGCCCGGATCGCCCCGGACAAGGACGCCGACCTGGCCGGCCGTGACGCCTCCTTCGAGGGCTCGGTCAGCAACCTGGCGCACCTGCGCGCCAACGCCGACAAGCCGGAGCTGTTCGCCACCGCCACCTCGGCCGCCTACGAGGCGCTGATCGACCCGCTGCTCTCCTTCGACAACTCGGTCGGTAACGGCTCCGCCGCAGGCGTCAGCCGTGGCCGCAGCATCTACGCCATCTCGCTGGCCAAGGCCTCGGCCTCCAACCAGCGGGCCCTGATGCTGACCCTGCTGGTCGGTGCCAGCACCCAGCAGGTCTCCCGCTGGGAGAACACCGAGATGATCCAGCAGCTGCTGGTCTCGGCGAAGCTGGAGCAGGTGGCGATCACCGAGTTCCAGAACGGCACCAACCCGGTGGACGCCAAGACCTACGCGGACACCCAGGTCGTCCAGGCCGATGCCGACCAGCGCTCGCCGCTGCGGATGCCGGACGGCACCACCGTGCCGACCATGGAAGGCCTGATGAACGTCGGTCTGGCGTACACCCAGGCCGCCTCGCTCGGCTTCAGCAACGGGCAGGCCGCCGCCGAGGCCGCGGCCAAGGGCGCCCAGGACGACGGCCTGACCCCGGCGAACTGGCTGCAGGCCACCGACAGCCACATCACCCCGCTGCGCTCCACCGAGTCCCAGCTGCTCGCCAGCGTCGTGGCCGACGCCACCGCGGAGAAGGACAACGCGCAGAGCGACGCCATCCTCAACTCGGCGATCGTGATCATCTCGCTGGCGCTGGCCGGTCTGCTCACCGGCTTCATCGCCCGCTCGATGATCCTCGGCATGCGGACCCTGAACAGCGCCGCGCTGGACATCGCCAACCACCGTCTGCCGGACCTGGTCGAGAAGCTCTCCAAGACCGACCCGGACCGGGTGGACACCAACGTCGAGAAGATCCCGCTCTGGGGCAAGGACGAGATCGGCGAGGTGGCCCGCGCGTTCGACCAGGTCCACAGCCAGGCCGTCTCGCTCGCCGCCGAGCAGGCCCTGCTCCGAGGCAACCTGAACGCGATCTTCTCCAACCTCTCGCGCCGCAGCCAGAGCCTGATCCAGCGCCAGCTGGCGCTGATCACCGACCTGGAGAACAACGAGGCCGACCCGGACCAGCTGGAGAACCTCTTCAAGCTGGACCACCTCGCCACCCGTATGCGCCGCAACGGTGAGAACCTCCTGGTCCTCGCCGGTGAGGAGCCGGGCCGCCGCTGGAACACCCCGGTGCCGCTGGTCGACGTGCTGCGCGCCGCCGCCTCCGAGGTGGAGCAGTACGAGCGCATCGAGCTCTCCGGGATCCCGGAGACCGAGGTCATCGGCGCCGCCGTGACCGACCTCGTCCACCTGCTCGCCGAGCTGCTGGAGAACGCCACCTCGTTCTCCAGCCCGCAGACCCGCGTCACCGTGACGGCGACCGGCCTGCCGGACGGCCGCGTGCTGGTCGAGATCCACGACAAGGGCATCGGCCTCACCGCCGAGGACTTCGCCGAGATCAACGAGAAGCTGGCCGAGCCGCCCACCGTCGACGCCGCGATCTCCCGCCGGATGGGCCTGTTCGTGGTCGGCCGGCTGTCCGACCGCCACGACATCCGGGTCCAGCTCCGCCCCTCGGGCGAGTCGGCCGGCACCACCTCGCTGGTCATGCTCCCGGCCCCGCTCACCCAGAACCGGGCGATGCCGGAGCCGGACGAGGAGTTCACGGTCTCCCGGATCTTCTCCGAGCAGGAGCAGCCGCAGACCAGCTGGGAGCAGGAGCAGTACGGCGCCCCGCGCAGCGCTGCGGAGCTCGGCTTCGACGACAACCTCGCGGTCACCGGCGGCAGCGCGGGCGGCTTCAGCCCCGCGCTGGACTCGATGCAGCGCTCGCACCGGCTCGACCAGCGCCGCCGCACGGCGCTCGAACCCGGCCAGGACGAGCCCGACCTGCCCGGTCAGGGCGGCGAGCCGGACTTCGTGGAAGCGGAGTTCGTCGAGGCCGAGGTCGAGTCCGAGCAGTACGGCGACCAGCAGTACGGCCAGCAGCAGCCGTACGGTGACCAGCAGTACGGCCAGCAGGGCTACCAGGGCGGCTACTACGCCGACCAGCAGTACCCCGAGCAGGGCTACCAGCAGAACGGTGGCCAGGACTACGGCCAGCAGGGCTACCAGGGCGGCTACTACAGCGACCAGCCGTACGCCGAGCAGGGCTACCAGTCCTACGACGAGGGTCAGTTCGGTCAGCAGCAGGCGAACGACGGCTACGGCCGGAACCCGTTCGCGCCGGCCGGCCAGCAGCCCGACCGCTTCGACGGCTTCCAGCCGGCCGCCCAGGACACCCGCGGCCAGCGGCCGGAGGTGGCCGCCGGACACCCGTACCAGGCGGAGACCCCCGCACTGCCGGCCGCCGAGCCCACCGCGAACGGCGGCGGCCTGCCGACCCGGCGCCCCGGCCAGCAGCTGAGCACCGGCGGCCCCCTCGGGGCGCGGGCGATCGGCAGCCCGGACGGCGGCGAGCAGCCCAACTGGTTCACCGGCGCCAAGGACCACAACTCCTCGGTCGAGGAGCCGGTGATCCGCGGCCACCAGGTGTCCGGACTCGGCGGCTCCGGCCCGACCGGACCGAGCAGCTGGCAGTCCAGCAACGACGAGGACTGGCAGCGCGCCGAGCAGTTGCGCGAGCCGGCCGCCGGCGGGGTGACGCCCTCCGGGCTGCCGCGCCGGGTCCCCAAGCAGAACCTGGTGGCCGGCAACGCCAAGTCGGCCACGCAGGAAGGCCCCCAGGTCTCCCGTAACCCGGAAGAGGTCCGGGGCCGGCTCACCAACCTGCGCCGCGGCGTCGAGCAGGGTCGCAGCGCGAGCGGCGACCCGGGCGCCACCGGAAGTTTCCGGATCGACCCCAACCAGGGCCCTCGATCCGGGCAGGATCAGCAGAACAGCAGCACCGATCTCTTCGGCGGCTCGAACCACCAGGAGCGATGAGTTGAGTCAGATGAGTCAGGCCGCACAGAACCTGAACTGGCTGATCACCAATTTCGTGGACAACACCCCCGGGGTGTCGCACACAGTGGTGGTCTCAGCCGACGGTCTCCTGCTCGCCATGTCCGAAGGCTTCCCCCGTGACCGCGCCGACCAGCTCGCCGCCGTCGCCTCCGGCCTCACCTCCCTCACCTCCGGCGCCAGCCGGATCTTCGAGGGCGGCGACGTCAACCAGACCGTCGTGGAGATGGAGCGCGGCTTCCTCTTCCTGATGGCGGTCTCGGACGGTTCCTCGCTGGCCGTCCTCGCCTCGCCCGACTCGGACATCGGCCTGGTCGGCTACGAGATGGCGCTGCTCGTCGACCGCGCCGGAGCCGTGCTCACGCCGGCCCTGCGCGCCGAACTCCAAGGCAGCCTTCTGCACTGACGGAGCGTCGGACGGCACCCCGGTGACGGACCGTCATCCACCACGTAGTACTTGTAGTACCCAACGCATTGCCCGATGCAGTACCCAACGCAGTACCCCGACCGCCCTTTCCGAGCCCGCATCCTGCGGGCTCGGAATCGGGCGTTGTACGGCCCCTCGCACCACCAGCTTCGGCCCCACCTGAGGCTGCGCCAGCACCCTTGCACCGCAATGCCGCACCTTGTGAGGAGAGGAACCGTGACACCGCCCGACGACCACACAGGCCAATACGGTGTTCCGTACCCTGGCACCGGGCATGACGCCTTCGGATCCCCCGGCGCCGGCCACGGTCAGAGCTACGGCCAGCCCCAGCAGGACCAGTCCCCGCCGGGTCCCCCGCAGTACGGCCAGCACCAGTACGGTCAGCACCAGCAGGGTCCGGCGCCTTACGGACGCCGGGACCAGCAGCCCACGCAGGGCCGCGGCGTCCCGCACCGCCCGGAGCCGACAGGGTACGAGGATCCGGAGGAGCAGGACAGCGGCCCGCTGATCCGCCCCTTCGCGATGACCGGCGGCCGAACCCGCCCGCGCTACGAACTGGCCCTGGAGGCCCTGGTCTCCGCCAGCGTCGAGCCGGCGCGGTTGGCCACCCTGCTGCCCGAGCACCAGCGGATCTGCACGCTCTGCGCGGACGAGGTCAAGTCGGTGGCCGAGGTCTCGGCCCTGCTGAGTCTTCCGCTGGGGGTGGCCCGGATCCTCGTGGCCGACCTCGCCGAAGCCGGCCTCGTCGCCATCCACCAGCCCGCCGCCGGGGGCGAATCCGGCAACCAGCCCGACGTCACGCTGCTCGAAAGGGTCCTCAGTGGACTTCGCAAGCTCTAGCCCCGCGGCCGCCACGCGTGCCACCACCTCCGCGAAGATCGTCGTCG
>NZ_JARZAI010000060.1 GCF_029893355.1 Kitasatospora sp. MAA4
TGCGAGACCACCACGCTCAACGCCCACGGTCCCCGCAACTCCCATCGATCACGGGTGTTGCGAGGACCGTTAGAACCCAAGCCCGGGCAGGGCCTTACGCGTTGGAGCGGGCGACGAGAATCGAACTCGCGCTATAAGCTTGGGAAGCTCATGTTCTACCATTAAACTACGCCCGCGTGACGAGCCGTCAGGAACTGCTCGATCATGCATCATGCTACCCCATCCCGCGAGTGGAGCCGCTATCGGTCCGGGAGGCGGGGGTGTTGCGGCGAGGCGGCGTGGGGGATGTCCGGAAGATCCCCTAATGTGACGCTGTCCTGCGGTGGAGGCGGCCAGCGGGGGTCGGCGCTGCGGGGGAGTGGAGTAGGGGAAAGCGTGGGAAGGGGATCGATGGAGCAGCGGACTGTCGTTCGTTGTGCCGAGGGGCACCTGTTCAGTACGGGGACGTTTCCGCTGCAGAATCTGGGGGCGGGGCGGCTCGGGCCGGGGCGGTTGATCAGATGTCCGAAGTGCGGGCGGATGCGCAGCTCGGTTCCGGCGGATGTGAGTGAGCTGTCGGCGCCGGAGTTGGCGCGGGCGCTGCGGTTGGATGCCGCGCAGCAGCCTGCCTGAGGCTGGTTCGAGGACGGTCGGCGCCCTTCGCGGAGGGCGCCGACGCACGTCCGGGGGTGAGCAGGATTGGGAGGACGCGCGCACCAGCACGTAACCTCGAAGCGTGCTGCTCTCTGATAAGGACATCCGTACCGAGATCGACAAGGGTCGGGTTGTCATCGACCCCTTCGACCCCACCATGGTCCAGCCCTCCAGCATTGACGTGCGGCTGGACCGCTTCTTCCGGGTGTTCGAGAACCACCGGTACCCGCATATCGACCCCTCCGAGGAGCAGCCCGACCTCACTCGGCTGGTCGAGCCCGAGGGCGACGAGGCGTTCATCCTGCACCCGGGTGAGTTCGTGCTGGCCTCGACGTTCGAGGTGATCAGCCTCCCCGACGACGTCGCGTCCCGACTGGAGGGGAAGTCGAGCCTCGGCCGGCTCGGGCTGCTGACGCACTCGACGGCGGGGTTCATCGACCCGGGCTTCAGCGGGCACGTCACGCTGGAGCTGTCGAACGTCGCGACGTTGCCGATCAAGCTCTACCCGGGGATGAAGATCGGGCAGCTCTGTCTGTTCCGGCTCTCCTCGCCCTCCGAGCACCCGTACGGCTCCGCGCGCTACGGCTCGCGCTACCAGGGGCAGCGCGGGCCGACGGCGTCGCGTTCGTTCCTGAACTTCCACCGCTCCGACGTGTAGAGACGTGTAGAGACGCGTAGAGACGTCTGGAGACGCGCAGCGGAGCGGCGTCAGACCCGCTTCGGGCGGGTCACCGCAGTGAGTTCACTGCCGTCCTCCGAGAGGGTCAACTCAGTCCGCAGGTCGGCGAGTTGGCCGAGGCGGTGCAGATGGGTCCCGCCGCAGGCGATCTCGGCGGGGCCGGCGGGGAGTTCGCAGTGCCAGCGGCGGCGGGCGGTCAGCTCGGGGCCGGGGACCTCGATCCGCACGGGCGCGTCGGCCGCGACCCAGGCGGCGAGCCGCGCGTTGACGTCCGCGGTGATGGCGGGGAGCGCGTCGGCCAAGGACGGCAGGTCCTCGGTGGCCTCGGCGCCGAAGCCCTTCTTGCGCAGCGACTTGCCGAGCCGGTAGACGTCCGTGCTGGCCTCGGTGTCCATCACCGACGAGGCCATCGCGAGGCTGTCGAAGTCGGGGTTGCCGAAGGCGTCGGAGCGGCCCGGGTCCTTGCGCCAGCGCGGCGCGAGGGCGGCGTTGAGGGCCAGCGCCAGCAGGTGGCAGCCGGTGTGCGCGGCGCAGAGGGCGGAGCGCCGGTCGGCGTCCACCGCGAGCGTGACGGGCAGACCCACGGCCGACTCGGCGGGCGCCTCGGCCAGCACGTGCAGGACCAGCCACGACCACGCCTCGTCGCCGCGGCGCACCGGGATGTCGGCGCCGACGAGCAGCTCGGGACCGTCCGGGCCCACCGCGCCGGTCAGGCAGTCCACCACGGCCAGCTCGGCTCCGGCCAGCGTCAGCGTGCCGGTGTCGGCGGGCTGGTCGGGCCAGGTGTGGTCGAGCGGGTGGAAGGGGGTGGCGGCGGTGACGACGCCGTACCGTCCGTCGGCGAGCGGGTGGACGGCAAGGACGGTCGACTCGCCGGTCACCGCCCCGGCGGGGAAGCTGACCAGCGTGGTGGGGAGGGTCATTCGGTGGCTCCGTGCATAGGGGTAAAAGGGGTAAGGGAGAGGGGTAAGGGAAGAAGAGAAGGTCAGCCCAGGACCGGCAGCTTGATCATCACCAGCAGCGCGAGCAGCTGCAGCGAGGCCGCGCCGAGCGCCTTGCCCCACGGCAGGTCGTGGATCCGGCGGACCATGCTGGTCAGCAGGAATCCGCAGTACAGCCAGCTCAGCAGCCCAAGGCCCTGCACGACCGCGCTGCCCGACGGCAGCACCAGGGCCGGCAGCAGGCGCGGCACGTCGGTGGTCCAGCCGATCAGGACCGCCAGGCCGACCGTCGACTGCCAGGGGCCGTCGCCGCCGAGCTGCCTGGCCAGCGCGTACGTCACCGCGCCGAGCATCAGCCCGGCCAGCGTGAAGCCGACCGCAGCCCCGGCGAGCGACCAGGCGGCCACCGAGAAGGACGAGTTGAGTACCTCGTTGTGGGTGTCGCCGAAGCCGAGCACGGCCAGCAGGCCGTAGCAGAGCGAGATCGTGAGGGCGGGCAGCCAGAGCTGGTGGTCGCGCATCTGGTCGAAGGTCCTGGACGGCGTCCGGGTGATGCCGGACAGCAGCGCGCGCCACGCCAGCCGCGGGCCGCCGGCGCGCGGGGCGGTGCGGCCGCCGGCCCGGTAGGTGGCGACGTTGTCGTGACCGTAGCCGGGCGGGTACGCGATCTCCGGCTCGGTGGCGGGATGCCCCTGCCCATAGGGGGCATAGGGAACCTGCTCGCCCACCGGGAACGCCCGGGTGCGGCCGAGCGTGTCGCCCTGGCCCCCACCGAAGCCGTCGTCCCCCCGGTACGGGTCGTGCGGCGACGGAGCGCCGAAGTACTCGGGCTCGCCGCCGCCCCACCCGTTGTCATATCCGTTGCCAGCCACCCTCCGAAGGTACCCGGAAAGGCGGTTCGGAGCCCGGCCGATCAAGGAATGCGGGCACTTTGCAGCACGCCTGTAACCCGCACCCACCCGACACCCACCCGGCCGTCCAACGGCTACTGCTGGAGCACCGATCCGTGCACCGCCGCCGCCGTGGTCTGCCCGGCCGGGCAGCCGCCGGGGCCCGCCGTGGTGCGCACCGCGCCGACCGGCAGCAGGACGCCGCAGGCGATCCGGATCCCGCTCGGCAGCTCGTTGTCGGCCTCCACGGTCGCGCCGTCGCCGATCACGGCGCCGTCCAGCGAGGTGCGGTCACCGATGACGGCGTACGCGCCGACGATGGAGTCCTTGACGAAGGCGTCCGCCCCGATCGTCGCGCCCGGCAGCACCACGCTGCCCTCGACGATCGCACCGGCCGCGACCACCGCACCGGCGGCGACCACCGTGCCGGAGCTGAGCACCGCGCCCGGGTCCACGGTCGCGCCCTCGAGCAGCAGAGCGTCACCGGTCGGGCCGGGCACTGCCGGCGAGTCCACCTTGCCGAGCACCAGGTCGGCCGAGCCGCGCACGAACGCGGCCGGCGTGCCGAGGTCCAGCCAGTACGAGGTGTCCACGACGCCGCGCACCAGCGCGCCGGTCTGCAGCAGCTCGGGGAAGGTCTCCCGCTCCACGGACACCGGGCGGCCGGCCGGGATGCGGTCGATCACCGAACGGGTGAAGACGTAGCACCCGGCGTTGATCTGGTCGGTGACGATCTGCTCGGGGGTCTCCGGCTTTTCCAGGAACTCCAGCACCCGGCCGTCCTCGTCGGTCGGGACCAGGCCGAAGGCGCGCGGGTCCTCGACCCGGGTGAGGTGCAGCGTGACGTCGGCGCCGGCCGCGACGTGGCCGTCGCGCAGGGCGGCGATGTCCAGACCGGAGAGGATGTCGCCGTTGAAGATCAGCACCGGCTCGTCGGGGCCGCAGGTCAGGCCGGCGGCGGCGTTGCGGATCGCACCGCCGGTGCCGAGCGGCTCGACCTCGGTGAGGTAGACCAGCTCGATGCCGTAGGGGGATCCGTCGGCGAAGTGCTCCTCGAAGACCTCGGCCAGGTAGGACGTGGCCAGCACCACACGGGTCACCCCGGCGGCCGCGGCACGCGCGAGCTGGTGCGCGATGAACGGCACACCGGCGACCGGCAGCATCGGCTTCGGGGTGTGGGTGGTGAGCGGACGCAGCCGTGTGCCCTGGCCACCGACCAGCATGATCGCTTCGGTCATGGTGCTTTCTCCCCTTGCGTTCCGGTCAGCGGCCCGGCCTGTGGAGTGGTGCCAGGTCCGTCGCTTCGGTGCTTGTTCCTGCCGCCACATGCTGGTGGCCACGGGTCCTGTCGCCAGGCCGCCCCGAGCCGCGGTGGTGCGCGACGTATCGGGGCAAGCAGCCTGCCCCGGGTGATAACACCCGGGGCA
Organism: Kitasatospora sp. MAA4; assembly: GCF_029893355.1. Lineage (GTDB taxonomy): Bacteria > Actinomycetota > Actinomycetes > Streptomycetales > Streptomycetaceae > Kitasatospora. The sequence goes on from NZ_JARZAI010000060.1 coordinate 4,571, forward strand.
GGCATCATATGTGAGCGCCAAAGGCGCAAGCACATTCCCTCGTTCGCCGAACGAGAGCCGAACGGGACTAGACGCCGACGCTCTCCACGGGCTCGGCGGGCGCCTCGGGAAGCGCCTTCACCGAGTCCAGCAGCAGCTGCGCGACGTCGACGACCTTCAGGTGCTCCTTCGCGGCGCCCTCGTTCTTCTTGCCGTTGACGGAGTCGGAGAGCATCACCAGGCAGAACGGGCAGGC
>NZ_JARZAI010000061.1 GCF_029893355.1 Kitasatospora sp. MAA4
CGCCCGGTTACATTCCGAACCCGGAAGCTAAGCCTCACAGCGCCGATGGTACTGCAGGGGGGACCCTGTGGGAGAGTAGGACGCCGCCGAACAATTATTCAAGGCCGCGGCCCCAGCGATTCGCTGGGGCCGCGGCCTTTTTGTTTTTGGCGTGATGCAGGATCTGTCGGCTCGCTCCGTCGCCTTCCAGGCGCGGGGTTGGAGCTGATGCTTGACAATGGAGACGGTGTGTGGCCAGGCGGCCGGCACCGAGCCGCCCGGGCGCAGTCGCTGTCCGGAGCAGCGGCACAGCTGATGAAGCAGAAGGAGTCACCGCGATGTCGAACCCGCCCCAGGACCGTCCCGAGCGTCGATCGGACGATGGCCGAGGCTACGAGCCCCGCTCGCGCGGCGGATCGTCGAGCGACCGTGGTGGCCCGCGTCGCGATGACCGCCCCTCCTCGGGTGGCGACCGTGGCGGCTTCCGCCGTGACGACCGTCCGACTGGTGGAGACCGTGGCGGCTTCCGCCGCGATGACCGCCCGTCCGGTGGTGGCGGTGGCGGTTTCCGTCGTGACGACCGCCCGACTGGTGGTGGCGGCGGTGGCTTCCGTCGTGACGACCGCCCGTCCGGCGGTGGCGGCGGTGGGTTCCGCCGTGACGACCGTCCGAGCGGCGGTGGCGGCGGTTTCCGTCGCGATGACCGTCCGTCGGGTGGGTTCAACCGTGACGATCGTCCGTCCGGTGGTGGGTTCCGCCGTGACGACCGTCCGTCCGGTGGCGGCGGTGGGTTCCGCCGTGACGACCGCCCGTCCGGTGGCGGCGGCGGGTTCCGTCGTGACGACCGTCCGTCGGGTGGGTTCAACCGCGATGACCGTCCCTCTGGTGGTGGGTTCCGTCGCGATGACCGTCCGAGCGGCGGTGGCGGCGGTTTCCGTCGCGATGACCGTCCGTCGGGTGGGTTCAACCGTGACGACCGTCCCTCCGGTGGTGGCTTCCGTCGTGACGACCGTCCGTCGGGTGGGTTCAACCGTGACGACCGTCCCTCCGGCGGCGGGTTCCGTCGTGACGAGCGCCCCAGCAGTGGTGGTGGCTTCCGTCGTGACGACCGTCCCTCCGGTGGCGACCGTGGTGGCTTCCGCCGTGACGACCGTCCGTCGGGTGGTTTCAACCGTGATGACCGCCCGTCCGGTGGCGGCGGGTTCCGTCGTGACGACCGTCCGTCGGGTGGGTTCAACCGTGACGACCGTCCGTCCGGTGGTGGCTTCCGTCGCGATGACCGCCCGAGTGGTGGTGACCGTGGTGGCTTCCGCCGCGACGAGCGTCCGAGCGGTGGTGACCGTGGTGGCTTCCGTCGCGATGACCGTCCGTCGGGTGGTTTCAACCGTGACGACCGTCCGTCCGGTGGCGGGTTCCGCCGTGACGACCGTCCCTCCGGTGGGTTCAACCGCGATGACCGCCCCTCTGGTGGTGGCTTCCGTCGTGACGAGCGGCCCAGCAGTGGTGGCGGGTTCCGTCGTGACGACCGCCCGTCGGGTGGTTTCAACCGTGACGACCGTCCGTCCGGCGGGTTCCGTCGTGACGAGCGCCCCAGCACTGGTGGTGGCTTCCGTCGCGACGAGCGTCCCTCCGGTGGCGACCGTGGCGGGTTCCGTCGCGACGAGCGTCCGAGTGGTGGCGACCGTGGCGGGTTCCGCCGTGACGAGCGTCCGTCCGGTGGCGACCGTGGTGGCTTCCGCCGTGACGACCGCCCGAGCGGTGGCGACCGTGGCGGGTTCCGTCGGGACGACCGTCCCTCCGAGGGTGACCGCGGTGGGTACGACGACCGGCGTGGGAACTTCGAGCCGGTTCGCCGGCTGCCGATCCCCGAGGACGTCACGGGCATGGAGATCGACGCCGATGTGCGTCAGGAGCTGAAGAGCCTCCCGAAGACGCTGGCCGACGACGTGGCCCGCAACCTCGTGATGGTCGCCCGCCTGCTCGACACCGAGCCGGAGGAGGCCTACCAGTTCTCCCGGGTGGCGCTCCGACTGGCCTCCCGCGTGCCGTCGGTGCGTGAGGCGGCCGGGTTCGCGTCGTACATGACGCAGCGCTACGCCGAGGCACTGACCGAGTTCCGCGCCTCCCGCCGGATGACCGGCCGCGCCGACCTGTGGCCCGTGATGGCCGACTGCGAGCGCGGCCTGGGCCGCCCGGAGCGCGCGCTGGCGATGGCCGGCGAGCCCGAGGTCAAGCAGCTGGACAAGGCCGGCCAGGTCGAGATGCGCCTGGTGTCGTCGGGCGCCCGTGGCGACATGGGCCAGTTCGAGGCCGCCGTCGTCACGCTGGAGAGCCCGGAGCTGGCCTCCCACTCCGTCCAGCCGTGGACGGCCCGCCTGCGCTACGCGTACGCCGAGGCGCTGATCGCGGCCGGCCGTGCCGACGAGGCGCGCGACTGGTTCGCGAAGGCCGCCGAGGCCGACCCGGACGGCACCACGAACGCCTCCGAGCGGCTCGCGGAGATCGACGGCCTGGAGTTCGTGGACGCGCTCGACCCCGAGCTCGACGTCGACGACGAGATCAGCGAGGTCGAGGCCGAGGTCGGTCAGGACGCCCGCGACGACCGCGGTCCCCGCGACGACCGCGGCCCCCGTGATGACCGGGACGACCGCGAGGACAACCGGGTGATCTTCGAGGACGACGAGGACGTCGAGGAGTACTACGACGACGACGACCTGGAGATCGACGAGGCCGAGACCGGCGATGCGGAGCGCGAGCTGCGCGACCGCGAGCTGCGCGACAGTGAGAACCGCGACCGCAGCTGATCCGAAGTGAACGCGAAGAGGCCCTGCCCACCCCTTGGGTTCCAGGGGTCGTCGCAACACCACTGGTTCTAGGTGGTGAGTAGATCACGTAGACGCTCGGCTGGGGTATCCCAGTCGAGCGTCTT
>NZ_JARZAI010000062.1 GCF_029893355.1 Kitasatospora sp. MAA4
TGGACGATCAGGTCGATCGCCTTGATGCCGACGAACGGCACCACCAGGCCGCCGAACCCGTAGATCAGGATGTTCCGGCGCAGCAGCGAACTGGCGTCGGAGGGGCGGTACTTGACGCCGCGCAGGGCGAGCGGGATCAGGCCGATGATGACCAGGGCGTTGAAGATGATCGCCGAGGTGATCGCGGACTTGGGGCTGTGCAGGGCCATGATGTTGAGGTGGCTCAGGCCCGGGTAGACGCTGACGAACATCGCCGGGATGATCGCGAAGTACTTGGCGACGTCGTTGGCGATCGAGAAGGTGGTCAGCGCCCCGCGGGTGATCAGGAGCTGCTTGCCGATCTCGACGATCTCGATCAGCTTGGTGGGGTTGGAGTCCAGGTCCACCATGTTGCCGGCCTCCTTGGCCGCCATGGTGCCGGTGTTCATCGCAACGCCGACGTCGGCCTGGGCGAGCGCGGGGGCGTCGTTGGTGCCGTCGCCGGTCATCGCGACCAGCTTGCCGCCCTCCTGCTCCTTCTTGATCAGGGCCATCTTGTCCTCGGGGGTGGCCTCGGCGAGGAAGTCGTCCACGCCGGCCTCGTCCGCGATCGCCTTGGCGGTCAGCGGGTTGTCGCCCGTGATCATGATGGTCTTGATGCCCATCCGGCGCAGCTCGTCGAAGCGCTCCTTCATCCCCTCCTTGACGACGTCCTTGAGGTAGATGACGCCCAGCGCACGCGGCGCGGCCGAGCCGACCCGCGAGGCCACCACCAGAGGCGTGCCACCGGCAGCCGATATCTGCTGCACGAGGTCCGTGACATCGGTACCGACCGTGCCACCGTTCTCGACCACCCAACCCGCGACGGAACCGGCCGCGCCCTTGCGGACGGCGTGCACTCCCGCTGCTTCGTCCAGGTCGACGCCGGACATCCGGGTCTGGGCGGTGAACGGGACCCAGGTGGCGTGCGTCAACTCGCCCTGGACGCGGGCCCGCAGGCCGTACTTCTCCTTCGCGAGGACGACGATCGAGCGGCCCTCGGGGGTCTCGTCGGCGAGCGAGGAGAGCTGGGCGGCGTCCGCCAGCTCCTCCGTCCCGATCCCGTTCGCGGGCAGGAACTCGGCGGCCTGGCGGTTGCCGAGGGTGATGGTGCCGGTCTTGTCGAGCAGCAGGGTGTTGACGTCGCCGGCGGCCTCGACGGCGCGGCCCGACATCGCCAGCACGTTGCGCTGCACCAGGCGGTCCATGCCGGCGATGCCGATCGCGGAGAGCAGCGCGCCGATGGTGGTCGGGATCAGGGCGACGACGAGGGCGACCAGGACGATCAGGGTCTGCGGCGCGCCGGCGAAGCTGGCCATCGGCTGAAGCGCCGAGACGGTGACCAGGAAGACGATGGTCAGCGAGGCCAGCAGGATGTTCAGCGCGATCTCGTTGGGCGTCTTCTGCCGGGCAGCGCCCTCGACCAGGGCGATCATCCGGTCGATGAAGGACTTGCCGGGCTCCGAGGCGATCTTGACGACGATCCGGTCGGAGAGCACCTTGGTGCCGCCGGTCACCGCGCTGCGGTCACCGCCCGACTCGCGGATGACCGGGGCCGACTCGCCGGTGATGGCCGACTCGTCCACCGAGGCGACACCCTCGACGACGTCGCCGTCACCGGGGATGATCTCGCCGGCCTCGATCACGACGTGGTCCCCGAGCCGGAGAGCCGTTCCGGAGACCTCTGCTTCGTTCTGCGAGGCGGGCCAGTTGGTCAGGCGGCGGGCCATGGTGTCGGTCTTGGTGCGGCGCAGGGTGTCGGCCTGGGCCTTGCCGCGGCCCTCGGCGACGGCCTCGGCCAGGTTGGCGAAGATCGTGGTGAGCCAGAGCCAGATGGTGATCGCCCAGGCGAAGACGCTGGGGCTGGCGATCGCCGAGACGGTGGTGACCACCGAGCCGACCTCGACCACGAACATGACCGGGTTCTTGATCATGACGCGCGGGTCGAGCTTCTTCACCGCGTCGGGAACGGCTGCGAGCAGAACCTTGGGATCGAGCAGCCCCCCGGACACTCTGTGCGGCTCGGTGGAGGTGGTTTCGACAGGGGTGGTGGTGAGAGTGGGGGTGGACATCAGTGCAGACCCTCCGCGAGCGGCCCGAGAGCCAGGGCAGGGAAGTAGGTGAGGCCGACGACGATCAGCAC
>NZ_JARZAI010000063.1 GCF_029893355.1 Kitasatospora sp. MAA4
TGCAGCGGCAACGGATTGACGGCGTCGGCGCGCGGCTGCGCCGGGGCGGGTAGCTCGGCCTGGGCGCGTGGCCCGGCCGGCACGTCCTGCTCGGCGGTGGCGGTGGTGGTCTCCACGGCGGTGGTTCTCCTTCGTGTGCCGGGTGGTTCGGGGAGGGTGGCTGGGCGGCGGGCGGCCTCCCCAGGAGGTCGGGGAAGGCCGCCGGCCTGCTAGGCCGTGTCTGACAAATGATCACCTGGCCGGTTCGCGGAGCCAGAGGATCAGGGAGGCCAGGACGAGTCCGGCGCGGTAGCGGTCGGCGAGTTTGTCGAATCTGGTGGCGATCGCGCGGAACTGCTTCAAGCGGGAGAAGCATCGTTCGACCACGTTGCGCTCGCGGTAGGCAGTCCGGTCGAAGGCGGGTGGCCGACCGCCGAGGGCTCCGCGCCGTTGGCGGTTGGCGGCCTGGTCTCGGCGTTCGGGGATCGTGGCGACGATACCCCGGCGCCGTAGCAGGTGACGGATCGCCCTGCTGGAGTACGCCTTGTCGCCCAGCACGCGACCTGGTGTCGTGCGGGGCCGGCCCGTCGTGGCGCGCGGGATGCGGATCCCGTCGAGGGCCTGGACGAACGTGGTGGCGTCGTTGACGTTGCCGGGCGTGAGCACGATGGACAGCGGCAGGCCCCGGCCGTCGACGGCGAGGTGGACCTTGGTGGTCAGCCCGCCTCGGGACCGGCCGAGGGCCTGGCGCGCCTGCGAGCTGCCCGGATCTTCCAGTTCGTCCCCGTCTGCGTCCCCTTTTTGCGGGCGCCGGCCGCATGTTGGTGGGCGCGGTTGATCGTGGAGTCGATCGAGACGGTCCATTCCACCCGGCCCACCGCGTCGTCGCGGACCTGGACGTGCTCCAGCAGTTTCGCCCAGGTGCCGTCCGCCTCCCAGCGGGCGAACCGCTCGTAGACCGTCTGCCACGGCCCATACCGCTCAGGGAGATCACGCCACGGAGCCCCGGTCCGAAGCCGCCACAGCACCCCGTTGACCACCTGCCGGTGATCACGCCACGGACGTCCACGCCCATCCACCTGCGGCAGCAGGGGCTCTATCCGCTCCCATGCCGCATCCGTCAGCTCACCTCTGCCAGCCACAAGATCAATTATGGGCGGAGTCCTGGCCCTGATCGGGCGCGGGGGTCGGCACGAAGATACTCAGTCGGTAGGTGGTCGGCTGGACCAGGCGCCCACAGAACGTGTCCATCCGCACCGTCGTCCAGTCGATCTGCCTGTCCGTCGCTCGGAGACGGCGGACGTGGGCGTGCCACGCCGACTCGTCCTGGGTCTCGAAGAGCACCTCCCAACGGCCCGCGTCGGGCGCGAAGCGAGCGACAGCCCGTCGCCTATCGTCCTGCTGCTGACGCTTTCTCTTCCTCTGCCCTGACACCAGCTCAGCATCGCTGGCCCCCACCACCACAGCAAGACCAATACCGATCGCCCAAGACCAGAACACCGCTGCTTATTTGTCAGACACGGCCTAGTACTCCAGTGAGACTTCTCCATTTGCCCTGGTCAAGAGCCTAGTGGCGGGGAGTTTAGCGGGGCTGGCGCGTGGGTGGGACGGGTTTGA
>NZ_JARZAI010000065.1 GCF_029893355.1 Kitasatospora sp. MAA4
CAATACCAGTGACTTAGTAGTCCCAGGATCGCCTGAGCGTGACGGGTGGGTTGATCGGGGCGGTCTTGTGGTGCGGCGCGATGGTGACTGCTTCGACCGGGTCTCGGGTGGGCTGCGGCCAGAGTGTGTGGTCCGCCCGTTTGACGCCGAAGTTGGACATCTTGCGTTTGACGACGCGGGCGTTGGAGCGTCTGCGCCGGGTGGGCAGGAGGTGGCGGGCTATCTCGCGCAGCCCGTCGGCGAGGGCTACGGCCAGGCGGTCAGGGGGAAAAGGCCGCCTGCGCGGCGACTTGGCGTCGCGCGAGGCGGAGGGTACGGGTGAAGGAGAGCCGGTCGGGGTCCTCGCCGATGTCCTGGGCGGCGGTGTGCATGAGCTGGCGGATCGCGTGGTGGACGAGTAGGTGGCCCCAGACCTCCTGCTCGACGCCTTCGGGTGAGCGAGAGCGCAGAACCTGGGCGGGGCCGCGCTGGTGGGTCTTCAGCTCGTCCAGCGCGGTCTCGATCTCCCACCGCTCGTTGTAGCGGGCCGCCAACTCTGTTGCGGGCGCGGACTCGTGGTCGAGGATGGTGGTGATCAGCCGGTAGGGGACGGTGTGCCGCGGACGGCCGGGGTCATCCAGGGTGTACTCGATGACCCGCACGACGGCCGCGTCGGCGCGCTTGCGGTCCCCGGCGGCGGCGATGTCGGACAGGTAGGAGCCGTCGGGAAGTTCCCGTCGCACGGGCAGGACCGCATTGGACCTGATACGCCACAGCAGGTCCGCTCCGCCCGCCGCAGCGGCCCGCCACTGCTCCAGGCCGGCGAAGCCCCGGTCGGCCATCAGCAGATCGTCAGGCCCCAGAGCGTCGAACAGCTCCCGCGCAAGCACGGACTCGGCAGTGGTAAACGGGCCCAGGGTCGCGTGAGTGATCGCGTGGGTGCCGCACTCCGCCAGCGCCACCACCCTCACCTGCGGGAACGCCGACCGCTCACCGCGGTGGGTCTTGGGACGGCCGAACCGCGCGTCGTTCTCCTCACTGTCCGGCACGTCGAATGTCGTCCCGTCGATGGCCATCAGACGCCAACGCCCGTACCAGGCACCGGGAGTTGCCTCAGTCGCGACAGGGCCGGCGGTCTGCTCGAACAGCGCCTTGAGGACCTCAGGCCCGAGCTTGACCCGGGCTCGGGAGATCGCCGCGGTTGTCGGAACCTGCCACGACCCGGACCAGCGCCTGGCCCAGGCCAGCCCCTCGGTCAGCAGCCGCGCGACCTCCTCATACCCCTGCCCGGAGAACAGGCACATGGCCAGCACGAAATAGACGACCACCCGTGGCGGCAGCAGCCGCTGGCGCTGCCCGGTCCGGCCGCACTCCTCCACGATCCGGTCCACCAGCTCCGGTGGGAACGTACGTGTCAGCAGTCCGATCGCGATCCGGTCCGACAACCGCTCGTCCGTCGACGGCTTGACCTGCCCAGGGCGTGGCATCCAGGCACCTCCTGGACAGGCAGCCTACCAGCAAGGATCCTTAAGTCAGTGGTATTG
>NZ_JARZAI010000066.1 GCF_029893355.1 Kitasatospora sp. MAA4
GCGGCCTCACACGATCACCGGGACTTTGGAATGCCCCTGGCTCCGAGGCGGCGAGGCATCCTCAGAACCACGGGCAGGTCGGGTAGAAGTGTGATGGTGGATGAGAACAACGTATCTGCCGCTCTGTCTTCGGATCAGCGGAAGGCGGCAATAGAGCAACTGGGAACTGTAGAAGAATGGTTTCGGATGCAGTTGCTTCCTGGTCTTGTCGTCCGCAAGCACAAGAAGTTGCTGGTCACATTCAGAATCATTCTTCTACTGGCGGCCTGCCTCCTGGTTGCCTTCTGGAGCATTGGTGGCATATTTGGGGTGCGGTGGGCATTCTGGACACTTACTGTCGCCTTCGTGGTACTCGTGAGAAGCTGTAGCTTTGAGGGCTGGGATTGGCTTGGCTTTGCTCTTTCTGGAATTGCGTCCGCCATTCTTTTGGAGCTCCCAGTCCGCTCCTCGGCCTCAGTGGGGAGACTGGCTGAGACGTTTCTTTGCCTTGCCCTGGCCCTCGTGATTTCCACGTTGAAGACGTCGGAACTGTTCAAGGGCCTATGGCAGGCATTCTGGGGAAGAAGTGGCGAGCTAGGAATCGCGGCGAGCGCAGGACCAAGCATTGCCGGAATTATGGGAATTTCGTCCCTGGTCTTCATTGTCGGAGACGCGTGGAGATTCTTTTCGAGCATGGATACCGCTCACATCTGGGCCTTGCACGTTGTCGCTGTGATCATCTGGAGTTTGCTCCTGATCATGTATCTTCCGGGCAAGTTCAGGATTCCGGAACTGAAGAGTTCATGGACGGAGGCTTCGAAGCTGAAGGCTTGTCTGGGGGAAGGTGTGCGCAGCGGCGGCGACTCCGGATTGAACGGATGGGCCTGGTTGAATCTGCGCGCTCACTTGTGGGCATTCAGATTCTTCAGAGTTGCAGTGGGAATCGTGACCATCACCATTGGATTCACATTCTTGGGTGTCGCGAGCGTCGATCTCAATCAGACCAGGGATTTCATCAGAGGAGAGCCCTCCAGCCACTACTTTCTACCGGTAGGTAGCGCCGAATTCGTCATCACCCCGGAGCTGCTCAAGGTAGCTTCGGGGCTCGCCGAGTTGGGTGCCGTATTCTTCGTGCTGCTGGCGGTTGCAGATCGGGCGAGGCTTGAGAAATCAAACCCGGAAAAACACTTCATCGATCAAGTGGTTGCAACTTGGGCATATTACATGGCGCTGAGAAAAAAATTGAACCTTGACTGACGAAGAGCGCTCGAAGGTAATTTGAATTGAGCCCGCTCCACGCTGAGCGCAGCCCCGCGGAGTGGGGAGAACGGCCCCACTGTGGCCCGCCGTCTGCTGAGAGCGCGTGTGCGGCAGGGCGTCCAGTACTACAGCAGGGGCATTCCAAAGTCCCGGTGATCGTGTG
>NZ_JARZAI010000067.1 GCF_029893355.1 Kitasatospora sp. MAA4
AGGCCGCAGGTCGCGGTGGTGCGAGGAGTGCGGGCCGGGCCGTCACGAACGCATCGAAGCTCCGGTTGAACGGGGTGATCTTCCCAAGTCGCCTCGAATCACCGGAGTTTCGTGTGCCGCCAATCTGCCACCGTCTGCTTGATCAAGTCGCCCGCGTTGGACGGCGTGGCGGGATTGTCGCTGGTGGGGCGGTTGCGGGTGCTGCCGGATCCGCGTCGGCGGCGCGGTGTGAGTCACCCGTTCGTGGCGGTGCTGCTGGTTGCCGCCTCGGCGGTGGTCGCCGGCGCTCGCTCATATGCGGCGATCGGCCAGTGGTCCGCGAGTGCTCCGCAGCACGCCCTGGCCCGCCTCGGTGCTCGTGTGGTGGGGGCGCTGGGCGTGCGAGCCGCACCGAGTGCCGCCACGATCCGGCTGGTTGTCGGCCTGGTCTGCCCCGGCGGCCTGGCTGATCTGACCGGCGCTGATCCTGCCGGCTCGGACTCGGTGGCCGTGGACGGCAAGGCCGCCCGAGGCCCCCGGCGCGGCGAGTTGCCCGCCGCCCACCTGCTGGCCGCGATGACCGGCGACGGCCGGACCGTCACCCAGCTGCGGGTTCCCGACAAGACCAACGAATCACCTGCTTCGCCGCGCTGCTGGCGCCCTTCGACCTGACCGGGGTCACCGTCACGGCCGACGCCCTGCACACCCAGCGCGCCCACGCGCGGTTCCTGGTGGAGGAGAAGAGAGTGCACTACCTGCTGGTGGTCAAGGCCAACCAGCCCGAACTGGCTCGCAGGCTGCGATCGCTGCCGTGGAAGGACATCAACTCGCGCCGCTACGACCGCGAGATCGGCCACGGCCGCAGGGAGACCCGCGCGACCAGGGCCCTTACCGTCACTGATCTCGGCCTGGACTTCCCGCACGCAGCCCAGGCCGTGAGTATCCTGCGTCATCGCACCGACCTCAAGGCCGGCACCGTCAGTCGCCAGACCGTCTACGCGATCACGGACCTGACCCCGCATCAGGCATCGCCTCAGCGCCTTGGTCAACTCGCCAGGTCACAATGGACCATCGAGAACCGGCTCCACTTCGTCCATGACACCACCTTCGCCGAGGACGCCTCGAAAATCGGTACTGGCCACGGACCCGAAAACATGTCCACCCTGCGCAACCTTGCGATCAACACCCTCCGCGCCGCCGGGCACCGCAATATCGCCGCAGGCCTCCGGCACGCCTCCTACGAGCCCTTCACCCGCCCGCTCGACCTGCTGGGCATCGCCTGACCGGCACACGCACAAGATCACGGGACTTTGCAACGGCCCTGGGCC
>NZ_JARZAI010000068.1 GCF_029893355.1 Kitasatospora sp. MAA4
CATCACCAGGTGTGGCCCCCCTTCTCCCGAAGTTACGGGGGCATTTTGCCGAGTTCCTTAACCATAGTTCACCCGAACGCCTCGGTATTCTCTACCTGACCACCTGAGTCGGTTTGGGGTACGGGCCGCCATGAAACTCGCTAGAGGCTTTTCTCGACAGCATAGGATCATCCACTTCACCACAATCGGCTCGGCATCAGGTCTCAGCCTTAATGAGTGACGGATTTGCCTATCACTCGGCCTACACCCTTACCCCGGGACAACCACCGCCCGGGCTGGACTACCTTCCTGCGTCACCCCATCGCTCACCTACTACCCTGTTGGGTCAGCGGCTCCACCACGTCCCATCGTCCGAAGACTCCGGGCCGGCTTCACGGCTTTAGCATTCAGAGGTTCGACGTTGGCGCTTCAAAGCGGGTACGGGAATATCAACCCGTTGTCCATCGACTACGCCTGTCGGCCTCGCCTTAGGTCCCGACTTACCCTGGGCAGATCAGCTTGACCCAGGAACCCTTGGTCAATCGGCGCAAGAGTTTCCCACTCTTGTATCGCTACTCATGCCTGCATTCTCACTCGTGAACCGTCCACAACTGGATTCCTCCGCTGCTTCACCCGGCACACGACGCTCCCCTACCCATCACAGCCCCCGTTGGAGGTATTGCTGCAATGACACGACTTCGGTGGTGTGCTTGAGCCCCGCTACATTGTCGGCGCGGAATCACTTGACCAGTGAGCTATTACGCACTCTTTCAAGGATGGCTGCTTCTAAGCCAACCTCCTGGTTGTCTGTGCGACTCCACATCCTTTCCCACTTAGCACACGCTTAGGGACCTTAGTCGGTGTTCTGGGCTGTTTCCCTCTCGACCATGGAGCTTATCCCCCACAGTCTCACTGCCACGCTCTCACTTACCGGCATTCGGAGTTTGGCTAAGGTCAGTAACCCGGTGAGGCCCATCGCCTATCCAGTGCTCTACCTCCGGCAAGAAACACGTGACGCTGCACCTAAATGCATTTCGGGGAGAACCAGCTATCACGGAGTTTGATTGGCCTTTCACCCCTAACCACAGGTCATCCCCCAGGTTTTCAACCCTGGTGGGTTCGGTCCTCCACGAAGTCTTACCTCCGCTTCAACCTGCCCATGGCTAGATCACTCCGCTTCGGGTCTTGGGCATGCAACTCAGACGCCCTATTCGGACTCGCTTTCGCTACGGCTACCCCACACGGGTTAACCTCGCTACACACCGCAAACTCGCAGGCTCATTCTTCAAAAGGCACGCAGTCACGAGACA
>NZ_JARZAI010000069.1 GCF_029893355.1 Kitasatospora sp. MAA4
CGTGCGCTTGGTGGCGGCGGCGCCACCGAGACCACGTCACAGCGTGGCCGCGGTTCGGAGCACGGCGGCGGGGTCCAACTGCCAGCAGACGGCGAATCTCGGCCGGGGTGAGGTCCACGAGGTCGGGCGTGTTCCGACCGGTACCCCCTTTTCGCGCTCCTGGCAGGTCATCACCGCCAGGAAGGCGTGCGCGAGCATGGCAAGGGTGATGTGGCGGTACCAGCCCACGTAGCGGCGTACTTCGTACTGGTCCAGGCCGCATTCGTTCTTGGCGCTCTGGAAGCACTCCTCGATCTTCCAGCGGCAGCCGGCGACGCGAACCAGGTCCGCGACGGTGGCATCCAGCGGCGCGCAGGCGAGGTAGTAGGCGATCTCGTCCGGCCTGGCGATGCTGCGGCGGGCCAGCATCCACCGCTGGCGGGTGGGTTCGTCGCCGTCGAACTCCCAGACGGCGGGCAGCCGGGCGGCGGCCCAGTCGTAGAGGCGGTCGCCCTTGGCGCCGGCTCCGGCGGACAGCCGCTGCCAGGCCTCGGGCGGGGCCTGCGTGATGAGGTGGTCGATGCGAGGGCCGTGGACCTGCTGGGATTTGGGAACCGCTACCACGTAGGAGAGCCCCGCGTCTTCGAGGAAGCGACGGAAGTGGGAGTCCTGGCCGTAGGCGGAATCGGCCGTGACCCAGGCGATGGGCAGGGGCGAGGTCAGGGCCCGCCCGATCATCGCCCGGGCGAGTTCGAGCTTGGTGGCGAAGGCGCGCTCGTCGGGGATCCGGGCGGTCCGGCAGCGTTCGTGGTCCTCTGTCCAGGACTTGGGAAGGTAGAGCTCACGGTCGACCAGGGCGTGGCCACGGCTGGTGGCGTAGGCGGCGAAGACGCCGATCTGGCAGTTCTCGGTGCGGCCGGCGGTTCCGGAGTACTGGCGCTGGACTCCGGCGGAGACGGTGCCCTTTTTCACGAAGCCGGTGTCATCAAGGATCAAAACACCGTCCGGGGCGCCGAGTTGCTCGGCGATGTAGGCCTGCAGGTCGTCGCGAACCTCGTCCGCGTCCCAGCGGCTCCACGACAGCAGGTGCTGCAGGCCGTGGGGCGCGTGGTGCCCGGCGTACTCGGCCAGCTGCCAGCTGTTCTTGCGGCCCACAGGCCCCAGCAGGCCTTGCACGTAGTCCCGCATCCGGCGGCGGGGCTCGACCCGGGTGAAGCGAGCCCCGATCCGCAGAAGAAGTTCGTTGAGTTCCCGGTCCCACACATCCGTCGGCAGATCGTCGATCACAGTGGTGGAATCTC
>NZ_JARZAI010000070.1 GCF_029893355.1 Kitasatospora sp. MAA4
CTGAGGACAAGCCCTCGGCCTATTAGTACCGGTCAGCTCCACCCATTACTGGGCTTCCACATCCGGCCTATCAACCCAGTCGTCTACTGGGAGCCTTACCCTCTCAAGGAGGTGGGAATACTCATCTCGAAGCAGGCTTCCCGCTTAGATGCTTTCAGCGGTTATCCCTCCCGAACGTAGCCAACCAGCCATGCCCTTGGCAGGACAACTGGCACACCAGAGGTTCGTCCGTCCCGGTCCTCTCGTACTAGGGACAGCCCTTCTCAATATTCCTACGCGCACAGCGGATAGGGACCGAACTGTCTCACGACGTTCTAAACCCAGCTCGCGTACCGCTTTAATGGGCGAACAGCCCAACCCTTGGGACCTACTCCAGCCCCAGGATGCGACGAGCCGACATCGAGGTGCCAAACCATCCCGTCGATATGGACTCTTGGGGAAGATCAGCCTGTTATCCCCGGGGTACCTTTTATCCGTTGAGCGACGGCGCTTCCACAAGCCACCGCCGGATCACTAGTCCCTGCTTTCGCACCTGCTCGACCCGTCGGTCTCACAGTCAAGCTCCCTTGTGCACTTACACTCAACACCTGATTGCCAACCAGGCTGAGGGAACCTTTGGGCGCCTCCGTTACTCTTTAGGAGGCAACCGCCCCAGTTAAACTACCCACCAGACACTGTCCCTGATCCGGATCACGGACCCAGGTTAGACATCCAGCACGACCAGAGTGGTATTTCAACGTCGACTCCACGACAACTGGCGTTGCCGCTTCAAAGTCTCCCACCTATCCTACACAAGCCGAACCGAACACCAATATCAAGCTATAGTAAAGGTCCCGGGGTCTTTCCGTCCTGCTGCGCGAAACGAGCATCTTTACTCGTAATGCAATTTCACCGGGCCTATGGTTGAGACAGTCGAGAAGTCGTTACGCCATTCGTGCAGGTCGGAACTTACCCGACAAGGAATTTCGCTACCTTAGGATGGTTATAGTTACCACCGCCGTTTACTGGCGCTTAAGTTCTCAGCTTCGCCTAGTCGAAACTAGACTAACCGGTCCCCTTAACGTTCCAGCACCGGGCAGGCGTCAGTCCGTATACATCGCCTTACGGCTTCGCACGGACCTGTGTTTTTAGTAAACAGTCGCTTCTCGCTGGTCTCTGCGGCCACCCCCAGCTCAG
>NZ_JARZAI010000071.1 GCF_029893355.1 Kitasatospora sp. MAA4
CGTGAGCCTGGCCGCCCTGGACAAGCAGCTTCACCCGAGGTTCCTGACGCTGTCCGAGCGCGAGCGGATCCGCGATCTGCGCACGTCGGGCCACTCGTTGCGGGCGATCGGACGGGCCCTGGGCCGGTCGGCGAGCACGATCAAGCGCGAACTCGATGCGAACTCCGGCAGCGAGGACTACCACCCCTACGCGGCCCACCGGGCCGCCGCCGCGCGCCGGCCCCGCCCCAAGGAACGCAAACTGCTGCGCGAGGACCGACTGCGCCGCTTTGTCCAGGACGGACTGCGCAGACGCTGGTCGCCCGAGCAGATCTGCCACGCTCTACTCAAGGAGCATCCCGACGACGAGAGCATGCGGGTGAGCGTGGAGACCGTCTACCAGGCGCTGTACTTTCAGGCCCGCGGCGGCCTGAAACGCGAGGTCCAGGCCGCAGTCCGCACCGGCCGCACCCGCCGCAAGCCGCACCGTGACCCCGGCCGACGCACCCCGCGCTTCACCGATCCGATGCTGATGATCAGTGACCGCCCCGCCGAGATCGAGGACCGCGCCGTGCCCGGCCACTGGGAAGGCGACCTGATCATCGGCGCCAACAGCCGCTCCGCGATCGCCACCCTGGTCGAACGCACTACGCGCTACACCATGCTGGTCCACCTGCCCGGCGGAGCCCACGACGCCGAAACCGTCCGCGACGGCCTCGTCCGCACCGTCCAGACCCTGCCCGCGCACCTGCGCGGCTCCCTCACCTGGGACCAGGGCAGCGAAATGGCACGCCACAAGCAGTTCACCATGGCCACCGGCATGCCCGTCTACTTCTGCGACCCCGCCTCGCCCTGGCAACGCGGCTCCAACGAGAACACCAACGGCCTCCTGCGCCAGTACTTCCCCAAAGGCACAGACCTGAGCATCCACAGCCCCGAAGACCTCGAACACGTCGCCCAGGAACTCAACGGCCGCCCACGCAAGACGCTCGACTGGGATACCCCAGCCGAGCGTCTACGTGATCTACTCACCACCTAGAACCAGTGG